>CAVSAX010000017.1:0-174666 GCA_963725995.1 uncultured Acidobacteriaceae bacterium | reverse complement strand
TCCTTTGCTTGGACAACTCGGCCGCAGAGGCTTCCCAAGGGCTGTTTTTGGCTGACTTCCGTATTGCCGACAATTCACTCGGAAACGACTCAAAGCGTAAATGGCCAGCGCTGCTTGCCAACCAAAACATTGTGAATCTGTGGATTATATATATAATCCAACAAACTAATATGCGTTACGAACCGGAACATAAGACGCGAACCCGCGATCGTATTGTGCGAAACGCCGCTCGCAAGCTCCGCGCTGAGGGATTGAGGGGTCCCGGCGTCGCAAGCGTTATGCAGGCGTCGGGCCTCACCGTCGGTGGCTTTTACAAGCACTTTCGGAGCAAGGATGAGCTTCTCGCCGACGCTATTGCGGAAGGTTTCTCGGAATCTAGCGAGAAGATCTATTCCTCCTTGCAAAACGTACCGCGCGAGGACAGGTGGAAGGATCTCGTTCGCCTGTACCTCTCACCCGAGCACTGTGACCATCCCGATTCCGGTTGTCCGGTGGCGGCTTTAGCGCCTGAAATGGCGCGCGCCAAACTCGGTGTCAGAAAACGAATCTCCGGCTTGATCAAAGATCGGGCGGACCGTTGGGTGGAGTTCATGCCGGGACGGACAGCAGCAGAGCGGGAGCGGAACTTCGTGGTCATTTTTGCTGCGATGGTCGGTGCCGTGTCTGTCGCCCGCATTTTTACTGAGTCTGCTGACAGGCACAAGGTGCTGGCCGATATGCGAGATCATCTTTTGCGCAGCTTTTGATTTTTTTTGAATCAGTTGGATTATGTTCGTAATCTTATCCATGGCAGTCACGAAAGGACTCTTATGAAACTCACTGGCCGCACAATCCTTATCACCGGGGGCTCAGCCGGTATCGGTCTGGCCTTCGCCCTGAAGTTTCTCGAACTAGGCAATGAAGTCATCGTCACTGGTCGGCGTCAGGCTGTGCTTAATCAGGTGAAGTCGAAGTATCCCAAGCTCCACACGATCCAGAGCGACGTCGCGGACCCGGCGCAAATCGCCGCCCTCGCGGCGCGCGTGAAGTCGGATTTTCCCAAGCTCGACGTGCTGATGAACAATGCGGGCATCCTCCTCTACAAGAACCTCAAGTCCCCGGCCGCCGACCTGACCGGGTTAATGACGGAGATGAACGTCAACGTGGGCGGCGTCGTTGGAACGACCTCCGCGCTCATTGACGTCCTCACGGGCAATAAGGGCACAGTGATCAACGTGTCCTCCGGGCTCGCCTTTGTGCCGCTGCCAGCGGCGCCAATCTACTGCGCTACCAAGGCCGCGATCCACTCCTACACCCAGTCGCTGCGGTTCCAATTGGAAGAAACCGGAGTGGAGGTCATCGAGCTCATGCCTCCTGCGGTGAAGACCGACATGACGACAGAGCTTGCTGAGGGCGGTGGCACCGTGATCACCACGGATGAACTGGTGAAGCAATCCTTTGCGTTGTTGAAGGCGGGGACCCTGGAGATCCGGCCGGGGCAGTCCAAACAGCTTGCGTTCCTGCGCCGGCTCGCACCGGATTTCATCAACAGGCAGCTCTGGAAGGCGTCTAAGAAGCTGGTTCCGGTCGGGGTATAGGTCGGCTCCAGCTGACGGATTTGGACGCCGCTGCCCAGTTGGGACAAAGGAGAACATTCGTGGCGCAATTGTCTGAACATCCAAGCGTGAAGCATTATTACCAGGAAAGGGCGAACCGGGGTGAAGTCCCCAGGGATCAGGTCCTTGATGCAGCTTGGCTCCGGCAGTTGTGCCTGGATGCGGGAGCAGACGATGTGGGTTTTGTTGAGCGCGGTCGGCCCGAGATTGCCGATCAGAGAGCCGAAATTGAGGAAGTCTTTCCGAAAACGAAAACGCTCATCAGTGTTGTCTGCCGTATGAACCGGGAGAACATCCGGACACCAGCCCGCTCAATCTCCAATCTCGAATTCCATCACACGACAGACGAAACCAACGAAGTGGCCCGCCGAATCGTCTCGGCACTGGAAGAGGTTGGGATTAGCGCGATCAACGGCGGAGCTGTTGGATTTCCAATGGAAGCTGATCGTTGGGGATCAAAAATGTGGGTGATCTCCCATAAGCCTGTGGCGGTAGCGGCGGGCCTCGGACAGATGGGGATTCATCGCAACGTGATTCATCCCAAGTTCGGGAATTTCATTCTGCTGGGAACGGTACTGGTGAATGCAGAAGTCTCCGAATATTCACACCCGCTCGTCTATAACCCCTGCCTGGAATGCAAGCTATGCGTTGCCGCCTGCCCGACAGGTGCGATCAGCCCAGACGGTCAGTTCAATTTCTCCGCTTGCTACACCCACAATTACCGCGAGTTCATGGGCGGATTCAGTGATTGGGTGGAGAAGATCGCGGATAGCAAAAGCGCACACGATTATCGTAAGAATGTCTCAGGGGCCGAGACGGTCTCCATGTGGCAGAGCTTGTCGTTCGGCGCCAACTACAAAGCCGCTTATTGCATGGCGGTATGCCCTGCGGGTGAGGACGTAATCGCTCCCTTCCTCACGAACCGCAAGCAATTTCTGGACGATGTCGTTCGCCCGCTGCAGAACAAACCTGAGACGGTCTACGTTGTTCCCAATTCTGACGCCGAAGAGTTCGTAGCGCGGCGCTTTCCGCACAAAAGCACCAAGCGTGTGTCAAACGGACTAGCCGGCCAAGGAACCATTCGCTCCTTCCTGCGAGGCTTGAACTTCGTTTTCCAGAAAGGTCAGTCAAAAGGCCTTAACGCTATCTATCACTTCACCTTCACCGGTCGCGACGAAGTGAAAGCAACAGTCACGATTCGAGACGAAGAGTTGCAGGTTTCCGAAGGGCACCATGGGCAAGCTGATCTGCGACTTACTGCCGATACCGAGACCTGGCTGCGGTTTGTACGCAAGGAAGTCAATCTCGTATGGGCGCTGCTCCGGCGGAAGATTCGCATTCAAGGATCGCCCAAGTTGCTGCTTGCATTCGGGCGCTGCTTTCCATCGTGAATAGGTACACAGAGGTTAATTGCACGTGCCGCGCGTCAGGGCAATAGCTCTTTTTATGTCACCCCCCAGCTTCCGGGTGCTGATCCAGGTGGGATGAGAAATAGAGACCATTGTTAAGTGCCGCGAGCGCGGTCACGTCTTAAACGGTCTAGCCAGTCACCAGGTTCGTGTGACTCACTTCCGTGTGCCTCACGGATGACGGGCAACTCGGAAGTTGAGCGTTTCAAAGAAAGGGCTATAAGGTGCCAAACAAGCACTGAATGATAAAGGACGCTATCGTTCATGATAAAGCGAGGTGCACGGACGCATTCGAGTAGGTCGTCAGCGAGATCCTCTTGCGGAAGCAAACAATCCAAGGCGCCGCATAATTCGGCCCATCGGTCCCTTGACACCTCACCTTCTGTTCGCATAATGTGAGCGCCGCTGAAACCAGGCCCTTCAGACGAGCGCCGAACGACTGCGCCGACACGACAACCAGCCGAACGACATTTTAGGAGACTCCAAAATGAGCATCAATAAAACAGGCCGCCTCGTGTGCCGGGCTGCGTCTTCCCTCCTCGTGCTTCTCCTTGGCTTCTTCGCAGCCACTCCAGCCTCCGCCCAGGCCGATCCGCCCATCCCCGCGAGTCACATCCGCATCCATTACCACCGCCCCGATGCCACCTACACTGGATGGACCGTCTACGCCTTCTTCGACACCACCGAAGACACCGGCAATTACGGTGGCGGCCCCGTGCAGGTCAGCGGAACCGACAGCTACGGGGCGTACTTTGACGTCGGCGTCACCTCCGGCGCGCAGAACGTCGGTCTCATCATTCACAATCCCACCGCGCCCGGCGGCGACCAGAAAGATCCCGGGCCCAACGAATTCGTCAACCCGTCCACCATGGGCAACGAATACTGGGCTTATTCCGGAATCGGCAAGCTCTACAACGAGCCCATCGACGTCAACAATCCCAATGCGCTGCTCCCCGGATACGCCCGCATCCACTACTTCCGCCCCGACGGCAACTACTCCAACTGGTCTGTCTACGCCTTCGCCGACACCGCCGAATACACGGGCGACTTCAACGACGGCCTCACCTTCGTCACCAGTTATGACTCCTACGGCGCCTACTTCGACATCAAGCTTTCCGCCAGCCCGCACGACCTCGGCTTCATCGTGCACAACATCTCAACCGGCGTGAAAGACCCCGGCCCCGACATGCACCTGAACGTCGGCACCTCCAACCAGGCCTGGGTGATCTCCGGCAACGCGACGGTATTCACCTCCGTTCCCACTCCCGAACAGATCCTCGCCAGCCTCCTCAACGTCGAGCAGGCCTATTGGCTTGACCGCCAGCGGCTCGCCATCCAGCCGCAGTTCGCGCAGTCCGGATCCACCTACACCCTCAGCTACAGCCTCACCGGAGGCCTCTCCGTCACGCCAACCGGCATCACCGGAGGCACCAACATCCCGCTCACTCCCGGCGGCAGCCTCACTCCCGACGAACTCCTCCGCTATCCGCAGCTCAGCAGCTACACCGTCCTTACCATCCCATCGAGCGTTCAACTCTCCGAAATCCAGACCGCCCTCAAAGGACAGCTCGCCTTCTCCGCAATCGACCAGACCGGAGCCCTGAAATACGCCACCGGCATCCAGTTCGCCGGAGCCCTGGACGACCTCTACTACTACCCCGGCCGCCTCGGCGTCGTCTTCCATCACGACGACGACCACGGCTGGCGCGACTGGGCCGACGACGACAACTGCGATCGTGAAGCTAAAGCTCTGGGCGCCCACCGCGCAAGAGCGTCTCGCTCGAAATCTTCAACAACGCCTCTGACACCTCACCCTCCGCCGTCATCCCCATGCATAACCACAACGGCGTCTGGGTCGCACGCGGCAATCCCAACTGGCGCGACAAGTATTACCTGTACAGCGTAAAGGTGTGGGTACCGTCCGACTCCGCCGTCGACGCCAACGTCACCACCGATCCCTACTCCATCGACATCGCCCTCAACGGCACCAAGAGCCGCATCACCGACCTCGACTCCGACGAAACCAAGCCCGCCGGCTGGGATCACGACGACTCACCGCCACTGCGCAGCCTCAGTGACCTCAGCTTCTACGAGCTGCACATCCGCGACTTCAGCGTGAACGACCTCACCGTCCCCGCCTCCCACCGCGGATATTACGACGCCTTCACCGACCAGAACTCCGACGGCATGAAGCACCTCCGCTCCCTCGCCAACGCCGGACTCAAGGCCGTCCACATCCTCCCGTCCTTCCACTTCGCCAGCATCAACGAAGACAAGACCACCTGGCAGTTCACCGGTGACCTCTCCGGATACCCGCCCGATGGCACCCAGCAGCAAGCAGCGGTAGCTGCGATCCAGAGCAGCGACGCCTACAACTGGGGATATGACCCCGTCCACTACATGACACCCGAAGGCAGCTACGCCATCAATCCCGATAACCGCGTCCGCGAATACCGCACCATGGTCGAAGGCTTGCACCACGCCGGCCTGCGCGTCGTGCAGGATGTCGTCTTCAACCACACCAACGCTGCCGGCGAAGGCCCCAACTCCAACCTCGATGAGGTCGTCCCGAACTACTACCACCGCCTCGACGCCAACGGCAATCTCGAAGACAGGCTCCTGCTGCCCCGACACCGCCAGCGAGCACCGCATGATGGAAAAGCTGATGATCGACACCATTGTCCTCAACGCTACCGAGTACAAGATCGATGGCTTCCGCTTCGACATCATGAGCTTCCACTTCCTCTACAACATGAAGCACATCAAGCAGGCCCTCGCCGCGCTCACGCCTGAGGACGGCGTCGACGGCTCCAAGATCTACCTCTACGGCGAAGGCTTCAACTTCGGAGACACCGCCAACAACCAGATCGGCCCCAACGCCTCGCAGATCAATCTGTATGGATACGGCATCGGCTCCTTCAACGATCGCATCCGTGACGGCATCCGCGGCGGCAGCCCCTTCACCGACGAGCGCGTGCAAGGCCTTGCCACCGGACTCTTCACCGACTCCAGCGACTACACCAACGCCAACCCGCCTTCACCCAGCCCAGCTGGCCCAGCTCGGACTCTACTCCGACTGGATCCTCGTCGGCCTCACCGGCAACCTGCGCGACTACACCTTCTCCGACCACACCGGAGCCACCGTGACCGGAGCCGCAGTCAACTACAACGGCCAGCCCACCGGATACACCAAGAGCCCCATCGAAGCCATCAACTACTGCTCCGTTCACGACAACCAGGACTTCTTCGACGCCGTGCAGTTGAAGTCATCTTTCGATGACTCCATCGCCACCCGCGCCCGCCGCCAGATCATGGGCATGGCGCTCGTCACCCTCGGCGAAGGCCTTCCCTTCTTCCAGGCCGGAGACGACCTCCTCCGCTCGAAAGACATGGACCAGAACAGCTACGACTCCGGAGACTGGTTCAACAAGATCGACTGGAGCGGCAAGACCGCCAACTGGGGTATCGGCCTGCCCATCGCCAGCCAGAACCAGAGCCAGTGGCCGATCATGACGCCACTGCTCAGCAACGCCGCCTACACCCCGCAGCCCGTCAACATCGCCTACAGCAGCGACGCCTTCCAGGAACTGCTGCAGATCCGCTACAGCTCTGACCTCTTCCGCATGCCCACATTCAATGAGGTCCAGCAGAACCTGACCTTCCTCAACACTGGACAAAGCCAGACCCCCGGCCTCATCGTTATGAAGCTCGACGCCAATGGCGGCGACTACGGCCAGTACAAGCACATTGTTGTAGTCTTCAACGCGGCCAACTCCCAAACCACTTTCACCGACGGACGCCTCCAGGGCCTCAAGCTCAAGCTTCACCCCGTCCAGAAGAGCTCTAGCGACCCCGCCACCCGCCAAACCACTTACGACTCCAAAGCGGGATCCGTTACCGTCCCCGCCCTCACAACCGCAGTCTTCGTGTCCGAGAGAGAATAGTTTCCCAAACCGCGACAGACCCGTCTGGACTATAGCTAAATGCAGTTCAGACGGGTTTCCCTCACCACAGACGAGAGATGCAACCCCCGCGGCCGCCATATCGCCCGGCCCAATCTCGCGCCGACTGCCCGAAGGGAGCGGGGAGCAGTGACCACGCCTCGCAAGGTTTCACACTCAACTCGGCATGGCGGTCAATAACGAAGCGATCCACTTGGACGATAAACCATGCGAGTTCAACAGGTCGACGCAACACTTGCTTGCAGTTTACTAGCAGGGGTCTGGAACTCTAGAGTTTTTCGCGGTCGTTGGTTGAGGCGGAGCGCTATCTTGTCCAGCTCCGACTGCGTATACCGTGACAGGTCCATTTTCTTAGGCAGGTATTGCCGCAGCAGCCGGTTGGTGTTTTCGTTTGTGCCGCGCTGCCAGGGACTGTGGGGATCACAGAAGTAGACTTTCACATCGGTGGCCACACTGAAGGTTTTGTGTTGGGCCATCTCGTGTCCCCGGTCCCAGGTCAACGAGCGGCGCAGGGAGACGGGGAGTTTACGAATGTGCCGACTTAGTGCGGCGACGACAACGGTCGTCTCTTTACTGCGCACCTTGATGAGCGTGGTGAAGCGTGAGTGCCGTTCCACCAGGGTCACGATGTGACTGTTCTTGGTGCCGCTGATGAGATCGCCCTCCCAGTGTCCTGGGATCGCTCGGTCCTCGACCTCCGCTGGTCTTTCCCGGATCGAGATGGCCTCGACGATCTGACCCTGTGCATGTCCACCCTTGCTCGAGTGCTGCGAGCGGCGGATGAGGCGTTTGGATCGAAGGTGCCCAATGAGCTCTTTTTTCAATACTCCACGCGCTTGAATAAAGAGGCTACGGTAAATGGTCTCGTGGGACACGCGCAGGCTCTCGTCCTTGGGATACTGGATCTTTAGCCATCCGGAAACCTGTTCCGGCGACCAGTCCAACATCAGTTTACTGACGACGATGTTTCGCAACCGCTCATGGGTGGCCAGTAGGCACTGCTTAGGTCGCAGAGCCAACCCCCAGGCTTCACCATCAGCTTCGCCCGCTCGGTACTCAGAACGGCCACCATGACGGGCGACCTCCCGGCTCACCGTTGAGGTTGCTCGGGAAAGGCGGGTGGCAATCGCACGAATCGATGAGCCGGAAGCGATTCCTCGCGAAATGTCCTCTCGCTCCGCTAACGTGAGCGCTTGGGGTGAGCGCCGACGGACGGCCGGAACGATCCCGCCATGATGCGATAACAGCAGATGAATGGAGGTATGTTTGCGGCCGAATGCTCGCCCGATCTCATGCAACGACTCTCCCGCCTTCCAACGCCGCCAGATCTCTGTCCGCTGCGCCGCGGAAACCTCCACTCGCTTCCCTTGTGACATAAACACCACCTCCTGTGAGACCTCTCACTCAGATGGTGTTGCATCGACCTGTTGAACTCGCACAGTTTCATGGACAAGTGATTTCGACCAATTGACTTGCTGCGGATTCTCAAGGAGTGCCAAATCGCCAATGCACTCATCGAAAATCGGTAATGAAAAGTCGGCCAGTGTCCGACGAGCGGATTGCATTCGCTCATCTACGCTGGTTTGTGACTGCAATCTCGGTCAGATGTAGATTAATACCTAAATTTAGGGTGGCTGAGTCGAAACGATCCTCTTAACAGTAAGTAGTTTCGTTAAGTCTTCAACCATCGGTTTTCTGTTGCTCTTATGCCATAAAAGATTCGGCAAAATGTCGGGCCGTCGGAAAATCCGACCGGATTCTCCTGACAAGGACATACCAGGAAGGAGCCGCGGGCACGCCCGCGTCGCCGCCTGGCCGGAGCAAACGCAAGCGCGCGTTAGCACAACCTCCCTCAAAAAGAGTCCAGATCTCTTCGCTCCCCAACCACCTCAAGATGATCGCCGTCGTCCTTCATCGCATAGATCTTCCCGTGTGCGTTATGGAAGGGTCTGTGCAGAATGAGCATGAGCGAGCCATCGAAAACATGGAACAGCATGCCATGGCCACTGTCTTCATACACCAGCGGTGCGAGCTGTTCCCATGGACCCTCGATGGAGCCAGACTTCGACCTCGCGATCGTCTGAATGTACTTGTCATCGTGGGAGTAACTCGACCACAGCATCAGTAGATGCCCATCGCCTGTGCGATACAGTTCCGGCCCGTCGGTAACATACTGCATCGACATCGTCGAAGGAGTCACTCCTTCATCCAGCCAGGGAGCATCCGACGCCTTGAAGAGAAAGATGGGATCGCCCACGCGCTTCGAGAGATCATCGGCAAGCCGCACAGCCTCCATGGTGCCGTCCGTCTTCTGCAACCACTCATGCGCGTACACGAGCCACGGCTTCCCGCCGGGATCCACATAGTGGCTGCCGTCAAGCGTCATGAAGTCGTCAGGAGGAAGCGGACCTTTGGGATTGAGCGAATGGAACGGTCCTAACGGAGTGTCGCTCACCGCGCTGATCGTCCCCCGGCGATACGTCGGTCGCACAGCATTGCGGCCCGGCGGCAGCGGTTTTGTGTCGTCATGCACCGTGGTGAATAGGTAGTACTTTCCTTTCCAGCGATGCACCTCGGGAGCCCACGCACCCTTCTGCGCCCACTGCATTTCCGAGGTGGTAAACACAACCACCGGAAGCTCCCAGTGCTTCAAGTCCCGGCTTCGATACACCATCGTTCCCACACCACTCACGCCGGACATGGCAGGGACGTTGGACGTGTAAAGGTAGTACATCTTGTCAGTCTCGTTGGCCAGCATCCACGGATCGTGCAGCGGCATATTGGGCAGAGTAAGCATTGTGGTATCGGTGGTCTGCGAACGTGCCGCCCCTCCCATGAGGAGCATGATGACCCACATGCCTACAATCATCCAATAGTTGCGTTGCCGGCTGGTTTGGTTCAGCGTCTGCTGCGCTGCTCTTGGCATGTGATCTCTCTCGATTTGGCACTCACCAGAAACCTGGCGACAGGGCCATGGTAGGTTGCAACCTACTATTCATTCTTTCATGTGCCCTGCATAACCCGCGACCCGCCGAGCAAGCATTTTAAGCGAGTTGCGGCACGCCTTGTCTGCACCTTGCGGGCTAGCTCCTGGCGTTTGATCAGGTCAACCGCGTTTTGATTGCAATACTCGTTGACTGCAGTTTAGGAATGAAGTATTTTCCTGTGACGCTGTACGTCCTGCCCGGGCCCGGTGAATCAGACTGTCTTTCTCCGAGGTTCCTCATGATCTCCTCCTCCCCCGCGCACTCATCTTCTCCGCGATTATTTCTGTCAGTGTTCGGCCTCTTCATCATCCTCGGAGTGGCAGGCACTAACGCGACGGCTCAACTTACTAGCCGCTTTGCACCAACGCCCGGTGGCATTCCACTAGTCGGGACATCCCCAGTGGCGATCGCCGAGAGCGATGTGAATGGCGACGGCAAACTGGATTTCGTTGTGGCATCCTTCGCGACCTCAACTACTACCGCGTTGACGGTTTCCTATCTTCCCGGAGATGGTAAGGGCAGTTTCGGCAAAGCAATTGCCATGGCGACATTGCCGCCGAGCTATATTGTGCTCGCCTCCGGCGATTTCAATCACGATGGCCGGCTGGATCTGATCTTGTTTCAACCCGCGACGAGCCGCATCCTCCCAATGCTCGGAACAGCAACGCATGGATTTAGCACTAGTACTTCGTTCGCCTGCTCTGCGTGTGGCCTGGGCGGCATAGCAGCAACGGGTGACTTCAACAAAGACAGCAATCTTGACGTGGTCATGGCCAACGCAAAAAACGGCAGCCTTGTCACACTACTTGGCAAAGGAAACGGCACCTTTGCGTCTCCCGTTGCTAGCTCGGGATTCTCGGCTGCTCAATTCACAATGGTCGTAGGAGACTTCAACGGGGATGGTCTGCCTGACCTGGTCGTGAATGACGAGGACACTACGTTCCAAACCGCCTTCGGAAACGGAGACGGAAGTTTTCGCCCTGGGTCACCTTTTACTGCTACCTCACCGTTCACGACCGCACTGCTAAGTGCAGATTTAGACGGCGATGGGAAGCTTGATCTGATTGTCCCTACGGATGGTTTTGCCGCATATCAAGGCTGCCCCGGAGGATCAGGCGTTTACGTCTTGCCAGGCAATGGCGACGGAACTTTCGGCGCTGGACAAATCTATTCCGTTGGCGTCGTGCCTTCGGCTGCCGTGATCAATGATTTCAATGGGGATGGTAAGCCGGATATTGTGACCTTTAACGCGTTCAGTGATTCGTTTAGCGTTTTACTGAACCCGGGCGCTGGCAAGCTGGCGCCGGCGGTTAGTTACAAAACGGGCCTTTCGACCGCTTACTTTAGCAACCTATTCGACGGTGACTTAAATGGTGATAAAAGACCAGACTTGGCGATTGTAAGCGAGGGCCGCGTAGCCACAGTGATTGCCCAGCCGGGGGGCACGTTTCACGCTGCAAGTGCAGTTGAGCTCTCGGTATACCCTGGCATTATCATGCCGCCTGTGGATTTGAATCACGACGGCATTCCAGATCTGATTGCGATCGGTTCCACCGGATGCAAGTACGATATCGGCGACGGGGTTTCGATCCTCAGCAGCAATGGAACCCCATTGAACAAGATTGGTGACTTCTTTCTCTATAATCCTCCAACCTCGAGCCCCGGAATAGGAGACTTCAATGGCGACGGCAACCTGGATGCGGCGGTGTTAGGTTCGTTTTTCGGACCTCCGCAAAGCCAGGATATATACCTGAATGACGGTCACGGTAACTTGACAATTGTAGGTGGCACGTCTCCGACGACGAATGCGACCGTCCTTGCAGTCGGTGATTTCAATCGCGACGGCAAGTCAGATTTAGCGCTGATTGACGGAAGTGAAATCCAGATCGAGCTTGGCACGGGCGGCCAAAACTTCAAGCCACCCGTCAGCTATCCGGCTGCAGGCCATCCTGTTGCCCTCGCCGTGCGTGACCTGAACCGAGATGGCAAGCAAGATCTGGTAGCCGTCAATCAGTCGAACGACTCCATCAGTGTTTTGTTAGGCCGCGGAGATGGGACATTCAATGCAGCGAAATCATACTCGGTGGGCGACGGTCCGTTTCAGGTTGCGTTCGCTGACTTTAACCGGGACGGGAAGATTGACCTGGTAATTGCTGATGCGAATCAACTAAGTGTGCTGCTCGGCAATGGAGACGGAACTTTCGCGTCTGCTCGCTACTACCCGGCTGGTTCTCCGATCATCTCTCTCGCGACCGCGAGTCTGCGCGGCAACGGCGACGACGACGTGTTGGTAGGCGCAGAGAGTGGTGATCTCCTCTGGTTCCCTGGAGCGGGCAACGGCACTCTCGGCGCGGCGCAACACTACGCTGCGCGAGGCGCTGATCTTCTTCAAGTCGGCGATTTCAATGGAGATGGTGCGCCGGACGTCGTCGTGTCAGGACGACCGGGAGGTTCCGCGATCAGCCTCCTCTACAACCGGGGGGGACGCGCATCGGCATCGTTACCAGCGCAACGACTATTACGGCAGGCCGCCCAGTCACATTCACAGCGAACCTTCAGGCGAGCGTGCCCAACTCAGGAACACCCACCGGTGCGATCGCTTTCAGAGACGGCACCAGAACCCTCGCAACTGTCCCTGTAGCAAACGGTAAGGCCACATTTACCACGGCAAGCCTGGCATGGGGCACGCACATGATTACGGTGTCATACGGTGGAGACAGTTTGTTCAATCCTCATGTCTCATCACCTGTTACCGTGAATGCGAAATGGTATCGGTGCGAGTTATTGGCCTGCTGCAAGAAATGCCGTGAGAACGAACCGGCTCCGGTAGAGACTATTCCGTCATCCGGGATCGCGCCTGCGGTGCGGGAAGCACCGGCTATACCTTCCGACTGAGATCTTTCAGGGCAGCTATCAAGCAATTAAGAAGCCCGTTTTCACTTGACCCGAATCTAGCGGAAGCTTTGCTGGCCTGGCGTCGTCACACTCGCTACAATCAGCAGCCGATTTGCAGCGTTGACTTTCGTCCGATGTGTGTGTGCGCGGCTATCCGTAGGACTCAACTTGCCGTATTTCCGGGCACAGTTACCGAGTCACGTTAATTGTGACGGGGCTTGATCGGTGTGCATTGTAACTTCCGTTGCCAAGATAGACTGCTGTCAGGCTGTGAGTGCCGACGGGCAGGCCGAAGTAATCGATTGTGGCTACATTTCCATAGAGATTTCCTGTGGCGAGCAGGTTCGTTCCGTCGTAGAAAGCTACCCTGCCGAAGAGGGCACCGCTGAGGCGGAAACTCGCGCTTACGGCGCACCGTAGCACTACCGCGTGCCCCAGGACCGAGGTCGGAGTTGCGGTGAACGAAACGCTCGTTCCGCGGGAATTCATCAGAATGTCTACTGCGTCGCGGCCCGATCCGGCAATATCCACCGCACCATCACGATTGAAGTCCGCCACCACACCTCCGCCTCCCGCACCTAGGTTGAATGGTGGCAGCAAAGTTCCGTCTCCCTTGCTCGTAAACAATGAAACCACGTGACTGCTATAGCTTATGAGGTTTGCGCCGTTGAATGCGGCTACATCGTCAATGCCGTCGTCATTGAAGTCGCCGATTGCAAAGCCCGCTAACTCGAAGGGCAATTGATAGACCACGGGCGCCTTCAGAGTCCCGTTTCCATTCCCGGCTAACAACGAAAATGCTCCGTTGTTCACTACATTCCCGTCCGGGTAAAATTGGTCCGCCGCCCCCGCCACTACTCCGAGGTTTCCGTCCTTTGTGAAGCGGCCTACGACCAGACTGTTGGCCTGGAGATCGCCAAAAGGCAAGGTGTCACTATATAAAGCAGTCGGGAAGCGGCCGGTTCCATTACCCGCGTAAATTGTGACGACAGGCGATCTTTCATCGGAGAGAGTCACAAGATCGAACTTTCCGTCCTTATTGAAATCTCCGAGCGCAAAAATATAGTTCGCATCCGGCAAAGGAATCGCGGGTCCGAATGTTCCGTCCCCATTTCCGAGATGAACTCCGAAGGCCGTCACGACGTCCGGTTTCCCGTCGTTGTTTATGTCGGCCAGGTAAATGGGCGAAGAGAAGGGAGTGTTTGCACAGCAGTGAGGAATGGCTCCGAAATACTGCGGAGCTTCGAAGGTCCCATCGCCCTTTCCGAGCAAGACCGCTAGCTCCGAATTATTTGAGGCGTCGACCTGATTGAGGAATACGAGGTCGGCTATTCCATCGTGGTTGACGTCTCCGGCGGCCATCGTCGACGCGGCAAATCCCGGATCAGTCTTCGTCGTAGACAGCTTGAATCGGCCGGTTCCATCCCCCATGTAAAAGCTAACAGGTTGTTGGGGGGCGGCAGGGGGGCCAAGGTAGTTGAGTTCAGCGATATCGGGAATGCCATCGTTATTAAAATCCGCTGTAACAGTGCTGATGTTCACCAGACCCGGCGCAAGCGGGATCTCGGTTCCGGCGTTAAACGTGCCGCCCGGCTTTCCAAAGATCGGCACGAAGCTTCCTGTGGGGGTAGTCGTAGCCAAATCGAGAATGCCGTCATTGTTCAAGTCCACCGCCTCGAGTGCGTTCACCCCGAGCAGACCGGTGCCTGAAGTTTTGTACCGGGCAGGAAATGCGAACGTTCCATCTCGACGACCGAACAAAACGTACAGGCTTGACTGCGCGTCCACCAGCGCAAAGTCCGCGATGCCGTCGTGATTAAAGTCGCCTGCGGCCGCACCTGTCGCGTTTATTCCGTTGACAAGGAACGTCGTCGTAAACCAGCCGCCCTTGCTGTTTAGAAGCAGTGTGATTACGGGCGAATTATTGCTGATTAAAATCAAGTCGGCATACCCGTCTCCATTCATATCTCCGACGGTCACAGCAAAATTGGAGTCGATAGGTAGAATGCCGACCTTAGGATTTTCTGTGCCGGACCCCGAAATTATCCCGAAAGAAACTTGGTTGGAACTGCTGTAGAAGAGAGCCGCAACCTCGAGCTTGCCGTCGTGATTAAAGTCCGCGACCGCGACCGGGAACTCGCCGACGGTTAGAGTGCCAAAGCGAAATGTCCCGTTTCCGTTATTCAAAAGATATTGTGTAGCGTGCTTGCCGGTACTGCTGTTGGACAGCGCAACAGTCAGATCGACGTAGCCGTCGCCATTGAGGTCTCCCGGAATTGCGGAGGATGCGATCCATCCCGGAAAGCTGTACTTCGCCGCGGCGCCATATGTCCCATCACCGTTATTTTTCAACACCTGTACCGATCCACCAGGTGAAGCCAGACTGGGGTCATCACTCGCCGTCACCACGTCCTGACTGCCATTCCCGTCCACGTCGGCTACCGCCACAAAGGAAGCGGAGTCGCTGGTGGCATAGCGGACAGGCTGCTGAAACGCTCCGCCACCCTTCCCGATCAAAACGGCAATCCCGTTGATGGTTGTGTGCGAAGCCCCGCTTGCATCGACGGTTGTGGTCGAGCCATCGGCGATTACCACGTCCTGAATCCCATCGTGATTCAAATCAGCGGTCGCGAAAGCCCACGGCGTGCCACCAACGGGAACAGCCCGGGTGGCAACAAATCCGGGGTTGTACTGGGCTGATACTGCAAGTGGGAAGAACAGCCCTCCAGAGAGAACCAAAGCCAACCGGAAACTACGCATGACTGGACCCCCTTGAACGAAACATGCCGGGCAATAATGACGTAGGTCGTGCGAGGGATTCAGTTTGAAGAAACTTTGAAAATGCGGAAAGGAAAGACTGCACCCCACCTGCGGGATGACAAGTTTCGCCGCAGAGTTGTCCGCCCACTTATAAAAACACAAATAGAGGCTCCTCGGAAAGCCCCGATCCGCGCGGCGGGCGATGGTCCTTAGCGGTAAACAACAACCACGTGAATACACATTTCGCGTAGCAGGTGTGAGCGGAAACCCACCTGAAGCTAATCCTAGAGGTCCCTCTGCACGTCGGGCGCGGAGATCCGCGCCCTTGTCAGTCTGTCCCGGTCTCTAAATCTCGCGACCGCCCCTTATTCGGGCGGGGTTCATTGGCCGGCGATACAGCCCTTCTGGCCCGAGCTATTGGGATAGCCCGTGCCTGCGGTGTAGGCAGCGTTCGACCACTCCCCTTGTATCTTCCAATGGCTGCCATTCGAAAAAGTGACATAGGGGACGTTGAAGGTCCATGCGCATTTGTCCCCGTTCTCTGCTCCCGATGCGTCGTACCACGCGCCAGGGCTGGCTGGATCAGTTCGTGCCTCTGACAGCTCATGTCCGCTCACGTTTGCAATCGCCGCCAGACCCTGCGATTCGCTTGCCACGGAGCTCTGTGGATCGCAACCGGAATCTCCATCGAGCTTGAAGAAGTATGCGAACTGCACGGGCGTGCTCCCGCAGGTTCCATAGCTGTGCCAGGCACAATAGCCGGCGTTGCCTCGCGGCGTGTCAGTGTAAACAGCGTAGTAGCCCTCGCCGCTCGAGGGCGGAGAAACACGCTTGCACACTTCGGCCAGGATCGCCGAGGTCTTCCCGCCTCCCGTTGAAGCCGACGTATCGACAACGTGACCCACGTAGGTGGTTGCGGATGCGACCTGACCATTGGTCCCCGTGTATTCGTCCGATGTTCCCGCGTAGTTTGACTTGTTGAAGCCTTCGTACCACGAGTCCATGCCTGTAATCTTGTCGCCCGTGTAGCTTCCCCAACTCGTACCCCAGAAGATCGCTCCCGTGATTGCGGTCGGCATGATCTTTCCGCCGTGATACGTCATGTTGGCACTTCCTCTGGGGCGAGCTGGCTTGGCGTTTTGTTTCGCGTCTTCTTGCACTCGGGCGTTGGGCTCGAACCCGCGCGCCCAATGGATACCGAGCATCGGCGGCTCCGTCTGGACGTTGAGATCCTGCACCGTTGTGGTGTCCTGTGTTGCATTCGTCGATTGGCCGAACGCAATGCCTGTTGCGCACAAGAGGAGGGGAAGCAGCCTGAGATTCATTTAGAACTCCTTAATGGGGGAAGTCGAAGTCGGTTCGTCCGCGAAGGCGACCAAGGGCTCGCGGGGTTGTTGAAGATTGCAGGATTGCAACGCCAGTGTCAACCAAACAAATGTAAACCTGGTGAACGTGCACCGCCGCTCGACAGGTGCGCTACAACTGGTCGCATTCGTCCGGAACTACCGGAACGCTTCGGCATTGCCGCGGAGTCAATTCGGAGAGCATATCGTTGAGGAGCCCGAATTCATTGGGGCTGGGCCAGTCTTCGATCGCGCTGATCGCCAACATCACCAGATTATGGCCATAGCGCATCCGGCCTATTTTCAGTATCACGATAACAATATTTGCGTCCCGAGAAATCCAAAAAAAATGGCGGCGAGAGGGCTGCAGACCTAGCTTGTCGAAGCGTAGACTTCGCTTGGTTCTTGTTAGAGCACTGGTGGTGTTGAGGGTCATCGAGCGATCTCCGCGAAGTCGAAGGGAGTCTTATGCGAAATCCGGGACATGGGGCCATTGCTCGTGGTGGATTAGGCGAACTGCGTCTGTCACACCATACCGCCAGGACCACCGAACTGTGGATCCGCGGCGTCCTGTGCCTTATCGGCCTGTTCTCAGTTCCGATAGTTTGGGCCCAGATCATTCAACCTCCGGAGCCGGTTGACCCAAGCCCCATCAATGGCGAGATGTATTACCTCGTCAATCAGCTTTCCGGACTGCAAATGGATTTGAATAACAACTCGACCAGCCCCGGTGACAACATCCTCGCCAACGGGAGAAGCTTCACGAATCTCAGCCAGAGATGGGCCTTTTCTAAGGCTCTCAGCGGTAACTGGAAGATCAGCAACCTTCTCAACGGCCTATGTCTGGACAGCGCTGTGACGCAGGGCATTACATACGCCGTGCAGAATCCGTGCGCCATCAATGTGTCGACGCAGGAATGGTCATTCAACTACGTGAAGAACGGCTTCAACGTGGTTAGGAATGTTGGCACGAACCTTGTGCTGGACGTGTCCAACACAAGTCTTGCTTCCGGGGCGCAACTGATTGAGTCGTCACTTTCGGGCTCTCCAACACAAAGCCAGTTGTGGCTATTCCGCGCCACTTTCTTCCGCGGGAACGACTCGAGCCTGCAGGAAAAAGCGGAATATGACCGCGTCATAGCGAACAATCCTTCCTCATACCCCTGGTGGCACGACGCCTATCTCCCCGGTCAGGACATTCTCCAAATCTTCAAGAACAACGGGATGAACATGATTCGCGTTCGCCCGGCCTCCATCAACACCACGGTAACCTACGGGGCTGTCAGCTTCCCGCTTACAACCGGCCCCTATAATCACTACACGTTGGCAGCTCCGCCTGCCACCCAGATCATTCCCGCGACGGCCGCCGGGGCTCCAGGTGGCCCCGGGGACTACGCGGAGACAGACTGGTCGGGCATCGATCTGGCGGTGCGGGCCAAGCAGCTTGGCATGTCGGTCAATGTAACCCTGTTCTACGATGGCTGGAACACATCCGACACGCCGGGGAACTGGGCAGGTAAGACTCTCGCCCAATTATCGGGGGTCCCGTCCACTACCGACTGCACAGTTGCCGGGAATTGCCTGATGTACAACTACGTGAAGCAGGAAATGGAACTTTATCGGGCGATGGGCGCGTGGCCCGACGTGGTTTCGCTGGGGAATGAAGTCACCGGCGGCATGTTCAATTCGAGGGGAAGCGCAGGCCTCAGCGGCAACCTGAACTGCAACACCAATAACAACGGAGGTGGAACCTGTTTCATCGCCATACAGAAAGCGGCCATGCAGGCGATTCTCGATGCGGCATCCGATACATCGAATCCCGCACTGCTGGGTCCGCCGCTGCCCGCCGCCCATCCGCTGCATTCACATCACCGGAGATCGTGACCTGTACACTTACTACAACGGAGCGACCATAACAAATGGCATCCCTCTCGAAGCCGTGTGCGAGAGCTACTATCCGGGCTGGCACGGACCCACGACGCAAGCACAGTACGATTGGCACCACTCAAGCGGCCAGCTAATCGCGGAGCCTAACTTCGCCAAGGAAGTCACCCAGCTTGGCTTGCCAATCTTCAATATCGAGGATGGCGTCTCATCCGCCTTGCAATCCCAGTACAGTACTGCGAGTCCTCAGGACATCTGGTACGGGATCAATCCTCCGGGACCTTCCGCCATTGCTCGCTCGCCAGGGAATGATCGATCTCAACAAGGTGCAGAAGAGCGTGCCAAACAATCTGCACATGGGCATGGAGTGGTGGGCCGGCGAGGCATCGCCCATTGTCGGTTCCGGGCTCACATCCTTGAATAACTATTGGTGGACTGGCGGCGTTAATTTGTTCGACGCCATGACCGCTGCCGGGGATCCCCGAGACAATGTAGCCATGCCCGTAATGCTGGCGATGGGTGGGAAGTTGGATCCCACACTGGCGTACAAGTTTGTCAATGCCGCCAACGGGCGCATTCTGGAGGCGACTAACGCATCTACCGCAGCCGGCGCCGCGCTGCGTACAGGTTTGAATACTGAGATTGCAGGCCTATACCAGCAGTGGCAGATCGTTTCCCAGGCAGGCGACGCCGAACAAAACCTTGCCGTCTACCCCGCTCCGATGGATCACCGCGGCGACGGTTACTTCCAGATCATCAGCTTGAACCAGACTCAGGGGCTGAACGTCCTGGATTCGCAGAATGGAGTGTCAGGCGGCGCCGTGGTGCAGAATCCGCAAAGCGTCAGCGCCGAGGCCCTCACCGGAAACCCGAGCCAGGAGTGGGACATCCAGTCGGCTGGAAACTGCGGCGACATACCGGCACACTGCACCAATCCACCCCTGTCAGCAACGGGAAACTATTACACGATCATCAATAAAGCCACCGGCATGCTGCTGACCGCGAACGGAGCGGGCGCGAATCCGACGATCGTGTTGCAGCCCCCGGCCACGGCCTCCAACGGCGATTTCACAGTTCCGGCCAGCCAAGGCCAGCTGTGGCAGATCGTTCCTGTCCACATTACCGGAACGTGTGCTTTATCCATTCAATGGCTTCCTGTCACCGGTCGCGAATCCACCCACGGTGAACCCGGAAAATGCCGGCCGGGCGATTCCAATCAATTTCAGCCTGGGTGGCAACCAGGGGCTCGGTGTCATCGTTCGCGGTTATCCAACCGTAACGCAGGTGGACTGCAACGAGCGAGGCGCCGATAGGCAGTTCCATGGAAGCAGCGACAGCCGGCAACAGCGGTCTGAGCTATGACTCAACGTCCAATACATATACCTTCGTGTGGAAAACCGACAAGAGCATGGCGGGGACCTGCCAGCAATTCACTCTGCTGCTCATCGACGGCTCGGATCACCTCGCGTATTTTCAATTTAAGTAGAAAGAGAGAATAGCGAACCCGGCTCCGGTCAGGAAGACTGAATCGAGCCTCCTTTGCGAGGCTCGACAGTCTAGGAATCAGCCGCACAAAAGCGAGGCGGGAACTCGCCCTCCGGCCAGATAGTGCTCACAATTCATTACGGAATCATTCTCGAGTGGCTGAGCGATGAAACCTTTGGGGAGCCTGCAATTAATGCAGGCAAATACCTTAACCTGTTCCCTTTCTCATTGAGTGAACGCTATCCACCGCACGAATGCATTGCTGCCTCGCATTTGTACACGAAGCAAGGCCGCCGCGACGAACTTGCGGCGGCCTGATATCAAAGCCCATTGTTTACGGCGTCCGCATGAATCCGTTCACGACGCCCGCAGAGTCAACATAGAGCCCCACGATGACGCCGCCAGGGTTAATCCCTGTTGCCTCAGTGAAGACGGCTCCGGGGAAGTCGAACGACGTGTAGGTACCATTAAACAGAAAACCGTGGCTGACGCCCGAAGCATCGGTGTAAATCCCCACGATGTCACCCGGAGCGTTAGCGCCTCCAGCAAAGGTAAATACGGAGCCCGGAAAGTCGATGGTGGCATACGATCCGTGAAACAGCATGTACCCCTGGCACTGGGTGAAGCATGTTCCTCCACTAAGATTCGTGTAAGCACCAACGACTGCGCCGGATGGGATCACCACGCTGCTGGTACTACTGGCTGCACCCGGCGGGTCGAAGGTCGCCGAGAAGACGCCTTTCTTGGACACCAGGAAACTGTGGTTAACGTTGGTCGCGCCAGTAGCGCCGCAGGCAGGATCGGAACAGGTAGCGCCTGACATTTCACCTGAGGGGTTAATGCTACTGAGAAGGGTACCGGCCGCGCCCGGGTAGTCAACCGTTGTGTAAGAGCCTCCACTCAGAACGAAACCGTGGCTAACGCCAGTTGCATCGACATAGGAGCCCACAATATCTCCCCGAGGGTTGATAAAGTTGGGAGAGGTAAACGTGGAACCTGGAGGGTCGAACGAGGTAAATACTCCTCCGCTTACCGTAAAGCCGTGCAGGGCGCCACCAGACGTGAGAGCGTAGCCGCCGACGCTCGTACCTTGGGGATTGGGGCCGCCAATTAGTTCGGTGAGTACGGCGCCGGGATAGTGAACCGACGTATAGGTCTGTGCCGATGCGATTGACGATGTTGTAACAGCAACGCCGATGAGCAGGAACCGAAATCTCTTGATCATGGGATTTTCCTCCCGTTTTCGTGTGAAGCTGCAGGCCGAGAGGGGTGAACGGAGGCCCAGCCGTTAAGGTGCGCCGTGAGAGATTGCGCACAACGTTTGGTGACGTGGGGATTGTTGACCCGTGAAGCGGAACGGATTCTACACCCGGCTTACCTGAGCTTGCAGCAAAGCTCTTTCAGGTTCCGGACGGGTGGTGGGCAATTCGGAAGTTAAGTACTAACTTCCGAATAGGCGGTCACTCGGCGCGACTTGAAGAGTTGAACTTTAGGGGGCATTCGGTTATTTGCGCGGATAGTCGTGCTCAACCGCCGTCTTGAGCTGCTGTAAGAGGGGAACATCAGGGCTGGCAAGGCCGCCCTCTCCGCTTCGAAACCACACCTGTATGCCGTGCCCCTGGCTCTTGTTCATGACAACCTTGAGCAAATCGTCTGCAGGGCCAACTTCGCCGCCTAGCATCACACCGGATGCCATCGGATGCTGATGCTGTTCGGAATTGGGATTGCCCAACGGCCCGGAATTGGGTGCGCCCACGCTCCCGCCGACCTTGCCTTCCGCAATGCGTCCTGTGCGCACCACAAAAATGAGCTCCGCATCCGACCGGTCTGGGGTAAGAACATAGCGTCCCCAGTCGCGCAGCGCGTTCTGCAGGTCGACGATGGCGTGGCGGTCAGCAGGCAGCAGGCCAGGCGTGAAGATATCGCCATCCATCGACTCCACCCACACGTAGTGGGCGTTGTCGAAGACAGCGGGAATGCTGTACTTTTTCTTGTTTTGGCTTTGAGCGAAGGCCAGAGTGGGCAGCAGGACGAGTACAAGAAGTCCGGTTGACTTCATCGCAGCACCTCCGGAGAATCCCAGTCTACGCTCTTCGGACGGTTCGCTCTACGTAGTTCATTGCAGTGAACCGAATCGTTGGGATTGTCCAGGTTGAATCGCCAAAAACGCGGACAAGCGAAGTCATGGGGAAATAAGCGGAGAGGGAAATCGGTCATCACGGCACCATCGGAACAAGACCCACCTCATTGGCAGTGCGATAAGCAAGCTCATTGGTGCTGATAAAACCAATCGGGACGGCAAGAGCAAGCGCGAGCCACCGAGCCTGCAGAGATTTGTTCATTCCAGCAATACTAGGGCTTCCATCCTCTCCAACTGCTGGTCATCTCGAAGGTCATGAGATTTTCTCGCTCCAGCCCTCCTTCCTCGCGGTTTGTGAGCGGGTCGTGGGCAACTCGTCAATACCATTTAGTTATCGCTAGGCCCAAATTCAATTGCTTCCTCGTACAGCAGAAAGCCCGGCCCCGTCTCTGGCCGGACAGACTAACCGTGCGCGGGGATCGGAAACTGTTGAGAATGTCCGTTGAGGGAGAGACTGAGACAGCGCAGTAGAACCCACGGCAGCACATGAAGCGCATAACACCCCCACTTAGATGGCAGTGTGATAGATGGCAGCAATGCAGTGAAGTGGATGCAAGAGCTTCGAGTGGGGTTGCCGGAGTTTGCTCAGCGTCAAAGCTGACGATCCGCCAACACCGGTTCCAGGATGAAGTCGCTGAAGCGACAGACAGGGAGGCATCTCGGTCCGATCGCTCAAGCCAATCGGACAACATGCAATGTGGTCCGGTAGGAACAATTAACTGGGACACCCGCGACATTGAATTTAACGATTGACGATATCCGGTTGGCTACTTCAGAGGAGCTATTGCGAATGCTAGAAGGAAGCAGCAGCATCGAGCCCCGCCGGTATAACATCTCGGCGCATGTGGTGAAGGCCGCCTAGCATCCGGCTTCTATCTGCTCTAGAGCTGCGACGATCTGCCCACTGTGCTTGCTCGTCGTCATACCGCTCATCCTCCTAAATCCGAAATCATGCTGGCGTATGTGCGGATTTAGCGCGCAGATCAGCTTGACATAGTCGAGACACTCTGGCATATTTTTTCGAGTACCCGGCAGGCCAGTAAGCAAAGAGCCGGTCGAACACCTTCTTACATAATTCTTATGAGTCCTCTGCATGGTTCACAAGCGGACGTTTCAGGAATTTGTGAGCGTTGTTTCCCTCACCTGACGGCTTCCGCGCAAGCTACAGGACGCTGATTCTTAATCAGGATCTCAGTCGTACATTGGAGATCCCGATGTTACCCTCTTCGCCGATTCGTATCCTTATTGTCTTTTTTCTTCTTTTCATCGGTATTCCTTGCCTGGCTGTAACGGTCTCACCGGCTTCAGCAGCGCTGAAAGAGTATGCGACGCAGCAGTTTACCGCGAGCACGCCATCGACATGGTCGACGACGTGCGGTTCCATCTCTTCCGCAGGGCTCTTCAGAGCACCGCTGTATCCCACCACCACGTGCACGGTCAAAGCGACGGCTACGAATGGCAGTGGAAGCGTGACAGCCAATATCACGGTCACATCGCCGATCACAATGACCCCGTCGTCTGCGAAGACGCCGCAGGGCAAGACTCAACAGTTCACCGCAAGCATGCCAGTTACGTGGACCGCAAAATGCGGCACCATCACTGCGACTGGGCTTTACACCGCCACTGGCGCTGTCGGTACTAGCTGCTCAATCGAGGGAATTGCAACAGGAACCGTGAAATATACGGTCTACGGGACCGATACCGTTACGGCGCCGGTAACGACCACGTTTGCCGTTTCGCCTGCTTTGGCTACGGTATCGGAAAACGGCACGGTGCAGTTCACAGCGAACCGTGCGGCCACATGGTCGCAAACCTGCGGTTCCGTCTCATCGACAGGGCTCTTTAGAGCACCCCTATATGCCACAACCACGTGCACAGTTAAAGCGACTGCTACCGACGGCAGCGGAAGCTCTACCGCCAAGGTCACGGTCACATCGCCGATAACGATGA
Organism: uncultured Acidobacteriaceae bacterium; assembly: GCA_963725995.1. Taxonomy (GTDB): domain Bacteria; phylum Acidobacteriota; class Terriglobia; order Terriglobales; family Acidobacteriaceae; genus JANXZS01. The sequence continues at coordinate 150,256 of CAVSAX010000017.1, read as the reverse complement.
CCCCGTCGATTGCGAAGACGCCCCAGGGCAGCACTCAACAGTTCACCGCAAGCATGCCAGTTACGTGGACCGCAAAATGCGGCACCATCACTGCGACTGGGCTTTACACCGCCACTGGCACTGTCGGTACTAGCTGCTCAATCGAAGCAATTTCGAGCGGGACCGTGAAATATACGGTCTACGGGACCGATACCGTTACGGCGCCGGTGTCGACCACGTTTGCCGTTTCGCCCGCTTCGGCTACGGTATCGGAAAACGGCACGGCGCAATTCACAGCGAACCGTGCGGCCACATGGTCGCAAACCTGCGGTTCCGTCTCATCGACAGGGCTCTTTAAAGCACCCCTATATGCCACAACCACGTGCACAGTTAAAGCGACTGCTACCGACGGCAGCGGAAGCTCTACCGCCAAGGTCACGGTCACATCGCCGATAACGATGACCCCGTCGATTGCGAAGACGCCCCAGGGCAGCACTCAACAGTTCACCGCAAGCATGCCAGTTACGTGGACCGCGAAATGCGGCACCATCACTGCGACTGGGCTTTACACCGCCACTGGCACTGTCGGTACAAGCTGCTCAATCGAAGCAATTTCGAGCGGGACCGTGAAATATACGGTCTACGGGACCGACACCATCATCGCCCCGGTAACGACGACATTTACGATAAGCCCACTTTCGCCGACCATGACGGAAGGTGGACAACAGCAGTTTACGGCTAGCAGCGGAGCTACCTACACCGCATCTTGCGGAACAATATCTTCAACAGGTTTGTTCACAGCTCCCCTGGCGCCAGCTTCGTGCACCATCACGGCCACTGCAACTGACGGCAGCGGCCACACCGCATCCACCGTGGCCAAGGTCAGTTCGCCGATCGTAATCACGCCTTCCAGCGCCACCACTCCGCAGGGGCAGACTCAGCAGTTCACGGCGAGTTCTCCGGTTTCATGGGCGGCATCATGCGGCAGCATCAACGCAAGCGGCTTGTTCACAGCATCGGCAACACCCGGGAGCGCATGTAAGATCACCGCCACCGCCACCAGCGGAACCGCCTATACGGCGAATGTCATTGACACAATTGGAGCTGCACCGGCACTCGTGATCTCACCGCTGAGCCCTACCATTACCGAAGGAGGCCAACAGCAGTTTACCGCGAGCGTCGCAGCCACCTGGACCTCGTCCTGCGGCACCATCGGATCGACGTCCGGCCTGTTTACCGCACCTCTCTCTCCCTCATCATGCACCATCACGGCCACAGCAAGCGACGGCAGCGGTCATGTCGCGTCAACGGTCGCAACCATTCCGTCGCCGCTCACCATCAGCCCGACGACCGCTTCCACAGGCCAGGGACAAACGCAGCAGTTCAACGCCAATGCTCCCGTGACCTGGACCGCCTCGTGCGGAAGCATCAATGCCAACGGCTTGTTCACTGCCACCGCAACGCAAGGCAGCGTCTGCACCATTACCGCCACTGCGTCGAGTGGCACGGCCTATACGGCGACGGCCCGGGATACTATTGGGCCCGCGCCCGCGTTTAGCTTGTCTCCTCTGAGTCCCACCATAAGCGAAAACGCCACACAGCAATTCGTTACCAGTCTTCCTGCCACGTTCACCGCGTCATGCGGCAGCATCGATGCCAACAGCGGGCTTTACACAGCTCCTTTGGCTGCCGGTCCCTGCACTGTGACGGCCACTGAGATATCCGACAGTTCCAAGACCGCTTCCACGACGGTGACCGTGACTTCACCACTGGTGATCACGCCTTCAGTCACGTCGACGGGCGCCGAATCTACGCAACAATTCACTTCCAATCTCCCCGCTACATGGCAATCTTCCTGCGGAAGCATCGACGTCAACGGTCTGTTCACCGCGCCGATTTCGCAAGGGGCAGTCTGCACGATCACAGCGACGGCATCCAGTGGCACTCCTTACGTGGGCACAGTGACCGACACAATCGGCGCGCCGCCAGCGATCTCGATTGCGCCTCTCACGCCTACGCTGAGCGAAGCGGCGACCCAGCAGTTCACTTCCAACATCCCGGCTACTTTCTCGGCTACATGTGGAACGATCGATGCCAATGCCGGTTCGTACACGGCACCGCTCATCGCGGGACAATGCACCATCACAGCCACGGCGTCGGATGGAACCGGAAATACCGCATCGACCAATGCCACCGTAACTTCACCCATCATCATCACGCCGGCAGCCGCCACCACGACTCAGAATGCCACTCAGCCTTTCAGCGCCAACGTGCCGGTCACATGGAGCAGTTCATGCGGGGTAATCGATGACACGGGATTGTTTACCGCCCCCGCTTCGACGGGTACGGTGTGCCAGATTACGGCTACGGCGGCTACCGGAACGCCCTACACCGCGACGGTGAACGATAACGTATCGGAATTCGACCAGCTCACGCTGTCACCTCTGAATCCGAGCGTAAGCCAGGGCGCCACCCTGCAATTCGCGACCAACATGCCTGCAAGCTTTACCGCTTCTTGCGGCTCCATAGACCCGACTGGAGGTTTATACACCGCGCCGTTAACCAGCGGCACATGCACGGTGACGGCCACCTCGTCTGATGCCAGCGCACAAGTGTTCTCGACCACGGTAACCGTCAGTTCCCCGCTGACGATTCAGCCATCGACAGCCGGTACCCCCCAGGGTCTAACACAACAGTTCACCGCCAACATGGCTGTTCAATGGTCGGCCTCATGCGGGTCTATCGACGCGAATGGCAACTTCACCGCGTCCGCATCTCCGGGCAGCTCGTGCACGATTACTGCCACCGCAACCGGGGGAACGGCGTACACGGCAACAGCTTCGGATACGATCTCTGCGCCTCCGACTTTGATCCTGTCGCCATCAACGCAAACTTTAAGCGAGAACGCGACACAACAGTTTTCTGCCAACGCCCCGGCGACATACAGCGCAACCTGCGGCAGCATCACTTCCGCGGGTCTTTACACCGCACCGCTTGTGACCGGATCGTGCACCATCAACGCGACGCCCGTGTACGGTGGTGGCACTAACGCAAGCGCAGCGGTCACCGTGACCTCGCCAATTGTCATATCGCCTGCCAGCGCCACGACGGGAGCAGGGCTGACCCAGCAGTTCACTGCCAACCTGGCAGTTGCATGGACGGCCACCTGCGGCAGCATCAGTTCTTCCGGTCTCTTCACGGCATCCACCACGCAGGGATCAGTCTGCATAATCAAAGCCACCGCAACCGGAGGAACGGCGTATACGGCAACTGCTTCGGATACGATCTCTGCTCCTCCAACTCTGACCCTGTCGCCATCAACGCAAACTTTAAGCGAGAACGCAACGCAACAGTTCTCGACTAACGTGCCGGCGACATATGGCGCGACCTGCGGCAGCATTACCTCCGCGGGACTTTACACCGCACCGCTTGTTCCCGGATCCTGCACCATCAACGCGACGCCCGTGTACGGCGGTGGCAGTAACGCAAGCGCAAAGGTCACCGTGACCTCGCCGCTCACTATATCGCCTGCCAGTGCCACTACTGGAGCAGGGCTGACGCAGCAGTTCACTGCCAACATGGCAGTGGCATGGACGGCTACCTGCGGCAGCATCAGTTCTTCCGGTCTCTTCACAGCGCCCGCCACTCAAGGGTCAGTCTGCACAATCAAAGCCACCGCAACAGGAGGTGTGGCCTACACCAACACTGCGTCAGATACAATCGGCGCGGCTGGCACATTCACCATCTCGCCGACACAGATCACCCTTCAACAAAATGCGACCCAACAATTCTCCGCCACGGCGCCAGCCTCATGGAGTGCAACCTGCGGCAGCATCACCGCAAGCGGAGGCCTCTATACGGCCCCTCTCACAATCGGCTCATGCACTGTCAACGCAAGCGCGACCGATGGCAGTGGCCGGACAGCGTCGACCACCGTCACTGTTAACTCACCAATGACCATTACGCCTGCGAGCACGAAGCTCCACGCGCTCAACACTAAGACCCTTACGGCCAGCCAGGCTGTGACATGGTCGACCTCCTGTGGCTCAATAACGACTGCCGGTGTATTCACGGCTCCGTCTACAGCCGGAACCTGCACTATTACCGCCACTGCGTCGAGCGGTCCAGCCTACACTGCCAAAGCTTCCATCACCGTTGATGTTGTCAATCAGGTTCGCTGGAGAAACAGCACAGGCGGCACCGGGCTGCAATCGGATGAATTGCTCCTGACGCCGTCCAATGTGAACTCGACCACGTTCGGTCAGGCCTGGTCAGCTACGGTGGATGGGGGCGTATGGGCCCAGCCACTCTACATGAATGGCCTCACCGTGAACGGTGCAACGCATAACGTGCTCTTTGTCGGCACCGATCACGACACCATGTATGCTCTCGACGCCGACACCGGCGCCCAACTCTGGAAGCAGAGCCTGCTTCCCTCCGGAGCGACCCCAGTTTCTGGCTCCATGGTGAGTGATACCAACATCCCGTTCATTGGAATCCTCGGCACGCCTGTCATTGATAGCGGAACGCTCTACGTTGTGGCGGAGACCGCTGAGCAGACTGCGACGGTGTTTCCACACCGCTTGCACGCGCTCGACCTGACGACCGGTCAGGAAAAATTCGGTGGTCCTGTTCTTATCAGCGATCCAAACCTTCAACCCGCTCACAAGCTTCAGCGTCCAGGTCTCACTGTCGCTAACGGGAACGTGTACGTCTCGACGGGTAGCTTGGCGGACAAGGCTCCGTATCACGGGCTGGTCTTTGCCTTCAACAAAACTACGCTTGCCGAAGTGGGTGTTTGGAACAGCACGCCATCCGGTACCGAGGGCGGCATCTGGATGGCGGGCGGTGCCCCGAGCGTTGATAGCTCTGGCAACATTTACGTGATGACGGGCAATGGCTTCTCTGACGGTGTGAACAACTTCGGCGAAAGTGCCATTAAACTTAGCCCCAGCCTGCAGGTGCTCAGCTTCTTTACGCCGCACAACGCCGCTGCACTCACGGCCGCCGATCTCGACCTCGGGTCAGCCAGCGTTCCGGTCATGCCCGATGTGAACGGCCAGTTCCCCCACGAGCTGATCTTCTGCGGCAAGTCGCCAGTGATCTACGTGGTCAACCGCGACTCCATGGGCGGCTTCAACTCAACCACCGACAACATAGTCCAGGAACTCTCAAACGTAATCGGCGGAACGGCGACGACCCGGGATTCCGGCCAGGCCTGCTTCACAAGTCCGTCCTCTTGGGGAACCAACGTTTATTTCATCGCCAATGGGGATGTTCTGAAGCAGTTCACACTCAACACCAGTACCGGAAAGCTATCCACGGCACCCGCGCATCAAGGCTCGTTCGCGTATGGTTGGCCCGGATCGCAATCCATGATCTCCTCCAACGGCACTACCAACGGCATCATCTGGAGCTTTGACAACGTAGGCAAAAAACTCAGGGCCGATGACGCGACCAACGTAAGCACCAATCTATACGTGAGTCCCGCCATCGGCACTGGATACGTCAAATGGGCAACGCCCACCGTGATCAACGGGCATGTGTATATCGGCGGGCAGGGTACAGTCGTCGCGTTCGGTGCCAAGTAACAGGAAAGCCCTCTGGGAGCGGCCGGGGCAACGCGCATGACTCGGCCGCCGTAGTTTGGAGTTACTGGAGTTATCAAAAGTTCGTTGTCAGCCGCAAGGAATAACTCCTGCCGGGGCCGATGGCGTTGCCGGAGAATAGTCCGCCGAAATCGATGACGTTCAGGCAATTGTTCAGGTTATCGCCGTCAGCCTGGAAGCGCATGTTAAGTCGGTCACTCTTGTATACGTCGAATCCGGCGGTGGCACTGACGGCGAGCATAGGATAGATCCGGCCGCGATCGAAATTGATGCGGCCCATCACGGCCGGTCCGTATTGTGCGAGTGCGTCTTCATAGGTGCCACCATATTCGAATGGGAGACCCGACCCGTAGGCGAGGCCCGCGGCCACCCAGAGGCGCGGCAGTATCTGATATTGAAACCGGCTGCGAACAGTGTTGCGCTGGTCCTGTGAATCGGGGAAGTGTCCGGTGGTCTGAGTCTCCGCGTTGGTCACGTCGTCGCCCAGGAACAGGCCTCCCGTGACTGGGAACCAGGCGTTACCGACGATGTAGGAATAACTCACGAACCCCGAGAGCTTGCCCCAGCCCACCAGGTCAAGCTTGCCCTCAGCTCCGTAAATAATCGCCTTGTCGAAGGCGATCGGATAGCTGACACCGGTATTGAGGAGCTGGTCGTCATCGGCATAGTTGTTTACATCGCGACGAAACACATTGATATCGATGCGAAGCTTGTCGGAAAAGCCCTTTGTCAGACCTCCTTCATAGTAATTTCCGCTTGAGGGTTGTACGGGCAGCCGCAGGACATTGGGATTGAGAGAAATAATTGCGGCCGAACTCGAGAGGAGGATGTTTTCAAACGATGGGGTCTGGAAGATCCGATCGTAGGATGCATGCAGCACAATATTCGCAGAAGGAAGATAGCGTCCAACAGAGATGCGGGGGCTGAAGGCGCTGTGATTGAGCAGAAGCTGATAGTGGTCCCAGCGCAGGCCCGCGCTCACTGTCCACTTGCCAAGCCGAACGAGGTCTTCAACAAATGCTGACTGCTCGAGATCCGGACGGCTATCGAGAAAAGATCCTGTCAGAGGCGTGCCATCATCGAACTGTGTCGGGTCGGTGATGTGGTAGTTGAAGTCTTCGTGCAGAAATATTGAGTCTGACTCAACTCCTGCCTTCCACTCCTGGTTCGAACGGTGCACTGACACCGTCCCTTTGAAGTAACCCTCGCGAAAATCGTTATATTGGAACGCGATTATGGGAGTGGAGAGTTCGTTGGAATAGAGATTATTCGCGGTGTCTCGAACCATCCCGACGAAATTTCCCAGCACGTCAGGCGAGAAGATGTGCTGGTAACCGATGGTCCCCATGGTTTCAAAGTTGTCGCCATATTGGCGCTGCCCCGCGTCCTGCTGAATCAGTTCATTGGGAATCTGAAAGCGGGAAAACTCATGGCGCACACCCATCCTGATTCGGTCGCTCCCGGTGAAATCGCGCTCGTACCGAAGCGAGAAATCGCCGGTTGTTCCATTATTGGTGAAGTTTTCAGGAACGACAGGATTGAGGTAGTGGCTGGTCATGCTGCCATTGGCACTTGCACCCAGCAAATTCTTTCCCCATATCTCCTGGAGCTGGCCGTAGGCGATTGCGGTTTCGTAGCTACCGCCGGACAGAACGAGCTGGCCGTGCAGACCGGCGTCGGTCTCCCTCTTCGTGGTCATCTCGACTACGCCGCCCATCTTCCTGCCATATTCGGCCGGAAATCCCGCCGTGTAGATGCTCATTGCACTGAGAGCATCTGCTTCGATCTCCGGACCAAAGCTCGGCGAGCGGTTGTCCGTAACTGGGATTCCGTCAATGACGAATTGGGTTTGATACTCTGAGCCGCGCGGATGGAGGACAGCGTTGCCCTCGTAAAGCCATCCCGGCTGGGTGTTTACGAGGTCTTGAACCGAACGGCCCGGCAGGGAGCCGACACGAGTCTCAATCTGCTGAGTGCCAATCTGCATGATTGAGGAAGGACGATACGGATCGATCAGGGTCACGGCATCGCCGACCTTCACCTCGGCGGTCACTGGAGCAACTTCAAGCTCTATGGTGGATTCGTAAGGGATTGCCGAATTTATTTCCTCCACCTTTTCAATCGGGGCGAAGCCATTCGCTGCCAGTCTCAGCACATAAATGCCATAAGGCAAAGCAGCCAGGTTGGTGTATTCGGCGTCGTTCGTGGTGAAGTTGATACTGTACTGGTTTCCCTCGCTAACGAGTTGCGCGGAAGCTTTCAACCCGCGGCCGGCGGCATCAGTCACCCTCAGTCGAAGCTCACCCGTGTTTACCTGGCACAGGGCAGGCAGGGCGCAGAAGAGAACGATTACCATCAGTCGGAATAGGAGCATTCTTCAATAGTCCGTTCTGAGATCCCGCCCGGCTTCTGGACAGAAGACGAACGCAAAATTGTCGACGGTGCAAAACCTGATCAAGCCCTACATGGTCCACTACAGAACCTTCCTCTTTCAGAGATGCAATGAAACGCCGAAACTGAGGTGCGGCTTGCTCAAGTAATTTGATGGCGTCTTTCGTTCCGTAAAGGAAGCCCTCTTTCAAAATGTTCTTCTTGAAGGACTATACCGTTCCGGAACCTATCAGCTAGAAATTCGCCGTCGTAAAGTGTGGTCTCGTGATCCAAGCAGAAAGTTCCGTTTGCCGCACAATCAATCGACCGGCGGTGCTTTCTTTACAGTTGAAGAATAGCGGTCAGTCCGTCCTGTGGAGAACTCCACCCAAACACGATCGTTCATGGGGCTTGCCAGTCGAGTGAATAGATATCCTGAGTGCCGGTATTGCGAAGCAGCAGGGGAGAATCGTCTGGAGCGAGGCTTAGTGATTTGTTCCAGTACCCTGTGGTTGGCAGGTTCTTCAGATCGGCCACTTGTTCCACTTTACGGTCACTGATGCGGATCCGGAGGACTGCGGAGTTGTTGGGAACACGCAAGAAATACAAATATTGGCCATTTTTTGACCAGTTGGGGAAAGCGAGCGGAGTGCGCGTTAGTTCCGACCATTCACCGGTCTTGAAATCGAAGAGTCTGATGCTCAGCCCGTCTCCGGTCATGGCGGCAACGTATCGTCCATCCGGTGACCAGCGGGGTGAGAAAAGGCGACGGGATCCCGGAAGGGTGGAAACGTTGTGGCTTTCGAGATCGAGGAGGTGAACCGCTGACGAATCATCATCCACCCCACCTGCGAAGATAATTTTGGTGCCATCCGGCGACCAACCGGGGTCCGTCTGAGGACCAGTATCATCGTGGATCAGTCGTTCGGGGTTGCCGCCATCGCGGGAAACGGTATATAGCTTGAAGTTCTCTGGTTCATGAACACCTTTTTCACGAGCGCCTTTATTGACACTGCCATAAAAGACGATCTGCTTTCCGTCAGGAGACCAGTTGGGAAGGAACGCATGTAAGGGTGGACTGGTGAGCCTGAAGCGATCGCTTCCGTCCACCCTGCTTCGCCATAAGACGCCATCCGGATAAGTGACATAAGCAACCCACTGGCCATCCTTCGAAAATGCAGGGCTTTCGGCTGAAATACCGGAGAGAAAGGGCAGGAACTGTCCTGACTTCATGTCGTATCGCACCAGTTCGCCGCGCAAGATTTGGCCGGTCACGAAGAGTTTCCTGCCATCTTTGCTGGGAAGAGGCGAACCGAGGTTGAGCGGGCTCTCGGTCAGTTGGATGGGCTTCGTTGCCGAGTGGCTGAAGATGCCGGTGTTTTCAGGCAGTGCCCATATCTGGCCCATAGATTGGAAGACGAAGTACTTCCCGTCCGGAGTCCACTTTCCCGTGGTTTCGTTCGGGGGATTGTGCAGGCCGGGAAGCAGGGGATGGAGGTTCTTCCCTTGCGAGGAAACCTCCCACAGTGAATACCCGCCGATCTTCGTATCTTCCACGCTAAACCGTAGCTTCTTTTCATCGGGCGAAAACTGGGGAGCGAAGAGTCGACCTGAGACCGAAATCAGCTTGCGAGCTTCTGTCCCGTCACTCTTAGCCAGAAACAAGTCGCTTCTATTGCAATACACCAGCATCATTCCGTCGGGAGACCAGGCGGCATCTGTCCCAGACGCATCGGATGCAATGGTATTGGCAAGGCGATGGGGCGAACCGCCGAGGGTCGGCAGACTCCAAAGGTTGCCGGGCCTGTCAATGGCGAGAAGTTCAGCTCCATCGGGGGAGACGCTGAGAGGAGTCAGGCCCTGGGAGGGTGTTGGGATCGGTACGGGATCGCCGCCTGATACAGAAGCTTCGGCGATCCTCAGCGATGTTTCGGTTCCCAAGCGAAAATAAAGTCGTGATCCATCGGTGGCTTCCAGATTCTTCGGTTCACCGTCATGGGTGAGCTGGACGTAGTTTGAGACTTTCGGCGGAGGTAAGGAGCGTTTCCAGAAGTAGACCGAAGCCGCCAGCGATCAGCACAATCAGAGCCGCAAGAGGAAGAGCCCAGCGTCTCCGCGACACTGTCGCCGCCGCTAAGGTCTGGGCAGGTAGAGCCGCAGATATACCCTTTCCACTGGACTGTCGGGCTGTGGTGTGGGACGCCGTGTCTCCGCGATCCCTGCTTGGTTCTGCATCATCTGCGTGCGACGACGATGTGTCGCAAGTCAGATTCCCGCTTTAGCCGTTTCAGATCGGAGCGGATTTCCGACGCATGCTGGTAGCGCAGCTCACGGTCTTTTTCCAGGCACTTTCGAAGGATCCTTTCCAACTCTTCTGGAATATCGGGATTCAGCCTGACCGCCGGAACCGGCTGCCGTTCCAAAATGGCGTTCAAGATCACTCCGGAACTTTCCCCGCGGAACGGCATTGTGCCCGTCACCATCTCATACAGGACCGCACCGAAAGAAAAGATATCCGTCCGTGCATCAAGATCTTTCGCTCGCACTTGTTCCGGCGACATGTAGGCAACCGTGCCCAGAGTTGTGCCCGGACTCGTCAGATCAGCTTCGCTTACGCCGAGAGTGGCCTCTTCCCCGGACGGAGAGGCAACGGCTGCCCGGCTGGATAGCGAAGAAACTTTCGCCAACCCAAAGTCCAGGATTTTGGCGTGGCCGCGTTTGGTTACGAACAAATTCGCCGGCTTGATGTCGCGATGGATGATGCCTTCGGCATGGGCAGCATCCAGCGCGTCGGCAATGTCAATGCCAATGATGACGATGCGTTCCAAATCCAGCGTACAACTCGAAATCAGATGTTTCAGCGTCACGCCATCCAAGATACTCCATTGCGATGAATGGCACCGCCTCATGCTCGCCGATCTCATAAATTGTGCAGATACCTGGGTGATTCAGCGACGAAGCGGCCCGCGCCTCTCGCCGAAATCGTTCCAGCATTTGCGGGTCCTGCGTTAAATGGCCGGGGAGAAACTTCAGGGCTACAAAGCGGTGGAGAGAAATGTCCTCGGCCTTGAAAACCACACCCATCCCGCCACCGCCGATCGTCTCGACGATGCGGTAATGGGAGATGGTCCGGCCAAGCATGACCGAGGAGTCCGGCATTTGTCACCCAGGTCGGGTTGAATGACTGGTCAGCAAATGACCCGCACGTGAGCCAAACAACCGATTGCTAGTGTCGCCTCCGCAATGATCCGGAAGGGATCCTGCACGTTGCCAATGATAGCCTTTTGCATCAAAACGGGGAACTTGCGTTTGGCAGTAGGCCAGCACCAGCCGCACTGACTGTTGTTCATTGGCGCACCTCCTGCGCCGAGTTACGCGGGAACGATCGGCTTTGCCACACTGGCGCGCTGGATCCTTCCACGGTGGTCTTCCTACAGACTGAAAGACCTCAAGGCTGTCATTTGTTGAGGATTGGCTGCGGTCCCTGCCGTTGGCTAATGGCAGTAAGGCAAAAATCCGAAATCTCATGCATTCAATTTTCAATCACGCGATCCGCTGGGAATGGTACGACCGGAATCCCATCGCCCGAGTGCGCCAAAGCGCGAAGAGGCAAAGGGTGCCAGTCGTACTGAACATCGAACAGATCAAATCTCTGCTCGTGCATCTCAAAGAGCCAGGGAAGACCGCTGTGCTCGTCGACATTCTCACTGGACTGCGGGTAAGTGCACTTTTGGCGCTAAAGTGGTCAGACGTGGATTTCCAGAATCTCGAAGTGCACGTAGTGCGGTCCATCGCACTCCAGCGCGTTGGCCCCTGCAAAACAGAAGCATCGCAGAAACCCGTCCCGCTCGACCCTGAGCTCGCCGAGGTTTTGCTGATGTGGCGCAGACGGTCGCCCTATCCAATGGACAGTGATTGGGTCTTTGCTAGTCCGGCAAAAAAAGGAGCGCTGCCGTACTGGTCCTTTTCACTTTTTCGCGTCTATCAAACCAGCCCTCAAGGCGGCTGGTATTACGGGAAAAGTTGGTTGGCACACCTTCCGCCACTCGTTCGCAACGATTCTGAAGTCGCATGGGGAGGACGTGAAGACAGTGCAGGAATTGCCTCGGCATGCCAATAGCAGCGTGACGATGAACATCTATGCTCAGGCGGTGACAGATATCAAAAGGAACGCGCAGAGCAAGGTGGCACGGCTGGTTTTTAACTCTGGGAAGGACCAACAAGAATGAGATCCGTCTTATTGGACCTTTTCGGACCGGCGGTAAAACGGTGGACTTCAGCTAAATTGTTTGTTTTGTTGGCGTCCCCGACGGGATTTGAACCCGTGTTATCGCCGTGAAAGGGCCCTTTAGAGCGCTTTGCATGGATTCACATGGGTTGTGCTGAACGTGCTTTTCGCTGAAATGGCGTGTGTTTACTGGGCCTTTTCGCTTACCCCTGTTTGCTCCTATTTCCCTGGAGGTATCAATTCTATCGTTACCACAGCGTTACCAGAACGACGAGCGAAACTTGGATATTGCAGAGCCTCTCACGAGCAGTAAAATGCGAACACCTACAGGAGCACCATAAAGAGATCCCCATGAACCACCTACCATTATGGTTTCTAATACTTGCTCTGTTTTTGCCGAGAGTGTCACTGATCGCCGGATACTTCCTTGATACCTTGCAGGCCTACAGCCTTAACGGATTTGTCCCACCAGCGCTAGCTGTTCTCATCCCACGGGTCCTAGTATTGATCTTGATATTTCAGGACATAGGGATGTCAGCGTGGCTGTTCGTCCATGCACTCGTAATGGTTTTTGTATATCTAGCGGCGGGAGGCAGTAAATGATTGGATCAGCGCCGGGCGCTGGACTGAACTCGGGGACAGTGAATCTCAGGGGAGGAACGCGTCGACTGGCCCTGCTTTTGGGGATTGTCTGTGCTTTTGGAGGTCTCCTACACGCCCAACAGGCAGACGGCAACCCAAAGGTTTCGCTTGATCTTGGATCGGTCACTGTCTGGTTAGGTATGCAGAAAACTGATGCTCTGTCAGCATTTCAACTAGCAGGCTATACAGTGACCGGGAAGCCATCGGAAGAGACGATGTTCGTCGTAGGTAACAGCACGACGTATTCCGTCGCCTTCAAACGAGGCAGATTGTCCTTTGCGGGTCGTGAATGGCTTACATCATCCTCCGACGAGTTGGACGCTGTACTTAACGCACTGGCTGCATTGGCTTCCCACGGTGCGAGTTCATGCGCGATTGCTCACCAACCACTCAGCAGTCCCGATACTTCGGTGGACAGAGTCTTTGTAGACTGTGGTGAAAGATCGGTGCTGCTCGCGAAAGGCAAATTCACGGGATTCAGGAAACACCAAATCTGTGATGGTTTCCGAGCGAATCGGTGAACAGCAATAGTCCACCTAGCAAGTGCAAATTTACGCTCGCGCGCCCGCGCGTATTGCGCAGTTAACAGAGCGCGATGTCGGATGAAGATCGCTTCAAGATATTTGGCTCACTTCAAAACGAATACGCCAGATTGGATGAGGTCCCATTCACGGTGTTTCCCAATCCGAGCACACGGAACAACCGCACCGGACAATCTCTACGAAGGGTAAAGAAGCGGCCCGACCGTGATGTTTCAGAGATCCACAGACGAATTGACCAACGTCAGGAGTAACATGCTTGGTATTTCCGAGCGCCGAAAAACCGGCGTTAAAAAGGCGCTGGCAGGCGGCCCGAAAGGTGAAGGTTATGGCGACTGGTACAGAAACAAATCCCTCGATAGAACGCACGATACCAACTCGCATTCAGAAAAAATACGACTCATGGAAGTTTTGGGCTAGCATTTGGAATGTCGTGCACTATGTCGCCGGCGCCGGCGCCGCCGCACTATCAGCCCTGATTGCCGCGAACGTCAAAGCGAACCCACAATTCTTGGATAGCAATAAAGTACTTGCCATCGCCGTGGCTGCTGCCATTTGCTCTTTCGTGCTCACCACATTGAACCCACAGAAAACTGCGACCGGCTTTATCGCAGCTTATCGGCATTTGGAAAAGGCAATGAGCCGATATTCTTCTAATCCGGTTCCTGACCTCATAGACCTGGGAAAAGCGGAACAAGAGGGCATCGACAAGCTAACCTGACTTATATTGGCGTCCCCGACGGGATCTATCGTTTACCAAAAGTGTTACCGGATCTTCTGAGCTTTTTCCGCCGTTCCATCTGAGGCGACGCGCGTACTATCCTCATGAGTGACAATTCAGGAGACGGGACTGTGAATCTCAGGGAAGGAATGCGGCGGCTGGCACTCCTCCTGGGGGTGGCTTCTCGGCGGATTCACTTCATACCTTGAATTGGACACCATTCTTGCGCAGCGGGCGCGTCACAACAGGTTTGAGCAGTTGGCCGCTTCAAATGTTGTGCGGCACGAGCGCAAGTGCCCGCTTGGTCGGGATACTGAGCGGTTGCTCAGATATTCCTGACGATTTCCAAGTGAAGGACCCAAGGACTGGGATTATGTGGGATATGAGTAAGGCTATCCCGATAGCTCCTGAGGGAAAGGAGGTTTCTTCGATCGAGACAGAGGACGGCCAAACGCTTTATCCGACGCCTTCACCAGCCCTATGGACGTATTTCTTGATAGCGCTCTTTCCCATTCTGGGATTTTTCATCCCGTGGGGCGCAATTCGCGCAGTGGGTTGGGTGGGAGCCGGTTTCGTTCAACCTTCGAAGTAGGACGGTGGTCGAATGCTTCAGGCTCAACCCGTCCGAGACTATCCCAACCCACGCTCGCGCGCGCCCGCGCGTACTGGTTGCGTAATCCCTTGTCCCCGTTACCACTTAATTACGATTAATTATTCGGATGTCGTTAGCTAATAATGTGTCCGGTGTTTATAGCAAGTGAAGTGTCCGCATAGCGGGCGGCGAAGATGGAGCCATGCGCGAGAGCATGGAGATCTATCCGAGGACCGCGGCGGAGCGGGCGATGAAGTTACAGGAAGTTTTGTTACGAGCCACATCGGGCAAGATCAAGTGGCGTCAGGCAGCAGAGTTGATCGGCATCAGCGAGCGGCAGATGCGTCGCTGGCGTAAGCGCTATGAGGCGGAAGGCTACCAGGGCTTGCTGGATCGGCGACGACGGAAGCCGAGCAGCAGACGAGTGCCGAAGGCGCAGGCGGACGAGGTACTGAGCCTGTACCGGGACAAGTACTTCGATCTGAACGTGCGGCACTTTCATGAGAAGCTCGGCGAGGAACATCAGATCGGGTTGAGCTATACGTGGGTCAAGCAGGCGCTGCAGGCAGCCGGTCTGGTGAAGCGCAAGGCCAGGCGCGGCGTGCATCGCAAGCGGCGTGAGCGGCGTCCACTGCCGGGGATGATGCTGCACATCGACGGCAGCGAACACCGGTGGTTTCAGGATGAGCGTCGGCACGATCTGATCGTGATTCTGGACGACGCCACCAGCGAGATCTACTATGCGCAGCTGGCCGAGGAAGAGACGACCGCCACCGTGATGGCCGGGCTGCGGGCAGTGATCGAACAGAAGGGGCTGTTCTGTTCGCTCTATTCCGACCGCGGAGCCCATTTCTGGCTGACGCCGAAGAGCGGCGGCAAGGTCGATTATGAGCGCCCTACGCAGGTGGGCCGCGCCATGAAGGAACTGGGAGTGCATATGATCCCGGCCTACTCCCCGCAGGCGCGGGGACGCTCGGAACGCAACTTCTCTACCTGGCAGGGACGGCTGCCGCAGGAGCTGCGATTGCGCGGGATCCGAACTCTGGAGGGGGCCAACAAGTTTCTCAACGAGCACTACATCGCCGAGTTCAACCGTCGCTTCACGGTGCCGGCAGCGCAGCGAGGAACGGCATTTCTATCCTGCCGGCACAGGAACCTGGAGATGATCTTCACGCAACGCTACGAGCGTACCGTTGATCGAGACAACACCGTGCGCTTTCACAACCTGGTGATGCAGCTCGAGCGTGCCGAGTGGCGCCCTACCCTGGCCGGATGCAAGGCGATCATCCATCAGCACCTGGACCAGACACTGACCCTCATGATCGCAGGACATCGCATCGGACACTACAGCGCGGAAGGAACGCTCCTGACGCCGCTGAGCAAAAAACAAATCAAGGCCGTGGAAAAGACGTGGGGTGGAAAAGTCAAAAAACAGACTTTCCCTCCCCACTTGCAAATCCCGCAAAGAACGCGCGATTCGCACTTTCCCACCGCCTCTACGGCTACTAACTTATGAAACCGGACATTTCATTTGTTCTCAAAAGCGGACATTTCCACTTGCTAACGACAACGTGAAATTTGGCATCTGCAAGCGGATTGATTGCAGGAACCTCTTTCAACGCGAAACAAAGCAGAGGAGGTTCTATTGCAGCCCGCAGTGCGCTCATCTAGCAAATGTCCGCGCTTTGCGTGCGGACAGAAAGGAACCAGGGTCGAAGCGGAGGAATCATGCCACGCGGAAAAACTAAAGATCGGTGTCCTAGGCCGGGCTAGACGACGGGGACGCGGATGTGGGCGCTCTCAGCAGGCACGCTGGGCATACCCCACTAATTTCGACTTTACCAACTTGACCATGCCATGTCAAAACTGTGCCTCCGCGGCAGCAGTCTCGCAGATCTCTTCGGGCAACCCCCCCCTGTAATACGTCTATGTGGGCTTAATTCCGCGGTCCGGTTGACCAGATCAGGACCGAACCTTCGCTCAACATCTGGCCCGTGTGCTGGTTGAGCGGCGCGAACCGAATTTCGCATTCGAAATGGCGGCAATAACCTGCTCAATGTCCTCTTGCCGCAACGCTTTTTCTGCAGCGATTTGGCCGTCAGATTCATCCAAACGTTAACAATCGTGGGACTTGTCAGCTTTCTCCCACGGTACCCAGTGGTTGCACTAGAATGTAGGAAACGATTCTTAATGTATATCTTGCGCGATGTGAGCTCTGATAGTTGAGACAATCAGGGCCAAAAACGCCGCCATAACCTGATGTTCCGTCGAGGCTCAGTTGAGAACGCACTCCGCCATTATCGTAACTTTCCTGTCTTCCCTAGCCATCAGTCTTTCTGGATGCGCGAAGCCGCCTGCACAGCAGGCACCTGCCATGCAGGCCATGCCGGTAAAGACTTTACCGGTTGAAATGGCTCCGGTTGCACAGAGTGATGAGTACGTCGCCACAATCAAATCTCGCCACTCAGCCACAATCAACCCGCAGGTGGATGGCAAGCTTACCAACATCCTTGCTCGCTCCGGTGAATCTGTTAAGGCTGGCCAGATTCTGATGGAGATTGATCCAGTCAAGCAGGTCTCGACTGTGGAAGCTCAGCGTGCGACTGAGAACCAGAAGCGCGCACTGTACGAGTACGACGGGACCGAGCTGGATCGGCAGAAGAAGCTTCACGCCGCCGGAATCATCAGCCAGTCTGCGCTCGATCAGGTTCAGCAGGCCTATGACAACTCGAAAGCGGACTACGAATCGGCCAAGGCTTCGCGCGTTGCGCAGGAGCGCGAGCTGAGCTACTACCAGATAACAGCACCGATGTCAGGGATCGTGGGCGACATTCCGGTCCACGTTGGAGATTATGTCTCCCCTTCAACGATGTTGACCACTGTGGATGAAAACCGCGATCTCGAGGCGTACATCTACGTTCCAACCGAGCGAATTTCACAGATCAGAACCGGACTCGGCGTGGACCTTCTGGACACGAGCGGTAAGTTGATTGAACACACGGCGATCAACTTCATTTCGCCCCAGGTGGACAACCAGCTTCAAGGAGTCCTGGCTAAAGCTCCTGTTCACGCCAGTCTTTCGGCTCTGCGTAACGCGCAGTTGGTAAAAGCGCGCGTTATCTGGAACACGAATCCTGCTCCTGTAGTGCCGGTACTGGCCGTGACGCGACTTGGCGGCCAGGCTTTTGTCTTTGTGGCTACGGAGCAAGACGGGAAGTTCTTTGCGCGGATGCGCGCCGTCCAACTTGGGGATACGATTGGCAACTCATACGCGGTGCGGGACGGCTTGAAAAACGGAGATAAAGTGATCGTCTCCGGCACTCAATTCCTCATTGATGGCGCACCGGTACAACCCCTCGGCTAATAGCTGGCCGCGGAGTCTTTGAGTCGAACCCGAGTGGCGATCTTATTCACGCCACTCAAACGCGAGAGGAATTGTCGCCTTGTTCGTTGATTTTTTTATTCATCGGCCTATCTTTGCAACCGTTTGCGCCCTGCTGATTATTCTTGCGGGCGCTGTAGTAATTCCCTCTCTTCCGGTTGCTTTGTATCCCCAGTTGGCACCGCCAGTTGTCTCTGTTACCAGCAACTACATCGGCGCGAACGCGCGAGTGGTGGAATCCGCCGTCACACTTCCGCTGGAGGAATCGATCAATGGTGTTGAGGGCATGCAGTACATTACCTCAACCAGCGGCAATGACGGCACCAGTTCTATCAGCGCGACTTTCGATACCGGCTACGATCTGAGCATTGCAGCAGTCGACGTTCAGAATCGCGTTGCGTCTGCGCAGGGACGCTTGCCCGCGGCCGTCAACAGCACAGGAATCTCCATCACCAAAGCCAGTACCAACTTCGTGCTCGGCGCCGGCGTATTCTCGCGCGATCATCGGTACTCAGAAGAGTTCATTTCCAACTATCTGGATGTCTATGTCAAAGATGCCCTGAAGCGCATTCCAGGCGTAGGCGATGTGGAGATTTTCGGAGAACGCAAGTATGCAATGCGTGTGTGGCTTGACCCGAGCCGTCTAGCATCCCGAGGGCTTACTGCCGGGGACGTGGTAAATGCCCTCTCTGAACAGAATGTTGAGGTTCCAGCCGGACAACTTGGCCAACCGCCGAATAGCGGCAAACAGGACTTTCAGATTTCGGTTCGAGTGGTCGGCCGCCTCACAGATCCCGCGCAATTCAACAAAATCATCATCCGCAATACGCCGAATGGCTTGATCCTGCTTAAGGACGTCGGCCGCGCCGAGGTTGGCGCGGAGTTCTATGGATCGGAGCTGAAGTATAGCGGCTACAAAGCTGTTGGCATCGGCATCCAGCAGCTTACCAATGCAAACGCACTGGATGTTGACCGCAGAGCGAAGGTGGCTTTGGCGGAACTGGCCAAGTCCTTCCCGCCTGGCATGGAATATGCAGTCGCCTTCGATACCACGACCGTTGTGGGGGACTCGATCCGCGAGGTTCTCACGACTCTCGCCGAAGCGATCGTCATTGTCATCATCGTTATTTTTCTATTCCTGCTGGATTGGCGCGCTACCATCATTCCCGCGGTAACGATTCCTGTCTCACTTATCGGGACGTTCGCTTTCATCAAGCTCTTCGGATTCTCAATCAATTCGTTGACTTTGTTTGGCATTACCCTGGCTACCGGGCTTGTTGTGGACGATGCTATTGTCGTCATCGAGAATGTCCAACGCCATATCTCGATGGAGCATTCTGATCCGCATACCGCTACTTCCGTTGCAATGGCGGAAGTAACCAGCGCAGTAATTGCGACGTCGCTGGTCCTGATCTCCGTCTTCGTGCCCGTCTCGTTTTTCCCTGGAACCACCGGCATTCTTTACCGGCAATTTTCGCTGACCATTGCCTTCGCCATCGCGATCTCCGCATTCAATGCTCTGACGCTCTCTCCGGCTCTCTCTGCGCTCTTTCTTCGCGGCGAAGAGGCAAAATTCACTCAGCTTGACTTCCTGCACATTCGTTTTCTTTCCCGCGCCTATCGGAGGTTCGCAGAGATAATTGATGGAAGCATCAGCGCAACTTCGCGCGCATACGCCAAGGCGATCCACTTCATTCTTCGCCTGCGATACGTAATGCTGGTGTTGTTCCTTGCCGGGCTGGGGGGTGTCGTGTACTTGTACCAGCACGTGCCAACCTCTTTTGTTCCGCAGGAAGACCAGGGCTACATCATGATTGTGATCCAGGCGCCGCCGGGAGCATCTCTCTCGTACACCACCAGGGTCGCCGACCAGGCACTCCTTGTTCTCCAAGGGAACCGCAATACTCAAGGTGCATTTGCGATCTCCGGCTTCAGCCTCGCCGGCGCGGCTCCCAATAATGGGATCATGTTCGTCAATCTACGTCCCAGTAACGATCGCCGAGGCAAGGGCGACTCGGCCGCAGAGATCGTGAGGGATCTGGGGCCGAAGCTGATGGGAATACCCGGAGCTCTCGTCGTTGCCTTCGAGCCCCCTGCCATTCAGGGCATCGGAAGCTTTGGAGGATTTCAGTTCGAACTGCAGGACCAGGGCCGCAATACACTCGAGGATCTGGACCGCGTTGCCCACCAGATGGTGGGAGCCAGCCGTCAACGTAAGGACGTGATGGGCCTCTTCACGAGCTTCACCGCTAGTGATCCGCAATTGCTGGTGAACATTGACCGAGAGAAGGCCAAGGCGATGGGGGTGCCCCTCTCGCAGATTACGAGTGCGCTCAACGTATTCATGGGCTCGCAGTATGTGAACGATTTTGATTTCAACAACCGCGCATATCGCGTGTACGTGCAGGCGGATCAGCCGTTCCGCATGACTGCGCGAAATCTGCGTGAGTTCTACGTCCGGTCCGATTCGAACCAGATGATTCCCCTGGACAACCTCGTTACGGCAAAGGAAGCGACAGGTCCGACGGTGATCAATCACTACAACCTGTTCCGCTCCGCTGAAATCACCGGCTCCGCTGCTCCGGGTGTCAGCTCAAGCCAGGGCCTAAAGGCCATGGACGAGTTGTTCAACCAGATCAAAATGCAGGGTATGAGTTACGAGTGGAGCGGTCTCGCCAGGGAAGAAATCGAATCGAGCGGCAAGGCACTGATCATCTTCGGTCTGGGCCTGCTGGTCGTGTATCTCACGCTCTCTGCGCAATACGAGAGCTTTGCCCTTCCATTCATCATTCTGCTTGCCGTCCCCATGGCGCTCCTGGGCGCGTTGGGCGCAATCATGCTGCGTGGTTTGGCAAACGATGTCTATTGCCAGATCGGCCTGGTGATGTTGATTGGACTTTCCGCCAAGAACTCGATTCTCATCGTTGAATTCGCTGAACAGCTGCTGGCAAAAGGTCGGTCCATACCAGAAGCTGCAATCGAAGCTGCGGAATTGCGGCTGAGGCCCATCCTGATGACCTCGTTCGCATTCATCCTGGGGATCATGCCGCTTGTATTTGCCAGCGGCGCGGGCGCCCTTGGGCGGCACTCGGTGGGAACGACAATCGTGGGAGGCATGCTTGTTTCCACCATCCTCAATCTATTCTTCATCCCGTGCCTTTATGTGATGATGAAGACGGCGCTGCACAAGCTCAGTCGTAAGCGTGAACCGGCTCCCTTGGTGATGGGTAGTGTCGGAGATTAGATGTGCGGAACGGCATTCAGCAAATCACGTAACTATCACAGTTACATTCATTAAACGAGGAGGGGAGGCCACAGGGTCTCCCCTCTTTTAATCGCGAGCAAGATGGAATTATCTGCGCTGAAAGTCCGGTGATCCGATCAACATACCCGCTAGCGTAGCTGCCTGTTTGTCCGTGGGCGGTGGAAGCGCTACGTCAGGCTCAATCGGTTGCCCTCTGCCCCGGTTGTTGCCGTTCTGCTGGCCGTCCGCAGTCTTGGCAACGTTGAGCGATGCTGCGGCTACAACTCCAATAGACCCTGTATCGGGCACGGTCCCGTTAAGCTGATTCAGTACCGCCTCGCGCGTTTGCGGAGACGCATCAAGTCCCAGCAGGGATTTTTCCAAGGCTGCCTCTTTATCTTTTACGTCAATTGTGTTGGAGACTGGCAATGCAGAAAAATCCATGACCGTACCCATTCGATTAGCAGTGAGCGCCATCGCGAAGTTGATGCGGTTCACCAGGTCGGCGGAGTTGACCCAAGCCTGAGCCGTCCACGCATAACCGTTTGGAGTCTGACATCCGTATAGCGGCATACCCAATCGATTAAGCGCCAGAACTAGAGGCGCGACGTGCTGCACGTTCCCTCCTGTCGCGCGCACCGCAGAGACCACAAACTCCAGCGGCGTCTTGATTTTTGCGCGATTCGCATCCGCCGCCCAGAACTCAGGCGAACGGAACATCGTGCGCAATACTTCGCGCATCTCTCCATCGCTCTTAAGATACGTCTTTGCCATACGGTCCACCAGCGTCTGCGGTGGATCGTCGCTCACAAATCTGATTGCCAGCTTCTTTGAGAGAAAGTGAGCGGTTGCTGCGCTGGTGGCTAGCATGTGCAGAACCTTCAAGCCCTCTTTCTCTCCGCCATCTTTGATCTCTGCTCCCAGAACATCTTTCTTATTGGGCTCATGGCGCCGTTCTTCGAACCTGTATCCCCCGCCACGTCGCGGCTCATCGATCGTCCAACCTGTCAGGACCTTCGCCAGTTCCGTGACATCGTGCTGAGAATATCCGCCGTCGACACCGAGTGTATGTAGTTCCATCAACTCTCGTGCGTAATTCTCATTGAGCCCGCGATCCTTAGCCTTCTCGGCGTTTTTGCCACCGACTCGATCAGCTCGCATAGCAGCCTTCATCGCAGCCTGTGAGCGCGGGCCTATGCTGGAGAAGTTGTCGAGGTAAAACAGCATCGCGGGGCTCTTCGCAGTAGCCACCAGAAGGTCTTCGAACCTGCCCATCGCCCGTGGCGCGATTACGTCGCGCTGATACTGCGCCAGGTACCAGGCAGCATTCGGCCCCTTCCGCGCAAAAACATTGAAGTGGTTCAACCAGAAGTCAGTCATCACCGCCTGGAGTTGCCGCTCGCTATAGATGTCTGTCAGCAGCCGCGTGGCCAGCACTTCGCCCTCGACCAGCCGCTCCGGACTTTGCAGTGCAACCACCACTTCCTTCTGTTCAGGAGACAAATTGGTAAAGAGAGCCACACGCTCCTGGGGCAGAAGTCTTTTACGCAAGGCCTGCAACTGCTCCGGCTTCATGCTGATCAACTTATCGATGCGCTGGTCGGGAGGTAGCAGCAAGATGGATGTCACAGCGAGATCGGCATACAGCCTATCTTCGTGGGCCTCCATCGAGGCAGAATCGGAATCGACGTCAGCCGCGGTGTTTACTGCGGCAGTCGTGCCTACCTTCTCCATCTTGCTCTGGCGTTTCTGCTCATATCCCGCAAGCTGGGTTTCATAGATTGCGCGGGTTGCTGGGTCGCGTGGAACACTTATCTTGCCATCGGACACGGCCCGAATAATTACCCGCGATGGGAACCGCAACGCCAGCTCTTGTGGGTTCAGTCGCATCGCCGGATAAGCGGCTAGACGACCTTGCAATTCGCCGTCATCGATGCGCTCGGGATATAACTGCTGCTCAATCCAGCTGTCAACTCCCATCGCCTGTATCCGCTCCAGATCTCCCGGACGTGGACCAAAGGTTAATCTGTTCAAGGCATGCAAGGCTCTCTGCCTGCTATCTAATTCCCTGGCGGATTTCGCCACAGTCTTTTCTGCGGCGGGAGCGCCTGATGCGACGAGGAGCGGATCCTGAAGCAACGAGATAACCAACAGAAATGTAAGACAAGAAGAGGCTGTGCGCATGCGTCGGCGCTCCGTCAGGCGGTCTTCTATGGATGAACACCACGGTTTAGCCAAAGTTGCGGGGCATTTGCACTTCGCATCAACTGATCTGGGAGGCACCCGATAGATTAGCGTTCAAATCGTGCTGATCACGGTATGAATTTTCTCAAACTCCACCGTGCCAAGACCTTTGTCACTCGCCATCTTGAGGTAGGGCAGCTTGTCGCTGTCCAGATTCCAATACGCTTTGGCGACGTAGGCGTCGAGGGCCACGGGATCAGTCCCCGCAATCATCGTCTTCTTGATCGCAACATCTTCCAGATTTCCGCCCGTCGGTCCGTTGCGCAGCAGCACGCGATAGGCGTCCATCATTGTGAGAGTGGGACGCATGAACGCTGCGAGATCGGCAAGGCTTTCATGAATCTGCTGGTGCAGTCGATTTCGTTCTCCTCCAAGGATCCCATACCAGTTCTTCATGCCCAGCGTAGCCCCTGTCAATCCGTGGTGCTTCGCGATAGGCATGTTGATGATCTTGTCGGCAAGCAGGAATGGTTCGAAGACCAGCCAGTTTTGCAGCACGTCTCCGCCCAGATTCACTTGGCGAAAGCGAGTCGGATCCGGCAGAATCACCTCTGCACCCTCACGCTTCGCGGCGTCCTGAATTCCGGATCGCTGGAAGCAGCGGCGCGGATCGTTGCAGCTGACGTCAGTCACGATCACCCTCTTCGCGCCCGCCTGCCAACACTGACGAACAACCTCTGCTACCGTTTCCGGGTTCGTGTTTGCTGCTTGCTCCGGTGTACGGTCCCAGGCAACATTTGGCTTCAAAACTACAACTTCTCCGCGCCGCACAAACCGCGATATTCCACCCAGGTCCTCCAGCGCCCGGCGGGCGAGTGCCGCCGGTTCGCCACCCTGCACAACCACCATCACGGGCCAGTGAGGGTCTGCCGGAACGCCATGGTTGCGCACAGTGTATGCACCCATAGCAGATGTCGGCTTCTCGCTGCGTGTGCTTAGCCATGTCCCGAGCGCGACAGTGCCCGCACCAGCGCCGGCCAGCCGCAGGAACTGCAGCATTGCCTCGCGGCGGCTAAGGAGTGATTCCCTGCCCTCCAAGTTCGGCCGGAAATTCGTGTGCACAGTGCTCTCGGGCATGGGCGCTTACCTATACTTCTACGAGCGATATCTGCTTGGGATCGTCGATTCCCAGTTTGTGCTGCGCATCCGCAGCGGTGATGATGTATGTGGCTGGACGCCCCGCCTCCGCCACTGTCTTCAAGCCCTTCTCTGCCCGCTTGCGCGCGATAATCTGCTCGCCTGTGCGGTCCAGCGCCACGCGATCCTGCGACACTAATAGCCCGTTGTGCGGCCAGGTATATTCGGGATGAAAACTGGGGCCGCCATTGTAGAGGCCCGTCATACCATCCAGAATCGTGATGCGCATCTTCTGCTTGATGGGGGCCAGCATGTTCAGGTCGGCGACGTAGGGATTGCAGTTGCCGCTGTGCAGCTTATACGGTTTCTCGACTACGCCGTACATATTCTTCATGGCAAGCGTCACACCGGCAATCTCGTGGTCCTTTAACAGAGGCACGTTAATCATCACGTCACAATTGCGCGTGAGTATCTTCGACAGATTTGCCGACACCACTCCGTATGTCTCTGGCTGCTCCTCGTAGCCAAAACCGGCCATGTCGGTTCCGAAGCAGCGCACGCGGTTAGGATCCGTAGAAATGGAGTAGCCTGCCCTCTCCAGCTCGCGATTGGTACGGTCCCAGATGATAATGTCACCGGGCTTGATGCCCGCCCGCTGCAAACGTTCGCAGATTGCCTGGACCAGCGAGACGTGCGTAGACAGGGCCGGTCCAGCAATTGTGTTCACCTTGATGCTGACTTTCTCGCCGGGATGCACGAGTCGCTTCCACACATCCGCGGAATTGCCGCCATAGGCCTGCATCGCTTTATCCAGCAACTTCTGCACGCGCTGTTCATCGGGATTTGCGCCCTGTCCGCGCAACGCGTCATCGGTGGCCACTACAACTTTGGCTTTGCCGGAATCCTCGACGGCCTTGGCCAGCATGCCTTTGCTATCGGCACCCAGAATCGCCGCGCCAACCGCGGCTGTCTTCAAAAAGTCTCTGCGGTTGGTACCCATTTCGCTGCTCATCTTCCGAATCCTCCTAAAGCGTTTGCGGCAGGCAGAGGCCGGCCGGAGACATGATTAAGTTAAAGATTCCGCTCCACTGCATTTCCCAGAGACACCAGTGCATCCCCAAGTCCGGGTGCAGGGGTGAACGCAACTACCCTCACCAGATACTGGCCTTTGCGGAAGATCAGACTCTGTCCGTACAGACGCGCCGCATCTCCGAGCGAGGCTGACTTTGCATCGGCTGGCGGATCGGCCTCGAAAATCGCCTTCGCGCCCTCCGGCTTCGACATCGTATATACGTCAACCGTGGCATCCACGCCGCCCTTGTACTTGTAATCGGTGGTCGATGTGGTCACCACGCCGGCCTTCATATAGCGCTCTGAATCGCCATCAATGTACTGCCACAGATCTTCGGCCTTAAACGTCCTCGTCTCGCCTGACTTCTGCCACCCCGCGACCGTATCGCTCGCTGGAAAAGGATCGACTGACTTCTTCTTGCAACCAACGCCCGGCAGAATCAGCACGCTCAGCAGTAGTGCTGCTGCGATACCCCAACCCCTGTAATGCTTTTTCACGATTGAACCTTTCTGCTTTTTCTCGTCAATAGAATCTGGTTTGCGCTTGAACGGCTTTCGCCAATGCTCGTTACGTGGACCGCGGGATGCTCCTGCAATGGACACGCGTACTCGCATGCACCGCACCCTACGCAGCGCTGAGGATCCACGCTCGGCTGTTTCAGCGTCTTCACGTTGCCCTGTGAATCAATAACCTGTGCTTCCTGAACATAGATAGCCTTGGGCGATACGGGACACCATTCTTCGCAAACGATGCACTCGGTCGCCATCGCCCACGGCAGGCATCGACCGCGATCATAGAAAGCTGTGCCCAGGCGGATGGGTTTCGATCCGCCTTCCACGCCCACCACCCAGCCCTTTTCCTTCGCGGTAATCTTCCAAATCGCCCCGGTCGGGCAAACCTCGGAACACAACACACAGCTTGGTTCACAGTAGCCAATCGCGGGCTGCAGCATGGGGGACCAAAGGCCCTCCACACCTGCTTCGGTCAGCGTGGGATGCAGAGCATTGTTTGGACACACCTTCATGCACTCGCCACACCGAATGCAGCGCGAGAGAAAATCAGTCTCATCCAGCGCACCCGGCGGCCGGATCAAATGCTCGTTGCGTCCTTTGCCCAATCCCGGAGTGGAACGCATCAGCGGCACAACAAGCGCGCCCGCAGCCAGCCCAGTCATCGCCTTTCGCCGGTCAAGGCTGGTTCCCACCACCTCAGGTTCCTTGCGAAAGAACTTGAACTTCAGGCTTTCGTGGGGGCATGCGTCGGTGCAGTTCATGCACATGTGGCATTCCGCCTTGCGCCACGGCACCCCGCCAATAGGATCGTCGCCGCCCTGGCAGTGCATCTCGCAACGGTTACAGCTATTGCAAGTTGCAGGATCCTTGTGGAGGCCAAAAATCGACCAGCGCGATACCACTCCCAGAAGTGCGCCCAGCGGACAAATAGCGCGGCACCAGAAACGCGTAACGCGCAGGTTCATCGCCAGAAGGGAGAGAAACAGGACACCAAGCAGCACTCCCTGCAGAAACATTGGCTGCTTGAAACTTAGTACCGAGCTACGCAGTCCGCTGTGAATCACCCCCGCGGGCGCCGCGATCCAGGTCGCCTTCGCATGCTCCAACGGGGCAAAAATAGCGTTTCCCGCATAGTTCAGAGCAGGCAGGATAGATAGGCCGAACGAGCGCACCAGCAGGCTAAATGGATCGAACCAGCCGACAATCCCCGTGCCGAACAACGCGGCCACTAGCACAATGATCAGGATGTAGTACTTGCTAGTCTGCCAGGGCTTGTAGCGGTTCGACTGGATGAGATTCTTACCCCGCTTCGTGTGCCACTTCAAGTTGCCGAGGAAGTGGTTTAACGAGCCCATCGGACAGATCCAGCCGCAGAAGAAGCGGCCGAGAAACATAGTCGGAATAAGAATGACGAGACTGAGAAGCAGTCCCTTGTAGAGCGCGCCGGTAGCCAGTGCGTTGGAAATTGCGACGAGAGGATCGAGCAGAAAGAACAAGCGTATCGGTGAGCGCAGATGGATATCGCCGCCCGCTCCCAATGCGCCCTTCAGTTCCGTTCGAAACAGAAGAAAGGCAAAGAGGAGAAAGAACAGCACCTGCGACGTGCGACGTAACTTGACGGCCAGACCTCGGCTCACGACAGGGACCCCCAGGAAAAGAGCGCTCTCCAGGTGGTGGAGCGACCGGGCCAACAGCCAATTTGCCGAATCCTACCTGAGAGTATTCTTGATGATCCAGCCCGGGCTGATCTTGACGCAGTGACGTCCGTCACGATGTCGAAGAACACAACGAATCCACAAAGCCGCCGCGAATACTTCGCGATACAGTTTGCGAGTCGAAATTGCTTGGGTTCAAACGATGCAGGTTGAAACAGAACCCGCCCCAAGCCCTTGCGCCCTTCGGAATACGCCCGATTCGGTCGAAGTTGCCGCCATCCCTGGGATTAGTGAACCTCAATTTGGAGCGAAGTCGCCGCCGTGCGATACTGATATACGACAGCCTTTAGAGCCGGGATGGCGGAACTGGCAGACGCAGCGGACTCAAAATCCGCCGAGGGCAACCTCATCGGGGTTCGACCCCCCGTCCCGGCACCAACAAAATAAAAGACTTACTAAAGAGATAGCCTCCCCGTCGCGAGAGGCTATTCTGCCTAGCGCCTGTTTTGGTGGCTGTTATATGCTGCGCGGCACGTCAGACCGGCCGTACTGCCTTGGAGAATGACCCATAACGCGCCGGAAGGCCTTACCGAAGGCGCTCTCGGACTCGTAGCCAAGGGAATGTGCAATGGTAGAGAGGCCGTCGGAGGAGTTCTTCAGCCCGTCGGCGGCCAGGAGCATGCGCCATCGGGTGAGGTACTCCATAGGCGTGGCGCCAACCGTCTCGCGGAAGTGAAGAGCAAAGACGGAGCGCGACATGCCGACACGTTCGGCCAGCGACCGCAGCGTCCAGCCATATCCTGGATCGCGATGCATGATGGTGATCGCAAGACTCATCTGCTTGTCCGACAGGGCAGACAGCCAGCCGCGAACAGCCGCAGTGGCGTCAGCCAGGTAAAGCCGTAGCGCCTGGATAAGCATCATGTAGGCGAGCTGCTGCGCAATGAGCGATCCGCCCGGTTGAGGATCGCGAAGCTCAGCCCGCAGGCGCTCGAGCGACCAGCGTATGGCGGCCTTATCTGACTCGCGCCGGATATGGACGATAGGCGGCAGCGAGTTCAGCAGCATCTCAGCATGTCCACCCGTAAACCCGAAGAAACCGCCTGCAATGTGTCGCGTACCTTCCGGAATCTGTGGCACGGCGGCGGTCTTGCTCAGCCGATCCAGAGCGAGTGTGTAATGGATCGGTTCGAGAGACAGATCCGTGGTGAGCCGGAACGGCAGCCCGCGCGGTAAAACAAAACAATCCCCCGCTTGCAGTTGGACAGGTTCAGTGACGCCTTCGACGACCAGCCAGCACTCTCCGGCGAGCATGGCGTAGCACTTGATGCCCTGGTGTTTCGGGAAGTAGATGGCTATATCGTCAGGAACCATGAAGCCACCGGAGGACAAGCTCTGCGGCTTCAACAGGGCAAGGACCTCAGAGAGCGGATCCATCGGTTGAGTCGATTCGGCGGACGGCTGAGCAAATGTCGTCTCAAATCTCGGGCTGTCAGCTTTCTCTCGTGGCAGGACGATTGAACCAATCATACGGACTCTCAGTATAGATCGTCCGATAGCTGAGCTCCATCTAGTAATTGACGGCTCAAATCGGCCGCACTTCGTAGGATTGAGGAGACAACATCATGCGTATCTTCGTGACCGGATCAACGGGATTCATCAGCTCGGCGCTCATTCCGGAATTGATAAAGGCAGGGCATCATGTGCTAGGACTGACGCGTTCAGAGGCAGGCGCCGAGAAGCTGCGCGCGCGCGGGGCAGAGGTGCTTCACGGCAATCTCGAGGATCTGGACAGTCTGCGCAAGGGAGCAGCAGACTCCGATGGCGTGATCCACCTGGCCTTCAGCCATGACTTCTCGCAGTTTGAGAAGAACGCCGCAGATGAACGCAAGGCAATCGCGGCGCTTGGAGAGATACTGGTGGGTTCTGAACGGCCGTTCGTGATCACCTCAGGTACGGCAATGGCAGCCAATGTGGATGGCAAGCCATCGACAGAGGACGGTCCAACAGCGTCCTGGAATCCTCGCGCAGGTTTGGAAACGGTGGTGAAGGAGTTCACCGAGCGCGGCGTGAAAACCTCGATCGTCCGCCTGGCGCAGATTCACGACACGCACAAGCAGGGGCTGGTGCCCTACATCACCGCAGTGGCACGCGAGAAGCGTGTCTCGGGCTACATTGGCGACGGCGGCAATCGCTGGCCCGCAGCACACGTTTCCGACACTGCGCGGCTCTACCGTCTGGCGTTTGACAAGGCGGAGCGGGGCGCGATCTATCACGCAGTCGATGAGGAGGGAGTGTCGATGAAGGTTATAGCCGAAGCGCTGGGACGCGGGCTGAAAGTGCCGGTGGTCAGCATCCCGCATGAGGAGGTCCAGGGGCACTTCGGCTGGCTCGCTGCCTTTGCGGGGCACGATATGCCTTCCTCGAGCGCGCTCACGCAGAAGAAACTGAACTGGAAGCCAACCGGACCAGGCTTGATTGCTGACCTGGATGGCATGGACTACACGCAAGCCTAGGTTGGACTACAGCGCACCGGTGGCTCACATGGCAATCTACCGGTGCGCTTTCGCTTCACAGGAATATCCCGCGTATGGCGTGGAACAACTTCCTTGCAACAGCAATGAGTGCCTGTAGCAGGTCTTTGTTCTGGAGCTTTCGTTTTGCATCGCCTGGAAAACATTCAAGCTGGTTGCTAATCTAGTCCGGGTTAGCCATCCGTAAGCCTGGTCGAGGAGGATCTCCAACATGTCACGGAAAGTGGATCTCTACGATAGTGCGTATCGGAATTATGAGTCGGCTATCTACCGCCAGGTGCGCATCGAGACCTACGGCGAAGATTTTGGGCAAACCAGCTGGGTTACAACGGAAGAATCAAATGCAATCCCCCAACTGCTAGGTCTGAGATCCGATTCGTTTGTGCTGGAAGTGGGGTGCGGTTCGGGGGGATATGCGTTGCACCTTGGAGAAAAAGTGGGCTGCCGGATCCTTGGGCTGGACATTAACGAACCGGGAGTGCACATTGCGAATCAGCTTGCACTGGCAAGAGGTCTCGCCTCCCAGGTGCGTTTTGAACAGTGTGACGCCGCGAAGAATCTTCCTTTCGACGACAACACATTTGATGCTGTGTTCTCGAATGACGCTCTGTGCCATCTACCAGGACGCCCCGAGGTATTGGTTGAAATATTTCGAATACTAAAGCCCGGCGGACAGATGCTGTTCAGTGACGCCCTCGTTATTGGTGGAATGGTTTCCCACGAAGAGATTGCTACGCGTAGCTCGATCGGTTTTTACTTGTACAGCCCGCCCGGCGAGAATGAACGACTCATGGAGCGAGCTGAGTTTCGCAACATCCGCGTAAACGACACAACAGAGAGCGCGGCTCGGATCGCGAAGCAGTGGCGTCGCGCACGCGAGAAAAGGAAAGAGGAACTGGTCGCTGCGGAAGGCAATACTAACTTCGAGGGGCTGCAACGCTTCCTCTCCTGTGTACATACCTTGACGAGCGAGAAGCGTTTGCTGAGGTACCTGTACGTTGCGAGCAAGGAATCACGAGACGGTCTCACTTTGTGATTGCATCAAGAGATCGCCTTAGATTCCAAGGTTGGAGATCTGTGTGTGGACCCTGAACTTCACTCCTCCCGCAGCAGCATCAAGGGATCGGCTCCTAACGCGCGTTGCGCTGGAATCCAGGTGGCCAGCAGGCCAAGCAGCAGCATGGCCAGAACAACACCAGCCAACACCAGCGGATCGCGAGGAGTTGCCTGATAGACGATCGAAGACAGTACCCTGGTCGCGGCAATCCCCAGAAGCAGGCCAACCGCAGAGCCGAAAACCAGCAAGCGCCAAGCTCTTCCCAATGCGGAGCGCAACACTTCCCTGCGTTGCGCACCGAGTGCGATGCGAATTCCCAACTCCCGCATTCGTTTGCTTACCGAGTAGGAGGCCATTCCGAAGATTCCCGTCATCGCCAGCATTGCACCTAATCCGCCCAGCAACCCGAGAGATATGGTGGCAACGCGCGAAGCGAACAGAGCGCTGTCCAACTCCTTGTCCCACGTCCTGATGGACAAGGGCAGGCCGGCATCCAGACTTCGCAGACTTCCCTCGATTGCAGCAGTTAGTTCCTGTGGGTCGCGGTGCGAGCGAACGATAAGCCACGTTGAACTTGAGGGTGATTGCAGAATAGGCAGGAACGCCGCAGGCTGTGGATCTTCGGTCAGCATTCTGTATCTGCCGTTCTCCACGATACCGACGACCTGTATCCGCGTTCCGTCCATCGACTTGTAGAATCTGCCTACCGCCGCGGCTTCAGAGCCAAAGACTCTGCGCGCAAATTCACGGTTGACAACTGCCACCTGCGGCGCATGTTTATCGTCATGCAAGGTAAAGGTTCGTCCAGACAATACAGTCGTGCCGGCAGCGCCAAAGTATCCTGAAGATATGTTCTGCGTATACGTGTTCAGGACGGCATTCGACGGGCGGAGATCGGTCTCGCTGTCTTTGAAAACGGGGACGTTGCTGAAATCCTGTCCACCGAGAGGGAGCATATCGGAGGCGGCCGCGGCGGTTACTCCTGGAATCGCTCCAACGGTGTCGATCAGGCGTTTCTGCATGATAGGCACCTGCTCGCCGCTGTAGCCAGCCATATCCACATCGGTTTCTACAAGCATGGCATTCTCTGGGACGAAGCCGAAGTTGGTGTGCAGCGAACGCAGCAAGCCGCGCACAGCCACGAGCGACGACGTGACCAGCACAGCGCAGACCGCTATCTGCAGAACAAGCAGAAGGTCGCGGAGATTGAGCCGCCGCCCAACCATGTCGGCAGGTCCCGCCTTGACGGTCTGCCATGGATTTGTCCGAAGCACCTGCCGCACCGGCACAATTCCAAAGAGCAATCCGCTTATGAGCGCCAGTAGTAGAGCGACTACATACACCTTTGCGTCTGGGTTCACCGGCACATTCACAGGGAAGCTCGATATGGGCTGCCATACGCTTAGCCACCGCAGCAAGACCACAGCTCCCAGGAGCCCGACAGCGCCTCCTATCACTGAGACCAGCATTGCCTCCGTGAGTAGCTGGCGCAGAATGCGTTTGCGGCTCGATCCCAGGGCGAGCCGAAGAGCGATCTCCCTGGACCGATCTGCCGCCCGAGCCGCCGAGAGATTGCCCAGGTTTGCGCATGCTGCCAACAAAATCAGTCCCGCCAGCAACATCATTCCTGAAAGAAACGCGCGCACGGGACGGCCAAGAAAGTCACCCATTAAACCTGGACGAGCAAGAGAGAAGACCATCTTTTCGTCGTCCTTCGGGTAGCTCTTCGCGAGATACGCTGCGATGGAATTCAGATCTGCAACGCCCTGCGCCGGGCTGACTCCTGTCTTCAAACGGCCTATCAACGACAGGCCGCGAACTCCGCGTGCGTTTAGATCGTATCCCCCTCCGACTTGCTCCTCGTTCACGAGTGGCACCCAGAAGTCGGGTGTGAAGTACAGTTCAGTGCCACGGAAGTTTGGCGGCGCGACACCGATAACGGTAAAGGGATATTTGTTCACTTCGACTCTTCGCCCTATCAGGTCGCGATCCCCCTGGAAGTGGTTCATCCAATAGGCGTAGCTGAGCACAAGATAAGGACTGCTGTTGGGTCCATGCTCATCCGATGCGTGGAAGAATCGACCGAGATACGGTCTAGTTTCCAAAACATCAAAGTAGTTTCCGCTGGCCTCATACAGCCACGCAGTGGAGGCCTCGCCCTTGGTGTTGAGGCCCACCCGGGAGAAAGCATATGCGATGACACCATCGAAGGTGTGGTTCCGATCGCACAGATCGAGATAGTCCGGATACGAATGGAGCGGCGAAGGATCCTCGCCGTGTTGAATGGTAAACAGACTTTGCGACTGGGGCACATTGAGCGGGCGAAGAATCAATCCATTCAACACACTGAAGACAACTGCATTGGCGCTGATTCCAAGCGCGAGCGTAATGACGGCGACTGCGGTGAAGACCGGAGATTTATACAGCATCCGAAGGCCGAAGCGGATGTCCCGATGAAGGGTTTCGAAAAATTGCCCGCCCACGGCTTCGTAGCTCTCCTGCTTGTACCGCTCATAGCCGCCGAACTCCACGCGTGCCCGGCGCTCGGCCTCAGGGCGAGAAAGGCCTGACCGCTCGAGGTCGTCGGCGCGATGCTGGACGTGTGAGCGAAGCTCCTCGTTCATCTCGGCGATAATCCGGGAGCGCTGGAAGAGCGTTGAAACGAAAGAGCGAAGAGTGACTAAGAGGCTCATATTTCCTCCGGTCGAGTGGCGAGGGCGGAGGCCATGGCTGCCGCGAGACGGTTCCAGCCCTCCGTCTCTTCCCGGAGACCCTTTCGGCCCAACACTGTGAGTTCGTAAAATTTGGCTCGGCGATTGTTCTCCGATGTTCCCCAAGTAGCCTTCAGACGCCCCTGGCGGACAAGACGAAACAACGCGGGATAAAGGGCTCCCTGTTCAACGAGCAAAGCACTGTCGGAGATTTGTCCGATGCGCAAAAGAACACCGTAGCCATGGAGGGGGCCTAGAGAAACCGCCTTCAGGATGAGCAGATCGAGAGTGCCGGGAAGTAGCTGGGCTTGGTCGGACATGCCGCCCTCCTAAGATGATTAGGAGATTAATCCACTCTCTCCTAAGCTGTCAAGGAGAGCGAACTTCAAAGTCTCCCGCCGTGGAACCAGTCGCCTATGGCATGCCCAATCCGGTGTTGTTAGGTCCATTACGAGAAATTGGCAGTTCTCGTTGACTGTGATCTACCCGGAATGCACATTTCAAGAGCTTCGGGTGGGCGCGGAATCCCTTCGATCAGCGAAACCCAGATTGGCGGTACACGCAAGAGGGCCATGCACAACGAAGAGAAGGAGCCGAACGAAAACATGCAGATCGAACCCGCTCCACAAAATAAATGACTTAGTAGTCGCAGGCATCTTCGGATGCTTTTTCTATGCCCGCAACATCACCTGCAACTGCTGCCTACTACATGGTGACGCTTGGTTTTATCATAGAAGAGGCTTCGACTCTGTCTCTGACTTGTTGTTTCCGGTATTGCTTTGCGGGAATAAGACGCGATCTTTGATAGCATCCGAGTCAGATTCAGGTTTTTGACGCGATGCGAGATCGGGGAGTGAACAGATGCCCACCAAATTGACTGTCAACAACGTGGCCGCGACGGTGGACGTTGCACCGGATATGCCCCTGCTGTGGGTGCTGCGCGATGTATTGAACATCAAAGGTCCCAAGTTCGGGTGTGGCGTAGGGCTATGCGGGGCTTGCACGGTAATCATTGGCGGTGAAGCGGTCCGCTCCTGTCAGACGGCGGTGAGCGCCGTCAGTCTTCCGGTCACTACTATCGAAGGGCTTTCGAAGGATGGCCAGCACCCGGTACAGGTGGCGTGGGAGTCCATCGATGTGCCGCAATGCGGCTACTGCCAGGCAGGCCAGATCATGTCGGCTGCGGCCCTGCTGCAGCATACGCCGCACCCCACCGACGCAGAAATCGACACTGCTATGAGCGGGAATCTCTGCCGTTGCGGAACATATACGCGTATTCGCCAGGCTATCCATCAAGCAGCACAAGCGGGCAAGGCACCCAGCAAGAAGTAGAGGACGGGCATACATATGCGCATGCAACGGAGATCATTTCTGCAATTAACAGCTCTCGCGGGTGGTGGGCTTGCCCTGGGTCTCTATCGCGCTCCTCTGGCTGTCGCCCAGGGTCCCGGGAAACCTCCGGATCTGACGCCGCAGGCTTTCATCCACATCGCTCCGGATGGCGCGGTCACTATCATGGCGCGCGCCTCGGAGTCAGGCCAAGGCATGCGGAGCATGCTGCCGATGCTGATTGCTGAGGAACTGGATGTCGATTGGAAGGACGTCCAAGTGCAGCAGGCCGACCTGAACGAGAAGATATACGGCCGGCAGTTTTCCGGCGGCTCCGCGAACACACCGATGGGCTGGGAACCGATGCGCCGCGTCGGCGCGGCCGGGCGCCAGTTGCTGGTTACGGCTGCTGCGCAAAGCTGGGCGGTGCCGGCGGCTGAATGCACTACTCAATCTGGCCGCGTGATGCATTCTGCCTCAGGACACTCTGCGAGTTACGGGGAGTTTGCGGCAAAAGCTGCGGCACTGCCGGCACCCGAACTGAGTAGCGTGAAGCTCAAAGATCCCAGGGATTACCGGATCATAGGCCACTCGCAGCAGGGCGTTGACACTCGCAAGATTGTCACCGGCAAGCCACTCTTCGGCATCGATGTCGAGTTGCCCGGAATGTTGTACGCGACCATTGAAAAGGCCCCGGTGTTTGCCGGCAAGGTGAAGAGCGCTAATCTCGACGAGATCAAAGCGCTGCCCGGCGTGCGCCATGTCCTGGTAATCGATGGCGGCATCACACCAGCGGCCTTTACGCCGTGGGAGCCAGGCATGGAGCCAGGCATCGCCGTCGTTGCCGACACCTGGTGGCAGGCACAGCAGGCGCGCAAAAAGCTCAAGGTCAACTGGGAACTTGGATCCGCTGCTACGCAGAGCAGTGAAGGGTTCGCAGCCAAAGCGGCTGAGTTGCTAAAAGCGCCGCCGCAGAATAACGTGCGCCGATACGGAGATGTGGACGCCGCGCTGAAATCATCGGCGAAGGTTGTCGAGGCGACATACGAATTTCCTTTTATTGCCCATGTCACGCTTGAACCCCAGGGTGCCACCGCACACTGGAAAGACGGCAAACTGGAGATGTGGTCGACCAGCACATTGCCCGCTGATGGTTGCACACTGGTGGCCAAGACACTTGGCATTCAGGAGAGTGACATAACGACACACCTAGTGCGCTCAGGAGGCAGCTTTGGCCGGCGCCTGCAGAACGACTATCTGGTAGAGGCGGCGTGGATCGCGAAACGAGTGGACGCGCCAGTCAAGTTGCTCTGGTCGCGCGAGGATGACATCGCCCACGACCCCTTCCGTCCAGGCGGAACGGTTGGTCTGAAGGCAGGCCTTGACGCCCAAGGAAAGATAAGTGCATGGCGCCAGCATTTCGTCACCTTTGGAGACGGCAAGCACGCAACATCCGGCGGAGGAATTGGGCAGGACAGTTACCCAGCCGGCTTCCCTCCCGCGTACGCGCTTTACACATCCATGCAGCCCCTCATGCTGCGGACGGGAGCATTGCGCGCACCCGGCGACAATGCCTATTGCTGGGTGGCACAGTCCTTCCTTGACGAGGTGGCTTTTGCTGCGGGGCGCGATCCGCTCGATTTCCAACTCGACCTGCTAAGTAACAAGCAAATGCCCTGGTCTTCAGGTGAGCATGACGCCGTGGGCGATCACGAACCGACAGGGCAGTCGGTTCTTATACCGGAGCGATATAAAGGCGTGCTGCAGTTAGTAGCAGAAAAGTCAGGCTGGGCGAAACGGCCGAAAGTACCTGGCCGGGGGATGGGAATAGCGGCATGGTTCTGCCACCTGGGGTACTTCGCCGAGGTTGCCGACGTCAGCGTTGACACGAAACAGCAGGTCACCGTGCATCAGGTATGGGCCGCTGGAGATGTGGGCAGCCAGATCATCAATCCCGACGCGGCGGAGAGCATGGCGCACGGTGGAATCATGGAAGGCATGGGCCACATGGCTCAGGAAATCACCTTGAAAGATGGCCAGATTCAACAGTCAAACTTTTTTGACTTTCCACTTATGAATATGAGCCAGGTACCAAAAATCGAAGTCTATTGGCGCAAGACCGACTACGCACCAACGGGGCTTGGCGAGCCGACTCTGCCGCCGATTCTACCTGCGGTTGGTAATGCAATCTTTGCTGCTACCGGCAAGAGGGTACGCACATTGCCGCTTCAGCGCAGCGGATTTAGTTGGGCCTAGAGACTGCTCGGCACGTGATCCAAAAACGTTCGTTCCGTTCTCTCAGAAGAAGAATCGCGCGTCGGAGCAGAGGGTACTGCGATGTACCTGCGATGTCATCGTAAATGTCTAAGTCTGGTGGCGGATGCCATTA
Organism: uncultured Acidobacteriaceae bacterium; assembly: GCA_963725995.1. Classification (GTDB taxonomy): domain Bacteria; phylum Acidobacteriota; class Terriglobia; order Terriglobales; family Acidobacteriaceae; genus JANXZS01. The sequence goes on along the minus strand of CAVSAX010000017.1, from coordinate 112,370 downwards.
GGCTTTTCCTGGCAATTCTGATTGCGTCCGTAGCAGAGCCTGCCGAGGCGAAAACTTCCACAGTAAGCGGCGTGATTTTTACGCTGGCGTCCGATCAAAAACAAACCGTCTGGCCCAACGCGCGAGTCAACCTGAAGGACCTCAACACAAACAGCGAGATTGCTACTGTTTCCAATGATCTGGGGAAGTACACGTTTGTCAGCGTGTTGTACGGCAGCTATGAGATCACCGTAACGCTGGCTGGATTTGGACCAGTCACGAAACGCCTGACCATAGGAACGGAACACTCTGTAGTTCTCGACTTTCAGCTGACACCGCAAGGACAGAAAGAAACGATTACGGTGAACGCTGACAACGCCGGCGTTGATCTAACCTCCAGCTTCGGAGGCACGCCAGCGTTGACCGCGAAGACTCTTAGATCTCTCGTTCAACTCAACCAGGACTTTCAGGATGCATTGCCAATGCTGCCCGGAGTTGTGCGTGGGCTCGATGGACTCATTCGCATAAAGGGAGGCCGGACGAACCAGGCGAACACCCTCGTGAATTCAGCGAGCGTGATAGATCCGTTCACCGGACAGGCTGCGCTCAGCTTGCCCGCAGTGGCTATTCGATCCGTGCAGGTACTCTCAAATCCCTTCTCGTCAGAGTATGGTCAGTTTGCCAGCGGCGTGGTCGACGTGGACACGCGCGGGGGAACCGACGAGTGGAAGTGGCTCTTCGAAGATCCCGTGCCGCGGTTCCGCTGGATCGATGGCCACACGCACGGAGTTGAGAGCGCATCACCGCACCTGACATTTGCCGGCCCATTGAGTAGCCGCAAGATCCACATCTTTCAATCGGCCGGCTATGGGTACGACACGGTCAGTGTGCCGTCTCTGCCTGACCCCAACAACGTTCGTATCGTGGAAAAGATCAACGCGTACACGCAGCTCGATTGGGATCCTTCAGCCAGTCATCGACTTACTGCCGTGCTCGCACTGGATCCACAGAACGTGGACTACGCCGATATAAACACATTCAACCCAGAGCCGGTTACTGCCAATGATCGCCAGCGCGGCTACTTCATCTCCGCCACACACCGCTGGATACTGGCCAATGGCGGCTTCGTAAAAACTTTATTTTCGGCCAAGCATCTTGACGTCACGCGTCTTTCCCGCGACGCAGACAGGAGAGATGATTCTCTTCCCGGAGCAGAACTCAGGCAGTTATTTCGAAGAGCAGAATCGCGACACACAGTTCTACCAGTGGACACAAGCTCTTCACCTGCGTCCCATCGAATATGTTGGGAGGCATCTGCTGACTGCTGGGTACTCCTATGCTCACTCTTCTTACAAGGGACCGGTCAGTAACTTTCCAATACAAGTGTTGCGTCAAGACGGCACGCTGAGCAGCAGCATAAGTTATGGGTCCGCGTTGAATTCGCATGCAGCGGCAAGCGATTTTGCCTTCTTCGTGCAGGACAGCTGGCAGGTGCGTCGACGCCTGACGCTTGATCTTGGCGTGCGCGTCGATCACGATAGCCTTTCGGCTGACCGCGCCAACGTAGCTCCCCGCATTGGCTTTGTATTTGCCCCCACCAGCGACAATCGCACCGCGATTCGAGGCGGCTTTGGTGTCTTCTTCGACAAAATCCCCATCAACGTCGCCGTCTTCACCGGGTTTCCAGCACAGACCATCACCAACTATGCTGGCAACGGCACAACGGTTGTCGGGGGCCCGGCAACCTTCACCCACATTGCGTCTAGCGCACTGCACGTTCCCTACAGCCTTGGCTGGACGTTGCAATTCGATCGCGAGCTGCGCAGTAACCTGATGTTTCGCCTGGGATATGAAGACCGCCACGCATTCCGTGAATTCTATGTAAATCCGTCGCCCGCTGCCGATAACAGTTCCAAGCTACTCCTCCTCAATTCAGGCCATCAAAGTTATCGAGAATTTCTGGCGATGGTGCACTGGCAAGTCAACGAACGAACCACAGTCTTTGCCAGCTACGTTCACTCAGGCGCTTATGGCGAACTGAATGATTACAACCAGTTCTTCGGCAATCTTCCTTATCCGCTCATCCGACTCAACCAGTACGGACCACTCGCGTCTGACGCGCCGGACCGCGGTCTGTTTTGGAATGTGATTGGATTGCCGCACAAACTCGATTTCGTTCCCATCCTCGACGTGCATACTGGATTTCCCTATTCGCGACTCGATCAAAATTGGAATTTCATCGGCGCCGAGAATAAGGCGGGACGGTTCCCAGCATTCCTGGCGTTGGATACTAAATTCCAATACCCCATCGACTTCAAGTTTCGCGATCACCGCATCCAGTTCCGAGCGGGGTTGAGCGTATATAACGTAATCAACCACTTCAACCCGCGTGATGTTCAGGAGCACAATTCTTCTCCGAACTATGGCGCGTTCTATAACTCTGTTGGCCGGCTTTTTCGGATAGATGGTGACTTCGATTTCTGACTGCCATAATTTGCAGTTCCAGCAATCTCATTGATGCGGAGTCGGCTTGGTCCGTGAGATTGTGTACGTGTTCCACATCTTTTGACTGCGCTGCAAGGCGTCCGATTTCGATTGACAGCCAGTTACTTCCGGCCTACCTTATCCCCATTCTGCTGGGCCGCAAAGCGTCCGGCCGGCCCGCGAAGACTCCGGGACATTCGTTCAATTCAAATCTTCCTTTCGGGGATGCCCTCGCCATCCGGCGTCTCCCCGCAGCATACAGAAGAGGACTCGATCTTTGGCTTCGCAGAGTATTCCGGCTGGAGACTTCGGACCGCTAACCTTCACACTGGAAGGCACGACCTTTCAGGCGCAGCGCAAGAGCGGCGAGCTCACGATCACGATCGGCACGTTGGATACACTCTCCCTCCCTCTGAATGAGGCGGATGGTTTTCTGCAAACCTTGCTTGGTGTTTCTCCGGCAGATCTCCGTCTTCCTTCGCCGCCGAAATGGTCTTCGGTTTCAGGTTTTAGCCTGGATGGATTGACGGGCTCTCACTTCACCATTCCGTTGAATGTGAATGCCGGAGTGGTTGAGTTGAAGACCCTGGAACTGGCTTATCAGCTGCAAGGGGTGGGCTTCCTGCTGTCGGCGGGCGTGACCGGCGATGGTGGGCTTGGTCCGCTGCAGGTCTCTTTTGAAAACGTCGGCGTCCAACTCCTCTTGCAACCTGCCGGTGGCGGGCTGTTGAGCTTGACCGCAAGCTTTATGCCTCCCATGGGTATGGGCGTGGAACTCAGCGCCGGGCCAATCATCGGCGGCGGATTTCTCTCAATCGACGTTCCCAACGGACGCTATGCAGCCGTGCTGCAGATATCTCTGTTCGGCCTGGGCATTGAAGGGTTTGCGCTGATCGACACCAAGCTCCCGGGAGGAGAATCGGGATTCTCATTCCTTGTGTTGGTGTTCGCGGATTTCGAGGCGATCGGCGGAATACAACTGAGCTTTGGTTTTGTGCTCACAGGCGTCGGCGGAGTATTCGGAATTTATCGCAGTGTAAATACCGATGCGCTGCGTTCAGCCGTCCTGAGCAACAACTTGGATCACTTACTGTTTCCAACCGATCCGATCAAGAACGCACCTGCGATTATCAGCGATTTGCGTGCAGTGTTTCCGCCGACTCGCGACGAATATGTCTTCGGTCCAATCGTGCGAGTGGGTTGGGGAACTCCAGTCATCATTGAGGCGGAACTGGGCTTCGTCCTGGATCTTCCAGCCTTCATTCTGGCGCTACTAGGAAGCGTTGGATTGTATCTGCCAGTCAAGCCGGCACCGATTGTTGAAGTCCACATCGATATCGCCGGCAGCCTCGATCCCGGACACAGCACGTTAGAACTCACCGGCTCGCTCCACGATTCTCACATTTTGTATTACACGCTTTCGGGACAAATGGAGTTCATGCTGAACTGGGGATCGTCGCCCAGCTTCCTGTTCTCTCTGGGCGGATTCAATCCTCACTTCGTACCTCCTCCGGGAGTGCCTTCGATTGCGCGCCTTCGTCTCGATATCGGATTCGGCGACAACCCGCGCATCTCAATGCAGAACTATCTCGCCGTTACGTCGAACACTCTGCAGTTTGGAGCAAAGAGCGAGTTGTACGCGGCTGCGGGACCATTCAATGTTCATGGATGGATTGAGTTTGACGCACTCTTCATTCTCGCGCCCCTGTACTTCATCGTCGATTTCAGCGCGGGCATCGACTTCCGCGAGGGTGATGACGTACTCGCAGGTGTGCATCTCTCGGCTACTTTGAGCGGTCCCAAGCCGTGGCACGCTGAAGGCGAAGCCTCTATTTCCATTCTCTTCTTTGACGCCTCAGTTGGCTTTTCTGCAACGGTGGGCGACGCAACACCCGCCTCCGTACCGCCAGCGCCCGATCCGTCGCTTCCGTTAGCCGCGGCAATCAGCGATCCAAACAATTGGAGCGCGGTGTTGCCTGCCAGCGGCAATGAAGTTGCGGTAATCAGTCCAGCGGCGTCAAACGGCATGGTACTGGTGAACCCGCTGGGCGGCGTGTCCTTGACGGAACACGTGCTGCCGCTGAACAAGAGCATCACTCGGTTCGCACAAACCAAGCTTCCAGCGCCAGTGCAATTCAATTTACTCGGCGTCACGACCGGCGGCGTACCGCTAACCGACCTTCATACTCAGCAAGACAACTTTGGGATCGCGCAATTTGAAGACTTGAGCGATCAGGACAAACTATCGCAGGCCTCGTTTACAAAGTTGGATGCAGGGTTCTCAGTGGGCAGTGGAGTTGCACGAGCCGCCAACTCTACGCCCGGGGTGCTCGATTACTACACTGATTATTTCGAGCCGGCGGAACTGACCATTTACATTTTGCCAAGTTTCCTGCAGCGCGCTTTGATTGGTACCGCGCCGAGTGCTCTCGCACCCTCGCAGTCCAGCGGAGTTCGAAAGTATGCACTGCAGCCCAATGCGCCGCGCGCGGTTGCAGTGAGCGAAGTTTCGTTCTCAGTGGTTTCAACCATAGACCTGTCAGGGCAACCGCACGTCACCGGTCCGGTATCGAAAACGCTGGCGTATGACGCGTTGAGGTCGTACATTGCAGCGAACCCTGAAGCGCAGGGAACGATCCAAATCCTTCCCACGCATGAAGTCCAACCGGCGGGAGCCTGAGCATGGCAGATAATTCCAACGCGCAACTCACTTTTCGCTCGTGGCTACGACGGGGACTGGCAACGCAGCAGAAGCTGGTGAATGCCAATGACCCTCGAGCCAGCGTCGAGATCGATGTGGCCATCAGTGGAATTGCCACGCCACCGTCTGTGACTTTGGCGCTGCATGGGCCTGGGGATGTGAAGAGCCTTATTGTGCGTTCGGTGATTCGCACGTGGCCGAAGGCAGGCGCGCGCAACGCCGAGGCAAATTACTTTCCGTTGATCGAATTTGATCAGGCTGATCTGCCATGGCGGTACAGTCCACAGACCACCATTTCGAACAATATCAAGCCGTGGTTATGCGTGGTTGCAATCCCTACGGGAGCAGCAAAGGTTTTCAATCCAAGCCCAGGCCAGCCGCTTGCGGTGCTGAATGTGAGCGCGTCGCTGCTGCCCGACTTGAGCGAATCAGACTTGTGGCCACACGCTCAGTTGCACGGCCCGGATATATCCGACGACCACGCTCTGGCGCAGGCCTTGGACAATCAGGCGAATTACTTTTCATCCCGCATTCTCTCGCTCAACATCTTGAGCGCAGAGACTGAGTACACCGCGTACGTAGTCCCTGCCTTCGAGCCGGGACGCCTGGCAGGATTGGGTCTAGACACAACGGGCGTGCCCGGGATGAAGCCGGCATGGACTGCTGCCTCAGGAACAGTCAGCCTGCCTGTCTTTTATCAGTGGTCGTTTGAAACCGGACCGCAGGGCGACTTTGCTTCACTCGTACGAAAGATCCATCCCAAACCGCTAGCGCCTTCGGTGGGTTTTCGCGAGATGGATGTGGCCAACCCCGGCCTGGGATTGCCTCCCGCTGCTGATACCGCGTTGCCTGTAGAGGGCGCGCTGCAGCGCTATCCCGAGATTGTGTCCCCGCCGCAAACTGGGCCGACACACGATACCTGGCTTCAGGATCTGACGAAGCTGCTGAATGAGCCAGCCGAGTTGTTCAAGACCGATCCAACGAAGCCCCTGGTGACGCCTCCGCTTTATGGGCACTGGCACGCCGCGCAGCCTGAGGTCCTGCCAATGTCGCCGCCCTGGTTTCAGGATCTGAATGAGGATCCGCGCACGCGCGTCCAGGCAGGAGCATCCAGCTTGGCGGTGCAGAAGGAGCAGTTCGACCTTCTCGCGGGAGCGTGGGACCAGGTGGGTGCAGTGCGGGCTGCGAATGAGCGGGCGCGCTGGGCTGAGATGGCTGTCGAGATTAGCTCCCGTCTGCATGAAAAAATTCTTGTATCGACGGCAACAACGCAGCCTGACACGTTGATGCGCTTCACCTCCCCGGTGCTGACTCGCGTGATGGGGAGTCCGCTGACGATTGCTGCCTTATTGGCGGGCAGTCCAGTTACGAACGGAGTGCTGTCGTCGTCATTCCGACGCATCACTCGGCCGCGAGGCCCCGTAGCGCGACGGCAAACACGCGGCACCACACCCACCGCTCCCTCCTTGATTGACCGCATGAACCGCGGCGACTTCAATCCTGCACCTCCGCCGCCAACTCCCAGTGGCGTATCGACGATCGGACGCTATAAGGGAGATCTGGTTCCGAGCTGGCTGACCCCAGGCCTGCTGAATTTCCTGAAGCGCTTGCCGTTCCTCCTGATTCTGCTGGCGATTATTCTGCTTGTCGTTGCAGTCATTCTGTTCTTTACGGTTGGAGCTGCAGCTGGAGTGATCGCGCTGGTTATCGGCGCTGTGGCAGCAGTGGCAAGCTTCGCTGTTCGGCGCTGGGTACAAAGCCTGGAAGCGCGGGAGGCCCTCGCCGACGGCACCATCACCGGCGACACAATCAGGACAACCACCGTTCCCGCAAGTTTTGTTCCGTCACTGTATGCAGCCGGCGTCGCAGGTACGGTAACGCCGATGGCAACCGGAGCGACGCGACTCCACGTAGTGCGGAACTTCGTCGCGGCAGCGGCTAACTTTTTCGACAATATTGCAATCGTGCCGTTCGATCCTGCGCCTCTCAACATGGTTTCATTCGACGAACTGCGCGGCAAACTGATCGTCGCATTGGACCCACGCACCACTATCGTGGAGATGTTCAACAGCGAGATCCAACTGTCGGGAGTTGCCTACCAGCTTGGCGGCGGAGCGACGGCGCAGATCAATGCAGGGCCAACCTTCCCGAAACCCTTCTACGATGCCATCAAGGCCGTGTCGCAAGACTGGATCTTGCCGGGCGTGGACAAGGCCGAAGCCAACACGGCTTCTCTGGTCGTCACCAATCAGAAGGCTGTGGAGTCGTTCATGGTGGGTGCGAACCACGAGATGTCGCGCACGCTGCTCTACAACGAATATCCAACCGACCTGCGCTTCACCTACTTCCAGCAGTTCTGGGATTCGCGCGGCGTCCCGAGCGCCGATACGGCACCACAGGATTTCTACGACATCAAGCCCATCCACACTTGGGGTGGCACGCAACTCGGCGCCAACACAGGCCGTCACGAACCTCCCAATCAGGATGACGTGGTGCTCTTTGTGCGTGGCGAGGTGTTGCTGCGATACCCCAACACGATCGTCTATGCGGCGAAGGCGGTGAAGAACCAGAACCCGACAAATCCAAAGTTGCCGGCGTTGATTCTGCCCGCGGACAATCTGGACAGTGACCCCAACTTCCACCGGGATCCCAGTTTTCACGGGCAGCTCGACCCCGACATTCGCTTTTTCGGATTCCCGCTTTCGATCCAGGAAGCGCTGGCGGGGGACGGTTGGTTTTTCGTTCTGCAACAGCACCCTGGCGAACCGGTCTTTGGTTTTGATGTGGAGAGCCGGTCGCCGCTGGTTTCTTTCAAGGAAGTCACGTGGAGCATGGTGCTCGGAGCGACGGGTGTTGGAGCGGCAGTAGCAGTGCCAAATTACTTGTCGTTCAAGACGGCCTCTCCAGCAATCCAGGCGTTCCTTGCGACGCAGGGACCACGTACGCCGAGTTGGGGCTCAACCTCTGCCGATGTGGCCCACTACACACTGCGCAGACCCACTCGCGTTGCATATCACGCCAAGGAAATGATTCCGAGTTAGCCTATGCCAGAGATCACGCCTCAACAGATCGAAGCTGCACGCAAGGCCCTCGCTGATGCATTGCAACAGCGTGACTGGTTGCTGCAACAACGCGCGACTTCGCAGGCAGTCGCAGCTAGTGCCGCACGAAAGCTCGCGCCTGACGATGAACGCTTGCGTGCCCTGAATGATGCGGCTCAGCAAGCAGATCGTAACTGGCAGGAATCGCACAATGCGGTGACCAGCAGGCAGAGCGAGCTGCAGGGCTTGGTAGCCCAGTTTCTCGGCCAACCCGGAGATGGGGACTTCAGGGCACTCAGCACGCAATATCCCATTGCGCTTTTTCCCGTCCGCATTGAGACACGCTTCCAGGTCGTTACCGATAATCCCCGCCTGCAGATTCGCGTCTACCCGGATGAAATTTTGGCGGACTCCCACGAGCCGTCGCTCACTCAGCAGGAGATCGATGCGGGCCACGCATACTGGACGGCGAGTTGGCCCACCGGCGAAACGCTGGAGGCATGGCAGGCTTTGATTTCCAACCGCAGTGCGCAGCGAGCGGCATGGATCGCTATCCAGACCCAGCCGACCAATTGGGCAGCGCGCCCCGCCGGCGTTCCAGGCTTCAAGGATCCGCCGTTGCGTCCCGAAGTGTGGACGCGTGGGGTGGAAGCCCGCGCTATGCCCGACCGATGGATTGCCCAGGCGTACCGCGAAGGCAAGCTCATTCACCAGGCAATCGGTCCTGCTATCGTCGAACCGCTGGTACTGACGCTGAATCCGAACGCCAATCCGGCGGACAAAGTCGATCCCTACGGCGATGGTTTTACCATTGCGAAAGAACTGCAATGGACGATTGATTTCGATGCGGCCCACACGGTTGGCATGGCCTTCGAGATGCCGATTGAGCCTTCTGAAATCGAGCTCGGATTCGACCGCCTGCTCGTGTTTGGAGTCAAGCCATCCGCGGCGCCAGACGCAAATGCAACTTCGCTCAGCGAACTTTTCGACAACCACCATTACACGCGCGGTCTCGCTTTCGTGAACCAAGGGACGCCAACCAACAACACGTCGGGGCAACCATCTGGATTCCCCCCACCCGATCCCAATGGCGCCATTAGTTTTGCAGTGGAACGCAACGACCAGAAGCTGACCTCGGACTCCGATGGCGTAAATTTCATGCGCGCACTTGGCCTGGGAGCGGATGCAGCAGCACACCTGGCGAATGCCGGGATTACAGAGCAGGTTCCCGCTCAGGCCATGAACCAGGCGCTCTTCCCGGTCACGATGGGCTACTTTCTAGAACAGATGATGGCTCCGCAGTTCGGCGACGAAGTTGTGGATGCGGCGCGAGAATTCTTCCAGAACCATTTGCGAGCGCGAGGGCCGCTGCCCGCGTTTCGTGTAGGTGCCGTTCCCTATGGAATTTTGCCGGTCAGTTCGCTGAATGGCTGGCTCCCGGATCGCGAGACCTCCTCGGCTGAGCACAATCTTCCTGACTTGTTGCGTCATCTGCTTCCTTATTGGCTGAGCAGTGTCAACCAGGCGCCTCACGTAGGACAGACAGGCGATCCGGACGGCGACATGGCAAAGATTCTCGCCATGGAAGCGAGTGCTCGCGAAGTGTGGGTGCGCAGCTTCGCAGGCAAGACCCTGGTGGCCAATGCGATCGCCATGTTTGGCATCCTGCCCCAAACTATCTTTCTTGAGGTGCAGGCATTAATCACGGCGAATGTGCTGGCATCGCTCGGGCATCCGGAATGGATTGTCCGTGCGATGGAGTTGATGGGCCTGAAGGACGCCACGCAATTCCGTTACAGCTTCGTATCCGATAAACCACTCTCGGAAACCAATGCCCTGCCCGATGCTGACAATTACATTGCCCAGCTTGCGACGGCGACCACTGTCGATCAGATCCTGGCGGGCTACAGCGACAAAGAGCCGACGGCGCTGCTCTATCAGCTAGTGCGACATGCTCTTCTGCGTGAAAACCACCGTGTGGTTTTCAATACGCTGGTGGATTATAAGCTGGCGACGGTCAGCGAAAGGATTGAACCTGAGCTGACGGCTGTGGGCACGGCCGTCACGGCCACTACCACATGGCAGCGCATGGCCACTGTGGTGCCGGCAATTTCAAGCAAGTTCCTCGCCGACGCCGTGCTCAGCGAACGAGCAGCTTTCAACTTCGCCATGACGTCGTACCAGGAAGCGCTGAATGTTTTACAGAAGCTGCCGACCGCCGAGTTGGATCGGCTCCTCACCGAAACCCTTGATGTCTGCTCGCACCGCATCGACGCGTGGATTACCGGGCTTTATTCCGCCCGTCTTGATGCCATGCGCGAGGAAACTCCAAGTGGTGTGCATCTCGGTGCCTACGCCTGGGTGGAAAACCTGCGAGCAAGATTTGACCAGCGGACGACCCCGGTAACACTTCCGGACGGTCGCCAGGTAGTGGCGCAACTCGACAACGGCGGCTACATTCACGCCCCCACGATGACACATGCCGCCGCCGCAACCGTTCTGCGCAATGCATACCTGAGCCAGGCTGGCGGAAACGGCCAGCGCTACGAGATCGACCTTTCTTCGGCGCGCGTTCGACAAGCAACATTTGTACTGGATGGAGTGCGACAAGGACAGCCGGTTGGCGCGGTACTTGGATATATTTTCGAGAGTAACTTGCACGATCAGCAACTCGATCAATTCATCGATAATTTCCGCGCGGAGTTTCCGCTGCAATCGAACCCGGCAACAGACACGGGCTTGCCTACCGAAGCGGTCGCGGCGCGCGACGTCGTCGATGGGTTGAAGTTACGCAACGCCTTCGTCGCCGGTACCGATGTCTTCGGGCCGTTGGTTCCACCTCCAAGTGCAGCCGAGCGAAACGAACTTATAGCGCAACTGCAACAACTCAACGAGCTTTTCGACAGCCTTTCGGACCTGGTGATGGCTGAGTCGGTCTATCACCTGGTGCAAAGCAATACATCAGGAGCAGCGGCAAGCTTTGACTCCGCGATCGGTCAGCCTGCACCCGATCCGGCAGTGGTTCAACAGCCCCGAGGCGGCTCCTCGCTCACTCACCGCGTAGCGGTGGTACTAGGGGACGACGCTGCCGTCGTTCCCGGGAAAAATGCTCGCGGTAAAGCAGAGCCATATCTGCACACCTGGGTGGGGAGCCTTTTAGGCGACCTTAGCAAAGTGATCTGTAAAGTCGACTTCACCAGTGGCCTTATAGCTTCCCCACGCAACGTTTCAGTCACCGATCTTGGATTGGAACCGCTCGATCTGATTAGCCTGACGCGGTCAGTTGCCGTGGCCGCCGTGGCATCGGATGCGCACGCCACTGAACTGGATCGCCGAGTGCGCGATGCCATCCTCAAGCTGGATCCGGCCGCCGCGAACATCGCGATCACATACGACATCGTTCCCGCGGCTCCGGATGGAAAGACATTCGCCCAGGTTTTCGAATTGGCGAAGTCAATCGCCGGTGTCATTTCATCAGCACGCGCATTGAGTTCTACAGATCTGGTGTTGCCGCAGGACGTTCCTGCGACACCAGACCCCGCGCCACCGGATACCCGCGCCGCCAAAGCTCTGGCCGATTTTCAAACCAAGCTGTCCAATCTGAGTGGCGCCGTGACGCCAGCCACGATCCGCACGGCGCTGCAGGATGCGAGTTTGTACGGGATCGGCGAATCCTATCCGTTCATCGACGATGCCAGCTTGCCAGATCAGGCCACCGGAATCGCCACTGAGATGCAGCGGCGGGCTACGGCGGCCACGGCTCCGGGGCAATCGGATTCCGCGATCCTGGCCGCGATCTTTGGCAAGGACTTCCTCTTTCTACCGCGGTTCCAGCTATCGCCCACCGCCGCGTCAGAACTCGACCTGGCCATCACCCAAGGGCCAACGCTGGCGAGTTTGCCGCACGATGTCATGCGCTGGATGCAGCAGGCAGCGCGCGTTCGTCCTGCACTCGACGCCTGGCGGAGGCTGATGCTTTACACAGGGGCCATTGGCCAGCCACCTGCGCAGTTTGAACTGGCGCAGTTACCCTTTCAAGCGGCAGCGCGGTGGGCGGCACTACCTTTCGCTCCCAAACGGCCGCCAGCAGGTTTGGTTTCATTCGCCCTCTACCGCCCAGTCAAACCGGCCACCAACCAGGTATGGGCAGGCCTCTTCCTCGACGACTGGACAGAAGTTATTCCCGACGAAGTGGAAACCACAGCGATCGGATTTCATTACGACGATCCCGGAGCAGAAGCCGGTCAGGCAGTGCTGCTCGCGATCCCGCCAGGGGAAGCGCAGACTTGGGACATCGATACTTTTGCCAATATCCTTAACGAGACCGCGGACCTGGCGAAGGTTCGCGCCGTAGATCTGGAATTGCTGCCCGCGCTGGGACAACTGTTGCCTGCGATCTACCTGTCAACAGACCTCGAAGACAACACCATTACAACGAACTTTGCCACAAAGGTTATGAACCAGCGAAGCATCGTGGGCCTCACCAGGAGTACTCCATAATGAAGACGACGACGCTAAGCCAGCTGGCAAATCGCGTGCTCCTCCCGTCGGCGACCTACTGGTACCGTCTGGAGCCGCGGCCTCGAACCAATTCCCTTCTGGGCCCAACAGCCGCTCCGGTACGCGATCCTCTGTGGTTCATTACCCGCCAATGGCAGATGGGCGAGTTCCTCGCGGAGGACGCGGCGTCGCCCGCATACGTGGAGATCGGATCGTCTTACGGTTCGCTCACCGATTGGAAGACTCCAACTGGAACGTCGCAGCCAATTCCCGCCGGAATTCCTATGGAACCATTAGTGGAACGCGAAGCTCTCACTCCTGATCTTTCACTTAGCGTGGAATTGGGACAGACCTTTGAGTCACTACTCATCAACGACCATGGCGGAAGCGTCGCACAACGCAATGCATTTCGCGCAGCCTTTCCCATCAAGCTACCGGCCAATGCAGATCCGGACACCGCCCGGTTCTTCTCCATCTGCGGCGGTCGGGCCACCGATGGCGTTGCATTGTTCAGCGCGCTCCAGGCGGGTGCCGCCACTCCTCCCGCTCCGGGAAGTACGCTTTCTGATTTTCAGTCTTGGGTGAAGGACGTATTCGGCGACATTGGCATCGCCGATCCCATAACGTGGAATCCAAACGTCATCAACTACGAGTTGCAAGCTGGAGGCACCCTTCCCAGCAATACGAGTGGAGAATTCACGGCCACACCGGCACGAGATGGAGCGTTTGAATGGTATGCATTTGACCTGGTCTCACAAGCCCAGACGCCGCCCGCCAAGCCGCCGACCACAAATCCTAATCTCACGGTGATCCCGACTCACGTCCGTTTTCGCGGAATGCCCAACGCAAAGTGGTGGGATTTTGAAAACAACGTCACTGACTATGGAGCTATCGATGTGCAGCGCCAGGATCTCGCGAAGCTCGCTGTCACGGATTTCATGCTGCTTCATGGAAACGACTGGTTCCTGGCGCCGCTCGATATTCCCGTGAACTCTCTTTACCAGATCGGGTCCTTCCTCGTTCGCGATGTCTTCGGCGGCTTGACTGTAATTGACCGCACTGACCGGTCAAAGACTGCGACAGGAGGACTTTGGACGATGTTCTCGACGGTTGCAGACGGCGGAGTAGCTGATTTCTTCTTGCTGCCGCCGACAGCGTCGGTTGCCATGCAAACGGGCAGCGTCTTGGAAGATCTTCGGTTCCTGCGCGATCCAACTGCCAACATGAATTGGGCGATCGAGTTCGAAGTCGAAGGCGGCATCGGTCAACCTCTGTATGGGGCGGACGAGGATGCACGCAACCGGCCCGCACCGTTGCTTCCCGGTGGGCCGGTGCAAGCCGGAGCCGTGATTCGATACCAAATCGAGACGCCGGTTCCCACGGACTGGTTCCCTTACATTCCAGTTGAAGTGACAAACGTCGTCACGCAAGTGTTGTTGCGCCAGGGTGAGGTCGAGCGAGGAACGCCAAGCCTCATAGTTCCCAAGGGCAGGGTTCTGCCGGGTGTGAAGGAACTGCGCGAGCAGGAAGTCCCACGCATCGGAGTCCGGATCACACGGGTAGCGAACCGCTCGAGGTGGCTCGATGGCTCTACGCACCTTTGGATTGCACGACGCAAGACCAGCGGACGTGGCGAAGGTTCCAGTGGCCTCAGGTTCGACGTCACGCCCCCTGTATAGTTGCAGCAATCGTGTCGGTGGCATCAGGCTCTGCAACACATAAGCGAAATTGAGGTCTCAGTATTGATCCGGATCGCGCTGTATCACAGTCAGGCTGATGTCATCGCACGCAGGATTGCCGTTGGCGAAATCCTGCACCGAAGCAAGCAGAGAAAGCAAGGTGCTCTGGGCGGAGGATTGTGCCGTCTGTTGAACCACTTCTATCAATCGAGTCAAGCCAAACTCCTCACCTTCAGCGTTCGGGCACTCCAATACGCCGTCAGAGTAAGCAACGAGAGTGTCACCAGGCTTGAGGAGCAACCGACCTGCCTCGAACTTCGCACCCTCAACCGCACCCAGCAAAGGGCCTCCGGTCTCCAGCAATTCGGTCTGTCCATTTGAGCGCAGCACTACGGGTGGGAAATGACCGGCGTTGCAGTACGTCACTTGTCCAGCCAGACAATCCACCTGCGCGAGAAACATAGTCACGAACGGCGCCATCGGGCGTAGATAGCATAGATGACGGTTGATCTCCGATGCGGTATTCGCCGGGTCGGCATCCGGACGGCCGTAGCTCTGCAATAATCCGGCGAGGTTCGTGAACCACATTCCGGCGGCGAAACCCTTGCCAGCAATGTCGCCGAGCGTCGCCAGCACTTTCAGACCGTTTTGCGAGAGCACGGTGAAATCGCCAGAAAGGTATCGCGCCGCAAAGACCTCGTTCGCAAACTGCATGCTCCCGCAGTGCAGTACTCGCTGTCCGCTCAACTTACGCTGAATCTGCGCGGCCTCAAAGAGTTGCGCGTGTAGATCAAGCCTCTCTCGTACTAGCGCGTCCATCTCTTCCTGCCGCGGTGCGCTTCTGGCGAGAGAACCAACCTGCGCCATGTTTGACTCACCCCAATTTTGCGGGCCAGCATTACCCCGTGCTTTGAACCGACCTACTGGCATGTAGCTCTCCATATCCAAGCCCCCATGTCCCTGTTCGTTCGTCGAGGACTGCTCTAACCCACAAATCGATATCCCGTTCCATGCACTGTCAGGAAGTACTGCGGCTGCTCCACATCGGGCTCCAGCTTTTGCCGCAGACGCGCAAGGTGCGTATCGACGGTGCGCGTGGTTGGGAAGTTATCGTATCCCCAAACATCTTCCAGCAAACGATCCCGGCTCAACGTCTCGCCTGAATGGCAGATGAAATACTTCAGCAACTCGAATTCTTTCGAGGAGATGTCGATCGCTTTGCCCGACTTAAGAACACGACAACGTCGCAGGTCTACCTCGATGTCTGCGAAGCTATGGCTATCCTGGTTTTTGGGAGCGCCGGCTGTTCTGCGAAGCACTGATTTGACCCTCGCCAGGAGTTCACGTATCGAGAAGGGCTTAGTGACATAATCATCCGCGCCCAGCTCCAGACCCACGACCTTGTCGACTTCCTGGCCTCGGGCCGTGAGCATGATGATTGGCATGGATGAGCGCTTTGCTCGTAACTGCTTGCACACTTCCAACCCGCTCATTCGCGGCATCATGACGTCGAGGATGACCACGTCTGGAGATTCTTCGAGCGCGCGCTGAAGGCCCTCAGCACCATCTCTCGCCGTGATCACCTGGTAGCCTTCAAACTCAAAGTTGTCCCGCAATCCCGCCACCATGTTGGGCTCATCTTCAACCACGAGAATTTTCGCGGGCTGCACCTCACTCGGTTTGATTCGTCCGTCCGGTTTCATGCTGACACCCCTTTCTGCGACCGAAGCGCTGCGGACTGCACTGGAAGACTAATGATGAACGTACTTCCCTTGCCGGGAGTGCTCTCCACTTCAACCTCTCCGCCGTGGGCCTGCACCATGTGCTGCACGAGTGACAGTCCTAATCCGCTCCCCTTGGTGTTGTGCACCAGCGGGTCACCGACACGGTAGAACTTTTCGAAAATCTTTGGCAATTCGTTTGCGGGAATACCAATTCCGTGATCAACGACCTCTAGTTTGACGCTGCTGTTTCTCCGATACAGATGCACCCCGAGATATTTCTGGCTGGAAGAATACTTCACTGCATTGTTTACCAGGTTCAGCAGTGAGCGAGTGATGGCCTCGCGATCCACCTGCAGCGCAGGCAAGTCACTTTCAATCTTCTCTTCAAACTGAAATCCATTCTGCTCGATCTCAAAGCGGTAAGAGTCAAGAGTTGTGCGCACCAGATCCGCCATATCGGTCTCGCGAAAGCTGTACTCTTTCTTCCCTGCCTCAATGCGTGAGAAATCCAGGATGTTGTTGATCAGCCCAGTCAGCCGCTCACTCTCCTTGCGGATAATCTCGTGGTACTCGTGCTGCCTGGCTGGATTCGACAACCGTCCCAGTTCCAGAGTTTCGGCATAGAGTCGAATCAGCGCCAGGGGTGTCCTTAGTTCGTGCGAGACATTGGAAACAAAGTCGGATTTCAACTTGGCAAGCGCGAGCTCGCGAGTCACATTTCGGTAAGTGAGCCACATGCCCCCAGCCATCAGCAAAGACAACGCCCCAAGTGTCAGGAAATTCATTCGAAGAAACTTGTGGCTTATGCTGGCGATAGTAGTTCCGCGCAGCTTGATTCCCAGAATCAAACCGGGAAAGACGCTCTCGAATCCGCGTTCGACTTCGGGTGCTCCGCCGTCCCAGCAGCTGGATGCCGCCAGCGGGCTCTC
This sequence comes from uncultured Acidobacteriaceae bacterium, assembly GCA_963725995.1. Taxonomy (GTDB): domain Bacteria; phylum Acidobacteriota; class Terriglobia; order Terriglobales; family Acidobacteriaceae; genus JANXZS01. The sequence goes on along the minus strand of CAVSAX010000017.1, from coordinate 95,333 downwards.
GTCCTTAGCGGTACGCACCATGATCGCTGGCTGGGCCTGCGAAGTATCATTCGGATCTTGATTCGGCAGCACGGTGTTGAGCACTTCCGGAAAAAACTTATTCGACAGGTAATCAGAATCGTACGCAAAGCCGGCCAACGCAGGATGTTCCGAGGTGGAGCCGCGGGGAATGAAGAGCACCAGCGATTGGTATTGCCACTTGTCTCCCTTGGCCACCCAGTTCGAGGTGATATAGGCCTTCCGTCCATCCATCTCCTCAAAATGCTTTATCTTGAGCGCATATTCTTTTGATCCAACGTCAAACCAGTTTTCAACGTTTGACGCCAGCTTCTTGCCTTCGTCTCGAAAATCCGGATCGCTCATCATGCGAGGCTGAGATTGAAACGCAACGTCACCAAGGCCTTTCCAGATAAATGCGTGAGAGACGTCCGGATGCGTATTCAGAAAGGCGAGCAGGTCTTCAGAGTGACCGACGTCAGGGAAGGTTGATTTGTCTGATTCTGCTATTTCGTATGCTCGAGTAGCAATGCGCTTTTCTGCGATTGCGAGGACCTGCTGATAGTCTCGTTGAATTACAGCTTCGACAGCTTTTTCGCGCTGGATGGACCTGAGGTGAATCACGCTGACAACAATGAGCGCCGCAGCGGGCAACATCACTGCCAGCATAAAGACCAACATGCGCGGCCGTTCGGACCAACGTCGGATCTGCAGCTTCATCATATGCAACGTCTCGGAAACGTACTTGGGGCCCATAGAGCCTGAGCATATGCCAGTCGATTCAGCCCAAGTGTCACGAAGAAGCAACAAATTGCAACAAGTTGTGAACTGCGATTCCTGGTCAAATTCTAGCGGTTGGGCAAGGCTATCGCGCGAGGGGGCCAGCCTCGATACCATTTTCCAGCGAAAAGGATGATCCTACGCTCGCGACCACAGCCGTTTTACGGCTCAGACCAAGATCCTGCCGCAGCCGGTACGTCGCTTCTATCCCGGTGCAATGTGCCGCCAACAGATTTGCCACACGAAACTCCCGCAGTTTCAAAGCGGTCCAGTCAACGACCTCATCAGTCGCGGCGAAGAGATGAAGACCCCCGACGATGCCATAGATGGGCCTATTGGCAAAATGCTTCTCGGTAAACGTCACGATATTCGCAATCCCCGCGTGCCCGCATCCCGTAATGACCACCACGCCTTTGGGGGTATCGAGCACCAGAGACGAGTCCTCTGGAATGTCGTCTTCAACGAGTCCCGACGCGGTCAAAACTTTTCCCGTTCCGCTCCAATTATGTTCCGGATAAATACGAGGCACGGGACCGGTGAGCCACACACCCGGAATCAGATCTGCCCCGGACGAGTGCATAATGAAGCGCCCGCCCGTTGCCTCATATTCTTTGCGGATGGCGATCATCTGATTACGCTCGCCCGTTTCTGACGGACAACTGTCAAAGGTTCCGTCGCTTACGTGGACGATGGAGAGCGCCTTGGGATTTTCCTTCATCAGCTCGCGACGGAGCGTGAGCAGGCCAGCGACGTGGTCCAAGTGATGACGCGTCAGAACAACTTCCTCCACTTTGGACAAGTCGACGTGAAGGTCATGAGCATTCCTGATCACGGTATCCGGGTGAGCACCAGTATCGACGAGCAGGTGATGACCATCCACATCGACCAAAGCTGCAAACCCCCACTCGCCGATGCCGGTCGTGTCGCCGACCAGCATTGTCGACAGAATCGTAACTTTGAACGTCTGAATCGCGTGATGTTCGGCCGTCTGCGCCGTCGCTTTGCCAATAAACCCGCAGACGAATAAAAGGATTGAGATGGAGCCCAGGATCCCGCTTACCGGAACTTTCAGGGCGCCCACGATCGCCCGTCGTTTCATCGTCATCAGATGCTCTCCAGCCCTCAAAGGAAGACTACCACCCTGCGCGCAAGTTCAGGGGGGCGCAGTCATGGCTCGCAAATCAAACATGCGATTCATGCGGATGGGCTTCTGAACAGGTCGCACTGGTGTGCATATTTACTATCAAGTAAGCGAGATGGTCAACGGACGCCGCCGGCAAATATGGACTATTGTTCTAGCTGTTGGCGAATCATCTCTGTACGGGCTAGGGAAGACTATGAAAAGAAGATTAATGATGCATTCAGTACGTCGGGTTTTGGTGGGGGTCGCGCTCCTTTCGAGCCCTTTAGCAAACGCGCAGCTCCCGGGAATGGCTCAACCAAAGCACTTTGCACGGTCTGACACAAGCCTCTCCCCAGATGAACGCGCTGACATGGTAATCAAGGATTTGACGCTGGACGAAAAAATACAGATGGTGCACGGTCTCGGCTGGCAGGCGTTGTTCATGCCGCCAGAATCGGGCCCGGGAGTCCGGGCCATTGCGGCCGGTGGGTTCATTCCCGGCATTCCTCGTCTGGGCATCCCCGATTTGCATATGTCCGATTCAGTCGAAGGAATCTCCGGGATCGGCGGCACTGGTCGCTATGCAACTGCTCTGCCTTCGGCGGAAACGATGGCGGCTGCGTGGGACCCCGCACTCTCCTATGAAATTGGAACCATGATCGGCGGCGAACTTCGATCGATGGGCTTCAATATGTCACTCGGCTCGGGTATCAATCTGATTCGTGAACCGCGTGATAGCCGCACCTTCGAATACAAGGGCGAAGATCCATTGCTTGCCGGCACGTTGGCGGGACAGGAACTAAAAGCAGAAAAGGTACTGCACCTCATCACCGATGTAAAGCACTACGCCGTGAACGATCAGGATGACGGTCGCACTACGGTTAACTCCGTGATCGGCAAACGCGCGATGCGTGAGAGCGACCTGCTGGCATTTCAGATTGCGTTGAAGGACTCCGGCGCAGGCGCGGTCATGTGTGCTTACAACAAAATCAACGGCACCTATGCCTGCGAAAACGAGTACACATTAGGAGAGGTACTTAAGAAGGACTTCGGGTTCAAGGGCTTTGTCGTCTCCGATTGGGGCGCGACACAAAGCACGGTCAAGGCTGCGATGGCCGGTCTCGATATCGAGATGCCCGGCAGCGAATCCTTCGGCGAGCCATTGAAGAAGGCCGTGCAAAGCGGCGAAGTGCCTATGTCCAGGCTCGATGACATGGTGCACCGCATACTCCGCACTGAATTTGATTCGGGTATTGTCGACAATCCACGTGAGCCGCAGTCTCCTGATGTAATGAGAGGCTTTGAAGTTTGCGCAAAAGGTCGAAGAGCGAGGAGCAGTGCTGCTGAAGAATGATCGCAACCTCTTACCTCTAAGCTCATCGTCAATAAAATCGATTGCTGTCATCGGTGGGCATGCCGACGTGGGCGTTATGTCCGGAGGGGGATCTTCGCAGGTCTCGCCCGCCGGCGGCAATCCCGTTCACCAACCCCCGGAGATAGCAAATAATCCGATGACCTACTTCGAAGTGGCCACGTATCACCGCTCCGCTCCCCTCAAAGGCATTCGCGAAAAAGCTCCGACTGCCGTGGTGAAATTTGATCCGGGGACCGACACTGCGACCGCCGCTGCGCTCGCCAAATCATCACAGGTTGCAATTGTCTTTGCCGTTCAGCACGCATCCGAGGGCATGGACCTGCCGAATCTCTCACTTCCCGACAAACAGGATTCGCTGATTGAGGCTGTGGCCGCGGCGAATCCGAATACGATCGTTGTGCTGGAGACAGGCGGCGCCGTGTTGATGCCCTGGATAGACCGGGTAGCGAGCGTCGTGCAGGCATGGTACCCGGGCATTCGCGGATCGGAGGCGATTGCGAATCTTCTGTTCGGAAATGTAAATCCCTCCGGCAAGCTTCCACTCACCTTCCCAAAGAGCGAGGCAGACCTGCCTCATCCGAAGCACGCGGATGCACCGAAGCCAGATGTGCAACACCCCGCGCCCAAACTCCCAGGCTTCCCAGACATGATCGCTGCCTTCATGCAAGTCGGCCCCACATTTGATGTGCTCTATGACGAGGGGTTGAAGGTTGGCTACAAGTGGTATGACGCGGAGAAAAAGCCAGTGCTGTTTCCTTTTGGCTTCGGCCTCTCCTACACTACGTTCTCTTATTCAGGACTCTCGGTCACGCCCGGCGATTCCACTACGATAATGTTCACCGTGAAGAACACAGGCAAACTCTCCGGCATAGAAACAGCGCAGGTCTATGCCGCCTTGCCAGAGGCCGCCGACGAACCGCCAAAGCGCCTGGTCGGTTGGGCAAAGGTAGAACTCGCGCCCGGCGAATCAAAACAGGTTTCTGTTCCCGTGAACCGCGACCACCTCACTGTCTTCGACGAGGGAACAGATTCCTGGAAGCTTATCCCAGGAAAATATTCAATCCTGGTCGGAGGCTCCTCTCGGGATCTTCCACTCCAGCAAGCAATCACGTTCTGACGGACAAATTTCAATGCCTGACTAGTTCACTGGCAGGCCCATGCATCAAATCGAGTTGGCCTGCAAAGTGAGTTTTCGTAGCGTTGCATTAGCCTCGAGATTGGCTGCGGAGAACCTCATCAACCTGGCAATCTTCCCCACCAATCGTTTTTGGCGCTTTCTGTACCAAGCATTGGCGCAGTGGGTTGGCTGAGTCGCGCTCTTCGCCGTGAACGCGGCCCTCATGGGATGAAGATTGCATAGCCGTGCGCGAGAATACTCCGCGTAACATTCAACCATTATCGCAACGGCCGCAGTCTCATTTTTTTACTCGCGCGCGATAACTGGAAACAAGCCGTGCAACCACCACAGCTATATAGAAGATGCCCACCATGTTTTCCAGCGCGGCGATAAGTCGCACGTATGGGTTGATGGGAACAATGCCGCCATACGCTAACCCCGTAAGCGTGACCATGCTGTAGTAAAGGTATGTGCTGCTTTGACCTAGTGGGATCACCACATTAAATGGATGGTCGAGGAAATGGTCGAGCACCCAGTAGAGTTGCGAAAATGCGATCGCAATAATCATGTAGCTGATGAATGCCTCGGATATCACGCTGCTCGTCACCTTCGAAATCGAATCGAAGCGGTTTAAGAGCGCCCAGAGGATTGAACAGGAGAAAACCAGCCCAGTAACCGGAGCCAGATGAGTGTAGGCGTAGCGACTGTCGCCCAAGGCCTCCACCACTCGCGCGCAGAACCACACAGCTGCTATGGGAAGAACAACCTTGCGCACGATCGTTCGATTCGCCATGTAGCTCACACCTGCCAGCAATGAAAGCAGCATGAAAAGCGCCAGCAACCCTCCAATATGAGGAGAACGATCCGCCAGTGGCGAGAGTAGTAGCTGCGCGATGAAGGCGCACATGAGCATCTCTGAGCGATATCTGCCTACAAAGATCTTTATCGTTCGCATCATAGCCACCTTGTGATTACCGCCAACCGCTACATACTACATGACCCCGAAAGGGCTTAAGGAGCCATCGTTTTCACATCTCGTCCTGAATGTTGCTGAATCCGAATGGAACATCAAGGTGAGAACATTGCGCCGCGTCCATCCAGCCCGCGCCAGCAGCAAAGCCAATGAGCCAAAAATTTGCAGGCAAAAATGCGGTATCGTGGGCCATGGAGACCGTGCCTCACGACATTGCGCACTTGTTCATTGAACTGGGCCTTGTCGTTGTCCTGCTCGCCGTGCTGGCGCGTGTCGCGAACCGCCTCGGCATCTCAGCTATTTCCTTCTACTTGCTCTCCGGCCTGGCGATGGGCAAGGGCGGACTCGCTCCGCTCAACCTCACCACAGACTCCATTCACCTGGGTGCCGAGATCGGTGTATTGCTCTTGCTCTTCATGCTCGGCCTCGAATACTCCGGCGAGCAATTGAAAGAGAATCTGCAGAGCGGTTTGCCCGCAGGCATTGTTGACCTGCTGCTCAACTTCCCACCCGGACTTATCGCGGGCCTGCTGATGGGCTGGAAGCCTCTCCCTGCCGTTCTCCTTGGCGGGGTCACCTACATCTCTTCCTCGGGAGTCATTGCTAAGGTGCTGGAGGAACTGAAGCGGCTGGATTCTCCTGAAACCCCGATCGTACTTTCCATCCTCGTTATCGAGGACCTCGCGATGGCAGTGTATCTGCCCCTGGTCGCAGTCCTGCTCATCGGCGGAGGACCGCTCAAAATTGCTATATCTGTTTCTGTCGCCGTGGTTACAGTGTTCATCGTGCTTCTGGTAGCTATTCGATTCGGCAGTGGTTTGAGCGCCTTCTTCGCGCATAGCTCCGACGAGATAACCCTGCTCACCATCACGGGTGCGGTTCTGCTGGTGGCCGGCATCGCGCAACAACTTAAGGTTTCCGCTGCTATCGGCGCTTTCCTGGTGGGCATCGCTGTCTCAGGACAAATGGCTGAGCAATCCCACAGGCTGCTGGCACCATTTCGTGACCTGCTCGCGGCAATATTTTTCTTCTTCTTCGGACTTGAGGTTGACCCCGCTTCCCTGCCTCCGGCCTTTCTCGCCGCTGGTCTGCTCGCTGCGGTTACAACCGGAACCAAGGCGCTGGGCGGATATTGGGCCGTACGACGCACCGGCATGGACCGTGACGCCCGCTGGCGCGCCGGAATGGCTCTGGTCGCCCGTGGCGAGTTTTCAATCGTGATCGCTGGCCTCGGCCTGGCACTCGAACCGCGAATTGGGCCATTTTCAGCTGCCTACGTGCTCATTCTCGCGGTCGTTGGACCTGTCCTCACCCGCTTTGCTAGGTAGAGAGGGTACCTTGAGGTGCCGGCTAAGGCCGGTCCTGCATCGTTCGAAAACGAATGCTAATTCTCGCTACCTTTAACGCCTTTCATGTGTTCAAAAGTGACATAAAGTGAGCAAAAATGCGTGCTTTTTTGCATCCAAAACGGACCAAAAAGGAGCCCTGAATTGCGAAGACTCTCCCACTTTAACGTTAACGATGATAGAGTGCCCATGATTCAACTTTTCACCCGACAAGGAACCAGAACCCGCCATGCCGAACCCGAATACTGAACAATTTCCGCATCCCGCCAGTGCCAGATCGTCGCTGTCGCATCCATCGCGACGCGACTTTCTGCGGGGAATTGGGGGCACGATAGCAGTACCGCTACTCTGGCAGATTTCCGCGGAGGCGGAGCGCTCGTCGACAACCTATACGAACCCTCTGAATGTGTCGATCGCCGATCCCTATGTTCTTCACGATCCCGATGGCAAATACTTCATGTTTGGCTCAGGCGGAGGGGATGGCGGTACGGCTTTTCCTGCGTTTACGTCCACCGACCTGGTGCACTGGACATCTATTGGAGAGACCCACAAGAGGACTCCCGCCGACTCGTGGAGCACGGGAATGTTCTGGGCCCCAGAGGTCTACCACGTGAAGGATCGCTACTACATGGTCTACAGCGCACAGTGGCGGGATAATCCGAATAATGAAAAAGAAAATTTCCGGGTGGGCGCCGCTGTCGCAGACAAGCGGACCGGCCCTTTTCGCGACATTCGAAATGCCCCTCTGTTTGACCCGGGATATCCAGCAATCGATGCTGACGTAATGTTCGATACTGATGGCAAGTGCTACCTGTTTTATTCACGTTGCTGCTATAAGCATCCGGTAGACAGTGAATTGGCGGACTGGGCGCGCAAACAAAGGTTATATAGCGAGATCGAAGAAAGCTGGATCTACGGCGTGGAGTTGAAGTCGGATTTCAGCGGCGTGATCGGTGATCCAGTGGTGATTCTGAGGCCGCCCGTGAGCATGTCGGACAATAACGCAGCGTGGGAGGATCTATCGGTTACAACGCACGAAGTGAACCGGCGCTGGACTGAGGGTCCAACAGCGTTCAAGCACGGCAACCTTTACTACGTGATGTACTCCGCGAATCACTACCTCGGGGAGAACTACTCGCTGGGTTACGCCACCTCGACGCATCCCTTAGGTCCTTACCAGAAGGCGGCGAATAATCCCGTAGTGCGCAAGAATACCGATCATGGGGGCATTGTGAGCGGCCCGGCGCACAATTGCGTGACGACATCTCCCGATGGGACCGAGATGCTCTGTCTGTATGCGGGCAGAACGCCTGCAACGGGTACTGAGCGGGTACTGTTTATGGATCGTATGGAGATTCACAACGACGGCATCCTCACTGTACATGGCCCCACTACGTCGCCACAGCCGATTCCATCTTCAACAAAGGGAAAGCCAATTTGACGGGACAGGCAAGAGCCGCAGATACCTAGCGAAGGTATTTCCGTTGCATTGTTGTCGATAGTGGCCGATGTCCTTTGAATCTGGAGAGCACATGACTCGCAAGCCTGCCTACGCCTCAACGAGTACATCGATCATTCCCCGAAAATGCGCTTGTTGCGCGATTGCGTTGTGGTCTTTTTTCAGCAGTGGAGCGCTTGCCTTGGGTAGCGACAAGAAGGTCATCCGCATTGAAGTGCAAGATGCAGACGGAGTGATGGTCGCCGGCCCTGGTGCGCCCGCGCGCACGCTACATGGATCCTCGGTTACGCTGGCATTTGATCGTGAATATCGGCCGGGCGATCGAATCGTACTGAGCGGCGCGCCGCGAATGATGGTTCGCGTGGATAAGAGCATGCAGGAGTGTTCGCTGATCCTGGCAGAATCGCCTGTGGCAAAGTTTTCGTTCGAGATTCCCTATGGGGAGGGAGAACCGCAGACGCGCAGCGCGTACTCGCCAAAGAGTTTTGCAGGAAAGAATCACGAAGTAACAGCGCGAGTACTGACAAAACAGGAGCTATCGACCTATCGCAACCTTGCCTTGAATCCTTGCGATCAACAACTGAAGAACACGACAGTCGAAGAAGTAGCTTCCCGGGAGCCGATCGTCGTCTTCCCGCATGCCACTACGAACAGCGTCTCGAGGGAGTTGCCGGACTTTCGAGCGCGGAATGCGATTGACGGCGAGATACAAAACGGCCACCACGGCATCTGGCCCTACCAATCCTGGGGGCCAGGATTACGTGATGATCTTTGGTGGAAGATTGATTTTGGAAGGACTGTCCAAGTAGACAAGATTCGCCTGATGGTTCGCGCCGATTTTCCGCACGACAGCTATTGGCACACCGCTGTCGTCGAATTTTCCGATGGCGAACAGCTTCCGATCACCATAACGCCTTCCGCTGATTTTCAGGACTTCAATTTTCCCAAGAGGAACGTCTCGTGGATAAGACTCAGCAAGCTTGTACCCGCCGATCCGGCGCGGTGGTGCAGCTTCATCGAGGTGGAAGCGTGGGGACGCTATCTGAAATAGCTTCTTAAGCGGATTTGCAGGGGATAGAAAAGATAGATAGAGGGTCGCCATGAGAAAGATCCTGGTAACGGGCGCCACGGGAAAAGTCGGCAGTCATTTCATTCGACGCGTTCTGCTATCTAGCGCTCACAATAACGTGACGATTCGCGCGCTGTGTCACAATCGACTGCCCCAAGCTCACGACCGGATGGAAATAGTTACCGGGGACATCTCTGATCGAGCAGCAGTGCATGCCGCAATGAGCGGGATTACGCACGTCATACACTGCGCGACCTGCAAGGAGGTGCCCGATACCGTCATGGACGTAACGGTGAAAGGCCTTTTCTGGCTCTTGGAGGAATGTCGCGTCAGTACTTCATTTCGGCAAATCATCCTGATAGGAGGGGACGCAGCCTTAGGTCATTTCTTTTATCCCCACGCGCTTCCCGTTACAGAGCAGCAGAAGCACAGCGCCTATCCAGGATGTTATGCCCTCTCCAAGGTTTTGGAGGAGGTGATGCTCCAGCAGTATTTCGTTCAATACAATCTTTCGGGCTGCTGCTTACGTGCACCGTGGATCATGGAAAAGGACGACTTTAAATACTCGCTGTCATTTGGCGAAGATGTTTTTGGAGGGCCACGATGGCGCGACCTCGTCGGCTCCCGACAAGCGGATGAATATGTGAAGAGCAAGACGGTGCCGTTGATGTTGGATCCTGATGGCAGACCGATCAAACGCAATTTCGTTCATGTCAACGATCTGGTGGACGGCATGATCGCCGCCATGGATCACCCCAAGGCACGACAGCAGACATTCAATATCTGCATGGATGAGCCCGTTGACTATCAGCAACTCGCAACCTATTTGAGCGAGACGCGAGGGATGCCGGCGGTCGAGATCAAGACGCCGTATTGGTCGACCTGGCTGGACAACAGCAAGGCGAAATTCCTGCTTGGCTGGAGGCCCGAGTTCGACCTGCCAAAATTGGTCGAAGGGGCATGGTCGTATCAACGAAGTGAAGGCGAAGCACGTGTGATTTGGTATCCGGGCTAGATACCAGTGCGGCTGCGTCGAGCCTGAGGTGGTACCGATTGCACCCGTCAGACAGGTTCCCTGCATGCGGCATCCTGTGTCTTCGCGACTGACCATGACGCGGTGCAGAGTTTGTCTTGACCGAATTTCCTCTGACAATTAGACTTCCCGGTATTCGCCGCCAGCGCATGACTCTCCGGAGTGGTGCAGTTTGAGGCAGCGTAGATGCAAAAGTTCGTTCTATGGGCCCAGACTCACCAGCGCCTGCCTCGTAGACAAAGGAAAACGCCTTAGCCCCGTATGGAGTCAAAAGCCGCACTCGATGGATACAGGGTGTGCCCTCGGAGAAATCGAAGTTCGTCTGAATATGATTCGATCGAGCCGCATAAGGACGATAAGTTCAATACTGGTCGCAACTACATCGGTCCTTGGGTTCGTCCTGCACGCTGAGGAGTCTTCGAATCCGCCACCGGAACTTACTCTCGCCCAGGCCATCCAGATCGCGATAGAGCACAACATCTCTCTGACAATTGCAAAGTTGGATGTTGCCAAGTCTCAGTGGCAAGTCGCTGAGGCCAAGACGAGGCGCTTTCCTGAGAGTTCGATTGACCTTTTTGCGGCTGGAAATCTGACCTCACCGACATTTTCATACAAGAAGGGAGTCTTCGGGACACTGAATGGACTTCCGAACCCATCGACCGATGTGTCAATAAATCTCTCCAGTGGGGTCACCGGATATATCACTGCATCCGTCGCCCAGCCGATTACTCAGCTCTACAAGATTCACCTGGTAATACGAGAGCAGGAGTTGTCTGTGGATTTCGCCACACAGAAATCAAGGGAGAAAGAGCAATCGATTGTGGCGAACGTTAAGCAGGGGTACTACGCGATCCTGCAAACCGAGAGTGCTTTGGATGCGCAGCAAGCATTGGTGAAGCAATACAAGGAGACAGATCGGGTTGTTTCGCAGTACATCGCGCAGCAATCTTTGCTGCTGTCCGAAAGCCTGGATGTTAAGGCCAAACTAGCCCAAGTGGAACATCAGATTGTTGTGCTGAATGACGATCTGGACACACAAAAGGAACACCTCAACGACCTGTTAAGCCGCGACTTGGATACGCCGTTTCGCGTGCAGTCAACGCCGCCAGTCACATCGGAACAACTGGATCTGAAACTAGCAAGGCAGACCGCGCTGCGTCAAAGGCCTGAGGTCAAGGAGGCGGAGATCGATGTCAGCAAGGCCGACTACGATCGCAAGCTTGCCAAAGCACAATACCTTCCTGATGTGGGCGCGGCAGTACGATACTTCTCTCCAATCAATACAGAGATACTGCCGCAAAATATCGCGTCAGCAGGCCTGGCACTGACTTGGGACCCGTTCGATTGGGGGCGGCGGCGAGACCTGGTGAAACAAAAGGACATTACTGAACAGCAGACCTCATATCAACTCCAGGACGTGCGGTCCAAAGTTATTCTTGATGTAGACAAGACCTTCCGCAAGCTTCAGGAGAGCCGTTCGCTGCTGGCAGTAGCGCAAGCTGCACGCGACGCGAGCAATGAGAAACTCCGCGAGGTGAACGATCAGTTCAATCAATCGGCGGTCCTGTTGCGGGACGTACTACAACAGCAAGCCGCGGTTGCGAACGCCAATCATGAATACGAAGAAAGCCTGCTGTCGCTTTTGAACGCAACTGCAGAATTTGAAAAAGCTCTTGGAGAAGATTGACGTTATGCATCAAACTTCTGTGGCGCAGCGCATCTCGGCTTCCCTGACCCTGAGCATGCTCGCGATGAGTGTGGTCGCCTGCGAAAAGGCGAACCCGGGAGCGCCTACGCCCTTGCCGGTGCATGTAGAAGTAGTGAAAAGCATTTCGGTTGGGAATGGAGCAACATATTCGGCAAACATCGTGCCGTATGCGCAGGTGGATCTGGCTTTCCAATCCAGCGGATACATCGACAGCATCCGGCAGGTTCAAAGTCCGAGCGGCGGCCGCAGAAGCATTGATCAGGGGGACTGGGTAACAAAAGGGACTGTGCTTGCGGTCGTACGTCAACAGGATTATCTGGACAAGCTGCAGCAGGCCAAGGCACAACTTGCGCGCGCCCAGGCGGAGCAGGAAAAGGCCAAGTTAAGCTTTGATAGAGTCTCCGCGCTCTACGCAACTCAAAGTGCTACGAAGCCTGATTACGATTCAGCCCAAGCGCAGTTGGAGAGCACTACGGCATCCGTCTCTAGTGCATCGGCACAGGTGAGTGAAGCCAACGTCGCTCTAGCCTATTGTTCGTTGCAAGCTCCATTCGATGGCTGGATTGTTAAGCGCAGTGTTGACGTCGGCAGCTTCGTCGGTCCTGCCACAAATGGCTTTACCGTTGCTGACACTCATTCCGTGAAGGCCGTATTCGGAGTTCCAGATACCTCCATCGGTCGCGTGACGCTTGGTGAGCATCTGGTAATCCGAACTGATGCTCTTTCAAACCCAGTGGACGGGCGGGTCAGCGCTATTTCGCCAGCGGCGGATGCGAAGAGCAGAGTCTTTTCAGTTGAAGTTTCGATCCTGAATCCAAAGAATCAGCTGAAGTCCGGAATGATTGCTTCGCTTACTTTGAATGGCGAGCAGATTCCCCACTCAGTCCTGGCGGTTCCGATGTCGTCCATGATTCGTGATCCGAATAGAGCGAATGCATTTGCGGTGATGACAGTGGAGGGCGAGGGGGAGTTGCGGCAGGCGCGCTTGCGACCAGTTGATGTGGGAGAAATCTACGGAAACTCTATCGCGGTGAAAGGCGGCGTGCAGGCCGGGGAGAAAGTAATTACATCGGGCGCTTCCTTAGTGAAGAGCGGCGACAATATACGCATCATTCCCTAGAGCGGTTGGGCCAGAGCAAGCCAGACAATCTGACATCAGGCGTGACACCTCTATGAGTAACAAGACTGAAGCTGACTACATTGCTCACAAGCACAACACTGCGCGTTTCTTTGTTGAGCATCGGCAGGTCTCTTTGGTTTTGCTAATTGGCGTGCTGATTTGGGGCTGGTACGGATACCAGCACATGCCGAAGCGCAAGGATCCCAGCATTGCGGTACGGGTCGCGGTTGCTTCAACGCAATGGCCCGGAGCAACAGCTGTTGATGTAGAGCAGTTAGTTACGAGGCCGGTAGAGCAAATGATGGCGCAGAATGCATTCATTAAGCCTCCGTCGCCATCCGACTTCGGTATTCGATCGATCAGCTTTCCGGGTCTGTCCCTGGTCTACGTTCAACTTGACGACAGCGTGGACGATCCGAAAAAGCAGTTCACTGACATCAACCTGAAGCTGAACGCACTGAACAGCAAACTTCCACAGGGCGCGGGTCCAATTCAATTCAACAGCGACTTTGGCGATACTGCAGCTCTGATGCTGACGGTGGCGAGCCCACCCGCTAGTGACATCGATATAGCTCTACGCGCCAGATCCATTCGCACAGCGATCGAGAATACGCGGGCGTCCGAAGCGCAGAATGCTGCACACTCCCGCGTCAGCATCGTCTATGCCTTCCCGCTGTCTGTCTCCTCTTCTTTAGTGCGTGACTCGTTCGTGTCTCTCATTCGCCTCGCGGAGCAAAGCAAGCTGATCCAGAGACCGAAGATATTTGAAGGCAGCGGCTTCCTTGGAGCAGACTTCAACACAGACTTGAGTGATGACCAACTGCGTGTCCAGGGAGAAACCCTGCTAACGGAGAAGCTTCACCGTTCAGAGATTCATCCCGACGCGTGGCAACTCGCAATCATTCGAGACCCTCACGATACGGAAGCGCGGCTACGGGCCGTAGCAGGGGATAAATATTCCTACCGTGATCTGGACGACTATACAGACCTGATAGGGAGGACTCTGCAGGGCGCATCGGAAGTGGCGAAAATCGATCGGAAAGGAGTTCTACCGGAGCAAATCTATCTGGACTATTCTCAGGAACGCCTTGCTGAATATGGCATGACCCCCGCCAATTTGAAGGATGTTCTGGGGGCTCGGAATACAACGTTACCGGGGGGACAGCTTGAGGTCGGGCCCAAGAGCATCCAAATCGATCCTTCGGGGAAATTCATCACGCCACAGCAAATCGGAGACGTGATTGTCGCGTCATCTTCATCGGCTGCGCAGAGTCCAGTTTACCTTCGTGATCTGGTAGATATCTCTCGCGGATACCAGAGCCCCGCTCGTTATCTGAATTACCTGACCTGGGCTGACAAAGACGGACGGTGGCATCGCAGTCGCGCTGTAACTGTCGCGGTACAGATGAAGGACGGCACACAGATCGATGCTTTCGGCAAAAGCGTCGATGCGAAGCTAGTAGCCGTGAAGCAATACCTGCCGGAGGATTTGGTTATAGCTCGAACTTCCGATCAGCCTTTGCAGGTTCGGGAGAACATCAGCCTCTTCATGGATGCACTGTACGAAGCTATCGCGCTGGTGGTTCTGATTTCATGGATTGGCTTTTGGGAGTGGCGCTCTGCTGTCCTGATGGCCCTCTGCATTCCAATCACTTTGGCCATGACCTTCGGTGCCCTATATCTTCTGGGCATTGATATCCAACAGGTTTCTGTCGCGACGTTGATTATTGCCCTTGGCCTGTTGGTCGATGATCCTGTGATTGCCGGGGATTCCATCAAGCGGATGTTAGCCCAGGGCCACCCGAGTGGCATTGCTGCATGGCTTGGTCCTACAACACTCGCTACAGCCATCATGTACGCGACGATAACGAACATCGTCGCCTATCTGCCTTTCCTGATGGTAACGGGCAACACCGGCGAGTTTCTGCACAGCCTTCCGATTGTTATGACGGCGGCCCTGATTGCTTCACGCCTGGTCTCAATGACATTTCTGCCGTTACTCGGGTATTACCTGTTACGTCCAGAGAAGAAAGAGGAGAAATCCCTTGAGGAAAGACGTACCAGCGGATTCTACGGATACTACGCGCGAGCAGCGCAGTACTCGATTGAGCATCGATGGAAGTTCTTCATTGGATCACTAGTATTTCTAGCTATCGGCTTTTTTATCTCTTCAAGACTTAGTGCCGCATTTTTCCCTGAGGACGTTCAGTACTGGTCATACATTGATGTCTGGCTACCGAACGACTCAAACCTGGGAACTACCAACCAGATTGCGCTGAAGGTGGATGAACTCGTTCGTGAACAGGCGGAGCAATTCTCACGGGAGAACGAACCCTCGAGCGGAGAGAACAGAGCACTATTGCGGTATGTCACGACGTTTGTTGGTGGAGGAGGTCCCCGCTTCTGGTTTTCAGCTTCTCCTCAACTTCAACAATTGAACTACGCGCAGGTCTTAATTGAGGTGACAGATAAGGAGGTCACACCGCGATTCATCAAGGAGCTACAGCCGAAGCTCTCCGCAGCCATACCAGGCGCACGTCTGGACGCACGCCAGTTGCTCACGAATCCAATCGACTACCCGATTGAAGTTCGCATTTCCAGTACCGCAGACGTGAGCAGCCAGAACGAAGCAGCAGACATTCGGACCCTGCGCGCGATCGCCGGAAAGGTGGAGGAGATCTTCCGCTCTATTCCTATTACAGAGCGCACCCGGAATGAGTGGGAAGCAGACAGCGCGCAGGTCTCTTTGACGATCAATCCTGACCGCGCCAACCTGGCTGGCATAACAAACATGGACGTCGCTAATTCCTCCACCTCGGCTTTGAGCGGGACCACTGTGACCGCGCTGCAGGAGGGCCAGAAGCAGATCCCTGTAGTCGCGCGGCTACGGATGAATGAGCGCGAACAGCTTTCCGATATTCAGAATATGTACGTCTACGGCTCACAAGACAGCACAAAGATTCCTCTGACACAAATCTCCGATGTCGATCAAACACTCGTGACGGGAAGAATTGTCAGGCTGGAACAGTTTCGCACCATTAACGTGCGTAGCTTTGCCTCGACCGGGCATCTCAGTTCCGAAGTTATGAAAAATGCGATGCCTAAGCTACTAGCCCTGCGGAATTCTCTGCCACCCGGCTATCAAATGCAAATCGGCGGCGAATACGACAAGACCAAGAATGGCTTTAAGAATCTCGCGATGGTCATGCTCATATCAACCTGCGCAGTCTTTCTTGCCTTGGTGTTTCAGTTCAAGAATGCAGTGAAGCCTCTGCTTGTGATAGCGGCCGCTCCTTACGGTATGATTGGCGCCTTCGCAGCCCTGTGGATCATGCACGAGCCATTCGGTTTCATGGCGTTTCTCGGGGTGGCGAGTCTGGTCGGCGTAATCGTAAGTCATTCGATTGTGCTCTTCGACTTTATAGAGGAACGCCATGCTGCGGGCGATGATTTTGAACTGGCCTTGATTGACGCAGGAATACTTCGTCTTCGCCCCGTCCTGATAACGGTCTTCGCCACTGTTCTTGCACTGCTCCCCCTTGCAATGCATGGGGGACCGCTTTGGAAGCCGCTCTGTTATGCACAGATCGGCGGATTACTTGTTGCGACCGTCGTCACGAAATTACAAGTGCCTGTTATGTATGCGATCTTCGTACTCGATCTAAAGATTCTGAAGTGGAGGACCAGCGAGAAAGAGGAACCCGCGGCGCTCGTGTAGCGCAACGTGACCTGAGACCTTGTCTAATCTGCTTCAATCGGGTTGATCAACCGCGAGGTATCTAATTGTTCTCCGACCCAAAATGCCGAGAACGCGCCCGCGCTCAAGTGCCAAGGTTTCTTAGGTCGGCTCGTTTGGCACCCCTGTCGGCGGCCCTCATCACCGTGGCCCTTGCGATCGTCAGCCATGCGCAGCCAGGGAACGGAATCGCCAGCATGAGACAAGCTTTCGCTCACCCGCCGGACGATGCCCGCATCATGATGCGCTGGTGGTGGTTTGGCCCAGCGGTCACGAAGCCCGAACTGACAAGAGAATTGGAACAGATGAAGGCTGCCGGAATTGGTGGAGTCGAGATAGCCACCCTGTACCCACTGGCCCTTGATGATCCATCAACCGGATTTCACAACGAGCCTTACCTCTCCAACGAATACATCGAAGCTCTGCGATTCGCCGCTTCTGAAGCTGGACGTCTCGGCATGCGAGTAGACGTTACACTCTGCAGTGGTTGGCCTTTTGGAGGTCCTCATATTCCTGTAACCGAAGCAGCCGGAGAGCTTCGAGTAGAGACAGTCGCAGTCCCGCACGGAACAGTCTCGGTTCCGGTGCCCGCCATGAGTACCGGGGAAAGCCTAATCGCAGCTTTCTGGTACGAATCCCAGCGGAGCACCGATAGAATGCCTGACGCGAAGCGGCTCAGCGTTTTAGAGAGCAGTCGGCTGCAATTACCTACAGGGTTGGAGGGTGACCATGAAGTCGCCTTCTTTATCGCCAGTCGCACTGGCATGATGGTAAAGAGGCCTGCTGTAGGTGCCGAGGGGTTTGTACTTGACCATTACGACCAGCGCGCCATTGAGGATCACCTCCACGCCGTGGGCGATAAGCTGATGACCGCTTTTACTGAGCATCCACCCTACGCTGTATTCAGCGACAGCCTTGAAGACTATGGCTCGAACTGGACCACAGACTTGCTTGTCGAATTTCAGCACAGGCGAGGGTACGATTTGACTCCTTATCTTCCTGCTCTCGTCGGAGAAGCAGGTCCTGACACTGCGGCTGTTCGGCACGATTGGGGCAGGACTTTGACAGAGTTAGCGAACGAACGCTTCCTGGAGCCAACGCACGCCTGGGCGCAGAAGAACCACACGCTGCTTCGCTCGCAGACTTACGGATTCCCTCCGGTCACGCTTGCGAGCAACGAGTATGAAGACCTGCCGGAAGGTGAGGGCAAAGCGACAATGCAAATGTGGCGTCAATTCTCAGACACGCGTTGGGCAGCGTCCGCAGGACACTTGTTTGGTCGCCCCGTGATTTCATCAGAGACATGGACATGGCTCCATTCGCCGGCCTTTCGTGCTACGCCGCTGGACATGAAGGCCGAGGCCGATCTGCACTTTCTACAAGGCATCAATCACCTGATTGGTCACGGCTGGCCCTATTCACCGGAGTCGGCCGGAGAGCCCGGATGGCGCATGTATGCGGCCGGCGCGTTCAACAGCCACAACCCCTGGACCTTCGTGATGCCCGACCTTGCGTCGTATCTGCAGCGTGTCAGCTTTGCGCTCCGGCAGGGAGGGCCCGCCAACGATGTTGCTCTTCTACTTCCGAACGACGATGCATGGTCAACGTTCAAAGCAAATCGCAAGCAATTTCGTTCGGCGACGAGCTCAGCTGGATTCGACGAGAGCGGGATAAACGTGAGCATCGATGAATCGATGGGAGCATTGCTTGGCACCTCTGTGATCTCCAGTATTCTCGATGCGGGCTTCAATCTCGATTTTATCGATGGGGACATCATCGATAAGGCGGGCATTAACTACAAAGTTTTGGTCTTGCCCGGAATAGATCGCCTGCCCTTCGCTACGTACAAGAAGATCCAAGAGTTTGCGCGCCGCGGCGGCATCGTAATCGCAACCCGACGACTGCCTGCAACCGCTGCCGGGCTGCTGAACGCTGCCAGCGAATCTGCAGAAATCCAACAGTTATCGCGGCAGCTTTTTCAGGGAGCCAGTCCGATAGCGCACTTTGCCACCAACGAAAGCAGCGTTGGGCATGACATCGCAAATTACTTGAAGCCAGACATCGTACTTTCGGGGAGTCAGGCTGAGATAGGGTTCATCCATCGCAAGTTACCTGACGGTGAACTCTATTTCCTCGCGAACACGAGCAATCGCCCTCATCATGTCACTGCGTCGTTTCGCAGCGTTGCGCGAAAGGCGGAATGGTGGGATGCGTACACAGGTGAGATTACGGCCGTTGCAAATCCCGAGCTAGTGGATTTGGATCTGCAGCCTTACGAGTCACGACTCATCGTCTTCTCAGATTATCCGGGGGACCGGCCTGCCGAGCGCAGGCCTATGGTTCCGACCCGGTCGGTAGACATCTCGACCGATTGGGACGTGGCCTTTGACGGAACGCCTCATTCGACACACATGTCAGACCTTAGGTCGTGGAGTGAAGTAAAAGGCAGGGAGTACTATTCGGGGATCGCCACCTATGACAAGAAGATTACGCTATCTCGCGAGGACCTCCGACCAGGCGCTCAAGTTCAGATTGATTTCGGCAGCGGGGTGGAAGTGCCTATGCCTGACCCGTCGCCGCCACCAAACATGCGGGCCTATCTAGAGAGCCCAGTGCGGGAGGCAGCAGAGATTTACGTGAACGGAGTGCGTGGGGGTGTTGTCTGGCATCCGCCCTACAGGCTGACAATCACGCCCCTGTTGAAGCCTGGCGAGAATGACCTGCGCATTCTGGTCGGCAACACCGCGATCAACGAAATGTCCGGGCGTAGTCTTCCAGATTATCGGCTACTGAATGCGCGATACGGCACACGGTTTATTCCTCAAGGGATGGAGAACCTGCAACCACTTGCCTCAGGCATGCTTGGTCCGGTTCGAATCCTCGTTGGCCGCGAGTAGCAGTGTGTCGTCAGCGCACTTTTATCATTTGAGTTGGATCACGGCCACCTCGTAAGGCTCCAATGAAAGGGTCAACCCTTGCAATGGCATGTCAGCCGGGGCGTGGTCCCCGGTTGATGGAGCAACATACGACACTTTGGCACCATTTGCTTCTGCCGGAAGCGTGACCTGCTCTGCTCGATTCCTCTTGTTGATCAAAAGGATTGCCTTACCACGTTTTGTTTGAAAGGCCAGAGCGGATAGCCCCGAGTTAGCCACCGATGCTTCGATCACTTGGTCTCCGGGACCGAAGTTATCCTTCAGCAGCTTGAGCACCCAATAGCGCGGATTAGGATCGCCGGTTTCATAGTTCATCATACTTACGCTCGGGAACTGTGAGCGATATCCCACCAGTTGCGACTCGCCAACCACATCGATACCCATCTTCGCCGTCTGCACATACAAGTGAGCGTACATAGCTCCAGCGAGGTTCCAGTATCCCGCAGGCTCTGGCTTGGCAACATAGCCCGGCTGACGAATCTCTTTGTCATCTTCGGTGAGAATTACTCCCAGTTCGTCCAGATCCGTTTTGGTGGTGGGAGAGAGGCGTTTGCGGATCTCTTCCACATATCTCACCGTATTCAGGAAGCCTTCTGCCTGATCAAAGAAAGTGAACTGCCAATCGCCGATCGTCTGATCCGCGGTAGGAGTGGCGTAGAAGTGGTAGGAAATGAAATCAAGTGGTACGCCCGCCTGATGGTGGGCGGGGTTTAGGAAGTACTCGAACATTTTTGGCACCAGGCTCGGTTGTGCCAAGGCTAGCCCCACAAATTTGATGTTGGGATCAACCTTTCGCATGGCCACCGTTACCGCATCGTAGAACTTCGTGTAGTCTTCCGGAGTCCAATGGTGCTCGAATTCAATTTCGTTCAGGACTTCCCAGTAAGGAACCTTGTAGTGGTGTCCCGACTCGTGACGCTTGCCATATTCGTCTGTGAAGCCGCCTTTGGTATACCAGCTAAGGAGGCGCGCAAAGTAGTCCGCGGCTTCTTTCATCGTTGGATCACGCAGCTCAGTTCCCTGCGTGTAGTTCCAGAAAACCTGGTTAGGATCGTCCGGGAAGGTCACCGGCTTGTCTGTCTTGAACATCCAGGCGGGAATGGTGCTGAAGTTCAAGATGACGGAGTGACCCTCCGTGGCCTTCATGAAGTCGTCCAGCGTGGGGTCAATATTCGCAAAGTCCCATGAAGTCTTTCCGTCAGCCGGAGGGCTAAGTTCGGCAACAGCCTGTCGGGGGTAGGGCAACCAGGGCACATAGCGGACGTAGTCAGCGCCCAGCGAGTGCAGCGCGGCAAACGACGAATCGTGCAACATGGCCCCGCGAAGTAACTGCGGATTCACCACTACCTGGAGCGTTGGCGTGGACTTCGAGACGAGAATGACCTTGCCCCAGTCAACCTTTACCTCGTTCAGATTTGCCGCCTCTTCTCCATGTAGAGCCTGACGTGAAAATAACGCGATTGTGATTAAACAGAGAGTTCGTAAGAGGGGCCACCGCATTTGAAGGTTCCTTTCCTGAATCGTTATCGTGAGTCGTCGTCATGCATTCCAGCAGCGGGCGGTGCGTAGCTACTCCTTTGCCTCTGGATCGAGCACTTGCTTTGTAACTTCGCTCATCGCCGGCATCTGTTTCTTTGCCTGCTTCTCCAGCGTTGCCTGATGCAGTTGCCGAAATTGAGCCATTGCTTTGTTCTGTTCGGCCGTGTTTCCCAATTGTTTTTCAACTTGAGAAAGGCGATACCATGCCACCTCGTTACCGGGATCGAGAGTTACTGCAGTTTGCGCATGTGGAAGCGCCAACGCAGGTTTCTGCTGGTAGAGGAACACGGACGATAGCCCGAGATGAGCTTCAACGAATTGCGGATATTGATCCAATGCAAGTTGGAAGTATTGCTGTGCGCCAGCAAGGTCGCCTGCGGAACGATGAATCTCTCCGATTTCGTAAGCAGCATTTCCATTGCTGGGGTCTAACTGCAACTCAGCTGCGAATTCCTTTTCAGCTTCTGAGGCATCCGTTGGTGATTTGCCACTCGCGGCCCGTGTAAGAAGCGTTCGTCCGATGCGGTAGTGTATGCCGGGATGGCGAGGATCCATCACCAGTACTTGTCGATACTCCGCAATGGCCGAGTCGGTTGCCCCCTCGCTCTCGTATGCCTCCGCGGCAGCCTGATGTTGCCAGATGGAGCCCGGAGCTACTTCAGCGAGTTTCTGAATGTCGAGGAAGGCGGCGTTTCCGAAGACCCGTGCATTGTGATAGAGAATCTCCGGATCGTTGGGGTAGGCCTTGTTCAGGTCCAAAGCTAGTTCGACCGCCTTAGAGTCCAGATCCAGAGCAGTATATGCCCTCTGAAGCTGTAGCCCGCAAAGGCGCTTCACTACTGCTTCAGATGATTGCCGGAAGCATTTGTCCAGGCCCGTGAGAGATTCCTTGTATTGTCCCGACTCGGCGAGGGACATCGCGAGAAGCGATTCGAACTGGACGAGACTAGGCTTGAGTTTTAGAGCCAGGCGCAGTTCCGCAACGGCCTCACCGAACTTCCGCTCTTGAAAGTAAACGAGCCCGAGAGACGCGTGTACTTCTGCCACCGTCGGTTCCAGCTTTCGCAGTTTTTCGTAGGCCATCTCAGCCTGCGCGTAGTTCCCTTCTGAGAGCGCCTTCTGGCCAAGCTGCGAATAATAGCCGATTGGATCTGCTGCTTCAGGATTCTGAGCCGCGACTCGCAGAGCAGATAGAAGGCCCAGGAGGATGACTTGTAAGATCTGCTTTCCGAATTGACGCATATGTGAAAGTGTAGCGCCGTTGAAAGATGACCCGCCATAGTTGATTGCCATGGCGGGTCAGTGAAACTTCTTGATGCAAGGCCTAGAACGTAATTTTCCCTCCAAGCTGCAGTATTCTCCCTGGTCGTGCTGAGGTTATCTTCCCGTAGTTCGTATTGGTATTTGGTGCCACATGGGTGATATTGCTATCGATCGCACTAGAGCCAGGCCCTACGCCCGGGGTCGAGGGATCAATCCCCCATTGTGTGTGGTTGAAGGTATTGAACGTCTCGCAGCGAAGCTGAAGGGCGACTCCCTCGAAGAGTGAGAAGCTCTTAGCCACTCCCATGTCCCAGTTATTGATTCCTGGGCCCACGAGATTATTGCGGCTGCTTGTGCCAAAGGCTCCTGCCAGAGGCTGAGCAAAGGCAGCTGTATTGAACCATTCATTGATGGATTTAGTGAATCCACCGTGCGGATTGCCGACCTTATCGGCACGTTGATTAAACGCGGTCAGCAGGCTAAAAGTGTCGTTGGCAAATACTGAATAAGGGAATCCTTGCTGGAAGGTGGCGATTCCAGTGAGTTGCCATCCTCCGACCAAAACGTCCATTGCCCGACTTGCGTTACCCATGTACTTTTGGCCGCGACCGACCGGAAGTTGGAGGACGTAGCTGGCGACAAAGCGTTGGCCAACATTGAAATCCGAGGGAGCATAATCCAGTGAGGGATTGTGGTCATCCAGGTGTCCCGAAAATGCATTAGTGGCACCAATTCCTGCCGCCGCTGATTTGTCATCCATGCTCTTTGCCCAAGTGTACACAGCCACGAAGGCAAGGTTCGACGAACGGCGTTCGACTTTGACGTTTGCCGCGTTGTAGTTGGAGTAACCCTGCCAAATGCTGTTCAGGGTGACTGTGCCGGAGAAGTTCTGGTAGGGCTTGCGATTGTTGACGGGGCAGTCGCCCTGGTTCGGGTGGTCATTGCAGAAGGCGGGATCCGACGGAGCGTAAGGCTGGTTGATATTGGAACGATCCAGAGTATGCGTTCCCTTGTTGCCGACGTAGTTCACTTCCAGCGTCGTATTGCGAGCTATTTGACGCTCGACGGACAAGGACCACTGCTGAACATATGGATTGATGGGGTGATTCGAAATAATGACAGCGATGAACTGGCTGCCCTGCGCAGCGATCGTCACCGGAGTCAGTTTGTTCTGCACCGGAAACAGTTGATCGGTCAGTTTGGGTGCTGTCGTGTTCGTCTGAGTGTTTGGGCTCAGGTTTTGACGAATAACAAATGGATAGAGATCGCCGGAATCGTCGATTTCCCGGGTTTCAGAGGAGTCGAAGTAGATGCCATAACCTCCGCGAACCACCGTATTGCCGCCACCAAATGGGCGGTACGCGAAGCCCACCCTGGGCGCGAAGGGCCACTTCGACCCGTTGGCAGGATTACGCCGTCCGCAGTACCTGTAGAAGCCGTTGCCGGGGGGCGCGATGCCATCCGTCTCCAACGCCTGTTTCGCATAGCAGAGTCCGCCATCGGTGTTCTGGTCATCAATCCAGAACATCTTGTCATTCGTTTCCGTGGGTACACTGCGGTAATCCCACCGTATCCCAAGGTTGAGAGTGAGGTTTGGAGAGACCTTCCAGTCGTCCTGGAAATAAGGGGCAAAATACAGGAAGTGGAATTGGTTCAGGTTGCCGGGATTTGGTCCTGACACCTGGCTGAATGGACCCGGCTGGAAGGTACTTGCGTTGTTGTAATAACCCAGCAGAAAGTCCGCAATCGCATTTCCGGTGCCACATAATCCGGTGGGAGTCGTGCACTGGTTGTTCCCGTCGGTGTCTTTGTTGCTATTGAGCAGAATCTGGTTATTATTGAAGCCGTAGCTGCCGAGGAAGTTTCCGGAGAGATTGCGCTTCTGCACCCAGGTGCGATAGTCGAAGCCCGTCTGAAAAGTCTGCTTGCCGTGCACAATCGACAACGAATCGGCGTACTCCCACATGGGAATGTTGCTCGTACTCGGCGTATTGCCAGGGCTTCCCACATTGCTGAAGTTCTGCAGTCCCACGTTAGGATACCCACGAGCGTAAGCCGGAAGGTTCTCGAACGTGCCGGCCACGTTCAATTGATCGACGGCCGAAACAGGCATTGGATTGATGCCCTGAATCGCGCTGGCAACCAGCTTGCCGAAGCGGAAGTTATTCACAATATTCGGCCCGAACGAGACCGTATAGGAACCCTCCCAACTCGTGCTGTCCTCGGTAAAGTTGTTGTTACCGTATGGCAGCGAGGGATTCCCCAGATTTTCCAGCGAGTAGCTCGCCGTGGTATAGCGAAAGAATCCACTGCCCCATTTTCCGAGGGTCTGGTCGCCGCGATATGTCTGCTGATTGGTGTTGTTCGGGTATGCAGTCACCAGGTGATAGTTACCCAGACATCCTGCCCCGAAGCAATTGGGCGCTGAATAGAGCTTCGCTCCCAACGTCACCTGCGCCAGTCGAGAGAACCGCTCGGCGGGAATGATATTGCCGGGGAAAGCATGCCCCGTCTCTGGATCAATTGGCACACATGGGTTCTGAATCTTCAGCGCGTCTACGCATTCGCCGCTTCCGAAGACGGGTAATGCCGTATTCGAGAAATTACCTTGTAGTTGGTTGGGGTCGGGGAAGTTGAAATAGCCATTGGATCCGTTGTTGATCCGCCAGCCCTCATAGTTTGCCAGCCAGAACGACTTATTCCGGCCGTCGTACAGCTTGGGTATGTAAACCGGACCGCCCGCTACGAAGCCAAACTGGTTCTGCCTTAACAGCGGTTTCTCCGGCTGGAAGTGGGTGTTCGCGTCAAACGCATCGTTCCGGTTGAACTCAAATATTGAGCCGTGCAGGCTATTTGTGCCGCTCTTGCTGACAATATTCACCTGGTTCGCGCTGAATCCCAGGTCAGCAGAGTAGGTTTCGCTCTGCACCTTGAACTCCTGAATGGCGTCCTGCGATAGGATGACGGCCGGAGTGTTCAAAGCCGTATCTGTGTTCGCCATGCCGTCCAGCGTGTAGTTGTTGGACTCAGGCCGTCCACCATTGATGCTGATCGCATTGCCTTCGCCAGATCTCATCTGGCCCTGTTCGCCCACCGTTTGAACCGCTCCAGCGCCAACGAACAGCAGATTCAGGAAGTTCCTTCCATTCAACGGGAGTTGCTCCACCTGCTTCTGGCTCACAAGCTGGGAGACCGCGGCATTGTCAGTGTCGAGCGCAATTGCTCCCGAATTCACGGTTACTGTCTGCGAGACGGTGCCCGGCGTCATGACGGTATTCACACGAGCCTGCTGGGCTACTGTGACGGTGACGTTGTCAGTGACCGAGTTGCCGAAACCTTTCGCAGTTACAGTGATCCTGTAAACGCCGGAGTTGAGGTTGGATACGCTGTAATCACCGGACGAGCTAGTGACAACTTTCAGCGCCACCCCGGTGGCAACGTTCGTTACTTCCACATTGGCGCCGGGAAGAATGGCGCCTGTATTGTCGGTTACTGTTCCAAGAATGGTACCCGTGGCGCCGCCCTGGCCATAGAGCAGTCCCGCCGACATCAAGGCCAGCAGGCAAATCGATAACAACCTGAATCCCTTTGTCATGTTTGACCTCCACCGCTGCGTTCGACCCCAAAATTACTCGTTGAGCGACGCGGTTTGCGCTGCCGGAGCCGAAGGAATGGCTCTCAGATCGCTGAAAGGATGCTCTACGCGTCGCAGACAACTACTTGGCCCAGAATGATTATTCTTGTCTTAATCTGAAATATATTGCCTATTGAAACTCAGTGCCCGTATAAGTTTCACACCAGAACACACAGCTTGGGAATTCCTGGTGCCTCGAATCGATGCGGGCCCTGGAACGAAATCCGCAAAAGAAGGAGCAAGCCGAACGACTTTACGCTCCAAAGTTGAAACGAGTCGGATTATTGCCAGTTCGAATCAGGAGTGTCAAGAGATCGGACGTTGTTGGACGAGCTCCGCTGATTCAAAACTGGAGCAGACTGTAGGTTGTCGAAATATGCGCTGTCAAGAAGATTTTTGGAACTGTTTATCTATTGGTTGTGCCGAGCCAATACCCAATTGCGCCAATATCTTGCGCCCCTCTCACTCTGGGCTGGAAAGCCGCCAATTGCCGCGGGAATCATGTCGCCTTCTCATTACCGCAAGAATGCGTCGGTCAAACCGCCGTCCACTGGGATCAGATGCCCAGTTGTGCATCGAGAGGCTGGTCCTGCAAGAAAGAGAATTGCCTCGGCGCAATCCGCAGGATCAATGGGCTGGTTTGTCAGTGTTCGTTTCGCATAGAACTGGGCCAGCAGCAAGCGCAGGCCTTCATCGCTGTCGCGTTTGTCGAAAGGAATGTCGTATTTTGCGAGCGAGGCAACTACTCGGTCGCGCGGGAACATGGTTGAGCCCTTAACGACTGTCGCGGGACTGATACCGTTTACGCGAACGCCGGGGGCAAGAGTAACTGCAAGTTCACGAATGAGATGGCTCAAGGCCGCCTTGCTGACGTCATACGCTTCGCTGCCGCGCTTTGCTACGACCGCATTCGCTGAACTGGTAAGAACGACGCTCACGTTCAGACCTTGCTCGCGAAAAATCTTTGCTACCTCGTCTGCAAGCAGGAAGTTCGCCGTCACGTTCACCTGCAATGTTTGCGCCCATTGATCGTCTCGTATAACTCCATCCGGAGAGGTGGGGAAAATGGCGGCGGTGTTTATTACTATATCCAGCCCACCGAACTGCCCAACAGTTTTGTTGAGCGCATCGCCGATCGCTTTGCGGTCACAAATATCAATCGAGGTGGAGATGGCCTGCTCTTTCCCATAAAGTTTGCGCACTTCTCCTGCCACGGCCTCAGCGCCCTTGGTATCGCGGTCCGCGACCACAACGTGTGCCCCGCGCTTCGCCGCAAGAAGGGCTACTTCTCGTCCAATGCCGCTTCCACCACCGACAACCAATGCTATTTGCCGGCCCAGCTGCAACTCCTGAGGTTGCCGGCGTATCTTGGCCTCTTCCAACGCCCAGTATTCGATGCGAAAGGCTTCGGACGAAGGCAATGCCACATAATTTGAATGTACTTGAAAATGAGATGTGTCTGCTGCTGGGCCAGCCTGAGGCAATGTCTGCGGCTGAGTATCCCCAGCGAGCGACGAAGCTCCTTCCATCACATGAATAGCGTTGACATAGAATTCGCCCGTTATTCGCGACTCGGATTTGCTCTTTCCAAAGCTGAACATCCCCACTCCGGGGATCAATACAACCGTCGGGTTGGCATCACGGATCGCCGGCGAGTCCGTCAACGCATGTTCCTGGTAGTACCGCTGGTATTCATTCCGATAAGCCGTGAGTGCCTCGTCTATTTCTTTGCGCAGTGCGGTGATTTCGCCCGCTGGATTCCAAGGAACATAGAGTGGACGTATCTTGGTGCGGATGAAGTGATCAGGACAACTCGTACCGAGGAATGCCAGCCTTTCCGCGTCCTTCGAATTTACAAAGTTCTGAACTTCGGGCAAATCAGTGAATGAGCCGATTAGCCTCTTTTGCTGCGAGACACGGCCGCGCAAAAACGGGAGGATTTCAATTGCAAATGTTTTGTGATCGTCTCGCACGGAATAGAGAGAACCACCGAAGATTTTACTGCCCTTCTTCTCCGCATGCTCGCCGATGAATTGGCCGAGCTGATCGATGATCGTGATGGTGCTTAGGTAGCACTCCCGTTGAGTTTTGCCCCACGTAAAAAGCCCATGGCCGCCTAACACCACGCCATCACTTGACGGGTTATCCTCAACTGCCTTTTTGAGCATCATGCCGAGTTCGAAACCCGGACGCTGCCAGGGAAGCCACACGAGCGCGTGATTGAAGCGACGATTGAACTCAATCATCTTTTCGAATCCATTAGAAGCCGCGGCGAGCGCGATACCCCAATCGGGATGAAGGTGGTCCACGTGGGCGAACGGAAGAAATCCGTGCAAGGGCGTGTCGATCGACGCCGCAACATTGTTCTTACCGAAACTGCACAGTGGATACATCTCCACCATCTCGTCTTCGTGTTCCGCGCCGCGATAGCTCTTGGCTAGCGCCAGCAGTTTCTGCATATACAAGGTGGCGAACCCACCGCGCTGGATGCTACCGAGATCGCCGCCGCTGCCCTTTACCCACAGAACCTGCTGGATGCTGCCGTCGAGCGGATCCTTTTCCGCGATCTTGGAACTGGTGTTGCCTCCACCGAAGTTCGTGATGCGCAGATCCGACCCGAGCAGGTTCGACCGATAGCGCAGCAAATCAGGCTCGTCGAGTTGGCCCGCAATATTTTCGTCCCAGCGATCCTCGAGGAATTGAAGAGCGACTGACTTCTGTGTGGACATTAGCGATGCCTCAATAAAAGAATTTACGAGCTCCCGAATCTGAGACAGAACCGGGAGTGCCAAAGAGGTTCTGTCATAACACATCTGCGAACACGAGGGCAATCGCGAGGGGCATCCCACGAGCCCCAGGGGACTCGACTGCAAGCGCAGCGTGTTAGTGGGCAGTCCCTTGGCTGGATCCTGCTGCGGTCAAACCGGTCTATTCTGCCGCGGCCTGCCTCACCTCCACGGGTCCAAGCAAGCCCGAAGGCAGCAAAGGCGACGTGGCCTTGTACGGATGAATCACAGTGAATGTGTACTTCGTTGCGTTCGGTTGCTGATCGCCGATCAATCGGTTAACCCATGCATTCGTCACTTTGATCACGACTTCGTTTGCCCCCGGCTTCATTGCGCGGGTCACGTCCACGTGGTAAGGAGCATGCCAGACGAGCCCCAGAGGCTTGCCATTCACAGTCACGTCGGCCATATTCCTGACGTCGCCCAGATCGAGCCACACTTGGGCTCCGGACTTGAACCAGCTCTCCGGCGCCGTAATAGTCTTCGTATACGTGCCCACGCCCGAGAAGTACTTCACGCCACTATCAGCGTTTTCGCTCCACGATGTCAGGCTATTCAGCGTGGTCGAAGCAAGGGCTCCGCGATCCGGCTGAAAACTCACAGTCCACGGACCGTCAACCGAAGCTAGCTTTGTCTCGACCACCTTGGGGAGTATGTGGGAAGGACTCTTCGCAGGTTTCCGGAAAACTACAAAGACAGTGCCCCACGGATCAAGGGTCAAGGGGACTGTCGTACGGCCGTTGGAAATTGTGTACGAGGCCGGCTCGACCTTCCCCGTCTCCGGGTGCCACAGCTCCGCCTGCATGCCTGTAACGCGGAAGGTTGCGTCCACATGAGTGTCCTTATCGATGCGACTATCAACGTAATAGACGTCGCCATCGTTGAGCTTTCTGTGAACGAAGAGAATGTTGGTATCGCTTTGCGGTTTAGTGTAATCAAAGTCTGGCGCCAATTTGAGCGAACTAAAGGCCTCCGCAAGAGATTGCCCTGCGTAAACACTTCCCTTACCCACGGTGTGAACGCCGCTAGCTGTGCCGTGCCCCAAAATTCATCAGCAATAGCATGAAATTCTTTCTGGTCGTCGGCGAGACTTGGTGTATTCACAGGCTTCGGACCGACCAGATTGCGCCGCTATTGACCAGGCTAAGAATGCTCTTAAGCACCGGCAACGACATGTGCACGCTATAGGGATCGAGCGCGAGCACGCGATAGCTCATTCCGCTTGCAGTTGTAATCCGCCCATCCTTGACCGAAAACATGTGGATCAGCGCATCGGCGTTGACATAGTCGAAGCCATACCCCGCAGGTATCGGGAGACGGATTTTTCGCAAAGATTGCGGTCAGGTTTGAATCTTCACCGTAGAAGTACAGGATGTCAGCTCCAAAGTGGCCCTGCTGAAGCAGGTAGGAACTGCGAGCCAGATAACTTACCCAAGGCGCTGCCTGTTCAGCCCATGTCTCGTTGCGTGTGAACCACTGCCCGAATGGACCAAGGCCAAGTCCTGGCGTCTTGCCCACCAGTGGCTGATGAACGGAGCAATGAATAACGAAGCGGTTGATGCCTTCCGCCATTTCCTTATCAGCGGTCGGCTTCAAGGTTGAAGGCGACCAGGCCCACGGCGCTGCTGAAGCTGTCATCGATTCCGCAGCAGCAAGATTCTGTCCGTAGATATGACCGACAGATGCTGATTCCCGGTCGTCCGCGTTGTACGCGTACATCTCATTGTTTACTCCGGGACGCTGGGTCCACATGGCGCTCATGGGAACTTCGTTGAGCTTCTTCACTTCCATGCCGTCGGCGATAAACGCGCGCCCACTCTCGTGCGATTCGCCGTAGTGCCCCATGCCCCGCTCGTGCAGTGAAGCCTCCACCTGGCCGTAGTGTTCGTCCGCCGTAAGATCAGCAATTGTCTTGCGGAAGTCCCACAGGAAGCT
Source organism: uncultured Acidobacteriaceae bacterium (assembly GCA_963725995.1). Taxonomy (GTDB): domain Bacteria; phylum Acidobacteriota; class Terriglobia; order Terriglobales; family Acidobacteriaceae; genus JANXZS01. The sequence goes on along the minus strand of CAVSAX010000017.1, from coordinate 64,404 downwards.
ATCGCTTGCTTCTGCACTTCCGACGATGTGCCCAGTTAATACCGGCATCCAGGGCTCGCGGATCATACCCACGTCGCTTGGTGAACTCGACAATCATTTCATCGGTCCAATTCTGAGCACCGGCCTCCCAGCTATCCGTTATGACGTACTTCACGCCTTTCTTTCCCATCAGGTCACCACCCACCGCGCTCTTATAGTTGTCCAGGTAGTGATCCATGTAGTTCTTCACAAATTTGTGATTGAGCTTGTCGACTTCAAACCCCGTCGCCTCCGCGGTGGCCGGATGGTTCGTGATGCCGAGGAGCGAATAGCCGAAGCGCAATACGACCCAGTTCCCTGAAGGCGGAGTCCAGTCCAAAGTGCCGTCGGTGCGCATCTTCAAAGTCAGGTCTACTACATCAGCCTTCGGAACTGTGTCCGCCGCCGCTTACTTCAGGGGTTGCGAACTGGTAGAGATCCAGCATTGTGGTAAATGCCGCCTTCTCTTCAAAGCGGTTTACCCGCGGGCCACGATGCAGCACTAATTCGGAGATCAAATAATCCGTCGGTGGCTTCGGCATGTTGAAGCTCAGCGCGGAAGCATCTACGTCAGCAAAGTCACTAAAGGCGTTTGGCCCCGGCGGCAGAGTCTTGAACGTCAGGCGAAAATATTTGGCCGTGACCGGCGCGAATGAAACAGTGTGCTCAGTTGAGCCGCCTTTCGGAACCGCAGCCACTACTCGAAAAGTCTGCCCATCGTCGCTGGCTTCGAGCGCTTTGCCGCTATCGCCCCCGGGCGGGGTAAAGGCATCGAACGGATTTCTCCCCAGCAACGCCACCGTAAAGGCCTGAATTGTTTGCGGCTGAGCGAATTCGTACTGAATCCACGCTCTCGCCCTCCTTGGCGATCGGCAACAAGGTGCTCTTGCTCAGATCGCCATCTGTAAGCTTCGCTACGTCAAGGGTTCCGCCACTCGAGGTAATATTTGGCTGCAGGGATGCGGCGTCAACATCACTAGCGGGCACGCGATAAGCAACTACCGCGCTGTCCTGGTAATAGTCCGGCACCTTAGGCACATCGCCCATCATGGCGCCTGCGTCTTCTACTCCCAGGTTTTGGAAGGCACCGGTAATCGAAGGCGGTTTCGGCAGCATGCCCGTGAACGGTTTTCCACCTTCAACGCGCGTTTCGCTCCACACATACTTCTTCATCGCCTCGGCTGAGGGAACCCAGGGCCCTCCGGTCTCGCTCCAGCCCGGCGACCCGGCAATCGCCTCTTCAAGATTCAACTGGTCGGCCAACTTGGTGGCGTAGAGAAAAGTGTCCTTCCACTCCGGCGTCATGTACGCCAGGCGATGATCGACCACCTGCGGGGTTCCAAGCGCTGCGTCGAAGTTCTGGAAACCGCCGAGACCCACGCGATGCATCCATTCCAGATCGAGCTTGATGCCCTCCTTTGTGATGTTGCCGTTCATCCAATGCCACCACACCCGCGGCCGAGCCCCATTCGGCGGATTCTCGAAACCAGACTGAAGCGGGTCCGGAGCGCTCTGTGCCAGCACCACAGCGGTTCCGAGCAACACTGCGATACCAGCAGAGGTGAGCCTCATCCACACAGAAGTCGTCGGGAACACTTTCTCTCGAACCATGACATTCCGCCCTCCCGGGCTCTTGCGGCATGCTGCCGATTGAGGTTTGAAAAGCTGCGTCTAAACAACAAGGCATCCAACTCTCGGACGCCACAACATCTCAGAAGCATTAGAAGTTGCCAGCGCGAAGGATCATAACACGCAGGAGAAATGAACCAAAAGGGGAATTAATTATGGTTTGAAACAATTCCCCGTTTCCGGTTTAAGAGCGGGTAATCGCTCGCTTACCCAATTGCCGAGCAGGCAGTCGGAATCTCTTGCGGGTTCTCAACAATGAGAATAGGCCGTCTAAATTCTCTTGCCTCTGACCAAAGGAAGCTGTTAACTCAACACTATGCCCAAGTGGGTTTTAACCGCATGTCTGTTGGCAACCGCATCTTTGTCGTTCGGCGACCGATCGAATGCTGAAGATTCAAGCTTCGGAATCGATCTGAACGGCAAGCCCGTGGAGCGACTTGCGGGACACGATACGAAAGGAATTGTGCTCCTCTTTCTGGCCTCCGACTGCGCAATTTCGAACCGTTATCTACCGGAGATCAAGCGTTTGCAAAAGGAGTTCGCTCCGCGAGGCGTCATGTTCTGGTTGGTCTATCCCAATGCGGGTGAAACTCCGAAGGCTCTTCGTCAGCATCTTAAGACGTATGGAGTTGACGTCAACACAGTCCTGGATCCCCAGCACAACCTAGTGTCGTTGGCGCAAGCGAAGATTACACCGGAATCAGCAGTGTTGGTTAAGACCGAGGAGGCACAGGGTTGGCTGGAGCTCTCAACGACTTATCACGGGCGTATCGATAATCGTTATGTAGATATTGGCAAAGAGCGCCCCTCCGCAACTGAACACGATCTTGAGCAAGCAGTTAATGCGACACTCGCACATCTTCCACCAACTCCGCCCGGCGGCCCAGCGGTAGGCTGCGGAATCACGGGCCCGTGATGAGCCGAACAAGCTGGAAGTCTTTGGCCGCCATCACGACACCACTGGTAGTGTTCTGTGCGGTCTTCGCCGCTGCTCCGTTCACGCGCGTTCGGGCTGCATCGGAACCCGTGACCTTCAGCAAACAGATTGCCCCAATTTTCTATAAGAACTGTAGTGGCTGTCACCATGTGGGCGGCGCCGGGCCATTTAGCCTGATGTCTTACGCTAATGCCAAGCGATGGGGAAAACTTATTGCGACCGTAACTCAGAGCCGCTACATGCCGCCTTGGCTGCCGGAACCAAACTTTGGCGACTTTGCAGACAGTAGAAGGCTTCCTGATGAAAACGTTGCGCTCATCAAAGCGTGGGTGGAGAGCGGTATGCCCGAGGGTAACGCTGCAGAGGCACCAAGGCCGCCTCTGTTTCCGAAAGATTGGGTGCTGGGCCAGCCCGACCTCGTGCTTGAAGTGGAATCAGCAATAACAGTTCCGGCCGAAGGGACTGACCTGTTTCGCAACTTCATTCTGCCTGTCCCGATCGAACAGACCAAATACATTCGCGCGATGGAGATTCGACCAGGGGCAGCGAAGGTCGTACATCATGCAAACGTGATAATTGATCGCACCGCATCTCTGCGCCGTCAGCATGCCGCGAACTGGAAGCAAGGCATACCGGGGATGGAGATCACGGTGGACTCTGGGGAATCGTTCGATCCAGACAGCCACTTCCTGTTTTGGAAGCCTGACTCTCCTGCTCTGGTGGAGCCGAAAGGGCTGGCGTGGCGGTTGGATCCAGGCAATGACCTCATCCTAAACATGCATTTGAAACCAACAGGCAAACAGGAAACTGTGCGCGGGAGTATCGGCTTATACTTCACCGACGCCCCTCCAACGGCACACCCGATATTGCTGCAGCTTGAACACGATGGAGCACTCGATATCCCGGCGGGGGATCCAGCTTTCATTGTGGAAGACGAGCTGACATTACCTGTTGATGTCGACGTACTTGGCGTATATCCGCATGCCCACTACCTGGGAAAAAGGATGGAAGGATACGCTTCGCTACCAAGCGGTGAAAAAAAATGGTTGGTGATGATTGCGGATTGGGACATAAACCGTCAAGCCGTCTATCGCTTTCGCCAACCACTCTTTCTACCGAAAGGCAGCGTTCTGCATATGCGGTACACGTTTGACAATTCGGAAGCAAACATCCGAAATCCCAGCAGCCCTCCTGTTCGAGTGAAGGCAGGCAATCGATCTGTAGACGAGAATGGGACATCTATGGCTGCAAGTTTTGCCGCATGGAGTCGCGGGCAGCGATGACGATCCTCGCATCGACATTGAGCGCGTGTGGATGGAGAATCGGCTGCGCAAGGATCCCGCGGACCACACTGCGCTCTACAATCTTGCGTCGATGGAGATGATGTCGGGCAGATATTCCTCAGCTGCCGCGTTGTACAGACGCGCGCTCGCACAGGTACCTGACGATTCGCGGACGCTTACAGCACTGGGCACGGCATTGGACCGCGCAGGTGAATGGCAGCAGGCAGAGACGGAGTTTGAGAAGGCACTTGCAATTGACCCAGAAAACAGAGACGCACGATACGATCTTGCGCAGCTTGAGGTTCAACACGGAGACTACCAGAAAGCAGAAAAAGAATTTCGTCGATTGCTGCAAGACAATCCCAGGGACGCTGCTGCCCATGCAGAGTTGGGAGCAATACTATCTGCCACTGATCGCATCGACGAGGCGCAAGCAGAGTTGAAGACCGCGATCGCTCTGGACCCCAACAACTTCGACGCATCGTTCAATCTTGCTAGCCTTGTGGGAGGCCAGGGTGACCTTGCAACTTCAGCCAGCCTACTGGAACGAGCCCTCAAGCAAAAGAACGATGCAGATGCTCACGAACTGCTCGGAAGTATCTATGCACAACAAGGTCGGAATGAAGAAGCATTAGCGCAATTCCATGCTCTGCAACTTCTTAGACCTGGCGACGCCTCGCCTCATCTTCAGCTTGCCCAAGTGTACGCCGCGATGGGCCAGACGAACGCCGCAATTAATGAACAGGCTGCCGCGCTTACTGTGGACCAACAAAATGCGGACGGATGGAACTTCCTGGGCGAACTACATTTGCGTCTGAAAGATACCGCCGCTGCACGCAGAGACTTTGAACGAGCCTTGGCGGTGAATCCCAATCACCAGGAGGCGCGTGCGAATCTTGCGCGCCTGTGAGCAATTGACCAGATAACTTCGCGTAGCAATAAAAGGCTCGCAGGATTGTTCCTGCGAGCCTTTATTTCAGAGCTGTGACACGTATTGTGAGTTGCTCTTGTTTTCCAGGTGGCTAGCTCCCCGGCACAACGACGACGTTGACAGTGACAGCGTGAGTCTGGCTCCCGCTGGTGGATGTGATGAGGATTGGAACTGTCTGCGCAACCGCCAACTTACTGGCCTTGAGTGTAAGCACCGAGACGCCGCTGGTCAGCACGCTGGTGCTAAATGAGGCGGTCACATTCGCAGGTAGATCAAGCGCCTTCAAAGTAACCGCGCCTGTCCCGTAGTTGTAAACGTGGAGAGTAGCTGTCGCAACGCCGGCTACCATGGTGTAAGTGGTGCTGTCCGCGTAGGTGATGAAGTCTTTGTAAGTTGGAGTTGGCGCTGCGCACGTCGAGGCCGCAAACTGCGAATTGGTGTAGACGGACGCCATATCCTGCGTGGTATTGTTTTGCCAACCAGCCAGATCCGTGATCTTTCCATTGGGAATTTTGAACGAAGTCGCTATGGTCGGATCAAACCAGGTATTGTTGTTGGACGAAAGTGTGGTTGCAAACTGAGTCCAGTCGGCTCCAGCGAGAAAGGTTCCAAAAACATATTGGCCCGAGCCATTGTTCTGGAACACGTTGCCGGTCATTGTCGTGGAGTTGGTGTACAGAAGATAGACCTGTCCTGTCTGCCAATCCGTCCTGCTCCTGCCACCAGATTTGCCAGCCAGGTAGATCTGCCCCTGATACTTGTTCGTTCCACCGTTGTTGTAGAAGGTGTTGTTTGTCAGCGTGACGCCCGAGGAATTGATCAGATTGACTCCGGATCCATTGGAACAGAAGGTGCTGTTGGAGAGTGTTATGGGGCCTTCATTCGCTTCAAGCTGCAGACCTGCTTCTTTGTTCTCCGCCGATATCGAATTGCTGATTGTGATGTTCTTGTTGTCCGTGTCGTACCACAAACCCTGGGCCGAGTTGCGATATGCGAAGTGATTGTTTATAGACGACGTGTGCATGTACATAAGCTTAATTCCGCCCTGGCCCCAATCGTAGAAGGCCCCTTGCGCGCCACGCCAGTTGTTGTAGTCAGTCTCGTTAAAGTTGTACACCGCATTCAGATCGGTTGCGCCACCAAACCCCGCGCCGCCGTTGTAGCTGGCCACAGAGTTCTGAACAGTGGTGTTGGTGCTGGAAATGATACCAATGCCATTCCAGTTGTTCCAATACGCTTGAACCTGGTCTAGAAGTACGTTAGAGACGCTCGAGATGGTGGCACCGTTAGTGCCGACGCAGTTACGCGCGTGCTGGAATGTCAAACCCCTTAGAACGACGTTGCTGCGACCCGCCATGTTCAGAGTACCCGCGCGCGAGGAGACTTCGATGAGTGCGGTACTCATATTCGTGTTTGCCGGCGGCCAGATGTGAACAACATCGGCTGCTTCATTGGCGAAAAAGGTTCCCACCGACATCTCTTTGAACGATGAGACCTGCGTAAGCGGAGTGCCGTTGATGAAGATCATCTCGCTTCTCAATACGATCGGCTGAACTGCGGGCCATGCGGAGGGCAATGCGCAGTAACCATAAGCGGGAGTCCAGAGATTGTCGTAGATAGCGGCGTTGGCGGGGTTTGGAACCCAACCTGACGACCAGAGATCCGATCCCGAGATCACGACTGTGCCAGGCGTAACAGCCTGAAATGTCATCGGTGCGGATGACTGTTTGCTTGTGGCCTGTATCTGCACCCATTCTCTATAGGTCCCAGGGTTGATAAAGACCTTAGTGCCGATGGATTTCTGATTATTTGCTTGTGCTTTACCGACGCCTGCCTGAATTGTTTTGAGAGGAAGTGCCTGCGTGCCGGGGTTAGTGTCCAGGCCCACGCTGCCGTCTACATACACAAAAGTTGTCTGGTTTTCGTTTACATTCGCCTGAGCGAATGCGGAAAGGCCCGACGTTGCGAGAGTTAAAGCGATTGCGGAAAACAGGACTTTCGATAATTGCATTTACTGCCTCACGATATGGATTTTTCTTGTCAAGCATTCGCAGTCATCAATGCATAACGAATCCACCGCGAGAACAGGCCGATTTGGCCGACCCTACGGACCAGGCAGATAGCCACTTTATGGGTGAACCTCTGACCGCGTTGCTCGATGCCACGAATTTGTTAGCTACGCAAAATGACCGCGTAATTAGCAACGCTTGGGAGAGAAAGATAGGAAGAAGTATTTCAATTCATGCTCAGCTACTGCTCGACAGATTCTCAGCCTCAAGAATCATGCCAGTGGTTTTTCGCAAGCTATCGGAATGTCTTGCTCCGTGCTTGTGAAATCCAAAGCTCTACGCACACTAGGGCAACTCAGCAGCCGAACATAGGTAACTTATTTTCGGGCCATTTTCCAAGCATTAGTAACCATGAAATGCTCGGAAAATCGCCACTTAGGTAATTTGTTCTATTAATGTGGATACAGAATGCCTTAAAACTCGCCACTCCGCAAGCCCCCTTTTGTATAAAAACCGAAGAGCCGTGACGAACGTCACACTTGCCGGAAAGTCCTGAAACGACTGACCATTCGGCTTCTCGGTGCGCCAGACAACGAGCTAATACTTAAGTTCTGGAAGCTAACCCGGAAGTTCCATAGACAGCATTCGCCATCGTGTGATTCTGAAGTTCAGCTAAGTCGTAATAGAGCTGAGGGCGAAGGCTCGCGCCCAATGCAGATACATGCGAAGAAGACTGCTCGAAGCTTCAGTTATGGTGGTAGGAATGGCTGAACATAGCAAAGCAACTATCATCAGTATGGCCGTAATCGCCTCCGCACTCGCAACACTTCTCCATGAAGGTGTTGGGCATGGTATCACCGCGTGGATTCGAGGCGACGTACCTACTGAGCTCACAAGTAACCACCTCTCGTCCCTGCGCCCGGATCGGTGGGTTGAAGCTGGCGGAACGCTGGTGAATCTACTTGCCGGATCCCTTGCTCTGCTGATTTCCCGGCATCAGGGAAGCCGAGCAAATATTCGCTACTTCTTCTGGATCCTTGCCGCGCTCAACCTGCTTCCGGGCGCTGGCTATTTTATGTTCTCCGGAATATTTGGCTTCGGCGACTGGCAACAAGTGATCAACGGGCTACCACATCAGGCGACGCTGCGCATTTGCATGACGTTGTTCGGTGCCGGACTTTATGTATTGGTTGTGCGGCTCATCGCAATCGCAGTTCGTCCGTTTACACCAGACCGACCTACCTACAACACGGTGGGTCGCTTGCCTTACTACGCCGCGTGCGTATTCAGTTGTGCAGCCGGCGCGCTGGACCCGCTGGGAATCAAGCTATTGCTGATGTCTACAATTCCGGCGGCCTTTGGTGGTTCCTCGGGACTAATGTGGGCCGACAGCCTTATGCCCGGAACGAAGCTGGAGCGGATGCTCGTGATTCGCCGCGCACCGTTGTGGTGGATTGCTGCCATTGTGCTGGGGGGGTGCTACATCCTCATCGTTGGCCGAGGCATTCGCTTTGCACATTAGGTCAATCGCGGCCTCAGAAAACATTCTCCCCATCGCAAGTTCCTGGAGGGGCCCCCACTTCGCCAGTCAGCATTGCGAGGGAGCGTCGATGATCGCATCAGGTTCATACTGATGCGTGATGGAGGCCCCGCTATGAACGTGCATATGGGAACTGCGCAGAATTCAGGGAGTGATTCGTCCTGGCCCAGCACCATTGCTTCGCTGGTTGTCGGCACTGCTTTTTTTGCCCTGTGGTTCTGGCTGTTGCCGCCATGGCTGGGATTTCGAGTGGACACCGCAGAGACCATGCAATGGCGGTGGATCGCGGCCGTTCCCTCTGCGCTGGGTTTTGCTCTAGCACTTCGTTGTGTCTGGGATTTCGGGCGGACTGGACACGGTACGCCAGCGCCGATTGCTCCCCCAACGAGGTTAGTTGTCGTGGGTCCCTATCGCTACGTGCGGAACCCAATGTATCTAGGATTTATTACCGGATGGATCGGCTTGTGGGTTGTCTTTGGACGCGCAAATCTCACTGCCATAGTCATTGCACTAACGGTCCTCGTCGGCGTTTCGGCGTTCGTGGTCCTATATGAGGAACCTACGTTGAGAAGAACGTTTGGCGCAGCTTACATTGAATACTGTGCAAACGTGCCACGGTGGATACCGCAGAGCCACCCGTGGCAAAAGTAGATCGCTGGAGTCGCACACCTACTCGTAACGCAGCGCGGTCATCGGTTCGACCTGAGAAGCGCGCCGAGCCGGCAACGAGCATGCGATCGCCGCCGCCACGCTAATAATTACGCTGACCCCGAGCAGGATGAGAAGGCTCGGAGAACTGTCCTGTGACCAGCGCGCCAACACTCCATTCATTGCCACCGTTAGCAGAATACCCGCTGCAATTCCAGTGCCCACGCTCGCCACAGTGGAAGCGAAGACAATACCCAGCACGTGACTGCGCTGTGCTCCGAGTGCCATGCGAATCCCGAATTCATTTGTGCGTTGTGTGACGGTGTACGAAACCACGCTGTAAAGTCCGACCACGGCCAGCGCCAATGCCAACACGGCAAACGAACCGAATAGCCACGCTATCAAGTGTTCCTGCTCCCACTCCTGCTGCCCAGTGATCCAGTGCTCCAGATCTTGTACCTGCCCATTCACCTGCTGATCCGCATCGACGGAGTTGACCTGTTGTCCTATCGCATGCAGCAACGTAAGAGGGGGTACCTCAGATCGCACGAGTATCTGTGTCCACATGTGCATCTGCAGCGTATATGGAATGAAAATCTCGGGCAGGATGGGCTTGCGGAGTCCATCGTCTCGCTTATCCGCGCTAACGCCGACTATTTGCAGCCAACCATCGGCTCCGTTTGCAGCAAGATCATATGGCGGCTCATTCTTGAGCTCGGGCACCTTCAAAGAATGCCCAATGGCATCACCATTCGGAAAGTAGAGCCGTGCCATGGTTTCATTGATGACTACAAGGTGGGCGGCGTTTACGTTTTCGGTCTCATCCCAAATGCGGCCTTGCGCGAGTGGAATACGCAGCAAGGGAAAGTAACCCGGGCTTACAAAGTTCACCCGCACTTTTTGATCGTCCCTCGGAGCCTTGCCGAGAATCTCAATCGACGTATTCCAGCCATTCGACGGTGGCGTCGCGTTGGTGGAGATGGCCGTCATCGTTACGCCGGGCACGCTTGCGGCTTTGGTACGCAGTTGCTCAAAATATACTGCGCGAGTGGCCCAGGTTTTATAGGTGCCATCGTGGACCGGGATGCCGACCGACATAACGTTGTGAGGATCGTATCCCAGATGCGTGCGCATCAACCGCAGAAAGCTCTGCATTGCAGCCCCTGCGCCTGCCAGCATCAGCAATGTGAGGGCAATCTGTCCGGCGATCAGCGCGTTATGAACTCTCCGTCCGTTGACACCGCCGGCAATCTTACGGGTGTTTGACTGCATCACCTTGTTCACATCCGGTCGCGAAAGCTGCAGTGCCGGCCACAACCCGAAGAGTATCCCTGTGAGGATCGCGACCCCGACACTGAAGAACAGCACCGGAAGGCTAATCTGAATCTGAGCTTCGTGCGGGAAAGAGTATTTCGGTAACAGTGAAACAATGATCGCAAGAGCGCGGTATGCGAGGAGTACCCCCAGGGTTGCTCCGGTAAGCGATAGCAGCAATGACTCTGTAAGCAGTTGCCGGATAATCCGTGAGCGGGTCGCTCCAATAGCCGCCCTGATCGCAAATTCATGTTGGCGCACCGTTCCCCTAGCCAGCAGAAGAATCGAAACATTGCCACACCCGATGGCCAGAAGCAGTGCTACGGCCATGAACAATAGGCTCAATGTTCCGCCAAGGTCGTGGATGAAGTCGTCATTCAGTCCAACGACATGCAACTCGTACTTGTCATGAGGAAAATGGTTTGGCGTCTCCTTGGCAAACTGCTCCAGCAGAGGTTGTAGCGCTGCATTGGCTCCTTCGTGAGTTACTCCCGGCTTAAGGCGAATCCCAACATAGAGACCCACAGTCGGATCCAGGGTGACTTTTAACGGCAGATAAACGTCGCCATCCTCCCATGTGAACCGTGGCGCCGCCACCCCGACGATGGTGTAGTTCTTGCGGACCAGTTGCAGCGTCTGTCCAATCACACTGGGATCAGAATTGAAATGCCGCTGCCAGAATTTGTAACTCAGTACGACCACCGGTTTAGGATCTTCGCCATCAATGGCGTCCGATGGTACGAGTCCTCTCCCTAAGTCCGTGGGCACCCCAAAGTAGTTAAAGCCGTTGGAAGTGAAATAAACGCCCTGCACATCCTCCGGGAGGTCGTGCCCAGTGACGGTAAGGCTCCAATCGTTCACTGCGACCGCGTCCTCAACCACGGGCGACTTTCTGATTTGTTGCCACTGCGGACCAGTAAGCCCAAATCCCCTCTCGTGTCCGGCTTTGTCCCGAAGTCTCATGTGCACCATGCGATCGGGGGCCGCGTACGGATAGGGATTCATCAGGATTGCATAGACGACGCTGAAGACAGCAGTCGTGGCGCCAATTCCAAGGGCCAGGGAGATGACCGCTGTGAGCGTGAAACCGGGATCCTTGGTCAACTGGCGGAAGCAAAAACGGAGATCCTGGAGCAGCGTATTCATGCGGGGAATCCTCGGAAGTGCGGGCCTGACGACCTATAAGCATGTTGACTTCCATCCTGCGTAGTTAGTTAAGGGCTTATTCTTCATCGCAATGGAGGATTGAAATCGATAAACACTGTCCGTTCTTGTTCGAACGGTGTCCGCTTCCGGACAAGAATCGCTTCAAGGATTCTGTGTGAAGATCGACGCAATCGCACCGGTCTCATTTGAGGATGCTGGGGCGTGCAGTAGGCAGCTCAGTTGAGTAAACTTGAGCCGCAATCAATTCTAAGATTTTGCGCTGGGAAAGCTGGATTCCCTCATGCCTGTCAAGACCATCATTGAGCCGTTTCGCATCAAGAGTGTTGAACCGATTCGTTGGACAACTCGAGCGCAGCGCGAACAACTGCTGAAGGCCGCTCACTACAACCTTTTCCTGCTACGCGCGGATGACGTGCTGATTGACCTGCTGACCGACTCAGGAACCGGCGCGATGTCCACTCACCAATGGGCTGCCATCATGGAGGGCGACGAGAGCTACGCGGGCAGCCGCAGCTTTGATCGCTTCCGCACTTCGGTGCAGGACATCTTCAGCTACAAGCATGTTATTCCCACCCATCAAGGACGCGCAGCCGAGCGCATCCTGTTTGGCGTGGCCTGCAAGAGAGGAGATGTCGTTCCGAACAACACCCACTTCGACACTACTCGCGCAAACGTGGAGTACGCAGGGGCTGAGGCGGTAGATCTGGTCATACCTGAAGGACGCCAACCGGCGCTGTCGCATCCATTCAAAGGAAACATGGATACGGATGCGCTGGAGGCACTGATTGAGCGCGTCGGGCCCGAGCGTATCCCGTTGGTCATGCTCACCATCACCAACAACTCGGGCGGCGGCCAGCCGGTTTCGATGGAAAACATTCGCCAGGTAAGCACCATCTGCAAGCGGCACCGCATACCGATGTATTTTGACGCGTGCCGCTTTGCCGAGAACTCTTGGTTTATTAAGTTGCGCGAACCGGGATACGAGTCGAAGACACCTAAGGAGATCGCGCAGGAAATCTTCCGACACGGAGACGGCTGCACGATGTCGGCCAAGAAGGATGGCATGGCCAACATCGGCGGCTTTCTCTGCACCAATGATGATCTTCTGGCGCAACAAGAAAAGGATTTGCTGATTTTGACCGAGGGGTACCCGACATACGGTGGACTTGCAGGGCGCGATCTCGAGGCGATCGCCGTAGGGCTGCAGGAGGCGCTTGAAGAGGATTATTTGCGCTACCGTATCGCTTCGACTGCGTATCTGGGGAGTCACATTGCGTCCGCCGGAGTGCCAATTGTCCAGCCGCCCGGCGGTCACGCAATCTATATAGATGCACGCGCGTTCCTGCCGCACATCGCCGGCGATCAATTCCCGGGTGTGGCTCTGGGTGCGGAACTTTATCTGGAGGGAGGCGTTCGTTCAGTCGAAATTGGAACACTAATGTTCGCTGCTGCTGCGCAAATGGACTTGGTACGACTGGCGATTCCCCGCCGCGTGTATACCCAGAGCCACATCGACTACTTGGTGGAAGTGATTCTGGAGGTCTGGAAGAATCGTGATCGCATCAGAGGCATGCGCTTGACCCACGCTGCTCCCTTTCTTCGCCACTTTACTGCGCATCTTGAGCCGGTAGAAAGAGAAAACGCTGTGCCTGCTGCAAAGTAGCTCTGCGCCTCGTCGTCAAACTTCCGATCTCTTTGATCGTGCGCCGCGCCAATACAGGAAAAGGCCTATCAAAATTGAAACGACGGTGCCCGCGACAAGCTTCAGCTCAAATCCCAGTTTGTCTGACGAATCACCCGGCGGGACGAGCGAAACGATGATCCCGATGAGTACCACGATGAAGCCAAGACTGCCCGCGATCCAAACACCAACCGTCCCTCCGGGCACCAATACGGCGTGTTCATTGCCCAACCGATCTTTTCGGCGCGCCAGCTTGATCACCGCTGCAAACATGTACAGAAACGGGATGAAGTAGAGAATGATCGCCGCATCGATAAGAAGCTGGTAAGCGCCGCGGGTGGTCTCATTGATCTGACTTACAAGCAGAATGAACCCAGAAATGATGGCCTGCACAAGGATGGAGATGTACGGAGTCTTCCAGCGAGGATGGACTTTGCCAAATGCTGCGGGCAAGTAGCGGTCAATTCCAACAACGAACGGGACGCGTGCGATACCGGCAACGGTACTTCCTACCCCGCCTGCATTGCCAACGGTCACGAGGACGGCCGCCAGCACGCCTACGAAGCCGATTCGTAACGCCAAAGCCCCGATAGTGATAGCGTGAAATACTCCGCTTTGTGGATCCACATCCGCCGCGGGCACGAGAGCCAGGATTGCGAAAGTGCCGACAATATACATGAAGGCGATCATCGCACCGGCGGCAAACACGGCGCGGGGCAGTGTGCGACGGGGATCGCGCACCTCTTCGCTCATTGCCGAAACTAGTTCCAGCCCCGTGAAGGCGAAAGCTATTTGCGACCAAAAGTTGACTGTTCCCCAGTTCCACGTAGGCAACATATTGGCCACCGTGAAATGAGTGGCCGAACCATGTCGCATGACAACGATCGCTGCAATACCTGCCAGGATGAGGAGTGGAACATAGGTTCCCACGCCACCCGCGTTTTGCAGCCACTTGCCGATGTTCAGGCCGATGATGTTCAGGATCACAGCCACCAGAAGCAATCCCAGCGAAACTGCCAGCAGGAACGTGCGATCGTGCGCGAGTGTTGCGCCACGTCCACCTATGATGTATGCGCTCATCGATGCGCTCGCCAGTAACAGGCCGGGAAAATAGAAAACTGTGTAGATCCAGTATGTCCAGCCGGCTATGAACCCGTGAAAGTCGCCAAACGCCTCGCGGGCCCAGACATATAGCCCACCCTCCTCAGGAAAGCGCGAGGAGAGTTCATTGATGACCAGCGCACCCGGCACGAAAAAGAAGACAGCGGCGAGACCCCACAAGCTGATGGAAGAGGTGCCGTTGTGTCCAGCAGCCGCAATCCATCGGGGTCCCAGCACAGTGGCGATGTTGAAGAGCAACACATCCCAAAAACCCATTGACCTGCGTAACTGCGTTTTGGAGTCGGGAGAAGAAGCCGTGTTGCCTGTCACAATGTCACCTTAAGGGACGAAATCGCTTCATGCTGCATGCAGAAAAACCCGTTCCTACTGCGGTCGAGGAACTCCCAGGAACAGGATGAATCGAGAATCCTTTCGGCTCAGCAAAAAGAGTTCAGCATTGCGGCCATGCAGAGCATGCCATTAACCAGGCCGGAATCTCTCTGTGGAGTGTTAGTCACAGTTATATGACTATGCAAAAAGCCAGTCAATTAAGGGACACTTCGCTCGTTGAACAGCAATCGAGGCGATAATGTAGAGTCTTCGGACACCCGTGGCTCCGCCGGGTTAATAATGTGTATAGCTTTTTTGAGGAAGAGATGACCCGCACACTTCGAAATTCACTGTCCGCTCTTTTATTTCCTTTTGTTGCTCTTCTACTTACTCCTTACTCCATTGGGCAGAGTGCCTCCGGTGTAGCCCAGCCCACTATGGCGTTGCAATCGATCTCTGATGCAAAGCCACTGAAAGACGGCGTTGCGATTCGGGCAGGCGACGCCACTCTCCAGATCACCGCACTCCGAAGCGACATTCTACGCGTTCGCATTGCCCCCGGCGCTGAATTGCCGGAGGACGCCTCGTGGGCCGTTCTGCCTGCTGTGCGCACTAAAACCACCGATGTGCAGCCGCTGCAGGATGATTCTTCGATCGGCTTTCGCACCGCATCTCTGGAGGTGAAGGTCGAGCGCAATCCCTTGCGGATTGTAGTGCGCGATCTGGCGGGCAATTTAGTTTGTGCCGATGCTCTCGGCAGGCCCACGGAATTCAGCCGCGGCGGCTTCACCGTCTCAAAGGAAATGCCTGAAGACGAGCACTTCTTCGGACTCGGCGACAAGACCGGGTCCTTCGACCGTAGAAACCAGGCGTACACACTGTGGAACCGCGACTATGGCATCTCAGAGACAGCGGATTATCTCTACAAGGCTATTCCGTTCTTCGTGGCCATCGGCTCCGGGCGCAGCTACGGGATCTTTCTCGATAACACATGGCGCACATGGTTCGACTTCGGCAAACGCGATCGTGATGCGTATTCCTTCGGTGCCGAGGCAGGCCCCCTCAACTATTACTTGATCTATGGGCCAACTCCAAAAGAAGTTGTCCTGGGCTACACATACCTCACCGGTACGCCTCCCTTACCTCCACTCTGGTCACTGGGCTTTCAGCAGTCGCGCTACTCCTACTCGCCGGAATCGGAATTGCGAAAGGTTGCCGATCGCCTTCGAGCGGACAAGATCCCCTCAGACGCTCTTTACCTCGACATCGATTATCAGTTCAGAAATCGACCCTTCACGGTCGATCCTGTCAGATTCCCCAAGTTCCCTGAGCTCGTCTCCGATCTCCGCAAGCAGAATTTTCATCTCGTCACTATTACGGATCTGCATGTCGCTCACATCGCCGGTCAGGGCTATACGCCATATGACACTGGGCATGCGGGCGACCATTTCGTAAAGAATCCAGATGGAAGCGAGTTCATCGGCGTAGTCTGGCCCGGACCTGCCGTATTTCCAGACTTCACGCGCACACAGACACGCGAGTGGTGGGGTAACCTCTACGCACAATTTGTAAAGGATGGCGTTGCCGGATTCTGGAACGACATGAACGAGCCCTCTGTGTTTGATGGGCCCGTCTTCACGATGCCCTTGAACACCGTGCATCGCATCGACGAGCCGGGCTTCCAGCCGCGCACCGCCCCCCATACGGAAATACACAATATTTTAGGCATGCAGAACGAGCGTGCCACTTACGAGGGCCTGCTGAAACTGCGGCCTGATGAACGTCCCTTCGTGTTAACTCGCGCCACCTATGCCGGCGGACAACGCTTCGGATTTACGTGGACAGGTGACAATGCTTCGACGTGGAGTCATCTCCACCTTGGCACGCAGATGATTCTCAATCTCGGCGTCAGCGGAATATCCATGGTGGGCGATGACGTGGGCGGTTTCGGCTACTCGCCTCCCCCTGATCTGCTGACGCGCTGGATTGAAATAGGAGCCTTCCATCCGATGTTCCGCGATCACGCCAGCCTGGGCACTAAGCCGCAGGAGGTTTGGGCGCATGGTCCGGAACAGGAAGCAATTCGTCGCCGCTACATCGAGACGCGCTATCGGCTTCTGCCCTACATATACACACTCGCCGAGGAGGCATCGCGGAACGGCCTGCCCCTGATGAGGCCACTCTTCCTGGAATTTCCGAATGATCTGGACGCAGTCGATACCGAATTCCTTCTTGGTCCCGACCTGCTCATAGCGCCTCCATCGTTCGGCGAAACGCTTGACGACTACTCGGTCGCATATCCTCCGGGCGAATGGTACGACTTCTGGACGAGCCGAAAAGTTCCCCCTCAGGTAGCCACCCTTAACATCGTGCAAATCGCTACTGCATACGGACAGGGAAAGACCGAAGCCGACTTCCCCCACCCCGCAATGATTCACCCGAAGCTCGACACATTGCCGGTCTACGTGCGCGGCGGGAGCATCATTCCACTGCAGCCCCTAGTGCAAAGCACCGAGCAGACACCATCCGGCCCCCTTGAGCTCCGCGTCTATCCGGGTTCAAATTGCAACGGGTCGCTTTACCTGGATGACGGGCACACCTTCCGCTATCAGCAGGGTGAATATCTGCGTCAGGCATTTACCTGCCGCTCTGGGAGTGAGGGAGTGACCGTGCAATTTGGCGCGCGGGAAGGAAGCTATTCACCGTGGTGGAAGTCGATCGAGGTCGTGCTCTACGACTGGCCTTCGGCGCGCGCTCAGGCAAAACTAGGCTCGTCGGCCCAGTCCCTGAAGACTACTTACGATGCCTCTGCCCATGCGCTTCACGTCGTCATCCCAGACACGGCTGGGAAGTTAGAACTGCAAGTGCGCTGATAGGCAAGCGATAGAATGCCCTTCGAAGAAGTGGCCCTCTGTTCTCCAGAACAGAGGGCCACTTCAATTTTGCGGACTTCGCCCTCTGGCAACTAAAAAAGCAGTCGGGGCTGGCTTTCGTGCTCATGCGACATCACATTTCGCGCGCTCGATATAATCAGTGGACTTCAGGAGTTCGCATGACGAAGCTGATCTTCTGGCTCTGCATCTTGGTGTTATCGGCTGCTACCTCCCTAGCTCAGCAATACGATCTAGTGTTGGAGGGCGGCCGCGTAATGGATCCCGACTCCAATCTGGACGCGGTGCGCAACGTCGGAATCAACGCC
Organism: uncultured Acidobacteriaceae bacterium; assembly: GCA_963725995.1. Taxonomy (GTDB): domain Bacteria; phylum Acidobacteriota; class Terriglobia; order Terriglobales; family Acidobacteriaceae; genus JANXZS01. Next base: position 46,617 of record CAVSAX010000017.1, on the reverse strand, counting down.
GGAACAATCGTCAAAATTAGTTCAGAGCCGCTCAAGGGACGCCGCGTCATACAAGCCCGGGGACTCGTTGTTGCACCGGGTTTCATCGATCTGCACCAGCATGGTCAGGACTTGGAAAGCCAAAGAGTCAAGGCACTCGATGGAGTAACGACAGCGCTTGAAATGGAAATTGGCGCACCTGACGTCACCCAGTTCCTCAGCGCCAAGCAGGGGCATTCGCGGATCAACTATGGCACGACCGCCAGTCATGTTGCAGCACGATCCCTGGTCTTTGGCGCGCCGATCTCAGGTCTGATGACCAGTCCCCACGCCGGCATTCCTGACATCCTGCCGAAGAGCGGGCCCGCCACCAACCAGCCAGCCACTCCAGAGCAGATTGAGAAAATTCAACAACGCCTGCGTGCCGAACTGGATGCGGGCGCGCTCGGCGTGGGCCTGGGCATTGCCTACACTCCCGGCGCCAGTCGACTCGAGATCATTGATATGTTCCGCGTTGCTGCCGAGCGCAAATTGCCGGTCTACACACATGTTCGCAGCAGTGGACAGCGGGAGCCGGGCTCTACCATCGAATCCATCGGCGAAGTGATCGCGGCGGCAGCCGTTACAGGTGCTTCGCTGCACATCGTGCACCTCAACAGCACTTGTACACGCGACTCGCTGGAGTGCCTTTCAATGGTGCAGGGCGCGCGGGCAAGCGGTCTGGATATTACCACTGAAGCGTATCCCTATATCGCGGGGATGACCGCAATCAACTCGGCTCTATTTGACCCAGGATGGAAGGAGAGACTTGGGATCGACTACGGAGATCTCGTGCTTCCCGACACTGGAGAGCACCTCACCAGGGAACGCTTCGACGAACTCCATACTTCAAGCAAGACACAATGGGTGCTGGTTTTTGCCAATACGCAGGAGATGGTGGATGCAGTGCTCCCCAATCCGTTAATCATGATTGCAAGCGATGGAGTGGAAGGCCATCCTCGAAACGCCGGTACCTACACGCGCGTTCTGGCGCAGTACGTTCGCGAAAAGAAGACGCTCACATTGATGGAGGCTCTGCGAAAGATGACGCTCATGCCCGCGCAGATGCTCGAGCGTTCCACTCCCGCAGCAAAAACGAAAGGCCGTTTGCAGGAAGGGGCTGACGCTGACGTCGTCATCTTCGATCCGCAAACCATCTCGGATCGCGCGACTTTCCAGAAGCCAATGGAACCCAGCATCGGCGTGCGTTATCTGCTGGTAGGTGGAACAGTATTGGTGAACGAAAGCAAGCTCGTGCCGGATCTCTTCCCGGGGCGCGCCCTGCGTGGACCCGGAAAATTCAATCAGGATCCCGGCCCTACTGTATCGGCACAGATTCATCAACCAGCCCTATAGATCGTTGAGCGTGAGTGGGACGTCTGTGCACTTCCACGTGATCTCAAATTGGCTTTGGATCCAGTTCGCCTCGTAAGCCCGATGTTGTTGATTGAGAGATTCAGCGAGTCCAAACAACAACCCAGGATCGCGGGATTCTTGGCCAACCCTTCTCTAAAAAACACTCTCTCCTCCGGCGGCATCGCCCGTTCGTAGCAGCATGCCACCGAGGGCATATTGCGGATCCAACTGCGCCCCTTGCTGGAACGAACGAACGGCTTCCTCATGATTGCAGGCATAGACCAGACGCAAGCCCTGGTCGAAGAACTGCTGCGCCTCAGAATTGCTCGTGGATGTCGGGTGATGGAGATTGCTGAGGCCCGTGAACATTACCGGAGGCGGGGCCGCCGGACTCTGTCCGCTGCCAACCCTGAATTGCGTTATTGCCAACACCAGGACGAACAGCGCGAATCGAGATCGTGTCGTGACTTCCTGCATGCGGGTGCGAAACTCGCCCTCTACATCGACGGCATGCCAAACTGCGGAAACAGGTCCGGCTGTTTTGACCAATCAGTAGCAGCTGCGATCTGTTGAATCGGGTCGGCCGCAGAAAGCGGGTGCGTGCCGTTGTAGTTCACTAATACTGAAGTTCCGTCGAGTTCAAACCAGAAGTAGTTCTGTGATGTAAACAGGTATCCACCCTTGAACCCATTGAACCGCCCCGCGCCGTTCACGCCCATGGAGTCGAATCCGTAGCCCGCTCGCGAGTCCTGCGGATTATTGTGCAATGCGATATTGTCGATAGCTCGCTGCAACATCGCGCTTAAACTCGAACGGCTAACAATGGCGCCCGCACCAGTAAAGTTCAGTCCGGCAATCAATCTCATAAAGTCCACCGCGCTTGCCGAGAGTCCTCCTGAAGCATCTTCGTTCCATAAATTACGATCGCCATAAACTCCTGGAACCATGGGCTGATCTGTTGTCATGACACTATTGCCCAGCCATAATCCAAAACGATGTTCTCCGTTGGGATCGGACGACCATAGCGACAGCCGATGATAGCGCGCCTCATCCGGATAGCTGGTCGCAATGAGCGGCGAACTCCGGCGCATACGGGTAACCTGCAGAGGGTTCCCCATATTCTGCTGCACTGCATCAATAAAGTTCATGCTTCGCCGTTTTGCCACAATCAAGCCAAGCAGCCAATAACCGAAATTGGAGTACGCCATCTTCTTGTTCGGATCGGCCAACGGAAATGTCGCACCAACCCGCGCCACATCCCACGGCGTGACCGGAAGTATCGTTCCCAGCATTGCGGTCACCTGCCCGTCGGAGGCACCGCCGCCAAGACCGCTTCTGTGCTCCAGTAATTCCTGTACTTTCACCGCCGCGAACCCCGCGTCGATGGCATGCCCAGGTGGCGGAATCAGTTGAAGAACATTTTGCAGTTGATCCGTCAGGTGCAGCGAGCCCGCCTCAATTAGTTGTTCAATCGCCAGCGCCGTCACCGTCTTCGAGCAACTAGCCATTCGAAACTGTGTCGTAGGAAGTACCGCAGGATAACCCGGTTCAGCCCACGTATATCCACGCGTACAAACCAGGCGGGTTCCGTTCACCACTGCGATCGACATCCCGCGCATGCCCGTAGTTTGCAGTAGAGTCTTCGCGGCAGCATCAATCGCCGCTGGTGCATCAGGGCCTGTCACATTCCATTCACGAGCTAGCGGCTGATCCTGCTGGACAAATATCACCGCATAGCGAATTCCGCCGCCACTACCCCCTGCCTGCAGGCACATGGGAAAATATCCCAGTGCACCGTATCTCGCCAGCGCGGCGTCCAGATCTGCACGAGTAATTCCATGGAACGCTATATTGGGTCCCCACGACGAATCCGTGAAGATCGAAAGATATCTGCCGTAATCTGACAGCGTGACAAACACCGGCCGCGCAAAACCGCTGGTCTGGGCATTGAAGCGAGCCTGGTATTGATTGAAGTCGTCAACTATGCCCTCTGCATTCCAGGTAAGCTGGTTGCCATTCCCCGGCCAGATGCCCGCATACAATGGTGTGTGAGAGTCACCGTAGACTGCCCCGCTTGTCATGATCCAGCCATTGGCCTGCCCCTGCTGGTGCCAATGCTGAATAGTGTTGGGATCGTTTACGTCACCGGATGTCAGGTTGAAACGGGTAAGGGGCACGCCTCCGCCTTGCTCAAATACTCCGGCAAATGTGATTGAGTTCCCTGCTCCCGTCGCGGACAGAAGCACGGGATGAAAGCCCGCCGCAACCGCATTGTTAAAGGCCGTTCGATAGCCGGCGCCGTCCACCCCGGCAACCGCTGACCAGTCCGGCGCGTTCGCACGCTTCACCCACACCACCGCGTACAGCGGATTGCCCGCCTGATACACGCTGAGCGACATCGGCCTATATCCCTGGGGACGCAACTGGTTGAAATCCGCCTGAAAATCGGCGCCCGTGCGATCTACGCGAACGATGAAATCAACTAACATGGCTAGTTGCTCCTCTCGCTAAGGAACGGGCCCAATGGCTATCGCTGCAGACATTACAAGCAATTCGCCAATGAAAGCAACGAAACAACGCAACATTTCGCGATATCGCTTCGCAGAAAGCGTGTCGGCCATGAGATTAGTCATTGCGTTAGCCTCCCACGACTGTCGCGAGATCTTGCTAAGCCAAAGTAATCTGTAACGTCGTAACGCTCCCCGGGGGAAAAGTATGACGGAGTTTGCCGCCGCTCGGGGCGTTGACTTGCGGCAACCGCCTTTACTGCGTCAGGATGCGCGAAGTCGTTATGGGCGTGAATGTCGTGTGACGCCAGCACCATTCCGGTGGCCGAAGCAATGCTTGCTCCCTGAATCGTGACCTCGGTAGTCATGGGCCGCGTCAGATGTGGGTTCACGACGGACAAGGTCAAGAGCTTCTCTGAGCCCGATCCCTTCGATCCTATCGATGCTGAGCCGCTAAGACCTGCGAGAGTCTTTACCGGAGCGAGCGCGCCGATATAACTGTTTCCTCCCACCTGGATCGGCGTATCGCCAAGCGGATTGGGGATCGCAGGCGCTGTAAACTCGGTGCGGACAGCTTGTCCTCCCCGGTGCGGCAAATACATCTTGAAGACGTGGAAGGTCGGGGTTAGGGTCACCTTGTCTCCCTGCGCGAGCATCAACGAGTGAAGGCAGTTGACTGACTGTGCGACGGCAGCGAGTCCAACCTTGTCCGCGTTGCGCTGAAAGATATCAAAAGTTATCGCGGCGAGCAGTGCGTCCCGCATGGTGGACTGCTGCGTGTAGTTGTAATTCGGCCCAAGTTCCGTACCCCGGTTGTACCAGGCTCCCCACTCGTCAACAACCAGCTTCACCTGCGGCTGACCAGGACTGCTGGGGTGACCCGGCAAGTTTCCCATCGCCGCCCAGTGATCAAGAATAATCTTCTCCATCAGCGAGCCGCGCGTCAGCAAATCGTAGTGCTCATCATCGCCGAATTTCAGGGCGTCCCCACCGGCGAAGCGGGCCGCGCTGCCTGAGGTGTAATAGTGGATAGAAAGTCCCCAGAGATGGCAGCGTTCAGGGTTGGCGTACAGCGCCTTGAATAAGCGCGTCGTCCAATCAACATCGTCTCCATTGGGACCCACCGCGACGAACTGAAGATCGCGGCCATACTTTGGCACCCACGCCGTGTAGCGCCGATAGGCCGCGGCGTACTCTTCCGGAGTCATATTGCCGCCACAACCCCAACTCTCGTTGCCCACACCCCAAAGATCGACGTTGAAGGGTTCTGGGTCACCGTTCGCCGCGCGCAGTTTGGCAAGCGCATCTGGCTCAGCAGGAGCAGCGGAGTTAGACGGCAGGTCGCCGGCGGGTGCGTTGCAGTACTCAATCTCCTGGTAAAAGTCGCGAGCCGGCTGAGTACGCACGTTGGCTGCCAGGTAGGGCTTGCAACCAATCAGGCGGCACGTCCGCATGAACTCATGCAGGCCGTAATGATTCGAGTCCTGCTGGTCCCAGAAGCCTGCACGAGAAGGCCGCGCGTCGCGTGGGCCAAGACCATCGTGCCAGTCGTATGAGTCGGCGAAGCAACCGCCCGGCCACCGCAGCACAGGAGCCTGCACCGCGCACATCATTTCAATGAAGGACGTCCGTATGCCGCCCTGGTTGGGAATCTTCGATTTCTCCCCCACCCATACACCGTCGTAAACAACTCCGCCAAGTTGCTCGATGAAGTGGGAATAAATCTCTGGGGCAATAACGCCGATCGGCTCGCCTGGAAGAATTTCGATGTGAGCATCAACCTGTGTGGACTGCGAGATCAGTGAGTTCGATCGCAACGCAAGCGCCGAGGCTGCAAGCGCGGATGTCTGGAGGAATCTGCGGCGTGAGGTTGAGCTAGTGGTCATTTGAGTAAACGTTCTCCCCGTGAAACAAAACAATACAGAGCGCCGATCTGAGGCGCAACCATTTCAATAAACAGCCACGAGAGGAGCTGGCGGAAAGCTCGCCCTTTCCCTGCCACTTGGCGATAACGGCGAGCATGCGCTCTTCACTTACCCGCCATAATAATTCTCCCTGTATAGTGCTGGTGCGACAACGTGAAGCTCCCCCAATCCTCTCTCTTGCGGCCTTGCCCATAACTGTAGCGCCTCCGAGTTGTGGGAATGCCACAGCAGAGCTCCGCACGCCCCTCCGGCATCGAAATACCGCACCCTCGGCGCAAAGTAGGAGTCGTGCCGAATCAGTTTTCCGCCATCAGCAGGTATAATCGCCATCGACGTCCCTGGAGGTTCCGATGCGCAAACTTGCCTTGATTCTCATGTTGTCTGTCGCCAGCACCATGATGGCGGTGCAGGCTAAGAGCATTTACGACTTTACGATGAAGTCGATTGATGGCCAGCCAGTAAGCCTCGATAGCTACAAAGGCAAAGTGGTTCTCCTCGTAAATGTCGCCAGCAAGTGCGGCTTCACTCCGCAATACGCGGGCCTCGAATCCCTCTACAAAAAGTATGAGGGCCAGGGCTTGGTGATCGTCGGCATCCCAGCTAACAACTTCGCCTCGCAGGAGCCGGGCACAAATGAAGAGATCAAGAAGTTCTGCAGCAACAAGTACAACGTCACCTTCCCCATGATGGCCAAGGAATCTGTGCTGGGCGATGACAAGGCTCCGCTCTACGTCTTTCTGACTGATAAGTCGGTCAATCCGCAGATCGGTGGAGACATCAAGTGGAATTTCACCAAGTTTCTCTTCGATCGCAAGGGCAAGCCCGTGGCACGATTTGAACCAGCCGTCACCCCCGACTCGCCCGAAGTGATCGCCGCTGTAGAAACCGCGCTGAAGGAGTAGCAATCTCCGCTACAACCGCGCCATGCCCATCCAATTGGATGACCTTACCATTTGGATCAACTTTCAGCGGGAGAAATGGCAATGACAAGAGAGCAGGCTTGGCATCTGGCCAATGAATGGGTGGCAGCTTGGAATCGTCGCGATCTGGATTTGATCATGACGCACTACGAGGATGCAATCGAGTTGACTTCGCCCTCTGCGGTCCAACTACTTGGAACGCCGGATGGAAAGATTTTCGGAAAAGCAAACTTGAGAGGCTACTTTCAACGAGGGCTTGAGGCCTACCCGGAACTTCACTTTCATCTTGAGGACGTACTGTGGGGAGTAAACAGCGTCCTGCTCTATTACACGAACCAAAAGGGTACCCGCACAGGGGAGTTCATGGAACTGTCACCCGCTGGAAAAGTTGTCCGAGTCGTAGCGAATTACAATGGCTAACTTCGAGCGCCCCTTCACGACAGTCGTGATTTTTCCCATATTTGTAACAGCGGCTGATCTCTGAGCAGGCTTTAGGAAACCTGCAGGCACTTTCATCTGGATTTGAAGTTCGACCCGAATTACGTAGTGTTGCCGGGCGGACAGAATCGTTCGAGATCGGTGGTAACGGAGGTACTGACATGCGGGACCCTTCCGAACTAGACCGAAGCGAAGTTCTTCATCGGCTTGGCGTGACCGAGGAAACCATCCGGGCGCACGTAATGCGGCCCGATAACGTCGTGAATGCGACGCTCGGCCTGGATCTGCATCGACCCGCCGACGGTACGGACGATCCGAGCAATCCTCCACCGCCCTCAGGGTTGTTCTACCGGCTCAATACCGATCAGTTGCGACGCGACCTGCACGGCCTCCTGGGCTTTTGCCTTACGGGTTATTCGATGCAACTGCGGCGGTATGGTCGAGTGGTCTTCGATGACCAGTGGAACTGGGCGAAGACGCCTGTGGACGGTGCGGCTGGCTGGACGGCGGATGTGCCGATGCACGTTGCAAGCGTGAGCAAACTCATCACGGCCATGGCGATGACGAAGCTACTGGAGGACCACAACATCTCGCCGGACGCCGTGGTCTGGCCCTGGCTGCCGCCGTACTGGGTTCGAGGTCCTGGGGTTAACCAGCTTACTTTTCGACATTTGCTGACGCATACTTCTGGACTGGTGCCCGGGCCGGATGTCGCTGGCCCGTCCGACTTTCCGTCCATGAAAGATCAAATCGCTCTAGGCGCGATGCCGGGTAGTAAATTTGCCTATCGCAACATGAACTTCGGCCTGTGCCGCATTCTGCTCACCACGATGGATGCACCGTACCTGTTTAACCCAATCTTCGCGGAAGTCAGGGATGAGTACTGGGACTTGACCACGATTAACTACTACGCGAGATATGTGAGTGAGAACGTCTTTGCTCCAGTTGGCGTGACCTCAAGTTTTCAGCACACGGAGGAAAACGCGCTTGCCTATCCATACCCGGATCCGGCGTTCGACGTGCCGGGTTGGAACTCTCAGGATCTCAAGACCATGTGCGGGGCTGTCGGCTGGCACCTTTCGGTCGACGATCTGCTGACGGTAATGGCGGCATTTCGACGGGGTGGTCAGGTGGTGGATCCAGTGATCGCGCAAAGGATGCTGGACAGGCAGTTTGGTCTCGATGTGAAAGATGATACGAATCCCCTTGGCCGCATCTACGGCAAGGGAGGTTTCTGGAGCCTAAAAGTCGGCGACACTGACGGCTATTTTGTCGAGCAGGCCAACGTCTTCTTTTTACCAAAAGGCATGGAACTGGTAATTCTGGCGAACTCGCCGTTCTGCAACCCGAATACTGGTTTCATGGGCAACGTGCTCACCTCCATCAAGGCAAATACCGAGAACATCCTGCTCCGACTCACTGTGACGGCGGTCAGCGTGCTCGCCACCTACGCGCTCTTTCGGCGAGTGCGAACGAAGGTACCCAAACCGTAGAGGGGCGCGGCCCGCTTTAAAATCAGGCCGACCGCGCTGTTGCAATAAGCCAAGTCCACGCAGATCCGAAAATCGATACGAGAGTCGTTTTACGCTGCACGTGCAGCCTTGGGGGCGGGATCCGCAGGCAGCCAAGATAGCCTAAGGTATGTCTAAATCCAGCTCTTCGAATGGATTTCGGCGTGGTTGATCAAGTGAGTGCAACAGAAGCACTCACCCACATTGCGAAGGGGTCAGCCCCTGATAGTCTTGTCTCCTACACTTCATCGTTACGGCCGGTAGAAGGCCAACTCGGAGTTTGGAGAATGCGATTGTCCGGCAATACCCTGAAACATGTTTTGATCTCGGTTCTGATCTGCCTGTCTTTTTTGGCCGTGAGCGCCTGCGTCCATGCGCAGGTCGATGTACTGACGCAGCACAACGACAATTTTCGGACGGGCGCGAATCTGCGAGAGACGATACTGACTCCGGCAAATGTAAATCAGACCCAGTTTGGGATGCTGTTCAAGCGGGTCGTGGACGACCAGCTTTATACACAACCGCTGGTCGTGACTGGAGTGACGGTCGGCGGAGGCACCCGGGATCTTGTGTATGTGACGACGGTGAACAATAGCGTATACGCCTTCGATGCCAACGATGCCGAGGCCTCGATGCCGGTGTGGCATGTGAACTTCGGAACGCCGGCAAACCTGCACAGTGAAAACTTTGGCTGCCTGGACATCAATGGACAGATGGGCATCATTGGCACGCCCGTAATCGACAAGGCGCGCGGAGTTCTGTATGTAGTTGCGCTGACGCGCGCGGGTGCTGCGAATGGTCCGCGGACGGGATTTATTCAGAGACTTCATGCGCTGGATCTTGCGACGGGCGCTGACCTGCCGGAGAGCCCCGTCATAATCAGCGCGCCTGACTTCAATGCGCTCATGCAGAACCAGAGACCAGCGTTGATGCTGGCAAACGGCATGGTGTACGTAGGCTATGCATCGCATTGCGACAAGGAGCCCTATCACGGGTTTCTGATGGCGTACGATGCGAAGACGCTGGCGCAGGTGAGTGTCTTCAATACGTCGCCGACGGGCTCTGAGGCAAGTATCTGGCAGTCGGGCCAGGGGCCTGCCGCGGACGCAGAAGGCAACGTATACGTAGTGACCGGCAATGGTAGTTGGGACGGCGTCAAGAACTTCAGCGAGAGCTTCTTGAAGTTGACACCGCGCCTCAAGCTGCTCGACTGGTTTACTCCGACCAACCATTTCGCGCTCGACAAAGAGGACGCGGACCTCAACTCCTCGGGCGCGACTCTCATTCCCGGCACGCACCTGGTTCTCGGCGGCGGTAAGGAGGGTGTGCTCTACACCCTGGATACGAGAAACTTCGGACATCTCGGCGATGAACATGCGTTACAGCATTTTCAGGCGACCGCATCGCATCTGCACAGCCTTGTCTACTGGCAGAGTGCAAAAGCAGGCAACCTGCTGTACGTGTGGGGGCAGAGAGACAAAGCCAAAGTCTACAAGCTCGAAGGAGAAAAGCTCGGAGAGACACCGTTGATGATGCGGGATGTACCGAATGAAGGTCATCCAGGCGCGATGTTGTCGCTTTCAGCAAATGGAAACAAAGACGGGATTCTGTGGGCAGCAATCCATGCGACAGGAGATTCCTGGCACGAGTCGCGGCCGGGAGTTCTGCATGCCTACGACGGGGATGACATACGCCACGAACTATGGAACTCGCTGCAGGTTCCGGCGCGCGATGATTGCGGAGAGTACTCCAAGATGGCTCCGCCGACAATCGCAAATGGACGAGTCTATCTGGCCAGTTTCGGAACAGAGAACGTGGGAACCGGACAATTCTGCGTCTATGGGCTTCTGCCGGCAAAGGGTGCAGAAAAGCTGGCGGCTCCCCTCAGTGCCAAAGCGGCTGTCCTCGGCAATGTCCTGACGCTTACCTGGGATGCCGTACCTGGCGCACAGTTTTATCGAGTGTTGCGGACGAGCACGCTTGAGCCTGAGGCGAAATTGGCTGCGTTGGGATTGACCACCGGGAGGTTCACAGAACCTGCGCCCGAGAGAGGCGAGGCTGCGACGTACACGATCGTTGCCGTCGGAACAAATGGCGTCAGCAAACCGTCAGACACCGTGAAGGTGACGTCGCCGAAGCCGAAGCAGATGGAGAATTGAAGAGCGATGTCAGCGAAATAGCAAAACACAATCCGTGCGGTCGTCCAGTGAATCAGCGCTTTTTCTGACGCCAAAGCTCGCTCACGAGAATTCCGCGCAGACCCGTAGTTCTCCTCTCCAGATAAAAGCCGCGGCTTTGCAGAACGCGACGATAGTCCGGTAGGGATCGAACCGAAAGGCCAGTTAGTAGGCCAAAGGACATGTATAGAAGTCGAATAAGAATTCGCGCCCACATCCGTGGACCGGCAGGCGGGACGTCGAACTCCGAAACAATCCAAACCGATTCGTGCGCCAACTTGGAAGTAACTCTATCAACAATCGTTTCAACTTCGTGATCGGTGAAGCAGTCAAAGAAGAAGTGCGTTGCCACAAGATCGTACCCGTTTCCGAATGGGGCGAAGGCTTCATCGATTACATCAGCCTGCGTGAGCGTAACGCGATCTCCCGCCCCAACTTCACACATCCTCGATTGCAGGAGCCCTAGCATTCTTGGACTCGAATCGACGGCCTCGGCATAGAGCGCTCGATTCTGGACAGCAAGCCGTGCAAGGAATCGCCCGTCTCCGTCCCCAAGAACCAAAGCGTGTGCCCTATCGGCAATGCAGGGGATCTGGGTGAACCTGACCCTTTCCAGAAGTCGGCCGAACGCAACGTATTCAAGCCATCGATACGGCCGGGCTATGGCATCGAAGTTCACGGCCCGATGGCTCTTGACTTGTCCTGACTCCAGCTCGGAAGTTGCTCCGGGACTTGCGAGTGTCGTTTTCATGGTGATGGCCTTTCGCCAAAACTAGTCATCGATGCATCGCGATAGCTATCGAAAGAGGAAGAATAAAGGGGTTAGCAGGACCGCGTCGGCCGCGGCGCGCAGTTGCATCGACGACAAGTTTCTGCGGAAGCGATCCAGCGTGAACAGCGCCGCTGCGCTTAGCGCGGCGGACAGAAAGACCAACCGTAGCGACGGCGTGAAGGGGAGGGTCGTGAGTGCCGACTGAATGTACAGGGCAATTCCGCATACAGTCAGTGCAATGCGAGCCAGGTTTCGGCCTGCCCACTCTGTCGTTGCATGCATGTGACTGCAGGACCGATCAAGTTCGCCCATCGTTTCCCAATGCTCAATCGCTACGCAATTCAACCAGCAAAGAGCTGCAAAACAAATAGCGGCAAGCGACAACTCTGCATAATTTCCGGCGACGTTGCCGTCCAGGCGCGACCAGGCCGGAACGGCAGTCGCCGCAGCAAATAAGATAGCAACGGCAACTTCTTTAGGTAGCAAGACTTTTGTGCTGGATGCACCGTCCTCAAGTAAGTGAGTCTCATTTTGCCTCAACGGGCTGGCTCGGTATCGCACCCACAGCGACGAACCGTGTATCGCCCCGAAATAGACCACCGCGGCACCAAAAACAATCGTGTCTTCTCTGCGGGTAAAGGAAGACATGCGGGTTGCGATCAGCCAGAGCAGCATGGTGCACACCGCCAGTGCCGCCAATAAGAAATGCTTGCTGTTTCTCGCATAAAAATGGTGCCGCTCCCGCAAAGGTTTCCACTCGTCATGAGAAACTCCGTCGAGCAACCGGTCGGCAACATATATTAGCCATGTACCCAACGCAAGAATGAGCGCCGCAGACCAGGGAAGGCGCACGTGCATGATATGTGCGAAAAGGCATGACCAGACGACTGCAATGGTCGGCGCATCGAAGCTCAGTAGATGCCACCAGCAGAGCAACCTCAAAAGCTTCGCCGCAGGCTTTTGGGTTGGGGAATATAAAATCGCCACCACGATATTGTAGCTACAAATCAACAAAGAAACGCAGAGCAATATCTGCTGTAAAGCCGTAATCCCTGGGAAAGACCCAGGATCGGCTTAGAGATGTCCCTAGTGGACATCTCACTCCGTCCTTCGTGAGCAACCCCGGTCTGGCCAAAATGCGCTATTTTAACGGGGGTTTGCAATTTGCCTATATATCGTGGCACGATATATATGTGAGACCTCAAGTCGTTACTGGCTCCTCTGACCCTCTTCTGTCGGCGCTGGCGGAATTCCGCTTCGAGCTACGAAGCTTCTTGCATTTCAGCGAATGCGCCGCGCAGGAAGCTGGTTTGCACCCACAGCAACATCAGCTCCTTCTGCAAGTCGTGGCCGCAAATGGCGGTACGGCGGTAACCATCGCGTATGCCGCTGAACGGCTGGGGCTGAAGCACAACAGCGCTGTAGAACTCGTGAATCGGTCCGAGCGCGAAGGTCTCCTCGAACGAACTACGGACCCAGCAGACAAGCGCCGCGCGATTTTGCGTGTGACCCGTAAAGGCAGGAACGTGCTTGGGCGGCTTACCAGGAGCCATACGCGGGAGCTAAACGAGCTCGGACCCCGTCTGGCGCAAGCCCTGAAGCGCATAAGCCTTCACGCGAAGGCAGGATCACGCGCGGAGGTTCGATGAGGTCGAGGCCTTCCGCTCTCCGTGATTTCACCGTCGATCAACGCGTTTGGATGCTGTCCGGAGTCGCGATCGTAATCGGGACCGGCGCGGCAGTTCTGGCCGTGCTTTTGCTGCGCGCAATCGCAGTTGCGACGAACGTCTTCTACTATCATCGGCTGAGCGTGGCCATGGTGGGACCTGCCGGATCTCCGCTGCCACGTTGGCTAATGCTGCTGGTTCCGATCGTAGGGGGATTGCTGGTAGGACTGATGGCCCACTACGGATCCGACAAGATTCGCGGGCATGGAATTCCTGAAGCCATTGAGGCGATCCTCCTGCGCGGCGCCCGTGTCGATCCCAAGGTCGCTCTACTTAAACCACTTTCAGCAGCAATCGCAATTGGCTCGGGCGGCCCATTCGGTGCCGAGGGACCAATCATCATGACCGGCGGAGCCTTTGGTTCGCTGGTTGCGCAGTGGCTTAAGCTGACGGACGCAGAACGGACAACGTTGTTGGTGGCAGGCGCCGCTGCCGGTATGTCAGCAACATTCGCGGCCCCTTTAGCGGCAATCCTTCTGGCGGTGGAACTGCTGCTCTTCGAATGGCGGCCGCGTTCGCTCGTGCCGGTAGCCGTGGCAAGTGTCGTAGCCGGCGCCCTACGGATCAGCTGGCTTGGAGCAGGGCCGCTATTCCCAGTAGAGATGCACTCGTCGATTCACCTGGATCGCACGCTACTCGTGGCCGTTCCATTGGGGATCTTGATTGGCTTGGCCTCGGCGGGGCTCAGCAAGTTGATGTATGGCTTTGAGGATGGCTTTGAACATATCTGCAGCCGACTTCGAATTCACTGGATGTGGTGGCCAGCGATTGGCGGAATTGGCGTCGGAGTCGGCGGCTTCTTTTTCCCGCGTGGTCTAGGTGTTGGATACGACAACATCGCCGAATTGCTGCGTGGGAATGCTCCAGTGGCGCTGCTCGTTGGACTGCTCCTCGCCAAGTCATTGATGTGGGCGTTTTCTCTTAGCTCGGGAACCTCGGGCGGTGTGTTGGCTCCCTTATTAATGATCGGCGCGGCGATCGGCGAATCACTGGCCCGATTGGGGCAGATGTCCGGAGAGACACAAGCACTGTGGGCGTTGATGGGGATGGGCGCCATGCTGTCTGGTGCCCTCGGTGTACCCCTGACTGCTGTTCTGTTTTCCCTGGAACTGACCCATGCATTTCCTGCAATGCTGCCTTTAACGCTCGCCTGCATTGCGTCGTACTTGGTGACGTCGTTGGTCATGCCGCGATCAATTCTGACTGAGAAGCTGAGTCGCCGCGGTTATCATCTGTCTCGCGAATATGGTGTCGATCCGCTTGAAATGGTAAGCGTTGCGGAAGTGATGACCGAGCCGTTGACGAAACTCGACGCGAGGAATAGAAGGTGCGCCCCAGAGGGCTTGCCCGAGGTTCTTGCATTCGCGGACGAGACTTGCCGGGCAGTAGCGGAGGAGATGGCAATCACGGGCGTCACATGCATGCCCGTGGTTGATCGCGAGTCTGGCGTTGTTTGCGGGAATATCAGCGCGCAGGAACTATTGGCCGGACGGAGACGAGCCGTGGTGCGGGAGTCGGAACGGAACAGCTCCTATCCTGCTACCCTGTGGCGGAAACAAACGGACTCCGATTGAGCCTCGCCTTTCAATGAGCACGATCCATTGGCGGTCGGCAGTGTCGCCGGACTCTACGTGAAGAATAGTCCCATTCAAAATTCTCTCGTGCGTCCTTGCTCGCATCATTAAAAACGACGTCCTTGATAGTGATAGGGTCACCAAGGACGCCGAATGGGTGTTAGCGAGTTAGTCAGCGACCCGCGAGTAGTGCGGCGGGCTCTTCGTTGCTCTCGCGCAACAAAGCGTCCGTTTCCGCTGGTCCCGCCTTGCTGTACGAATGCCCGGTGAGCAAACCAAGTACGAACCAGGCGAACAATGCTGCTCCAATCGCGAACAGGATGTCTCCGGGGACTCTCATCCAGCGTAAGGTCTGCATGGAACTGGATTGCATGAACTCCGAGGAGCGTGCGTACCAGGTGCCGTGTTCGATAGATGCCCAGGCTTGTAGCAGTCCGACCGGAAGCATGCTGAGAATAACCATGAAGATCAAGCCGAAGTTCAGCGACCAGAAGGAGAGCTTCAATGGAGTCTCCTTCCACTCGCGCCCTGGCTTCAGCGCACGCAGGCAGAACAGCGTGAGGCCCAAGCCCAGCATCCCGTAGACGCCGAAGAGAGCTGTGTGACCGTGGACCGGAGTGAGGTTAAGTCCCTGGACGTAATAAAGCGAAATCGGCGGATTGATAAGGAAGCCGAAGAGACCTGCTCCCACTAGGTTCCAAAATGCGACCGCAACGAAGAAGTATATGGGCCACTTGTAATTGGCGATCCACTGAGACTTTTTTGTTGGTTGCGCGAGACGAATGTTCTCCCAGGCTTCGTAGCCAATGAGTGTAAGTGGCACAACCTCAAAGGCACTGAAGATCGCCCCCAGCCCAATCACCGCAGGAGTTGCACCTGAGAAGTAAAGATGATGGAACGTCCCGATGATCCCACCTGACAGAAAAATGATTGTCGAGAAAAGGGCGGCTTTCGTTGCGGTTCGAATCTCAATCAGCTTGAGCCGTGTGAAAAGGAACCCAATCACGACAGTAGCAAATACTTCGAAGAAGCCTTCAACCCAGAGGTGAACTACCCACCAGCGCCAGTATTCGGCGGTAACGAGATGGCTGCGCTGACCGTACATCAGACCAGCCGAATAAAAGAGTGGGATGGCAATGCTCGAGATAAGGAAGAGCGTCAGCAGAGCTCGGTCTTCGCTCTTGCGCACGAGCGCCGGCTTGAGAGCTGCGACCATCAGGACAAGCCAAAGAACGCAGGCCCACAAACAAAAGTATCTGCCAGAAGCGTCCGAGGTCCACGTATTCATAACCCTGGCTGCCGAGCCAGAACCACATGTTGCCAAGACGTTGCTGTATGCCCATCCATTCGCCGGCCAGAGACCCGCCAACTACGAGGATGAGCGCACCAAAGAGTGCGTTGACGCCCAGCCGCTGATACTTTGGCTCGTGACCACTCACGGCTGGTCCAACGTAAAGACCTGTCGCCAGCCATGATGTGGCGATCCAGAAGATGGCGATTTGTAGATGCCAGGTTCGCGTAACAGCATAGGGGAGATACTTATCCAGCGGAAATCCGTAGAATCCGTGTCCCTCGACTCCATAGTGAGCTGTAAGGATCCCCATCAGAATCTGGACGCCCCAAAGAATCACCACCACGAAGAAGTATTTCAATGTCGCGCGCTGGGATGCAGTTGCCTTGAACCCAAGGAATGGATCCTGTTCGGGATAAGGGCCGTGAACGAGTTCCTTCTCCTGCGACGCATACCACCACACAAGTCCACCGATTCCTGCCAGCAGACCCACGAAGCTGAGCACGCTCCAGAGTACTGCTCCCGATGTTGGTACATTTCCGATCAGGGGTTCATGCGGCCAATTGTTTGTGTAGGTTGTCTCAGACCCAGGGCGGTCCGTACTGCAAGCCCACGATGTCCACCAAAAGAAGGCGGCAAGCTGATGCTGCTTCGCAGAGTTGGTCAGCGCACCATGCGGAATGGCGTATGCCGAACGGCCGCTGCCAAAAACATCGGTGTAGTATGCGCGAAGCTGATCAAATGCCGCTGCGCGGTCGGCACTTAAGGTGACGCGATTGCGCGAGGCGTCGTAAGTGTTGGTCCGCATCTCGCGAATGAGGCGCGCTTTGAAGATGGCCTGCTGGTCCGGTCCGAGAGCCTCGAAATTTGCCGCCCCAGCTCTGACCGCCCAGGTGTTCAGCAGGATCTCCGATTCCCGGTGCAACCAATCCGCGCTCCAATCGGGCGCAACGTAGGCTCCATGCCCCCAGACCGTTCCGATTTCCTGGCCACCAATGGACTGCCATACTCCTTGGCCATCCGTAATGGAACTGCCGGTGAAGAGAAGCTGACCGTCCGTGCTGTACACATCTGGGATGGGCGGAGCTTCGCTGATCATCTTCCTGCCGACTCCTCCGAGTACGGCGAAAGACCCAATAATGACGATGGCAAATGCCACCCAATACCGTTTATAGGACATAATTTCTCCTCGATGGACCGCGCACTCTGTGCCGCGCTGGAACCACCCTAAAGACTCGTTTTGACCGACGCAGGGACTTTGGTCACAGGAAAGAAAATGATTTCAAATGTTTTTCGGTGCATGCCTTCAGAGCTCGTATCCCATAGCTGTCAGTTGGCAGCCAGGTCTGATTCGATATACCGTTTGGCGCTGGGCGCAACTATACCTCTGCTGTTTGACTCGAGATCTTCAGGGCGTCTGCTGAGCGCCCGATCAGGAATGTGAGGCCCAGGTTGGTTGCGAAGATCAACACGCCAGACAACTCCAGCATGCCCGAGACGGGAAGCACTTTCCAACCGAACGAGGTCAGACCTTCATACGCGAGAGGCTCAGAAGAAACACGCAGCAGGCATCCTGTCTGGAGACACAGCAAGCTTAGAAGCATTAAATGCTTGCTGAATATACGCTGGATCCCAGCGAAGTGAGGCAGGATGCGCGGCCCAATCGCAAAGACCATAGTCGCCGCGAATCCCACCGTGAGTGCATGACGTGAGGCACCCCAGATGCCGCCATGCACATCGGAAAGTGCGGCCCACACACTCATTGATCCTGCGACGATCAGCCACACATAAGACAACCGGATAAATGTCGGGAAACTCGAGTGAATGCCTTGAGTCTTAGCGTGTCCATAGGGCCGCTCAGCAAGACGCAGTGCAAATCCGATCGCAACTGCGCTAAAGGCCAGGAGAATCGTGGCAGGCCTAGGCAGTCCTGACACGCCGAGGAGAACGCCCGCCAGGTCCATGCATAAAGCAGTTCGAAGCCAACGGACGTTGGGCTTCGAGATCGCCAGTAGGGCCGGCAGCCATCGCGCCGAGAATCCCCATACCACTGGAGCGACAAATCCCCAACCCAGCACAACGAGATATTTTTGATCGAGCGAGTGCGGAAAAGATCGCAGCCCACCATGCAGGCCCAATCGAACACCCTCGACAAAATTGAAGATCCCAGCAACCGCAAGGCCCGCAGTCCCAATCAGGACAGAAATCATCCAGAGTTCCACTGGAGGCTTCGCCCTGTTTTCCTGGGTCGAGTCCGGCAGCTTATGGCGCGAAGCTGCATAGAGAAACAGGATGACAGCCACGAGCTCAAACCCCGCTGAAACCGGCAAGAGCGTACGCCAATGCCATCCATAGATGTTTGCGAACCAGCGCAGCGCCACGCCCGAAGTCCAGACAATGAAACAGGAAAGGGGCAGGCGAATGGACGACCGCCCGCGCGCGGGTTGTGAATAGAATCCGATACCAAGAATAAAGCTGCCGATCCAGCCAAACATCTGCGCGTGACCATGGCCTTCCATCCATGCAGCCGGAAGTGTGCCGAGACCATGATGCGCACTGATCGCCATCAGATTCGAAAAGCCCAACAGAGTCCCAGGCAAAGCCATGAAGAAGAGTCCGCTCAAGATCCAGGTGCGAAGCATCAGGCTCTTTTGTCGTTCGCGCTCACTGATCGCTGCGCAGTCTCTGATTGAGGCTGAAGCTGCTGATGGATCCAACAATGGAAACGTGGCCATAATTAGCTCTTTGCCTTGAGTTCTGCTTCCAATTGCATCGCACGGGGAAACAAAACGTCGTTCTCGAGATGAATATGCTGCCTGAGGTTAGCCTCAAATCCGAGGAGCCCCGTGAAGAGGGCGATATGCGTAGCGCACGCCCATAAAGGCTCCTGAAACCCATTTGTCAGGCGAATAAGCTCGGTCATGATGTGGTCGGCGGACTCGTGGTCTTGTTCCATCATGAAGATCGGATGGGCAACCGAACGGAAACATGCGTGTGCGGGAGGGTAACCGACGATCGATTCCTGATCCATCTCGGCGATGAACGGAAAGAGGATCTGCTCCTCCTTCTGTATATGCGCATACAGTTCGCCATGAAGCCTTTCAATCAACTCGGCCACCTTTGCCAGTTCTGGCAACTCAGCGCGCTTCGCAGCCACCCTTGAAGCCATCTCCGCCAGTCGCGGAAGATCCTGGCGAATGCAATTGTGATGAACATGGACGATGTGCCGCACTAGCCGCGCAAGGGATAGCGTCGTCGGATCCAAAACTGTGCCGACACGTTCCTGGGCCTCTGCATCCCAGAGCTTCTCAAGCACTTGATCGACTGAGAGTTGCAACTCCTTGCACGCTCCGTCGAGCGATAGATCGGCCTGCAGGCACAAGTCAATATCGAATCGGTGAAATACTCTGGCTGAAGATGGATGCTGCGTCACAATTTCGCGGATCAACTGGGTTGAGGTTGGCATAAGCACTCTCCACCTGCAACCGTAGTCAGCTACGAAGAGCAAAGCAGTAACTTATGTCACTCGGGGCCGAAAGTGGTTTAAGATCTCCCTCCGCCCTCAATACATCCAGGCCCCAGCACTCGGGAATTCCAGCAGCCTGAGACTTTGGTCACTGCGCCCATTGGCTGACACACTGTCTCATGTGTTCATGAATTCTCAGATCAACACAACCGACTTCAACGAACGGCCATTCATCGCAATCTGGGAAGTTACCCAGGCCTGCGATCTTGCCTGCGTACATTGCCGAGCTTTAGCGCAGCCGGATCGAAATCCGATGGAGCTCAGCACCGATGAAGGCAAGCACCTGATCGACCAGATCGCAGCTTTAAAGGTCCCTGTGTTCGTGCTGACGGGAGGCGATCCAATTAAGCGCCCTGACCTTTTCGAGCTGATCGGCCATGCCCGTTCCGCAGGAGTAAGAGTCTCTCTGACACCAAGCGCCACTCCTCTGCTGACCAGGGATATCGTTGTCCGACTGAAAGAAGCTGGGCTTGCCCGGCTCGCGGTCAGCATGGATGGAGCGAGTGCCGAAACGCACGACGCGTTCCGCGGAATGAGCGGATCCTTTGCTCGAACGCTTGATGCAGTTCGCTGGGCAGATGAAATCGACCTGCCGGTTCAGATCAACACCACCTTCAGCCGCAGAAATATCGCAGAGATTGACGACATTGTGGCGTTGATGGAGCAATTGAGAATCACTCTTTGGAGCGTCTTCTTCCTTGTTCCCACTGGGCGCGGAAAACTGACCGATCTTTTGAATGCGGATGAATTCGAGTCCGTCTTCGCGAAGATCTATAGCCTCTCGAAAGCTGTAAGCTTCGATATCAAGACCACTGAGGCACAGCATTACCGGAGATTCATGCTTCAGCAGAAAGCCTCCGAACGCAACGCCGGAATCGAACAGGCCGCGATCCCGCAGAAGGCTGCGGACGCGATAGGCCGGGCGCCCCGCGGCTTGAATGACGGAAAGGGATTCATGTTTATTTCTCACACTGGCGAAGTCTTCCCCAGTGGATTTATGCCGCTCTCCGCCGGCAACATCCGTTCTCAGAACCTGGGGACCGTCTATCGGGACGCACCTCTCTTCCGAAGCCTGCGAGATACCTCTAAGCTCGAGGGGAAATGTGGCTCTTGCGAATTCAAAGAGATCTGCGGTGGATCACGTGCCCGCGCCCACGCTCTAACCGGGAACCCATTCTCGGAAGAACCGTGCTGCGGGTACATCCCGAAGGGGTTCGTTCAACCCGATCCGAGTGTGAGGAGACAAACGAGTCTTCATGTTCTGCAGGGAGCGTGAGGAACGCATAGGACTGTTAGATTCCTTGGCGGCCGTAGTGCCCGAGTGGTCCCCAATCTCTTGCCCCCAATCCATCTTTCAATTTGCACCCTGGTCCTAATAGCACGGTGCGACGCAAGGTTGCTATGATCGGCCACCCTTCCCTTTGCAGTGTGTCAACGCATTCCCAGCAATGCAGTCTGCATGAATCCGCCGGCAACGGCAAATCAGTCCCCGAACTCCTTGAGGAGACTTCCTACATGTTAGTGGGCCTCGCGATGGGGGCTCGTAGCAGATGCAATCTTGCACTCGCTTTTGCGCCCTGCCTAGCGCAAGGCAGGTTCCCTGTGGCCAACAGGCCGCGTTGTAGGCGAGCAGATGCGGCTCTTTCTCACGCATCGTGTAGACAAGTCCTCGTCTCTCACCAGCCAGCATCCTGCGGGCGCTGTGCTTTCCAGCGATAACTCTCCCTTCCCCTTTCGCTACTGGGCCGGAGTTCGGAAAGGTGTGGGTGGAGGCAAAGATGACACTTTGGGCCATGTCGCGTAACCCGTGTTGAGTAGGCGAGCAAAGCCGTTATATGTCGGCAACGCGAAATCCGGTGTCCCATCCAGATTGAAAGCCGCCGTCGCGAACGCAGTATTCCCGAGCCCGGTCGCTTGGAACGCAAAATATAAGGGGGATGTGAATCGTCCGTCCCCCTTTCCCAGAAAAACCAACAAGCCCTCCAACAAGCCACCCGCCTGTACGGCAAGGTCGGGTATACCATCGCCGTTCAAATCTCGTATCGTTACCGCCGAAGCCCCGGAGCCATAAGTATTCCAACCCGCAGGAACATTCGAATAGGCCTCGAGCTTCTGGAACGTACCATCCCCATTGCCCAGGTATGTCACGATGCCGCCCTCAGGATCGGAACTGATACCTGAAATGAAATCGAGCTTGCCGTCTCCATTCAGGTCTGCAACCGCCAACGCCGGAGAATACCCGGGCTCTGTGCCGCTCGGGAGATTCACCTTTTCAGTAAAATGTCCTGTGCCGTCGCCCAATAGGACGTGCATATTTTGTAGTTGTGAATAGAGTACGTCGAGCTTGCCATCGCCATTGAAGTCGCCTACCGCAATAGTCTGGCTTGTGCTACCACCGTCGGGCGAGTAGAGAAACCGGATGACCGGTTGAAAGGTGCCGTCGCCATTACCTAGTGACACGCCCGCCTCGGTGACGACATCGAGCTTTCCGTCGTTATTCACCTCCCGCAAAAAGAGATTTACCGCGATCTGTCCCAAGGTGTAACTCTTGCTCGCAGCAAATGTTCCGTCCGGTTTTCCAAGCAGAACCCCGGTATCGGGACTGGGCCCCCATTCTGCGACTGTGACGAGGTCATTGACCCCGTCCCCGTTCACGTCTCCAACAGCAATAGCTGAGGCTCCGCTGACAACAGGGTAGTTCTTGGGTGGCTCAAACCATCCTTTGCCCGACCCAAAAAAGACGTTCACGAAATTTGAGCAACCGTTTTGACCACAGGTGACCACTGACGTCACAATGTCAGCCTTGCCATCTTGATTGAAGTCGGCTGTCGCAACCGATCCGGTGCTATAAAATACGCTGCGGAAGTAATTCGTCGTCACAGCGGGAGCGGTAAAGGAACCAAAGCCATCGCCGTAGTAGATGGACAAAGGATTGCCACCCGAAATGAGGTCGAGTCTCCCGTCTCCATTGAAGTCGGCTATCGTAAGGAAGTTTCCAGTGGCCGGATACTGGCGCGGAGACCCAAAGCTTCCGTCCGCCGCTTGCAGGAAGATGTTGATGTTCCACCTGGTGGCAATCGCAAGGTCGAGCCGGCCGTCGCGATTGAAGTCCCCGGGCTGGATGCTCAAGACTTCCGCTTGATACTCGTTTAACTGGAGCACCTGGTCGCGGGCGAAATATCCGAAATATTGACTGCCGCGTCCACCTCCGGAGAGCACATGCAATCCCTCCTGGGAATCCTGGATAACCACGTCACCAAAACCATCTTTGTTCAGGTCGGCTGCGAACAGTTTTGTAATCCAGTAGCTAGTACCCGATGATCCTGAAAGGGTAAGTCCTGTTGAGCCGCCAAGAAGGATGCTGAAGCCGCTGTATTGCCCTCCTCCCAACCCTTCTCCGTAAACCATGAGATTCGATTTGCCGTCGCCATTCACATCCAGCGATGCCAGGTGCATATCGGGGTAAAAATCTGACCAGATGTAAGGCTGGGGAATGACGTTGAAGACTCCCGTGGCATAGCTGTGTGAGAGGGTGAAGTGACCTTGTGCGTTGCCATACAGAACAAAGACAGACCCTTCAAGGTAGATCGGGCCGTTGTCATAACGCGGATCCCCCGTCTGCGCCATACGAAGCACCGCGATGTCGGTTCGGCCATCGCCATTGAAGTCCCCCACCGCGAGGGAGATTATGAAGATTCCGCGCCCTCCAAGTGAGTACTTGATTGGCGGCGCGAACGAAGCCGGCCCGGTGGCATATTGAACCTTGACGTACGGATAATCGAATTCAGCAGGATTCGATGGGTTGGGGTACTCGCCCGCGAAAATCTTGTCCGGCAATCCGTCCCCGTTCAGGTCCGCGAGCATGCAGAACGGCGGAGCCGTGTCTGGTACGGCTGGATTGGCGGGAGAAGGCAAGCAATAGCTGCTGTTGTTGCCGGGAACCTGCTGAAAGTTCTGATTACCCGTGTTGCGCAGGAATGTGGTGGTCAACGCCTGGGAGCTGCTTGTGGGGTCCGTGCCGGTAGCCAAAAGGTCCATCTTACCGTCGCCGTTCACATCCTGTGCGGACAAGCTGCTGAGATCCACAAATGGCACACTGCCATTGGCGTGAGCGATCATCGGAATTGCCTCAGGAGTATTGAAGCCCGAGTTAATTTTGGTGAGGACCTGGGCCGTCGCCAGGCTGGAAAGAAGTATTAGAAGCGATGTTCTGGAGAAGCGAACGCTGAGGAACATAGTGCCTCCTTGGTTCCCCCGGGCTTGCTAACTGGCTACCGAGCACATAAGCGATACTCCCGAGCCCGCCTCTCGACCGTGATAGCTATCACATTTCTGGTGTTCTCACGGGAGCGCCAACGTAATACTCAGTCGGCGTACAACTCGCCTTCGGGGCCATTAATCGCGTGACGAACCTCTATGACACCGACGCTGCTCTGCGCGCTGAGTTTCCGGCCATCAGCGTGAAAAGTCATCAAGCGGCCTTTTGGGTCGGCGGGATTCCATAGTGGGCGGTGACTTCCCAAGTTCCGTGCAGCCTCGTTTCCAGATCGCAATGACGCCAGGTTACGGCAAGCCGCGGCGGCCAGGTGTATACTCATTGGTAAATCGGCTTGTGCGGCCGCCCTCTGCATTCCCCCTCTGGACCAGCTCACTCACCTAATTCATAAACGGCCAGCGACACTGCGCTTTGCCGAACCAGCCTCGCTGCCCATCTTGCAGGAGGAATTGTATGTGGTATCTCCCCCATATCTCTCTGCGACGTTGCATCTGCAGTCGCGGTCCTCGTCTTTGTTCCCGCCTGGAAGTCAGGCTTCATACCTCAACTCAACCGTACAAGCCCAGGGCGCCGCTTCGGTGGCCGCTGCAAATGCTTCCGAGCCATCGGATGCGAAAGTCGATCCGGCTGCGGCTGCACGGTTTATCGAGTACCTATGGCAAGCTGCCCATCAGCTTTGAAGTGAACCAGGGACAGACCGATGGGTCGGTTCAGTTCCTTGCTCGCGGTGCGGGGTACACGCTGTTTCTTAGCGCCGGGCGAAGCGGTGCTCTCGCTGCACGCGCCGCATGTGAACGCAAGACAGGCCCGGTAGTGTTGGTGGACCGAGCGCGCTGAAGTCGCCTGCGAGCAAGTAGACGCAACGCTGCCTTCGAGCACAGTTCGACTGCAACTTGTTGGATCGAACACCGAGGCTAAGGCTGAGGGTGTCGATCCACTGCCAGGGAACAGCAATTATTTTGTCGGCAGCGATCCTGCGAAGTGGCACACGGATGTGCCGACCTACGCGAAGGTCCGCTACAGCAACGTCTATCCGGGAATTGATTTGCTGTACTACGGCAACCAGGAGGGAAGGCTGGAGCATGACTTTGTAGTTGCTCCGGGAGCCGATCCGAACGCCATTGCGATTGGCTTGCGCGATAGCGAGGGAGCTGTGCCCGACAAGAACGGCGGCCTCACGCTGCACACCAAGACCGGGGATCTTACTCTGCACAGTCCGGTCGTCTACCAGACCATCGGCGGCCAGCGAAGGACGATTCCCGCAACCTACTTGCTTGCTGATAATCAGATCAAATTTCAACTCTGGCAGCTATGACAGAAAGCGCACTCTGGTCATCGATCCGGTGATTCAGTACACCGCCGTCTTCGGTGGTTCCAGTCTCAAGATATCAGCGCTGCGATTGCTGTGGACGGCTCCGGCAATGTCGTATATCGCCGGTTCGGAACAGATTCCGCTGATTTCCCGGTAATCCGTTTCCAGGCGTCATGCAGGCATACGCGCACGAGTGCTTTCGTCACCAAGATTAACGCTTCCGGCACTGCACTTGTCTATTCCACCTATCTAGGCAGCGATATCTGGTCGCCTACAGCCGGTAGCGGAATAGCTGTCGATAGTGGCGGGCGTGCCTACGTCGTTGGAGCAACAACTGGACCGGACTTTCCGG
Organism: uncultured Acidobacteriaceae bacterium; assembly: GCA_963725995.1. Taxonomy (GTDB): domain Bacteria; phylum Acidobacteriota; class Terriglobia; order Terriglobales; family Acidobacteriaceae; genus JANXZS01. The sequence goes on along the minus strand of CAVSAX010000017.1, from coordinate 20,935 downwards.
TGAAGAATGCCTACCAGCCTACCTGTGCGCTGGCATGGCCATGGTTCACGCATTCCTTACGGTCTTTGGCCCAGCAGGAAACTACCCTGATCTACTCTACGTACCTCGGTGGGTCTGGCCAGAGATGACTGGCTAACGTGCATCAGCTCTCGACGCATCGGGAAACGCTTACATCGCCGGGAGCACGAGGTAATGCTGGCTTTCCAACGCTGCACAGCATTCAGTCCCAGGGCAATATCTTTGTGGCAAAGTTCAACAGCACGGGCGTTCTCCAATACTCCAGCGTCTTTGCGGCGCCAGGGAGGGGAGGCATTGGCAGTCGATGCGTCCGGGGATCCGCCTATGTCACTGGACCAGCAATACTAGTACGGGCAACTTTCCCATCTCACGAAAATGCATTCCAGCCGAAGTGCCCGTCTACTTGGCCGAGAGTTGCGGATTCGTCTCGAAGCTCAGTCCCTCGGGAGACAGTCTGGCCTACTCCACATTTCTCGGTTCACCAGATCCCAGCTCGTTCGGGATTGCTGTCGACAGTTCCGGAAGCGCCTATGTCGCGGGATACCCGGGAGGAGGATTCCCAGTTACTAAAGAATGCCTTCCAGAAAACCTTTGGTCGGATCGTACAGACGGCTTTGTCGCCAAGCTGAACACTTTGGGCACTGGCTTGATCTGGTCCACCTATCTTGGCGGCAGCGGAGACGACAAGATCACGGGCCTGGCACTCGATCAGTATCGGCAAGTGTATGTTACTGGCGTACACGGACTCGCCAGACTTCCCCTTGAAAGCGCCTGTGCAGACCTACAAAGCCGACAACGAACCAGGTATTTGTGACGACGCTCTCCGGTTCGTTAGGTTCGATTGTTTACTACTCCACCTACCTGGAATCAGTGACCGACTGATTGAGTTCCTGCTATATCTGCGGTGGACAAGGCACTCAATGTCTATGTTGCGGGCGTCGATCCAGACGGCGGCATTCAGACCACCCCGGGAGCACTCTCCACCGGCACACCGCGAAATCCGTGGTGATACGACATCTATGTCTCCAAGCTTGTGATCATGGATGACATTGCGCTTGGGGTGAGTGCTTCGGCGGGTACGGTTGCGCATGGGGGGAACCTGACTTACACCATCGCGGTTACGAGTAAGGGGCCGGACTTTGGGTACAACGTGCGAATCAGCGATCCGTTGCCTGCTGGGACTACCTTTGTCAGCTACGATGCGGGCGGTGGTACCTGCACTGCTCCTGCTGTGGGTGGAACAGGGCACGCTGAATTGCGAGGTGCTGCGTCTGGAGAAGGGGGATACCTACACCGTGAAGTTGACCGTGAACGTGAACGCGGCGGCCGGGACGAAGCTTTCGAATACGGCTACGAGTGTTTCGAATATGCAGGACTTTGTTCCGGGGAACAATACCGGAACATTGACGACGATGGTGAATTAGCTTCTTAAACACGAACACTACGTCCACGCCAGTCGTGAGCATCGCCAAGATTCGCGGCCGCACGCGCCGCATCGGTAACGAGTTTGTGCTGGCCTGCGACATGCGCTTCGCCAGCCGACAAAGCGCCCAATTCGGCAACCCCGAGGTCGGCGTCGGACTGGTCCCCGGCGGCGGAGCGCTGGAATGGCTTCCGCGCGTGGTCGACCGTTCGCGCGCACTTGAGATCGTGCTCAGCGGCGACGATTTCAATGCAGATATCGCCGAGCGCTATGGTTGGGTGAACCGCACGCTTGACGATAAAGACCTAGACCCGTTTGTCGATTCGCTGGTCCGGCGTCTGGCCTCGTTCGACCGTGAAGCGCTAGCCGCGGCGAAGTGCCAGATCAATCGGTTCGGAATGCCGACGGCTGCCGAGATTCAGTCGAGCAACGACTTGTTCTTCCCATTGCTGGCCTTGCCCAGTGCACAGGCACGCCGTGCCAAGATCCGCGGCATCGGTTACGGCGTTCCGAGCGATTTTGAATTGAACTTGCGCAAGCACCTGCCTACGCTCGGGCAGCCGGACGACGGCACAGATACGCAGCCCGATTGACCGTCGCTCTGGATTTCTGAACTCGGCAAGACGTGATGTTCCCCAGCGCTCCGTATGTACATGCGCCCCCAAATGGGGACACAGCGCAAATCGGAGGGCCTCCAATGGAGAAGCATGTCATCGTCGATTCGAGGCGCCTTTGGCTCGATGAGGACGAGCGAACTACCCTGGCTCGAAAGCGCAACTTTTGCGTATAGGCTAATGCGCTCATTGAGGAGCGGCAGAGGATTTTTACGAGTTCCGGTCGGATGGTGGGCAATCCCGTCAGTGTCGTTAGCAAGTGGAAATGTCCGCTTTTGAGAACAAATGAAATGTCCGGTTTCATAAGTTAGTAGCCGTAGAGGCGGTGGGAAAGTGCGAATCGCGCGTTCTTTGCGGGATTTGCAAGTGGGGTGGGAAAGTCTGCTTTTTGACTTTTCCACCCCACGTCTTTTCCACGGCCTTGATTTGCTTTTTGCTCAGCGGCGTCAGGAGCGTTCCTTCCGCGCTGTAGTGTCCGATGCGATGTCCAGCGATCATGAGGGTCAAGGTGGTGTCCAGATGCTGATGGATGATGACCTTGCATCCGGCGAGGGTCGGGCGCCAGTGGGCACGCTCGAGTTGCATCACCAGGTTGTGAAAGCGCACGGTGTTGTCCCGATCAACAGTGCGCTCGTAGCGTTGCGTGAACACCATTTCCAGGTTCCTGTGCCGGCAGGATAGAAATGCTGTTCCTCGCTGCGCTGCCGGAACGGTAAAACGGCGGTTGAACTCCGCGATGTAGGTCTTATGGAGAAACTCGTTGGCCCCTTCGAGAGTTCGGATCCCGCGCAATCGCAGCTCCTGCGGCAACCGTCCCTGCCAGGTAGAGAAGTTGCGCTCCGAGCGTCCCCGCGCCTGCGGAGAGTAGGACGGGATCATATGCACTCCCAGTTCCTTCATGGCACGGCCTAGCTGCGTAGGGCGCTCATAATCGACCTTGCCGCCGCTCTTCGGCGTCAGCCAGAAATGGGCTCCACGGTCGGAATAGAGCGAACAGAACAGCCCCTTCCGTTCGATCACCGCCCGCAACCCGGCCATCACGGTTGCCGTTGTTTCTTCTTCGGCCAGCTGCGCATAGTAGATCTCGCTGGTGGCATCGTCCAGGATCACGATCAGGTCGTGCCTGCGCTCATCCTGAAACCACTGGTGATCGCTTCCGTCGATGTGCAGCATCATCCCCGGCAGTGGACGCCGTTCACGCCGCCTGCGGTGCACGCCGCGCCTGGCCTTGCGCTTCACCAGGCCAGCTGCCTGCAGCGCCTGCTTGACCCACGTATAGCTCAACCCGATCTGATGTTCCTCGCCGAGCTTCTCATGAAAGTGCCGCACGTTCAGATCGAAGTACTTGTCCCGGTACAGGCTCAGTACCTCGTCCGCCTGCGCCTTCGGCACTCGTCTGCTGCTCGGCTTCCGTCGTCGCCGGTCCAGCAAGCCCTGGTAGCCTTCCGCCTCATAGCGCTTACGCCAGCGACGCATCTGCCGCTCGCTGATGCCGATCAACTCTGCTGCCTGACGCCACTTGATCTTGCCCGATGTGGCTCGTAACAAAACTTCCTGTAACTTCATCGCCCGCTCCGCCGCGGTCCTCGGATAGATCTCCATGCTCTCGCGCATGGCTCCATCTTCGCCGCCCGCTATGCGGACACTTCACTTGCTATAAACACCGGACACATTATTAGCTAACGACAGTGGGCAATCCCGTCAGTTACCTCTCAGTAACGTCCGAGTAGATGGGATGAGAAGGTCGACCCCGATCGTAGCCAGCTAAGCTGACGTAGATCAACGCACTCAAAGGTGCAATCCCGAAGGATGGAGGCCGACCCGTGAAGAAGCATAGCAATTCTGTGAAGAAGAGTGAATCCCCGATGAAGCGCAGGAACCCGCGAGCTGAAGAGCGGCGGGATTCAAGCGAAGTGATGGCGGAGCTGGTTTCACAACTGCGGCAGCAGTTGGAAGTGAAGAGTGTTCCGGCTGCTGAATCAGCCGGAGACGAGCGCGATGCGGTGCGTCCGAACCTGGATCGTCTGACCGTGGGAGTGGATCTTGGAGATCAGTGGAGCAACTACTGCATTTTGGGTTTAGGCGGCGAGACCCTTCGCGAGGGCCAGTTTCGGACGAGGCGGCAGGAAGTTGGAGAGTTCTTTCAAGGCCTGGCGATTTCTCGAGTGGTTATCGAAGTGGGAACGCATTCGGCGTGGGTACGGGAAGTGATCGCCGGCCTTGGACATGAAGTGCTGGTTGCCAATGCGCAACGGATGGAAGGAAGAAAGCGGCGCCGGCGCAAGAATGACCGGATCGATGCCGCCAAGCTGGCCAGGCTGGGTCGTGTGGATCCGAAATCTCTGTATCCGATTCAACATCGCAGCACCGAAGTCCGCGAGGACCTGCTGGTAATTCGAGTTCGCGATTCGCTGGTCGAGTCGCGGACGAAATTAATCAGCACGGTGCGCGGGATGGTAAAGACCATGGGAGCGAGGGTGCAGGGCTGTTCCAGCGTAAGCTTCTCCGGGAAAGCGGCAGACCAGATTCCTGCTGAAGTGCGAGAAACGCTCGAACCGTTATTGCGTCTGATCCAGACGTTGAGCGAGGAAATCAAGAGCTACGAGAAGCGCATCGAAAAGCTGGGCAGCGAGAAATACATGGACACGAAGTTATTGCGGCAGGTGAATGGAGTAGGGCCTGTCACCTCACTGGCCTATGTGTTGACGTTGGAGACTCCGCAACGATTTAAGAGGAGTCGCGATGTTGGTCCGTACCTGGGATTAGTGCCCCAGCAGGAGGATTCCGGCGACAGCCAGCCGCAGCTGGGCATCAGCAAGGCTGGCGACAGGATGCTGCGCAAACTGCTGGTGGGCAGCGCGCACTACATCCTGGGCCCGTTCGGGCCGGACACAGACTTACGACGATTCGGAATGAAACTCTGCCAGCGTGGAGGAAAGAACGCCAAGAAGCGAGCTTCTGTCGCAGTGGCACGAAAACTTGCCGTCTTACTGCATCGGCTCTGGTCGAGCGGCGAAGTCTATGAGCCACTTGGATACGGAAAGACAACAACCGAATCGGCCGCGGCGTAGAGGGAAACACAAATCTGTTTTGTTCGTTCCAAAGCAATCTGCTTCTCGAGGTTGATTAACCATGACATCCACCGCCTTGTTCGGACGACTGCGCGTAACCGCCTGATCCTTTAGAGATCGCCGGTTAGATGGCAGCGTCCCAACAAGCCCAGGTCCATCATCGTTGTGATGGACCTGGGCTTTAGATCGGACCCCAGTATGCACCGGGCCCACAGTGGCCCATCAGAGTGCGGATAGAAGGCAGGCAACGTGGGTGGCGTCAATACAGTCTCGGGAACAATGGTTGAGAACGAATCAGATGATGTCCGTGGGAAAACTCCCACTTCAACTATGGAACGAAGCTGAACTGAAACACGTTCCGCTTCGTTCCCTGATCGAGTGTCGAGAGGAGGGTTCTATGTTCAGACTAGAACGGCCGCCACGTCGGCCTTGACATTTTTGACCTTCTCATAGAAGGCGGTCACTCGGGAACAATCTCCAAACGGCGGTCTTCCCTGCCGTATTTGTCTGCGATCTGGAGAACCTCACTACGCCTCGTAGTGAGGTTTGCCATTGACAATGGCGCCTTGGGTCCCCAACATGGTCCCGGAGTTCGACCCGGCTCGGGTTCCTTCATGGTCGCCAATCCAGATTGCTTGAGAGCGATCCGGAAACTCCCGCTGAATTTCTCTGGCAAGAACATGGATCTAATCTCCTTCCGTACGGAGGCACCAATGAAGGAATCGATTTCTCGCCGAAGGTTGAAGGTTGGGAGTTTCAGGTTTCTGCAGGGGGCTTTTGGGTCGGTCTCCCTAAGATTTTCCATGCTTGGGCTTGTGTTGCTTTTGATTCTGCTCTACCTCAGCAGACCTTCGCACCGAACAGTGATTGCGGCGGCCAGCCTGCCTGGCTTAACAACGATTGATGCTCCGGGAGCTGGGTCGACGGCGAAGTCGATGCAGGGAACGGTCGCTGTGAGCATTGATGCGGATGGGGACGTGGCGGGATTTTTGACAGATTCCTCGGGTGTGCATCATGGCTTCGTGCGGGTGGCGGCGGGGACGCTTACCGAGTTTGATGTTACGGGCGCGGGGACGGGCCTGAATCAGGGAACGGTTGCGATTAACATCGACGCGAATGGGGATATTGCCGGAACTTACAGGGATTCAAACAACGTGTATCACGGCTTCGTGCGCACGAGCAGCGGAACGATAACGACGTTTGATGTTACGGGCTCGGGGACGGGCCAGAATCAGGGAACGGTGCCGACGAATGTGAATGCGACGGGTGTGGCAGGTTTCTATACGGATTCCAAGAATGCCGCGCATGGATTTCTGCGCAACGACAGCGGCACGATCACGACATTCGACGCGCCGAATGCAGGGACGGGCGTGAGGCAAGGGACGAGGCCGTATGCGATCGGCGCTGCAGGCGACATTGTGGGCACCTACTCCGACGCGAGCGGTGTGTTTCACGGCTTTGACCGCGATAGTAACGGGACGCTTACCAGCTTTGATGCGCCGGGTGCGGGCACCAAATCGCAGACCGGCACTATTCCGATAAGCATTGATGACAACGGGAACATCGCCGGGTTTTACATGGACTCAAATCTTGCGGGGCATGGGTTTGTGCGCACTTCAGGCGGAACGATGACGACGTTCGATGCGACCGGCGCGGGTACGTCTGCATTGACCGGGACTTTTCCCTTCAGCATCGATGCGACCGCGGGGATTGCAGGGTTCTATGGGGACGGGAGTGGCGTCCTGCACGGGTTCAAACGTTCCGTGAGCGGAACGGTGACGAGCTTCGATGTGCCGGGCGCAGGCTCGGGGGCAAGCCAGGGTGGCGGCGCTTTGAGCATCAACCCGTCCGGTTCGGTGGCTGGATCGTATTTCGACTCGAACTCCGTGCTGCACGGATTTCTTGTGGCTGTGGCGCTTCTGCAGCCGACAGTGACGGTAACGCCGGCCTCGAGCAGCGTCAATTCGGGCCAGAGCCTGGGCGTAACTGCAAAGGTGACTGGTACAGGTGCGACACCGACAGGGACGGTAACACTGTCGAGCGGCAGCTACACCTCGTCAGCAACGGCGCTGGCGTCGGGATCTACCATGATCAGCATCCCGGCGAACAGCTTGAGCGCGGGTTCGGACACGCTGTCGGCCAGCTATGACGGCGATACGGTGTACTCCACAAGCAAGGGTACAGCGAGCGTGACGGTTACGCAGTCGACGTTTAACCTAACGGCGTCGGCTCCTGCCAGCGTCAGTCGAGGAAGCGCAGCAACTTCGACGATCACGGTAAACACGACCACGAACTACAGCGGAACTGTTACGTTGAGCTGCGCGATGACCAGTGGTCCTACGAACTCCGCTGGAGATGCGCCAACGTGTGCTGCATCTAATGGAGCCGTCTCGCCGGGTGCAACCGGGACGGCGAGTGTGAACACAAAGGCTGCGATGACCTCTGCGCTTGAACGACCGTTGATGCCCGGGAAGAGCCCGGGCCTGCTCGACGGTGGAGCGGTGCTGGCACTGGTGGTACTGCTGGGTCTCCCGGCGCGGCGTCGCACCTGGCGAGCGATCCTGGGAGTGCTGGTGCTGATGGTCTCACTGGGCAGCCTGTCGGCCTGTAGCGGCGGTGGCAGCAACGGTGGAACAAAGGATCCAGGGACTGCGTCGGGAGCTTATACCTTCACGGTGACAGGGACAGGCAGTCCCGCTCAAAGTACGGGCAGCACAACCACGTTTACGGTTACCGTGAACTAAGCTGAGCGCAGAATCACGCGACAGCCCTTCCTTCGTGACGGGCCGTCGCGTGGGCCAGCTACTTGATTCCCTTGATTTATCCTGCAGTCGTGTATGTGCCGTTTCTCGGTGCGGGGTATGGTGAGTACGCTCGGAAGGCTCACAATGCGCTAGGTCTGGTCGCTCCATCTCCCTGTGCATTCACAACCCGGGCTGGTTGTTGTTTCGATAGTTTCCGACTTGACGGTTGGTGTCATCCCAAACTGCATCGCAGCAATGGGCAAAGAGCTAGGTTGGCGGGGATTCCTGGTGCCGGAATTAGCGAAGATAACATCGCTCAAGAACGTAGCGTGGATTAATGGGTTGATCTGGGCTCTATATCACTTCCCGGTCATATTAGGCGCTGACTACCTCGGCTCTGCGCCACGATGGTCATCTGTCCTCTTTCACGTCGCAGATAATGAGCGTTAGCTTCATATACGCTTGGATGCGCCTCAAGTCGGGCAGTGTCTGGACCGCTGTGGTTCTGCACGGAATGCATGACATCGTTGTCCAGGGAATTTTCGATAAAATAATCCGCCACACTCCTTTGATCAATTGGATAGTTGGGGAAGGTGGAATCGGGATCGGCATCTCATCGGGAATCATGGCCTATCTCCTTTGGAGACGCGATCGTCAGCCCGCCTCACTAAACGAGTCCCATCACTCTTGAGAACGGTCGGCAGCCGGGGTCTTAATGGATGCTGTCGTCGTCGATCCAGTATTCGCGTCGGGAGATCAGCGCCAACTGCCGGGAACCTCTGGCTTCTACCTGCAGCGCGTGCAGCCCGGGCGTGGGCGACGTTGGGCGGAAATTCACCACATAATAGTTGGGCAAGTCGTTCGATAACGTGATGAGCCCCGCCTTCAGGCTCTTGGCGTTGTGGAAGTGAAAGAATTCGCCTCCCGCGAGCTGCGCTACTGATTCCGCAGTGTTGGTGCGCAGTCCGTTGCGGGCGGTAATGAACGACATGGTGGCCAGCCGTAGAGGCGGGGCCAGCTGGCTGATGCAGTCGAGCACCTGCTTACTGTAGTGCCCTTCGTACTCTGAATCGGCTCCATCTCGACTGAAACAGCCGTGCTCGGGGCCCGATTCGCTGTTATTAAACTTGGACGCCTCATGGGCGACTGCAGATCGCGTGCTGGAAAACGCGAAGCTGTAAATCTGCGTATTAGTATCGCTTATGAGACGGAGAGCTTCGCTGAGCTTTGTCTTACTGCTCTGGTCGATCTTTTCACTGAGCAACAGAATCGCACGACGAAAGCGCGGGGGTTGCGTGCGAAGCTGTGCAGCCGCCAACGCTATCCCATCCAGAATGGCTGCGCCTTGATCACCCGGTTCCAGGTTTGCAAGCTGCCGCGAGGCATCGTCTGTCCCTGTCGTAAAAGGCAGGAGCAGATGTGGCATACTGTCGAAGCCAATGATGGCGACTGTGTGTTCTACGTTGCCGATTAGAGCGTCGAGGACCGAGTCGAGCTGGCGGTAATCAACAAGATGCTGTGCTCCGGAACCTCCTGTTTGAACAACGATTGCTAACGCCAACGGCTGCGCGTCGGTGTCCTCATCGAGTGTGAGATGTTGCGGTACGCCATTATCGGTCAGAAGGAAGTCGTTGGCAGTGAGTTGGAAGACTACTTCTCCTCCCTTGGTCTTCACAAGGATAGGAACCTTAACCAGAGTGGCGCGCACTGTGATGGTGAGCTGATCTTTGTCGCTCTGTTGCCCGCCTGCGCCTGCGGCGAGGGAGAGCAATACAAATAACAAACAAGTAACTCTCATAACCTATCCATTATTTTAACCGAGTGAGCTGAAGAAAATCAGGCGACTGCACTCAGTGACAATTTGCCCGTACAGAGCCGTTTGATGTCTATGGTGGTAAGTGCCGAGTTGACGGGCGAGGCGGAAGTTTCTGTTCGTCCATCGGATTAGTACCGATAAACGCCGTAGGGTCTAAGGCGCTTGCGGTCGTATCGTGGGCTACTCGGCAGTAGCTGCGGAGTAATTGCCGGATAGGCGGTAAGCACTCATTCGTCCGAGAAGACGCATCAACTTCAATCGGTGTTTTGTTCTCTGCCGAGCGATGCGGCGCACCACGGTAATTGGATGGAGCCGTCGGGCCGAGGAAGACAAGGTCGCCCTTGAGTTCGTAGTCGCGGACCTGTGTCGTGCCGTCGCTATTCGGATAGGTTCTGCGGTCGATATGGATGGTGTTCCCGAAGCATGTCACAACTTGGACCACGGACTTGTCTTAGTTGACAGAGGGGACGCCAAGTCTTCCGGGCAGATTGCGGAAAAGTGATCTCGTCGGGGCTTCAAGGCGAATGCTCAAACAGGGGAGGTCAAACGATGGTAGCCCGATGGTTGATCGGATTCGTAGGAGTGATGGGAGTCGGAGGCCTCCTTGCGGACTACCTTGTATGGGCAACCGCACGGCAGCACATGAAGAATCCGGCCTGGCCTCCTCACGCAAAATTTCACAACGCCCAAACGATTTTGTTGGGGATCGGACTGGGTGTTCTGACCTTAGCACTCGTGACAGTTCCTGCGGCTGATTCTCAGTTTCACTTGATCTTGGCAGGTTGTACTGCCTCTCTCTATTGGTTGAGCATGCTCGTTGCTCCGGCATTTCGCGGAACGGCATGGGTCGACCCGGAATTTCGGGACGCGACTCCTCGCCCTCTCGGATTGCATCCGCAGCACATTCTTGCCATCGTCGCTGTCCTTATCGTGGGAGTGGCAATGGGTCTGAGCATGTTCAAAGGTTAAGAGCAGAGGATAGTCGTAGCGCATCTATTGGAAGGGAACCTCGTAGCGAGGTGCAGGCCCGTGCAGATGAAGAAGACCGAACAACAACTCGAAGGGGATCCATTCGATACTCGACGGTCCATCCGGCTCGGTCACTTCGATCAATATCGGAGCCTGCTGTTTTCCATCGCGTATCGGATGCTCGGAAGTGTAGCCGACGCTGAAGATATGCTCCAGGAAACCTTCATCAAATGGCTTGAACTTGGAGATGAAGAGATTCGATCCCCCCGCTCCTACCTTGTAACTATATTGAGCAGACTCTGTATTAATCACCTTCAATCCGCGAGGGTTCAGCGCGAGGAGTATGTCGGCGTCTGGCTGCCGGAGCCAATCGTCACGGATCCTGGCGAGGGCCCCTTCAACCTGATCCGCATAGACGAGTCGATTTCTATGTCGTTCCTGGTATTGCTTGAGCGCCTCACACCAACCGAGCGAGCGGTGTTTCTTTTGAGAGAGATTTTCGAATACGAGCATCGCGAGATCGGACAGATCATCGGGCAGACTGACGCCAGTTGTCGTCAGATTCTCAAGCGTGCCAAAGAACACATCCAGTCTCTGCGGCCTCGCTTCAAGATCGCTCAATCGACCCATGACGCGTTACTCGAAAGCTTCCTCAACGCAATCGGGACCGGCGAGATGTCCTGTCTAGTTGAGTTGCTTACAGAGGATGTCGTTCTACGTTCGGACGGCGGAGGAAAGGGCGTTGCAGTGCCAAACGAAGTAAGAGGGATCGACAACGTGGGTCGCGGGATTCTGGGAGGCGTGGCGCGTCTCTTGCCACGCAATCTGGTTCGCAAGCTCGCTCGGATCAATGGCAAGCCTGGCCTTATCAACTATCAGGATGGCAAGCCTCATTCGGTTCTCACAATCGAGGTTCGAGGGAATCAAATCTCTTCGTTCTTCATCGTGACCAATACTGAAAAGCTACGGCACCTGCCATCTCTAAATTAGAGAAGAGTGTCACGCGCGTCCCCGCAGATTTGTCTTTATATGCAGAGGGACACAATGAAACGCAGAAACATTATCTATTGGACGGCGTCCGCCTTGGTGACGATCGTTCTCGGAGCTTCCGGGGCGCTTTCCGCTTTGCACGCCGCACCGATGATGACTGCTCTACACCACTTGGGTTACCCCAGCTATTTCGTCAATATTCTTGCGATCGGCAAGATCGTTGGCCTCGTAATCTTTCTCGCTCCGAAGATGCCGCGGCTCAAAGAGTGGGTGTACTCCGGTTTCACAATCACCATTCTCAGTGCCTGCTATTCACACTTCTCATCGGGAGATGGTTGGCTCGCTGCCGAACCACTCGTCACTTTCGCTGCGCTGATGACCTCGTACGCTTTCCGGCCAGCGGACCGCCGCCTTCGCTTAAGGCGGCCTCAACTTCGAGGTCAATCTTTCACGTTGGCAACATAGAGAGGGATGCTTCATGAAAGTTCTGGTGCTTGGCGCGACCGGCGGTACCGGCCTGCAATTGGTCCGGTGCGCCCTAAATTCTGGTCATGAAGTAACAGCCTTTGTTCGAAATGCTGCGGCACTTCAAGACTTCAACGGACAGATCAGGGTCACTGTAGGCGACCCATTAGATAAAGCTCAACTCAGGAATGCTCTGCAAGGGCAGGATGCGGTTCTGTCGGGACTGGGTCCGCGCGGGCCTGTCGCCAAATCCGATGTGCATCTGTTGCGCACTTTTGCTACTTCTCTCACCACCGCCATGGAACAGTCGGCAGTACGACGTCTTGTCATCATTTCATCAGCATTCTTGTTCAAAGACTCCATCATCCCGCCTACCTATCTGCTGGGGAGGCTCATGTTCCCCTCGGTAGTGAAGGACACTATCGACCTTGAGAACATCGTTCAACAGAGCAACACGGACTGGACGATCGTTCGGCCACCGCAGCTCACGGATAAGAGCTACACCGGAAAATACCGCGAACGCGTCAGCCACCTTCCTTTCATGGGGTTCAAGATTTCGCGTGCGGATGTTGCCGACTACTTCCTCAAGGCGCTGAATCTTGACGCTGTTGTTCGCAAGATCGTCGGCATCAGCAACTAGGACTATGCGACCGCCACCGGTCTACACGAAATAGAGTGGAATGTCCGCCAACGAAATGAGAGTGGCAATCAGACCGAAAATCCCCGTACGGCGTCTTAAGCTTAGTCAGTCATAAAATTCTTCCAGTGTCAGGCGAGTATCGCCCATAACTACGGCAATCGCGGCGCTATTCAACCCTCGGCAGGAACGCGCCGCGAAGTGTCCTTCACAATCTTCTGACACAATTTCACTTTGTGTTCGGCACACAATAGGATGTCAGATATCATCCCAACATTCAAGCAAAAAGGTCTGAATCCATAGGATGATATGCAACATCCCATGACAAAGGAGAATTCTTCGTATGTCTCACCCAATTCTTATTACTGGCGCAGCTGGTGGCACGCAGGGATCGACCGGACGTCTCGTCGCTGGTTTGCTGCTCAAGCAAGGCATTCCCGTTCGCGCACTTGTCCATAGGCTGGATGCCCGATCCGACGAACTCCGCAGTCAGAATGCGGAGATTATCGAAGGCGATCTTCTAAGCCCAGCCTCGATCCAGACGGCGATGAAGGGCGTGAAGCGCGCGTATTTTACGTATCCAGTGACCGATGGCTTGCTTGAAGCAGGGACCATTTTCGCGTCAACTGCCCGTGATGAGGGATTGGAACTGGTGGTCAACAACTCGCAGTTTCAAGGCCTGCCCGGCGAGCCGGGATTTCGTGATCTCCAACGCGCTGCCTCCTTCCGGAATTTCCAGCACCTACTGGTCGATCGCATCTTCGATTGGGCGCAGGTCGGTGCTGTTCATCTTCAAACGCCGCCTTATTATGAAAACGTGCGCGCACTGGTAAGCCACAGCGTCACCAACAAAGACTCTGCGTTTTTGCCTTGGGGCGATGGCTCGGCGGTTATTCCACTTACCGGTGCCGGAGACGTGGCAGCCGTGGCTGCGACACTTCTGGCCAGTTCAGGTCTACCATCTCAAACCGTCTATCCGCTGGTAACCGAAACACAGACCGTGCATGAGATTGTCGAGACACTCGGTCGAGTGATCGGGCGGCCGATCCGCTATGTGCCCATCACCGGTGAGCAGTGGTCTGAGGCAGTAAAGGATCGGATTAATCCGCACGCGCTTACCCATTTGAGCCATCTTTGGCAGTTTTTCCGTGGGAACCAAGTGCGCCGCCAGTCTACCGACGTCATTCGTGAGGTGACTGGACGGAAGCCGCAAACATTGGAGGATTTCTTCCGGACAAACGCCAATTCCTTTGCCTCTGCTGTACGTTGAGGGCGTAGAAGAGTTCGAGTCACAAGTTACCCAATGGGCTTATGACAAGTAAGCCCACAAATACTGGAGAGTTCAAATGTCGCCGCAACTCATCTTCTTGCTGCATCTCATACTGGGCTATGCCGCATGCCTGCTTTGCTACCGGTCTTACGTCCTGCCGCGCCTTCAGGCGATGAACCGGATGGATGCCCAGCGGGTAATCGCCACCGTGCATAGCTTTCGCTTTTTCGGTTTGGCGTTTCTTCTTCCGGGCGTGGTAGGCCCCAATTTCCCCGTAGGTTTTGCCACATTCGCCGCCTACTGGGATTTCACAACCGGAATTCTCGCCATATTAGCGCTGCTAACGGTGCGAGTGAAGCCGCTCTTTTGGCTATTCGTGGGTGCCTTCAATCTCGTGGGGACGATCGACCTGATCGTGAATTATTACCACGCCATCAAGGTTGGTCTCCCCGCGCTAGCCGGGCAATTCGGCGCGCTCTACGTGGTACCAATTCTCTACGTGCCAATGTTGATGATCACGCATATGACCGCTTTTTATTTTCTGATCCGTCCTAAGAATCAGTTGGTTCAAGCGCTCCCGCTGAAGTAGTGTCATCGTAGCTGGATTCTAGTTACGGAGGTGTCCCAGTCATGGCCATCAATCCTGAAGATTCACGGCTCACGATTTCCGGATATCACTTCGGAACACCCACGAGTGCCCAGTCGTCCGTTTCGGCAGAGGAACTCCTGCATCTTGAACCGACAGTCGGTTGGACAGTAGACGACGAGGAGTTGTTACGAAGACACGCTGGCCTGTTCGAGAGCAAAGCGAAACAAATGGTTGATTCCTGGCATGCTGTGATCGGAGCCCAGCCGCATCTTCAGGAGTGGTTCACCGATCCGGACGGTAAGCCAGATGCTGAGTACAAATCGGCGGTTAAGCGCCGATTCGTCCAATTTAGTGTTCTCCTTTTTGTTGAGTTGGGTTCTCGGTTCATGTGCACGCATCTTGCCGAACATTCTCCTTAGCCAGTTTCTCCAGCTGATTGCCATCGAGAACGACGCATTGCCAGCTGTTGAGGATGTACGCGCCCAGTGACGCATACAGATTCAACGCCGGTTCGTTCCAATCCAGAACTGCCCATCGAACAAATGTGCATTTCTCCTCCCGAGCTATGTGCGCGACCTGTGCCAACAGCGCTGTGCCGATTCCACGTTTCCGAAACTCGGGTCGAACATAGAGGTCCTCGAGATAGATTCCCGATCCACGCCAGGTGGAGTAGTAGGGAAAGAAGACAGCGAAGCCTGCCGCATGTAAATCCCATTCCGCAATGAGCGTTCGAAACCTCGCATTGGTTCCGAAGCCATCACGAGCGATGTCAGCCTCCATTGTTCGCACTTGATCTAATTCTCCGTCATATTCTGCAAGCTCCTGAATCAATGCTCGAATCAGGGCGGCATCTTCCGAAATGGCGTCTCGTATCGTGAGCATAATATTGAATCAGACAAATGAGTCCTACCGGTTGAAAGTCATGATCCAGTTTGTCTCCCACGTCTTGCCGGCGTCGTCGGAGAAAGCCTGTTCAAAGCGGCTCGAGTTTGGGGTGATGGCGGAGAATCCATTGCGGGCCATGACGACTCTTCCCTCGAATTCTTCTTGGTCATAAAACTCTCCCTCTCCGCGGTGAAATCTGCCAACCATGGGACTTGTCATGACGGCATCTGATCCGTTTGCCCAGTTCAAGCTCCATTGATGGGAATGTGGGTTGAAGAGCCGCAGACCAACGCCCTCGATGTGGCCCGCGGGTCCGTCCGCTTCGAGCTCGAGTATGCTTGCGCGGCCTCCCCAGACCTTGCTGACTTGAGAAGTGCCGTCGTAGTCGACCCAGGTGCTTGAACCGCCGAGAGGCTTTTGCAGCCGGCGGATATGGGTCTTCCATACACCAAAATGAAAGTCGAAATCATGCGCGCCATCGGATGTGCTTGATGCAGGAGGTAAGGACTTCTCGTCGCCGGTCGGCGGTTCTTCGTCGCGCGTCAGTGTCGCAACAAAATTCGGTTCCCATGTTTTGCCGCCGTCATCGGAAAACGATTGTTCAACGTGGTGAGAATCAGGAGTAATGTCCGACCAGACGAATCGCACAAAGATAGTCCGCCCGTTGAACGACTCCTGGTCGTAGAGTTCGCCACGGCCGTTCTTGAATTCGCCGATCTGGGGTGGATTCACTACACCGTCTGCGCTGTCGACAAAGTACTGGCCCCACTGATGCGCCTGCGGATTGTAGAGAAACAATGTGAGGCCTTCGAGATGTTCGGTCGAACCATCGGCCTCGATCTCCTCCAACTGTGCGCGGCCATTCCATACCTTCCGGACATGAACCGTTCCATTCAGATCCACCCAGTCGTTGGAGCCCGTTAATGGATGCAACAGGCGGCGGATATGGGTCTTCCATGTCCCAATGTTGAAATCGAAATCGTGCTGACCGTCCCGTATTTGGCCGGGCGATTGCTGCGGCGACGTTGCTACCGCAGCTTGAGAGAGTGCCCCGGTTGAAAGCAAGCACCCAACAAGCACAGTCAAAAGAGAAGCTGTTCCGACCTTCCGAACCGAATGAAGCGTCTTCTTCACATCCATGATTTCGTCACTCCGTGTGGTTGGCGACTGCCTTGATGGCAGCTTGCCGGTTAATGATTACTCAGCCACACTTACGAGCATCAACCAAAGCGTGGTATTTTCAAAGAACCACTTTGCTATGGAATTCGCGATACCACTTTTCGAAAATAGTGAGCCGCTTTTCCGACAGGTATATGCCGGTCTGCGGAAGGCCATCTTGACCGGCGGTCTGCCCTCGGGAGAGAGACTGCCATCAACGCGGGATTTGGCCGAACAACTTGGTATCTCACGGACCGTTGTTGTTCTGGCCTACGATCATTTGCTTGCGGAAGGCTTCGTCGAAGGACGTCGAGGCTCAGGAACCTATGTCTCTTCAAGCTTGAATAGAAGCACCAGCGCAAAACCTAAAAAGATCTCAAGTTTGCCGCTCTCGCGTTTCGGTAGCGCTGTGCACGAGGCAGCACTTAAGCTCGATTTCCCAGACCGTCCGCCCTCCCGGCTCCGATATGACTTCGCATTTGGCCGGAGCGACATGTCGATCTTTCCTTTCGAAACATGGCGGCGCATCTCGATGCGTCACGCGCTGAAAACCTCGATTCGTGAAGTGGATTACGGCCCGGCAGCTGGTGTGCCGGCATTACGCGAGGCGATATGCCTGCATCTGCAGCGCTCGAGAGCGGTGGTGTGCGAACCGTCTGACGTAATTGTTGTCAGCGGCGCCCAACAGGCCCTCGATCTGGTCACCCGGATCCTTGTCGACCCCGGCGATCCTGTAGCAATCGAAGACCCTCAATACCAGGGGACCAAAGAGGTGCTTCGCGCCGCCGGCGCTCGCTTGGTGCCAGTGCCGGTCGATCGAGAAGGTATAGATCCGGCGAAACTCCCCAATAAGGCCAAGGCCGTTTTTGTTACACCGTCTCATCAGTTTCCAACCGGTGCGATTCTCCCTCTTGATCGACGCCTTGCCCTGATCGAATGGGCTCAACTCAAAAATGCGGTGATTATCGAGAATGACTATGACGGAGAATTCCACTACGGTGGAAGGCCCTTGGAGTCGCTTCAGGGACTCGACACCAACGGCCGGACTGTCTACATGGGAACGTTCTCGCGCACGATCTTTCCCGCCCTTCGCATCGGCTATGTTGTCGTGCCTGAATCGCTCGCACCCGCCTTCACGACGGCGAAATGGCTGGCCGATCAGCACTCGGCCATTTTAGAACAACAAACACTTGCGGAATTCATCACGTCTGGCCTCTACGAGCGTCACCTGCGCCACTTACGCCGCAGGAACGCCAAACGCCGCGAAGCGTTACTCAACGCAACACAAGACTACTTGAGCGGACGCGTTGAACTGAGCGGAGACGGCTCAGGAACGCACGTAATCCTCTGGCCAAAGAGACACGTTGCAGAAGACGCGGTGATTGCCAAGGCAGCTTCGCAAAACGTCGGAATATATCCGATTTCTCAATGCTATTTGAAAAAGGCATGGCGCACAGGCTTCATGCTTGGCTACACAACACTGAACGAGGATGAGATTCGCGAAGGCATCCGCTTGCTGGGTCATGTGCTGTAGAGCTTCGCACTCAAGACAGGGCCGACCATGCCCGGTTCATTTTGCTGAAGGATTCGCAGATGGTTGACCAACGCTGGCGGGCGGAACAATGCCATTCATGCGGAGGTATTCCACCATCTGTCCATAATGATCCGACGCGTGAGAAAAACTGAAGATCGCAACTGCCAAGCGAGTGTTGAGTGATGGGATTGCGATGGGCAGCTTATCCAAAGGCGCCAGGGCGTTGCTATCGTTGAGCGCAGCCATAGCTTTGTGGCCCAGTGTGAAGGAGTCTTTGAGGTACTGAACAATCTGCTCTTTGGTCTGCAGGCCTTCAGGGCCGTTTGCGGCTCCTTCCACCGTGACTCCCGCAGGCGGATCCTGCCCAAGTATTGCACTGTAGATCACGAAATTGGCCGTCGCTGCATGCCGAACTTCCAGCGCAAACGTTCTCACGCCGGTGAAGTTGGCTCCAGCAGGCGCAAATGAATATTTGTTTTCTGGCATAGCCTCGGCTGCAGCAACGAACTGACGCGCGATCCTGCCCAACTGCGCATCCATCATCGAGGCCATCGTCGGGGACAATGCCGGTTTCGTCACGGCGGTTTGCTGCGCCGTTGTCGTCAGGCAGACTAAGAGCAGAGTCAAGATGACCGCGCTAGATAGGAAAAGGAAAAGGAAACGGGGAAGGCGGTTTTGACGTCTCATGGCAGCTCCGATCTCGGTCAGAGTATCGTGCCGTTCGGTTGGTGACCAACGTCCACTTGGGCAGGCGCTGCGTGATACCACTTCAAGCTTTGCGGTTCGTATGCCAATTCAAGAAATGGCAGAAGCTGCGGAATGGCTGCACGCCGTCAGTGCTCAACCAGTGATCGCCGATGCATTCGATAAGGATCATGTCATGCGGGCCGTTGCTGAGGCTCAACCCGATATCGTAATCAACCAGCTAACATCGCTTCCAAAGGATCCCTGCAAGGCTGTCAGCCAATAGTAGGGTGCCGCCGATTATTTGCTACTTGGTGCCGTAACTACATTCTCCGCTCCAGCCCAACGCAGAGCTTCCTGACGATTGGCAAACGCGCGCATCTGAACAATCCTGCCATCACGAATGGTATAGACGTCTGCAAGATCGACGTCGTGCCACTCGCGGCTGCCCTGGGGCCGAACGTGCATATGAACAAACACCACAAGGCGATTGCCGGTTGAGATAAACTGCACCCGCTCGTTCCTTCGGCCAGGGAGGCGCGAGACTGACTCAGGTAGCGTCTCGCTCCTTCGCGGCCATGGAAGGTTCCGCCTCCAGTAAACTCCGTTGGCTCGCTCCACTCGATATGTTCATCGAGCGGAACCACTGCCGCATCGATATCCCCGCGATTGAATGCAGCGTACGCCCACGAAGAGCGGTGATAGCGCGTTCCAACTCCTGGGTTTGGCTTTGCACGTATATTTCCTTTCCCGCTCGGTCGCATCCGCTCAGACACTGGCAGGCCGCCACACAAACCATAGCGATTATTAACTGATTCATAATTGAAAGACATGCTTCAGACCGAATTCGAGTGCTTTGAATCTCCCGAGGGACGTTTCTCAATCTCCGGCCCCAAAGCCGTCTATTTCGCGGCCTCCCGCGTCGGTCTACGTCGTGCCTTTGAATTCTTCGCTCGCTGGCTAGAAGCTTGCGAGCAGCTGATCCCTGACTGTATTGAGAATCCTTTGCCGGACAGCTAACTCGGGCATTATTCGAGCGATGGCGATTGTCCCCACCATGGATGTGATAATCATCAGGAAATTTGAACCCTTTTCCTCCACAGTTCGTCCAGGCATGAACGGAATCAGCTCCTCGCGGAATTTCGTGATTGCCGCAGAAATGCGCTGTTTCATGGCGTGAGAGGTACGAGCCATATCCGGGGCCAGCGCAGCCATCGGGCAACCGATATCCGCCCGGTCACAGCGTTCAAGAGAGAGATAGGTCGTTATCATGGCTTGCCACGCGTGGCGTGATCCAGACTGCCTCGCCGCAGCATCGATCAGCGTCTGGGTTAGATCACGAAAGCTCTCCTCGATAGCTTCGACGACGAGCGCGTCACGGCTTGAGAAGTGCTTGTAGAAGCCACCGTGGGTCAGCCCAGACGCTTTCATAAGTGTCGCAACCGCCGGTCCGCTCAGGCCGTTCTTCCGCAGTTGACGAGACGCGCCTTTGACGATCCTGCGGTGAGTTTTTGCTTTGTGTTCAGCGTCATAACGCATGATATTGGATTATATATGTAATCCCATATCTGTCAAGACCGCGGGCGCGTATTTTTCGAACTTTCATGACAAGGACAGGAGTGCCGCATCTCATTTCGTAGAGACATATTTCCAAGCATCACGCTGTCTTGACGCGATCCTGTTCAGAAGCGCATCTTTCAGCACGGATCCTCCTCTGACCGAATCTGCTGTCTCAGACCGGTTTGGATGAGTGCATTGACCTGTTGGCAACAAGTTGAAGCCCAACAGATTCCGATCAGATACCCTCGAGTCTGTTCTAGGCGGACACTTTATCCGCCACGCAAGCCCGTAGTTGAGCGTAAGTGAATCCAATCGAACGTAGGCTAGTGAATGGGTGGAAAACGCACAAAATACGCAAGTTATTCAAAATAAATAGGATGCGCACTGTACCGTATTTGTACCGGACGAACTCGGGTGAGTTCGCTTCCCTGCTCTCAAATATTGCAAATAAATGGGATATCTGGTGCCGGGAGGGGGAATCGAACCCCCATGGAATTGCTTCCGACGG
>CAVSAX010000016.1:0-30672 GCA_963725995.1 uncultured Acidobacteriaceae bacterium | reverse complement strand
CCGTCAAGTTTGTTGGCAAGCAGCGGAAACACTTTCTCAATCCAGGAGCGACAGGAGTTGCAGCGGCAAGGCGCCGTCGGCGATATCTGCTTTCAGTTTATAGATAAGGATGGCGTGCCCGTTGACTCGCCGCTTATGCAGCGCGTCATCGGCGTCGACCTGGTTACCCTGAGACGCGCGGCACGCGTCGTTGGAATTGCAGGGAGTACTGGAAAGGTCGAGGCTATACTCGCGTCGCTGAGAGGCAAATGGATCAACGTACTGATTACGGATCGTCAGACTGCCGAACGCCTGATTGATCTCGAGAAGGAGCCATCTGGTGTGGCTGCCACCATGGTGAAGACGACGAAGAAGAGAATCACTTCTTCGTTACGTTGAATCGTCGCAGGCATTCTAATGCGGCTTGCTTTGCGTCTCTGCGCTGGGGCTGTGGCTGCTGGCAGGCAATTCGGTCGTAATCGCATCTGCGGCATTCAACAGGTCCAGCGCCGAACTTTGGCGAGCAGCATCCACACCGTCTACGGGCCCAGTCCAGAAGAAGCCGAAGCGATCTGACGCGTCCCGATCCTTGGTCCACAGGCTGTTTGCGTTTGCGATCAGGAATGTCCGGAATCGGTGATCGGGGCTGGCTGTATTCAGGATGGAGAGGTTGCGCACGAAAATGCCTTTAAATTGAGGAGCATCGGCGCCGGGATCATTTTTGGATGGCTCGTGCAAGACACCTTGATCGTCCGCGAGATGCGTGATCGCGGCCACTGCAATTGTGACAGCAGCCTTCTTGAGCCTGGAGTCGTGATCAGCTTTGTCGAGTTCCACCAAGCCACCGAGGATCACGCCCTGATTGTAGGTCCAAGTTTCTCTGGCATTGTTGCTGCAAACTCCAGAAGCAGAAATCTCGAGGCCGTCGTTGATAAGATGCTGGCCGTTGATCATTCCAGAGCGCAGAAACCATGACCACTCCTTGTGCGCCCATTCGAGATCGGCGCGCCGACGGGAGGCATCTGTTTCCCGGTTGGCGAGTGAAGCAGCGACAGCCAGAAACAACTCGTTGGCGATTGCGTTCTTATACTTCCTGTCCTTGCTCCACCAGATTCCTCCGCCACAGGCAGCCGGCTCCCAACCTAGCTGCATGTCAGAGAAGATGGAGTCTGCCATGCGCAGATATCGGAGATCGTGCGTTAGGTCGTACACGTCGATCCACGCGAGTGCCCACCAGCCTTCGTCATCATAGTAGTTGTTCAGGAAGCCCGGGCCTCCGTCTTTGGAAATCGGAGCAGCATGCAACGTGTTGGCAAAGATGGGGAAATAGTCGTCGGTGAGCGCAAGCCTGCTGAAATTTGCGAGCGCGGTGATGGCGTTCGCGGAGTTCCACCATCCGGTGGTGCGATACAGACCGGTTGCCGGGACGTACCACAGCTGAAGTGCATCGACTGCTGCGTGAGCCTGAGCCGCGTAAGGGCTTGAGACGCTATTGCTCGCGGCCGCGGCCGCGTTACCGCACCCGAACACGGCCAACACAGCGAGTGAGACCATAATTATTTGCTTCACTAAATATCCTCAAAAGGAGTGCAAGCGCCGACAGAACTTGTACGGCGCCCGCAGTAGCTATTCCGCGAGAGCGCTATTGCACCGTGCCGGCAACTGCAACACGTCCCGCTGAGGAATAATCTTGGTGGCCGATAGGAAGCACACGAAGGAGGTAAGTAAATTCGGAAGGATCGGACCATATAACGTAGCGATCCAGCGGACGGGGGCCACAACTATTCGAACCGACCCCGAGCGTGCGTGCATCGAGTGTGAGAACCGTCGCACTGGTTGGCGGCAGATCAACCGAGTACGCTTCGCGATCGAGCTGTTCATCAGTGTACGGGAGAGCAGAGACCTGCATCAGGTTCCCGACACTGACAGCCATGAGAGGAGGCAGTCCCTTCCCTGCCAATGCAACCCAGCGGGTGTCTTCGTGGTTGCCAGCTTCCATTGGTTTTGAGTAAGGCGTGAGCTGCTCGTGCACTGAACTCGAATAGAGTCCAACGTCGGAGCCTCGATCACGATCGGCGTAGTTTTCCATGGGACCGCGACCAAGGTAAGTGAACTGATCGTAGCGCTTATCCAGCATAAGGCGCACACCGACACGCGCGAGAGGAATACGTGGGCCTTCTGGAGTGAAGGAATTCTTGACCAAGACGGAGCCGTCGCCAGATATGGTGTAAATGGCCTTGTGAGTGGCCGACCATCCCGCCTGTCCTTTTTCGACGATCACGGATTCAACGAGCACCGAGTTAGGTGTGAGTTGCGAAGCCTTGATGCTGACGACGTTGGGCTGCAGCGTATTGATGCCGTAGGTATCCCATTCCTTGGATGCCCAAACGTCATCGTTGCGATGGGGCGCCCGCCACAGATAGAGTTTTGGGCCGCCGCCTGGCGCCAGCAGAGACAGTTGATCGCGAGTAATTTGCGAGATGAGGCCCTGTGCCTTGTCAAACGAGACGCTGAACTTGTCTCCAGTCACCTGGATCTGGTTTGTATCTTCGGTGAAGCTCAGATTGTTCTTCGCGGCGATTGACGTCTCCCGAGACTTCGCGATCGGCAACATAAATTGTGCTGTGGCGACCTCATATCCTTGCTTCGCCCAGATCTCAGGGGTGGCGAGGTTGAACGAGACCTGCATGAAATATTCGCGGCCCGGCTTGGCAGCAATCCTCCTGTAGGGAATAGTGATCTCGGTAGTCGCGCCGGGAGTCAGGTCAAGCGATGCAAGATCGCCTTGCTCGACAGGCACACCATCTTCGCTGATGGCCCAGTGAAGGGAAAACTTCTTGAGGTTCGTGAATGCGTAGCGATTGCGAATGCCGATTCTTCCCTGAGCGATATCGAGTGGGGTGATGCTGATCCACTGATAGGCGCGTTTGAGTTCAGGGTAATGTGGCTTGAGCGTGCGGTCCGAGAAGACGACTCCCTTGTGAATGAAAAATTTATCGTTGGGGAAATCGCCGAAACCGCCGCCGTAGGCAAGGAAGGGATGTTTAGGGTCGCGACGGTTCCATATGCCCTGATCCTCCCATTCCCAGATGGCTCCGCCCATTAGCTTGGGATATTTGTCGAAGAGATCGTTGTACTCTCCCACTGATCCCATGGAATTATTCATGGCGTGGGAATACTCGCAAAGGTAGAACGGCTTGGTTCGGTTTGGATCTGTGGCAGCAGTTTCAAGCTCGGCCACACTGGTGTACATGTGGCTCTCAATATCACCAGGTAATGACGCGCCGCTACCGAAGGGCTCATAGTGCGTGGGACGGCTGGGGTCCAATTCCTCCACAGCCTTGAGAGCCGTACGGAAGCTGGATCCGCCACCGCACTCATTCCCAAGGGACCAGATAACTACAGAAGGGTGGTTCTTGAGGTTTTCGACATTTGCGATGTTGCGATCCACGATGCTTTTCTCATAGCGCGGCTCATGGTCGAGGACGCCATAGAGCCCATGGCACTCGACGTTGGCCTCGGCTACAAGGTAGATGCCGTATTCATCTGCGAGTTCGTACCACCGAGGATCATCGGTGTAGTGCGAAGTGCGGACATGGTTAGCGTTCACCTGCTTTAACAATTCGAGATCGCGGATCATCCGTTCTTCAGAGACATAATGACCTGTGTCGGGCCAATTCTCATGGCGATCCGCACCCTTCAATTTCACAGGCACGCCATTGATCATGAAGACCGCATTCTTGATTTCGATTTTCCTGAAGCCGGCGCGCGCGGAGAGGATCTCATCGCTGCGCTTGTCTTTCGCGAGGGTGAGAACGACGGTGTAGAGATTGGGCGTTTCGGCAGTCCACTTAGCCGGATTGGTTACAGGAAGTGATGCGGTGACTGTTTTCTCTTCCCCTGGCTGCAAGGCAGGGACATCTACTGATACGTGAGTTACGTCTGCAGGACGCGCGTCGCGGGTCACGAGTTCAACGTTTAATTGGCGGGCAGGTTCCGCAGCGGCGGAGTAGTTGTGAACCTTCGCCGTTACCTTTAATGTTGCGTCGCGGTAGTTAGCGTCGAGGTCCGTTGCAACAGCGAAGTCCCTGATGTGTACGCGAGGAGCGCTCCATAGCGTGACGTTGCGGAAGATACCGCTGAGGCGCCACATATCCTGGTCTTCCATATAGCTACCCGAGCTATAGCGATAGACTTCAACAGCAATCACGTTCTTCTGGCCGGGTTTGACGTAGCGTGTAATGTTGAATTCGGCGGGATTGCGGCTATTGACGCTGTAGCCCACCTTCTCTCCATTTATCCAAAGGAAGAACGCAGAATCGACGCCGTCAAGTTTCACAAAGACTTCGCGACCATTCCATCCGGAAGGTAACTCAAAGTCGCGCCGATAGCTGCCAACCGGATCGCGCTCCTTATAGGCCGTATATTCCTTGGGAGGTTCGCTGGTAACGTGGGGCCAGTCCTTCTGGAAGGTATAGCCGAAGTTCCGGTAGAAGGGAGTTCCGTAACCCTGGATTTCCATGTTCGATGGCACCGGGATTTCTTTCCAGGAATTTACATCGAAGTCGAGCTTATAGAAGTCAGTGGGGCGTTCTTCCGGACGGGGCACCCAATGAAATTTCCAGTTGCCATTAAGGCTTCGCGCCCAGGATGAAGCTTTGCGATCAGCGGTCAACGCTTGCTCGCGGATTGAATAAGGCATCAAGGTAGCGTGGTAGGGCTCCTTATTGATACCGAGAACCTGTTCGTTTTCAATCTCCGCAGGGAGCGGTGCTTGGCCGGCGCGCGACAGTGAAACCAAGCTAAGGGAGGCAAGCAAGACAGAAAAAACAATTCGGCGGGCTTTCATGAATTTCGTAGCTCCTGGAGTTGTCTAAAGTTGACGCGACCATGATCTCATGGGAGTCCGAGTTGGACGGGGATGTGACCGGATTATTCAAAGAGAAGCTATTGCAACCCTCAAGCGGTTCGTCCTTCCCTCCTTAATGATCTGCATTTACAAACACTTACAACTTTGGGTAGCGATGAGCGGCTCATCGACGCCTGCACCGTCTTCCGGTGGGCAAACTCCCGAATGGCTTGCGATCTATGACGCAATGGCGGCTTAAGGTCTGCGCAGATATTTGCAGATTTTGTGCACTCGGTCGCCGTTTAGCTACTATGCACGATCGAGTTGCGAGAACGATTGCAAGAAAATTTCACGACCTGAAACACTGCAGTGATCAAGAACTGCAATTGTTCTCTTTATGGGTCAATATTGCACATCTAAATTTGCTTAGCAGAGTCAAATAGGGCATAAGCTGTTACAGATACTCAATTGACCAATTAGCGCTAGTTGAGCGATTACCTCGCGTAGCTGGCTGTCTCGTTGTGTAAGTCGTCGGGCAAGGAATGGGTGGTGAGATCCACCCTCAATTGCCTTTCGAAACACGCGGACAGTTGCGCCGCGTGCATGGTCAGGGTCTGTCCCTGCCCCGCGATCTTGCGAGGGGTTATTGCACCCGAATCCCCGGCGCGCCTGGGACTTGTGTGCTGAACAATTTGAGGGCTGGAGAGTGAGCGAATGATCAGTCTAAGCAAATCGATTTCGAGTAGGCGGAGAAGCTACTCCCAAGTATCCACAAGCTTCAATACCGTAGTACACCCTTCATGGATTAATTCCCTCAAAACTGCAGATATGCGATCCGCGCTGATCGCCGTGTTGATTTTTGTGTCGTGCGTGCATGCGTGGGGATCGCTGGCGATCGATGCGAATGTCTCGAAGAATTCGGCATCTTCGAGTACGTCGATAAGTACCCCCGCTTTCTCGACGACGTCCACCAACGACTTGCTCTTGGCGTACATCGCGACCGACTGGAAATCCGGCTCGAATACCGTTGTGAATAGTGTTAGCGGCGGAGGGCTGAATTGGAGCTTGGTAAAGCGTACCAATGTACAGAGTGGGACGGCGGAAATCTGGGGTGCCTTCGCAACCGCACGTCTAGCGAACACCACCGTGACCGCCAACTTGTCCCAATCTGTATACGCGAGCATTACGGTAATGAGTTACACCGGCGCGGATCCAGCAGCGCCGACTGGAGCGGTCGGGTCGGGGAACGGTTCGTCAGGTGCTCCCTCGGCGAGTGTTATGACGACGCGGAACGGATCGTGGGTTTTTGGAGTGGGCAACGACTTTGACAACGCTATTGCGCGGACTCCTGCGACAACCCAGAAAGTGGTGAACCAGTATCTGGCGCCCGTCGGAGATACGTACTGGGTGCAGATGCAGAACGCTCCCACGACCAACAGCGGCACAATGGTGTACATCAATGACGCTGCTCCCAATGGGGATCGTTACAACGTAAGCGTGGTGGAAGTACTTCCACTGCAGGGGTACACAATCTCTGGAGCCATAACGCCGTCCTCGCTGGGTGCGGGTACGGTTGTCACGCTGATGCAGAACGGTACGGCAGTCGCGACGGCCACGGCTGACGCTTCTGGAGCCTATGCATTTCCCGCCGTAGTGAATGGTTCCTATGTGTTGTCTGCCGCCAAAGCGGGTTGTGTTTTCACTCCGACTACGCAAAACGTAACAATGAACAGCGCGAATGTGACTTCCAGTTTCACCGTTGCCGCGATTAGTGCCTACAGCATCAGCGGAACTATCACAGGAGCGGGAGGCGCAGGCTCACTGATCACTTTGAGCGGAAGCGCCTCCGCCAGTACCAGTGCCGATTCCTCTGGCGCCTACACGTTTAGCGGTCTCTCCATCGGCTCATACACTGTTACGCCAAGCCACAGTGGCTATACGTTCTCGCCAACGAGTCAGACCGTAACGCTGAGCACTTCCAACGGTACGGCGAATTTCGCGGCGCAATCTCAGACGTGGAGTTTATCTGGTTCCGTCACACCTGCCATGGCAGGCATAGCCGTGAATTTGTCGGGTGCGAGCATCGCTTCGACAACTACGAATGGATCTGGGGCCTACAGCTTTGGCTCGCTGGGAAACGGCGCGTACACCGTAACGCCAAGCCTCTCTGGATATGCTTTCTCGCCAACCAACCGAAGTGCGACTATAAGTGGCGGAAATGTAAGCGGCACGAATTTTACGGGTACGTCTACACGGACGTCGAGCATCTCGGGCACGGTGAGCCCGGCCGCGGCAGGCGTCACAATTGCGCTTGGCGGCACCTCCACTGGCAGCGCTACGACTGATTCATCGGGAAACTACAGCTTCGCCGGCTTGGCGAGAGGCAGCTATTCTCTAACGCCGAGCCAGAGCGGTTACACTTTCACACCAGCCACATTGGCAGTATCAATCAATAGGTCCAACGTGAGCGGTGAGAACTTTACGCGGCAGCAGCCAACGACGGGCTCAATCACAATTGACGCAACAGTGACGGCTAATAGTGCGGTCGCACAAAGTAGTGTTTCTAGTCCGTCGCTTTCAACGAATGCTCCCAACGAGCTTTTGTTAGCCTTTGTAGCTAGTGATTCCCCATCCAGCCCCAATACCTCGGTTATCGGTGTTACGGGCGGCGGATTGACGTGGACGCTCGTACAGCGCACGAATGCGCAATCCGGAACGGCTGAGATCTGGCGTGCATTTGCCACTACCCAACTGACGGGAGCCACTGTGACCGCATCGCTCTCACAATCGGCCATGGCCTCAATTACTGTCATGAGTTATTCGGGTGTGGATGGGAGTAAGTCTGACGGATCCAGTGCAATAGGAGCTGTCGGCTCGAACAACGCTTCCTCCGGCGCTCCGTCGTCGAGCCTTGTCACCACAAGAAACAACTCGTGGGTGTTCGGCGTGGGCGTTGACTTTGACAGTGCGACGCTACGCACACCGGCGGCCGGACAGAGCCTTGTCGGTCAATACCTGACAATAAGCGGCGACACGTTCTGGACGCAGATGCAGCAGGCTTCGACACCGAGTAGCGGCACTACCGTCTATATCAGTGACACTGCGCCCACAGGGGACCGCTTCAATCTCAGCATAGTTGAAGTGCTTCCAGGATCGGCCCAGGGAACGTGGGGCATCACGGGAAACATAAGCCCAAGTTCAATTGGTGCGGGAGCGGCCGTGACGCTGAGCGGCGCCTCGGCCGCTTCAACGGTTGCGGATTCGTCGGGCAACTACTCGTTTGCGAATCTTGCAAATGGCAACTACGCGGTAACACCCTCCGCCGGGGGAGTCAGCTTCTCGCCAACCGTGGCTGCAGTCAAGGTTAGTGGAGCGAATTCCCCGGGCGTCAACTTCACCGCCGCCGTTGCGCCGACGACTTATGGACTTGCCGGAACCATCACTCCAGCCAACGTTGGTGCGGGTGCGACCGTCACGATTTCCGGTCCTATTTCCGCATCAACCAGCGTCGACGCCTCTGGCTACTACAGTTTTGGGGGCTTGCCTGCTGGTACATATACGGTCACTCCGACGAGTTCGACCGCTACGTTCTCACCCACAGGTCAAGGCGTTACGATCACGAACGCGAGCCAGACCACGGTCAACTTTACCGCCACGGCTACGTCGAACATAGTCTTCTATGATGACTTCACAGGGACTTCGCTCAGTCCTGACTGGACCATCATCTCGCGCCACGGCGAGTATACGCAGAATGAAACGGAATGCAATACGCCCGGGCAAGTTTCGGTGGGGAACAGCCTTCTGACTATTACGACAATTGCTCAAAACACGGTGTGCGGGGACTTTAACCTTGGTGGCAGTGTACGCACACAACCATCGACGTGGCCGTACGCCACTGGCGACGTGCAATGGAGCAGCTTCAACTTCAAATATGGGACGGTCACGATTCGCGGGCGGATGCCTGTACTTGCAACGCACTTGTGGCCTGCCTTTTGGCTGCTGGGATCCAATTGCCAGGAGACTAACCCAATGACCGGAGACACGGGCGTTGGGACGTGTCCCAATCTAGGAAGCACCGGATATACAGAGATTGATTTCCCTGAGTGCTTCGGGAATACCTGCCAATTCAACGTCGCGAACCCCGCATTTGGGATGGGCGGAGGCTGCAATGCGACCTTCTCGCTGGATGCCAACAATCACATCTTCACTTATGACTGGACGCCCAACGCAATCACTGTGTCGATTGATGGGAGCAGGGTGTCGACATGCAACACTGCGATGACGTACGGGCCGATGTTCCTGATCATGCAAATCCAGACTGGGGGTGTGGGGGGAACACCAAACAATTCGATGCTTCCAGCATCGATGGCGGTGGACTACGTGAAGGTGACACAGCCCTAAGCCGGTAGGTTGGATTTCGCGAGAGGGTCGAGCATCACTCGGCCCCCTCCGAGACTGCCCACAAACATCAATGCGTGGGTTGAATTTCGACTGTACGCAGCAGCTCTATTACTTTGGGCGCTCCTGGCTGCTTATAGTCCGGGGCGAGCAAGCCGTAGGTTTCGACGGAATCGTACTTGCGGCCAACACCGCTGGACTGAGTTCCGTTGAGGGGCCAGTAGCTCCACGCCAGATCGTTCTCCTGCATATAGTGGATGTACATGCGGAACCAGTCGGCATTTGCGCCGCAGTCCATGAGTTGGCAGGTGCCAAACTCGCCCACCCAGAGCGGAACACCGGGCTCAGCATGCAGCAGGAATCCCGCGCGCGCATCGTAAACCTGCTTCATTTCGTCGTAGGTTGCAAAGGGATGATCCGCGGAGTAATAAGCATGCGGCGAATATACCAACCGATTCGCAACGTTGAGTTGCACAGGAAGTTTGTCAAAACCCGTGAAGTTGGTGGAATACTCGGGGCTTTCCACCATAACCAGTAACAGTGGATTTGCAGCCAATACGGCGTTGCCTCCGCGTTCGGCGGCCGCGTGCCAATCCAGTTTGGGATCGTTGCCTCCCCAGGCCGCGCCACTGCGCAGCTCGTTGCGCAGATCCGCACCGATGACCCAGGGCTGACGCTTGTATCTGCGCGCAATCGTCTGCCAATCCGCAAGCCACTTCGATTCGGGATATTCGGCGTTGTACCAGAGACCGTTGCCATCGGTCTCACTGCAACACCAGTCTGCGCGGCTGACATGATTGTCCAGAATGACCATGATGTGGGCGCGCGCGAGCTCGCTGATCACTGCGTCCATAATCTCCATGGCGTGTTTGCCTGCGAACTGCGGATTGGCCTTGATCGCATATTTTGGCGGAAGCGGATTGTGTTCAAGCGTCTCGTTGGCCCATGGAAGACGGACCGAATTTACACCGAGGTCGCTGATCTGCTTCACGATTGTGGCAAGAGGCGCGTGGTCAAGGCCGCCGGGCACATACTCCTTCTGATCGAACCCGTACCAGTTGACCGAGGTAAGGCGCACCGGATGCCCTGCGGCATCGAGCATGCGATGACCATTCGTATGCAGCGGAGGCTGAAACTGCGCTTGCTGCGCGTGGGATGCACAAGGGGCCACGCCGAGCCAGGTAACAGCCAGAAAGAGCTTAAGGAAACTCATCGATCGGAGCATGACAAAAATCATACGCCCCGAGTTCCGAAGCGGAGCAAATGACTGCAGGGATCGAAGGAAAAGGCTACCGGCGAGGCAGTGTGGCGCTGCGAGCGGGGGGGGGCGGCTCGACTTCGGCGGGAGCCAATGCAGCGGAGGAGGCCTGACCGGACAAGGTTTCAGCGACGCCTGCATCGAAGCTGCGAAGATGAAGATCCCGTTGCGGGAAGGGCACCTCGATAGCAGCATCGCGCAGAGCGTTAGAGACACGAATTGCCACTTCACTTTTTAGTTCAAACCAGCCCTCCTGGGTGGCAGACCAAAAACGCAGTTCGAAGTTGAGAGCACTGTCTCCGAAGCCCAGAAAAAACGCTCGCGGCTTGGGATCGTGCATCACTCCGGGCACGCGATCAGCCGCCGCCACCAGCAGCTGGATTACGACTTCGGGATCCGTACCATAAGCAATGCCGACGGGAATTTCGACGCGGCGGCGAGGAGAAGAGAGAGTCCAGTTGATAACCTGATTCGAAAGCAGAATGTTGTTGGGAACGATGACTTCGGCACCTTGCGCAGTCTGAATGGTGCTGGCGCGAGCGCCGATCTTGGAGACCGTGCCGACGAGTCCATTCACCTCCACGATATCGTTGACGCGAATCGGCATCTCGAAGAGCAGGATTACCCCGGATGCGAAGTTGCTCACGATATTCTGCAATCCAAAGCCGAGGCCAACACCAAGCGCTCCTGTTATGACGGTGAACTTGTTGAGTTCCACGCCGGCCTGCATGATCGCCAGCAGCAGCACTCCAACCATCAGGCAGTAGTAGGCGATCTTTGAGACCGCATACGGCAGACCTGGCTGGGAGGGCATGCGCGAAACCAGGATGCTGCGGACGAGCAGCGTTGAGGCCTTCGCAAACACGAAACCGATGCCGAGGATGAGAATGACCCCTAGCGCATTGCCGAAGGTGAACTGCACTTTCGGCAACGGTAGAGGATAATCCAGCAAGCCAGAGATGGCTCCCATCACGCTGTCGTGGACGGTGAAGAGATACAGTTCAAATCTCAGCCAGAGCAACGCAGCAATGACGGCAATGATGCGGAAGCTCCAGGTCTCGATTGCCTCCAGGCGCCCCGCCCGCAGCGTGGCGGCCCAATCCCCCTGCAGAGACACAGAGAGGACGATGTGAAGCATGCGCACCATGCAATACATGGCTACGAGAAAGAAGGCGCTGAGCAGAGTGCCGGCTCCTGTCACGTATGCCAGGGCGACGAAGCCGAAGAGATTAGCTATCAGCGAAACGACCAGCAGGCAAAGGCCCAGGCGCATTGCAACGGTGAGAACGAGTGCGCGGCGCTTCGGCAGATGGAGTTCTTCAAGTTTGGCACTCCGGGCGAGCCAGCCAAGAGCCAGCAGCGCGATCAGCACACCCCACGTGAGTAGCGTGCGTTTGAGCATGGGAGAGAAAGGCATCCAGACGCGGAATCCTTCGAAGAGGCCGGTGGCGGCCAGCACGAAGAGGAAGCGGCGCAATCCAGGCTCAATTAAAGGGGGCAGCAGCAGCAAGGTTGCCACAATCCAAAGTACGTAGAAGAGCGAGGCCACGCTGGCGGGCGCAGTCGCCAGCGGCTCACTCAGCGCCATGACCGAAAGTAAGAGGGCCAGAGCATAGGGCCTCTGCAATCCTTTTTTTGCATAAACAACGGCGCCTGTTGCCGCACCGCTGTTGACGCGATACCTGAGCCGGAACGCTATCAGCAAACTGATGAGGTACCAGACAACGGTGAGGAATAACCCGCCATAGTGGGCATGCAGATACTCCTTCACCGTGGAAAAGTCGCGATCTGCCGAGCGCCGCAGGGTGCGGGTGATGTCAGGATCGAGACTGCGCAACTGGCTCGACGACCAGAGAGGATGACTGTCCTGCTCAAAGAGACGAGCGCGAAACCTCTCCTCGGCATCATTGAGCTTGATCATTACTTCCGCGACGGTCCGACTTGTTTGCGATGTCTGGTTTTGTAGCGTGAGCACGAGTTTCAACTGCTCGGCGGCCAGGGACCGAGTCTTCCCTATCGCGTCGAGTTCCTGTCGTACGCGCGCAGCGACGGCCTCAATACCGGTGGAATCCTGAATGCCGTCCCAGGTTGACTGCCACTTAGCCTGCTGTTCGTCGAGCTGTGTGATCGCACTTTGAAGACCAGCCGCGCGCGTAGTCAGAGCCTTTCGTTGCGCCGTCACCTGCTGGCTCAGCGGACGCCAATATGCATCTTCGTCGCGAATCTGCAGTGAGCTGGGCGTTCCGGAAAGCAGGATGTCTACTTGCTGCGCGCGGTCACGCACCTCCTGCTCGCGAGCCTGGGCCGCACGATTCTGCTCAATCAGATCCGGCCCGTCTTTCATTTGTTTGGAGATGTCGTCGAGCAGCCTATCCAAATCTTCAGCGCTGTCCGCTACCTGGGCCAATGGGATTGCCTGGGCAGGAGCAGAAGGGGAGGTGGTTGGCGCGGGCGTGGTCGGCGTCTCCGCGTCAACGAGAGCCTTCTCATGTGATGCTGTAGCATCGGCTGGCTTTGCTCTAGACGGCAGTTGGGCTGGCGCCGCGATGGCCCCGCCAATAAGCATTGCAAGCAGCAACACTGCGGGCACGACACGAAGCCGCGCGAAGCCTGAGAGGTAAACAAGACTGAGCTCGCTTCGGGATGCACCGGGTTGTGACCCATCTACCGCGGTCAGCATAGAGACTGCTAGTTTACATCGTTGGAACATGGCAAATCTCTCGGCAAATAGAATCAGCGGGGGGATGGATTGGTTCCGATCGAGGGCCACCATCGATTGGACCGCAGCAAGGCGGTTCACGTACAGCAAATATAATCGTGTCCGAGCGTGGCAGCCGCGATATTGCGACCGCGCCAGAAATTGCAATTTTCAGAGGATGTAAATGACACGGCTTTTCGCACTGTCGATTCTTTTGATCTCTAGCGCGGCGTTTGCAGAATCCTGCACTTTGCAAACTTATGCTTCTTCGTGGATGGCTACCGGCACTCCGTTTTCAGTGCAATGCCCCTCGGGCGGGTATTCGGGCACTCTTGTTGCAACTCCAGCGCGCCGCTTCTTTCGGCGAGGCCACTTAATGCTCAAGTTTGATCAGCCTGTCACGGTGATCTCGAAGAACACGACAGACGAAGGGAAGATTCAGCCAGGACGCGGTAAACAGATTGCGAGTGTCCTCATAGCAGGCGGCGTGGGAATCGGCGCAAAGGATATCACGGACGGTTTGTCTGGAGCCGTGTACAAGTCCTGGTATGCGATTCCGATTGCGGGTGTCACAGTGGCATTCTTTTCGACCGGTGGCGACGTGAACCTTAAACCCGGAAACAAGCTTGACATCACCACGTCGAGAAACTGAACAGGCCGAACGGTGAGCAAAAGTAAGGGCCGCGATCTTTTGTGATCGCGGCCCGTTGAATTTCAGTTTAAGAGTTGCTACTCGCGGACGCCGTCTACGAAAGCTTTGAGCTTGCGTGAACGCGAAGGGTGACGCAGCTTGCGGAGTGCCTTGGCCTCTATCTGTCGAATGCGCTCGCGGGTTACCTGGAAGCTCTGTCCCACTTCTTCAAGGGTGTGCTCGGATCCATCTTCGAGGCCGAAGCGCATCTTGATGACGCGTTCTTCACGCGGCGTCAGGGTACGCAGTACCTGCGATGTGTACTCCTTAAGGTTGACGCTGATAACTGCGTCGGAAGGAGAGACGGCCTGGCGGTCTTCAATGAAGTCGCCGAGGTGCGAATCTTCTTCTTCACCGATCGGCGTTTCGAGAGAGATGGGCTCTTGCGCAATCTTCAGAACCTTGCGGACCTTGGCGACCGGGATATCCATGCGGCGAGCAATCTCTTCCGAGGTAGGTTCGCGGCCAAGCTCCTGCACCAGTTGACGCGAAGTGCGGATGAGCTTGTTGATGGTCTCGATCATGT
Organism: uncultured Acidobacteriaceae bacterium; assembly: GCA_963725995.1. GTDB lineage: Bacteria > Acidobacteriota > Terriglobia > Terriglobales > Acidobacteriaceae > JANXZS01. The sequence goes on along the minus strand of CAVSAX010000016.1, from coordinate 16,273 downwards.
GCACCGGTATACGGATGGTGCGTGCCTGATCTGCGATTGCGCGGGTGATGGCCTGGCGAATCCACCACGTCGCGTAGGTAGAGAATTTGTAACCGCGACGGTACTCAAATTTGTCTACTGCCTTCATCAGGCCGATGTTGCCTTCCTGGATGAGGTCGAGGAACTGCAGTCCGCGGTTGGTGTACTTCTTGGCGATGGACACGACCAGTCGAAGGTTGGCCTCGATCAGTTCGCGCTTCGCCTGCTCCGCATCCATGTCGCCCTGAATCATCTCGCGCTGTGTGCGCTTGAGCTCGGCGATGGATACGCCCGCCTCGGATTCGAGCTTCTCGAGATCGGTGCGGCAATTCTTCTGTTGGCGGCGATATTCCTTGCGCAGCTCTTCGCTCTTGGAGGCGTCGTGCTTAACCTCGAGAGACTTGACCTGGCGTTCCAGAGTACGCATGGCATCGACGGTCTTGTTTACTTTGTCCAGCAGGCGCTTGCGTTCCTGGTTGGTGTACTTCAGTTCGCGAACGATGCGGGAGATGTGCACACGCTCGCGGGCAATGGCCCAGCGCGTCTTGCGCAGCTCCTTCGCCTTTGTCTTGATGTTGAGTGCGGGTAGCTTCTCAAGCAGCACGGCTGTTTTCTTCTGGTGCTTGAGCAGCGCGTCGATACGCGAAACAGTCTGGCGGACACGCGCCTGGAGAATCTCTTCGGTGAGTTCTTCTTCGTCGAAGATTACGACTTCCTTGACGTTGCGCACGCCGCGCTTGAGATCCTCGCCAAGAGCGGTGATCTCGCGGATGACGATGGGCGAACGCGAAATTGCCTTGAGCACGCGGAGCTGACCACGCTCGATGCGCTTGGCGATTTCTACCTCTCCCTCGCGAGTAAGCAGCGGAACGGTGCCCATCTCGCGCAGGTACATGCGAACGGGGTCGTTGGTTTTTTCGAGAGTGCCGGGCGTGAGGTCGAGCTCTACATCTTCGCTCTCTTCGCCTTCAGCTTCGAACTTCTCTGCCCCGAACTTGGGACCGCCTTCGAGAATGTCGATTCCCTGCGTCCCGATAGTAGTGATCAGGTCGTCGAGATCGTCTGGTGAATGCAGGTCGCCGGGGATGAGGTCGTTGACCTCGTTGTAGGTCAGGTATCCCTTTTCCTTGCCGGCCTCAATCAACTTCTGGATGTCATCTTCGTACTTGTCTTCGATAGCCAAGCGGTATTTCTCCCGCGAAATGTGTTCGGATCGGATCCGTGCTCGGATGAGGACAGGGTGCGAGGCAGGCCATTCAAGGCTTTATCCCTTAGCGCACGATGTGGCGCAGGGCAGGTATACGCACGTCCTTCAAAGACTTACAGGATACCACGAACGCACCAGAACCCCCGCGGCAGTGGCTGCCATGAGCGATTGTTTGAGGGGTGGGAGTGTTCGTGTCACAATCCGCCTTCTATTGGACGCAGTTGATGCCGGATTCGCTTCGAATTCTCGCGGGATTGTGGTGGTTTTAAGTTTCAGCCAGCGCCTACGGTTCTGAGCTCGCGGTCGATGGAGAGCTTTTCTGCGGTCAGAGTGGCTAGAAGTCCCCAGTCGCCTTTGCGTTCCGCGTCAGAGATGGCGGAACGCAGGGCTCGCTGGCGTCCTTCGAGGAACTGGACGCGAAGGTTTTCGAGAGCAAATTCGGCCTCCTGCAGCGTGACTGGCTCGGTTTCTTCAAGCAGGATCTGGGCGAGGAGAGCCCGTTCGCGACCTTCAGGGACGGCCTCAATCGGTTGAGTGGCTCCTCGGTGGCGCAGCGCCTCCAGCAAAGGATAGCTGTTAAGTACCTCAAAATGAGCAGCATCGGAGGATATGGCCGCGTCCAGAGTACTAAAGGCGGGATCGCCGGCCTCGGCGCAAAAGGCCCGCAGGAGCAGGCGCTCAACCTGACTCACTCCTAGGGTTGGGGAGACGATCTGATCGCGGCGGCGGGCTGCGGCCTGTTTGAACTCGTCGCGCAGGACGGCGGAGTCAATGCCGAGTTTCTGCGCGGCATCGGCGGCGAACTCGTCGCGAGTCAGGCGGTTGGGCATCCGTCGGATATGCGGCAGGAGGAAATTCAGCGCTTTGACCTTGGTTTCCGCAGTGCGGCCTGGGAAAAGCTGCCGGGCGCGGTCAATGAGGTAGTCCTGCTGGCGGCGGGCCGTGCGCAGAGCGGCAATGTAGGTCGGCGCTCCCCTCTCGCGGATGTACCGGTCTGGGTCGAGGCCATCTTCGAGGGTCACAACCTTTATCTCGAAACCCTCTTCGGTCAGCAGCACGATGGACTTTTCGGCGGCGTTTGCCCCGGCTGTGTCAGGATCGAAATTGACGACCACCTTGCTGGTAAAGCGCTTGAGAAGGTTGACCTGGTGCTCGGTGAAGGCGGTGCCGCTGGTGGCGAGCACATTCTGAATTCCCGCCATGTAAACAGAGATGCAGTCCATCTGGCCCTCGACCAGGATGGCGAAGTCGTGCTGGCGAATGGCTTGTTTGGCCTTTCCCAGGTTGAAAAGCACGTGGCCCTTGGAGTAAAGCTGCGTCTCCGGAGAGTTCATATACTTCGGACCGGCCTTGTCTCCGGAGACAAGGGCGCGAGCAGTAAAGGCGATGACGCGGCCGGACTCATTTGTTATCGGAAAGGTTATGCGCTTACGAAAGCGGGAATAGAGCGGTCCAGCCGATCCGTCCTCTTGCTCTTTGAACGAGAAGAGACCGGAGAGGCGCAGGGCTTCGGGGTCCGCGACGCCCTGCAGGCGCTCGCGCAGGGCGTTGAAGTTGTCTGGCGCATAGCCGATGCGGAAGGCGGCGATCGTTTCCAGCGTGAGGCCGCGGCCGGTGAGATATTCGCGGGCGATGGAGCCTTCCGAGGAGCGAAGCTGCTCTTCAAACCACAGGGTGGCCTGCTCATGGAGTTCCAGCAGCTTGCCACGCTGGCGGCTTTCGCGAGCCTCCTCGGGGCTGTTATATTCCCGTTTGGGCAAGGCGATGCCGCACTTGGCGGCGACAATTCGGATCGCTTCGGGAAAGCCCACATTCTCGATCTTGCCTACGAAAGAAAAAACGTCGCCGGACGCTCCGCAACCGAAGCAGTGATAGAACTGGCGGACTGCGTGAACGGAAAACGAAGGCGATTTCTCTTTATGGAAGGGGCAGAGGCCAGAGTAGTTCTGCGCACCAGCTTTCTTTAGGCGCACGTATTCGCCGATCAGCTTGACGATGTCGGCCTGCTGCTTCACGATTTGGGCGAAGTCGGACATGTGTGGAAGTACGCTTCCGAGAATACTGCAGGCGGGCGAAGATTTCAGCGGGAGCTTGAGAAGCCGGCCGCCAGGATCTCTTCAGGGCTAACGCCTTGCTGGCGGAGGGTCCGCAGGGCAAGCGCGTCGTGGCGCTTGGCGAGGCGTTGCCCGGAACTGTCGTTGAGCAGAGGGCAGTGGCACCACAGCGGCGGGGTGAGGCCGAGAGCGCGGTAGAGGAGAATCTGCCGGGCAGTGGACTTGATGAGGTCGGCGCCGCGGACTACCTCGGTGATCCGCATGGCGGTATCGTCCGCAACGACGGCCAGTTGGTAGGCGGGAACGTCGTCGCGGCGCCAGATGAGAAAATCTCCGAACTCCCTGCCGGCTACGAATCGCTGGGGGCCGAAATGCTGATCGTAGAACTCAATTGGCTCGCCGTCCGGAACGCGAAATCGCCAGTTGACACCCGCTGGAGAGGGCAGAGCGCCTGCCTTGAACCACTCTTGCGCACCAGGCCCGGGGCGGCAGAGTCCGGGATAGATGGGCTGGTCGTCTTGCGCTGCGTTTTGCGCCTGGGCGCCCTCGTGAGGGGCCTGGGTTGCGCGCTCCAGATCCTTGCGCGAGCACCGGCAAGGATAGATCGCCCCCTTTTGCAAGAGGGCAAACCAGACGGCGCGATAGTGGTCCATGCGCTTGCTTTGAGCGTATGGGGCATAGGGTCCGCCGAGGTCGGGGCCCTCCTGCCAACGAATACCCAGCCACGCCAGATCCTTAAACATTGCCGCCTCATACTCCGGGCGGGAGCGGTGGCTATCCAGATCCTCATTGCGAAAAACCAGCGTGCCCCCACGCTCGCGGCTGCGCTGAAATGCCGTCCAGAAAGTGCGGGCGTGGCCCGCATGCAATAATCCCGTGGGCGAAGGCGCCAGTCTTCCTCGATAGGGGGAGTTCACAGGCTCAGTTTAGAGGCTGAACTCGCTCCGCTGCGTCGAAAAGGTGCCCAACTTTGCAGGAAGTGGATACAATCCTCGGCACCAGATATCAGGCCATGGGACCCGTATCGAAAGATCTCCGCAATAGAAAGGAAAATCATGGCAGGCAAGTTCGAACTTAAGAAGGCGAAGAACGGGAAAGAGTTTTACTTCAACCTGAAGGCTGGAAACGGCCAAGTTATCCTGTCAAGCGAGATGTACGAGGCCAAGTCCTCCGCCGAAAACGGCATCGAGTCTGTCAAGAAGAATGCACCTGAGGATGAGCGATATGAGAGAAAGGACACAAAAAACGGTCAGTACATGTTCAACCTGAAGGCAGCCAATCACCAGGTGATCGGGACCAGCGAGAGTTACACAACAACGGCGGCCCGCGAGAATGGCATCGAATCGGTTAAAGCGAATGCACCGGGCGCCGCCGTTGAAGATGATTCGGCTTAACGGTATCCCTCCGCCGTGGTGCTTCGAGTTCTGGGGGCTTCCAGATCTGGAGCACCGCGGCTGTGCCACGACCCAAATCAGGCGCGCGAGATTGTCTTCTGACAGCGGTCGGCATCCAATCCCAGGAGAGTGGAAGCATCAAGAGGGTTACGCGACCGTTTGAATACTCGTGAGCCTCCTCGATCCGCTATAGGCTTCAGAAATGGGGTATATCCGATGAAAATCCTGCGCCTCTTCCTCCTGTTTCCGCTCTTTTTCTCGCCACACTCTACCCATGCCCAGACCGGAATCTATGGCACCTTCACCGCTGCCAGCCTGAACAATGCCAGTTCGAATTGGATTTACGGTGGAAGCGGGGGAATCTACTTTGACCGCTGGCATTTCGGATTAGCCAGTGCGGGGCTCGACTTGCGCGGCCAGTTTCTAGGTACCAGTACAACCACGCGACTGAATAGCGGGCTCGGCGGGCTCAGAATTGCAATCACTCCTCATGTGCTGCCAATCAAGCCGTATGGGGAAGCTCTGGCAGGAGTAGGCTACGTGAACGACCCCGGAGTAGGCACCAGCACGGACTTCGAATACACGTTTCTAGGTGGATTGGATTTTACTTTCTTCCCACGATTGGATTGGCGGGTGATTGAATTCAGCTACGGTGGCGTCTCAGCCCTGAATGGCACACTGCATCCGTCATCCTTCAGTTCAGGACTCGTCTTTCGCATCCCCTGAGGTGGAGACGGACTAGAAGAGGTCCGGAATGCTCGTGAAGGCGATGCGAGTGGGTGCTGCGGCCTTGGCGAGCAGCATGCTCGCGACGCAGAGCGTATCGGTACCGTATTTGTGATTCAAGCTGTCCATTACGCTCGAGAGCCGCGTGCGGCGCGACTCGGTTTCGAGCGAGGCGAAGAGGCTGAGCGTGTGGAGATGGTCGGGCACGAGGTTGTCGAGCCCGACGCCAACATAGAAGGGCTTCTCGAACTTAGCGCCGACCGGCCTCGCAGCCCACAGCTTTTTAAGCGCTTCCACAAGGGTCTGGTTATCCTGGCACTCGATAATGGAAAGCGCCTGCGACCACGTCGACTGCGGAATACCGGAATTGTGCTGTGATGCTGCCTCTGCCTTAGGCACGGCGTAGCGGATGGACAGCGTTATGTGCGTAGCCCAAAGGCGGGCGGTGCGCAGACGCATGGCGGCCTTGTGCAGGAGTTTGTGGGCGACAGCATAGGAGCCTTCGGGATTGCGCAACTCCGGCGGCAGCACATGTGAGTGACTGACCGATTTCTGATGCTCAAGTTCAGCATCGTTGAAGTCTTCCCCGCGCAGCCAGTACCAGAGCTTTTCGCCGGGATTGCCTCCCCACGTGCCGTTCATCTGCTCACAACTGAGCGCGAGCAGATCCTGCATTGAGCGAATCCCTGCAGCGTGCAGGCGTTTTTCCATGCGGGGGCCGATGCCGGGCAGATCGCGCGGCTTAAGGCGCAGCAGGGCAGCTTCGAGAATGTCCGGGGTCAGGGCCACAAGACCGTCGGGCTTCTCCATATCGGAGGCGACCTTGGCGAGGTAGCGGTTAGATGCGAGCCCCACAGAGCATCGCAGCGTAGATCCGGCATGCTCGCGAACGCTCGATTTAACCTTCCGGGCCAACTCCATCGCGGCGAGGAGCGGCCGCTCGCGACCGATGAGACGGCAGGCCATCTCGTCGATGGACATGACTGCGGCAACGGGAATGCACCGCTCGACTGCCTCGACGATGCGATGGTGGTAGTCCACGTATTCTTCGTGTCGCGCCTCGACCAAGACGATGCCGGGGCACATTTCCTTGGCTTCGCCAACCTGGGTCCCGGTGCTAACGCCAAAGGCTTTTGCTTCGTAACTGGCGGCAATGCAGCAGGTTGTGTCCGCGATGAGGGGGACAACGGCGACCGGCTTCCCGCGCAATTCGGGGCGCAGTTCCTGCTCAACCGAAGCGAAGTAGGAGTTCAGGTCGAGGAAAAGCCAGTTGAGTCTAGGCTCGCCTTGCGCCACCGGACTAAAGGGGGCAGCCATGTACCATCTTCGCCTTTTATTCGTAAGACGACAAGTACATTTCTTTGCCAGCCCACGCGTGATACATTCACGTTGCTGAGTGATTCTTTTTTTTTGCAAATTAGGTACCCGGTCGCTTATTAGCGGCTTCAAAAGAACACAGGAGTTGGGACTATGTGGTATCCAAATCTGCAAGGTGTTACCGGATGGTTCTTCCAGCACGCCGCCTTGACGTTGGCTACCATCGCAACCGTAGCCGCGGCGTTGCTGATTGGTTGCGCTCTGGGATGCGTCTGCACTCCTTGCAAGGAGAAGGACGAGTTATTCCACCGCACGGTGTATTAATCGCCCTTCAGGCCATCACGGGCCGTGCGCATTGGAAAAATCGTTTGTCTTGAAGTCACCCCCCTTATTTATTTCAATCAAGCACTAGGTGCGCAGACGCGCGCCCGGCGGCTTCCCCGTCTATAATCCGCAGGCATGAGCGATGACGCTGGTGCTCGCGTGGATTACCTGAAGGAATCGGAACGCCGCAATCGCCTCGCTGAAGAGGGTGGAGGCGCGGAAAGACGCGCTCGCCAACACAGCGAAGGAAAGCTCTCCGCCAGGGAGCGTGTTGCTCTGTTGCTGGACGAGGGCACGTTTGAGGAGCTGGACAAGCTCGTAGTGCACCGCTCAACGGACTTCGGGATGCAGGACAAGCGCATTCCGGGGGACGGATTCGTAACTGGCTACGGTCGCATCTACGGGCGAACGGTCTTTGTCTTCGCGCAGGATTTTACGGTATTCGGCGGATCGCTCTCTGAGACCAATGCCGCGAAGATCGTGAAGGTAATGGACACTGCCATGCGAGTGGGTGCTCCGATGATCGGGCTGAACGATTCAGGAGGAGCGCGCATCCAGGAGGGCGTGGTTTCGCTGGCCGGATATGCTGACATCTTTCTTCGCAACACGCTGGCGAGCGGAGTGATACCGCAGATCTCCGCCATTATGGGTCCGTGTGCGGGGGGTGCTGTCTACTCGCCGGCGATCACAGATTTCACGCTGATGGTGGACAAGACCAGCTATATGTTCGTGACGGGTCCGGATGTGATCCGTACGGTGACGCATGAGGAAGTGAGTAAGGAAGAACTGGGCGGCGCGAATACTCACAACGAGGTTTCAGGCGTTGCGCACTTCATCGCGCAGGATGACGCGGAATGCCTGGCGATGATTCGAGAGCTCTTGAGCTTTCTGCCTTCGAACAATCTCGAAGATCCACCGCGCCGCGCCTGCAGCGACCCTGTGGACCGCGCCGACAGCAGCCTCGACTCGCTGGTCCCATCGCAATCGAATCAGCCATACGACATCAAGGAAGCCATCACCAGCATCGTGGATGATGGCTACTTTTTTGAGGTGCAGGAGCATTTCGCGCGGAATATTGTGGTGGGATTCGCGCGCATGAATGGTCGGCCCGTTGGTGTCGTGGCCAACCAGCCTGCGTATCTCGCCGGCGTGCTGGACATCAACGCTAGCGTGAAAGCTGCGCGCTTCGTGCGCTTCTGCGATGCCTTTAATATCCCGCTGATCACTCTCGAAGATGTGCCGGGATTCCTTCCGGGTACGGAGCAGGAATACGGCGGCATTATTCGCCAGGGCGCGAAGCTGCTGTACGCGTATGCGGAAGCGACTGTTCCCAAGCTCACCGTAATCACGCGCAAGGCGTACGGCGGCGCGTATTGCGTAATGAGCTCGAAGCACTTGCGCACGGATTTGAATTACGCATGGCCGACGGCAGAGATCGCGGTAATGGGCCCTGAGGGAGCTGTAAACATCGTGCATGGTCGCGAGCTATCGGCGGTTGTGCAGGAAGCGGAGATGCGGACCGGCCCGTTGAGTGAAGAGCAGAAGGCAGCTGTGCTGGCAGAGGCGCGATCACAAAAGGTGGAGGAATTTCGAGAGCAATTCGCCAACCCATATATCGCCGCGGAGCGCGGATTTGTAGACGCCGTGATCGCGCCGCACGATACGCGCCGATTGCTCATCTCCGCCCTGGAGATGCTGGACGGCAAGCGGGACAAAAATCCGCCCAAAAAGCACGGAAATATTCCGCTGTAATCTAGCCGGATGGCTGACGAGAAGGATGATTCTGTTATTTGCAACAGATACAGATCAAGGAGCGGGCCTGAGCGCGGGCTTGCCTTTGTCGCTCAGCTCGACGTAGCCCATAGGATGGTCGTGGTCGTGGGTGAAGAGAACCAGCCACTTCTCCGGAATAGCGCGGGAGTAGAAACGCTTCCTCTGTTCGATGCACTTGAGCGGGTCGAGGTCATAACCCATGACCCACGTGACATCGAGATGAGCACTTGTCGGAATGAGGTCGGAGATGTAGCAGGCGCGCTGGCCGGCGGAGTCGATATATATGCCCATTAATTGCGCGGTGTGGCCGGGATACAGATCGACTGAAATTCCGGGAACGATCTCGGCGGGCCCATCGAGCAGCGTCATCTGCCCGCTGGCGATCAACGGTTCATAGTTATCCGCAATATAGCTGACGCCGTCGCGCTCCAGCTGCAACCGTCCATGTTCTACTTCGCCGCGCTGGGCAAAGTAGCGGGCGTTAGGAAAGGTGGGCACGACGCAGCCATCAGGAGTCAGCATAGTATTCCAGCCGGAGTGGTCGAAGTGAAGATGAGAATTGATGACTATATCCACCTCTTCCGGACGAATGCCCGCAGCGCTGAGTGCACTTGGCAATAACTGCTGTGCGCCGAAGATGTGGCGCATCTTCGGCGGCAGTTTGTTGCCCAGGCCTGTTTCGATCACGACCGTCTCTTTGCCGGTGCGGACGACGACGGTATTGGTACCGAGCAGAATGCGGTTCTCCGCATCGGCGGGAGAGCGCCTTTGCCACAATGGCTTGGGCACTACGCCAAACATTGCTCCGCCATCGAGGAAGAACACTCCGTCGGTGACTATTGTGAGCTCAAAGTCGCCTACCGTCGCCCTGGCCCGCACCAGGTCGCCCGAGTGCGGGTTCAGCGAGGGATGCGTCACTGCGCGGCTCCGGAATGAGTATCAGTATCGGTTGCATTTGGCTGAGGGTTCATCAGGTATCGGTCGAAGTGGGAGACGATTCGTCCAAAGAGATGCGTGCGGGCTTCCTCTCCAGAGATCGAATGCGTCTTGCGTGGATAGAGTTGCAGATCGTAGGGAATGTCCGCCGCGATGAGGCGCTGGATGAACTGAATAGTGTTGGCCATGTGTACGTTATCGTCACCAGTTCCATGCACCAGCAGTAGATGCCCCTTGAGGTTCTGCGCGCTATTGATCACAGAGAAATCACGGTATCCATCCGGATTGCTCGCAGGTGTTCCCAGGTAGCGTTCGGTATAGGCGGTGTCGTAGTTGCGCCAATCGGTAACCGGCGCCACTGCGACTCCTGCGATAAAGCGTGGTGAATTGGTCATGGCATTCAGCGTGAAGGTGCCGCCCCAGCTCCAGCCCCACCAGCCCAGACGATTCGCATCGAGTTGCGGATAGCGCGCAAGGACATCGTCCAGCGCGTGCAGCTGATCCTCTAACTGAACCTTACCGGAGTTCATGTAGGCGGCCTGGGCGAAGTCGCGCCCTCGTCCTCCCATGCCGCGATTGTCTACTTCCAAAACCGCGTAGCCGCGCTGCGTCAGCAGTTCATCGAAGAGATTACCCGCAGACCAGGCGTCGCGCACCGTTTGCGCATGCGGCCCGCCATAAGGACTGACAATAAGGGGAACACTTGCTTTGGCGGTCTTCGCCGGAATCCACAACTCGGCGTAGAGAGTCGTCCCGTCGTAGGCCTTTAACTGAAGCTCCTCGGGCTTGGTCAGTGCGTAATCCTTGATTGACTTTGACTGCCAGAAACTCTTACAGGCTCCGTTGAAACGGCACATGCTGATAGCGCTGGGGGTCATGAGATCGGAGTGTTTGTCGGCGTAAAAGCCCGAGTCCACCGAAGCGGTGATGTCGTGCCAGCCGTCAGATTCGGTCATTTTGCGCTTGCCGCTTCCGTCGGTCTTGATCATCCACAACTGCCGCTGCCGTGGATCTCCTTCGTTGGAGATGTAATAGAGCACCTGGTGCTTCTCAGACATGTCGACAATCGAGGTCACCTCAAAATCTCCCTTGGTGAGTTGTCGGTCGAGCTTTGCCTGGCCCGGATTTCCGGTGTCGAAGGAGTAGAGATAAATGTGCGTATGGCCGTCTTGCCAACTGGTGAGCGCGAACCGCGATTCAGAAAAGCTGATGTCGTAGTCCGCGTCGAAGAACTTATCGTCGTTCATGGCCAGCGCGAGGGTTGCGTTGCCTGAGGATGCGTCAGCGAAGTACACGTTCCGGTGCTTTTGATCGCGGCTGATGGTTTCGATCCAAAGTGTCTTGTGGTTCACCCATCCGAACCTGGGAATGTAGGCCTGGTTCTCCTCTGCCGGCAGCTTGACCCACTCGGTCTTTCCACCATTGGCGCTCACGACTCCCACGCGGACCACGGGATTGTTGCCGCCCGGCTGGGGATAGAGCTGCAGATCCACTGAGGCGTGGGTTGGGATCCAGTCCACGAGCGGATATTGCGACACACCGATTTCGTTCATCTGGAGATAAGCTATCTGCCGGGAGTCCGGCGACCAGAAATAGTTTGAGCGCGTCTCCAACTCTTCAAGGTAGAGCCAATCCACTTCACCATTCAGGATGTTCGGCTCTTTGTTGTTGGTAAGTGGGACCGAGGGACTGCCAGGCTTGTGCAACTGGCAGAGATAGAGGTTGTGGTCTCGGATAAAGCTGACGCCGCTACCATCGGGCGCAAACTTGGGGTCGTCGCCGCTACCAGCACCACTCGAAGCAAGGTCCAGGCCAGTGCCGTTATGCAAGTCGTACAGCCAAAGCTGGCCGTTCGAGTCAAAGAGGAGATGCCGCGAATCCGGCGCCCAAATATATCCCGCCATGCTGTAGCGTTCGCGGTGGTCCTTGTCTTTCTCGGGCGTATTGGAGTTGATAAGGCTGGCCAGCTTGGCATGGCCCACGAGCACGGAGACCTTACCGGTCTCGGCCTCCACCTGCATCAGGCTGTCATCCTCGCCTACGTAAGTAATGCGGGCCCCGTCGGGAGACCATGTGAGGTCGTCCGGTGCCTTTCCGGTCATACCACCCTGGCGATAGAGACCAGCAACAGTTAATGGCTTGGTGGGCGGCGCTTGTCCCACAAGAGGTCGCGATATGAGGGCGGCAACGACGAAGATGGAGGCAGACAAGATTCGATTCAAATGGAGACCCCAATTCGATATTCAATCAAGGAGTGTATTACACGGGCTTGTGAGAGCCCATGCCGGCTGCTGATCCCTTTGAAAACACTACTGTAGCGAACCAGGCGTCGTGTGGAGCTACGGAAATACGGCTCATTGGCAAACGCCCTGATCGTGTCCCGTGAACGAGCGGTAGGACCAGGGACTGCTACGGATGCTAAACTCTGAAGTATCGCATGAATCCACTAGCCGAACTCCTCATTCGCCTCCAGGCAGCCGATGAGCAGACTGCTCACCTGATGGCAGCTATCGCCGCGTTGCCCAAGCACCTAGCCGCGCTAGAACAGAAACTGGAAGGCCAGAAACAGGCCGTTCTTGGCTTTGACAAATCGATCAAAGCCGAAGAAGTCAAGAAACGCAGCCTTGAGGGTGACATCAAGGATCATCAGCAGAAGATTTCGAAGTATCGTGAACAGCTGACCGGCGTAAAGACAAACGATCAGTACGCGGCTCTGCAGCATGAAATCTCGTTTGCGGAAGAGGAAATCCGCAAGCTGGAAGAGCAAGAACTGGTGTGCATGGATCGCAGTGAGAAGCTGGTAGCCAGCCTCGCCTTGGAAAAGACCGAACTTGCCGCTCAGACAGCACACGTGGAAGCAGAGAAAGAGCTGGCCAGGGCGACTTCTACCACCCAACAGGCTGAGTTAACTTCGCTGACGGCCGATCGGAACTCGATCAGGGCCGGGGTTGAATCGACTGTGCTGGCCAACTACGATCGGATTTCTTCCTCGAAGAAAACCGCGCTGGCACGCGCACAGGGCCAGCAATGCACCGGTTGCCAGATGTTTCTGCGACCGCAGATGTGGAACATGGTTCGCGAGGGCGGAGCACTGCTGACCTGCGAAAGCTGCGGCCGGTTGATGTACTACGACCACTCAAAAGAACCGGTTCGTGAGCCGAAGGTTGAGGCTAAGCCCAAGAAACGCACCAAGAAAGTGCAGCAGGAAGCGGAAGCAACCGAGGCCGCCGGCGCGTGACACCGAAGGTGCGAAAGCGGATCGCCGTCGATATGGACGAGGTCCTTGCGGACACCCTTAGCGAACATCTTTCGCGCTATAACCTGGAACACGGCGAAGCGGTCACTAAGGCTGACCTGACAGGGAAATGGATCTGGGACATTGTCTCAGCGGACAGGCATGAGCGCCTCACCGCCTATCTTCAGGCAGACGATTTCTTTGAGAATCTTGCGGTCGTGCCCGACAGCCAGGAAGTCCTGGCCAACCTATGCGAGCGCTACGACGTTTTTATTGCGACCGCCGCGATGGAATTTCCGAACTCACTGGGGCCTAAATATCGCTGGCTGCAGAGACATTTCCCCTTCATTTCGCCAACGAATTACGTGTTCTGTGGGGATAAGGCTGTTGTTCGCGCGAATTATCTGATCGACGACATACCGAGGAACTTCCGGCGCTTTGCTGGCCAGGGAATCCTGTATACCGCACCACATAATCTCGGTGTCTCCGGCTACCACCGCGTTGACAATTGGCGGCAGGTAGCCGAGTTCTTTCTAAAGACCGACGAATTCGACCCAGAGACCGCCGACTAAACCTTCGTTCCGGGCTCAGTGGGCACCGTCCTTAAGGGTGACATGCCAAGCGGCTTCGCCATAGGAGTGCCGGGTTGCCGCGAGCCCATGACGGCAGTTAGCGGCTTCGATGCCAACGCTGTCCCCATCGGCCGCAGGTTCATGGTCGGCTGGCTTGTGGCCTGCTGATGCATGGTGACAATGATTGCCACTGCGGGAGTTTTGCCCATGCACCTGTAAGCATGCGGAGTGCTGGCATCAAAATAGACGCCGTCACCCGGCTCCAGGGTGTGAAACTTGTCCGAATGGCGGATCTCCAATTCCCCTTCCAGCAAATAGAGAAATTCGTAGCCGGGATGTACGTGCGGCCGGACGTCCGTCGCTTTCTTCAGAGGCACAAACTCTGCGTAGTAGGGGTCCAACTGACGATCCGGGACCATGTAGCCGAGGCTTTCGAAAAAATAAGTGGGATCGTCTACTCCCGTCTGGGGCAAGCGCACGCGCTCGTTCTTCTTGTGAACCCGGAAGAGAGTGTGCGGCTCCGTCTCAAAGAAGTAAGAGAGATCTTTGCTGAACACCATGGCTATGCGCGCGAGATTACGCAGCGTGGGCACTACGCGACCCGTCTCCAACTGAGACAAAAAGCTGGCGGAGAGCCCGGTATGACGACCTAGCTCTACCAGCCCCATGGATTTCTTGAGGCGGAGGCGCTTGATTCTTTCGCCGATTCGTTTTTCAGCAATGAAATTCTCAGCGCTGCTTGGATCTATGGCCGCTGTAGTCATGTCGTCTTTGATCTCGAGCTTGAGCTCAGCTTTGGTGTTCATGGGGAACCCTCTTTTTCGATCTCACACAGTAGATGCAGCTGGCCGATTAAATGTTGCTGAAACTGAAATATATTCCTTCCCAGTGAAAGGCAACTCGAGAGGCTATATTGGCATACCCTCTCAAGAGGGGTGCCATTTTTGAAGCCGACCAAGGTATTACTCAGCGGCGGTTCGGGATTGATTGGATCTGCGCTAGCTGAATCCCTTTCTTTTCAATCTATTACGACGCTACGCCTTGTTCGGGGCAATTCTGACCCCGTTCACGGACTACTTAGCTGGAATCCGTCTGCCACACATCCTGGCGATTTCCTGCCATCGATCCCAGAACCCTTCTTGCCCTTAGACGCAGCAATTCATCTCTCCGGAGCAAACGTTGCGGGACATCGCTGGACGCCGGCGTATCGCCGAGAGCTTTTTGAGAGTCGGGTGGCTACCACCGAGACAGTTTGTAAGATGCTCGTCAGCATGCCGCGACCACCTGGCGTATTAGTTTGTGCTTCTGCCATCGGCATCTATGGGAACCGCGGCAACGAAATACTCAACGAAAGTTCCAGACCCGGCCAAGGATTCCTCGCCGATCTTTGCCAGGAGTGGGAGGGTGCGGCGCGACTTGCGGAAGAGGCCGGGATTCGGGTGGTTCATCTCCGCTTCGGTGTAGTGCTGGGCAAATCGGGGGGCGCGCTGGCCAAGTTGCTGCCCATTTTCAAACTCGGGCTCGGTGGCAGGTTGAGCGACGGAGGGCAGTGGATGAGCTGGGTGTCACTCACGGATGTGGTGCGCGCGATTCTGTTCGCAATTGAGACCGACGATTTGCGCGGTCCGATCAACGTCGTTGCCCCCAATCCAGTGACCAACGCAGCGTTCACCCGGGCGATGGGTCGCGTTTTGCATCGTCCAACCACCTTCTCGGTTCCCGCGACAGCACTTCGGCTGGCTTTGGGCGAAATGGCGAAAGAGACGATGTTGGCCAGCATGAGAGTGGTGCCAATGCGCCTGACAGACGCAGGATTCCGCTTCCAGCACGAAGCAATCGAACCTGCCCTGCGAGCGGTGCTTGCGGATTGATCGCCCTGCTCTGCTAGGCTGATGGGAAGATGATTTTCCAGCCGGAGATTCCCTGCATTCGCTTGGGCAGATTGCGTCCGACGACGCGCGAGATTCTTATGACACGCATTCGCGTGGTGGGATTTCTGTTCTGCTTGAGCGCGCTGGCATCTTTAGCCGGCTGCGGAATGCCGGCGCAGCCACTCGCGCCCACGTTGAAACTTCCGCTGGCCGTGAAGGATCTACGGGCAAGCCGCAGTGCAAATGCGGTAAAGCTGAATTGGACAATGCCCAGCCGAACCACCGACAACACTCCGCTTGACGGCAAAGTGCCTGTCTACGTGTGGCGAAGCACGAGTGATCAGAGGCGAGACCTGGTAGGGGACTTCAGCGTCGAGCCAGGGAAGCCGGGAGAGTATTCCGACGTGTTGCCAGCTGAAATGCAGGCCGGGGCTCCACTCTCTCTGACCTACGCTGTGGAGTTGCTGAATCATACGGGTCACTCGATCGGACTGTCGAACGTGGCATACTCGGCCGCCGGAACCGCACCGCCCGCGATCACTAATCTGACGGCGAAGGTGGCAGACGACGGGGTCCAGCTTCATTGGGAGACATCGGCGACGGCAACCGGCGCGGTGCGCATTCACAGGAAGCTACTGCAGCCGGCGCCTGCCAAAAGTGGCTCTCCGCAGGGAAGTGAGCAGGAACCTGCGGCGGTGACTCTGCTGGTAGCCGCCACGGATGGACAGGATTCCGGGGCAGCGTTGGATAGGAGCGCGATCCTTGGAAGGCACTACCAGTATTGGGTAGAGCGCGTGCTTTCAATGCACGTCAACGGGCATGAACTCGAGATTGATAGTTCCCCCA
>CAVSAX010000015.1:0-20925 GCA_963725995.1 uncultured Acidobacteriaceae bacterium | reverse complement strand
CAAGTTAGAGGTCGCCCCTGCGAGAGAGTTAATTCTATGATCAAGCTACTAAGGGCGTACGGTGGATGCCTTGACTGTAAGAGGCGATGAAGGACGTGGCGTGCTGCGATAAGCTTCGGGGAGGTGCTTAGCAACCGTTGATCCGGAGATTTCCGAATGGGGAAACCCACTGCGTAAACCGTCAGTACCTCTCCTGAATACATAGGCAGTACGAGCAAACTCTGGGAAGTGAAACATCTCAGTACCTGAAGGAATAGAGACAAATATGTAATTCCGTAGTAGCGGCGAGCGAAAAGGAAAAGCCCAAACCCGTAGCATTTCGGATCTCGGGGGTTGTAGGACTGTCTGATTTAACTAGAAGAGTTACCAATCGATTCGTTAGTTGAATCGTCTGGAAAGCGAACCATAGAGGTGATAGTCCCGTAGACGAAAATGATGTAGCTCGTAGCGATACCTGAGTACCGCAGGACACGTGAATGCCTGCGGGAATCTACGGAGACCATACCGTAAGGCTAAATACTCTTACAGACCGATAGTGAACCAGTACCGTGAGGGAAAGGTGAAAAGCACCCCTGTTAGGGGAGTGAAAAAGACCTGAAACCGTATGCCTACAAGCAGTGGAAGGGCTATGCCTCGCAAGACGAAGCCTAACCGCGTGCCTATTGCATAATGAGCCAACTAGTTTATTCTTGCTCGGCAAGGTTAAACCGTAAGCAGAGCCGTAGCGAAAGCGAGTCTGAATAGCGCGAATAAGTTGGCAGGCAATAGACGCGAAGCGGGGTGATCTTCCCTTGGCCAGGTTGAAGTGGGGTAACACGCATGGAGGACCGAACCGGTGTTCGTTGAAAACAGCTCGGATGAGCTGTGGTAAGGGGTGAAAGGCTAATCAAATTCCGTAATAGCTCGTTCTCTCCGAAATAGCTTTAGGGCTAGCGTCGTGTGATTTGCTTTGGGGGTAGAGCACTGGATGGACTAGGGGGCTTTCCGGCTTACTGAATCCAATCAAACTCCGAATGCCAGAAGACAACAGCACGGCAGTCAGACAGTGGGGGCTAAGCTTCATTAGTCAAAAGGGAAACAGCCCAGACCGCCAGCTAAGGTCCCTAAATTACATTAAGTGGGAAAGGAAGTGGAATGCCTAGACAGCCAGGAGGTTGGCTTAGAAGCAGCCATCCTTTAAAGAAAGCGTAACAGCTCACTGGTCAAGCGGTCTGGTGCCGACAATACAACGGGGCTAAAACTGTATACCGAAGCTGCGGATCTCATCTTCTTTGGATGTGCGTGGTAGGAGAGCATTCTCATCGCTGTGAAGTCAGACTGAGAAGACTGATGGAGCGTTGCAGAAGAGACCCTGCCGGCATAAGTAGCGATAATGGATGTGAGAACCATCCACGCCGAAAGTCTAAGGTTTCCTGAGTAAGGTTAATCCGCTCAGGGTTAGTCGGTCCCTAAGGTGAGGCCGAAAGGCGTAGCCGATGGACATCCGGTTAATATTCCTGACCTCCATACATCGTTTGACGATGGGGTGACGCAGAAGGATAAGCAGGCCCTCCTATGGCTATGGAGGGTTGATACGCGTAAGCTGGTTCGTCTAGGCAAATCCGGGCGAGCTTAACATGAGGCGTAAAACAGTAGGCGTATGCCTCGAAAGCTGCCGATACCACGCTGCCGAGAAAATCCTCTAAGGAGAGGGATGGGAACCGTACCGCAAACCGACACAGGTAGACGAGGAGAATATCCAAAGGCGCTCGAGTGAAGGCTTGTTAAGGAACTCGGCAAATTAGCTCCGTAACTTCGGGAGAAGGAGTGCCCCGGTAGCGTGAAAGCGCGAGGGGGCCGCAGTGAAACGCGTACGGCGACTGTTTAACAAAAACACAGGTCTCTGCTAAGTCGAAAACGACGTATAGGGGCTGACGCCTGCCCGGTGCCGGAAGGTTAAAAGGAGAGGTTAGTCGCAAGGCGAAGCTTTGAATTGAAGCCCCGGTGAACGGCGGCCGTAACTATAACGGTCCTAAGGTAGCGAAATTCCTTGTCGGGTAAGTTCCGACCTGCACGAATGGCGTAACGATCGTACGACTGTCTTAACGAGTTGCTCGGCGAACTTGTAGTACCGGTGAAGATGCCGGTTACCCGCAGCTAGACGGAAAGACCCCGTGCACCTTTACTACACTTTTACTATGAGTTATGGTTCTTGCTGCGCAGGATAGGTGGGAGGCTTTGATACCAGGTTCTCGGACTTGGTGGAGCCAACGGTGAGATACCACCCTGCGAGTGCTGTGATTCTAACCTCCTCCCGTGATCCGGGAGAGGGACATAGTAAGACGGGTAGTTTGACTGGGGCGGTCGCCTCCTAAATTGTAACGGAGGCGCGCGAAGCTACACTCAGGCTGTTTGGAAATCAGCCGTCGAGTGCAAAGGCATAAGTGTGGTTAACTGTGAGACCTACAAGTCGAGCAGATGCGAAAGCAGGCCTTAGTGATCCGGTGGTTCTGTATGGAAGGGCCATCGCTCAACGGATAAAAGGTACGCCGGGGATAACAGGCTGATCGGAGCCAAGAGTTCATATCGACGCTTCGGTTTGGCACCTCGATGTCGGCTCATCGCATCCTGGAGCTGTAGAAGGTTCCAAGGGTTAGGCTGTTCGCCTATTAAAGCGGTACGTGAGCTGGGTTCAGAACGTCGCGAGACAGTTCGGTCCCTATCTGCTGTGGGCGTAGGAGATTTGCGGGGGGCTGTCCTTAGTACGAGAGGACCGGGATGGACGAACCTCTTGTGTTCCAGTTGTCCTGCCAAGGGCACGGCTGGGTAGCGAAGTTCGGTTGTGATAACCGCTGAATGCATATAAGCGGGAAGCACGCCCCAAGATGAGATCTCCCAACCCAAAAGGGTCAAGAAGGGTCCAGGAAGACCACCTGGTTGATAGGCTGGAGGTTGAAGTGCAGTAATGCATGTAGCTGACCAGTACTAATCGCCCGTTCGGCTTGTCCATAGAATTAACTCTGCGCAGTGCAGTTCCGCTGACTAGAGAACATTCGACTAGACACAGTCGTGTAATGAGAAAGAGAAACATACCCAATCGGTTTCGTTGTGAAAAATCAAAAGTTGAATGGCGCCAGATTGCCACGTTAGTCCGGGAGAAACTGCCCGTTGATGACCGTAGGCTGCGGGGAACATCCCGCCAAGCGCCCTTCTCAAGTTTGCCGGTGACCATACCGCGAGGGTCACACCCGTTCCCATCCCGAACACGGAAGTTAAGCCTCGTTGGGCCGATGGTACTGCACGCGTCAAGTGTGTGGGAGATTAGGTGATCGCCGGCATTACATAAGAAAAGGCCAACCAGTCACAACTGGTTGGCCTTTTCGCTTTTGCAGCGGTATTGCCTCTCAACACCGATGTACCTGCGGAGTCACTCCGAAGGACAACGAATCGATGCACTGCGGGACATACACTGATCAGCATGCGCAGTGTCGTCTCCCTTCTTCTCCTCGTCCTTGCCGACTCCCCTCTTGCGCAAGAATCTCTCCAGCAGCAAATTCGCACTATCGCGACGCAGGCCCACGGCAAGGTATCTGTGGCGTGCTCGCTGCCGGGTTCGCCTCTAAACTGCGATCTCGATCCCACCTCTCATCCCCCTATGCAATCCGTCTTCAAACTGCCGTTGGCGCTCGCCATTCTCCACCAGGTGGAGCAGGGGAAGTTCTCGCTGGACCAGCAAATTCCTTTCACGCGAGAGGATCTGATCTTCCCTAAGCTCTATAGTCCGCTGCAGGACAAATATCCCAATGCCGGCGTTGACGTGCCCTTGCATACGCTGCTCGAGATGACGGTTTCTCTCAGCGACAACACTGCGTCTGAAATCCTGCTGCGCCTGGCCGGTGGCCCAGAGGTCGTCAGTGAATACATCCGGTCCCTTGGCGTGCAAGGATTTCATCTCGTGGACGGGGAGCGCGCCATGCATCGCGATCCTGGGCTTCAGTATCGCAACTGGTTTGAGCCAAGGGGAGCGGTCCAGCTGCTTCGCCTGATCAGCGATCACTCGCCATTGACCACGCAGCATAACGAATTGTTGCTGGGCTGGATGCGCCCAGCGCTTCCGACCAAACGGCTTCAGGGCGCTCTTCCTGCTGGAACCAGCGTGGCTCACAAGTCCGGAACATCAGACGTGGACAACGGCGTCGCTCACGCCACCAACGACATTGGGCTGATAGCCCTGCCAGGTGACCGGCAGCTTGCGATCGCTGTGTTCGTGACCGACGCGACTGCCGACCAGGCAACCAGGGAAAAGGTAATTGCGCAGATTGCCAGGGCGGCCTACGATGCGGCTCTCGGCCCCAAATGATCCTTCGCCTCCCGCAGCATCTCAGCGACATCCGACCCGGTCGGTCGTATGGTTCCCAGCTCGCGAGTCCCATCTATCTCATTCTGTAATCCGCTATTTTCAGGTACGCTGGGCTGAGTGAATCTGATACGGCCCAATCGCAAGACTGCTCTGCTCCTGCTCCTTTCGTGCCTTTGTCCGGCGACGGTCGGCAGAGCGGGTTCCGCGGCAGAGTCCCAGGTGCCTCCCTGCTTGCACATCACGCTTTCGGCGAGCTATCTCGCTGAGCTCAAGCCCGGTACCGGGTCCACCTTTCACTTTCGCCTGACTAACGGCACAGATCGCGCCATCGCTCTTGCGCAGCCTATTCCTACCAGCGCACATTGGTTTACCCGCGATGGCGACCATTGGTATTGGAGGGCCTCGGTGGGCGCAGGCGGTTCCCTGGTAGACGCCATGGCTCCTAACGGGAGGATGTTTGTATTCCGCGCCACCAAGCGGGTGGAACCCAGCCAGATTCTGCGAATTCCAGCGCATGGCACTGCCGAGTGGGAGCAGGGCGCCAAAGATAACCCTGCATTGGAGTTCAAGCCCAGCTGTAAGATTTGCGATCATCCCCAGGACCGAGAATTCCGCGGCATCTTTGCCTATGCCTACCAGCCGATGCCGCAGGACCGGTCTCTTGGGCTGCTGGCGTGCGGCATCCGCTCGACACCGGTGGAGATGCCTCCGATCCGCTGAATCCGCACTTTTTGAAGCCCTGCAAAGTGACAATTTGTTACAAGTCACCACCGGAACTTCTTGCGCAAACTCACGTCTATACCTCTGTTGGAGGAACCATCAATGCGCAAATCCCTTACCAGCTTCACATTGGCGAGCCTGTTGTTTATCGGGGCTTCCGCCAGTGCCGTGTTAGCCCAAACCGATGCACCCCCACCCCCGCCGCCGATGGGCG
Source organism: uncultured Acidobacteriaceae bacterium (assembly GCA_963725995.1). Classification (GTDB taxonomy): domain Bacteria; phylum Acidobacteriota; class Terriglobia; order Terriglobales; family Acidobacteriaceae; genus JANXZS01. The sequence continues at coordinate 15,652 of CAVSAX010000015.1, read as the reverse complement.
GAATGCATGGCCATGGAATGCGGATGGACCCTGCGAAGCAACTTGCCCACCTGACCAAGACCCTAAGCCTGACGCCGGATCAGCAGGCACAGATCAAGCCGATCCTTGAGGATCGCGATCAGCAGGCCATGGCGCTGCACTCTGACACCAGCCTGTCCCAGCAGGACAAGATGGCGAAGATGAAGGACATTCATGAGTCCTCGGATGCCAAGATTCAGGCGGTCCTCAACGACCAGCAGAAGCAGCAGTACGCCGCCATGAAGCAGAAGCAGATGGAGATGATGCACGAGCACATGAACGGCGAAGCAGGTCCGGAGGGTGCAGGAGCGCCGCCACCTCCTCCCCAGTAAGATCGAAAGCAGATGCAAGACGGGCCGCCTCAGCAATTACTGTGGCGGCCCTTTCACTTCCTACAGCAGGCTCAGGGTTTGGCGGGAGTTTTCACCGTGACGCCGGGCTGCTGCTGTGCATCGGCGTGGAACTTCTGGTACTGGTCGTTCACGACGTGGACGTTTTGCCTCATCCCCTTCACCAGTAGCACTCGGGCGGAGTAGTGAATTTCTGCGCCCGTAGGCAGCCACAATTCGTGGTTAACCAGCCCTTGCTCAAAGGTAAAGCTGCTGCCCTTCTGCACAGATGCAACCAGGCCCCCGCCCATCCGGAACGTATCGTCAATGCGCGCATCCATGCGCGTCACCTGGCGATCCTTCTCGTCAATCCAGACAGTGCCGGAGAGCTTCTTCGAGATGTCCTCGGTCATGCCGTGAGTTTTGGTGTGCGGGTCACCTACGAAATCGAATACGACAGTCAGGACGATCCTTGTAATTCATGCGCCGCGGATTGTGAATCGTGATGATCTCAAGCAGCCTCTGAACTGAGATGGCATCGCCGTGCAGTGGCTGATCGGGCGGCCTCTTCATCGCGTCTTCCACTTCCTTGTTCACGCGATTCTGCTCTTTCTTCATCTCGTCGGGGGTCAGGTCCCTGCCGTCCTTCTTCACCTGGCGCCGGATCGGATGACCATTTGCAAAGAAGACCTCGAACTCCCCGGTTTCGGTCTTCTTAACTTTGCCGTCGCTATCCAAATCGTCAATCCGCAAGAGTTCTCGATAGGTGTAGTCTTCGCGAATCTTCTCGAGCTGCTTCTGGTGTGCTTCGACTTCAAGCAGCAGGGCATGCACGTCCTGAACGCCGGGATCGTTTGGCTTATTGTCCGCGCGGACGGGGGGAAGCATCGCCAGCAACAGGCAAATTGAGGCAATAAGTCGCAAAACGCATTTCTCCTAGAATTGCGGGTTCTGATGTACGCTAGAAGGCCGGAGCGGGATATCCTTGTCACCACTGGATTTGCCAGTGGATAACCGACCTGCTCTCAGATAAAGGAGACTCTCGCGATGATGCTGCTTTTGCATTGGTTCCTGAATGCGGTTGCTCTTGTGGTGGTCGCCCACTTCGTGCCGGGGTTTGAGATTAAGAGCCTTTGGTATGCTCTGCTGGCAGTTCTGGTCATCGGCCTGTTGAATGCCACGATCGGACTTCTGCTTAAGATCATTACATTTCCGCTCAGCATCCTGACCCTGGGTTTGTTCCTGCTCGTTATCAACGCCATCATTTTGCTATTCGCCAGCAAGATTTTGCCGGGATTTGAGATTCACGGCTTTATTCCCGCGTTCCTTGGCGCATTGGCTTTGGCCGTCATCAGCATGCTCTTCCATCTGATCGGGACAAAAATGCGGTCGCACTCCTGATCGTTCGGAAGGATGCAGATCTGTGGTCTGGCGTCAGCGGGAAGAGCCGTCATTCTCAGGCTCAGGGGCTGCTGTAACCGGCGCTGCGGGAGGGCGATTGGGAACCGCTACGCCCGGAGGCAGAACGCTGCGCTTCGCAAGGGTGTTTCGGCCGCTATCCAAAGTGTGCGCGGATCGTCCCGGAGCCAGCTGGCCCGGAGTCACGGCGTGAGTGGGAACACGAACGGCCGCGGCTGAATCCATACCACTGTGCGGCACGTAATGGGAAGCGACGGGTACTGGCGCTGTCGGGCGGACCGCGATGGAGCGATCAGCCACCAATCCCAACGATGCGGCAGCAACGGCCAATGCACAAGCCGCTATTCGCGCCGAGTGCCAGAAGCTGAACGACTCTCCCCCGGTGTCCACTTCTGAATTCTTTGCCACGAGGCTCAGTCGCGCCGACGCGAGCCGGGATTCGATGCGCTCATTCAGCTTGTCTGGAACTTTCACATCCTGCAGCAGATGCAGTGTTCGGTCGATCTGTGCCTGGACCTCAGGCTGCGACTCTCGGTGATTGGCGAAGGGCAGGATCATTGGGCGCCTCTCTCCAGCATTACCGAGAGCAGGCGGCGAGCCCGGAAGAGCCGCGAGCGCACAGAAGAGTCGGTTGTGCCAAGGATGGCTGCAATCTGGGGCGTCGACAGTTCGTCGAATGCCGACAGCAGTAGAACTTCACGTTCCTTCCGTGGTAGCTGGCTTACGAACGAAAGCACCCGCATATGCTCCTGGGCGGCAATCACCCTGTCGTCGGCCTTCAGGCCTGCAGCGGGTAGCACGTGTGCCAGGTCGGCAATGTCTTCGGTCTCAGGCCGCACCTTGGCGCGTCGTTTTCGATCCAGCACCACATTCCAGGTGATTCGCACCAGCCAGACGCGCAGGTCGCGGATCTCGCCCAGTTGATCCTGATGGCGCAGGACGCGCAGGAAGGTCTCCTGCACGGCATCCTCGGCCTCGGCCGAGTTGCGGCACACCGAATAGGCAACGCGATACAGCGTCGCCGAATATTCTTCGACCAACGCGCTGATCATCTCCGCTATATCGACGGAGGCGGGCGCAGTCGCACTCAGAGCCGGACCGGCTCCCAACCAACTCACGGCTTGTGCATCCGATAGTCCCATGGCGTCAGACGAGCTTACCTCTACAGACGTATAAGCGGGTAAAACGCTCAGAAATCCATTTTAATACCGATCAAATGACAAACAGCCCGCAGCGGCTATTGCCGTTACGGGCTGTATATTTGGCTCGGTCGAGCTTAGTGGGCTGCTGTAGCAGGTCCACCGAGCTTGCCGGCTGCAATCTGACCGGCGGCGCCCGTCTTGTCCTTATCCTTCAGCTGCGCGTAAATCTTCTTCGCTTCGTCGGGCTTGGTGGTCTCGTAGAGGCTGGCCAGTTGCAGCTGAGCGGTTGCCGCAGGAACTGCATTGGTTGGCTTGGCGATGATCTCGTTGTAGAGGGCGATGGCCTCGGAATCCCGCTTTGTCTGCCTGTACAACCCGGCCAGAGCCAGTTTGCCGAGCGAAGAGAGATTCTTGTTGCTCAGATCGGCAGTCTGCTTCAGATACTTTTCGGCATCTGCGTTCTGGCCGCTTTCGAGGGCAGAGATGCCGGCGAAGTATAGAGCATTCTTGCCCGCATCCAGCCAGCCGTATTGATTCGCGGTTTCGACGAACTGCTTGTTCGCCGCCTTAGCGCGCGCAGCGGAATCGGCGAAAGCTGTCGCTGCCATCGAATCCGGCATTCCCGCCTGGCGTATCGGGGAGCTGTAGGTCGTCAGGGCCTTGCCCAAAGCGATATCTGCCGCGGCGGAACGCTGATTGTAAAAGGCGATTCCGGCGACAATTGCGGCCAATGCGATGACGGCGGGAAGAGCGATCTTCAGAACGGCGCTGCGATTCTGCTGCAGCCAGCCAAGACTGCTAGTGGTCGCCTGTACAAAACTATCCTGCTTCAATGCGTGACGAGTCTGGGTATCCACGAGTTTCCTTCAGAAATCCTTCAGGGCGGGAGCTGGCAGGCGAGCACGGATGTACTACGGTCTGCGTAGAGTTACTGAAAGTGTAGCAGTGCCCGCTTTGCGTGGTCAAACGCCCCGAGATGCCCTGGGCCGCGCCTGTTGATTCCATAGCAATAGCCCGGCGTCTCCCGAATCTTCCGGCTTGCCGGGAATCGGCCTGCCCATTAGGCTAAGGGTGCCATGTATGACGACTTCCACGTAACCGACCGCTGGACCAACGAGGACCTCCACTGCAAATGGAAGGCAAATATTGTCGCCATTGCTACGCGACATGCCGATGCGGTTGACATTCGTTTCGAAGTGAACGGCAGGCCCATGTGGATTGCCATGCCGACGCTGGCCTGGGTGGAGCAGAAGCGACGCACCGGCAAGGTGATCACCGATGGGCTGGCCTCGCAGACCGCCGGACACTACCTGAAGAGCGCCATCGAACAGGGCTTCGACAGCACGCGCGAGATGTACACGATGAGCGTCGAAGAAGTTCTCGAGCACTTGAATGCCGTGCTGGACGAAGCACGGGAAACACATTGGCTGCCCATTCTCCCAGTGATCTAACAGGGCAGGGCATCGATCCCAATCTGCGCAGGAGCCACTTTGCGTAGATCGGTTGAAGACTTCGCGGCTTTGCCAGTCGTGTCTCGCGAGTGGCACAATGGTCCAATTCCATTTACAACCTGGTGCAGGGAGTAGGGTCCATGGGCTCCATGAGTATTGCGAACGTTCTCCGTGATCTTGCCGTAGCCGGCCCCAATGTACACATGAATCTCTCGGTGCCTGCGCTGGTAGAAGCCTCTCTGGCCCAGGGGAATGCCACACTGGCGGCGAACGGAGCGCTGGTGGCTCTTACAGGCGACCGCACCGGACGCTCGCCCCGCGACAAGTTCGTGGTGGAGGACGACGAAACCCGCTCTCGCGTGGACTGGGGAAAGGTCAATCAGCCATTCTCTGGGGCGAAATTCGATGCGCTGCTGGATCGCGTAGTCGCCCACCTTCGTGAACGTGAGCTATACGTGAACGATCTGTACGCCGGCGCGGATCCTGCCTACCGGCTGCCCATCCGCGTGATTTCGGAGTACGCGTGGCATGCCCTCTTCGTGAAGCAGCTGTTCATACGCCCCGAGGAAGCCGACCTGGCTTCCCACGTGCATGAGTTCACCGTGATTGCCGCGCCGGAGTTTGAAGCTGTACCGCAGCGCGACGGCACTCGCTCGGCCACCTTCATCCTCACCGACTTCAGCCGCCGAATCGTTCTTATCGGAGGCACACGCTACGCCGGGGAGATGAAGAAGTCCATCTTCGGCGTGATGAATTATCTGTTGCCGGGCCGCAATGTCTTTCCCATGCACTGCTCCGCAAACATCGGCGAAAACGGCGAAAGCGCACTCTTCTTTGGCCTCTCAGGGACTGGCAAGACGACCCTGTCCGCCGACCCGCTGCGCCGCCTGATCGGCGATGACGAGCACGGCTGGGGCCCCAACGGCGTATTCAATTTTGAGGGTGGGTGCTACGCCAAGTGCGTCGATCTCTCCGAGGAAAAGGAGCCGCAGATCTATCATGCGATTCGCTCCGGCTCGGTGCTCGAGAACGTCGTGCTCGATCCTGTTACGGGGCAGCCTGATTATTCCGATATCCGCTATACCGAGAACACTCGCGCGGCGTATCCCATTGAATTTATTGATAATGCTGTGATTCCCGGAGTCGGCGGCCACCCAGTGAATGTGCTCTTCCTGACTGCGGATGCCTTCGGAGTCCTGCCGCCGATCGCGAAGCTGACGAACGAGCAGGCAATGTACCACTTCCTTTCTGGATATACCGCGAAACTGGCTGGAACTGAAGCTGGACTGGGTGCCGAGCCTGTTCCGGACTTTTCAGCGTGTTTTGGATCGCCATTCCTGCCATTGCCCCCCCGGGTCTACGCTCAAATGCTGGGAGAGCGCCTGCGCGAGCACAAGGCGCAGTGCTGGCTGGTGAATACGGGTTGGACCGGCGGCGCATTCGGCACCGGAAAGCGCATGAGCCTAAAGTACACCCGGGCCATGGTGCATGCCGCGCTCGATGGCACGCTGGCTGGTGCTGAATTTGTCGTTGAAAACGCCTTTAATCTGAACATCCCTACCGAGTGTCCGGGCGTACCTGCAGAATTGCTGCATCCACGCAACGCCTGGGTAGACGAGCAGGCGTACGACCGTCAGGCTGAGATGCTGGCGGCCCGATTTGAAGAGAATTTCGCGAAATTTGATGCGCCGGAGAATATCCGCGCCGCCGGACCGCACGCTCGGAGGTAGAAGTGTTTGCCCGAAAGCTAAGCGTCGAGAGACTGGATCGGGGAGGCGAGGCGCATGTTTGTCCCGTGCATTGGATCGATAATTTCGCGATGCGCAACTTCACCAACGACGCCATCTTCGATGACACGCTGCCTTTGGGAGATGGGCTTCTCGAGGTGGGATATCGCGTGCCTCTAGACCGCCTTAAAGCTGCGATGGAAGACTGGTTTCGCCGCAAAAGCTATCTCAAGCCGGAGGAGTCGCTGCGAATTACGGTCATTGGCGCCTGAACGATCTTTCCCGGTCGTCGGAAGATGCAGCTCCCCCATTTATTAATTAATAAATTCCGCCGGCATTTTGGTAACTCTTTTCTCACGAGATGCTCTAACCTAGTGTTAAAGCGGTGGAAGAGCCGTACTCGCCGCGCCTCCGGTCTCTGTCGGGGTGTACTTCCCATCCGGATAAGGAGACAGCATGCTTCTTGGAATTGGAATACTGCTGGTAGTTCTTTGGATAACAGGCTTCCTGTTGCTGCATACCGTAGGCCTGTTTATCCACGTTCTGCTGGTGATGGCAGTGGTCACGCTCATCTGGCACTTTTTTCGCGAGAGCCACCGCACAATCTAGAGAATTCTGGTCGCAGACTGGCGTCGTCCTGATTGCGGGCCGCGGCCTATGCCCGTGCTGAGACACCCTCAGCGAATCCTCGCTCTTCGCAGTCCTATTCGTCGTAGTGCAGCAGGCTGAAGACGTCGAGGTCGCTGAACCGTTCGCGGCCCTTCAGAAAGTCGAGTTCTACCGCAAAGGCCAGTCCTGCGATCCTGCCGCCTAGCTGGCGCACCAACTGCACGGTCGCTTCCATTGTGCCGCCCGTAGCCAGCAGGTCGTCCACGATGACTACGCGTTGACCCGGCTCAATAGCGTCCAGGTGAATCTCCAGGGTGTCCGTACCGTACTCCAGGTCGTAGGCGACGCGCGCGGTGGGGGCGGGCAGCTTGCGCGGCTTGCGGACCGGAACGAAGCCGGCGTTCAGCCGGTAAGCCAGAGCCGGACCAAAGATGAAGCCCCTTGCCTCGATACCCAGCACCAGGTCGATATCCTTGCCGATGTAGTGGGCCGCCAGCGCGTCGATAAGCTGCGCGAAGCCCTTCTTGTCCTTGAGCAACGTCGTGATGTCGTAAAAGAGGATTCCCGGCTTTGGGAAGTCCGGCACGGTGCGCACAAGCCGCTTCAAAGGCTCGCAGTTAATCTCTCCCGTTACTGGATCCGGCCGGCAATCGTTTTGACCTCGTGCTTCGCTCATCTGCTACCATGCTCCTTCAATTTGAAATGATCCAAGGTTCTTAGCTTCCTCGTCGGCAAGCTCTTGCTCTACGACGCGGTCCACGCGGCTGCCACGCGATCCTCGATGCAGAGCCGACCGCAGCGCGGAGAGCTCTTCGTGGCTACCGGCTGCGACTACTTCCACATCGCCGTCCTCGGTGTTCTGCACCCAGCCGCGCAGGCCAAGAGCCGCAGCCTCACGGTGGACAAACCAGCGAAAGCCTACGCCCTGCACCCGCCCCTGTACCAGAAAACGACGGACCATAGTCAATAGCTTGAAAACTCACGACTGGATTGAGTTGCGATGCCAGTGTTGCAGATGCCCGCACACCATGCAAGCCATCCGCACCGGTTCCGCTGCAAAGCGCAATAGAAAAGAGGCCCGAAGAGGGGCCTCTCTTTTGGTTCGAGGCCGTCCTATGCGCGCGACAGGTAGGCGCCTTCCGCCGTATCCACGCGAATCTTCTCACCCTCGTTGATGAACGGAGGCACCTGCACCACGAGCCCCGTCTCCAGCTTGGCGGGCTTAGTCACAGAGGATGCCGTCGCGGACTTCAGACCAGGCTCGGTCTCAACGACAACCAGTTCCACTGTTCCCGGCAACTCAACGCCGACCGCGGCACCGTCGATGAACGAGATCTTGATGGTCAGGTTGGGAATCAGGTATTCCACCGCATCGCCCAGCGTCTCGTGTTTCAGCACCGTCTGCTCGTAGTTCTCCGGATTCATGAAGTAATAATCTTCGCCATCCGCATACAGGAACTCCATGGAGATTTCGTCCACGATGACGCGATCAATAGGATCGGGCGAGCGAAAGCGGTGTTCGAACATTGCTCCGGTGCGCACGTTCCGCAGCTTGGCCTGAATGAAGGCGCGCAGGTTTCCGGGTGTCCGGTGCTCGACGGAGAAGACCATGTGCAGCTGACCGTTATGCTTGATGATCATGCCCGGACGCATCTGTGTGGCGACCATAGTAAGAAAGCTCCTTGATTTTGGTGCAGTTTTCTGGCCTGCGAAAGCCGGCCCATAGCCGGATAGGATCTGGGTGGAAGACCCACGGCCAACCTTGATTGTAGCTCAGCGGCCAGCCTCGGCGCTTAGCAGCGCGCTCAGGGGCGGCTACTTGCCAAAAATGCGCGAGAAGAAGTGACCGATGCTGTGAAAGAAGCCGCCACCCTGCTGTTTCTTCTCCGGCGCAACCGCGGTGGCCGTCTCGGTTGGCTTGTTCACTGGAGCGCTCGCCTCTGGCGTCGAGGGCTGCGCGGGAGGACTCGTCACGCCCGCTGCACCGGCCGCAGCCAGCTCCGCCGGATCGCCCGCCTTGCCGGTCGTTCCGTTGTAGGTCAGCGGCACGGTCACACTCGCGTGCACGTCTCCTGAAGTTGTTGGCGGAGGAGCCGGGGGTGCGGCCAGGCCCTCGCTTACCGCCAGAGGAAATGCGGTGTCGGAAGGCGTTGATGATGGGCCGCCAACTTTCGCTCCGGGCGCTGCCGGTGCAGCGCTGGTGGTGCCTGCGCTGGCCAGCGAAACCACCGAGGCGGGACAGCCGCAGATCTCCTTCTCGCTGTCCACTACATCACGCAAGCTGCCGTGTTCAAAGAGAACCCGCTGATCTGGCTGAACGCGGTACACGCCGTTGTCGAAGAGGCTGCTCACCGTGACGTAGGGAGCGTTCGCGCCGTGGTTGTCTACACATGTGTCGCCCTTGGCGTTCACGCGGACGCTTAGGTTCGTCGTCCCCGGACCCGAGACGAGAATGCGGAAGTCAGGCGTCATCAGCACATCGGAGTATTTCCCGGCAGAATAACTCGCTTCCAGCGCACCGCGGTCCAAGGCCATCATCAGCGCCGACGAGTCCTGCTTCTCCACGCTGCCATCGCGCGATAGATGCACGGTTGTAGTGGGACACAACCGCAGCTCGCCACCCCGCGTCAGGCTGATCTTTACCGCCTGGTCTCCTGCCGTCACCGCGCTGCCGTTACCCAGCAGCATCTCGCCACCGTGAACATCCATTGCGCCGGAGACCCTGACCTCCTGCGCAGAGGTGCGCCCGATCGGCTGTTGCGCGTGTAGTGGGATCGCCAGGGAAACCGATGCACCGAGGAAGCAGGATAGCCAGCGTGGCATCAGCTAAAGCTCCAGGAAATTCTTGATGAGGCGCTTGCCATTGGCCGTCAGCACGCTCTCGGGATGAAACTGCACGCCCTCCACCGGGTACTTGCGATGGCGCAGACCCATGATGATCCTGCCGCCATCCGGCCCCGCGGTGTATGCGGAGATCTCCAGCTCAGCGGGCAGCCCCTCCTCTGCCACGATGAGCGAGTGATAGCGTGTGCAGGTCATGGGCGCTGGGCATGCCGTCGAAGATTGTTTTGCCATCGTGGGTCACGTCGCTGGTCTTGCCGTGCATCAGCTGTGCCGCCCGCACCACGTTGCCGCCAAAGGCCGCGCCGATGGCCTGGTGCCCGAGGCAGACGCCAAGAATGGGAACCTTGCCGGCGAAGTGGCGAATCAGCGGAATGCTGATGCCCGCTTCCTGTGGAGTGCAGGGTCCCGGTGACAGCAGGATACGCTCGGGCTTTAGGGCCGCAACCTCTTCCACCGTGAGCTCGTCGTTGCGGCGGATCACCATCTCCGCGCCCAGCTCGCCCATGTATTGCACCAGGTTGTAGGTGAACGAATCGTAGTTGTCGAGGACGAAGACCATTGCTCTCAGTGTAGCGCGGGAGTGGGTACGCAGTTCGCCCGGCACAAACCCCTCGCGAAATGAGACGCTTGCATGCCGTGCCTATTTTTAGGATGATCGTTGTCTGCCCCGCTCAGCGGCGGCATCGAAGGAGCATCATGCTGCCGATAGCCGTGATTTTCATCCTCTTCACCATTTTCTTCTCCCTGATGCTCTGGGCGACACACAATGGCGGCCGGAACTACAACAACGACGGCGGAGACCTGTAGTTTTCGCTCTTATGGCAACTAATCCCCGCGTGCGCGCTCGATAGCACGAAAGACGGCCCGCGCCTTATTCACGGATTCCTGGTACTCGCTCTCGGGATTGGAATCTGCAACGATGCCTGCGCCTGCCTGCACATATCCCTGTTTGCCCTTGAGCAACATGGAACGGATCGCTATGCAGGAGTCCAGATTTCCTGAGTAGTCGGCGTAGAGAATGCTGCCGCCGTACGTGCCGCGCCGGGTGGGCTCCAATTCCTCGATGATCTCCATCGCGCGAATCTTCGGCGCGCCGCTCAATGTGCCCGCGGGGAAGCACGCGCGGAAGGCGTCCACCGGAGTCATATCGCTGCGCAGTTGCCCCTCGATCGCACTCACCATGTGCATTACATGGGAGTAGCGCTCGACGAACATCAGGTCCTTCACCTTCACGCTGCCGTACTCGCTTACGCGGCCCACATCGTTGCGCCCAAGATCCACCAGCATCACGTGTTCGGCGCGCTCCTTTTCATCCACCATCATCTCGGCCTCGATGCGTCGATCCTCATTCTCATCTTCCGATCGGGGTCGCGTGCCTGCGATGGGCCGGTACTCCACCGTGCGGTCGTGCACGCGCACCAGCAACTCCGGCGACGAGCCCAGAATATGCGTCAGCTCTGCTTTCTGCTTCGCCCCATCGTTGAGATCCATACGAAGGAAATATAAATACGGCGAAGGATTGACGATGCGCAGCGCGCGATACACCGAGAAGGGATCGACGTCCGGCTCGACATCAAAGCGCTGCGAGATCACCGCCTGGAAAATGTCGCCGGCCGCAATGTACTCCTTCGTCTTCTCCACCGCAGCGAGGAACTGCTTCTTCGAGGAACGATGCGTAATCTTCAGCTTGCCCCGCGCTCGCTTGCGCGGCACAGCAGGCAGAGGTCGTGCCAACCGCCGTTCCAGCCGGCTCAGCCGTGCGGTCGCCTGCTTGTAAGCCTCCTGCGGCTTCAGCTGCGTCAGGTCCGCTGTAACCACCAGCATGATCTCTTTCTTCACATGGTCGAAGGCAAGCACTTCGTCGAAGAAAAGAAAGCACGCATCCGGCATGCCAAGGTCGTCCTTCGCCAGCGAGGGAAGCTTCTCAATCTGCCGCGCCACGTCATAGGCGAAGTAGCCCACCGCTCCCGCAGTAAATGGAGGCAGCCCGCTCAACCGCGCCGGCTTATGCCCGCTCAGCGCCTCTTTCAGCAGCGCAAAGATGTCGCCCTCAACGGTCCGTGTGCGCTTGCCCTCGGTGATGCGGATTGACCTGCCGCGCGCCACCATCTTGCGCAGCGGACGCACGCCGATGAAGGTGTATCGGCCAACCTTTTCTCCACCCTCCACTGACTCCAGCAGAAAGCACTCTGGCTCATCTGTCGCAATGCGTAGAAATGCCGAGACTGGTGTCTCCAGATCGGCTGTCAGCGTGCGGTACACCGGGACAAGGGTGTGGGTGCGGGCAAGGCGTAAAAACTCGGCAGGGGTCGGCTTAATGGAATTGCTGTGCGGCATCTGCGCAATGGTACATCGGCAGCCCGGGAATCAGAAAACATCCGCCGCGCTTCATCCGCTTCCCGTGGAGCGCATTTGTTCCGATTCCGGGCGCGGGTACGTCTTTGCTATCTTGAAGAAAACGCAGCCGCTATCCATATTTCCCGATCCGTCAGGCCAAATCCAGCCACTGGTCGGTATCTCCCTTTCCACCGTTGTAGCCGTGCTTGGCAACGCCGCCAGAGCCCTTGCCGGGTGACCCTTTTGTGGCACTCCCCGGCCTCCAGATATGTTGCCCAGCTTTCAGCGGCGGGCCTATACTCTGTGAGTTTGGCCTTTGGACCGGCACGCCAATCGCTGGGCAGCGAAATTCCACGCATTTCGTGTGGGATAGCGCAAATATGAGATTGCAGACGAATACGTTCCGCTGCCGTCCATCTCTAGGGGCAAGGCGCCCTGGAAGAATGTGCGCGGTTCAAGATCGAACCAGAAACCGGAGAATCTGTATATGGCAACTATGACGCTCGAGCAGGAAATCAATCCATGGGAAGCACAAGCAGCTCGGTTTGATTTCGCGGCTCGGAAACTTAACCTTGAAGAAGGGCTCTGGAAAGTCCTGCGCTATCCGGCGCGGGAGGTCATCGTTCATTTTCCCGTATCGATGGACGATGGCAGAGTATCGAGATGTTTACGGGCTTCCGTGTGCAACACTCGATCGCGCGCGGCCCCGGCAAGGGCGGCATCCGCTACACGCCCGATGTCACACTCGACGAAGTGCGTGCCCTGGCCAGCTGGATGACCTGGAAGTGCGCCGTCGTCAATATTCCCTTCGGCGGAGCCAAGGGCGGAGTCATCTGCGATCCCGAAGAAAATGTCGCAGGGCGAGCTCGAACGCATGACCCGCCGCTACACCTCCGAGCTCATCGAATTCCTCGGCCCGGAGAAGGACGTGCCCGCGCCGGACATGAATACCAACGAGCAGACGATGGCATGGATCATGGACACCTACTCCATGCACATGCGCCAGACCGTCACCAGCGTCGTCACCGGAAAACCGCTGAATATCGGCGGGTCGCGTGGACGCCGCGAGGCAACTGGCCGCGGCATCAAGGTAGTCTGCGACGAGGCTCTGCGAGTACCTGCACCTTCCCCGCGAAGGCTGCCGCGTCATTATCCAGGGATTCGGCAACGTCGGCTCAAACGCAGCCCGCCTGATGGCCGAACTCGGCTACAAGATCATCGGCATCGCCGAGTACGACGGTGGCCTCTACAACCGCAACGGAATCGACGTGAGCGCGCTCGGAGATTATCGCCAGCGCAACGGCAGCATACTTGGATTCAAGGGAGCTGAGCCCTTCGATTCGCAGGAACTGATGGTCACCGAATGCGATATCCTCATCCCCGCAGCCACTGAGAATGTCATCACCAGCCGCAACGTGGACCGCATCAAGGCGCGCATCATCTGCGAAGGCGCCAACGGACCCACCACTGCGGTGGCGGATGAAATTCTCGCGGACAAGAAGATCTTTGTTATCCCGGATATACTCGCCAACGCCGGCGGCGTAACTGCTTCCTACTTCGAGTGGGTGCAGGATCGACAGGGCTACTTCTGGAAGGAAGCCGACCGTCAACGAGCAGCTGGAGGACATCCTCGCAGCCAGCTTCGACGACGTCATCCGCTATGCCGAGGCGCACGATGTGAACAACCGCATCGCCGCCTACATGCTGGCAATCGATCGCGTTGCTGCCACCATCAAGCAGAGGGGCATCTACGCTTGAAATCGCGGTCTGAAGACGCGTACTCGGAGTGGGAAGAGGTCAATTTTAACGAAGGAAGTGCCACCTTTGGTGCAAAACAGACCTGCTCTCTCTGGTGCATAATGAGAGCAGCGCCACTATGGGCCAAATTCCTCCTCCGAGCCGCGCGTGAACCTGCCCAACTCCATTACGATGAGCCGCATCTTTTCGGTGCCGGTCTTTATCTGGATGATGTCTCCCATATTCCCGTTCCGGGGACATGGCGAGCAGGAGTTGATGGCATCGGCCCTTTTCATCCTGGCGTCCATCACTGATGGGGTAGACGGTTATCTGGCGCGGCGGCGCGGCCAGATCACAACCATGGGCATGCTGCTGGACCCGGTGGCCGACAAACTGCTGATCTCCGCCGCATACATCATCCTGGTCGCGTATAACCCACACATCGTCAAGCCGTGGATCGCGGTGCTCGTCATAGGACGTGAATTCCTGGTCAGTGGATTGCGCTCGATTGCCAGCAACGAAGGTTTCACGATTGAAGCCAGCAACCTAGGCAAGCTCAAGACCATTATTCAGATTGTTTCCGTGGTCGCGGCCATCCTCGCGCATGGCTGGTACGAATGGCACTTCGGCTACTTCATCATGCCGGTGGAGTGGACGGCCATCGTGGCCATCTACTTCATGGTCGTTGTCTCGATTATTTCGGCAGTGGACTACTTCGTGGCCTTCTGGAAGAAGATCGACCACGCCTCGGTGGATACCCGCAAGAAGTCCAGCTTTGTCTTGAGCCGCAAGAAAGACTTGCCGGCTACTGCTAAGAACCTATAGCAGAATGCCGATGCTGACTTCTGATCAAATTCGCCGCTTGCCAGATAAGAGATTTGCATTCGCGACCGCCAGTGGTCGCGAGATTAAGGGTGGATATGAGCCATCCGAGGATCAACCAGATACGCTGGTGTTAGCGATCCTCGCTAAACTGCCCAACGGCGAGCCCTACCCAATCGCACGAACCTATCCAGTCGGAGCGAAATTGAGCATTGCAGAGCTGGAAGCTGAGGGAGAATCGCTAGACACCGAGGCTCATAAAATAGAGCAGTTCGGTTAGCCTGCTTAGCTATTACCAAAATTGCGCAAGAAAAATGGGATGGAGTCGTCGAGTCGACGCCCCATCCCATCTTCGCGCTATTCATCGGCGAACGCTTTACTGCCCGGCCGCGCCGCTCATAGCAAGCAGCATGTCAGTGCCGCGAGCCAGTACCACGTCGCTCCCAGAGCGCGTGACCGTGCCCGAGGTGCTCGACTGCATATCACTTTCCAATCCAAAGCTCCCCTTCGCTCCAGGTACGAACTTTACAGCCTGGTCGTCGGGGATGGTTGCTGGACCTATTGAGAGTGAAGCTTTATCGTTGGTGTCTGCGGGATTGAATGGGGACGAGATTCTCACGATCATCGCTTTCACCGGGACCGTCTTTCCTCCCTTGACCTGCGCGTTATCGAAGGTCAGTGTCAGCTTTGATATATCGTCACCGGAGTTGGCAGCATTCACGGTGTCAACTTTTCCTGTGAGCACGGTGTTCCGCGGTAGCGTTGTTCCATCCGGTAGTTTCACTTCACTGGTTAGCTTGGCCGAAACTACGTCCCCTGGTTTGGCATTCTTAGCGTTTACTGCCTTTTCCAGTTCGGCCTTGGCGGGGACTGCTTGAGTTGTGGACGCCTGCGCCCGGGAGCTAAAACCCATCGAAACGATCATAAGAGCGCAGGAAAGGGCACCATATTTGACCAATTTCATCTTTATTTTCCCTCCAGAGCAGGGGGCTGCTCAGTAGGTTAGATGCCATCGGTTTGCCCTGCTTGTTGGCGACACGGAACGGCATTTCGCGTCGTCGAATGCCCCTCAACCCTCAGTACTTATGCGCCCAATCGCGAGGCAGTTCACGGATCTCAACCGTTCCGCCGCATTCGAAAACGGGATTGCCTTCCAGCAAGTCCCTGGCATCTGCGAGGCTCTCTGCGCGTACGCGAATATATCCAGCAATCTGGTC
>CAVSAX010000014.1:0-357752 GCA_963725995.1 uncultured Acidobacteriaceae bacterium | reverse complement strand
CACTTCCGGATTGGCCACTGTCGTTAGCTAATAATGTGTCCGGTGTTTATAGCAAGTGAAGTGTCCGCATAGCGGGCGGCGAAGATGGAGCCATGCGCGAGAGCATGGAGA
Source organism: uncultured Acidobacteriaceae bacterium (assembly GCA_963725995.1). Lineage (GTDB taxonomy): Bacteria > Acidobacteriota > Terriglobia > Terriglobales > Acidobacteriaceae > JANXZS01. The sequence continues at coordinate 357,641 of CAVSAX010000014.1, read as the reverse complement.
TCTATCCGAGGACCGCGGCGGAGCGGGCGATGAAGTTACAGGAAGTTTTGTTACGAGCCACATCGGGCAAGATCAAGTGGCGTCAGGCAGCAGAGTTGATCGGCATCAGCGAGCGGCAGATGCGTCGCTGGCGTAAGCGCTATGAGGCGGAAGGCTACCAGGGCTTGCTGGACCGGCGACGACGGAAGCCGAGCAGCAGACGAGTGCCGAAGGCGCAGGCGGACGAGGTACTGAGCCTGTACCGGGACAAGTACTTCGATCTGAACGTGCGGCACTTTCATGAGAAGCTCGGCGAGGAACATCAGATCGGGTTGAGCTATACGTGGGTCAAGCAGGCGCTGCAGGCAGCTGGCCTGGTGAAGCGCAAGGCCAGGCGCGGCGTGCACCGCAGGCGGCGTGAACGGCGTCCACTGCCGGGGATGATGCTGCACATCGACGGAAGCGATCACCAGTGGTTTCAGGATGAGCGCAGGCACGACCTGATCGTGATCCTGGACGATGCCACCAGCGAGATCTACTATGCGCAGCTGGCCGAAGAAGAAACAACGGCAACCGTGATGGCCGGATTGCGGGCGGTGATCGAACGGAAGGGGCTGTTCTGTTCGCTCTATTCCGACCGTGGAGCCCATTTCTGGCTGACGCCGAAGAGCGGCGGCAAGGTCGATTATGAGCGCCCTACGCAGCTAGGCCGTGCCATGAAGGAACTGGGAGTGCATATGATCCCGTCCTACTCTCCGCAGGCGCGGGGACGCTCGGAGCGCAACTTCTCTACCTGGCAGGGACGGTTGCCGCAGGAGCTGCGATTGCGCGGGATCCGAACTCTCGAAGGGGCCAACGAGTTTCTCCATAAGACCTACATCGCGGAGTTCAACCGCCGTTTTACCGTTCCGGCAGCGCAGCGAGGAACAGCATTTCTATCCTGCCGGCACAGGAACCTGGAAATGATCTTCACGCAACGCTACGAGCGTACCGTTGATCGAGACAACACCGTGCGCTTTCACAACCTGGTGATGCAACTCGAGCGTGCCCACTGGCGCCCTACCCTGGCCGGATGCAAGGCGATCATCCATCAGCACCTGGACCAGACACTGACCCTCATGATCGCAGGACATCGCATCGGACACTACAGCGCGCAAGGAAAGCTCCTGACGCCGCTGAGCAAAAAGCAAATCAAGGCCGTGGAAAAGACGTGGGGTGGAAAAGTCAAAAAACAGACTTTCCCACCCCCTCTACGGCTACTAACTTATGAAACCGGACATTTCATTTGTTCTCAAAAGCGGACATTTCCACTTGCTAACGACACTGACGAGTAGGCGGTGATCCGACCGCAATCTGCGGCAGAGTCTAATATCTCGTCAAGCCCGGAACACAGATTCGCACACTATCTTCTGCGAATGCTGAACCATATCCTGTCAGCCACGCGCGAAAAGACAGCATAGGCTCCCCAGAAGAGCAAAGCAGCAGCTGTTATCGCGGTGGCATCGAGAAATCGGTCGGATCGATTGTCAGGCAGAAGAACAAGCAAAGCCCAAAGGGCGCAAACAGTAAGACAGCGCAGGAGAACTCGCTGGCGACCTGTAAGGCTAGACCAAACGTCAGCCAAGCGTTGACTTCCCCACATGGCGACAACACTTGCGGGAAGAGCCAAAGCATAACAGGCCAACCAGAACGGCCATTCTGATCGGATGACGCTCCAGAAATTGATTAGGGTCATCACCGGAACGCCAATGCCGACTACTAACAGCATGAAGCGCCGTTCACGAAGCCACTGAATCATGGAAGCATCGTATCGCACCTTCCCTAAAAGTTATAACTTCGCTCAGGACGAGCGTGAATCCTCTCGTTGCTGCGGGTTGGCTGTCAACGGCGGAAGTAAAATCCCTAAAGTCCACATTGGAGTTGTGAGAGTGTGGTGGCCAATCCGTCAGTGTCGTTAGCAAGTGGAAATGTCCGCTTTTGAGAACAAATGAAATGTCCGGTTTCATAAGTTAGTAGCCGTAGAGGCGGTGGGAAAGTGCGAATCGCGCGTTCTTTGCGGGATTTGCAAGTGGGGAGGGAAAGTCTGTTTTTTGACTTTTCCACCCCACGTCTTTTCCACGGCCTTGATTTGCTTTTTGCTCAGCGGCGTCAGGAGCTTTCCTTGCGCGCTGTAGTGTCCGATGCGATGTCCTGCGATCATGAGGGTCAGTGTCTGGTCCAGGTGCTGATGGATGATCGCCTTGCATCCGGCCAGGGTAGGGCGCCAGTGGGCACGCTCGAGTTGCATCACCAGGTTGTGAAAGCGCACGGTGTTGTCTCGATCAACGGTACGCTCGTAGCGTTGCGTGAAGATCATTTCCAGGTTCCTGTGCCGGCAGGATAGAAATGCTGTTCCTCGCTGCGCTGCCGGAACGGTAAAACGGCGGTTGAACTCCGCGATGTAGGTCTTATGGAGAAACTCGTTGGCCCCTTCGAGAGTTCGGATCCCGCGCAATCGCAGCTCCTGCGGCAACCGTCCCTGCCAGGTAGAGAAGTTGCGCTCCGAGCGTCCCCGCGCCTGCGGAGAGTAGGACGGGATCATATGCACTCCCAGTTCCTTCATGGCACGGCCTAGCTGCGTAGGGCGCTCATAATCGACCTTGCCGCCGCTCTTCGGCGTCAGCCAGAAATGGGCTCCACGGTCGGAATAGAGCGAACAGAACAGCCCCTTCCGTTCGATCACCGCCCGCAATCCGGCCATCACGGTTGCCGTTGTTTCTTCTTCGGCCAGCTGCGCATAGTAGATCTCGCTGGTGGCATCGTCCAGGATCACGATCAGGTCGTGCCTGCGCTCATCCTGAAACCACTGGTGATCGCTTCCGTCGATGTGCAGCATCATCCCCGGCAGTGGACGCCGTTCACGCCGCCTGCGGTGCACGCCGCGCCTGGCCTTGCGCTTCACCAGGCCAGCTGCCTGCAGCGCCTGCTTGACCCACGTATAGCTCAACCCGATCTGATGTTCCTCGCCGAGCTTCTCATGAAAGTGCCGCACGTTCAGATCGAAGTACTTGTCCCGGTACAGGCTCAGTACCTCGTCCGCCTGCGCCTTCGGCACTCGTCTGCTGCTCGGCTTCCGTCGTCGCCGGTCCAGCAAGCCCTGGTAGCCTTCCGCCTCATAGCGCTTACGCCAGCGACGCATCTGCCGCTCGCTGATGCCGATCAACTCTGCTGCCTGACGCCACTTGATCTTGCCCGATGTGGCTCGTAACAAAACTTCCTGTAACTTCATCGCCCGCTCCGCCGCGGTCCTCGGATAGATCTCCATGCTCTCGCGCATGGCTCCATCTTCGCCGCCCGCTATGCGGACACTTCACTTGCTATAAACACCGGACACATTATTAGCTAACGACAACCGCCTACTCGTCAGTAACGAAATACTAAACATCAAGGCGTATCCCATACGCAACCGGATGGAACCGGATCGGGAAGAGACTCCCTGTTCTGGGTGGAACTCCTAATAGCGTTTGGCCGCACCAGCCAGCGCGAGAGCAGCTAGCCACCGGAGACTCCCCCGGCACCGCCATCGGGAGGAACTCTAAGTAGGACCCATCGCCCAGGACCCATTGAAGCAACTCTGAATCGTTCTGAACTCAGGGTGATTAGCGGTCAAGGTGGCAGAACGTAGCCCTCAAGCATAACGTAGCCTTCGATAGGTCCATTCGCGCAGATCAGACAAGTGCTCCGATGCTTAAGTAAAGCCGCAAGTGCCAATTCAAGTCTCATTGTCAAGACATTGATTTCTCGAATCCTAATAGGACCCTTGACTGAGCCGACGGCGAGAATCGCCGCTTCTAACTCTTCTTGAAAGTGTTTGAGACCCTCGCAACGCATGCTTGAAGACCCTCCAACATAGCGATGGACTATCCTTTGCGCCGCAAGGCTGCTTCTGTGGGCGACTCGTAGTGCTTCGCGGTTACTGGTTTATGAAGTGAGCCTGCTTCACAAACATGACGCTTCTCATGGTGTCGAAGTTTGGCTTCGTTTCGATCTGAGGCTACCGTCCTGAAGCATTTAGGGCAGATTGAATCAAACGTACCATCTTGGTTTTTGCGATGCGGGAAGCTGCCCATTTTTCTCTCTACTCTGAAATCGAACTCAATCACAGGGAAAGTCAACAAAGCATAGCGTTCCCGACACGTAGATGTCAGTAACTCTTAGGTCATTTGTCGTACCTAGACTGATTGATCTTTAGTAATGTTTTTGCAGAAGATGCAGGTCTGGCGGTGCTCTATCAGTGGCTTGCGAGCGTCGATAACTCGCAAGAGCATATCTGTAAGGAGAGTTGAATCAACAAGGCGTGTGGATGCCTCTTCCATCGCACGCATTGCTACTTCGTATTCACGCTCAATGTTCGCGAGCTTCAGGCAAACCATGCGCGGAAGTGTAGCAGTTGCAGTGCCACACGGAACATATCAACCGGCCAACCGTTCGTTATATTGATGGACATGGCGCGAACCCGAACTGTTACGCGGTAGCCTTCAGCATCGGAACTGGCCGCAACAACTCAGGCTTGAAGAACCGGCTTCCAATGGCCGCCAATATGATTGGCGCGAAACCGATCACGGCGGCATAGACCAGCAGGCCCGTACTGCCGATCACCCCGTTCTTGAAAAACCCGTAGCCGATGAAAAGCAAGACATGCGTGACGGCTCCAGCGGCGAACGCCACGCCCACGACCTTACCGCTGTACGGTCCGCGAATCGCGCAGGCGTAAATGACCCAGACGGACAACGGAACAAACAAGATAGCCGCGCTCCATAGGCCGGTGTTGTAGGCACCCGCCGCGAGGCCCCCCGCGGTGTGAACAAGTCCGTTCGCGAAGAGCAATCCCCAGAAGCTGAGGCCGATGAGGACATTGCGACGGCAGAGGTACGCCGCTAGCGGCGCACCGAACCACATGAGAGCGATGTTCACCACTGGGTAGAAGGCCAGCGGAATCGGACAGGCGGGATACGGTGGAAAGCCAATCTTCTCGCAGATCATCTCTTGGATTGAGTAGTCGAAGCCCAGCACCGGCAGGCTGTATTCCTCGAATTGATGCACCCAGTAGAGCGGCACGGCGAGCCACGCCAGCCACACAGGATCACGCCAGCGCGATACCGTGGTGTTGCCACGGAACGTGTCGGTCAGCAGCAGGATGGCGACCATCACGATAGCCCCGCCCACCCCTATGAACGGCCAAACGGTATAGAACCAGTGTGTTTGCACGGTGCCTCGAATGATATGAACATAGCTCGATTTTGTCAGCTATGCCCGAGTGACCGGCTACTACATCTATCGCAAGAGCACCCTCCGCGCTTATCGTCAATTCAGCTTCAGAATCCCGCTTTACCAGAAAAGAGCTTCATTTTGTCAACCGCGCCATTTCGATACAGGATCCTGATCGTCGATGATGAGCTTACTTTGCGCATGATCGGAAAGATGCTGCTGGAAGCCCAAGGGTACGAGGTGCTGACCGCCGAAGACGGTTTTGAGGGCCTCGCTGCCTTGAGGCAGTCGCTGCCGGACATCATTATCTCCGACCTGCGCATGCCGAACATGAACGGCTTCGAGTTTCTGTCAGTAGTTCGTCGTCGTTTCCCCACTATTCCCGTGATTGTTATTTCGGGGGAGTTCTCCGGGCTGTCGCTGCCGGAGAGCGTTCTCGCGGACGCCTTCTTCACAAAGGGTGAATACAAACTCGAGGACCTGTTTGGTAAGGTGATCGCCCTGCTCAATGAATTGCCCACTCGTCCGAAGACCGGGAAGCCGAATCGAGCGGCTGTCTGGGTAAAGAATGACAAAGGGACAATAGCTGTCACTTGTTCAGAGTGCCTGCGGACTTTTCCCGTATCGGGTGCCACGAGAGGTATCAATGAAGCTGAGTGTGACTTCTGCTCTGCTGTCATCCGGTACGAAATCATAGGGCAATACGGCGAAGCCGCAGCCCCCTCACCCGTTGAAGACACTACGCCTGAATAATGTTGGGCAACGACTGAACTGACTTGCGGGTGGCGCGTGGCCCGCCTTTCGATCCCAACAAGTTCCTATCAACACTTCCAAGAATTCCACCGGAACATTGGAGAACGCTCCCGGCCCCGGCCTCGCGTCGGTGTGGACGCTCTACTACGCCGAGAAGCTAGCAGTGGTAGTGGAAACGGCTATTTCAGAACTCAAGAAGCTACTGCTGACCGCAATCGTCCCCAGAACAGAGGAAGCTTCCCGTCCGTCTAGAAGGAAGCCAATCGCAAAGCGGAAGAAAGCCGGCATAGGGAAGAGATCCCCATTATCCCCGGAACCCATATTGGGAATGATTCGTATCCGCAAGCAGGACATGTATACATCAGCTCGAATCTCTTAAGTATTAGTGCGGTTTTTAGCATTGTCCGCTACCGACATCACGGTGATCGTACCCCGCTTCCCCTTCTTCTCAGCCTGAGCTTTAGCAATTTCTTTGTTGAGCAAACCGTCTATGACGCTGTCTATTCTTTTTCGGATGTTTTCGGTCAATTTGTTGGGCAGCGTCTTCTCGGTGACCAAACCTCCGACTGGAAATTTAGCGATGAGGTTCTCATTGGCATCCATGAACAAGATACCGTGTTCGGATTGGGTGTACTTATGGGCGATCACTTCGGTGGTGTAAGAAACGTTATAAATCCGCATGCCGACAGGCTACCACGCAGGGCAGCATGATCATGATCAATTTGGGAAAAACAGCAATAGCGATTCCCGTTATGGAGGAGAAACAATGGAACAAGATCGAAACGCGCATAAGTAGCCAGAATTCGGCTAATCGGAAGGATTTCGAGGCGATCCTGACGGGGCATCGGAAGAGGCAATGATAGAACAGCACCTCAATGACGAGAGAAGAGGTGCTGGAGGAGAGGCCGCAGGGTTCTAATCGTGAGCCGGAGGTTGGGACTCCAGCGTTGGCCGCAGCAGCCAGCGCGAGAGCGGCTACGGAGAGTGATGTACCAGTAGCTGTCATGCAACGCGCACGGAGTTTGCTGTCAGGCATAAACGGAGCAGTGGCCTCCCGCCAAACTTTGCTGTCAGGCATACACGGGGTAGTGAAACCTACCACTAAGGTTGTAGAGAAAATGCGGTGAGCGAATCTTTAGCCGACAGTCACGAGCGAAGATTGCAGCCGCCAACAAGCGAGATCTGCCAAGGTTCAACATCGAGCCGTTTGGGCTGGAACTCTAGGTTCCTGGCGGGTGACCGCCCAACCGGAAGTAAAGTCGTAAATGGGTTATTTCGAGGTTGCCGGCCACACAACCAGAGCTCTCAAGTAACGAGCGAGATGTCTGCATTTATGCTGTGGCGTTTACTGCGCTATCCGCAGACCAACACATTGGTTTCCCGCTGAGACCGCACAGAGGCATCGCACGCGCACCGCTGGCAACCTTGCGGCGATAGAGCATAGTGCTTGCATCAAAGAGATTTCCCGACATCCAGCCCTGCTTGCAGCAGCAATCTCGATGCAGAGCATCATCCACCTACATTTAAAACTGACATTATGGCCCGTCCGGGTCATTGAGAGTTGCTAAGGTAAGTGTCAGGATTCCCGCATGCGAGTAAATTTCATCACTCAAGCTTCCGGCCGATGGGAATCAGGCGCAGGAACAATACCCCTCTCGCTAACGATTCGCCCGGCATGCGGTCTCCAAGGAGACTATAAGTACAAGACCGACAGCGCTGCGTTGCTGCAATTACTTCGGCAACAGACGGATCTGCCCTCCCCCGTCCTCCAGCGTTTTGAGCGAGACCTGTATGCTCCCTTCGGTGCGCGCCTTTTAGCCGTGGAGCTGAGTGAAAGAGTTCTCACGGACATTGGCTACTTCATTGACTGAAAGCCAGCTAGGCTCTTTCTTGAGGCTGGCAAGAACCGCACAATTCCTGTAGTGATGCCGGTTGCTCCCCCGGGTCACCGCCTACTCGTCAGAAACTAAATAGTACACACTGGGTGTATCCGATATGCAACCGGATGGAACCGGATCGGGAAGTGACCCCCTGTTCTGTTTAGGACTCCTGACCCCCTATTAGGAAGACCCTGAGCAGCGTTGCCGAGTTGGGCAGGGAGGCCGAGTGAGTTACAGCGGCAATCCCGTGAACCCTTTTCGACTTCCAAGTGGATTCAATGGGGTTGTGCGGGGCCTGCATGGCGGCCATGCGACCTTGGCTTCGCATGTCAACGTTGTTTTCGAGCCTCCTGCGCCGACGGACAGGCACGCAGATCCGCACACGAGCGCAAGAAGCAGTCGTTTCATAGTGGATTTCCTCGTGGGTTGGCTGGTTTAGATCGGGGTGTTTACTTTCCGCCGCACAGGATCAGTAAAGCAAAATCGGCCGGTTCGTCAGGACGACTGTTCCGCGGAGCGTAGTGATGTTGCCATCGAGATCCTGTGTTTTTACGTATGGCGCTGGATATGTGTAGGTGTAAGAACCCTGCCAACCGTCGAACCATGCGAACTGCGCCAGTGATCCATTGTGGACAACATTCAGCGTCCACAAATTCCCACCCGCGACCACAGTGCTCGTCAGCGTGTTGGCTGCGGGGACGATTGTGTTCGTCAACCATTGCATCGCCTGGGCAAATGCCGATTGGGTCGGCAGTGCCGCGTTGGGGAGAACTGGATCATTAGGGCATCCAGCCTGGTGTGAGCCCGATCCAAACATCGTCATCCAGCATTGATCGTTGTATACATAGGCAAGGTTGTGGGCATTTCCAGCTTTCGCCAGTATGATCATCGACTGCGCTAACCACGCCTGCCGTAGCGTCCACGTTGAAGCTGTGGTGATGCATACGCTGCTTACCTGCATGGCAATGCCGTTGGTGGTTGAAGCGCCAGCAGTGGCATTCAAATAGGTGAAGGTGTTCGCTCCGGTCTTTGTAATCTGGGTTGCCGCCGTGCAGGGTGCTGTAGTGTTGAATCCCGCGGCCACGGCTCTGGACATCTCGATATAGCTGCCAGTGATCCAGTTCGCTGGCAGGGCGATAGGCGAGGTTGCCGTTACTACTGTGCCTGATCCGCTGAGAGAGACTGAGAGTTGATCGGCGAGGTTGCCGTTGAGATTAAACCCCCATTCCGTATTCCAGGTGGGAAGATTCGCTGCCCACGAACTGATTGCCGCGTTCTGTAGTGCTCCACTGATGAGCTGGCCTGTCTGATCTTTGAGCGCAGTCCTGCATGAGGCATTCGGCGTGTTTCTCGAGGTGCAGAGAGTTGAGCTGCTGCTAATGATGCTGGTCGGCCACGGCTCGGGTATGACAGTTGTGCGCGTCGGATAGGCGTGATATGCCACGGCATTTGGTTTGCTGGCAGATGGCAGCGCCGCCCATCGCGTCAGATAGTCGAGCGTGGCTGACTGGAAAGCGCCCGCTCCGCCAGTAGGGTTATACCCATCTCCGCCTGCGCTTGCCGATGCGCTGATGATTGTGCAGTCGCCGCAGTAGAGCCGGATGATTACTGCCGCGTCCTGCGACATTTGGGCGATATCTTGGTAATTGCCCATCCAGCTTCGGGCGTTGAACTCATTCCACATCTCGTAATTCCTGTTGTCACACGCTCCAATCAGCGGAGTTCCTGGCTGGCTTGAGACGTGGCATTCATGCTGCATCAGCGCGGTGACATATTCCTTGTACTGACAATCGGTAGTCGTCGAGCCCGACAGCACACCCTGACAGGCCACGTTTACCGGGCTGGCCTGCGTCCCGGTCCCATAGATATCATTCGGCGGTTGCCCATAGGCATTCGTGACGTTGTGGACGTTGCCGTTGACCGTCGAGGTGCCCGAGGTGGCATTGTGGTAGGTAAACGTATAGGTTCCCGTCACGGTTATATTTGCGGTCACGTTGAAGCCGCCTGGCCTGGCTCCGGTAATCGTGACTGAATTGCTGTTGAGCCATGCGGCATTGAGCGGCGTGTTGCTTGTTCCTGTGACGGTCGTACCGTTGCCTGAGAAGCTGGCGCTGATATCCGACGCGTAAAAGGGAACGTTCTGAAACGTATACATCGGGATCGAGTTATTGGCGAAGGCCTGCGTGACGAACCCATCCAGCATTGGCCATGTAAAGGTGCCTCTTGTGACCTCGAGATAGCGCCAGCCAGTTCCGCAGCAGGCCCGCGTGAGGTCGCTGAAGGGAACGGGATTGACGCTGGACACCGTTGTGCTGACGCCTTCATGTATGGCGGCATTAGCGGGAATCGCGATTGCTCCGTTCCCGTCAGCCTGCGACAGAGCCGGAATAGAAAAGGCGATAATCGACAGAGCTATCCAGCGCATCATGGAGATACCCTGAAGTTTACGCTGATCGCTCCCGGAGTAATGGATGCGCCCGTCTGATTGCAAAGCCTGTAATTTATAGTGTTGCTCGTGGGCCAAACAGCTAGCGTTAGACCACCGCTAGATCCCCATCCCGCAACTCCCGAACGATGGAGCGCTCTCAAGATCCTCAACCGACGTTTTTACCTCCGGAACCACTTCGCGCCAATTCTTAGTATCGAAGTCGTCAACGTCGCTTCCGACATTGGCAACGGCAGTTTCTAAGACTTGCATCGCAGAATGTACCTTGTCGTTGTCGATTAGGGTAGTCGTTGGAGATGGCTTTGGCTGCGCTATCGCAGGCCGTTAGTGAGACAAGGGACAAGCCGATTGCGGATATGGCAAATGCCCTACGGTCCATAATGGACGCTCCTTCTAAAAAGACGTATGGACGCATTTAGAGAAAGACAATCAGAGCCGCGATCACCAATACAATTACGACAATCAAGGTGATGCAGCCGCAGCCCTTACTTTGTGAAAACGCCGAAGCAACGCCACCAAGAAGAGCCATGCCCACCCAGCAGAGAAAGAGAAACGCAGCAATACCCAAAGCCAAATGAATCAGAACACCTCAGATTTTGAGTGTGCCCATTCCACTCGCATTTCGAAGGTTTTACAAGCTAAGAATCGCTTCTCTTTGTCTCTACCTAGCCGCCTCTCGCTTTCCGCTCAGCCCATATCCGCTCTGCTTCTTCCATGCTCATGCCATTAGGAATGATGTTGTCGCGTGAGACCGCCGTCTTCGCCTTCCGTCCATTCGCCTATCTTGAGGTCTTCGATGCCAAAGCCAATATCCAGAGTAAGCTCGAACTTCACACGCCCGAGCGGCGCCGGTGGAATAACTGTTCTGGTCGGGATAGTTTGTTTGTACCCCCTTGGCGAACCTATGCGAACCCCGGAACCGCCGAGTGTTTCCAGTCATTGGAACGGGAAACGATGACCCGCTTCAAAGTGAGGCCTAACGATGCAGGGGTTTTGGTGGCGCTCTTGCTTAAGAATATGCTCGGCCTAAAGCCGGGGAGATTCTCACCGCGGTCGGGGAAGGAAGCCGTTTGCCCCGACCGCGAGTGAGTCTACACGGTTAATAAGACCCCAAAGGGAGGCGTTTAATCGGCGGCAGAAGTGGCGGGGTAGCGTTGCACAAGGAATTTGACGAAATCATCTGAGTGAACGCAGCCGAGCTGGACGCGCCGTTCTTGGCGTCACCTCCATAGATCGCCGTCACTACATTCGTTCCTGCCGTCAGCCCTGACGTCGACAGTGTCGCCGTGCCGCCGATCAAGGTAGCCGTTGCGAGCGTGGTCGTACCCTTTTTCAGTTGCACGGATCCGGTCGGCGTGACTCCGCTCGTTCCAGCGACCGCGACCGAGAAGACCAGCGGCTTGCAGGTCGTCGCCGGGTTGGCCGACGATGTCAGCTTGACGGTCGGAGCCACCGTACCTGTTGTCGTCACCGAATAGGTGCGCGTGATGGGACCGGCTGCCACGTAGTTCGTGTCGCCGTTGTACTTTGCCGAAAGCGTGTGCGTGCCTAAGGTTGTCTCCGTCACGCTCACGGATGCCGCTCCCGCGCTCAGCGTCTTCGGGCTGCCGATCGCTGTCCCATCCACGGAAAACGTAACCGTTCCAGATGGCGCCGGTGATGACGTCGAGGTCACAGTCACTGAGAAGATAACCGCCGTCCCAGTTTTGGCAATGGTTCCAGTCGCGGGCGAGGTGATGGTGAAGGTGGGGTTCGCCGTGCCCGGGCCGGCCAGTTGCACATTATTCTGGTTGTTCGCCGTGTTGTCGAGGAAGGTGAGTGTCGCCGACCGCGTACCCAGCCCCGAGGGTTTGAACAGTACGCCCACTTTGCAGCTCGCCCCCGAGGGCAGAACCGATCCAGGCGTAAGCATGCAGCTGGTGGAGGTGGAGTCGATGGTGAAATCATGTGCATTCGGGCCGGTAATCACGACACTGGAAAGCGTAAGCGCGGAGTTGCCGGTGTTAGACAGGGTTACCTTGTGGGAGGCACTCGTTGTTCCCATTAGCTGCGAGGAATAGCTCAGGCGCCCGTCGGGACCAACCTTGCGAACGACCTGCGCCGTTCCGGTTGCAGCAGCGCCGCTGATGATGTACACCTGCCCCTGCGAATCCACCGCCACGCCGGTGGGGGAACTCAAGGTCGCGGTCACGGCCGGGCCGCCGTCACCGGTATAGCCTGCTGTACCACTTCCGGCGATAGTACTGATGATCCCGGTAGTGTAGTCAATGCGGCGAGTGCGCTGGTTGGCGGTATCGGTGAAATAGAGGTTCCCAGCGGAATCGAAGGCAATCTGACCTGTCTTTGCGCCGATCTCGGCATTTCCTGCCAAGCCGCCGTCCCCGCTGAACCCGCAGGTGTGGCCGCCAGCGATTTTGCTGAACGCTACGTTAGAATTCTCGGCGTTGTAAAGTGAGCTTTGAACGATTTCGCACACCCCGCCATTTGCCCAGAGGCTATAGAGATTATCGCCCGCATCCGCGGCCATAGCGCTCGATGGGCTGGTCTGATACGGAAAGGGATCGTAGAGAAAAATCAGCTTTGCCGGAATTGGCTGCACGGTTGACAGTGCGGCGCCCTGATGGCTGTCGACAAAAAACAAGTTGTTGTAATGGTCGATACTCATCATCCCCGGAGTCCCTAACGCTTCCGAGCTAAGGGTGCACGGCGCAGAGACGGGGCAACTCGCTGTGCCTGTCCCGCTAACCTGGACCACCGGGCCGTAATCGTAAATCTCGTACATTTTGTTAGTTGCTGGAAGGTCAAAGTAGACCTCGCCGAAGTTGTCCACCGCCACACTCAGGACGCCTGTATACCCCGATGCCAAGGTCTTGATGGTGCTGCTGGAATCCATGAACCGGACAAGACCGTTGCCCGTATCGGCCATATACAGCGTATCCCCGCCGTCCACGGCAAGATTCTGTGCGCCATTCAGCAAGCCTGCGCTCGAGGGAAAGGTGCCCGGCACAGTCGAGATTACTGCCGGGGTGAAGCTGACTACCGGCGCATATCCGTAGCCGCCTATACCAAAAGCGAAGGGCACCACCGACGCGGTATGCGATATCGTCACCTTGCCCAGCCGCCGCCCTGGACCCTGCGGCGTAAAGCGCACCAGCAGCGTACAGTTGTCTCCGGCTGAAAAGATGCTCTCCGCGGCGCAACTGCCGCCCTGTACCACCTGAAACTCTTTCGTCGATTCGATCTTCGTCAGTTTCGTCGATGCCGCGAAACGCAGCGTCAGATATTCCACATTCGTACTTTCTCCCACCCGCGCCGAGGCAAAGCTGTGGAAGTTCGCCGGCGCGTTGGCAAACGATGCCTCGCCCCTTAAGGGGGTACCAGTCGCTGCACTCTGTGCTTTGCTGAATTCGAGCGAGATGACGGATTTGGCTGGTTGCCCGACAGTATTCGATTGCGCTTCGACTTGGGCCGATTGCGGAAAGGCTGCGGTGGATGCGAGAAAGGCCGGGCACAACAGTGCTGCGGCACGGACGGAGGTCCTCATGAAGGCTCTTTTCATCGCTTAGCTCCTTGCGTGATCGTGATCTAGGGTTGCCTTATAAAGCCGCAAAGACATATCGCAGGAGCGGTCTGGGAACAGACCGGTAACGTGGCCCAGGAAGAAAGGAACGTGGGGAGGAAGTCTTCACGCTGAGACCCGGCGCGGCCCACATGGAAAGAAAGCCTACCCTCAGAAGCGAGGGTTGTCGAGCGTAAAACCCACCGGACGAGTGCAGGTCCGCGGCCAGCCGACTAGCCCCAGTGCAGAGGCGCCCGCAGCGCCGCAAGTCGCGTGGTGAAACCCGCGCCGCGCAAGACGTCCGACATCGCGTCCATATAGGTTTGTGCACTTCGTTCAGGCAACCTCAAAACCGGCCCATCAACACTGAGAAGCGTTCCTTGCCATTCGACTCCGCTCCATCCTTCTTACTCATTTGAACAAAGGTGATTCTCGAAAAGCGTCGTATACGCGTTGGCTAAGGACTCCGGCATCGTCCATTGATCTTTTGGGGTTGCGTTGCTCAAGTTTGGAAAGCATGCCCTGAGTTGGACTAGTATTTCTTCCTTTTGTTGCTTGGTGATGGTAAGACGACGTGTATAACCCGCCGAAGGATCAGACGAGTGAATAAAGGTGCCGTTTTCATCAGTGGCACGCAAATCAATCAGCGATAGCAAAACTATCGTCACTGGATTCGTTAATTGACTCCAGTTTTCCTCCCGCTCTACTTGGAGCGTCGATATTTTGTCACTGAACTCAACGGAATCGAAGGGCGTCTTCGACCTGAGCAGATACAGTACACGGTCGTTTAGCGAGATGTGTATGTCGTAGATCTTCGCAAGTGCTGCTGCGGCGATACGCAGGTTTTCCTGTTGTTCCAGCGTTGCGAGTTGCCAGCGTGCTTGCTTAGCTGCAAACGGAGCTACAGCCTGTCTCGCACAAATGTAGTCGTTGGTGGACAATTTCGTGCCACGCATCATCGCCGTCAGTAGTGCAGAGGGAGTCGCCCTAGACTCAGGAGTAGCAGTTTGGGAAGTTGCATGGAGGGTGGCGGCGTTTGCTTGCCAGAGGGAGTTCAGCGTAGCCATTGCGAATCCATACGGGGTCAAGGACTGTGGCGGGTTATCGCAAGCAATAAGTGATTCAGAGCCTCGTTGATTCACCTGGGCACTCGCAACGGCAAGACACGGGTATGCGATGACAGCAAAAACTAGGGGCCCGAGAACTCTTACCGGAGTCATGACTGGAGGGTAGCACTGTAGCACCAGATCTGGGGTTTTCCACATATAAAAATACGACCTGCACTGAGAAAGCTTTTAGAATATGAGTGACACACCTTAATAGGAGATTCTTTTAGTAAATCCGGCTCGCGGCCACCGCATAGCTGGATGGAGAGAGAATTGCCGAAGCATAATCAGCCATGCGAGCGGATAGACGCTCTGCGTGTTTTAGGTAGTGTCCCCTCCCTCAACGAACTTTACGCCGCCTATGTTCCTGGTGCTCACGAAGAGGCGCTCTTTGAGGCGATCACGCGAAAGGCTGTGCGCGTGCTACGCGACGAAGATGAGGCCCAGGACTTCGTGATTGGTGTATGGAAAGCGCTTCCGACGCTGGAGCATGGGGAACAATTCTCGGCATGGCTGCGCAAGCGGCTGAATTGGCACAAAACGGACATGCACCGCAGAGAGGCACGCGCGTGCGAGACTCCGGTGTCACAGTTGAGTATGGCCGATGAAGAAGGCGAGCAGATGCCGAACGAAGACAAGCTGGGCGTGCTGGGTTATCGGTACTGGATCCAGGGCGCGCGCGATCCAAATCGAGATGCTATGGCAATCGAGAACCCATTCATTCGCAAGGTGGCTGCATTGCTCCAGTCGGGCTATACACAGGCTGAAACTGCTGACATCCTGGACGTGAATCCAGCAACGCTACGGACTCGGCTGAAAGTATTTAGAGAAAATGACGCCGAGGTCAAACAAAAGGCCCGCGCCCTAGCGTTTAGGTAGTGTGAGATAAAGAACGACCTTACCTGCTGTGGTTGCCTCTAAGCGAAAATAAAAGTAGCGAAACCGTAACATTTTTTCAACTCCGCTGCTATACATTACGAGGAAAAAAGAAAGACTAGCGTCACCGCCTCATCCCATTCCTCAGAGACCACATCACCACAATCCGCATAGGCGGAAAGGAGCCCCATGGAAAGGATCGAAGACAGCTATCTAAAGTTTTCTGAAGTACGGAAAATCGTGCCATTTTCCGCTAGCACTATCAAGAGACTTGCTGCCGATGGCCGGTTCCCTCGACCGTTCTACCTGAGCCCTCGGGTGGCAGTGTTTAAGCGTTCAGAAATCTCTGCTTGGCTGACATTCAAGGCAAGCTGCAGCGAACGCCACCCCCCCTCCTAAATTCCGCACCTGGACATTGCTCTCGTGCTTTACGTTCGGCATGGCCGCGACCACTTACATAGTGAGGGGGCATGGAGTCGCATGAGAAATTATGTAACGCGGAAGAATTCTCAATGTCATGCACTGTAGGAGGCGAAGAGTAGTTCTTCAGCCGATGTACTGAATGGCCCCAGATTTTCGACAGGGCCGTCCACCTCACTCAGCGACAAACCCGGCAGTACGCGGGCGGGGAGAAACGCCAGCTAAGCGGGCTGCTTTCTGAGCCGGAAATCCTCCGAGTTGCCGCACCACCCCAACGTCTCCTGCATATTTCTCAAAATATTGTGTCGCATTTCTAAATTCACAGCGCTTTTCATTATGAGAACAAAGAGGAGGATATAGAGCACCATGAGCATTCGAGCAGGTATTTGGGCAGCATTCGCTATCATCTGCTTCTGGCTTTTTCTTGAAAAAGGGCCCATCCCTCAATACCGGGACACAATAGGTGCCCCGCTGTCAGCCAATAACTAACCGATTCCGACGGTTACCTATCTAGGGTGCACCGTAATCAAGCGACCGCCTGAGGGCGGCTTTTTTGTGCCCACTATTTGCTCGGGCACTTCTAGCACCTTAACAATCCACAAGTCCGTCATCCCGCGCCTGAAACGCAGGAAGGAGAATACATGTCCAGATTTCTTAGGCTAGCAGACGTGAAAGAAAAAATTGGTCTGAGTCGCGCAACGATCTACAGGTTCATGGAATGTGGAACTTTCCCGAAGCCTGTGCGTTTGGGCGCACGCGCGATCGGATTTTTAGATTCGGATATCGATGCCTGGATTGCCTCTCGGGTGGAATTACGCGATGGAGGCGTGAGCACTCAGGGAGCAGTTGAGAAATGACCACTTCAGAGTTCGCAGTGATCACCAGCGCGAAGCGGGTCGGGCGAGGACGCTGGCAGGCGCAATGCCCTGCCCATGCCGACCGCTCACCTTCACTTTCTATCCGAGAGGCAACGGACGGGCGAACGCTCGTCCATTGCTTTGCAGGCTGCAAGTCACAGGAGATCGTCGCGGCTCTAGGTCTTAGCCGCCGCGATCTATTCGTCGGGCCGCCTCCATCCCCAGAGCAAGCCCAACGAATTGCCTCCATGCAAGCTCTGAGCGCGCAAAAGGCGAGTGCCACCCGTATTCGTAAAAGGGATCTAAGTGACCACTATCGCAGGCTAACGCGGCTGGTGGATGAGCTTGGAGCAAAGCTGGCCAGGACTCCTGACACTTCGCCGGATGGAAATGCCTTGACTCGTTTATTCCACGAAACACTAGCAAGACTTCGCTCTGTCGAGAGCGAAATGGGGATCGATACACAATGAGCGCATCGGCATATTCTTCGACAGTTATCCAGCCTGATCCTTCAAACGCGCAAAAAGTAGCTAGGTCGCGCGAGCTTGGGGCAATTGCAAACCCCGTCCCTGGGCTCTTCGGTGAGGCTTCCCGGCCATCACCTGATATTCACAACACTTCCGAGTTACTAAAGGCTTGTGCGAATTGGCTTCGCCGTTACGTTGTTCTCTCGGATGACCAATGCGCGGTTTTGGCAACATGGGTTTGTCACACTTGGGCGATAGATGCGGCGGAATTCACGCCGTATCTCCACATCACGGCACCAGAGAAGGGATGCGGGAAGACGCGCCTCCTTGAAGCCTTAAGGCCCATCGTGTGCCGTCCGTGGTTTACAGGGCGAGTCACTGCAGCGGTTCTTGTAAGGAAGATCGACAACGAGCGTCCCACGCTACTCCTAGATGAATCGGACGGAGCGTTCGGCGGGGCCTCAGATTACTCCGAGGCGTTGCGAGGCATCTTGAATAGCGGCTTCGAAAAGGGTGGCTGTACGTCGCTCTGTGTGGGCAAGGGTGCCGACCTCACCTACAAAGATTTTTCATGCTTCGGAGCAAAGGCCATAGCTGGCATCGGGAAGATTCCTGATACCGTTGCGAACCGCTCAATCACCATCTCCATGCAGAAGAAGAAGGCGGGAGAAAGTGTAACGCGATTTCGAAGCCGAGAGCTCAACGAGGAAGCCTCACAGCTTGTGCCTTCTCTCGAAGCATGGGCGGCTCACGCTATGCCAACTCTACAGAGTGCCCGACCGTATCTTCCTCCGGCGCTCGGAGAGCGACAGCAAGATATATGCGAGCCTCTGCTCGCGATTGCCGAACTTGCTGAAGGGGAATGGCCGAGTAAGCTCGCCAACTCTCTCCTCGCGATCTTCGGCTCCTCCACTAGCGAGGACGATTCCATCGGTGTCAGATTACTAAGAAGCATTCGAACGATCTTTTCCGAGCGCTCTGGCAAAGATGCCGACAGGATTGCTTCATCGGCGATTGCAAGTCTGCTTTGCGACATGGAGGGTGAACCCTGGGCAGACTGGTCAGACGGTAAGGGAATGGACGCGAACCGACTGGCAAAGGCTCTCAGGCGTTATTACGTCCGTCCAAAGACTATTCGAGTGGAGGGTGGGACAACGCTGAAGGGATACACGAGAGAGGACTTCAGCGATCTGTGGACGCGCTACTGTCCTGACATCCATGCCGCAGGCGTAACAGCCGTCACAGAGCGCGTAAACATTGACGATCCTTCGATTTCTCCAGACGTCACACTTCCCAACGTTACACCTGCATCAGTGTATGCAAACCCGCATAAACAGAGGGTTGTGACGGGTGTTACGGCTGTGACGGCTTCACAGACCACACGGACGCAAGAACAGTTGTTCGAAGGGAGCATCTGAATGAACGCAACGGCAATTCTTCAGACTATAGAGAACGCTGGCGGCGAGCTTTGGGCCTCCGGAGATTCTTTGAATTATCGTCTTCCGAAATCCGCGCTTGTTCTTGTTCCAGACATCCGAGCAGTCAAACCCGAGTTGCTAGAGCTTCTTCACGAGCGGAACGCCATTCAACCTCCAGAGGCCGAGCCAGAGGCTTACGAGTTTAGTTTCCATCGTTGGGCGGTGTCTCAGTGCATATTCCGCGAGGGGGCATGGGGCGGCATCGGCCCTTTGCATATCGCCTATGCAGTATGGTGCGACAAAGTAGGCCGTGACGTTCCCGCATCTCGACGGACCTTTGAGAAGCTGCTGATCTCCGGGGGTTTCGAAATCAGCAATGGGTTTTGCTATGGCCTGATTCTCAAGGAGGATCTATGGGCACTGCAGTAAGTATGGGTAGACACCAGCGAAATTGCTCAATCTGCAATCACCAGCAGTGCGAGGAAATTGACGCTGCGTTTATCGGGTGGAAAAGTCCGGCGGCCATTGCCGAGGAGTTCGGACTAGGTGACAGGGCCAGCGTGTACCGTCACGCGCACGCCTTAGGGCTGTTTCCCAAACGCCAGCGCAACGTGCGGGCGGCGCTGGAGCGAATCATTGAAAAGGCTGGTGACGTGGATGTGACCGCCTCAGCCGTGGTCGCAGCCATTCAAGCCTACGCAAAGATCAACGCGGCGGGCGAATGGATTGAGCGCGGGGAGACGGTTACGATGGGCGAGTTGTTCGACAAAATGACCACTCAAGAGTTGGAAGAATACGCACAATCGGGCACTCTGCCACGTTGGTTCAAGGCCGCACTAGGCGCAACACCAAACGACAGTCAGGAAGGTGTCTCGGCATGATTAACAAAGGCTCACGGCAGGCTCTAGGCGCAACAGAAGGGACAATTAAGCCCGAAGCATTCCCCCTGGGATCTCCGCAGTCAAGAGGGGCAGCACGTGCGAAATTACAGCAGCAACGCGCGGGGCGGGAGAGGATTGACTTGATTCTCGATATGGGCTCCGGCATCGAAAACTTAAAGATAGGCGAATGGACGGAAGGTGAAGACGGCCCGCTCGTACGCGTCAGCATTATTCCTAATGGCATGAGCATGGAAGAGGCTGAGCGGATATGGGCCGAGCGGAAAGCGAGAGGCGGCTAGGCCTGTCTCGCGCGCGTACCCTCTGACGAAACTGGCGGCGAATCCGAACGGGCCCGACGAGACTCCAGGCCTGAAGACTGCGGTTTTCAAATCGCTACGAGTCAGTGTTGGGCCTGTTGGAAGTCTTTGTCGGGTCTGGTGAAGAACCTGTCGACCTGGGTGTCGAAGTCGTCGGTGTGTTCGAGTAAGGTGGCGTGGCCAGAGTTAGGCACCACCCAGAGGTTGGCGTGGGGAATGTTCTGGTAGATGAGGACGGTATGGGGAATGGATATGAGGTCGTGGTCCCCGCAGATTATGAGCGACGGGGCCTTGATAGTGTGGAGTTGGTCAAGGGTAATGTGTGGCTCCCGCCAATCGAGGAGGAAAAGCTTGCGGTCATTCTTTTTCTGTGCAGTTGGGTAGACCTTGTGAACGCCGGAGTCGTATTCCTTCTTTTCAAGGCTCCAGAGGCCAGGCTGCAAGGCATCGGCGCTAGGCCAGAGGTTAGCGCCGGTGGAAGCCAGGCGCTTCACTTTTTCAGGATGGCGGATAGCGAGCAGAAGTGCGTTGATGCCTCCGTCGCTCCAACCGATGACATAGGCCGACGGGACGTGCATAACGTCCAGTAAGGTGGCGTAGTCGTCTGCCATCATCTCGAAGGTGAGGGGATGGTCCGGGTCAAGCGATCTTCCCTGCGAACGGCTGTCGGCGAGAATGACTTTGTAGTGCGAGGCAAAGTAAGGAATGTTCTTCTGAAAGGCGCTCATGTTGCCATTGTTGCCGTGAATCATAAGCAGAGGCGGACCGCTGCCATAGACCTCTGTGTACATTTTGAAGCCATTGATGTCATAGAACTTTCCGGCGGCGGGATTGTGGTCGTAGGGGATTGGCGTAGACTCCTGCGCCTGAGCCATTGTGGCGCAGAGAACACAGGAAAGCCAGACGGCAGCAGGGGCGCAGCGGCTAAAGCTTCGCAGCAGGTGCATAGTGGATCTCCGTTGCGGAGAATAGCATGTTTATGGCGTGGGAGTTGACTGCCTGCGCCGATTGCCCACATGACAAGTGTCACTCCGCAGTTGGGGCCCGCGATTGGATGAGCAAAGACTTTAGGATTCGCTAGCTTTCGAGACGCACGAGAGGGCTAGATGTAGAACCAATTACAGCGAGCCGCCTATAGACCGGGTAAGGCGGGACGGTTGCGCTGGCACCTGAGCGGGATCGCTAGCACAGCCGCACCAGACAACTATGCGCGCTTGAAATTGCCCTCTATGACTTTGCTCTCATTCATCAGGCTGTCCACGTAACCACCCCACCACTGGAGCATCTCTTTCCGCTGCTCAGCGAACTCGGCAACGATGTATACGGCCCGAATCCCTGTTGCCTCATGGCTCAGAGCCTTTTCGATCACGTCCCGATTAAATCCGCGCTCTGTCAACAGCGTTGCGCCAGTCCTTCGTAGATCGTGGATGGTGAGAGGGTCCATGTCGAACGTGAGGCCCTCTAGCGCCTTGTTGAGCGAGTTCTTGGCGAATGGCTTGGCGATGCTGCCGCGACCCGGTAGCACCATCTCAGAATCACCAGCAAGGGCCTTTAATTCACGGAATAGGTCGGCAACTTGCGTAGACATATAAACGATGTGCGGCTTGGCGGTCTTGGCGTTCGTTTCTGGGACGAGCCATTCGCCAGTCTCAAAGTTCACATGCTCCCACTTTGCCAGCAACAATTCAGACTTCCGGGAGAGTGTAAGCAGGATGATGTGGAGAGCTAGTTTGAATTGCCGCCGGATATTGGATTGATAGATCGTGCGAAGGTAAAGGCGAATCTCTTTGGGCGTGAGAACGCGAGAGCGCTTCCGGGCCTTGCCGATATACCGTGTTGCCACCATAGCGGCGGGATTGGTCGGCACCAGACCCGTTTCAATCGCATAATCGAAGATCTGCTTGATAACCATGCGAAGTTGAATGGCTGAAGAGACATGGCCCTTGTCGCGCTTGCGGTACACCAGCGCTTGCACATCAAGAGCGTTGACATCCTTAAGTGCCTTTGCTCCAAGCGTGGGGAAAATCTCGTTGTCTAGATAGCGCCTGATGTGGAATGGGTCTTTCCAGTTTTTGATGGCCTGCTCAGTGTAATAGCGCTCTCCGAATTCCTTGACGGTGGGATCAGTCGAGAGTCCCGCCTTCTGCAGCTTCCTCTCTGTTGCTGGAGACTTTCCCGCCTGGACCTGACCCGCCAGCTTCTTGCGTTCATCCCGCGCGCTCTTCAGCGTCACGTCAGGGTAGCGGCCAATGACAACCTTCTCCCGCTTTCCATTCAGGCGATAGCGGAAGACCCAAGACTTGACTCCAGCGGGCGTGATATCGAGCATCAGGCCGTCTCCGTCAGCCTTGCTATACCGGGAACCCGCTAGCGGCTTTAAGGCCTTGATCTTGGCGTCTGTCAGTTCCATTTGGCCTCTCCTTGGGACTCCAGAGCCTTTTGTGCCTGGTTTTCTCTGTGGAGTCCCACTGGAGTCCCGAACCCTTTGCGCTGCTCTGGGACTCCGAGAGACATTATGCGCGCAATTATCCATAAGAATCAATGGAATAATGGGCGGTTCGACATTCTATTGGACAGTACGGGACGTTGGTTTACTTTCCGATGCAGAAAGTGGAAAAGATGAGATTGAGGATATCGTCGGAGGTAGTCTCTCCGGTAAGAGCGTCGAGTTGGCGGAGAGTCCCGTAAAGGTCCAACAATATCATTTCGTGCGGAGTGTGATTAGCGACGGCCCGTTCTGCTGCATCCAGCGCCTGCAGCGCGTCACTCACCGAATTATGCTGCCGCAAGTTTGTCAGCAATCCACTTTGCGGCTCGCCGCCCGCTCCAACTGTGGCGAGGATTTGCTGGCGCAATTCCTCAATTCCTTCGCCGGTCTTCGCCGAGCATCTTATAACTGCGCGCGAGGCGAACGCCGCGGAAATTTCGTTCTCCTCCACCAGATCGCACTTGTTCCACGCGATAAGAGCTGGACGACCGGCAATAATATCGAGTAGTTCTGTCTCCTCAGACCTTCGCACTGCGTTCGCATCCACAACCAGCAAGATGAGATCCGCTTCCGCCAATACTTCGCGGGTCTTTTGAATCCCAATGGACTCCGCCTCGTCGCTGGCCTCGCGCAGTCCTGCCGTATCGATTAGCTCCAGCGGAATGCCGCCGATCGAAACTCGCTCCGTGACTAGATCTCTGGTCGTTCCCGGCTTCGCTGTGACGATCGCACGCTCTCGTTCCGCTATGCGGTTGAAGAGCGAAGACTTCCCTGCATTCGGAAGCCCAACAATTGCCATCGAGAGCCCAGCGTGCACGATGCGTCCCTGCTCGAAAGACGCGGCGATCAACGATAGCGGTATCCTGACGTGGTGGAGGTGTTGCAGAATTTCCTCGTTGCCCATCACATCCACGTCGTCTTCGGCAAAGTCGATCCCGGCTTCCAGCGTCGCGATGAGTGTCACCAAATCATTCTTGATCGGACGGATACGGCGGGAAAGCCCGCCACCCAACTGCCGGGCCGCCACCCGAGCCTGATATAGCGTTTGCGCATCAATCAAGTCACGGACGGCTTCCGCTTGCGTCAAGTCAATGCGATTTGAGAGAAACGCTCTTTGAGTGAACTCCCCTGGGTCAGCGAAGCGGGCGCCCCCGCTGATTGCCTGCCTGACAATCAAATCCAGAATGACCGGCGATCCATGCGCCGCGATCTCGACGAGGTCTTCTCCCGTGTAGCTGTTTGGTGCTGCAAACCAGGTCACCAGAGCCTCGTCGAGGCGCTCTCGTTTCCCAGATTGCGGGTTCGTCGATACTGGATCAAGGACTTCGCCAAAGCGAACTTGAGCATGCGCAAGCGGATTCCGAAGTGTGACAAGCGCGAGCGCGATCTTCACCGCATCGGGGCCCGATAGTCGCACGATGCCGATCCCCCCTCGGCCGGGCGGCGTCGATACCGCCACGATGGTGTCGTTGTGAGACCGGTTTGAATCTGCAGCATCGGAGGGGCGGGCCATTTGACCTCTGTTCTGGGCAATCAAAGAAGAGGGCTCTGCGCAAAAAATCTGGCAACACCGTATGGAGGTCGCCCGAAGTCGCACGATACGGCCATAGACCCATGGCGTCTTCGTCGTATCAGGTTGCGGCAACCAACTGAATCGTGCACGCCCTCCGCGCCGGAGGACTACTTGGCGATAGGCATGAGAACGGCCGTATTCCGCTCATCGGCTGCAATCGTGCGATAAAACTTCTTAAGCTCTTCTGACTTTGCCGCTGGTACGGTGAGCTCTTTCTGTTCGTAGGTTCGATTATAGCGAATCACGTTGCCTTTCACTTCGGACTTTGAGTGGTAGCTCGCGAAGCTGTAATCCGCATCGACAGCGGGTGGAAGCTCGTCAACTCGATACCCGCCGGGCACTGTGATTTCGAGCGTATCGGAATCCACCAACTGTGTTGAGAATTCAATCGGGAAAAGTCGTGGTTCTTTCGTCTCCAGTAGGGCTTCTGATTTTCTCCCCAGCACGCGCGGTCGCACCAGGAGGAGTTCGCCAGCGGTCTTCGCGTAGCCGGGCGCCTCAAATCCAAACTCAAAAGTGAAAGGTTGGTAGATGTTCTTCAGATTCGTAAGGGAGGCATGCGTGACATGAGAGTTTGCAAGAGAATCGGCAAGCAGTGTTTCAATCGGTTTTATCTGCTCTGTGGAGCTGGACACTGTCCGCAGTTGAAAGCGCTCAGCCGATGCGCGGTCGCCGACGCGAACCTCTATCACCTGCCCCGATAGCTTACCTGTAGAATCCAGCGATACCTTCGCGATGCGATTAACACCATTCATTGAAGCTGGTTGCCGGGGCAATAGAACGAGTTCTCCGTTAGTCGGGGCAACGAGCAGGCCATAGTTAGCTTGCAGATATCCGCCAATCTGCCCAAGCGGAACCATTTCGTTAGTGGGGTCAAAGTAGAGTAGCTTGCCTAACTGTGGATTTTCTACCACGGCCACCAGGGAAGGATCGTTGAAATTCGCTGGAAGCTGGATTGCAAGGATGGCATGGTTGAAACTGTAGACATCTACCGGCGTCTTTGGACCGACACCTCCTCGCTCCGTATTGATGAGCACGTAGTACGAGTCAATACCAATCTCGTGCAGCATGGCGCTCATTAACGTGGCCTTGTCTTTGCAGTCGCCATAGCGATGTACAAATACGTCTGATGCCGGATGAGGCTGGAATCCTCCGACGCCGAGTTCAATGGCCACATAGCGGATGTCATTTTGGACGAATTGCGCGATCGCTCTCATTTTGTCTAGAGGAGTATTAGCCGAGGCGGTCAGGGTACTTGCCTTTTGCTTTATCTCTGGCGATGGATCGCGACGCCCGCTCGCGAGGCTCGTATACCAAGTCCCCATTTCCTGCCAGCCCTGGAAACCATGGGACTTTACGCCGCCAGGAGGAAGCAGAGAGACCAGCATCCGAGCAGCGACAGCCTCCATGGGTGGCATTCTCTCTTCGTGCCGTATCCCTGCCAAATCGCTAAGAGCCCATTGCCACTGGTTCGCGCCAGATTCCAGCGGCTTTACCTCTTCATGATTGATCCACCATGTTCTGTACTCCCAACCTGCGGGCAAGTGAAGAGAATATCGACTCTCCTTCGCTGGAATTTCCTTCTGAACCACCCAATCATCCTGCAAAACCATAGGGTGCTCTTCGATAGTGTATTCATATCCGACTATGCTGCCGGGGCCAGACGCCGGGATATGAATGAACTTCTCTCTCACATCCGAGACAAGATCACTCCCATCGATACCTGAGACCGCGATCTCGATTGCATCCTTGTCCTTTACTTCGAAGTCCTTGCCCTCGGCCGGAATGCACCAACCATGAAGTGACGCCACCTTGCTGCTGGAGTTGAAAGACACTCTAACATCGCCGTATTCGCGCCCGCCGGGGCGCAGAACCTTATATGCCTGCCTAACCTGGAACACCAATTTGTCAGCAGAAACGACGGTTACATTCCGCTCCGAATAGAGGAGAACTGCGTTCGTATTATCGTCATGCGTAGGCAATGAAACTGTCTTCAGCGTATGCATCCAAGCCGGGGCATCATCGCTGGCGCGTGCCGGGGCTCCACCGCCAACAAGGCAAAAAAGCAAAAAACAGGAAGCGAGGAAGTATTGGGTCGCTCGCTCTTCAGGCAACAGTTTGCAATGCGATCTGCTCGTCAACTCAGCTCCTGACCAGACAAGAGACTTCGTGCAACGGTTCGTAATACTTGTGAGTGACAAACTGCATCTCTCAGGGTAGATATGGGAATGGTCTACATTGTCGCACGCCTCTGGCTCCCAGGTATTCACATTTTGAATTAGAAATCTAGTTAGCTATGCGAGCAGATGACTCCGGCATTTGGGGCGCCGAAAATCGTAGGCAGAGTATGCACAATGATCCGCCAGGGCTCCTATGGCAGCGGATAATACAGGCTAATGCTGGTCAGACGGATGATTCGCTCCACCTTGGCAAACTTGCTCGCGGACACAACCAGAACGTCACCGTTTCGAAGCAATGGAAAATCCGTGGAGACACCCGGCTGACGCAACTTCCTGAGATCCAGGGTCGTAGCCTCTCCATACTCAGAGTCCAAGCGATGCACAAGTACCACGTTGCTTTGGGAAGAAGTTGTCTTGAAGCCCCCTGCCATAGCCAACCCTTCTACCGCAGTGATGTGACCGTGCAACTCGTATCTGCCCGGCGAGCCAACCTCGCCCAGAACTGTGAACCGCGCCTTGTCGAGTTCCTTCAAAGCGAGCGAGAGTTCGGGGTTTCTGAGTCTGGCCCAGGCCCGGGAGAATATCGCGCCATGTGCTTCCTCCAGGCTCAGGCCTGCGAGTCGAACCGTGCCGATTAACTGTAAGGAGGCATTGCCGTCGGGCTGCACCTCTACCGTTTGGTTGTACTCGGGTGTAAAGCGATAGAGAATCTCCACCGCGTCACCTAGCTGGAGACGATAGGGAGCAGTACGCAACTCTCTGCTGGGTGCGTTGGCCTCTTGAGCCGCCACTGGTTGCGTCGACATACTTGCCATAAATAACAGGCCAATTAACAGCGGCTGGACGGAACGCATTTGAACTCTCCTATAGCTCCAGATCATTGCGATACAAGTATGGCCAAAGAGGCATCGGCGGAGATATCAATCTCTGACTCATCCGAAGCACCAATCGCTTTTCGATAAAAGTCGATCAGTCTGTCTGCAAAAACTTCCTCACTGAAAAGTCGGCTTGCCTTGTTGCGGCCACGCACTCCCATAGTCCTTGCACGTGCGGGGTCATTCCACAAGCTCAAGATTGCTTCCGCCAGCGCATGGCTATCGCCTGGTGGAAACAGAAGTCCGTCCTGATCGTGGCTGATCAATGTGGATAGTGCGCCCGATTCTGCTGCTACAACAGCGCGGCTGTGACTCATGGCCTCGATCACCACCAGTCCAAACGGCTCCCACCAGAGACTGGGCACGACGGTGAAGCGCGCATTGCGATAGATGTCGTCAACGCCAGAGTGATCCAGGCTCCCCACAAATGTGCAGTTCTCTGGTGATGTAGCGCTCCAGTGTGCCCGCATTGGTCCTTCACCGACAAAAACAAATTCACACTGAGGCAGCAATCTCGCGGCGCCTATTAATGTCTCAACTCCCTTCTCCACATTCATGCCTCCCACGTAAGCGACGAACTCCCCGTTGCCGCTCGCAGGATCTTCCGGTAAGACTGGCGTGCCATTTTCGAGAACTTCGATTCTGGCGGGATCGTAGCCAGCCTCTACAAGCTTCTCTTTCACAAACTCACTTACAGCCAAAAAAAAGACTCACTCGGTCGCTGAACAAACGATGCTTACGCGCTACGGCATGTCGTAGCGCGTACCCTGCGCTGCTAAAGATGGAGGCCTTGCAGTTATTCAGCAAGCATCGGTACTCGTGACCACCCAGGCAGAGTTCGCAGGTTTGCCCTTCACGAAAACGACTCGCCGCTGGACATGTCAAGCCGTAGTTGTGCACGCTCATCACCACCGGCACTCCGGCGTCGCCACAAGCATCGAGAACCGAGGGAGAAAATAGCGGATACAGGTTATGCACGTGGGCGACGTCGGGCTTCCAGTCACGGATCATTTGTGCCACTGCTCGTTTGGCGGCTGGTGAATAACTTCCGGTCGCGAATGCACTTATCTTCGATGCCGTGGACTGAATCGAGTGATTGTCGCGGATGCATGTCTTTATATGGTGCCCTCTGCGAAGTAGCGAGGCTTCAATGAATTCGACGATCCGCGTCTCGCCGCCGCCGCCGCTTTGGTAACTGTTATAAAGTTGCAAAACACGCATTAGGATAGCTCCTGAAAGAGGGAAGGCACCGAGCTCGCACCAACTGCGCAAGGCTCCTTGGGGCTAACCATCACACCTCGCTGCCCAGCGGCTTCCATTTTTGTAATAAGAGAATTTGTTGGTAGCTTTGCCCATCCAGATGGCGGAACGAAGCCAATGTAAAAAAGAGATAGCACTGAAGCGAAGCAGAGAAAAGACGACACGTTCACGGAGCCAGAGTCCGCGATCCCATTAACCAGACTGAATATCAGTACTGTTCCGCAGAATCCGAGGGCAATGTTTCTCGACGGTCGATAACCGACGATAGCTCGGAAGACCGCGAGCAACAGGGAAGCCGTATACAGAGCTACGCCAGCCGGGCCTAGCGCCAATAGCATGTCGATGTACGCCGAATGGGATGCGGATATCCCCCAACCCTGATCTTCAGATAAGTCGGTGATCCTCTCCGGTGTCCAGAATCCGCCGTAGCCGTAACCTAGAACACTGTGTCTGGCTGCCAAGCCCAACAATTCATCCCAGAGAGGGACCCGGCCCGTCAGGGACTGTGTGTCGCTTCGACTGGAATCCCGCCCCAGTTGTACGCTGCCTTGGATGTGTATGGCGCCATTCCACTGTAGCCATGCTGCGCTTGTCACGAGTATGCCGATGGCACACCAGACTAAGAGGCGCCTCCGCAAACTACAAATCGAAAACACGTTGAACAACACCAGCGCAGCCATCGCGCTGAAGCACGCCGTGCGTGACTTGGTGAGCAGCAAGAGCGTGAGTACAAAAAGGAACGCGGACAACCAGCGTAATCTATGTGGATTGCGCCACCACAGATGCCAGACCGCAATCGCCGCTATAGCGCAATTCACCCCCTGCTCATTGGGATGTAGAGTACCTGAAAAGCGATAGTCTGGCGCGAATGGTCGGAAGGCACCGAGGGCGAGTTCACAGATCACCCCTGTAACAGCGTAGGCCACTGTAGCAGCTCCGACCCAGCGCACGATGGCTTCCGGGCGAAATCGGAAGCACACGGCAGACGCAACTAGCATCAGCGTCAGCAAGCCAAGCAAACGTGCCCCGGAGGCTGCGAAAGAGTCTGTCCATGTGCCACTCAGAAAGGTCCAGGCACAAAGTGCCAAAGCGGCAACGCCAGCTGCGCTTAGCCTCTGCAGCTTCCTACTCCGCCAAAGAGGAATGTGAGCAATCGCATACAGTGCCAGCATCAGAAAAGAAATCTGGCGCGCAGCGGAGCCCGAACCGGCGGTAAGGGCGTACGCCTCGGCAGGCCTATTGACATCCCAAGTGGACGCCAGAGGATCGTGGGCGGCGAGAAAGAAGCAAATAGTCAGATATACCATCTGCAACCAAGCCATCGATTGTTCCCATGCTGAGCTTCTGCCATTTGCGAATTGGGAGTTCGAGGTCATTGAGTTTGAGAGCCAGCTTCCTTTCGAAAGGTGACAAGAAACTGTGCCCCTCGCAGTGAACTCGCCAGCGAGTGAGCAATAAGCAAGCTCGCAGCACCGCCCATCAAGCCGAAAGACCGCACTAGGGGGAGACCACAAGCAATTAGCATTACGGGATATATCCAGCTAATTCTTAGATCCAGGTTCCCTTTGCCCGAAGCAAAGAAACCCGCCGAGAAAGCGAAGCCGGCGGCCCCAGCTGCAAAGCTCAGCGTGAGAATGAAAATGATCAGACCGTTTCCGGCGTACCGGGGTCCGTACAGATGCACAGCCAGCCAGTTACCGCCAAAAAAGATCACCATCGCAAACAGCATCATCGTGCTGGCGAGTACGGCAGTTGCGATCAGGACAAGACGGCGCATTGCTGCGATACCGCCAAGCGCGAAGGCGTGCGACACTCTCGGCTCAATGTAACTTTGAAGTCCCAGCAGCAGCGGGTTTCCTAGTGCGTTGATGCCAAAGCACGCGGCCCATACTCCAGCTGCCGCAACGCCATGCATCTTCGAGATCAGCCACGGATACGAATACAAGCTGAACGCCCACAGGAGCTGGCTACCCAATATCCAACGACCCAGTGACCAGTTTTTGCTCAACGCATTCCGTGCTGCTTCTATGCGAAACTGCACTCGGCCTCGCGCAGCCAGCCACCAAATCACGGCCAACACTGAGCAAGTGGCGCCGACAGCAAGAATTCCCGTTGGCGCAGAGAGATGTCCACCGCCGGCAAGTGTCCAGAGTATGGCAACCTGAATTATCCCGACGACGATGTCGACAACGAGCACCTTGCGCACGACCAGTTCAGCGAAGCACACCCGGCGGAACATCTCTTTGAAGAGAAGAAGCGGAGCAGAAAAAGAAAGAGCGAACATCACCGGCGCTAGTCGAGAATGAGCAACGTGAAATCCCAAAGTCGCCACGAGCAGGGTCGCGGCCAGTAGGCTTCCCAACGCAAACTGCTGCAAGTATGCCCCTCCCGTGTACATGACTGCTTCCTGCGCGTTTAGTCGAGGTCGGATCAGGATGTAGGGCGATGAGATTAGCATCTGCTGGAAAGCAATTGCGAACAGCACCACGCTGTAGCCCAGCATATAGCGGCCCAGTTCCTCCTTGTCGCAATATCGCGCAATCAGAATTCCCGTTGAGAAATTTGTCAGGCTTACGCACGCTTGGTCGAGCAATGTGAGCAACCCCTGATGCGTCAATAGCCTTTGCGCATGGCGCAAACCTGCGCTCCGTGGGGCCTGTCCAGCCGCGAACCCGATCGCTCCCTTCTCGAATCTGCCTGCTCTACCCAGCGGTAACCAAAGGCTCATACGAGTTGCTCCTGGGCCGCAACAGACGAACGCTCGGATGCGAGCGCAGCCATGATGCTCGAGCAACTCGCCAGCACGAAACTTAGCAGGAGATTTATGAAGAAGTGTGATTGGGCTGGGATACTTGATTCGGTCGGGGGTTGGGTGACAACAACGTTGGTGATCTTGCTTTGATCCAGCAACTCAGAGACGCGCGCTTCCTCCCGGCGCTTGGCATACTCGCTATAGTTCTCACGAAACCGCTGGACAGCGATGGACAGAGCGTCAAATTGACCCGCCATATCAGTCAGGTGATTCAGCTGAGTAGTATTTTCGCCGATCTGTTGGCGAAGAGTACGCTCTTTGGCCAGCAAGCCCGCGAGCTCAACTCGCCTGTTTTCCAGGCCCGATTGAACATTCTGCAGTACGGGGTTTACGTCTGTTGCCTCCTCATATACGAGGGCTGAGTTAGCCATCTCCAGAGCATGCTTGGTTTGCGCGATTTCGGAATCAGTCTCCTTGATGAATTCGTCATCGTCACGAAACTTGCTTATCTGCACGGCGCGGCGATTATTCAGCTCGGCTAACAGCGTCGTAAGATGGTCCACAGAGTACTGATTCGGCAGAGCTCTCCGCTGAGTGACGAGACGCTGGGCAATTCGTTCAGTATTTACCTCGCCTTGCGCCACCTCCTGCTGTAGCTGTGCCCGCGCGGCCTCTGCTTGCTGAAGCGACGACTTCTGGCCCGCAAGGCTCTGAGTTAGCAGAGTTCTTTGCTGCTCGAGATTTGACGCGTTCTCCCGACGGCTGAATACCGCCAGATGGTCATAGGCCTGTTGTAGTTGCTCCTGGTAGTGCATCGCCTGGTCAGAGAAGAAACGATAAGCGCCCGGCGTGCTCTGCGCTCGAAGATGAGCCTCCAGGTATCCCTCAGAAATGGCGCGAAGAACGGATGCAGCCAGGGCTGGACTCTTCCCCGTGTATTCGACTTCTATGATGTTGGCTCTTCGGATCGGAGTAACCTGCAGGGACTTACTCAACTTGCGAACGGCGCGGTCAATCGCGGTCTCGTCGTCCTGAGGAAAGAACAATTCTGCCTGATCCAGTTTGCATTTCACAACTACCGAGCGCATGAGACCGTAGCTCGTCAGTAACTCCACTTCCGAATTGACCTCTGCCTCGCTCACTCGACCCAGCGTGCCATTATCAGCCCGCTCCGGCGCCGCCACCAAGTCTGATGGAGCAGTGCGAATCAGAATTTTCATCGACGAGCTAAATCGCGGGGGCAGTATCAGAGAGATGAGCATGGACGCGATGAAAACAACGAGGAAAACGATGATCAGCAACCAGCGGCGCCGACGCACAATAAGCGGCAAACTTCGAAAATCACTGATCCGACTTATGAACATTTCATTTGGCCCGTCTCTTCGCAGGTCTTGAGTTCTACTAAAGTGCGCATCACATGGCCCCTGCGCCGCGTAGCACAGCGGGAATTGTGCAAAGCAGTATCTTGAAGTCAAGCCATAGGGACCAGTGATCGATGTAGTCCATGTCCATCTCCATCCAACGTTGAAAGCTGATTGCGCTGCGCCCATTGACTTGCCACAAACAAGTGATTCCGGGCTTCACGCTGAAGCGACGTCTATGCCAGTCCTCGCAAAACCCCAGATAGTCTCGCATCGGCAAAGGACGAGGCCCGACCAAGCTCATTTCGCCGAGAACCACATTGAATAGCTGCGGCAGTTCATCCAGGCTGGTCTTGCGCAAGAAGGCGCCAACACGCGTGACTCTCGGATCATTCCTTAGCTTAAAAGTGGGCCCATCCGATTGATTTAGCTGCTCCACGATGGCCAGCAGCGATTCGGCGTCTACAACCATCGTTCTGAACTTGAACATACGGAATGGCCGCTTACCCAGCCCAACACGTTTCTGGGCGAAGATGACCGAACCCCTCGATGAGACCTTGATGGCTATCATGATGAGGCCAAATAGGGGCAGCAGGACCACGAGGAACAGTGCTGAGATGACCACATCAGCTACCCGCTTAATCGCCGTAGTGAAGTCGCTGCATCTTCTGTCGTTCAGGGTAACTAGACGCATGTGCGGATGGCGTTTGCCTGCGCCGCGCATGCCAGGCTCACGAACACTGGCATCATAGCGAACAGGTATCCCCTGCACTCGACAGCTGTCTACTATGTTGCGAATGAGCGGATCGCTCAAGGCGATCGGCATACCTATGATGACCTCATCAACTACCATTTCGCGCAGCAGTATCGAGAGATCAGCCAAGCTTCCAAGAAGTCTCTGATGATATCGCTGCGGAGCTCCTTCGAAGTTCCAATGATTGTCGACGAACCCCTTGATGCGATACCCAAAGTCGATGTTTCCTTCCAGTTGCTCAGCGAGCGCGATTGCCCGACGGCATGCGCCTACAACCAGAACGCAGCGAAGATTTCGACCTCTGCGACGTAGAGTCTTTGATAGAAAGTGCGCACAAGCTCTGCTGAGACTCAGCCCGCAGAACGTAAGCATCTAAAAGAGAGCTATCTGAGACAAAAGAGACTGCGGCGCGACGGCAGCATTCCAACCGCCAATTAGAAGCCAGGTGAAGGACCAAAGCGATGCCAGTGTTGTCCCGCGCGCCAGTGCGAATGCCTGTCTCGCTAAGGTACAAGCTCGATAAGACTTATAAGCACCCGACGTGAGAAGAGAGAAGTGCCAGCTCAGGCCTAAAACTATGACGAGCGGCAGGTGATGAAAAGAACCGAGTAGGGTACGGTCCGCTTCCGTTGTTGGAATACAAAGTAGACCAAACGTCAGAAGCAGACTAACTTCGCATACTACAATATCGGCACATTTACCAAGTTCTACAAACTTATCTCGCGTTACCTGCTTCATCCGGGCCCCTTACAAGCATGAGGGCCAACCCGCCGGATAATTTAACTCGTCGTGATACTAGTTATAGTTTGGATCGACGAAGTCAAACGGAAACAAGCCCGAGAATCAGCGCACACGCCCCACCAAAAGCCGCACGTACTTCAGTCTTGCGCGCAGCATGTCTTCCGTGAGCACAAAATCTGCAGCGCTAATATCAAAGGGGACACACCTGTCCGACTCAGCGCTTCGGCACAACGGTAACGACTGTATGGTTACGTTTGCGCCTAGTTTATGCCCCAATCCGGGCCATTACAAGGAATTCCCGTCGCAACTGCGCCGGGCAACACAAAAGTTGCAGATAGTCATGGATGGGTGGTCGCCCTTCGTTGGTCAGTGACCATACCTTGCACCCTACAAAGTGCACGTTTAAGTGGAGTTAGTTCGGTTGTAAGCAGACGGATAATATTCAGTGCATTAACAAGCATGTAAGTTATCGAGCCAGCTACTGGTCAACTAGTTACGGACCTGCATGGTCACATCAGGGAAGCGAAGAAGTCTCCAGGAGAATAGGCTGCCCGCCAACGGTGACCGAATGGTTGTCTATCCGATGGACGACGCCCGCGAGGTCGCGATACTCAACATACTGATCGGGCACTTCGACCACTTGGTCCGCCTTCGAGTCCCACATGGCTTCAGCTGCGTAGCCACCTGGCCGGGATAAGCCACAGGTCCAGACCCCCGTCGAATCTTCAGAGCACGGCCTCGTAAGCGTAGCCCCCACCAACCAACGGAAGCTCTCTCCGTAAGATCCAGCGGCCGGCGATGTGCCAGTGACCGGATGCCACAGTTCTCCCCAGGTAGTGCCACCGTCATAGGCGTACCAAACAAAGCGGGGCACTTCCTCTGACCAATGCAGAAGGTAGTCCTTGGCAACAAATCCAACCTGTTGCGAAATATCAGGAGTGCCAAGCTTTCCATCCCCCGCCCAGCTTGACTCTGTATCCCACAATGGCTTCGCCGACATTCCAGTTGTTGCCATCAGATTCCGGTAGCTCCCAATAACGCTCACAATGTCCTCAGCGTCGGCGCTCCAGTATCCATGAAGGGCGACAATGTCGATGCCCGAACCGCCGCCGTTGGACAAGAACGATTGCAGCCACGCCGGTCCTGAGGTGGACGTTACCGGTGGCGACAAGATGTATGCGGAAGAATCGATATTCTTAATGATCTTTGAAGCGCGCTGAGCCATCGCAACCATGCTTGAGATATCCCCGCAGTAAAACTCCGGATCATTCGGCTCATTCCAAATCTCCCAATACCGAATCCTGCCTGCTGCGTGCGTCGCGATAGCGCCAACAAACTTGTCCCAGGTGGCGAGATCGTATGGTGGCGCACACTGACCAGGGCCGTAGGGGCCCGCCGCATACGGCTGCGAAGATGCCCACTGTGGGGTTCTCCCAAACGTGTATATGATCTCCGCGCCGCGCGCCTGGTTGCGCGCGATGAAATCGTCAAGGGAGTCGAATTTGTATACTCCCGGGGAAGGGTTCATTTCGGACCAGGACAACGTCGGGTGAGCATCCCAGGAGCGAGTTGTTCCGAACGGCATGGCGGGAAAAACATTCTCGAAGTCGAGGACGGTCAGACCGAAGAGGGAAGCTGGAATCGGGGCCGCAGTCTTGCCCATCACCACGTCAGAGACAGCGAAGGGCGTGCTCTCGGATGCTTCCGCTTCCGGACTTGTGGCGACCAATGTGTAGCCGTCTCCTGCCCGGCTCACCGCAACTCCAGCGAATGTCGCCGTCCCTTGGACTGTCGCGATCGTTGTCGTCCCCGCCAGGGTGGCATTGCCCGGATTGGCACCAAGACTCAGAGTGATGGTGGAGTTCGGGACGACAAGCACTTTTCCTGAAGCGTCGGCGATACTGACCGCGGGAGCGGGATTGAACGCCGCGCCCAGCGAAACAACTGACGGTTGTGTGCTGAAGACCAGATGCAGCGGGCCCACCGCAAAGTGTGCTGCGGCGACGCGGCTGGCGACTCCATCCGCGATAGCGATCACGCGCACGGTTTCCACTCCTGAGAGTACCAGCGGCGCACTATAGACTTGCGAGTTTGCCGTGGGGTCGCTCCCGTCAGTTGTATAGTGCAGCGCAGCGCCGGGAAGCGGCTACTAAGAATGATCCTCTGTCCCACTGAATAGGTCCCTGAAGACGGCTCAATGGTTGGCAGCAGTAGGAGAAGACGGAGTTGACGCGACTGGCGCTATATTCTGGCAACCATTCAGGCCAGCTATTGCAATCGCCAGTAAGCCACCGGCTACGAGTGCGGACCATCGAGGTTGAAGCTCCAGTGGCATTCTTCACGATTCCCACTCCGTTCATCGGGCGCAAGCGTGCAGCACGTTAGGAGAAAAATCCGCCACGTTAGCGCCAATTATTCGAGCCACTGGCCGCAGAAAGTTTTCTGGCAAGAGAGGAGGGGATTGCAGGAAGGCGGATATATTGCTTGGACCTGGGTGGAGGTCAGCAGACTCTGTGAAAAGGAATGCCAATAAGCAGCGCGACCTTCTCAAGTTGCCCTGCCACGTGGCCGACGCCGACAGCACAGTGGTGCGCGGGACCTTGTGCATTCCAGGCTTCGATAAATCGCCTCGTGCCTATTGAAAATCGGAAACGGCTGTTGGTGTTGGCAATGGCGAGCGTTGGTCCAGCTTCGCACTGCCCTTGAGCAGCCAACAGCTTGAATCCGCTCACTGGATCGTCCACGACCGAAAGAAGTGTTACGGGGCCGAAGCGGACGGACATCTCCACGGAAAGTCCCTGACCAATCTTGCCGTGGTAAACGTCAAGCGGACGCACCTTGGTCTTGCCCTGTGCGATTCCAGGGTGGCCCGGGCCGTCGTGACCCATGAGCACCACATCGTCATTAAAGTCGACGGCATAGTACTCCGTGAAGGAGCCGCCGGCACCCAGGCTGTCCATGATCTTCATCGCCAATACGTTCTTTACCTCATACTCGCCAGCAACTGGTATGTGTCGACCGGTAAGCAACGATGTCCCAAGAATAACCGAACTTATGGCGTCTTCATTTGCGGCATTACCGGCGCCCTCATAGTAATAAGCAAGCATTTGCAGGTCATGCCGCCTTACGAATTCGTCGAGTGCGACAGAGGTACGGGCAGCCCTCTCCAATTCCAATTGGGAGCAGTCTGGTTGCACCGCAAACTGCTCGTGGAAATCACTTACTCGCCTCGCGATCGCGTCTTCTCCCACTCTGCACCGCATTGCGCTCAGCTCGTCCACCTCAAGCAACTCCACATGGGTGCCAAATGTGATCGAGACCTGTGTCACGTCCGTCATTACATCCAGCATTCCGCTGTAGTAATGTCCCATGAGCCCAAGCCGACCGTTTGCTAAGGTCGCTTTGACAAGCGCGGCTTCGAGCCACCCATCCAGTTCGGCCCATGTCTCCTCGTCGTCGAGAAACCCTGTGACCTGGTGAAAAGGAATTCTGGCCCGCCTCAGCACATTTGCGATCTCCGGCACCGGGCATGCCGAACAAAAGGCCAGCCAACTCTCCGTCATTGCGGTGCGATCTGGCAGACGGTTGAACGACGCATAATCGATCGCGGCCGTGGGCTGCAGGTTCAAAACGACTACCGGCACCCCTGCCCTCTGCACCAGGGGCAGGACAGTGTTAGACAAGCGCATATGTCGTGACGTAGAGGAAAAGGATGTCGATATCGCAGCGGCGACATTCCCTGCCCGCCTCCTGTGCGCGCGTAGGCGAATCGACCAATCCAAGATCGATCAGCTTGATGCCGGGCCTCGTCAACCGCTGTCCCAGTTGGCGGACGAAGCCCTCCAGCTGGGGCCTCAATCCAGGAAACTGCGGCCAATATGCTTCGAGTCCAATAGCGCAAAGGCCGACACGCAATTCAGTCGCAGATTGCATTTGCAGGTACACCCCGTCCATCGCTCGGCCCGACCTGATAGTGGAAGGAACTAGGCGAGATAGAAAACCTCGCGCATCATACGAAAACGCTCACCCGCGAGCAGCCCTGACGCAGGCTCGAAATACGGAGCCATCGCGGCCTGCCAGCGAGTGTTAATCGGATCGCTCTCGACGATGCTCCAGGTTTTCTCGAAGTCCTCGACATGCATATAGAGCACGAGCAGGCGGTCGCGCCGGAAGATCGAGTATTCCCGAATGCCGGCCCGCGTGAGCAACTCGAGCATCTCCGGCCACACTGCGCGGTGGGAAGCGTCGTATGCTTCCTCCGCGCCCTCGCGTAACTTGAGTTGAAAGGCAATTCTCTGCATTGTCTTAAATCCAAATTCCAAATGGGATACTTTTTCCAGCAGCGGTCGTTATAGCGCATTGATGCGGCAATGACAATAGCAAGAGTTTGCAGGCCCGCGTCCCGGCTTGTGCAGTGCTCGACGAACTGCGACACGAGGACTCAGCAACCTCACGCTATCTTCTAGACCCACGCTTCACAATCCTCTACACTTTTACGATGCCTGCAACCGCAAGACAACCCTACGAAAGATCAGCGCTTGGTCGAGGCCTCCGCGTGTTTTTCGCATCCCTGGCGTGGCTAGTTGTGGGCCTTGCGAGCCTGTGGGCTGCAGCAGCAATCTACTTTGACTTTCCCTCGCATGCACTCAAGTTTCCCTTGGCGGTCGGATATGTGATCTTGCTGTCGGCGATCCTCTTCATGGTGCGCGGAGGAGCGAGGAAGTGGCTTGCCTGGGCAGTGTGCTTCGCCGTGGTAACGTCCTGGTGGCTCTCAATCAAGCCACCCAGTGACCGTCCCTGGCTTGCAGATGTCTCCCAGGTTGCCTGGGGAGAGGTCAGCGGAGACTCCCTTACTCTTCACAATGTTCGCAACTGCGACTATCGCGCGGAGTTTGACTACACCTGCAAATGGGAAACGCGCACCTACGACCTCGCACAACTGCGCGGAATCGACTTCTTCCTTGATAACTGGGGCTCGCCGTGGATCGCTCACCCCATCCTCAGCTTTGACTTCGGCCCCGGCGGCCATCTGCCCATGTCGGTTGAGACGCGCAAGATGCAGGGCCAGAGCTATTCCGCCATCGAAGGCTTCTTTCGCCAGTACACCCTCATCGTTATCCCCTCCGATGAACGCGACGTAGTCCGTCTGCGGACCAACTATCGAGTGGGAGAAAACCTCGACCTCTATCGCCTGACAGCCACCCCTGCACAGGCGCGAGCCCTTCTGCTGGATTACCTGCGCACCATCAACCAGCTGAAAAGCAGCCCGCGGTGGTACAACGTTCTGACCACCAACTGCACCACTGTGATTTACCAGCAGGCCGATCTGGAGAGAAAAGACTGGAACTGGCGCATCATCCTCAACGGCAAGATCGATGAGTTGCAATACAGCCGGGGCAAACTGGTCACCGGCGGCTTGTCATTTCCTGCTCTCAAGGAACAGGCCTGGATCAACCCCGCAGCCAAGGCCGCAGACCAGTCACCGGATTTTTCAGAGCTCATTCGCAAAGGACGTGTCGGTTTCTAGCCGCTCCGCGAGGACCACGGCTGAGCGCTATCCGATCGGAACCCGCACCGTCTAATCACCCTAAGGTGTGATTTACGTCACATCGAGAGAAGCGCACGCTACTTAGCATCAGTCGGATGTACAGCCGTACGCAGAACGAAAACGGGACGATCAACACTCGTTGCCTGTGTTGCTTTATGACTGTGGGCTTCGCAATCTCCACGGAAGACGAGTTAGCGGAAATCGAACTGGGTCACATGTGCCCGGAAAAAGCTCTCAAGCTTCGGTCGCAGGGAGCTGAGAGTCGGCCCTCGTAGATGGCTTCAGCGATCGTATGTGGCTCTTTTGGTACGACCAGCGAAGGCTGCAACATTTCTGGTGCATTTTGTCACGTTTGAGCGCATTCTTTCACAATGCTCCGGCGCTTTGAAGTGCAGTTGTCAAAGTGGGGCGAGGTTCCACATTTCAAGAGGTCAGAAGGACCAGATCAGGGGGCAGGCATGTTTGGAGCGATCGTGGATTGGGTGGGTGTGATCGGAGCGATCGTTGCGCCGTTCCTGCTGGGCGTCACCCTGGAGCACAAGCTCTATCCGGTGGAGCGGCAGTGGGCAGCTCGGCTTGGCCGCGGATAGCCCCGCGATG
Source organism: uncultured Acidobacteriaceae bacterium (assembly GCA_963725995.1). Taxonomy (GTDB): domain Bacteria; phylum Acidobacteriota; class Terriglobia; order Terriglobales; family Acidobacteriaceae; genus JANXZS01. The sequence continues at coordinate 317,303 of CAVSAX010000014.1, read as the reverse complement.
GATCGGCGTCTAGCGCGGTAGCATCTCTGCCCGTCGGCTCGGTCAAACCCTCTCGACGTGAGTATTAAGTAGCTCAACGGGCCCCTGGCGGCACGTTTCTCAACTCCTCTGGTCATAACTTCATTCAGATCCGCGCGTGATCCAGCGACCCCGCTGGTGGCTCAGCTGGCCCTTGGCAGTGAGCCATCAAACCAGCCGAGGAGCGCGCCTTAGCTGTATGCCGCCCGTCTCCAATTACAGGTTTTTCTCTCCGAGCCGATAAGTCTCTCAACATTTCTCTTTGCCGGGCCGAAGCACCGTGACGGTAACGGTTTCCAGGCCCCAGGGAGAATCGGTACCGGAGAGCCTGATGATCGTAGATTCGCAAATCGCACGTTGCACACCCATGGGACGAATTTCTGAAGTTTCATGCATCGCCCTGATAGTTTTGCTGCCGCTGTTGACGGGTTGCGGCGAGCACCCCCTGAATACGATTACCGTGACCCCGGGAACAGGGTTGACGACTCTGACCAGCAAAGGCCAGCAGGTGCAGTTCATCGCGACCGCGCAATACGGTTCTTATAATCGCCAACAGACGACCAAAGACGTCACCGCGACTGTGGCCTGGGCGTCAAGTGTGCCGACCGTGGCAACGGTTGATGCTAACGGGCTCGCTACCGCCGTCGGCGACGGCACTACTGTAATTACCGCACGCCAGACAGGTGTTCTGGGCACGGAGGTAGGAACCTCCAGCGTGATCGTCAGTGGCACTGGCACCGGCACCGGTACCGGTACGCGAATGCTCACTTCCATCGCGATCACCCCGGGCACGCAAACGCTCACCGGCACCGGGCAGACAGGACAGTTTTCGGCGATTGGCACGTTTGCGGGTGGTGCGCCCGCGACAGTGGACATGACGAATTTGGTGGCATGGTCGTCCAGCAACGTAGGGGTTGCAACCATCAGCAGCTCAGGACTTGCGACCGCTGTTGGTAACGGCACGACGACAATTGCCGCCACTGCCACCAACGCCTCAGGCGCCATAATCACAGCGACCGCTACGGCGACCGTCTCCGGCGCGGGCACAGGCAGCGGATCGCGTGACTTAAGCTCGATCGCTATCACCCCGGGCACCCAGACGCTGGGCAATTTGGGCGAAACAGGCCAGTTCATCGCTATCGGCACTTACAGCAGCGGTACACCTGCGACTGTGGACCTTACCAATGCCGTAACCTGGTCGTCGAGCGATCCCTCGGTAGCTACAATTACGCCTTCAGGACTCGCGACCGCAATTGGCAACGGCACAACCACGATTACCGCGATAGCCAAGGCGGCCAGCGGTGCAGTCATCTCTCAGACCGCGGTGGTGACCGTAAGTAGTTCAGGCACGGGAAGTTCCGCGAAGGACCTCACATCCCTTCTCATCAGCCCCAACTCGCAACCGCTTACCGTCTTTGGCCAAACGGGGCAGTTTCTCGCGATTGGTAGTTATTCAGGAGGCGCGCCGGCACAGGATCTGACGCGGCTCGTCACCTGGACCTCGAGCAATATCGGTGTGGCAAGCATTAGCCCGTCTGGCCTGGCTACGGCCGTCGGCGACGGCACCACGACAATCACGGCGATCGCGACCGCGCCCGTAAGCCATGCCGTGGTCACCTCGACAGCAACCGTCATTGTGACCGGAGTGGGCGCCAGTAATGGTGCGCGAACTCTTACCAGCATCGCTGTCACGCCCGGAGTGCAATCTTTGAGCAGTCTGGGCGAAAATGCCCACTTTACCGCCATTGGCAGCTTCGCCGGGGGCACTCCAACCACGCAGGATCTGACAGATCTGGTCAGCTGGACCTCGAGCGATCCCACGGTAGCCACGATAACCAGCCAGACCGGAGTCGCAACTGCGGTCCACAGCGGCATGACCACGCTCACAGCCAGCTACACTGACCAGAACAACGCCAACAATATCGTCGCCGGATCCGCCATTCTGACCGTGAATGCCACATTGCCCTTGACCCGCGCGCTCACGGCACTCGCCATTATTCCTGATTCGCAAGCTGTAAGCAGCGTAGGGAAACCGGGCAGTTTGTGGCAGTCGGGACCTACAGCACCTTGCCGTTCACCGAGGATATGACGAACAAGGTGACGTGGGCATCGAGTGATGTTCAGGTTGCCACGATCAACTCGTATGGATTGGCTACCGTCGTAACCAGCGCAATTGAAAATGGCGCGACTGCGATCACAGCGAGCTACACCGATCCCATCACCGGCACCATCAGTGCTTCAGCCGCTTTTAGTCTTAAAGGCCCCATTGGCACAGTGACGCTACCGACACTCTCGGTATACAAAGTGGGCCAGGGTGCTGGAACCGTCACAAGTCTCACGCTTCCCATAAGCTGCGATTCGGTTGCCGGTGCGGTGCCACTTCCTGTTTGCCTCGGCAACTTCCCGGTCGGAACCGTCATCACGCTGAAAGCAGTTCCCAATCAGGGATCAACCTTCGGCGGCTGGTCCAACAACTGTGCGACAACCATCGCAAACCCAGATGTGTGCACAGTAACGATCGGGACCTCGAACGATACAGTCGGCGTGATCTTTAACTAGCTGCGTCGCTCACATCAATATGAAGGGCCGTCCTGAGGGTGGCCCTCCGTACCTCTTTCCGGCTGCAGGCTCCCCTCTGCTCCGGCTTGCTCCCTCATCGCGCTAAGGCAGAAGAATGTTACTGTTACGCCGCTGCGAATCGGCCACACACCGTCCGCGTGATACCGCCCATTAATAAAACTAATAGCAACGCGGCCCCGCAAACTCCGGGCTAACATTGGGCCATCGTGCGCAGTTAACGATCCTGGCCGAGGGGCGTATCCGCTCCGCATTCGCTGTCCTCCTCCCCCAAAGGGTCACCTAAAAAGGAGATAGATCATGGCGGAGAATTCAGCACCCCAGATGCAACAAAGCCTGGGCCTTACCGGGCTCACTATGAATGCCATGGCGCTGATTGCCCCCGGCGCATTCCTATGGCTCACCTTCGTCATCCAGGCCGGGACTGGCGTCACTGGTCCGTCCATGTGGATTGGCATTGTTTTCGCGTTGCTTCTGTGCCTGGCCACCGCGGTTTGTTATGCAGAAATGGCCAAGCTGTACCCGGGCACAGGCAGTTCCTATTATTTCGCGGAACAATCCTTTCTCAACCATCACGTAGCGTGGCCCTATGCGAGACTGGCGAAGTTCATCATTGGATGGGGTTCCCATCTTTACTATTGGATCTACCCCGGCGTCATGTGCGCCACTATGGGCATCCTCTGCGGCTATCTGGTTGGAACTCTGAAGCCGAACCTCATGAGCGCATCCAATCCCGGACCAGTCTTCATGATGGTGGTCGCGGTCGTCTTTTCGTTCGTCATCGCGTATATCGCCAATCGAGGTGTGAACGGATCGACCTCGATCAATATCGCCATCAATATCATTCAGATCACAGCTCTGATTGTCTTCTCCGTGATGGCGCTCGGTTACCGTATCAATCATCCTGCTGGCACGGGCGGCCTTCAGTTCGACCCGGCTTCCGGCGATGCCTATACCTATGAATTTGCCACTACCCCTATCGTCGCCAACGGAGTCGCCACCGACACTGTGGTCCGCGATGCGGCCGGCATTCCCCAGCCCAAGCTCGATGCCGCAGGCAAGCCCGTGCCGTACACCGTTACTTATCCCACCCGGGATGCCTCCGGTGCTTTCCTCACCCATCCCAACGCGAAATCAGTTGTAGGCATTCATAACGTTGGATGGGCCCTCGTTCAGGCGACGGTTGCCATTCTGATTCTTGTGGGATTCGAATCGGTCACTGCGATGGGTGGCGAGGCCAAAAACGCCAAACGTGACGTGCCAATTGCAGTCATTACTTCGCTTTTGGTCCAAGGGGCGTTTTGCTACCTCATCGAGTATTTCTGTGCCAATTACTTTCTCAACAGCGGATATACGCTGCAGAACTCCACAGGTTCTGCTGCGCCTATTGGCGACATGATGATCGTGGTTGGCACCGCCCTGTTTGGGGTGGGGCATGGCCGCACCTTTATGCTGATTGAGGCTTTCACCGTCTTCCTCGCCCTCATCGGCACCACACTGTCCTGCATGAACACCGGGGCTCGCGTGACCTATGCGATGGGCAAAGACGATGAGATTCCCGGACACTTCGGCAGACTCCATCACAGGTCGCTGACCCCGCATCGTGCCCTTTGGACCATGGGCGTCATCTCAGCGGTTGTCGCATGCTTCGCTGTTATATTCGTTTTCGGTGATGCAGGCGCTCCCTCGGATGCCACCATCGCCGCACTTCCGCAGGGACTCTTCTCGAGCGCACTCTACTTTTCTCACGACAAACTCGCATCGCTGCCCAACTCCCTGCTCACGATCACGTTGGCTTCAAACTTCGGCACGTTCCTGCTCTATATGCTCAGTTGCATAACGTGCATCGTCGCGTATCATCGTCACCCGAAGTTCAGCTTCCTTCGGCACATGGTCATTCCACTCTTCGGTCTCGTCGCCAACCTGGCCTGCATGGCCTTCTACCTCATCGGGCCTTTCATGGGATATGGCACTAAGATGGAGCCCGAGCTCGCACTCGGTATTGCGGTCGTGTGGGCACTCTACGGGGGCATATTCTTTCTGAGAACCAGCAAACGTGCGGGGAAGACTACTCTCATCACGAGCCGGCAACCCACTGCTTAGCTTGGCTCTTTCAACGGTGCGGATCTCCCTGGGTCCGCACCGTTACCTGTGTTTGTCCCGCGTTATACGATTGTGGATGACCTGCCTACACCAACAGCACAACTAAGCGGCCCTATGTTGAATTTGGAGTTTGCTGAGTTTTCGGACCCAGGTCCTGCGCGCGAGCATAACGAAGATTGCGTGGGTCATTTTCTGCCGACTTCGGAATCGGATGCGCAGGCGCGCGGGTGGCTCTTCGCCCTCGCCGACGGCGTGGGTGGACAGGATCGCGGAGAAGTGGCCTCCGCGACGGCGATTGCCAGCCTGGTGGAGGATTTCAGCAGTGCTCCGTTAAATGAGATGCCCAACGTCCTGCTGCCCAAACTGGTGCAAGCGGCCAATCAGCGCGTCTATGAAGAAGGTGCTGGCCGAGGGGCGACCTCGGCCATCATCGCTACTACGATCGTAGGATGCCTCTTCCGCTTCGATCGCGTCACGGTGGCGCATGCGGGAGACTCGCGCTGCTATCTCATTCGTCGTGGACAGGCCACACCGCTCACCCGCGACCATACCGTCGCGAATGAACAGATGCACATTGGCATTCTCTCCACACGTCAGGCCTCCCGCGCCGCCACCAGCCACATCCTCAGCCGCTGCCTCGGAGTTGAACTTTTCGTCAACGTCGATGTCAGTGAGCACCTTCTTCTTGCCGGGGATGTCCTGCTACTCTGTTCCGACGGTATGCACCGGACTGTGATGCCGCCGGATATGTCTGAGATCGTGAATCACATGCCTTTAGAGGATGCGGCAAGAAGCCTCGTTGAACTGGCAAACCAACGGGACGGAAGCGATAATGTCAGTGTTCAACTCATACGCGTTACCTCTGTGGAACGCGTGGGAATGTATCGTGGACGGCTCTTCAAGTTGCGCTAAATAGTGCAAGATACTTCTACACGCGGCGCTGCCGCTGATCGGCTCGAAGGATGACAGAGATTCGCAGTGGCGATCAACTCGACCATTACCGCATCGAGGGCGCGGTAGCGCGCAGCGGTATGGCATCAATCTTTCGCGGCACCGACCTCAACACCGGAAACATCGTTGCCATCAAGGTCCCGCATCCTGAGATGGAGTCGGATCCGATGCTCTACGACCGCTTCCGCCGGGAGGAGGACATCGGAAGCAAGATGGACCATCCTGGGGTCATGAAAGTCTTCACCGACAGCGATCGCAGCCAGGTCTACATGGTTATGGAGTGGGTTGAGGGACGCCTGCTGCGTCAGATTATGAGCGATAAAGGCAAGCTGCCAGCGGAACGTGCCAGCCGCATCGCCATAGGTATTTGCGAAGCTCTGGAATACATACACTCCCACGGAGTTATTCATCGCGACCTGAAGCCGGAAAACATAATGGTCGATGAGAATGACCGAATCAAGCTCATCGACTTCGGACTCGCCGGCCAGGCAGGCGCCAAACGCCTCACATTTGCCAAGCTCTCTCAGGTCATGGGAACACCTGTATATATTTCACCTGAGCAGGTCAAGGGCAAACGCGGCGACGCGCGCAGCGACATCTACGCCCTCGGCGTCATCCTGTATGAAATGCTCACCGGGAAAGTTCCGTTCAGTGGAGACAATCCGTTTGCCATCATGAACGATCGGCTTTTGAATAATCCGATTCCCCCCAGGGAAGTCGATCCCTCGGTCACGCCGCAGATGCAGGAGATTATCTATCGCGCCCTCGAGCGCGAGCCAACCAACCGCTATGCTTCAGCACGCGAGTTCGCACACGATCTGTCGCACCAGAACGAGATCGGAGTCGAAGAACGCCCGGAACTGAATGACTGGAAACGCCGAAAGACACCTTGGATCAGGAATGTGCTGTTTTATGTAGCCATGGCCGCCATTCCGCTTGTCGTCTTCGGCCTGATGCTCTTCGTTGCTCGCCATAAGTAGGGCTGAAGAACTACCTCTGCATAAAATCGTCGCTGTGCGTGACAAAGTCGGGGTACGCTCCCGCTCCAAGCTCGTGAATGTCCAGGCCGTATCTCTCCGCATCGCGTGCCACTCGCTGCGGAACAAATCTGTCCAGCAGCCAGTTCAGTCCGTAACATAACGGAAGTACGAACCCGATCAGTGTGGCAACTCCAATCAACTGCGCCAGCCACTGTCCGGAGGATGGCGTCGTGGCGGTTCGTGTGTTGCCTAAAAACGCTACAGCCATCAGTCCCCATATGCCAGACAGAGCGTGCACTGAAACCGAGCCACCCGGATCATCCACAGCCAGGCGCAGTTCAAAGATCTCGACACTATAGGGAACAATCACTCCCGTTACCATGCCTATAAATGCCGCGCTTGTGGGCGACACCCAGGCGCAACTCGCACTGCTCGCCACCAAACCGCCGATGAACCCATTTGCACACAAGGAGGCATCAGGCTTGCCAAAGCGCCACCGCGTAATCGCTCCTGTAGAGAGGAGCGAAAACATGCAACACAGGATGGTGTTGATCGCGATAGTTGCCACATGCCCCGCCGCGACATCGTAAAAGAGCAATGCGCCCGCCGAATTCAACGCGACCCATCCCACGAGTGCCAAAGCGCAGCCGAACAATGCGTAGACGATGTTATGCCCGGGAATTGCCGAAGGCATCCCATCGGCCGAGTACTTACCGTGACGTGGGCCGAGGAGCCAGGTCATTGCCAGTCCAGCAACCCCGCCCAGGCATTGAATCGTACCGGAACCCCCAGCATCTAGGAATCCGCGCCCCATTCCGTAGTTCAGGCCTAGTTGGCTCAGCCACCCGCCACCCCAAACCCAATGCGCGAAGAGAGGATAGATAAGTCCCGACAACAATGCCGTCGAGACAAAACTCGCGCTCAACTTCCACCGCTCTTCTGCAGCGCCCAGTGGAATGATTGCCGCGGTCATCACGCAAAACATCTGAAACAGCGCGATCACTGGCTTACGGACGTTCCCGTCCCGCAGGTCCAGGAAAAAGAAACTGCCTCCCCCGATCAGATTCCACGCTTTTCCCTCGATCATGACGCTGTGTGCCGCAGCACCGGAGAAGCTTTGGATAGCAAGTCCGCAGACGAAGTACGCAACCACGGCCACCCCGCATACCGCTACAGATGACAGCACCATATGCGCCGCGTTTCGTGACCGCCCCAACCCTGTATTCACCAGCAGCAGGCCTGCTGGCGCCAAAGGAGTAAGAAGTACACAGATGAGACTCAAAATCAATTGAGCATCCATGTCAGGTACCAATGCTCCGGAAGTCATCGTCTCGCCTTTTGCTGTTCCATGTGAAACCGCATCATCAGGGCGACGCCCAAAACCTCAACACCTACACCTGCCAGTACAAACAGAGACAATGCCACCCCTGTTCGCAGCAGAGGAATTGCTGCCAGCACTAATACCCAACCCGAGAGAAGCAACAGCAATCCAAAAATTCGCACGTCTCACCTTACCAGTGGACTTCGTTGAAAGTCATTAGAACGTGGCTTTTGCACTACTCAATCAACGCTTCGCGCATCGCTAAGCAAAACCTGCCGTAATCCCACCCATGGCGCTGCTCCCTATAAGAGAAATTGATTTGCGATATAGAGGACCTCTATGGGTTTATCGAGGCCTCCTGTTGTTTCCGGCCGATTTCCGGGCACCGAAAGAGCCAGGATCATCGCTTCTCCTAAAGTCTTAGTTGACAATTACGCACTCCATACGTCTTAATCTACGTAAGTATTAGGAGTTCGATCCGTGAGCCAATCGTCAAAGCCCAAAACCAGAGAAACGCTGACGCCACTGGAGCTTGAAATTATGCAGGTGCTGTGGGAGACGGGGCCATGTACCGTGTCCGAGATGCAGCCGAAGTTGAAAGCCGAACTGGCTTATACGACCGTCCAAACCATGCTGAACGTCCTGCTGCGTAAGAACAAAGTGAATCGCGTCCAGGAGGGCAGGGCTTTCCGCTATCGAGCCACAGTTAGTCGCGAGCGGGCAACGGGCGGCGCCCTGAGCGATCTGGTCAGGCGCATGTTCGGCGGGTCCACGGAAGCCCTGTTGATGGCGATGGTGGATACTCGGCAAATTACTGCGGAAGAATTGGCAAGGGTTGCCGAGAGGCTTGCTGCGGTCAATCCAATGCCGGCTGCAAAGGAGAAGTCATGGAACAGGCGCTAGTAGAATATCTCGCTAACTCTCTCTGGCAGATTCCACTCCTTGCGTTTGGCGCATGGCTGTTGCTGCGGGCTTTGAGGTCGGGACCGCGAATGCAGTACTGGGTGTGGCTCACAGTGCTAGGTTTGGCCGTGGTCCTGCCCATGCGCGGCATTGCTCTGCACGAGCCTTCGGGATATTCGGGGTCTACTGGTGTCGTTGAGCGGACTAACGCCCAGCCCGCTTCCGCCGAAAATTTCTACGGCACGCGCGGCGATGATCATGTCTCTGCGATTTGGACGCGCATGATGGACCTTCCCGCCGGCGTCAAGCGAATTCAGCTGGGAGTAACGGCGACTCATTGGATCGCCATGGTCTATTTCGTGACCCTCGCCTTTGGCTTGCTGCGGTTCTTCGTCTCCTGGCGATCCGCGCGCCAGCTGGTCGCCACTTCGCGCGAGGCAGTTTTCCCCGACCACGTCGAGCCAGCACTGAAGAGATATTGCATGAAGTTTCAAGTGACCCCGCCCGTCTTGCGTGAGTCTCGGGATGTTCTCTGCCCCGTAATTGTGGGAGCGGTAAAGCCGGTGTTGCTCCTGCCAGCGAGAGTCGCGCAGTACTCAGAGGACGAGATAAAAGCGGCGCTGTGTCACGAACTCGCCCACGTTCGCCGGCACGACTACCTGGTGAACGTTATAAGCGAGTTGATGTCGTTGCCGGTGTCCTGGCACCCCGCTACCTACGCGATCAAGCGGCGCATAGGCCGAACACGGGAAATAATTTGCGACGCGATGGCGGCGCAAGAGATGAGGTCCGGTGTTGGCTATGCAAGGTGCCTCGTTGCACTCACCCAGGAAATGTTGGGCGCCAACACAACGCCCAATCGGTCCCCTGCCTTAAGTCTGTTCGACAGCAATGTATTAGAGGAGAGAATCATGTGGCTGACCAACGTAAATGAAGTCATGAGCGCACGCGAACGAGTGGCGCGCCTGGCGACCGGAATCATAGCGACCGCCTGCACAATCCTGGTGGCAACGATGTTTCATGTGACTCCCACGCTGGCCAGTACCCAGCCATCTTTGCAGTCAGCCACAGTCCAGGATGAATTGACTGCCACTCGAGCTGAACCCGTTGTCGCGCCCGCTCCTCAGGCGGTTCAGCAGCCTGAGCTTGCCCCGGCAGTCGATCCCGCAGCAAAGCCAGCCCCAGCCGCTAAGCCAGCTTCCGCAGCAAAGCCAGCTCCGGCCGCTAAGCCAGCTCCCATTGTAGAGCCCTCCACTGTGGTGATCTCAAAGGATTCGGAAGGAGTCGTGATTGCTCCCGGTGAGATGCGCGAACTCACGCCCGAACAACGCGCTCAAATTCAAAAAGATTTGAGCGAGGCGAGCGAGCAGATCCGCGAGGCAACCAAGAAATTCAATAGCCCTGAATTCAAGAAGCAGATCGATGACGCAATTAAGGCGAGTCAGGCAGCCAGAAATGTGGACATGGCCAAAATCCAGAAAGAAGTGGACGAAGCCACCCGGCGCATCAACTCTGCTGAATTCAAGCAGCAGATGGCCGAAATAAATAGCGCGGAGTTCCAGGAAAACATGAAGAAACTTCAGGAGAAGCTGAATAGCGGAGAGTTTCAACGCCAGATCCAGCGTCAGATTGAGGAGGCTGCTCGTGCCATGAAAAAGGCGCAGGAGCACCTGGAAAACTCAGCGCCAAAATAATCTAAGGGCTCAGCGGTGCCGCAGAATGCACCGCTGAGCTGCCATCTAACGCATCATGGTCCCCAAGCCGGAGTGCGATGGCGATTGTTTTTCAAATTCCGAATCCCCAAAAATCCTGAACGAAAATTTCCATTCCGCAACACATTCAATAGCGCCCGCAACGCCGGCCAGCCATTCAGCTCTTCCAGATTCGCCGATTTGGAATGCCATCGGTACGGCATCGAACTCTCCATAATTTGTCCGCTCGAGATGCATTCTGCGCGATATCGACTATTCTTCATAGCAGGTGATGGTCGTGAGCATATTAACGCGCCCGCGGCCATTCAAATCGTAAAGATGATCGGAAGTCAGTCTCCGGATTTCACCCCTCGCAGGGAGGCAAAATGAAAACCAGCCAGGTTCCGCAGTCACTGTTGCTGATTGCACTCTTCTTTCAGGCCGGGGCGGCGAACGCGCAAAGCAAAACACTTACCGTGAACGGACACGCGGGTGAGGCTCAGGTCATCCAGGTGAACGGCAAGTCTTACGTGGATGTCGAAGCGTTAGCTCGGATCACCAATGGATCGCTCGCGTTTCAAGCAAATCAGATAAGTCTCACCATAGGCGCCGCGCAAGCCGCTCCTGCCGCACCGGCACCGGCAGACAAGGCCGCCAAGGCCGGATTCTCGAAGGAGTTTCTGCGCGCCGGCATTGAGACCATGACCGTCATCCGCGAATGGAGGATCGCAATTGTTAACGCGATTCAGACCGGTAATCCCGTCACCGACAGCTGGGTTACAGGCTATCGCACAACGGCCCAAAGCAAACTGGCCCTTGTCTCGGTCGCCGCGACCACTGATTCAGACCGGCAGGCTCTTCCCATGCTCCAGAGTGAGTTCAACAACATGCAAAAGCTCAGCGATACCTATCTGCAAAAGAACGCCAATCGGGAATACGTTGCGCCTGATGCATTGGCCAGTGATCCGCTGGACCAACAGATAATTACGTGCGCCCGCGCTCTCGCATCCATGGCGGCGAATGGCCAATTCGAAGACGTGCCTTCTTGTCACTAAGCATGGAGAGGTAGTTTCCAGGGAGTACTGAATCCTCGCTATCCGCGCGTCCGCCCCACGCGGTTGTGGCCAACCACCGCCACGCCCTTCGTCACCTTGTATACTTCCCGCATGAAAGCGCTTGTATGGCTACTCGTGCTCTATGCGTTTGCTCAGGCAACAGGCCTCTCCGCACAATCCACAGCGACACCCATCCCGCAAACTATCGCACTATGGCCGAACGGCGCTCCAGGGGCGCTGGGAACATCTGAAGCCGAGAAGCCTCGACTCTATCCCTTCGTCGCACCGAAGCAATCTACCGATGCCGCGATTCTCGTTATCCCCGGCGGAGGCTACCAGGGAGTAGCGATAGGCTACGAAGGCATTCAAATAGCACTCTGGCTCAATGCGCAAGGCATGACAGCTTTCGTACTCGATTACCGCGTAGCGCCCCATAAGTATCCAGTGGAGATCAATGACGGTATGCGCGCCATGCGCTACATACGGGCTCACACTGCGGACTACCACATTGATGCGGGAAAAATTGGCGTCCTGGGTTTCTCCGCCGGGGGCCACCTCGCATCCACTTTGGGCACTCATTGTAAGGCTGGCGATTCCGACGATCCCGACCCCATCGAACGACTCGATTGTCGTCCCAACTTCATGGTGCTGGGCTATCCGGTCATCGGCATGGAGCCCCCTGTCAATCACTCGGGTTCGCGTAACAACCTTCTCGGCCCGACTCCTGATCCCGCTCTCGTGCATCTCCTATCCAATCAATTTGCAGTTAGCGCCGACACTCCACCGACGTTTCTATTTGCGACGACGAACGACGCTGTGGTGCCGGTTGAGAATAGTCTCGACTTCTATCGAGCTCTGGAACGAGCGCATGTCCCGGCGGAGATGCACCTCTTCGATTATGCCGATCACGGCTGCGGCCTCTGCGGATCCATCCCCGCCGTTTCAGAATGGCCCATGCTTCTTCGCAACTGGCTCATCCATCGCAACGTGCTTCCTGCAAGCGCACCCTCAATGCCCCCCGCCGAGCCGAACATGCCTGCGTGGCCAGCGGGATTGGTGGGTCCAGGCCAGCCCCACTAAACCTTTAGGTATGCCGCTGCTGCCGCGCGATGCTATGAACAGCGTTGTCTATCAGGTGTTTTGAATTGACGCAGGACTTCGAGGTCAGCCATGAATGAACAAAACAAGTCATCCTTCAGCAGGAGAAAACTCATCAGGGACGGCGCCCTGATCGTGGTTGCAGGGAGCATTCCGCCTGCGCTCCTCTGCGAGGCAGCAGAAGCAATTGACCTGGAGGCTTTAGACCCAGCGGCCCAAAATTGGGTGATCTCCAACGGGCAGATCGAGAGAGATGTCAGCTTTAGCCTTAAGACGGGACTCGTTACACGTCGGTTCTCCGATCTCACAACCGGCCAAAACTTTATTGTCCCGGAAAAGATCCGCATCGACATGGCGGCAGAATTCTCCTTCCAGTGCAACGGTCAAAAATATGAAGGAAACTCTACCGCGTTTGAGCTGTTGGGCGCCGACGAGAGAGCAACCGCTAAAGGCAAAGCCCTCACAATAAGGCTGCGCTTGAAGGAACTTCCGCTGGAGGTTTCGGTGGTCTATGACGTGTATGAGAGCCATCCGGCTATCCGTAAGCATCTTGTGTTGCGAAACGCCGGTACCGCCGAGCTCCACCTCTCGCATTTGAACATCGAGGCGCTCGGAGTCTCAATCGGGCCCGAAAACGAAACAACTCTCAATGCGCAGTATGGAACTATTCCTCGCGAAATCTTTTATACCGGACGCTCAGAGGACGCTGGCCTTTTCATAGCTAATGGATTGACCGGTGGCGGACTTGCCGTCTTAAGTGAAGTCCCCGGCTACATGAAGCGGACAGAAATTGGTGGATGGGATGACCCTGAACGAGTGCGTATCGGTGTCCTCTATGACACGGATCTAATGCCGTTCCAGCGCATTCTGAGCGGTGGAGAGCAGTTCAGTAGCGCAAGTGTATCGTTGGTGAGCTTCCGCAATGGCGACGGTTTCAGAGATCCCCATTGGGTTTTGCCTTCGTACACGGCCGACGTCCTGGTACGACGCGTGAATGCCCAGGGGCCGCCTTGGATCTATAACACCTGGGAACCCTTCGAACGCAGTATCAATCGCGACATTTCTGTCGAGCTGATTGATGCTGCCGCAGAAATGGGGCTCGATATTTTCACAATCGACGATGGCTGGCAGCAGGAGTACGGAGAGAACGTTGTGAACCTGACGTCGTTTCCGGGAGGCTTAAAGCCGATTCAGGATGCGGTCGAAGCAAAAGGAATGCGCCTTGGCTTGTGGATCCCCCTTGCGGCCATCGGTACGTCCACAAAAGACTATCGCGAGCATCCCGAATGGGCCTCGCTCGATCAGCAGGGAAAGCCCAAGGTCACTGGCACGATGGCAGGTCCCAAGGTCGTTATGTGTCTTGCCAGCCCGTTCCGCGGTGCGGCAGCCGAAAGAGTCATCGACGCGATTGGCCGCTTCAATCTCGCGTACGTGAAACTCGACCTCACCACCATCTTCAATGCCTATGGCGAGGCGCCCGGCTGCTGGGCTAAAGGCCATGACCACGCGAGTTGGGCCGAATCCCTGAACATGATTTACGAAGGCATCTCGCACGTCACCAGCAAGGTGTACCAAAAATATCCTGATGTCCTTCTGGATCTGACCTTTGAATTGTGGGGACAGAAGCACGTGATTGACGCTGGCCTGTTGGCCGCCGGCGATCTTGACTGGATGAGCAATGTAGATGATACCCATCCCGATTCCGCGGGACCTCGCCAAGCTCGCCAACTGCTCTACCAGCGTGCGGCCTCGATGCCGGTTGAGAGCATGCTCATCGGAAATCTGCACGCGGACTTGCCAACCATTCAGGAGAGCTTTGGGACAGCCATCGGATCGGCGCCACTCCTCCTTGGCGATCTCCGCAAACTAACTCCGAGTCATCGCCAGTGGTACCGCGACAAGATCGCTTGGTTCAAGCAACTGAGGAGGAGAGAGAAGATAAGCGAGAGCTTTTTTCCACTCGGCAGCTGGCTGCAACCGTCGCCTGCCACCTGGGATGGCTTCGCGCGCTTGGCGCGCAACGGCAATGGCGTAGTCGTGGTCTTCAGGAACAAATCCAATGTTGCAACTGCTTCCGTGCAACTGCCACTGATCCCTCCCGGCCGATACAAGCTTCACTCCGTCATTTCGAACAAAGACCTCGGCAGCTTCGCAAAGTCAGACTGGACTCATGGCGTGAACCTACAGTTCACGGCGTCAGCCCTGGTGGAGATCCTTGAAATCACGCGTATCGCTTGAGGCCGCAGCACTTCTCAATGCGCCATCGCGTCCCGAAGCCGCTGCTCTGCATCCGCTGACCAATACTTGCAGTCGAGTTGAATGAAGACCGAAGTATATGGCAGCACCTCATCCGTCTTCAGCACCAGCACGTGAAAGTTCTTGCCGGCATCGGTCACCTTAGCAATGAGATCTTCATGCGGAAGTAATGTCGGAGCCCCGGAGGTTTCCGGCGGCAGTGTTGTATGGATACGCTCGCGAAATTGCGTAATGCCCTTGGCATCTGCGTCCGGAATGTAGGCTAATTCTGCATCCTGAAAAATATTCGCGCGCACATGCCGCGACGATGCGATCTCAGTCAGCGTCCCACTCAACACATCGATAAGTCCGGCATGTGTTTCGATAACCTGCAATCCCGGAGTATTTTGCAGTGGGTACGCAGAGTCCACTATCAGTATCCAGTTGCGATGCCCCAGCAAGGGCAGTTCGCGACGCAACTCCGCTCGCCATTGAGTGGACGCAGACTGATGCGAAGATGCGCCTTGTGCATGGGAAACACTGGCGGTAAAGATGACCACCGTCAAAGTTGCAAGTACAAAACAAATTCTTCGTCCAATAGAAGCGCTTTGCATGGTGCTCCTTTAAATGCCGACTAAATCCCTGTCCATAGATCGATTCGTTTTCACTTCCATCGATTCTCAGCAGCGTTGGTTTTCTGCAATTTGTCTCGCCGCCGACGCTTTGTGCACAAAGGCATTCAAGCCATTGATTCTACAGTGCGGCACGAGGCAATCACTGATGCCCTGTTTCCCATAATCAACCCCATCGTGCACGCGATTGTTAGGTTCCCGTTCGGCAGGCGGTCTTAGTCGCGTCATCCGCACAATCCAGAGTCGCTCTTTGCATGAAAACTCAAATCGATTAAAGTGTGTCTCACGGCTGTACGTCGTGTCCTCAGGAATCCCCGCTGCTGTGCCCAACACCGTTCCGTTTGTGCTCATCAAACAAGCGATGAGCAGGGCCGACCCCTATCGACCTACGCAAATGAAAAGGAGACTGCATGGAAAATACCATTGCTACAAAGGACGGCACTACAATCTACTTCAAGGATTGGGGCTCAGGCCAGCCCATCGTTTTCAGCCATGGCTGGCCGCTGAGTGCCGATGCATTTGAAGACCAGATGTTCTTTCTTGCCTCGCGCGGCTACCGATGCATCGCACATGATCGCCGCGGGCATGGCCGGTCCAGCCAGCCGTGGAATGGCAATGACCTTGATACCTATGCCGATGATCTAGCGGAGCTTACCGAAAAGCTTGATCTGAAAAATGCAATTCATGTGGGTCACTCCACGGGCGGTGGAGAAGTCACTCGGTACATCGGAAGGCATGGCACGGGGCGCGTTGCGAAAGTCGCCCTGATCGGCGCCATTCCGCCATTGATGCTCAAGACCCCGACCAACCCCGTCGGCCTCCCGATCACCGTATTTGATGAACTGCGTGCCGGCGTCGCGGCCGACCGTTCCAAGTTCTTCACCGACCTGTCTTTGCCGTTCTATGGTTACAACCGACCCGGCGCGAATGTCTCAGAGGGCGTGCGTCATGACTTCTGGCTCCAAAGCATGATGGCCGGTTTCCCTGCGTGTTATTTCTGTATCAAGGCTTTTTCCGAGACAGATCAGACTGAGGATCTGAAAAAGATCGACGTACCCACCCTCATCTTGCATGGCGACGACGATCAGATCGTCCCGATCGTCGCGTCGGCGATGATTTCTTCCAAGATCGTCAAGAATGCAAAGCTGGTCGTCTACGAAGGAGCGCCCCACGGCATGTGCACAACTCTCAAAGATCGTGTCAATGCTGAGCTTCTTGCCTTCATCAAATCGTAAAGGCCACACGTACAGGATTGAAGCCGGCAGAAGATATCCGTGATAACTACTGATATTTGTGAGGTTTCATGTCGCAGCCTTTGAATTCGCCTGCGCCTGCAAACAGCATGGATGCGTGATGTGCCGTTCTCCGAGTCGATCAGCCTAGGCTACGACCGACTCGGAAAACGCTGCTGAAGCGATCCCCTTCATGCCACTCGAAAAAGTTTGAGCCAGTTACCATTCCTGCAACATCAAACTGCAATCACGTACGGAGTGGGCGGGCCTCGCGACCCCCCCGCTGCTCACGTGTATTGTCTCAAGAATTCAAGCACGAAAGTTGGGCCTGGACGGCAGTTACTGAGAAGTGCAAATCCAGGGCCGGGTACGCTGAGGCCCCTTAGCTAAGGATTTTCCTGTGGTTGATTTCTTTATTCAAAGACCAATATTTGCCACTGTCTGCGCCCTGCTGATTATTCTTGCTGGGGCGGCGGTCATCCCCACGCTGCCAATCTCGCTCTACCCGGACCTTGCTCCGCCGCAGGTTACGGTCACCAGCAATTATGTCGGCGCCAACGCCCAGGTAGTGGAGTCAGCAGTCACGGTTCCGCTTGAGCAGCAAATAAACGGCGTCCAGGGAATGCACTACATCACTTCGACCAGTTCCAACGACGGCACCAGCAATATCAATGTCATCTTCAAGACGGGTTACGACCTCAACATCGCGGCTGTGGACGTACAGAACCGCGTTGCCACAGCCCAAGGTCGTCTGCCGCAGGAAATCAAGAACACCGGCGTCACCATTACCAAGGCTAATCCTAATTTTGTCTTCGCCGCCGGATTCTATTCGCCGGATGGGAGCCTGTCGAATCAATACATCTCAAATTTTCTCGACGTCTATGTGAAGGACCCTCTCAAAAGAATTGACGGCGTCGGCGATGTGGTCATCTTTGGCGAGCGCAAGTACGCCATGCGCATCTGGCTCGATCCTCTCAAGCTCGCGGCCCGTAATCTGACTGCTACTGACGTAATCAGCGCACTCCAGGAACAAAACGTCGAAATCCCCTCGGGACAGTTGGGTCGTCCACCCGCACCAAAGTCGCAGGGCTTTCAATTCACACTTCGCGTAGTCGGACGTCTCACTGATCCCCGAGAATTTGAAGAGATCATTCTGAAGAACACCCCGAATGGCATCGTGCAACTCAAGGACATAGGCCATGCTGAGCTGGGCGCTGAATCCTACGATACCGACCTGGAATACAGCGGACATGAGGCGATCGGTGTCGGTGTACAACAACTCTCGAACGCAAATGCTCTTGAGGTAGACAGGGCAGCGAAGGCCGCGCTGCTCGAACTGTCGAAGAGTTTTCCTCCCGGCATGAAGTACGTCGTCGCATTTGATACGACAACCGTAATCGGTGACTCCGTCAAAGAAGTCATCACGACTCTGGAAGAAGCAATCGTCATCGTAATTGCCGTCATTTTTCTCTTCCTGCTCGATTGGCGGGCCACCGTAATTCCCGCGATCACCATCCCTGTTTCTCTGATCGGCACTTTCGTATTCATCAAGCTGTTGGGCTTCTCCATCAATTCACTCACACTGTTTGGCATCACGCTTGCCACGGGTCTCGTGGTGGACGACGCCATTGTTGTGATTGAAAATGTGCAGCGGCACATATCAGTTGAGCGATGCGATCCGCATAAAGCAACCTCCAATGCGATGAAAGAAGTTACGAGTGCGGTCATCGCAACGTCGCTCGTACTCATCTCGGTGTTCGTCCCGGTCTCCTTCTTCCCCGGCACTACTGGAATCCTGTACAAGCAATTCGCTCTTACGATTGCCTTTTCGATCGCGATCTCAGCATTCAACGCTCTCACGCTATCACCCGCTCTGGCAGCGCTCTTCCTGCGTGGTGAAGAAGAGAAGTACAAGATGCTGGACTGGACACGCATCGAACCGCTCTCCCGCGCCTACTCCGGTTTCGCCCATGGTGTAGAGGCAGCGATCCGGTGGACCGGCGGCATTTATGCACGCATCATTCATTTTGTTTTGAGGATGCGTTACGTGATGCTGGTCATCTTTTTTGCCGGACTAGCGGCCACGGTTTATGTCTATCGGCACGTACCCACGGGCTTCATTCCGCAGGAAGATCAGAACTACCTCATCTGCGTAGTGCAGACGCCTCCGGGCGCTTCGCTGAATTACACGGCCGAGCTTTCCCATCGCGCCGAGGAATTGATATTGCAGGATTCCGATGTCTTCGGGACCTTCTCGGTGCCCGGTTTCAGCCTCTCCGGCGGCAGCGCTCCTAACTACGGACTCATCTTCGTGCCGCTCAAATCGGTTGACCAGCGGCTGGGCAAGGGGCACAGCGCGCCAGAGATAGTTGCTCGCCTTGGGCCGAAGCTCTTCCAGGTTCCCGGCGGCATCGTCGCTATGTTTGAGCCACCTGCGGTGCAGGGAATTGGTAGCTTTGGCGGCTTTCAATTCCAGTTGCAGGATCTGGGACGAAATACGCTGCAGGACCTGGATATGGTCGCACACAAGATCGTCGCCGCGAGTCGCCAGCGTAATGACCTCACCGGACTCTTTACCAGCTATACGGCAAACGACCCGCAACTTCTTCTCCATATTGATCGTGTCAAGGCCAAAGCCATGGGCGTGCCCATTAGCGAGATCACGAATGCACTGGGCGTCTACATGGGGTCGCAGTATGTCAATGACTTCAATTTCAACAATCGTTCTTACCGTGTATTCATTCAGGCTGACCAGCCGTTTCGCCTGAAGGTCAGCGATCTTCGCCAGTACTATGTCAGGAATAATAGCGGAGGCATGATTCCGCTAGACAACCTTGTGAGCATCAGCGATGCCGAGGGCCCCCAGGTTATCTACCACTTCAACCTCTTCCGTTCGGCTGAGATCGACGGGGCGGCTGCTCCGGGCTACAGCACTAGCCAGGGCCTGGACTCCATGGCGCAGCTTGCAAAACAAAACATGCTCCAGGGGATGTCATATTCCTGGAGCGGCCTCGCGCTGGAGGAGGTCGAAGCGCAAGGCAAGGCCCTCATCATCTTTTCGCTGGGCATCATCGTCGTATACCTCACGCTCGCCGCCCAGTACGAGAGCTTCGCGCTGCCGTTCATCATTCTTCTGTCCGTGCCCATGGCGGTACTTGGTGCGCTGCAACTGATATCGTGGCGCGGATTGTCGAATGATGTCTACGTCCAAATCGGCCTCGTTATGCTCATCGGCCTTGCAGCAAAGAACGCAATCCTCATAGTGGAGTTTGCTGAGCAGCTTCGCGAACAGGGCAAGTCGATTGTCGATGCTGCCGTGGAAGCAGGGGAGCTTCGCCTGCGCCCAATCCTGATGACCTCGATTGCCTTTATCCTGGGCGTGCTTCCGCTCTATTTCGCAACCGGCGCCGGAGCACTTGGGCGCCACTCAGTGGGCACAACGATCGTTGGCGGAATGATCGTATCTACCTTGCTGAACCTGCTCTTCATTCCGGTGCTCTATGTCATTCTCAGCACCGTACTCAGCAAGTTAAAGCGAACTCGCCGCCGCCCGGAAGACTGCCCGGAACCGGAAGTAGAAGAGCCGCAGGCGCAACTCTCCCGCTCGAACTAACGGCGAAATGCTTTAGGAGGCAACTTCTCCAACCGCACGCCGAAGCTTGATGCTGTCGCGCAATCCCAGGCTCTGGTAGATCTGCCGCGTCGCATCTGACTTGTTCAGCGTGTAGAAGTGAATGCCGCGCACCTGGTTGTCCAGCAAGTCCCGGCACTGCTCAGTTGCCCAATGCACGCCCACCCGCTTCACTGCCTCTGCATCGCCTGACGCGCGCTCCAGTGAACGCAGCAGCTTCGCCGGGAAGCGAGCGCCAAGCGCAAGCTGCGCCATGCGCTTCATCCCTCCGAGCGTCGTGACCGGCATGATTCCCGCAAGTATCGGCACACGAATGCCGGCAAGTTCGCAGCGCTCGCGGAAGTCGTAGAGATCGCGATTGTCGAAGAAAAGCTGGGTGCAGATATAGTCCGCTCCCGCGTCGATTTTGGCTTTCAGATAATCCAGTTCATCCAGCCGATTCGGAGTACCCGGATGCCCCTCCGGAAATCCGGCGACGCCAATTCCAAAGCCCCGGGCATCGGGATGCCCGCCACGTTCGTTGAAGCGGCGGATGAATTTCACCAGGTCCGCCGCGTGCTGAAATGCATCCGCATTCCGATCGTAGTTTGCCAGATCGCGAGGAGGATCGCCGCCCAAAGCGAGCGTGTTGCTCACTCCCGCTTCAGCATATTTCGTCAGAATTTCTTCGACCTCGCGTTCGCTATGGCAGACGCAAGTCAGGTGAGGAATTGGGTCCAGAGTGGTGGTCTGCTTCAGACGTATCACCAGGTCATGAGTCAGCTGGCGCGTGGAGCCACCCGCACCATAAGTCACTGAAACAAACGATGGATGCAGCGCCTCAAGCTGGGCAATGTTCTCGTACAAAGCCTGGGAGTCTCCTGCCGTTTTGGGCGGAAAGAATTCAAAGGAGACGGTGGTCTGATCAGAGGCAAAGATATCGCGAATATGCATAGTGAACCAGTATCCTATTGTATAAGGCGAAATTTCTCATCAAGCTTTGCTGCGGCGCAAAGTCGGCTGATCAATCCTGAGTATTGGTACTGCGCAACATGGCCAGCGATACAGCCGCGCCATTCAGCTGGAAGTCATATTCTTTCACAACCTTCATCACCGCGCGCCGAGTCTCCTCAGTGTGCTTGCCTTTATTGTGCAACACGCGGGAGACGGTTGCAGTGGATACACCCGCCTTCTGCGCAACCTCCGCAATGGTGATTCGCTCTCCTACGGGTTGTCCCGGTGCGCTCTCTAACTCAGACGAATCCAGGGCCTCGATGATCGTGTTCAGCTGATTCCAGACAGCGCGATTTGGAATCCGCAGCTTTGCCGAAACCTCGTCGTCCGTCATACCGCGTGCAATCAATTCCAGAATCTGGTTCTGTAAAGCGCTTAGGTTGGCGCGCGGCATGCGGTCGGCCAGCCGAGAAGCTATATCGTTTGGCAGATACCGCTCACCCGCGTGGACAGCGAATATGGCGTCGATCATCTCCTCTTCCGAAGACGCTTTCAGAAGGTAGCCCTGCGCACCGGCGCGTACTGATTGGTATATCTCTTCATCGCTTTCGTAACTGGTGAGAATAATCGCGCGTGGCTGTATCGGCAGTTGCCTAAGTGCTGCGAGAGTCTCGATTCCACCTTTTTTAGGCATGCGCAGGTCGAGTAACACCACATCGACGGCATGCTCCGTGATCATCGCGATCGCCTGATCGCCCTCGGCCGCGCTGCCCACCACGTCGAGCTCCGGATGAGTTGAGAGCATGCTCATCAACCCCGCGCGCACCACAGGATGATCGTCGACAATCAGGATCTTCACCGGCCTGGGGTCTTCATCAGGCATAGCCCGCATGCTCCTTCTCAGTACGGTCTACTATATGCCAGCCTGCGCCACCATGGAATCCGCGGCGTATCTGCTTGGACGATTACGCGCGTACCGATTCCCGGATTGCTTTCAATCTCAAGCGTTGCATGAATCGCTTCAGCGCGATGCCGCATTCCATTGATGCCAAAGCCGCTGGATTCAGGCTTCAGGACGAAACCTGTACCGTCATCCTGCAGAACCAGAGTCACTCCTGATGGCTCATAAATAAGACGAATAGTGATCCGCTTGGGATGGCCATGCTGAATGGCATTGGCAAACGCTTCCTGCCCAATCCGGTACAGCGAATCGAGTACTCGCAGCGGAAGCCGGCGTGCCTCACCGGCATACGATGCTTCAACCACGACAGAGCCGCGGGCCACCATGCGGCGTGCGGACTGCTCAAGCGCTGCGACAAGCCCCGTCGATTCCAATGCCTCGGGGCGAAGTATGGCGATACTCCTTCGAGCCTCGTCGTGGCTGTGGCGCACCAACTCTGAAGCAACGTTCAACTCGTCCAGTATGGTCTGGACATTCACTGGAGATGAACTATTGCGCGCAATCCTGTTGCGTATGGCGCGCAATTGAAAGCCAACTCCCGCAAAGCTCTGTGCCAGGGTATCGTGTATCTCGTGCGCGAGCCGCTCGCGCTCGTTAATCACGGCATGCAAACGCCAGTCTTCTGCCCGGCTCAGCACCAAATGAACAAAAAAACCGGCGCATAGCATGGCGATTGCGAGCAGAATGATGTGGTCAATACTCCACCACGGCGGCCCCGCCAGTACCTTCACGTCTTCCGGTGAGTTCACGATAAGGGCGAACGGAACAGTGCGGTTAGTTAAGTCGGAACTCACACTGCACACCCCGCGAAGGCGCACAATGCTGTCCTTTTCCAGCTTGCTGAATAGGGTACTGGTTACCGACGAATTCGATACAGCCCGGAAAGTCTGCAGGCCGTTGCTGAAATCCAGCGTCCCCCTTCCCGCCGTGTTGGAGTCTTTCGAGAGATGCCCTTCCACCTCGATGAACATCGAGTCGTATGCGCCGGTGGCTGCCTGATCCGCTGTAACAGAAAGTGGCGGGATGGGCGCGACCAGACCACCCAGGGGCTTTTCTGTCGCGTGAAGTATCGCCGCGCTCAGGCCGTTCGGATACACATCCCCTTCGACCTCAACTTCGTCGCCTACCCTCAACGGGGCTGGCTGGCTTGCTCCTATCCGCACGCCTCCGGTTGAATCCTGTATGTAAAGTGCCGGGTTAGTGAGGATGACTGCACCCCGCACGACAACGTGTGCAGGCTTGGTAATCGAAAAGAGCCGTAAATTACGAATGGACTGAATTGGCTTTGCTTGAAGAGGACGCTGCGCAAGATTAGGAACCGTCCCGTTGGCCATCATCCATGGAATAACTCCCTGGCCCGTTGGATAGAGCGCGACGTGCGGCGGAGCAGCCGCAACAGCGCCGCTGTCTGGCGCAGCACTCGTTAGTCGGGCGACCGCAATATTGCGCCACATCCCTCCAGCGCCCATGGAACGCAGCCCCACGCGCCCACTCTGCACGCACTCGGGATCATTGATTCGGATCTGTGCGTTATCTGTAGCTCCTGATGCCTTTGCAGATGCCCCAATCGTGCACCCCTGCGCAGACACGCGCAGACGATACCATTTCCCGGGCACCACTCCGCCCGGCATGGGAACCGGTGGAAACTCGTACCAGCCATGCTCAGCGCGCCCCAGCACCAGCGATTGATCGCTCGTCCTCAGTCCAGCATAGTAGCCGGTGTATGAATCAACACCGCGTTCCACATCAGTCGCTCGCATTAACAGGCCTGCGTCCCCAGTGCCCAGCAACTGCACATCTGCTTCAATCGCGTACGATTGCCAGTGGCGCGACCCCGTCACCAACTTAGCTCCGCGTTCGTCGGAATCGTTCTTGATGGCATTTCCTACGAGGTTCCAATTGCCCGCATACGCAGTCCATTCCTCCGTTTTACCTAGCGTGAATGAGTCATGGTAGGGAAGACCGCGCCACGAACTCTTCAGCCATCCCACCAGCGCTAAGCCGGCGCAAAGCAGGCACACAACTCCCACAGCAATCACGCGGCTTCGCGGCCACTGCCGCGCGCCACGCATCACGGCTTGCTCCAGTCAACGTTGATCAGCGTCTTCATTGCTGGAGAATCAATGTTCTCTATTGTCAATAAAGTTGGTTCCAGCTTGATGTCCTGCGGCTTATCCTGTGGCGCGTCGCGCAACAATTGCATCGCGCGAAAGCCCATCTCGTAGGTATTCTCGGCAATCAGAGAATCCATCTCTCCAAGTCGAACAAGGTTTGCCAGCTCAACGTTCTGCTCGAAGCCCACCAGCTTTATCCGCGATGTCAGTCCGCGCGCCTGCAATGCCGCGAATGCCCCACCGGATGATGCGGCCGACAAAGTAAAAATTGCGTCGAGTTCATGATCTGAAGAGAGAATTTCGTCGGCGACTTGCTGTGCCTCAGTGCCGTTATGTGTGGCGAAGCGCCGTTCAGATAGCACGATCCCGGGAAACTTCGTCTCCAGCGTCGTCTCAAAGGAATGCAGAATCGAAAGCGAGCTAAGCGATTCCGCCGTCACCCCCAGCACCGCAACCCGTCCCCTGCCGTGCAGAATCTGGCCGATACGCATGGCAGCTGTACGCCCGCTCGCCTGGTCGTCATTCACGATGTATGAAAGGTCTTTACTGGGCGGCAACGTGAGGGGAGATGCGACCACGATTGTTCGGATACCGTGAGCCAAAGCGCGTTGCACTGGCGCCATCAGAGCATTCGTCTGGTCGGGAGCCAGGATCAGCGCGGAGTATCTCTCGTCAATAATCCGTTCAATCAGCGATCCCTGCTGCTGAATGTCGTCTTCGCTCGTCGGCGCGTTCCAGTAGATTTTGATCTTCGACTTATCGGCGGCGAATTCGGCGCCCGCATGCTCGGCTTCCCAAATGGTCTCGCCGGTTGTCTGCGGAATTACGGCGACTTTCATCACCTGTCGCGTACAACTCGTCATTGAGAAGAGGCACAGCGATGCAACCGCGGAGTACAGGCCGAGTCTGACGCTACGACTCATAAGGCGTAAAAACTGGCTTATCGCCCCAGCAATGCTACTGGCGCTCTGCACAACCGGCTGGTCAGAGACGCCCTTCCAACGTTCGGGTCCAACCAGAATTCCCATTTTCACCAGGCTCCGCTCGTCCCCATGCGCGTGTACCGACTAGTGTAAGACGTTGTCTACCATGAATTCCATAGAGCTTTTCCTCGCACCTTCGCGCTGTGCTCTAGTGAGCTTTTCGGGGCGCAAATACAATTCGTGTCACGCTGGCATGAGGGAATTGATAACGAAAATTAGCTCCCGCCGCTACCTCCCGCTTCTCCAGATCCACTGCCGTCGGGCTGTCTTCTGAGTTCTTCGCGTATAGGTCGTCGGACGCCAATGTAGTCACTTCCGCCCGCGGTCCCGGCTGAAATCCCGCTAAGCCGATGTGTGTCGGTATGTCGCGATCCATGCTGCGGTTCACTACAAATAGTGTCACCGTGCCATTGTCTTTGCTGGCCGCCGCGGTAACGTCCAGATAGGGCACGTCCGCGATCTCAGGCAAACGCGTCACCCCATGATGCACAGAATAATTGCCGCTCTCGACCACCACCGGAACTAGATGATCAGCATCTGCCGTCGAGAACATCTCAAACACATAGGCTGCTGGAGCCGCAAAAACACGTCCACGTTTCTTCCAGACTCCCGCGAACTCAATCACGCCGGTCATGTCTGAAATAGGAACATGGTCCGACGAACGCAGCAGCATGTTGTACATTGAGCCCGTTGTCAAAGCCCCGGCAACATCATCAAAGCGTGGAGCTCCTGGTCGCCGTCCATTCGAATACCAGAGCCATTCGGTAAAGGCGATATGGACCCGGTCTTTGTGCGGGCTCTGATTAATCTGTTCCTGCATCTCCCGCAGTTTGCGCTCGAGCTCCACCGGCATTGCCAGGCTAGCCTCAAATAAAAATCGCGGCGAAGGATTGGGCAGCGCCACCTGATCGGTAGTCACTACAAAGTGCGTCGATAAGAAATCTTCCGTCCCAGCAGGAGCCGTCAACTGTGCCGCGTTCCACTCGCGGTAGGTATCTGGATCCTGCCCGGTCGCAATCAGTCTTGCCTTTGGATCGGCATGCCGAATCGCCTGACTGAAGGCGAGTGTGCGCGGCTCCAACTCCTCTTTCGTGGGCCATCCCGTATTCCAAGTACCCCATAATTCATTCCCCAACTCCCAAAGCAATCCACCTTGCTGATTGCCCCAGTGCTGGTTTACGTAGCTCACCCAGTCGGCGGCCTCCTCTGGCGTGCCCGATCCCAGGTTCAGCGCCACCTGTGGCTCAGCGTTCACCAGCTTGCAAAAGTTCAGAAACTCGTCTGTCCCGAAGGTGTTGTACTCCGGTATTCCCCACGCCACATTCGGCATGCTCACGCGCTTGTCGATGGGGCCAATGCCATCGCGCCAATGGTAGCCGGAGGTAAAGTTGCCTCCAAATCGAATCAGCGGAGTATGCATGGCCTGCACCATGCGGACCATGTCCGGATCAAGGCCCTGAATGGCGTCCGACGGCATCAGCGATACCTGATCGATCAGCACCCGTTCCTCGTCCTTCACCTGGATCACGAAGTCAGCTGGCTCCAGGTTGTATAAGGTATTCGGCTGCAACTCCAGCTTGAAGGGATACTTCGTCCATTCCGCGCCCGGCGCATTGATGACCGCCTGCGCAAGAACCTTCGTCAGGTCGTCGCGGCGTCGTAGCATCACCGTCAGCTCAGCTGGGCCCGCCAGATGGCGCGCATACAAACTGCCCGAATAGCTGAGCGTGCGGTGCGCCGGCAGGTAAACGCGCTGCGTAATACCCGTAGCCTTGCCGGGGATTCCAAGAATGGCTATAGATCGCGCAGAATTTGCCGCGTCGCCATAGCGGAACTCATAGCGATTTCCCTGTGTGGAATCGAGTGGCTCCCAGGGTAAAGGCACTCCCAGGTCGGAACTCCGTTGCAATTCCGGACGCTGGCTCAGCATCTCTCGAATCCCCGCAGGGCTCCAAAGCCCCGCTTCAAAGCTCGGGTTCTCCAGGATTTCGGCCCACAATCCGTTGTAGGTGGAGTTCCCTATGGGCTCCAGAAAGCTGCCGAAGAGGGTGCGTGGAATCGGTTGCCTGCTGGCGTCTGCCAGGTTGATCTGAATACTGGCGACTGGCGGAATCGGCTTGTTGATGACCACCTGGGCAGACGACACCGAGCAAACCAGGAAAACGGCGAAGACCGCGAATGCCACGGCAGATTGCATGCGTCGAATAGTCATATGCTTCCGGGAACCGCCCAAGAAATATTCGAAAATTGGAGACGCACGCAGTGTAAGCGATTACGCTAGCAGAAGGGAAGAACAGCTTGCGCAGCTTCGCCCGCGCCTAGCTTCGACCACTCAATTCCCGGGCGAAGTCGATTTCTCAAGTCACGGCGATGGATTCCTACGAAGTCGCTGCATGCACGCAAGGGAAGCAAGCACTCCCAAAGAAGGAATTACAGGCAACGGGGGTTGTTATATTGAGAGATGGTGGAGGCAGAATTCAAGGTGCGCCCTGCGTACAAGCTATTGATTCTAACCGTGCTATCTGTCACCGCCCCAGCTCTTGGCCAAGCCGGGTCGGGCTCCGATGCGCACAAGCCCACCCCGCAACGCGGCGGTATGAGTACCGGGGCAGCCTATGCCCCCATTCTTGATGCCGAGCACCGACCCATCACTGCCGGCGGATTCGTTGAGAAGGGCCCTGTCGTCTTTGACAACATCTCCCGACGCTCCGGTATCGCCTCGTGGCAGCATGTTGGCGGAACTCCGGCGAAGGACTTCATCCTCGAGACGCTCGGCTGCGGCGTTGCCTTGCTTGACTATGACAACGATGGCTGGCTCGACATCTACCTTGTCAACAGCGTGACCTATCCCGCCCTCATCGGTACGGAGAAGCCCTCTCACGCAGCGTTGTTTCACAACAATCATGATGGAACCTTCACCGACGTTACCCAGGCTGCGGGCGTGGCCAACGATCGCTGGGGCGTTGGCGTCGCTGTAGGGGACTACGACAACGATGGCTGGCCCGACATGTATGTCACCAACTTCGGCAAGAACCGTCTCTACCACAACAACCACGACGGCACATTTACCGATGTGGCAGAGAAAGCCGGCGTCGCATTGGGCACTTGGTCTACCGGACCGACCTTTGGTGATTACGATGGCGATGGCCGCCTCGATATCTTCGTTCCCGGATACGTTCACTACGAAAACAACAAGCCCCCGATGCCTGGTGAGCAACTCGCCGTCAGCTCGACGTTCTGCACGTTTCGGGGTATCCAGGTTATGTGTGGTCCGCGCGGACTCAAGGGCGAGCAGGATCATCTCTTTCACAACAACGGGGATGGCACGTTTACTGATGTCAGCGTGAAGGCCGGGGTAAGCGATAGGCTAGGCTACTACGGGCTCACCGCCGTATTCGTGGATCTGAATGATGACGGCAAGCCTGACCTGCTTGTGAGCAATGATTCGACGCCAAGCTACCTCTATCTGAACAAAGGCGACGGAACATTTGAGGATGCCAGCTACCTCTCTGGCTACGCGCTCAACCAGGAGGGGCGGGAGATTGCCTCCATGGGAGTGGCCGTCGGCGACTACCGCAACAACGGCCTACTCGATCTGCTCAATACAGACTTCTCCGATGACTACGATGTCCTTTATCGTAATGATGGCGACGCCAGTTTTACCGACGTCAGCAACCAGGTGGGCATCGCCGACACAACGATTCCATTTCTCGGCTGGGCAGCCGGATTCGTGGACTATGACAACGATGGTTGGAAGGATATTTTTATCGTCAACGGCCACGTCTATCCGGCAGTAGATCAGACGGAGTGGGGCACCACCTTCGCACAGAGGCCTCTCCTCTTCCGCAACCTCAAGGGTGAGAGGTTCGATCTCGTTCCGCCCGTTCGAAACACCGGGCTTGCAGCCGTCGTGCCTGGACGCGGAGGCGCCTTTGGTGACCTCTTCAATGATGGCAAAATCGACGTCGTGATCAATGCCATGGACCACGCCCCCGTTCTGCTGCGCAACGTGAATAACGATCAGCATCACTGGCTCACGCTGAAGCTTGCCGGCGGCCCAAAGAGCGCGCGAGATGCAGTCGGCGCGACCGTTTATCTCACCGCCGGCGGTCTACGTCAGCGCGGCGACGTTATGAGTGGAGGAAGCTTCGCCTCCTCAAATGATCTTCGCCTTCACTTCGGCCTCGGCGACGCGACAACAGTGCAGGATGTTGAAATTCACTGGCCCAGCGGAGCCAGGGAACATCTCAAGCCCAAGGCCATCGACCGCATCATCAACGTCGAGGAAGGCAAGGGAATCACGGGCGAGTTGTGCGCTGCATGCTCGGCAACTCCTTCCAGGAAACCGGAAGCCGCGGCGGTCCAGAAATGAAGATGCCTCTCCGTTCGCTCTGCCTTGCCTCGTTGATAGCATTCTGCGCCGCGTTGGCTGGCGCACAGGCCAAGCCAATGGAAGCAGACATCGTGCCGGGAAAATTTGTAGACTTTACCCAAAAAAGCGGCGTCAACTTTCAGCACATGGGCATCCACACAACGCGCAAATACCTCATCGAGACGATGGGCTCCGGCGTTGCACTCCTCGACTATGACAACGATGGGTTGCTGGATATCTTCCTCGTCAACGTGGCGCAGATCAGCGACCCCACCCCCAAAGGTACGGTTCCAAAGAAAACTGCGCCCGAGTACTGGAACCGTCTTTACCACCAGAAGAAGGACGGAACCTTTGAAGATGTGACCGAGAAGGCCGGCTTGCAGGGCGTGGGTTACGGAATGGGCGTGGCCGTCGGCGACTTCGACAATGATGGATACGAAGACATCTACGTCACCAACGCTGGGGGCGGAAATAAGCTTTACCACAATCAAGGCGATGGAACGTTTAAGGATGTGACCGATGCATCCGGCACTGCCGGCGATAACGGCTGGTCATCGAGTGCCGCCTGGGTCGACCTGGACAACGACGGTCTCCTCGACTTGGTCGTGCTTCGCTATATGAAGTGGGACTTCGACGATATCTGGTGTGGCGAACGCAAGGACGGCGCTCGCGGTTACTGTCATCCGGATGTCTTTGCCGCCGAGCCGCCACTCGTTTATCACAACGATGGCAAGGGCCACTTCACTGAGATTGGACAGAAAGTCGGCATCGACAAGCCGGGCAAAGGCCTTGGCATTTCGATCGCCGACTATGATCGCGACGGACACATCGACGTGCTCGTGGCCAACGACGCGATGGTCGAACATCTCTATCACAACAAAGGGAACGGCACATTTGAAGAGGTCGGGCTCGAGGCCGAGATCGCCGTGGATGGCGATGGGCGCACCTACTCCGGCATGGGCACCGACTTTGCGGACTACAAAAATAATGGTTGGCCTGACATCGTCATCACCAACCTCGCCAATCAGAAGTACGCACTCTACGACAATAATCAGGATGGAAGCTTCACCTACGCGAGTTATACCTCCGGCATCGGAGGAATGACCCTGCTGCACTCTGGTTGGGGAATCCGCTTCATGGACTATGACAATGACGGCTTAAAGGATCTGCTCATCGTCCAGGGCCACGATATGGACAACATCGAGGTCAACTTCCCTCAGCTGCGTTACAAGGAACCCATCATGCTGGCGCGCAATACCGGCCATGGTTTCGTTGTCGCCGGCTCGGGTGGCGTCTTTGATGAAGCCTGGGTGGGTCGCGGTCTCGCCGTGGGAGACATCAATAACGATGGTCGACTGGATGCTGTCGTCTCCACCAACGGAGGACCAGCCCACGTCCTGCTCAACGAAACTTCAACAAAAAATCATTGGCTGCTTTTGAATCTCGTCGGTCACAAGAGCAACCGCGACGCAATTGGCGCAGTCGTTAAACTTACAACCACACGCGGTTCACAATACGTAACCGTGTCAACCGCGGCGAGTTATCAGTCCGCAAACGACAAGCGTGTGCACTTCGGAATGGGCAGCGACTCCGTGGCCCAGAGCATAGAAATTCATTGGCCAAGCGGTATTGTGCAAACGCTCAAAGATATTCGTAGCGACCAGGTGTTGAAGATCGATGAACCAACAGACGCACCCCCCGGAAATCAGGCCAGGTAGATGGAACCTCCGCGAATCACCCTCCGAATCAGATCGCTGATGCTTGCCGTCGTTCTCCTTCCAACAGTCACTCTCTGCGCCCAGGACAACCATCTCGCGAATGCCGAGCAGTTGGTTGAGCTGCACCGCCTCGCTGAGGCTGAAGCGGCACTCGCACCGATATTGGCCTCTCAGCCTGGCGATGCGCATGCTGCGGTTTTGCTCGGGCGGGTGCGGTGGGAGCAGGGACGCAACGACGAAGCCGCTCAACTCTTTACTCAAGCAATGTCGCTCAACCCCACTGCTGCCGAGCCTCGCATCTGGCAGGGCAAACTATTGGCTTCAACATCCCAATGGGATGAATCGCTCACGATGTTTGAGTCGGTGCTTCGCCGCGATCCCGCCGATGCGATGGCCCGGGAAGGCGAAGTCACTACGGCTTCGCAGGCCGCGCTTGCAGCGCGCAAGGCACGCGAGATGGAAGCATCGCTCGGGCTGCTGCTCCGCGCACGCACATTTGTTCCGGATGATCCGGTACTACTGCGCAACTTCGGAGTGCAGGCTATGGACATGAAGCTATACGAGGATTCCGAGACAGCGCTCACCGCAGCTCATCGCATTCGTCCCGATGACGCTCTTACCCTGTACGCTCTCTCGCGCACTCAACTGCAGATGCAGAAGATGCCGCAGGCAGAGGCGAATATGCGCGCTTACCTGGTTATGAAGCCGGACGATCCAACTGCCCACTACGCACTCGGCCGTATATTGCACATCGATCTTCGAATTGACGAGGCTCGCGTCGAACTCAAGCGCTCGATAGAATTGCAGCCGGTACAGACTGAGTCTTATTACGAACTCGGCCAGATCGAACTCGATGTTCACAATGATTCCCTCGCTGCTCCACTTTTTCAGAAAGTTGTGGAGCGCGATCCTAACCACGGAGGCGCCCTCGCGGGATTGGGTATCATCGCTTATCGCAAGAAGGATTACCTAACCGCCGAAGGCTACCTGAAGCGCGCAGCTGCCAGCGCTCCCAACTACCGTGTCGCGCGCTACTACTACGGAATTACGCTCATGCGCCTGGGCAAGAAAGAGGAAGCAGCGCCCGAACTAGAGGCTGCTACGCTGCTCGCACGTCAGGAAAACACAACGGAGCGCGGAGGCATGCACCTCGCCAGCCCGCCACCTGCTCCCTGAAGCCGCGCCGTGGAAATGGATTCTGGTTAAGCGCTGAATCAACCGTAGCGAGTACATAGAATGCCAGAGCTGCTGACAGGCCGTGCAACACCTCTTGTGACGCAGATGCCTCCCGCCGCTCCGCGACTCGCTAATTACATGCGAAGCATTACTTGCTGCTTGGTTTTCAGCCTCGCCATCCCTGGGACAATGCTCAATGCTGGCGCGAAACCTCTCATGGCACAAGCGGCCAACATCGAAGATGCGTTCGATCGCGGGACGCAAGCATATCGCGCAGGGGACTGGCGCGAAGCCGCGCGTTGGATGGCGATAGCGGAGCAGCAGGCTCCTGGAAAAACAGACGCGCTGCTGGTCCGCGCTCGTGCGCTGGTGCGCCTGAATCAATTCACTGAAGCAACCCAGACCCTGCGATCTTACGTCGAGCTGCACCAAAGCTCGAGCGAAGCGCTCTATCTCCTCGGATACTCGCTGAACCGCGAAAACAAACCCTCCGAGTCTCTCGAGGCTTATACAAAAGCAGCGCAGTATCTTCCGCCCATGGCCGCGGACTTCCGCACCATTGGGCTGGACTATGTACTGCTCAACGACTATCCGGATGCCATCCACTGGTTGGAGAGATCCGCCGCTCTTGAGCCGGAGAACACCGACACCCTCTATGCGTTGGCCCGCTGCTATTATTCGCAGAGCCGTTTCAACGACGCGGAAAAAACATTTCGTCGCCTGCTGCAGTTGCAGCCGGACAACCGCAAGGCCTGGCAGAACCTCGGCCTCGTTCTCGATGCGCAGAATCGTGCGAGCGAGGCCGACACGGCGTTCCTGCATTCCATCCAACTGGCCGCGCTCGATCCCCACGTCAACGAATGGCCCTACCTCGACTACGGGGGATTCCTCCTCGACCATAATCGTCCGGGCGACGCCATTCCAATGCTCGAGCATGCCTTGGCGCTCGCGCCTTCGTGTGCCGCCTGTCATGAGAAGCTGGGCCGCTCCCTCGCACTCACGGGCCGCGTCCCAGAGGCCCAACAGCAGTTGGAGCAAGCTGTAGCTCTGGATCCGCAAAACCCAAAGATTCACTTCGAACTAAGCCGCGTATATCGCCAGGCCGGCAATATTCAAAAAGCACGCGACGAAGCCGCATTGAGCGAAAAGCTCTACGGCACAAAAGCCTCGCCCGAGACGAAGTAGCACGACTCCCCACAATAGCTGGCTAACGTGGATCGACGGTTCGTAATATCATTTCGAGAATCATGCAGCGCGCCTTCGTGTCTAACGTTTGTTTCCGTGTCACGCTCCTCCTTTTGCTCGCAGTGGTGCTTGCCCCGCTTTGCAACGCGCAAGGATCCGCGGCCGTCGCCTGGCAGGAGGACTTCAATCGTGGAAACGCGGCCTTCCAAAAAGGAGACTATCCCACTGCGGCCGAAGCTTTCTCCAAGGTCGTTCAGGCTTTGCCTCGCTTTGCTGAAGGACACATGAATCTCGGCCTTGCACAGGAGCGCATGGGACAGTACGAACAGGCCTCGAAACAGTTTCGCGCAGCGCTTGCTATCAAGCCTGGGCTGAAGGGCGCTGCGCTTTTCCTTGGCATTTCGCTCTATTACCAACAGCAATACGAGCCAGCCAGAACCGCTCTCAGGCAGGAACTGGCAAAGGATCCGCACAACCCGCAAGCCTTGTTCCATCTCGGGCTGTGCGATCTTGCCCTCGGTGACAATGCTGCTGCCGCAAGAACTCTCGATGATGCTGCAGCGGCTGATCCCGGCAACGTCAACGTCCAGTACTTCGATGGACAGGCTCATCTCAAGGCCTCAAGCGACGCCTACGACCGCATGTACAAGATTGATCCGCAGTCCTGGCGCGTTCGCGAAGTCCTCGCGCAGGCCTATGCCGAATCCGGGCGGCATGCCGAAGCTATCGCGGAATATGAGGAAGCGATCAGGCTCGTTCCTACAGAACCCGATCTCCACTACAGGCTTGGAGTTGAATACGGCAGCGCCAACGAGCTTTCAAAGGCCATCGACGCTTACAAAGTAGAGTTGCAACTCTCGCCCCACCACTACCAGGCGATGTATGAACTCGGGGTTATCTACGCCCGCGGCAAAGAACTGCAGGAAGGAATCGATCTGCTTACCAAGGCCCTCGCGGGTGATCCCACGCTGGAGGCAGCCTACTTCTACATCGGGCTCGCAGAAAAAACATTGGGGCAAAATGAGGCCGCCATCGAGCCGCTCTCCAAGGCAGGCCGAAGCCAGATTGATCCCGATCTTAGACAGCGCGCCTACTTCCTACTGTCCCAGGTCTACCGCGCACTCAAGCGCCCCGATGACGCAAAGGCAGCTTTGGCGCAATTCTCTCAACTCAAAGCCAGTACAGATCAGGCGCGCAGCACGAAGTTGTCCGAGCAGTTGAAGAAGCATCAGCAGGGCGCTAATCCCGACGCCAGCGGCGACACCGACCCGAAAGACGCCCAGCAATAAGCTAGGCTCCTCCATCCTCCATCCATGCTAGGTCTTGCTGACTCTGCCCGGGCTTCGATAAATCGCACTCAAATGTATGCGCTTCCAGCTTTTCCCTACCCATACCAGCCAATCGAAATCGTGCGCTCCCAACGCGACCCAGCCAATCTGCCTGTCGGCGTATCAACATTGCAACCACTCCACCCACATGCATAGTACGAAAGCTTGGGATCCCATCTTGCTGATAATAAACGATGTAAACGAATTGGGACCATACCTCGATGCGAAGCCAAAACTCACCCAAGTCGAGCACTTTCTCGAATTTAGCTCTTGACAACTGAATTCGAGAGCGCCACCATAGCGCGATGTATGCGCTTCCATTGGTCGCCGCAAGCCCTGACAACCTGGAAAACGCAGCAGGCGAGCCGCATCAGTCAAAGCGACTCATTGATTTCGCAGCATTTTTTGGGTGGGAGGATGGCTATGGATGCTGTTCGCAAGAGCTGTTTTTGGGTGGCCTTGGCATGCGCTTTCGCGCTGTCTGCAGCTAGCGCGTGGGCACAGAGTGCGAACTCAGGCGCCATCGCAGGTAAGATCACCGATTCCACTGGCGCGGTCATCTCAGACGCAAAAGTCAACGCGAAGAACACAGCTACCGGAACGAACTACGATACTGTTTCCTCCTCGACCGGCGACTTCAGATTCCAGAATGTTCTGCCGGGAACCTATGACGTGACAATTACTGCGGCCGGCTTCAAGCAATCTGTGCGGACAGGAATTGTCGTGCAGGTAGCTTCGCTTTCTCCTGTCAACGTGACTCTCGATGTTGGCGGGCAGACTGAGATCGTTACCGTCACAGGCGATGCCCCAGTGGTGCAGACGGAAACTTCCGATATCGGCAACGTTGTCACCACGCAGCAGGTTGTCGACTTGCCGCTAGGCCTGGGCGGCATTGGAGCCACGCGCTCGCCGGAGGCCTTCGTCTTCCTGACGCCGGGCACCATCGGCCCCGGTACCAACAATGGCAGCGGCGGTGTCTTCGAGTCGAAGATCAGCGGCGGTCAGAATTTTGGAACCGAAATTCTGCTCGACGGCGCCAGCATGTACCGCTCTGAAAACGGCTCGTCGTTCGATGAAACCGGCCCCTCCGTCGACGCCATAAGCGAATTCAAAGTGATCACTTCCACGTTGCCCGCCGAACTGGGGCGTACTACAGGCGGGATCGAAACTTTCTCGACCAAGTCAGGCACCAATTCGTTCCACGGCGTCGCTTACGAAATCTTCCAGAACGAAGCGATGAACGCGAACTCGTTTTTCAATAACTACAACATCTCGCAGAACCCAGACGATCCCGCTGTAGTAAGCGCAAATCAACGAGCCACCGACAAGAAGAACGACTATGGTGGAACCCTCGGCGGACCGGTCTGGATTCCAAAGGTCTACAACGGCAAAGGGAAGAGTTTCTTCTTCTTCTCGTGGGAGCAATTCCGGCAGACACAGGGTCAAACCGAAACCAGCAGCGTACCCTCCGATGCCGAGCGTAACGGTGACCTGTCGGCCTATCTAACCGACACAGTCATTGGCACCAATCCCTGCGACGGCAAACCAATCTTCCAAGGTGAGATCTTCGACCCCACCACTACTACCACTGTCGGCGGCGTCGAATGCCGGCTGCCTTTCATGGTCAATGGAAGGCTAAATCAGATCCCCACCGAGCGCCTAAGCCCCGTCGCGCAAAACGTTCTCTCTTATGTGCCGCATGCACAAACGTCCGCGCAGTTCAGCAACTTCAGTTACCTGCAGCCCTACCCCATTGCCAACACCCTCATGACGGTGCGCATTGATCAGGTGCTGGGCCAAAGGCACAAGGTCTACTTCTCATACAACAGCCGCGACAATACTCGACTATCGGACTTTCCACGTTTCCCCGGCCCAGCAAACAATGGCGGCCAGTTCCAGAACTTCTTCACCCACTTCTACCGCGGTGGCTGGGACTACTCCATTTCGCCGACGCTCTTGAACCACCTCAACCTCGGCTTCAACAGAACCTCCAGTATCAACATCTCGCAGGCCGTCACCTACGGGAAAGACTGGCCGACTGTTCTGGGCATCACCAATGTGAACGGCGCCACCTTCCCGCAATTCAACGTTGGAGAAGGTCTGGCTCAAATCGGATTCACGGTCAACAACTACACCTACGACAACGGCTATCGCTTCAACGATTCCGTCAGTTGGACAAAGGGTGCCCACAACCTCAAGGCCGGTTTCGACTATCGATATCAGATCTTTGAGCCCATCAGTTACAACAACGAGTCCGGCACCTTCAACTTTAGCCGCGGACAAACTGCTGCAACCATCGCGACAAATGGTCAAGGCGGAAACTCATTCGGCAGTTTCCTTCTGGGCTACGACCAGAACCAGAACCTGACCGCATATGCATCGCAGCCGAAATGGCTGATGTACTACTACGCTTTGTTTGCACAGGATGATTGGAAGCTCAGTCCCACCTTTACCCTAAATCTAGGTGTCCGCTGGGAAGTGGATTCACCGCGATGGGAGCACAGGGGCAACACCTCCAACCTCAGCCTCACCACTCCCAATCCCGGCGCGGGGAATTTTCCCGGTGCACTCGTCTTTGCCGGCGTTCCCACCAACGGTCAGCCTCCCAATTCCCGCAACGGAGTTGTAAAAGAGCGCTGGGCAAACATCTACTACGGCGATGTTGCTCCTCGCATCGGATTCTCCTGGGCCCCCGCCGCGTTCAACGGCAGAGCCGTATTGCGTGGTGGATACGGCATCTACTACGGCGCACTTACCGAGGCGGAGTTTGGTGGCGGATTGCAGACCGGCTTCCAGGCAAATCCTTCTCCCACCGTCTTGAATGGATTTGATCCGCAGTACAACCTCGATAGTGGCTTCCCCGCATATGCGGCGCCGCCAAACCTCGACCCCGCGCAGCAGAACAACCAGACACCGCAATACGTCGGGCCCAGTTATGGCAAGCCGGCCATGACACAAAACTGGAGCATGCAACTCCAGCAGGAAATCGTGAGTGATCTCATCTTCACCATCGGCTATGTTGGACAACACTCCACGAGCCTGCACTCGCAGTTCGACCCCGTCAATCCGTTGCCCGAGCAATACTTCTCACTGGGCAATACACTCAACGCCAACGTCGGTGATCCCGCCGCGGTTGGCATCAATCCCCCATATGAGGGCTTCAGCGGTACGGTCGCTCAAGCTCTGCGCCCCTTGCCGCAGTACAACGGCGTGAACACTGATTGCTGCCTCGAGAATCTGGGGCAGTCTTCCTTCAACGCTTTGGAAGTCTCGCTCAATCGCCGTTTCCATAGCGGATTGAGCCTGCTCGCTTCCTACACCTGGTCGAAAACCATCAGCAATGCCGATAGCATCCTGCCGGTCTTTGCTACCTTCGCCGGTGGCGGAAGATCCGCAAAATCCCTTCAACCTCAAGGCCGACAAGAGCATCTCCGCTCAGGACATACCTCAGGTGTTTGTCGTGAGTTACCTCTACCAATTGCCTCTCGGAGCTAATAAGAAGTATCTGAACAAACAGAACAAGTTTGTAACTCGAGCCGTGAGCGGATGGGAGGTCGGTGGCGTTCAGCGGTACCAGACCGGACAGCCACTGGCTTTCGGTTGCGCGACCGGCATACCCGCAGTGCAGAACTGCATTGCGTATAATCGTGTACCTTCGCAGCCGCTACTGAGGCCCGGATTCACCACAAGTACATTCCAGAGCCCCACAACAGACATCTTCAACAACGCGGCACTTCTCGATCAGAATGGTAGCGCCAGAGAGGGCGGGGCCTACTCGTTTGGCAACATACCGCGCGTCACCTCAGAGGCAAGAAGTCAGACCTTCGCGAACGAAGACTTCAGCCTGAATAAACGAACGTCCATAACCGAGCAAACAGACATATTGTTCCAGGCCGAAGCATTCAATGCATTCAACCGACACGTATTTGGACGACCAGATACCAGTGGGCCTAACAGTTCAACCTTTGGATTCATCAACAGTACGGTGGATTCCCCTCGTATCCTGCAATTGAGTTTGCGATTCGAAT
Organism: uncultured Acidobacteriaceae bacterium; assembly: GCA_963725995.1. Classification (GTDB taxonomy): domain Bacteria; phylum Acidobacteriota; class Terriglobia; order Terriglobales; family Acidobacteriaceae; genus JANXZS01. The sequence goes on along the minus strand of CAVSAX010000014.1, from coordinate 278,078 downwards.
TCTGACGCAGGATGACTGTCAAGCTCGCCGTGTTCAAACCACTCACGAGTAAACTATCCCCAGGGCGGCCTCCGGGCCGTCCCCCTTTTTAGGGGGTTCCGGCAATGCATGTCCAGCTGCGCCGGCCCTCCGCACCCGTACACATCTCGTAAGCGCTCTGCAAGCCACGCCTGCGTTCGCGCTCGAGCCAACGGGAAAGGATCTATGAAGAAGAACCGAATAATTTTGGGACCACTCCTCGCTCTCTGCTGCCTTGTCACCGCACAACTGACCGCGGCTCAAACATCCACCGATCGCTGGTCTGAGTCCAAAGCCGCAGCCTGGTATCAGCAGCAAGGTTGGCTCGTTGGCAGCAACTACGTTCCCGCCTCCGCTATCAATCAGCTTGAGATGTGGCAGGCTGACACCTTCAACCAGTCTCAAATAGATACCGAGTTAGGATGGGCCGAAGGCCTCGGCATGAACACGATGCGAGTCTTTCTCCACGACAAGCTCTGGCGGCAGGATCCTGAAGGCTTCAAGAAGCGCATCGATTTATTTCTCACCATTGCATCGCGGCATCACATCCGCCCACTATTTGTTCTATTCGATTCCTGCTGGGACCCGAACCCTAAACTCGGCCCGCAGCACCCGCCCATTCCCGGCGTTCACAACTCTGGCTGGGTTCAGAGCCCGGGCGCCCAGGGTCTGCAGGATTCAGCGCAGTATGGCCGTCTGAAAGACTACGTAACCGGAGTCGTCGGCGCCTTCGCGAACGACAACCGCATCCTCGCGTGGGACATCTGGAATGAGCCTGACAACGGCAACAACGGCAGCTACTCCTCCATCGAGCCCGCCAATAAGGTTGACCTGGTCGCGGCGCTGCTGCCGCAGGTATTCGCCTGGGCCCGCTCCGTCAGCCCCTCGCAGCCGCTCACCAGCGGCGTATGGCAGGGCGACTGGACATCTCCCGATAAGATCAGCAAAATGTCGCGCATTCAGTTGGAGCAGTCCGACGTCATCACCTTCCACAACTACGGCTGGCCCGAGCAGTTCGAACAACGAGTCGCTGAACTCGAACAGTATCACCGCCCAATCATCTGCACGGAGTTCATGGCGCGGCCCGCCGGGAGTACATTCGACGCGATTCTGCCCATCGCAAAGGCGCACAACGTCGCAGTCATCAACTGGGGATTTGTCGTTGGCAAAACCCAAACAAATCTTCCCTGGGATTCCTGGCAGCGGCCCTACGTTTTGCAGCCACCCGTGGTCTGGTTCCACGAAGTACTGAATGCTGACGGCACTCCCTACCGCCCGCAAGAGGCAATCATCCTGCGACAATTAACCGGCAGAGGAAAGCAATAAAGTTAAGCTGAATTCAGTCCACTCTGTGCGCACGTAAACCTATGCGGCTTTGCAAATCTCGGCACGCGTCCTTCACGATGCTCAGATCACGAAGCCCGCAATACACGTAATGATCGGGGCGCACGATCGCCCCTTTGCAACCACTTTGCGCGAACCAGGCAGCGGCGATCCCTTCCGTATCTTCGAAATGATCGCCGCCCAAAGCAAAAGCTCGAACGCCATACTGCTCCACGTCCGGAATCTCCCCCGCAGACCGCCCATCCCAAAATAGGCGCCAGCCTAACCCGGCAATTTCATCCAGCAGCGTTCTTCCGTTTGCAGTGGAAACGTGCGGCTGAGGAAAGAGCGTCCCCGCTGCCGGTCCATACTCGGGAGCGATTAGGCCCGCTTGCAACGGCGGCACAATCTCCTGCCGCGTGACGATGGGAGCCACTCCTCCGCCCTGCTTCAGCAAACCCTCATCGCGCAATCGCGCCGCTTCCGGATCGCGTTCGCAAATGGCGCCGCCAATCTGCTTGATGCGCTCCGTCAGCGTCCGCACATGTTGGCTGCGTTCCTGCTCGTATGTATCAAGCAGCGTCTCATCGGCTTCGCCGTTTATAACCATGATCATTTTCCAGCAAAGATTGGTTACGTCGCGAATCCCCTGGCACATACCTTGGCCAATAAACGGAGGTTGCTGATGCGCCGCGTCGCCCGCAAGAAACACGCGCCCATCGCGCCACCTTTCCGCAACCAGTGCGTGAAAGCGATAGCTGCCGGCCCGCCATAAACTCCCGTCCTCAGGAGCGAGCCATCGCGACAACAGCGGCCACACCTTCTCCTCTCCTTCCATCTGCGCGCGCATTCTCTCCCGGATTCAGCATGATCTCCCAGCGACGATGATTCCCCGGGCCGATGATGTACGTGTACGGACGCGCGGGATCGCAGTACTGTGCGCACACACGAGGCAACTTCGCTAGCGCATCATCATTCACCATCACATCAACAACCAGCCACGGCTCGTCGAATCCAAGGTCATCGAGCGAGATCTTCGCCAGCCGTCGAACCGTGCTGGACGCGCCATCGCAACCGATCACGTACCTGGCCGTCGCAACTTCGATCGTGTCGTTTTCATCCCGCATGGTAAGCCACACGCCATCGTCCCGTTGCTCCACGTCGGTGACTTCTTTTCCCAACGCCACCGTCACCGAACTATGCGCTTCAGCTTTCTCGCGCAGAATTCTCTCAACGGGCGGCTGCGTAAACACCATGTTCGGCAGGTAGCCTTGCGGATAAGGCGGCGCCACAACATCGATGCGCCGAATCAGTTGACCCGTTGCGCCGAAATGTTCCGAGGCTCCGAACGGAGCGGTATGCGGAAGAATCTTCTCAACCACTCCGATGTTCTGGAAGACCCGCAGGATCTCGTGGTCGAGAGCCATCGCCCGCGGTATCTCCCAGATCGTGCGGCTCTTTTCGACGACCAGTGTTCTGACGCCCGCCTGCCCCAGCCAGCAGGCAGCGACCGCTCCCGCTGGGCCAAAGCCCACGATCACAACGTCAAACTCCGGTTCAGCCCCCATCAACTCCGGCCTTCTCTCTATGAGTCCTGAACTTTTAGCGCGAGACTGCGAAGCCGAAGATTGCTCACTCCCCGCATCTGGAGCAGCGAAGCGAATCGCCAACTGCGCATCCTTTACGTAGCCAGGCTTGGGCGGCGCGATGCCCCAGTGATCCGTGCGGCCCGCAGGCCACACCCAGTAATCCGGGCCGTGCGGCCGATAATCATCATTCACCTGCAGCACCTCCGCCGTGTACTCAATCACAAATCCAAATGGATCGACGAAGTACGCGAACACATTGTCGCCGGGTCCATGCCGGCCCACGCCCCAGCCAATCAGGAATACCATGGTCGATCATTCGCCCCGAGCCGCGCATCACGGATTCAAGGTCCGGCATCATGAACGCAACGTGGTTCAGTCCCGTTTACGCCGGAGTCTGCAAGCACCACCGCATGATGATCCTCATTGCAGCGCAGGAACGCCATCGCCTTTGAGCGGTCCGTTAGTCTGAAGCCCAGCACAGCTCCGAAAGAAATCGCTGCTTGCTTCAATGTCTCTGCAGTTGAGATTCACGTGCGACATGCGAAATGGAAACGCGCAGCGCGGTTCTTCCTCATCGCGCAACAAATCGCCGTGATGAAATCGCAGAACATATCCCTCGGGGCTTACCACCTTCAGGACGACTCCGCCATCGGGCTCATGGTTTCGGCTCGCAGGCTCAACGACGCTGCCACCAGCCGATGTCACCGCCGCAGCAATCCGCGCCAGAGTATTCCTCCGTCGTGACGCGAAAGCTCACCGACAAGAATCTCGGAGCACGGATGAGCATGCAACGCAAGCACGTGATGATCGCGTCCCGTCGCGCGCAGGTAAACAACGTTGCTCTCCCGGGCCGCAACCGCCAATCCCCACGTCTCCGTGTAGAAGCCTCAGCGCGCGCGATATCAGGCAACCCCAATATCCACGCTTCGGATAGCAATAACCGGGAACTCACTCATCATGATCTCCACGTTGAACATGCCGTCGCGACTACCGGGCAGGGAATCGCTTCTCAGCGGGGTGCTTCGTCCGCAATTCCGTTGCGCAGAATTCCAATACCTTCGATCTCCACTTCCACAACGTCGCCCGGCTTCATCCACAACGGAGGAATTCGCTTTACACCAACGCCGCCAGGCGTTCCGGTCACGATCACGTCGCCGCTCTCCAGCGGATTGAATGACGAACAGTACTCAACCAGCGTCGGAATATCGAAGATCATCTCTCCCAGCGTGGCCTGCTGCACAGTCTCTCCATTCAGCCGCGTCATGATCCGTCGCGCCTTCCCAGATCCGGGAGTTCATCCGGCGTCACCATCCACGGCCCGAAGCTGCCCGTCCGGGGAAAATTCTTCCCCGGCGTGAACTGGTGCGTATGGTGTTGCCAGTCGCGCACGCTCCCATCGTTGTAGCATGCATATCCGGCGATGTGCTCCAGCGCTCGGTCCCGCGTAATGTAGCGCCCGTCCTTGCCGATGATCAGCGCCAGTTCGCCTTCGAAATCAAGGTCTGTCGAAACAGCGGGGCGAACAATGTCCGTCAAGTGCCCAGTTTGCGTATTTGCAAATCGCGTGAAGATCGTCGGATGGGTCAACCTCTGACCTCCCCGTCTCTTTCCGATGCATCTCGTAGTTCAGCCCCACGCAGAAAATCTTCTCCGGATTGGGAACTACCGGCAGCCAGCGGATCTCCGTCAAAGCATAGCGTGGGCTCGATGCCATAGCGGCCCGCGCCTCTGCGTAGCCGTCCTCTGCAATCAGAGACTTCAAATCCGAAAAACGTGTCCCCAGAGCGGCCCCCAGGTCAATCGCGGAGTCGCCTTCAATCGTTCCCCACGTTACTTTGTCTCCAACTTTGAAAGTCGCGAGTTTCATATTTAGATCCTTTCAATCAATCCAGGCCCCGCCGCATCTCAACCTGCAGCCTCAAAGGCTACTCGCCCACAACATTATTCTGTCAACGAGTCCAAGGCTCTATTTCGCCTTTACAAAGCTGTCACGCGTTTGCTTCAATGCTGTGGCATGGTACGCTGCTCTGCTGCTTTTCTCGATCCACAATGATCGCAGGCAACTAACACCAGGCGAATCTAGTCACATCAACCGTAATAGATCTTCAGCACTTGGCACGCCATCCCAGCGAGGTCGCTTCACCATGATGAACAATCAATTGCCTGCCAGCCAGGCCCCCTACAAACTCGATGCTGGTGAGGGCATGCGGTACGCATTTGGAGGCCATCTCGCCACCTTCATTGCCGGGCCCCAGGAACTCGCGCGATCCGCTGCCGGAACCATGCTCACCGGCGCACTCGGCGCTGCCTTTCCCATGCACCGTCACAGTGCAACTCACGAAGCCCTCTTCGTCCTCGACGGCGTCGTCACTCTGAACCTCGAAGACAAGACACATCTTCTCACGCCCGGCGACTACGTCAACATTCCTCCCGGCACGCCGCATGGCTATACCTTTGCTGACCACCTCGGCAAAGTGTTGTCTTGGACCTTCGGCGGAAATGCCGCGGACGCCTATGCCCGTCTGGGTAAGCCATACGCGGGCAGCCGTCTATGCCGAATGCAATGAACCAATCAACTGGAAATTGCTCGACAACTCAGTGGACACGGAAATCCTGGCCGATCGCCCCCGTCAATATGTCTACGACCCCAAGCTCACCACCGCTCCAGATGGCATGGTCCCCTTCGTTCTCGCGGCCGGCGAGGGAGAGCGCATGATTGCCGGCGATCAGCTCTACACAATCCTCGGCAATCAGCATCACAGCAATGGGGTCTTTATCTCGCTGCTTACTGAGGGCCCCATCGGCAATCCCATCCCGCGCCATCGCCACGAAAGCGTTACCGAATTGTTCCACTGTCTGAACGGCGAGATGGAAATGTTTGTCGACGACGGACTTCGTCACTCTGAGTCGTGGCGATTTCCTCCACGTCCCACCAAAGACGGCTCACTCCTTTCAATTGAAGAAACACGACACACGCTTCCTCGGCTTCATCACTCCCGGCGACTTCGAGCCGTTCTTTCGCTATCTCTGTACACCCTTCGACGGATACCGCTATCCCCTCGTCCCGCATCCGTTCCGCTTCGATCGTGTGATCCAGCACCTCTCCGAATTGGACCTGACCATTCTCGAACGTCCGGGTGGCCCACCAGCTTAAGCGCAAGCATCCTGATCGGATGTGAGGCTCCAGATGATTGAGCGCGATCACGATATCCGTATCCACGCTGACCAGGTCTATAGCCACGCCGGGAGCTCCGCGCGCCTGGCCGACATCTATCTCCCCACATCGGCAGCTGCGCCAATCCCGGTCGTCATATGGCTTCATGGCGGTGGATGGCGATTCGGAGACCGCCACCTCGCCCCGGACCTCGCGCTCTTTGCGCAGAGCTCCGGCCTAGCCGTCGTCAGCATCGACTACCGACTCAGCGATGAAGCCAAGTTCCCGGCTCCGGTTGAAGACGTGAAGACCGCAGTCCGCTGGGTACGCAGCGTAGCCCCCAACTTCGGCTTCGACCAACACCACGTTGGCCTCTGGGGATCATCCGCCGGCGCGCACCTCGCCGCCTGCGCGGCCCTGTCTCAGGAACAAGACTTCCTTGGAGATGAACACTCCGGATTCTCATCCGCCGTTCAAGGCGTAGTGGACGGGTACGGTCCCGACTAATCTCGCTCGCATTGATGAAGATCGCTCCCAGGTTCGAGTAGTCGGTACCGACGCCGAGAGCGTAGCAGTGGGAAGCGTGCTGCCCGCCGGGCACCCCGAATCCTTCGAGTCACGTCTCATCGGTGCGCCGCTCGCCGACGCGCCCGGAAAAGTCCAGCTAGCGGATCCCGTACACTACATTCGCTCCGCTGCTCCGCCCTTCCTCATCCTTCACGGTCAGGCGGACACTCTCATTCCCGTCAGCCAGAGCTGGTATCTCTTCGAATCACTGGCCTCAGCCGGGAACGACGTGGCCCTCGTTCTCCTTCAGAATCTGAAACATGGCTTCTTCAACAATCCAAAACTTACTCGCGAAGAATATGGAACGCTGACCGTCTATCGCTCGCCCGCCAATCGCCGTGCCCACGCCAGTCTCTCGTGCGATTCAATCCAAAGCGTTCAGTCCATAGTCAGCAATTTTTTCCGAATACACCTCGTCCCGAAGATTCCGAGCAACACAGTTAACTCTTCAGTGTGATTCACAACCCGACGCCAATCTCCTACTCTTCTCAGCATGAAGTCGGTAGCAATCCAGCAGGAATACGACACCATCGTTGAAACGCAGTGTCAGGTCGTAAAGACAGGGATGGAGCTGCAGGTAGCTCTTCTCGAACTGAAAAAAGGCTCTGGGAGCGTCGATGCCGTAATGGCAGCTCAGTGCAGCTACGCTGAGAACGTCAGGCAGCTCTACGCACAAACCGTGGCGCTCAAAGCAAAGGTCTACGGACAGTATGCCGAAATCGATGAGGCACTGGAGGACTTCGAAACATTCTGCAGTGGCTTCGTCGAACATCTCGCCCATAGCTACGGGGAACGCATACACCGCAGGCGGCTTGCTATGCGGCGCACAAAAGTTGGAGCCCGGGGTTCCTGGACCCTCTACACCAAGCCACTAATAACCTGAATGCCATGCTGAAAAAAGTAGCGGCGAAAGCACCCCTCGATCGCTAAACTTCGCTTTCACACTCCGTTCGCCGAAAATTCAAGATTCGTTTACATGTCATTGCTCAACCACTCTCTAGGATTGGCGGGTGCATGCCACTTCTATGGAGGAAAAGTAGGAATGAAAAAGATTTCCTTTCTCGCAGGTACCTTCGCCACGTTGGCGATTTCAGCTCCGGTCCATATTCACGCGCAAGTCTCGCTCATCGCCAAAGGTACCCTTACCGGCAGCGCAGCAGGCAGTTATGCCGATCTCTCCGGGCTTCGTGGGACGCTCGAAAACGGTGTCTCCGCAAACCTGCTCGGCGGCCTCGGATCAGGTCTCGCGCACGTTTCCGGCGATGAGTTCCTGGCGCTCCCCGATCGCGGTCCCAACGCAGTTAGCTTCGATTCCGCCGTTGACGACACAGTTAGCTACATCAATCGATTCCATACAGTGCGCATGCATCTCCAGACCAGCCCCGGTGCAACTCTTCCATTCACCGTCTCTCCGCAACTCATCTCTACGACGCTTCTCAGCAGCATCACACCACTCGTCTACGGATCCGGCGATGGCCTCGGAGTCGGCCCCGGCGCTCCACCGCAAAACTGGTGGCTCCTCCACTACTTCACCGGGCGCTCTGATAACTTCGATCCCGATCGCACCTCCGGCAACCCTGCCAATGCGCGCCTCGATCCGGAAAGCATTCGCGTCTCCAACGACGGCCTCAGCGTTTTCATCTCCGACGAATACGGCCCCTACGTCTACGAGTTTGCCCGCTTCGGCGGATTTCGCCTGCGCTCTTTCCGCCTGCCTGACAAATTCTCCGTCAGTACGCTCAGCCCACAAGGCGCGGTCGAGATCGCAAACAACAGCGCCGGCAGAGTCGCCAACAAAGGCATGGAAGGTCTCGCCATCACGCCTGACGGCAGCACCCTCGTCGGCATCATGCAAAATGCGCTCATCCAGGACGCGGCAGAGGGCGGCAGCGCTACAAGCCTCCTTCGCATCGTCACCATCGACATTCGCTCTGGCCGCACCATGCACGAATACGCCTACGAACTCACCACCGGTTCAGGCGTCAGCGAAATCGTAGCCCTCAACAACCACGAGATGCTCGTCGATGAGCGCGACGGCAAAGGCCTTGGCGACGGCAGCAAAGCGAAGGTCAAGCAGATCTTCAAGATCGACCTCGCCAACGCCGTCGACGTCAGCAGCATGAACGGCACCGCGGCCGCCAGCAACGCAGTTCCCAAGACGCTCTTTCTCGATGTCGTCAAAGCACTCACCAATGCGGGATTCACAACAGACCAGATCCCCGCGAAAATCGAGGGACTCGCCTTCGGTCCCGATGTTTCCAGTTCCGGCAGCGTGATGCACACGCTCTGGGTAGCCAACGACAACGACTTCCTTCAGGACTTTAACGGTCCCAACACCAATCCCAATCAGTTCTTCGTGTTCGGATTTACGGATGCTGACCTGGCTGGCTCAAAGTACGTGCCTCAGCGAGTCGGGCTGCCCTTCTAGTCAGCTCAACGTTCTCTGTAATCTCGGTGGGCCGGTTCGTATCAGCAACCCGCCCACTTTCTATTTGGCTTGAGAGTTGTTTGTTCGAACGGTCGATCACGAGCCGTCTTAGGCAACATAATCTTGACGGTCGCTGCGTGGGCACGCTCACCAATCATCGGCTTCAGCTCAAAGATGACATCTTTAGTCATGCCGGCCGCGGTTATTTTCCCCGCCTTCTGCCGCAAAGCCGCCTGGTACCAGCGCGATTTCACTCCGTTGTAGCCGCGAACATACATCGCTGCAAGAACATTCTGGACACCAGCATTGTTGTAAGCCGCATCAACCCTCCCAAAAGCGGCGACCGTTTGCGCTACCATCGCTTCCACCTGCGCGTCATCAGAGACGTCGCAGCCGATCGCGATTGTTTTGTGCCCCTTGCTCGCAATCTCCTTCGCTGCGGATTGCGCGGCTTCCTCATTCCAGTCAGCCAGCGCAACGGCCGCGCCTGATTCAGCAAATGCCTTAGCCGCCGCAAGGCCTAAACCCGATGCCGCGCCCGTCACCAGCGCCACCTTATTTTCAAACGAGATATTCATTGCCTGTTGCCCTCACTCTTCGAACGGGTTGTCGTGCGCTGACCGTAATCTGGCCGTCTCATACTCGTTAGCGGTTGGTCATTCGCTCGACTTCCGCTGGATACCGGTCGCCATGTATCTGGATCTTCGCAGTAGCGCTGTCGAGTTCGCTGAGGTCATCCGGAGTAAGTTCCACGAGAGCGGCCCCGATGTTCTCATCAACGCGCTCAAGCTTGGTGGTGCCGGGAATCGGAACAATCCACGGTTTCTTTCCAAGCAGCCAAGCCAGGGCCATCTGTGCAGCGGTCGCGCTCTTCTTCGCGGCGAACGCCTGAATTAGATCAACCAATCCGCGATTCGCTTTGAGAGCCTCGGGCGTGAAGCGAGGAAAGCTCCCGCGATTGTCATCCTTGTCGAACCGCGTTTTCTCACTCAAGGTCCCGGCAAGATACCCCTTGCCCAGCGGGCTGTACGGAACCATGCCGATCCCCAACTCCTCGAGCGTCGGCAGTATCTCCTCCTCCGGCCGCTTCCACCAAAGCGAATACTCACTCTCGAGCGCTGTCACCGGATGGACAGCGTGCGCCCGGCGAATCGTCTGTGCGCCTGCTTCTGACAAGCCGAAGTGCCTCACCTTGCCTTCGCGAATCAAGTCCTTGATCGCGCCTGCCACATCTTCGATTGGCACTTCGGGATCCACGCGGTGCTGATACAGTAGATCGATCGTGTCCACGCGCAACCTCTTGAGCGAGCCCTCCACGCTCTGCTTGATGTATTCCGGTCGGCTGTTCAGACCGGTGGGATGCGGATCGCTCGTCGAGTCGAATTGAAAGCCGAACTTCGTCGCGATCACCACCTCATCGCGCACGGGGGCGAGCGCTTCGCCCACAAATTCTTCATTCACGAATGGACCATATACCTGGGCCGTATCGAAGAAGTTGATGCCACGCTCCACCGCCCCCCGCACCACCGCGATCATCTCCTCCTTCGTCCCAGCTACTGGCCCGTGACCCACGGTCATCCTCATGCAAACAAATCCGATGGCCGAGACTTCCAGATCGCTCTTGCCAAGCCTCCGCTTTTGCATCGCCCTCATCCTTTACAAAGCTTGCTGCCGGAACTCGCTACGCGCCGACGCGAACTCGCTCAATAATGCTCCCACGTCACTGACCAATGCTCCTCCGGCCGAGCCGACTTGATGATCAGCTTTCCATCTCCAGTGAACTCATAGATGCGCGGAAGATCCTTGCCCACCAGCAAATCGCGCGTGATCGATCCCTGCACATGATGAGTCAGCAGATGCTTGCCTTCATCCACATCGTAGCTCCCGAACGAAGCTTCATACCCATTCAGCACGTACTCGTTCGATCGAACATCCGCCGACTTGGAATACATCAGCTGTACGGACATATGTCCGTCGCGCGTATAGATCAGCATGCCCTTTGGTTGCGGCGTCTCTGTTTGTTTCCCATCCGGCCCCGGAGCATTTATGCGCGCCAGGTGCCATGCTCCAATGAATCGTTCGTGGTCTCCGGCCTTGCTGGTCGCAGATTGCGCCTGCGCCAGACCAGCGATCGCCACCACCGCTGCCAACACTCCATAAAGTAGTGCTCTTATCCTCACCGTCCCACCAGCCCTTCATGGAACTTTGGATACCGCGCCCCTTCCACCTTGATCTTCGACGATGCCTCTTCAAGCGCGCGCACATCCTCGGCAGTCAGCTCCACATCCGCCGCTCCGAGATTCTCTTCCAGTCGCGCCAGCTTCGTCGTGCCCGGGATCGGAACAATCCACGGCTTCTTCGCCAGCAACCACGCCAGTGCGATCTGTGCCGGTCGTCACCTTCTTCTGCGCGGCGAACGAACTCAGCAGTTCCACCAGTGCCTGGTTAGCCTTGCGATTCTCGACGCTGAACCTGGGAACGCTGCTGCGGAAATCCGTGCTGTCGAACTTCGTATTCTCATCAATCTTGCCGGTCAGAAAGCCCTTGCCCAGCGGGCTAAACGGAACAAAGCCAATTCCAAGCTCTTCAAGTGTCGGCATCACCGTCTCTTCCGGCTCGCGCCAGAAAAGTGAGTACTCGCTCTGCAGCGCCGTCACCGGCTGCACAGCGTGCGCGCGGCGAATCGTCTTCGCGCTCGCTTCCGACAGACCGAAGTGCTTCACCTTGCCTTCCTCGATCAGCTCCTTCACCGCACCCGCAACATCCTCGATCGGCACGTTCAGATCGACGCGATGCTGGTAGAACAGATCGATGGCATCGACCTTCAACCGCTTCAACGACTCTTCGGCCACCTGCTTGATGTGCTCTGGCCGGCTGTTCAGCGCGTTCCACTTGCCGCCGTCGTCGGGATTGGCCTCCCACCCAAACTTCGTCGCGATCACAACCTCTCCGCGAAACGGCGCCAGCGCCTCGCCCACCAGTTCTTCATTCGCCAGCGGGCCATACACCTCGGCCGTGTCGAAGAAAGTTACGCCTCGCTCGACGGCCGCATGCATAAGGGTGACCATCTCCTGCTTGTCCTTCGGCGGGTCCGTACGACCAGCTCATCCCCATGCAGCCGAATCCGATGGCCGATACTTCCAGGTTGCTCTTCCCAAGTTTCCGCTTCTGCATTTGTGATCTCCTCCGCGATTGCCGCAGCACTCTTCTCACTCACCGCTTCCGGTTACGTATGTCTCAGGCTGGCGTCGGTCAGCATCATGTCAAAACGCTCACCAGTTACTTGTGGACGTGAAGCGGTACTGAATTAAATCTTATGCCTGAGGCTTCATTGACCCGAAATGTGCCGGAGGGTCATGTGCTGAGAAGACACTTCTGAACGTACATTCATCGACGTTACCTGACCTGATAAATCCAACCGATTACACTTCCAACAATTGTCCACTCCACAAAATAAGCACACGCTTGCTTCCATGTCAGCGCCCACCCAATGTTCAAGTTGACATGATTGTGCAAGACAAATGAGCACACCGAGAACAAGCCAATCAATGCGCCAAAACGCGCTCCGTCAAAAACACCATAGCCTCGTTGGTAGCACATCGCATAGATGCCCGCGAGGACTAAAATTGCCACAAACATTGCGGCCATGCCGATTGGCATGACCTTCTTGATACCATCCTGGTTCCGGTAAACGGCCGGGTACTTGGCATATTCCTCGCGCAGCAGCGGCAGCGCACCAAATACGAGAAAGCCAAAAGCGAAGTAGGCGACAAACCCACATGCGGCGGCAAGTAAGATCCGTCCGTAATGCATACTGCCGATCATTTCAGGAGTATAAGCCTGGCGTAGTTTCATCGGCACTCAGTATCATCAGGACCAGTCGGAGATGCTGCACCGTGTCAAATAGCCCCCAACACCGCAAACGAGTCTTGATCGTTGATATTTGGGAAGTCACCGCCGACACACTGCGAACAATCTTCACTCACCATGGCTACTATGCGCGCGCGGCATATAGCGTCGAAAGCGCACTCGCCATCGCTCAGGAGTGGCAGCCAGATCTCCTTATTGTCGAAATCCTTATGTCCGGCAATATGAACGGCCTGGAATTGGCCAGGAGACTCACGGCTTTGTACCCCAACTGCCGAGTCATTTTATTCTCCGCCATGCTTTCACGCGAGCTACCGAGGGAAGGAAGGGCGCTCGGTTTCGAATTCTTCGACAAACCCGTAAACCCAGCCATCCTTCTAGACAAGGCCGCAAGCCTGCTTGGCCGCAACTAAACGACGTCTGACTAATGCACCGAGGTGGAGAGGTGGCGAGACAATACTCGACCTACCATCCGAAGCAATCGGTAACGAGGGAAAGAAGGCCTATAATGACTGAAACTTCCCATTAGTAATCGTTATATTGCACACCCTGTCTTATCCTGCTCGGCGACGATTGTTACCGGACCAGTGTCAAAGTGAATTCTCACTGAAGACTTCGAATCCGAACCTGAACACAGCCCTCAGCCTCAGCTATTGCGCATTAGAAAGCGGATTAATAAACGGAGAACGGTGCAATGGATTCTAGACGAGGGCGGCGAAAGCCTCCAACACTGCGCGGTGTTCAGGCACTTCGTGGAGTTGCAGCGTGTATGGTGGTCGTCCACCACGCAGTAACTCCGGCAGTGTGGCCGAACGGAGCCAGCGGAGTCGATATTTTCTTTGTCATCAGTGGGCTTGTTATGGCGGTATCAACCATTGGAAGGGAACACATCACCCACCCCGCCCGTAGTTTCCTTGAGCGCCGGGTAATTCGACTCGTCCCACTTTATTGGATAATGACAATGATGGTGCTACTGCAGATGCAGGTAGTTCGTTTGCATCAGCAATTTGCCCCCAACGAACACATCAGACGCATTGTCCAAACGCCTTTCCTGTATATCTTTTCTTCACTCTTCTTTATCCCCTATCGCAACTCTCTCGGGGACATTCAACCGCTGTTGATTCCGGGATGGACACTTTCCTTTGAGATGTTTTTCTATCTTTTATTTGCGCTGGCTCTGGCCCTGCGTGTTAGCGTAGTCCGGATGCTGACGCCGGTCCTGGTCACTCTGGCAATTACGGGGATGTTCCATCAGCCAGATTGGCCCACGATCACAGTTCTCCTTAGTCCTCTCTTATTGGAGTTTCTTGCAGGACTCCTGTTAGGACATTTGGTGTTGAAGGGATTCAGAATGAACCCAATACTTTCCCTGTTCCTGGGGACTACGAGTTTGGGAATACTCCTCTTTGTGCCACTGGCCAACGCACCCGCTATGCGAGTCTTGCAGTGGGGGATTCCCGCGGCAATCCTTGTTCAGTCCGTAGTGGCAATCGAGGATCAGTTTGGGGCAGCATGGCCGCGCTGGTCTCTTCTAATTGGCGATGCATCCTATTCAATCTACCTCGTACACCTCCTCGCCTTTTGGGCCATCGGGTGGGTCGCAAGAAGTTGCCATATCCTCACGGCTGAGAGCGTGGGCGTTCAAAATATAATCCGTACGACCCTGATCCTTTTCAGTGGTACCATCCTGATTTCGCTTCCCCTGTATCGGTTTGTTGAGAAGCCAATTACTAACAAATTACGACGCCTCATGACGAGCGATCGCAAAGTTCAGTGTCAGGTAGACTAAAACTTGCTCAAGATGAAGTCATTCCTCGCTATTTTGCTTCTAACGAATGTTCTTGCCGCGCTGTTCGCGGGATGCGGATACCAGTTCACTCCGCCTGTCATTTCTCCCTACGCGGGAGAATGGAAGCCCACTGCTTCGTTCAACTACGGCGACTCAATTACAGCATGTGTAGGAGTGGCCGACTCTGCGAACTGCTATGTGCATCGCATTGCAGCCTATCTCAACATCGGTTCAACTACTAATCGTGCACGCGGAGCGGATCAGGCATGCGACGTAGGTAAGCAACAGGTATTTTCGAATGCTGATCTCGCTACGCCCGCTACCAATCAACCCTTACAAACCCTGTTGATTGGGACGAACGATGCCCGACAAGGACGTAGAGGGCCATATGAGGGCACGTTCAACCTGTGTCATCAGGCGGTTCTGGCATGGCTTGGCACTCCATCCAGTAGCAAGGTGCTGGGATCTGCAGCGGTTGAAAGTGCAACTGGGAACTGCGCAAAGGACGAAACTTTTGTTGCTGCGATCGGCATAGCTTGCACGGCCTCCGGTTCGACCGCACAAATCTCAATCACGACTACTGGTGCTCCCATCTATATCTGGTATCGAGTGATTGATGGCGATCCCGGAGCGTTCACTTACTCGATTGACGCAAGCGCACCAGTTCGGCTGGTAACTTCCCTGGTGCCAGCAATTAGTACCGAGAATGGTTCGACCGACTCCGTGGCGCTTGCACGCGTGCCATGCGCAGGTGGCAGCCACACTATCGACTTCAGGCAGACAAGTGATGGGACAATGGGTATCGTCGCCGTAGGAACACTCAGTCCCTCGTTACATCCCTACGTAGTCGTCGGGGATGTGCCGAGTCAACGGGATGGATCCGACGAAAAAGATGTGCGAGCCTACCGGGTGGACATTGCCAACAATGTCAAAGTTCTCGCGGGCGATGGTTTGAATCTGGAATTTGCGCCAGTAAGCAAGTATCTGAACGCCAGTACGGACGCAAAAGAGATGTACGACGCCCTTCATCCGAACGACAATGGGCATGCTGAGATTTTTGCCGCATTCGTTGTCGGAATCAAACTGCTCCCAGGTGCCCTCGCGCCTAACAAGTGAGAATCTGAATAAAAAATCCAGTGTGGACAGACAGCCCTAAGACCATCCAATGGGCAGGAGTAAGAACTGCTCTAGATAGACGATATTGGGCCACTGTGAACCCGCAGCATCGGGACCGACGAACGCACCCTTCGTGAGGCTGCCTCCCGCCTCATGTGACGCCCGGTGCCTCGTCAGCATGCGATGGTGAGAGTCTGATCGATCGTGCAAGTCTTGGTTCCAGTCTTGCCTATTACAGTCGGAGTGGACCGTGCCTTGAAAGTAGTACGGGATGAAGAGAGAATCGAGAAATCGTGCCCGTCTGCCTGGCCACTTGCGATACCTGCAGGTAAACCTGGAAGAGCGCTGAGAGAATCGGTGTATGTACCACTCGTGGCGTGGAACTTTATTTCTGCTTTGCCGATCAGAGTGAGGTCATTTACCGCAGCAATATCCTGCGCCGCCTCCCGCGCCTTTTGGACTGCCGGAATCAAAAGCGCGATCAGCACAGCGATGATCGCAATCACTACGAGCAGTTCAATCAAAGTAAACCCGGAAATTATCTCTCGGCGAGTGATTTTTGCGGTATTCATTCTGACCTCCTTTCATTCGATTGAAATCTTGGGTACGCCCTCCGCCAGGATGAGAACGATCTCAATCGAAATCATACTGGCGCATGCGCGAATCCAGGCGTGCAGTCGCATGTCTCTTCGCGTCCCCGATAGTTGATTCGCGTTAGGAATGTTGACCTGATTTCCCGTTTGCTGTCATCTCACCGTGGTTGTCATCGCACGGCGAGAGTATACCCCACACTCGATTTAGCAATGTCATATACCCCGAAATCGCAGCTGTAAATTGTCCACGCTTCGTTGATATCAGCAGCGTTCGTTGTCGATGTCCAGTAGAACTGGCCCACCATGAAACTGTTGAAAACAGCAGCCTGATAAACCGTATTGTCGTGGTTGAGATACGTGCTGTTAAAAAGTCAGCCTGGTTGTTTACCATTCTGTCAGACAACTTTGCATCTCGCTTCTGTTAGGCATTCCCCAACTGCCGGCTTTCGAGCCATCGGTCAACCCGCATTGGCCCGAGGCAAGAGAATTGACCGACGCCAGCGCCGCCGACCAGGATTGGTCAATGCAATCTGCCTTCTTAAGCCAAACCAGCCCCGTCACGCTATCGGTTACGGTTCCGTTCCCGTTGTCGATCCAGCGCGGATAGGTAAGAGGTACACCCTTTTGAAGGCTCCCATCGTCTCCAGCCGAATACGCAACATACATACCTGTCGATTGCAATCTGGCGACACCACTCCCGTTGCCCTTCACGGCCCAAACTTCGTTGCTTGCGTTTACCTTCCGCAGCTTTACCGCGCAAGCCCGGGCTCAAGGCCCGCAATGACAGGAATAAGAAATTATCTAAATATAGGATTCAGCAGGATTTACTGGTCGGGGCGGAGGGATTCGAACCCCCGACCCTCTGCTCCCAAAGCAGATGCGCTACCAGACTGCGCTACGCCCCGACTCAACTGCCCCGACTCAACTGATTGTATCGCAGCCGTCGCCAATTCCGCCCGCCCCACGCCCGCCCAACTCATCAGGCAACATACCTCCGCCTCCACGCCTCCTATTCCTCACACCGCGTCCCGCCGCATTGCGCTTGACGCGGTAATTCGAAGTGGTACTGTGTTGGGTTGCGGAGGTGTCTATGAAGATCAACGATCTGCCCGGCTGGCCACCCGAGCCCGGTGGCGCATACGAAAACCTCGAAGCTTGGCCAACTAGCGGTCAGGCCATTCTCAAGCAGGTGCTCGACGCCCACCACAACTGGGTAGCATTCATCTGCTCATTCGAGGGCAGGGAACACAGCTACGACTTTGAAACTCCCGACAAACACACAGCCGTCAGGGTCAAGGAAATCCTCAACCACTACATCGGCAAAAGCCTGCTAGCCGCCGGCGAAGCCGACCTCCCCAACGACTAAATCACGACGGCACACCCGAACGCTCGCAGCGGTGGCATCATCTGGTTTCGGAACGAAAAATGAGACGTTGGCTGATTCGGCTTCTGGCATCCCTAAATCTGATCTTCGCTCTCGGCGGCGTCGTCTACTTTGCGGTGATGCTGTCAAGGTTGCGCCACGCATGGCCCCTGTCCGCATCAAGGACTGACTGGATTCTGTTCCTTGCGTTTTGCGTCACTAACTTGGCTCTCGTATGCTCATTGGGGTACTTTGGCGTGAAACTCTTGGCTGGCAGAGTGGCAGCAATCAGGCTGATCGCTCTAGTCTTTGCTGCGGAGATCCTTTCCTTCCTCGCGGGTACCATAGTCTTTTGGCTGATCCGCCCCACCTACGACATGCCTTTCAGTATCGTCTCAGGCTCGCCTTTAGATCCGCAAATAGTGACTGCTTACCCGCTAATCGGACTTCTACTAACTCTTCTGCTGCGCCGTCGAAAGCCTGAGCCAACCTATGTCTAAGATTGCGGTGCCCCATTCAAGCCATCTTTAAGGCTTGAGTGGGTAGTCACCCCCGCCAGACCAAGCCCCACCTCACCCACCCCGCCGAAGCCACATAATCAACAACGCAATCAGCACCAGCGGCGCGCAGAAAATCGCAACCAGCACCACCCCAATCAGCCACAGAAAAACCCAGTCTTTCCAGTTATGCCGTCGCGGTTCATGCAGATGCCTTACCAGCAGTTCATAGTTCCGGCGGTTCGCCTTCCACGCAATATCAAAGGCGTCCCCAAACACCGGCACCACGCCCACCACTACTTCAATCCCAATATTCACCACCATCCGCAGCAGCGCGGCATAGGGAACTCCGCGAAACCAGGCCGCCGCCACGATGATCGACGAAGCCAATCCGCCAATCACATCTCCCAGTCCGGGAATCAGCCCGATGATCCCGTCCAGCCCAAAGCGGATGGAAGTCCCCGGTATGCGAAACCATTCGTCCAGCACCCGCGCCAGCAGGTCAAGATTCTCGTCCGCAAACAGCCCGCTCGCGCGCTTCACCCGCGGCGCAAGTTCTTTCGCACCAGGCGGCAGTATCTCGGGTTCACCAGATCGGGGCATGAAAAGGACCACCAGCGGCACCCGCCCCGGCCCCCATATACTGGAAAGACAGGCTCAGATGCTGTACTCTTAGTCTATATGTGGCGGTTATAGTTCAGTGGCAGAACGCCGGTCTGTGGCACCGGATGTCGTGGGTTCGAACCCCACTAGCCGCCCCAAATATCCCTAAGGATTCCCGTCCCGGGACCATCAAGATTCATACCTGGCCGCCCGCGCGGCCATTGTCTTGTCTTGAACTCCCGGCTTGACCATGAAAATCGCATCGGCACAGGAATCCCAGCCAGCTTCGCCGCAGACCCAGAAGACCCCGCAATCCCCGCTGCCCTGGCTCGACCCCTTCCAGCCGCGCCGCTTCCTCTCCAACGGCCACCTGCAAACCATCGCCGGAAACTTCCTGCCCCGCCAGGCCCCGCTGCCCCCTGCTGAAGATCTCCTCGTCGAGGTTGACCCTGAAGACGGCAGCCAGATCCTCTGCCACTGCCACTGGCAACCTGCTGACGCGCGCAGCCAGCGCCTCACCGTCGTCCTCGTCCACGGGCTCGAGGGTTCCTCCAATTCGCAATACGTCCTCGGCAACGGTGCCAAGGCCTGGGCCGCCGGATGCAACGTAGTTCGCATGAACATGCGCAACTGCGGAGCCACCGACCACCTCACCCCCGGCCTCTACAACTCTGCCCTTTCAGCGGATGTAGGTGCCGTCGTCAAACAAATCATCCGCCAGCAGTCGCTCCAATCCGTCGCGCTCGTAGGCTACTCAATGGGCGGCAATCTCGTCATGAAGCTCGCCGGCGAACTCGGCAGCACCATGCCCCAGCTTCGCGCCGTTGCCGTCGTCTCCCCCGCAATGGATCTCGCCGCCTCCGCCATCGCCCTGCACAAACCGGTGAACCGCCCCTACGAGTGGCGCTTCCTTCGCGGACTCTTCAAGCGCACCCGCCTCAAGGCCAGCCTCTTTCCCCACCTCTACTCCGCCGACCGCCTCGCAGGCATCCGCTCGCTCTGGGATTTCGACGACCGCATCACTGCCTACTACTGCGGCTACTCCGGTGCGGCGGATTACTACCACCGCGCCTCCGCAACCCTCGTGGCCGATCGCATCGCCGTGCCCACCCTCGTCATCCACTCGCTCGACGATCCCTTCATCCGCATGCTCCCCGGCACCCGCGACATCCTCCTGGCCAACCCGCACATCACCTTGGTTGAAACGGCTCACGGAGGCCACTGCGCCTTCCTCGCCCCCGCCAACGAGCACGACGCCTACGACGGATACTGGGCTGAGCGCGCCGTCCTCGGCTTCCTCCTCAACACCTGCAGCGACGCCTTCGCATCGCAGGCGACGTAACCATGGAAGCTGACTGGTCCGTAGAAATCGGAGCAGACCTCCCCAGCATCACGGTTCCGTGGTCCGCCGAAGGCCTGGCCTTCATCGATCTCCGCCAAGCCCTCGGCGAATCTTCGCGAAGCTCGTCGGCCCAATCGTCCATGCCTGGCCTTCCCCCGGTCCCCAGCGAATCCCTCGCCACGCAGGTACCGGAGGCGCAACAACACCCCGCGCTAGGCGGCGCACTCGCCCACCTCAACAGCGCTCACTCGCAGGTTTACACCTCCAAATGCGACGTGTGGACCCTCACCGCAGCCGACCTCGATCCCCTTGAAATGGAGTCCACCTCTACCAACTGCGCTTCCGGATTTGCCAGCTACATCGACCTGGTGCGCAGTGGGGAAGCGGTCTTCGAACCATTCGACGAACAGGAAGCCTGGCTCAAGCGCACCATCCAGACCCTGCGAGCCACTCCCGCAACCCACGCGCGAGCGGACTTAGTCCTGCGCTCCGCCAACATCGCGACCACCAACAGCGATCCACGCGACGGCTTCGCCATAACTCTGTACATCACAGGATGCGGCCCCAACCCCGCCGCCGCGCAAGCCAACTGGCAGCACGCCCTGGCCCAGGCCGCAAACGTAATATCCGCCCCGGCCTGAAGACAACGAGTCCGCATCAGCCCAACGCCGCTGCCCGAAGGAACGCTGCTCCGATACCACCGACTCATGACAACGCCACCGCCTCAGCACATCGCCGCTGCGGAACCCCCATCCCCGCCTGAAGGCATTGCCATCGCATCAGACCAACGTCACCGCCCGAAGACATCGCATTGGTTACAATAGAAAAGCGCCGCGATACCGACCATCACCAGGTAAACCCCCGCGGGCGAGTAGCTCAATTGGATAGAGCACCGGCCTTCTAAGCCGGGGGTTGTGGGTTCGATCCCCGCCTCGCCCACCATCATCAAAATCCTTCTCTTTTATCTTCGCGCGCGAACGAAAACAATCACCTTAATAAGCACAATTACGCATAAGCCCACTCCCTCTACCCCGAGTGCGCCTATTTCTTAGTGGTATTAATTCTCACCTGCACTTTATACAAAGCTTCATTGGGCGCCGCCGCGTAATCGAAATAGAAAAGCGCGGGTAGGCCACCGGTAGCAAGCGGCGTTAGCACCGGAAACCAGAAGCCGGCTGGAATAATTTGCGAGTGGCCAAAGGATCCGCCCGCTTGACCCGGCAGAAGGACAGTTGCGCCAAGGGTATCTGGGGTAATCGCCAGGTCCGGCAGGCCGTCGCCATTCAGATCCGTAAGCTGAAGATCAATCGGAAGAGACGCGAGCGAATGCCCCGTGAACCAATAAAATCCACCCGCCTGCTTCGCCAGCAACGTGGCTACGCGTGGCCGTGCCGCTGGAAGCGGGTTACCATGCCCATCGAGTCTTGGGCCCATTCCCACGACTAAATCTGTCTTACCATCATGATTGAAGTCGTAGCCCGCGAGTGAGTAGAGCTCTCCATCCGCGGCGTAGATGTGGTCCGTCCCAAAGGTCCCATCTCCTTTGCCGTAGCGATAATGGAGTAGGAATCGATTTGCTGACCCTGCCGCAGCCAACAGGTCAACCGACGCCAGATCGACTTTGCCATCGCCATTAAAATCGCCTGCCGCGAGCTTCCCGGGCAAGCCAGCGCCCGCGAAAGCTTCGTCGTCGCCCAGCGTGAAAGTACCATCGCCGTTGTTGAGAAATACCAGCAACTCAGCCTCCAGGTTCTCCTTATTGACGACGATCGCAATGTCGACCTTGCCGTCTCCGTTGAAATCTGCCGCCGTCGAAATTGCCGGGGACCTGAAGCCTCCATCGGGAAGGGAGGCGATGTAACTGCTCGTGAAGTTACCCTTCCCGTCTCCAATCCATACTTCAAATTTCCCCTGATGTACGCTTGAGAAACCCGGTTGTATCAGGACCGCATCGGCCACTCCATCGCCATTTACGTCCCTAAAGATTGGGAAGGCGAACCATTCCTCGAAATCGGAAAATTGCAAGGCAATCGGCCGACTTGCGAATCCTCCTTTCCCATCGCCAACAAATACGTAGAAAGGTGGGTTGGTGCCGGTCGGAAAGGCAAGATCGGTGTTGCCATCATCCTGGAGATCCAAGGGGAAAATATACCCCTGCGCATAATCCGTAGAAATAGGAAGCGTGTGCGGAGCACTGAATGTGATTGCCTGGGAGAAGAGCGAGAGAGGAAGAAGCAGAACGGTCATCGTTACTACAACAGTCCGCAGCCGAATCGTGCGCATTCGACCTCCATGCAGAAACGGGAGGAAAGATGTTGCAACGGGGCCTGACAGCGAAGCACAACCAACTTGTGGCCTATAGGAATGACAGAAATCGCCATCTAAAGCAAGATCGAAATTCAGGTCCGTGCGCTCGCCACCAAAACGCAAAGCTGTCAAAACCTAACACTAATTGCTAACTCGCTCACGTGCTAACTCGCCGCCTCGCCTTGGGCGGCACGTAATGAAACCGAACTAAATAAATCCGCTCGCCCTTGCCATGCTTCGCTACCTTCAGCAAATCCAGAACTCCCAGAAATCCAGATTCCCGCGCCAGCTCAGGAGTGATATCCGGAAGACCGATCGCTTCGATCGAGTCCACCTCGATCTGGCCTTCTTCCATGCGGTATCTGCGGCCCACCGTCACTCGCGGACTCATCCAGATGCGCACGCTGCATATAATCTCTCCCCGGCGAACTCCCTCGCGAAGACGCTTCGTGAACAACATGCCGAAAGTCTAATCCAAGGTCCCAACTCCCGCCAACGACGCGGGCCCCGCCCACAATCCCGCTCTGAACTTCGGCGATAAACCACGCTCACCGCCTCACTCTCTGCTATCGTGATTTATCCAGCAGAACAGGCCCGGCACTCGCGACAAAACACAAATGAAAACCACAACCCTGATCAAACTATCTGCGGCAATCGAGGCAGCCACCGGCTTGGCAGCCATCGTCAGTCCCAGTCTCCTCGCACGCCTGCTTCTCGGAACCGAACTATCAAACGGCGGCGTAGCCATCGGCAGAGTCGCAGGCATTGCCCTCCTGGCTCTCGCCATCGCTTGCTGGCCCGGCGTTAAAAGTTACCTGCCGCAAATCATCCGCGCGCTCTTCGTCTATAACTTGCTCGCGGGCGTCTACCTTGGTTTCCTCGGCCTGGCCCACCTGTTTTTCTCCCACCTGCTCTGGCCCGCAAGCGCACTTCACATCCTCATCGGCATCTTGCTCGCTCGACCAGCCATGCGCCCCGGATCGTAGTCTCCGTTGCGCGAATGGGAATGCATCCGCTTCGATGCACAGAGTCCTTTGAATTCAGATAGCCCACTCATCCCCATTTTTTTGATCTAAAGATACGTCCAACCAACCATGATCGCGCGCGGCCAACCGCGCTTAGTTTCTGCTACAGTTACCTGACATTTGGGCCCTTGCCGATAAGGCACGAGGGACAGTCATGTTCAATCCAAAAAATCTCTTCTCATCCAACAGCGGAAACCGGGAGCTGACCTCTCTCAATCTGCAATCTGAAAGCGCGCCCAGGCAGGCGTCATCAACGTCCACCTCTGGAGAAGATTCCGCCAAGACATACGAGGCTATCAAGGAACGGCTCAAGGACGGCCCGATGCAGAAGGAGGTTGATCAGCGGACCACGAAGTTACTAGAGTCTGGAGTAGTACCCGAAAACTTTTTCTGCGGCGTCGTTCCTCCACATGGACAGCTCATCGTCTGCGCCCCTCCTGGCTCGCAGCATAAAACGCTTATGCTGTTCACATCGCCACTCCTTGCGCTGGATTACCTGCGCTTCAATAAAATTTCGGCCTCGCCAGCAGGATTCAAACTGGAATCGCTTCCGGTTCTCGCAGAGCAATGGAAGGCTGCAGGGATCGACTCATTTGCCTTGAACCGCTGTCCAAGGTGTCCCACCTTTAATATCATCTCCCCGAAGGATGGTCTCCTTTCCGAGAGGCAACTCAAGCTAATGTGGGCAGTATCCCGAGCAATTCGGGACTATCGCGGCGAGTCAACCGTTCGTCAGTTTCTCGCAACCGACGTGAACCATCTGCCGCAGAGAAGAGCGTTGCGCGAATACCTCCGCGATCATGTTGACTACGGAATTCCCTACGTGCATTGGATGATCGGATTGATTGCTGGCCAGCAAGGGG
Source organism: uncultured Acidobacteriaceae bacterium (assembly GCA_963725995.1). Lineage (GTDB taxonomy): Bacteria > Acidobacteriota > Terriglobia > Terriglobales > Acidobacteriaceae > JANXZS01. The sequence continues at coordinate 253,634 of CAVSAX010000014.1, read as the reverse complement.
ACGACGCTGTGCGCGAAGACTCCGTGCAACGCCTCGCAGAGTTTGGCGCCGCTTTTGTCGGCAGAATCTGTGTCCATACAGGCCCCTCAACTCTTGACGAACTCCGAAACTCGCTGGTCGATGCATATCTTGGTTTGGCTGCAAACTTCGGCGTGATCGATGCGATGAAAGCTGGTGGCGAAACGTCACAGCAGCAGTCTATCTAAATCAATTCGTCTATGCGTATTGCCAGCGAGTCCCCGCGCAAATCAATTCGAGCAAGCAAAAGCCCCACTTTCTTCAGTGGGGCTCTCATATCTCAATATCCATTCTTCGTCTATTTGAAAACGTAAGTGAATCCCGCCAGAACTCCACTCTGAACGATGTCGTTCACAGAGCCACCGCTTTGGTAATCGACATCAAGATAACGCCAGCCGGCAAACAATTGCCACTTAGGCTTGATCTTGTAGCTCAGCAAACCCGCAACCTGGTAATCGAGACTTGCGCCGCCCCCACCCGCATCGCCCAGAATCGTCACGTAAGCCTTGGGAGACAGAGGGAGTGTGATCTTGCCACCGGCAACTACGTCCACCCAGTTTAGCGCCGAGTAAAGACTGCGTCCTGCAATCTGAGGATCCAGCTCCAGGGTTGTTCCCTGATGCCAATAGCGGATTCCAACATTGCCTTGAACGTTTACCTTCGGTTTATCAACCAGTACATATCCCACCTTCGGCGTGAAGATCGTCTGGTTCAGCGTCGCCTTCACAGAATAATTCGGCAGGAATGGGATGCTCTTATCGTCAGACAGCTTCGCCCACATAATGTCCACGGGAATCACGAACTTCTTCTTTCGAAACTCAGTCGCGTCCATGAAGCCGATATTGAACTTCGAGAAGACCTCGCCGGCGCTTGCGTGAACACTGGCCTCAAAGCCATCTGATCCTACAGTCCCATGCATGCCCGTAAACCACAGATAGACGTTGGTATTTATGTGCCAATTATCATCCATAGCCGGTGCCGAGGCCGGGGCCGTCGTCTGCGCTTGTGCATCCGCTTTGGCTGGCATCTCCTCACCTGGTGCAGATCCTGAAACGAATAACGCCGAGCCCAAAAGAATGCCTTGCCATAATTTGGTGCGAAAACTCATCAGAACTCTCCTCATTCAACCCTCTAGATTTTACGGAGGCCCGCCGTCCATCACACCCGAACACTTTTATTTACTCGAACGGTAGGCTCTAGTATAAACAGCCGACCTCCCGCCCCCGACAGAATAAGAGTCAACTCACCGGGAATCTGAACGTCTTCGGATGAAGCATCCTTAGCGGAATTCCGTTCCATACTTACCCGCAATCTCCTTGAGCTCTTCCCAGGTGAATTGCTTTGGTGGTACCCCCGGCGGATTACAAGTCTCACGGAAAAATTCATCCAGACCTGCAGGCGTCGCAGTCCATAGCAGAAGCAGTTCGTGATCGGGATTCTCAAACCCATGCCATGATTTTCTAGGAATGAATATCGTCGCGCCCTTCTCAAACGAATGCCGCACATCGTTCAGCAGAAAAACTCCGCGGCCTTCGAGAACGTAGAAGGATTCATCCATCTCCAGGTGTCTGTGAACGGGAATGCCTGCGCCAACCATCACCTGCTGCGTTCCCAACGCGAGATTGCTGGAGCCTGTCGCAGAGCCAGCCTTGATAAAAACCTGCCCATGGTCCCGAAAATGGGCGAGATGTTCCCCTTCGCCACTGCTGAGTACGTATCCCTGTGCCCCCGCCGACGCGGCCATCGATATTCGCGACCCTGATATTTGGCTCATGCCGAGACCTCCCAGCCGAAGTAGTAAGCTCCGCGTTTTTTGTTGATTGCTCTCATGGCCAATCTCCTCCGACGACACTCACCTTGCTAAGTCGCGAACTACCCCACTACCCGCGCCAGCCACACAGAGTGATAGCCACACGCCGCATCGTTCGCCACATGTGACACCACCTCAAAACCATTCTCCTTCAACAACGCAACGTACTCCTCTTCGTCCAGGCTGCCATGATAGAGCGGCTCCCCGCGATAGCTCCCAATCGCCTCGCCCAGCGCCGGCCCGCTCGTGAACATCAGCGCCGCATTCGCCTTAGCGTGTCTTCGAAACACGCGGAACATCAAGCGCTGATCCGCCGGGCAAAGATGAAAAAAGCTGTCCCATGCAAGAATCCCGCTAAACTCCCGCGCAACATCCATCTCTCGCATGTCCGCAACCATCCATTCCTCGTCAGGAAAACGCGATCGACACATCCCAATCAAAGCCGCCGACGAATCCACTCCGGTCACCTTGCAGCCATGCTCAATCAAGTAGCGCGCGATCGGCTCGCCGGAACCGCACCCCACATCCAGCACCGAAGTCCCGCGTTCCATCAGAGCCAGGAAGCGCGCCAGCCACGGCTCCTCAAACAGATCTCGCCCGCGATCTTTATCCCACGCGCTCGCGTGGCGCTCATACAGATCTATGATTCCATCCGCTTCCGACATGCAAAAACGCTAACACGCAGCCACCACATTCAGATACCTCAAGCCGCCCATCGCCCCCGCAAAAACCACTCGCACCCTCAACTCCGCCCAACTCACTGTGTTGTAATCACTGCAGGTAGAAACGTCGCAACACCCAGGCCCCGTCCCAGAAATAATTTAGTTAGTTCTCCACGCCCAAATCCCGGAGCCGCTCGGATGAAGCGTTACCAAATCTCTCTGCTCTCTTTGCTGCTCTGCCTTCTGCCCGTGTGCGGAGCCTTTGCTCAGGCTCCCGCGCCCACTCTCGTCGTCCCGCTCCCTGGCGCTCCTAAGGATCTCTTCGCCGGCAATCTCGGCTTCACATGCATCCACGGATTCCGCGGCGCAACCCGGGTCTTCTGGCTCTCGCCCACCCGCATCGTCACCATCTACAGCACCGTCAAGCCCTGCAGCAAAGAAGCTGAAGGCAACTTCAACGTCCGCCTCATCGTCTTCGATCTCACCGGCAAAACCATCGCCACCCACGACTGGAGAGTCACTCCCGGCTTCGATCTGCTGCGCGGCCCCAACGGTACTATCGTCGTTCGCTTCGGCCCCACTCTCCACGTGCTCGACGATCAACTCCACGAAGTCGATACCGGGGAATTCGATGTCGCCCCCGAAGCCCTCCTCTCATCGCCCCAAGGCCACACCCTCCCCGTCCTTACGCAGAAAGGAGACGCGGTCGAGTTCTACGCCATCCACCCTCTGCATCTCCTCTCCACCGTCTCCCGCAGCAACGTCCCCAATGGCACCGACTTCACTATCGCCGTCGCAGGAGACGAGCGTGTCGCCGCACTCGCATGCGCCGCCAATACCGACTTCTGCAATCGCGTCCGCGTCTTCACTCCGGAAGAAAATTTCTCCCTCCCCAACGGCGTCTCCTGGTCCTACGACGACCCCGACAAAAAAGTCCTCCTCACCCCCATCGGCTTCCTCACTGACGGATCCCTCCTCATCCATCGCGACTCCGCCAGCTTCTTCTCGTCCCCGCAGGTCCTCCTCTCAAAGACCAATGGCGTCACCCGCCCTCTACCCCAGGCAAAAGGCCTCGCCCGCCCCACACATCTCATCGGTATCGCCAATCAGGGCGACCGCTTCGCCCTCCAGTCCGGCGGCGAACCCATCGCCTCGCCCAAACGCTTCCTCGTCCTTGAAATCGATCGCGACAAACCCGTCTTCTCCAAATCCGGATCGGCCATCGGCAGCAAGGCCGCCATGTCCCCCGACGGCAAATGGATCGCCATCATGGACAAAGGCCAGCTAGCCTTCTACCCCCTCCCCTGAGTCGTGTCGCCCCATAACCCACCGGCCGCAACTCCGCTCAGCAATCCCGCCCTCATCGGGTATCATCGTCTGTCCCGCATTCTCACGCGATGAAATCATCAGCGATGAAATCATCCGCGATGAACGAGCCCGCAATGAACGAGCCAACGATGAACGAACTCACCATGAACTCACCCAACATCAATCGCAGATCCTTCGTCCGCAGCGCCACCTTCCTCGGCATCGCCGCCGCCACACCGCCCCTCCGCGCCGACGCACCACCGACCACCGCATCGCATCCGCGTGTCGCCAAAGCCATCGCCGCCGCCCTCGCCATGCAGCGCCGCGATTGGGAGCAGGGAATCCTAGCCCAGGCCATGCTGGAAGCAGATCAGCGCGAGACCGTCATTCTCCTCACCAAGGCCGCCATCATTCAGCGCGAACCAGACGGCCGCCTCGCCGTCGTCGTCTCCGGCAGCCCCACCGATCCAGCCATGGGCGGAGAAGCCTACGCCCGTGCCGCCGAATGGACCCCCGATCCCCAAATGCAGCAGGCCGTCGATGGCCTCCTCCAGTGGATTCGCAACAAGGCCCCGCGCAGCGCCGACGGCACTCTCTATCACGTCTTCAACGCGCCTGAAATGTGGTCCGACGGCTTCAACTGCGCGCCGCCTTTTCTCGCCGCCATGGGCCACCACGACGAAGCACTCGCGCAGATCGATGGTTACCGCACCCGCCTCTGGAACCCGCAGAAAAAACTTCTCGCCCACATCTGGGACGACGGCTCGCACACCTTCCGCAACCCCGCCTTCTGGGGCGGAGGCAACGGCTGGGCCGCCGCGGGATTGGCCCGCGTCCTCTGCCACCTGCCGCGCCAGCGCCGCAAAGATCGCGAACGCCTCGCACTATTTGTTGAGGAAATTCTTACCGGATGTCTCGCCCACCAGCGCTCCGACGGACTCTTTCACAACGTCATCGACCAGCCCGGCATCTTCGTCGAAACCAACCTCGCGCAGATGCTCGCCTTCGCCGCCTATGAGGGTACGCGCGAAGGCTGGCTCCCCAACTCATACCTCGCCCACGCCCACACCATGCGCGACGCCGCCCGCGCAAAACTCGATTCCTTCGGCATAGTCCAGGGCACCTGCGGAGCGCCCAACTTCGACCACCCCGGCAACTCCACCGAAGCCCAATCCTTCAACATAATGATGGAAGCCGCCTCCGCGAAAGCCACCACAAGTAGCTGACCATCCCCGCAGCAACCGGGTCCCGCCTCTGTATCCCGTTCTTTGCCGGTGAACACAGCCATGCCAATCCGAAAGATTGGCTGATTGCTTGCCTTAAACAAAGACCTTGTAAATGGCAAGGTAAAGTCCGAGCGTGAGTGCGGTCACAAATGCAATGGCGAAGGGAACGCGATTAGTCTTGAACGTCGCGCTTCGCCTCGTCAGCAGAAAAAGTCCAGTGAAGAATAGCAGGACCGCGGCTGGCAAATCCCATTGAAGCATCCGCAGCCCACTTTGCCGCGTGCCCGATATTGCAAACGGATGGAACATTGGCGTAACCGCAAAGAGGAGGAGGGCAAGCACGAGCCCTCCAACGACGGATGCAGTGTAAATTCCCAACGAACGTCTCATCGCCATCCCCTCTATTGATTCGGTTTCTTTTCTTTTTCGTTCTCGCGGTTGTAGCTAGATTTCAGTTTTTCAGCTTCGGGCGGAGTGTATTCTTTGTTCCCCTGGCCGTCGCTGGGAGAAACCATCGGGTCAGAGGAATTGTTTGGGTTAGGGGCGACATCTGCGTTTCCGGCGTCGTGGCCTACCTCGTGCTTTCCATAATTGGCCATAACCTCTCCGTTCGGCGGGTGGCCCATCCTAAAATTCTCATTCCTAAATACCCAAGGTGATCGGTGCCCCATTCAAGCCCTCTTTTGGCTTGAGTGGGATTAACTGCCGACGATAATCCTTGCACTACACTACGACACCGGGATCGAAAGCATCATCCCGACAAAATCAGCGACCCCTATAAGGAACGAGGCAACAGCGAGAATTCCACTCTTCCATCCGGTACGGTTCCGCAACGCTGTGATGAGCGCCATAAGCATGCTCAAGAAGCCGACCAGACAAATCCTGAACATCCACCATCGCCCGTTAATCGTCATAGGTTGCACGTATGCGATGATGCAGCTCCACAAAACAAACAGTCCCAGCCCGGCCACGATAAGCACAATGCAGGTGCCCCATTCAAGCCCTCTTTTGGCTTGAGTGGGATACTCATCAACCCCGCCCACACTTAAAGCTCGAAGCGCCACTCTATCCTCTCTAGCAACCCGCTAACCGCCCTTTAGCTAACCGCCCCTCAGCTGCCCTCCCTAATTACTAGCCTTCACTTCACCCGGAGTCAGCACCGCCTGCCCCTCATCCCCGCTCCTCACAGAAGCAAAAAAGTTCCTCAGCGCGCCATAGTACTTCGCGTCCAGCAGCAATATATCCACCACCAAACTCCGCTGGATGTGCACGCTGCTCGCACCCTTGGAAGACGTCAGCTTGTAGCTCGCCACATGCTGATCGTTATCCACGTCCTTCGCCGTGCTGTTCACCTGCCATCCGGCCGGCAGATCAATCGTCACATCGTCCACCCTGCTCGCGGGAAATTCAAAGTAGATCGGATGCAATCTCTCCGCATGATCGAACACACGCTTCTCGCCATTCGTAAACAGCCCCACCGGCAGCAGCATCCGCTTGCCCGCGCCTGTACCCCATCCCGGAACCTTGAAGCTGAACTCGGCCACCATCGATGGCGACGAGCTCTTCCACTCCGGCTGCGTAGTCAGCTCCACCTCTGAAGCAGCCGGTACCCACTCCTTCACTTCGTCTTCCAGGTACTTCTTTCGTTCCGTCGTATCCTGGTTCCGCTCTTCCACCCGCCGATTCAGCGCCTCCAGCCCCGAGTACGTCACCGTCAGCTTGCCTTCTAGGTCTCCTTCATCGCTCAGCTTCAGCTTCGCCGTCCGTTGGATCTTCGAATCGCCAGCAGCCGGAAGCGGTGTCTGCACCCACGTCCCGCCATCCTTGTCCATGCGCAGCCCTGCAACCGATGTCTCCGGCCACGGCAGCAGGCCATAAGGAGTAAACGCCGCCCCCGGATCAGCATAGAACTCCTTCCCATCCACCTTCACCACCACAAGGTTGGAATTCAATCGTGAGCTGTCAAAAGTATTGGGAGTGAAGAAGTAGCTGTTCCGCGACGAGGCCCACACACCATATGCCTCCAGCCCAGCCCCGCGTACCAGCGCCAGGTAAAGCCACGTCAGCTCTGCGCCGTTGCCATAGCCCCTCTTCCAGATGTCCTCAACGGTATTCGCCGACTTCTCCTTGTCGCGCGCCTTCTCTTCATCCGACTTCTTCACGTCGTAGGATGTGTTGCGCATCTCCTGAACTCGGCTATAAATCTTCTGCATCTTCACTTCGGGCGAGTCGCTTGCACTCACAATCCCCGCCGCAGCCTGCTGCATCGCCTTCTTCTTGTCGATAAAGCTGTCCAGCTGCCCGTTCAGCTTTTTGCCTGTCTCTTTCCAGTACTTGTCTCCTTCAAAGGTCACAATTTCCCGGCTGTAGATGAAGTCCACCCGCGCCTTCATCTCAAACTCGGGAGGCATGTAGTCTTCGCTGCGAAACGCCAGTACATCCTTCACGTCCAGCCGGATCACGTGCTGCGGATCCTCCTTGGGCTGGCCCGTCCCCGGCGGCAAATCCTTCCACGACCAGCGAATATTCCATGAAGTGTAAGTGCCCTTGTAGGGCTTCAGCGACAACGCTCCGTGCTTCGTGAAAAGCTCGTTGCTAAGGATCCAGTGCGAATCGTAGATCCAGTGCTCCTTCAAATCTTCTGTGTAGTAGTACTCAATAATGCTGCCGGCCTGCACATCAGGAAGTGTGAAAGTCGCCGCCCAGTACTTATAGCCCTTCCCCTTCACCACCGACTTCTTGTAGACCTTGCCGTCGAAGCTCGCAATCGTTCCATCCGGACGAATCGTGCGCGCATGAATGCCGATAATGTCGCTGCTGTCCTTGTCGAAGGGAATCTCGATGTCCGCGTACTTCCTGCCTTCTTCCGTCAGCACCTTGATCTTGAAATATTGGTCTTCATGCGAAGTGCTTCCGTTATCGTCGCGGTCCACCTGGCGATAAAGAATGATCGCGGGAGCCCCCGGAGCCAGCGGCTCCGACGTCATCTTCAGCTCGTCTGCAGCAGGAGGTTGAAATCCGGCGCCCGCCCAGGCAGTCGCGCAGAACGTGCAAAGAATGGCACCAGTGCCTAAAGCCAATGCAAGGATGGAGCGAACTCTCAATGCATCTCTCATGAAATGGGGTCCCGTCGTACGCTTAGTCTGGCTGGCACCGGCCAAAACATACGAAGTGCCCCTTCAGATGATTCACTTACTCCAGCAGAATCCGGCGCAACCCGCCATAACTCAAGCGAGCTACTCCCCAATCACTGCCGTAACTTCTTTTCGCTTTGAAGGCAGATTCTAGCCCACCCACGCCAAGCCGAGTATCCGCAACTTAGTTATTAACTCCAGCACTAACATCGCCCGATCGCCCAGACACCCTTCAGGCCGAAAGGAGTAAATGCCGATCCCGGATCAGCATAGAACTGCTTCCCATTCGCCTTCACCACCACAACATTGGTATTCAATCGTGAACTGTCATGAGTCTTGGGACTGAAGAAATACTTGTCGCGCGTCGAGACCCATGCCCCGTATGCCTCCAGACCGGCCGCCCGTACCAGCGCCAGGTACAGCCACGTCAGCTCTTCACCATTGCCATAGCCTCGCTTCCAGACCTCCTCCACATTGGCCGCCGCTTTCTCCTTCTCCCGCTTCTTCTCCTGGGCCGTCTCCTCCACCTCGTATGCCTTGTTGCGCATCTGCTGAACGCGGCTATAGATCTTCTGCATCTTCACTTCGGGTGAATCGCCTGCAGCCACAATCCCCGCCGCAGCCTCCTGCATCGCTTTCTTCTTATCGATGAAGTTGTCCAGCTGTTCGCCCAGCTTCTTGCCCGTCTCTTCCCAGTAAAAGTCTTCGTTAGGGCTGACAGTCCCCTGGTTATAGCTGAAGTCGATCCGTGCCATCAGCTCCAGGGCTGGCGGCATATAGTCTTCGCTGCGAAAGGCAGGTATGTTCGTCACCTCAAGCCGGATCACGTGCTGTGCATCCTGCTGGGGGTAGCCCGTTCCTTCGGGCAGATTCTGCCATGCCCAGTGAGTGCTCCATACCGAAGAATTGTCTTTGTAGGGCTTCAACGAAAAAGCTTCGCGTTTCGTAAACAACTCGTTGCTCAGGGTCGAGTGGGAATCGTAAAGCCAGGAGCCCTTCAGATTCGCGGTGTAGAAATACTCGACGATGCTGCCAATCTGAACATCGGGAAGAGTGAAGGTCGCCGCCCAGTACTTCAAGCCCTTGCCTTTGACCACCGACTTGTTGAATACCTTGCCGTCGAAGCTCGCAATCGTTCCATCAGGGCGAATCGTGCGCGCACTGATGCCCTTGATCCCCTCGTGGTCCTTGTCGTACGGAATCTCCACGTCCGCGTACTTCCTGCCTTCTTCCGTCAGCACCTTGATTCGGAAGTACTGGTCTTCATGCGAAGAGTATCCGTGATCGTCACGGTCCACCTGGCGGTACAGGATGATCGCTGGAGCGCCCGGCGCCAGCGGCTCCGCCGTCATCTTTAGCTCGTCTGGAGAAACAGGCTGAAATCCAATCCCTGCCCGCGCCGCCGGAGAGACCGCGCACAGCATCGCACCAATGCCCAAAGCCAATGCAAGGATGGATCGAGCTCTCGCTGCATCTCTCATGAACGGGTACCGTCGTACGCTTACGCTGGCTGTCACCGGCCGCATTACAGTCAGTGCCCTCAAGATGATTCAGCTACTTTGCCACAATCCGGCCCCTCTCGCCATAACTTATGCAAGCTAATCTTCGATCGAGAGAGTTTGTCTCACCATCTCGACTCAGTGATCAGCACTCCCGTCCGACCACTCTCGCACCGGAACAAGAAACGTAACCATGTGTTCCCAGGTGTCGTTGAACGACACGATGGGAGAGCCGGCCAGATCTGCTCCCCATGCTGCAGGCTCGGTTTGTGAAACAAAAAACATCAGGTGTGGATGCCAGTGTCCGGCGCTATCACTTAAGTAGCCCTGCTTCGACAGCATGTAGCACATAGCCCCGACTTCCATCGCCGGCAATTCCTTTTTGTCGATTGCTGCTGCGATGGTCTCCACCATCTGAGCTTTTGTGCGCCCGGCTAGTATCAGCTCCGTCTTCTTGATCGTGCGCGGCAGGTAGGTGCGTGCCGCCGCCGCATTAAGGCAGATCGGACCACGCAGCTTCGGATTCCAAAAACCCGGGTCGTCAATTGGAGCAGTCCAGGAACGTTCCACGATGCACACGAAACCGTTCTTCCCTTTCATCGCAGTCTCGTAACCGTGACGTCCAAGAACCATAACTTCGGCATCGCGCGAGATCGACTCCGGCGCAGCACTGCGCGCCAGCGCGATCTCAGAACTTCGATCCTCTATCAGGTATTGGTCAACCGGCGCCATGCTCGGATAAGGCGTTTTAGCATCCTGTGCTATCGCGTGCCACCCTGTGCCAAGCAAGACCACCAGTGCGATTCTCTTCATCGCGATTCTCGTCATCGCGTTTGTGTCTACCTTCGCTCCCAGCATCGTTAGCCTCCAGACGTCGAGACCCCAGATGGTTTCGACATCAACATAGACGCACCACACTCAGCAAGGTAAGGGAACAGCAAAAATGGCGGGGTGGCTTTCCCGGGTGGCCATACAAGCCCTCAGTCGGCTTAAGTGGGGTTCTACCGCTGACTTGCTAACTCGCTGACTTGCTAACTCTCCGCTTTCCCGGGTGCCCCATTCAAGCCCGCTGTTGGCTTGAGTGGGATAGTCCTCAACTCCGGGAAGAAAATCCTAACCCTCTTTCGCCGGCCCTTTCCCACCACTAAACCTCTTCCTGATCCACATAACGATACCCGCCAGAAACACAAATCCCGCCCCGCCCGGCAGCATATACTTCACCCAGTTTCCCGGATCGCTCCAGAACCCGCGCTCCGCATTGCTGATCACCGAAGCGTCCACATCCAGGCTCGCCGTATACACCGGCAACTCCTGCGCCACCTTCTCCTCTTCGCCGGGATACAGCACCCACGCCTGAATCGTCATCTTCTGCCCTTTTCGCGGATACTTCGGCGTCACCTGCCAGCGCCACGTAGTCGTGCTATCCATTGGCACGAACTTCGTATCTTCCGTGCCCGGCTCCTTCTCGATCGTGAATTCATCAGGATTATCCGGAGCCAGCAACTGCACCTTCATCCGATCGGAAACCTTCAACGTACCCGTCCCTGTTGGCTCCGGCAGCGACGTACTCTTCGGCGCAGCAAATCCGTGGATCACCACCGTCACCGTCGATTGTTGCTGCCACGTCATCTTCTTCGGGACGTTGTATTCAATCGCCCCCTCCTTCAATTGCTTGAACCACCCGCTCACATGTTCCGCATCCGCAGGCCCCGTCCCCGCAGCTGGCGGGGCGTCCCCAACCGCAGCAGGACTGTGACCCGCCTGCACTCGCTTATGTTGCGCCGGCGCCCCTGCCACCGAGCTCCTGTCACCACCCGTCGCCGTTTGTGGAGGTGGTATTGGCTTTGCCGGCGCAGGAACTGGCGCGGCAACGTCAGTCGCCGGTGGCGGCGTCGGAGCACGTTTAGGCGCCTCCTCAGGAGGCGGCGGCGGTGGCGGAGGATTCACCGCCGGAGCTTCAACCGGTCGTGGAGGTGGTGAAGACTTGTAAAACGCCACCACCGTGACCTCTGTTGTGCAAATGCCACTCAAGCCGCGTGCATCTGTTACTACTACCGTCACCGTGATCGCACCGCGGTATGCATTCGAATTTAGCGTGGCAGTCGTACCGCTGCCGCTTATCGTTCCCGCGGAAGCTGCATACGCATAGCTCGAGATCGGGGAGTTATCAGGACTCGTCGCACTCACCTCAATCGTGGAGGCCTCACCCGGCTTCAACCTGCTCGGAGTCGCGTGACACGTCAACAGCGGCGGATTGTGCGCATCCGGCGGCTCACCCACCGCCCAGCCACTACTCACAACGATCAGAGATGCCAGCACAAGGATTCGGCGCAAAGCGACATGCCTCCCGGGTTGCAGACGCCAATTGTCCCGTGAGCCACAGCCCCCAGTCCAGACTTTTATCCGCCCCACTCAATCCCCGGAGAATTTAGCCGTGTCATCCACACACGATAAATCCCGGCTTCAGCCCCTGAGGGCGCCAGTAGAAGCTAATTCCCGTTCTTCGCGGCTGCCGGCGGAGGTGGCGGCGAGTCCTTCGAAATCGTTCCCTGCCATAGCGTAAACATCCACTTTTCGTTCTGCTTCACAAAGACAGCCGTGTATAGGAATTCCACGACGTAGTGTCCGTCTATATATGCCTGCGCTCTTCCGGTGATGATTCCCACATTCCCATAAGCTCGTACCTGTTTGTCGAATAGCTTGCAAGTAGCCGCTGCCATCATCTTCTGCTTAGGACTGTCTTTCTCTGCCATCAGCTGAGTCTTGTCTTGCGTTACCCCATCAGCATTAATGGAGAAATAGTCCTCCGCAACAAGGTTCTTCATATACGACGGATCCTGTTGAGTGATCTTTGCAAACATCTCCGTCTCGGCCTTCACAAGTTCATCCGTCACGGCTGCGGAAGGCTTCCCTTGTCCAAAGCTACTCTGCGAAACTGCTACAACCAACAGCGCGAGAATTGCGAGCTTCTTGTTGTGCATGCATCTCCTTCAAAGCGCAAATACGGTTGAGAGTGCAAAATGATCAGCTTGTCCATGGAGCGGAATAAGCAGCGGCTATCGAGATGGATGTCGTGTGCGAGAGTGGAGCAGAGCCCCAATGACTGCGGCTGAATGAACTGAGCCGGGTCTTCCCACAAAAACGCCCAGTGGCATTCCCGCCTCTATCTATTTCAGCCGTTCTAAACGCTCGACAATCTTACATACATATTTTTGTTTTGCCCAAAAAGGACAAACGATCAGGCGGACCATTCAGGCCTTCATTTGTTTTTAGTTGGACAGTTCAGGCCATGCGGTGACCTGGATCTCCAACCCTTGAACAAATGCGGGTGCCCCGTATCTCGCCTTTGAGATGCGGGACAGCGATGCTCCACCGGCGGTCCCTTCAATCCCAGCAATGAGGGGTGCCCCACCCTTCGCGCTCTTCGCGAGGGGTGGGATCACTCCACGTCCGCGCCCCCTGACTTTCCTCTCCCAAATACCCAACATGTTCGGCGCCCATTCAACCCACCGTTGGCGTGAGAGGGGAAGCAGCGGCCATCCCGCTCTTAGTAACTCCTTTGAATGATTGAAACGAATGCCGACGGATTCGCACTACACATCCTGCGTGAAGCGGGGTCCGGAGCTCACAGGCGGGCGCGCTTTATCTATGAACGCTGCGTACAAAGGAGTGCGTCATGCCACAAGTCACAGTGAACTACGAGATGTTTCTTCCGGGAGGCCATCATCGCCAACCCCGCAATACTTCAATTGAATTGAACCTGGCGCCCACTGCGGGCGGCAATGAGCTGCCTCCAGGCCCTTATATCCCTCCCTTCTTTCCCCAACTGCCTTACACACTCGGGGCTGGGTCGGGCTTGGCGCAGATGCTCTTCTGGAGCGTCACCGACGGCGCGCAGGGCCAGGTGCTTCCTCCGACGCCACTCAGCCAAACCATAGGCTCAGCAGCACTGACGATTACAGCGTGGTATTTCCCAATTACTGGTCCCGGCAGCCTGGGTCCCGACGTCAGCGAGATCATCGACGACGCTTTCTCGGCGAACCTCGGACGCTTCATCGACGACACGTTTGTGGATGTGACGAGCGATCCGAATCTGACCAACGACGCGAACGTTACAGGTGTCGTGCCCACAGCGAACGCGGAGACGCTGGTTGCGAAGGCAAACGTGCCTTCGACGAGTGAGCCCTTTTCGCAGTGGATTTTGAATGACAGCGTGAAGGCGATCGGTGACTCGACTCTGCAGGTAGCGCAGGGAACCGTTGGCATCGCGATTGCCATCTACCAACAGACGCAATCAATTCCTAGCCACTTCAATCCCAATCAATACGCCATCTGGCAGTGGGTCGACTACGGCACCATGGTAGACGGCGGACCTCACCCGTGGAATCCCTACGTCGATCAGCTCATGAGAGGCGTGGCTCTGGCGAACGCGGCGAGAAGCTTTGACGAGAAGCTGCGGGGCGACCTCACCAAGGTTGCTATCGAACAGGTGCAACTGGCTGCTGCCGCAATTGCGAAGTCGATCCAGTCGTCTTCGAGGTAATCGGCCGGGGGGCACTCGGAGACCTTTCCGAGTGCCCCCGCTGCGAAGAACCCTCAAAAAGGTCGCGGGATCAGCTCGCCTCGGCGCTTGCGCCCCGGCCCGTCCATCTCCAGCTCCACGCACCATAGGAGTCGATCTCCAACAGCGCATCATACAGTTCAACCGCTTCGGCATCCTCGGCGAAATTGATGTAGGTTATCGAGTTCGCGTCGAGACGCCGCAACGTCTCGCGCACCTGCGACGGTTTGAGCGCGGCAGTCACTCGATCCAGCATGGCGAAGGCAGGCCGCGCAAGAATCATCCGCGTCAGCGCCAGTAATTGCTGCTCCGCCACCGAGAGCATGGCCGGCCAATCGTGCTCGCTGTCCAACCCGCCTGCGCGCGCCACGATGGTCTCCAGGCCTCCCTCGCGCAGAGCATCCGTGAGTTCGTCGTCGGTCATCACCTGCTCCTGACCCGTCAGCAGCAGGTCGCGCAGCGTTCTCGGCGGAAGATACGGTCGCTGGGGAAGAAAAAAAATCTCCTCGAGAGGCGGCCGAACAAGCGTTCCTACTCCCACCGGCCAGATGCCCGCGGTAGCGCGAAATAGGGCCATGCGAGCGCCTTCGTTTGGCCCGAAAATCAATACCCTCGTCCCGCGCGGTATGTCGGCAGTCAGATTTTTCAGCACCTCATGGCCACCCTCCGACGAGTAGAGCGTGAGCGCCTCGTAAGCGATGCGGCCCTCGTCCCCAACCACCGCGACTTTCGCCCTGTCCGATGCCTGGCCCTGCTCCACCGCACCAACCAGCGCGCCCAGCCGTGCGATGACGGCGGCGAACGATGAGATAGACCCGAACTGATTGATAATCAGCGAGAACGCGCCAAGCAATATCGTGAAGGCCATCGCCGATTGCGTGATGACACCAAACTCCACCTTCCCGCGAATAAACATAGGCGCCACAATCAGCGCCGGGATAATTTGGATCAGGTAGTTATACCCAGTCGTGAAGAAGCTCAGGTTGCGGTTCACCGCGAAGATTCGCCGAAAGTTTTCCGCCAGGTCATCGATGCGTTGCAACAGGCGCGCCGTCAGTCGTCCTTCCCGCCGCAGCAGCGCAATCGACTCGGCGTTCTCGCGGACATGGATCAAGTCCGAGCGGAAACTCGCCTCCCGATCTGATTGGCGATAGGTCAGCCCGATCAGCGGCCGCCCCAGATAGATCGTCGCCAACGTCCCGAGCACTGCATACCCCAGGGCGACACCGAATAGCAGCGGGCTGATCGTCCACAGCACTCCTGAAAACGACACCACCGTAAGCGCACCGTTCATGAACATCAACGTGAATGACAACGTGGTGGCCGTGAACGTGCGAACGTCCTCGGAAATCCGCTGGTCGGGGTTTTCAACCGTGGCGGACTCCTTAAGATGCAGATACGTACGATCCGCAAAATATTGCTTGACGATACGTTGGGTCAGCCACACCCGCCAGAACAATCCCAGCCGCTCTTCCGTGAATCTGTACAGCACGGCGACTGCCGTCGATAGCGCGAACACGCCAATGTAAAGGAGGGATTGCCGAATGAACCCGGCTTGATCGCGATGCGCAATCGCCGTGAAGAAATCGCGACCGACATAGCTGTTGACGACGTTCAGACCGTTAATGGTGAACGCGAAACCGAAGAGTAACGCGAACAGGCCACGCGCTTGCCAGCGTACCTCAGACGTCAGGAAATACTTCACGGCTCGGACAAACCGTTGTCCGGTTACCTTGTCAAAAGCTACTTGCTGCTCGCTCATCAGGCCTCCGAAGTCGCGGGTCACAACCCCCGCGGGCGAACCCGGGCTTCGTAGCCTGGCAGTCACGTGAAGCGAATCGCAGTTTCCACTTCGGTTAGGCTTCGCTCAACAAACGAAAACACCGCCTGTCGCGAAAGAGCGCGAGTCTGATATCGCCATCTCACTTGCAAGCCACCCGGAGAGTCAGATGCCCCCAGGCCCGCAGTGGGCTGCTCAGATGGGTCACCTTCCCTTTATCAATTGTGAGACTCCGACATTCACCGGGAGGTTGTCTGCCATTGGCGGGTGGACACTCTTTCATTCCCCGCAACGAGGGGTGGCGGGTGGCCCAGATCTCCAGTCCTTCAACAATTGTGCTTGCCCCGCATCTCGCTTTTGAGATGAGGCATGGCGATACTCGATCGGCGACCCACACTCCAAATTCCCCAATGACGGGTGCCCCTTGAACCGCTCTTTTCTATGATCGACGAGGGTATCCTGGAGCTTTTGGTCCATCCCCTCATCTATCTCCGAGTGTAAAGTAAAATGGGCGCTTCACCCTTCAGTAAATGAAGGGCGAAGCGCCCGTGAGAGGCTCCTAGTTCAGAACAATGTCGTCGTAGAGCGTATACGACGGGTCACCTGCGTAGTTGTCGTCGTGGCTGGTCAGGGTTAGCGTGTAGCTTGTGCCAGCGGTGACCGCAGCCGTCACATTGACCCAGGCCGAGTTGGTCGAGCAGGTCTTCGGTACCACAGTTGTCGTTGTGGAGGTGCTATTGTTTTTCAGCTTCACCGTGGCCCAGTCGTAGGTCACAGTATCCGGGCAGGTCATTTTGTACCACAGACTGAGCTGGCTCTTGCCTGTTGCCACCGTGAACGTTTGAGCAATCGAACTGTCGCCGTTGGTGGGGGAAGAGCCACCAAGCTGCGCGCAGTTGGTGCCGCCATGGCAGCCGCTGGAGATGACTGTCTCCGACGCACCCGAAGGGATCCAGCCGCTAAGGCCAGTCTCAAAGCCACCGTTGGTGATCCCACCACCGCCGCCTCCCTGGCCTATCGTGACGTCGTCATACAGCGTAAACGTCGGATCGCCTGCGTAGTTGTCGTCGTGGCTCGTCAGGGTGAGCGTATAGCTGTGACCGGCGGTAAGGTTCGCCGTCACATTCGTCCAGATTCCGGCGACAGTGCAGGTCTTGGGCAACACCGTCGCAGTTACGTTGGCGGTATTGTCCTTCAGAGTAGCGGTGGCCCAGTCGTAGGTCACTGTGTCCGGGCAAGTAATCTTGTACCAGAACGACAGGCTAGTCGAACCTGAAGGCGCGGTGAAGGTTTGAGCAATCGAACTGTTGCCGTTGGTGGGCGAAGTGCCCCCAAGCTGCACGCAGTAAGTGCCCCCATGGCAGCCGCTCGAAACAACTGTCTTCGACGCGCCGGAAGCAGTCCAGCCGCTAAGCGTGCCGGTCTCGAAGCCACCGTTGGTTAGACCGCCTCCTCCTCCGCCGCTACCACCAGTTATCGTAAGACTCACAGCCGTGGCGTGGGATCCCGAGCTCGCGGCCCCGGTTACCGTCAGCGTGTAGAAGCCTGCTGCCGCCGCCGAAGTCGTGCTAATCGACAGCGTAGAGCTTTGACCGGACGAGACCGACGACGGCACGAGTGAGGCGGTCACACCGGATGGCGCGCCAGACACGCTCAGCGAGACTGTCTCCGAGGCACCTGAAGTTATCGCCGTAGAGATCGTGCTGGAGCCGCTCGACCCCGGCGCGACGCTCAAACTGGCGGGATTTGCGCTGATACTAAAGTCGCCCGTCACTAAGCTGCAGGATGGAGCGATCGTGACGCAATTACTCTGCGCGTTCGAGAACTCGAGCTGGTACGTATAGCTCTGTCCGTCGCAGCCAGCAAACGTTCCTTGCTGCGCGTTGCAGATGTCGCCAATCTCGCCATTCGTACTGTCATACCACGCCAGGGGAGGCCCGTTCGTTAGCGCTAAACCCACTTCCGCATCGGTAATGGTTTCGACAAGCTCGTGACTCGCGACCGAAGTGTAGTTACCAAATACCGTCGACGAGCCGCAACCCGTTGAGCAGCCACTGCCGGCTTGCATGTCGGGGTGTACACCGTAAAAGAACTCGGGCAGACTGCCGCCAGGCGCGATCGTTCCGTGATACGCGCAGAACCCACCGCCAACGCAACTCGTCTCGCCATCCTGCGTGATCGTGATCCCAGGTGGGAAGAACACCGCGTAAAAGGTAGTGGTATTTCCCTGCGCATCAGTCATCGGCGCAGGTAGATGACCAGCTGTGATCTGTGCGGTCAGTTCGGCCTGAATGGTGGAGTCATCTACAGTCGTCGCGCTGGTGCTCGGCGTGATAATAATTTGCTGGACGAATTGGCCCGGCGTGATGTGCTGGTTTGTCTTGGTGCCATTGAACGAATTGGCCACGGTGTTGTACTCACCGTCCAACCAGGAGCTCAACGTGGTTTTAGACAGCATCTGCTCGTAGAAGGATGCCATGGAAGGTGTGCCCATACCTGACACGTGGGAGTCATAAGCACCGTTGCCCCACAGAACCTCAATAACCTGGGCGCTTCCCACCAGCCGCCCGCCGTAGTAGGTGAGGTGCGCACCAGCGGGAGCGCTATCGCGAGTCGGGCCCTTCTTGGCGGATTTATCCTCCCACGGCACGTCGTGCTTAAGCTTCAGCTTGTAGACCTTGACAGTCCGTTGTGCTTGCGTCTGGGTCGCGCTGTCCTGTGGCTGCGCCTGTGTCGCGTTGTCATTTGCCGATTGGGCGTGAGTCTCAAGAACGGCGGATGTGAGCATAGACAACGTGATCGCGCTGATCGCGCAGAAGCGCTTCAACAGACAGGACATGACTGTCCTATCGCCATTTTGGCGAGTAACACAACGTGCGTGTTCCATTAGGTGCCCTCCGGCATCTCCGACTATTCAGTTTTCTCAGTGTGTTACGAGCAGAGGAAGGTTTAAAGCTCGGCTAACATAGTGGTGATTCAAATCACTGTCAAGCAGAAACTAAATTGACTGCGTAGTAGTAAACGCACGGCGGGCAACGGAAACCCATTCGAACCCGCCTTTGGCTTGAGTGGGTGTTCTACCGCTGACGAGCCGACAACCCATCCGGGTCGCCCAGATCTCCAGTCCTTGAACAAATGCGGGTGCCCCGTATCTCGCATTTGAGATACGGAATGGCGATGCTCGACCGGCGCCCCACACGTCAAATCCCAACAATGTGGGTGCCCCATCCTTCGCGCTCTTCGCGAAGGGGATCACTCCCCTCCGAATTGCCTTCAAGATCGTCTTCAAGCCAGCCTTTCAACCTAACGGAACCCCTCCACTAACATGATGTCCGCTTCGGAGTGCTCGATTCCTGTGAAGAGCAAAGCATGGCCGTCCGGCGCCAAGCATGGTCCCCACATTACAAACAGAAAAGGGAAGTCCGCAATTTTGTGAGCATGTTGAGTGGCCATGTCGAAGTAATTGAGCGAGAAGTGACGTGGGGTTCCGTCGATGAAATAGGCGCCATTCCGCGCGGGCACCCATTTGACATAGGCGGGTACGCCCGCGACTGGCCGTTCGTCGCCACCATTCACCGACACGGACCACACACGTCCATCGCTGTCAAAATACACGCGTGTTCCGTCCATTCTTCCTGCGGCGTGCTTCGGTCCTGCCCGTCGGCGGTCAAACGAACCGCGGCTCCGCCTTCCACGGGCGCCTTCCAGATGGCGTGGGGCCGTCTCCGTATTGAAGTAGATCCAGTGGCCATCGGCCGACCAGAAAGGTGAAGCAGCGTCTATTGTTCCGGTGAGAAATCGTCTTGGGCGGTCCGCCCTCCAGGTTCACGACGTAGAGTTCGGTCTTACCAGTAGAAGTGCGCAAGTCAAAAACGACCCCGCGGCTGTCCGGTGACCAGCGAGGTTCTCCGGTCGAAGGTCCTCCAAACGATGTCAGCTGGATGGGACTCGAACCATCGCGATCGGAAGCCCAGACCTCCGGGTTCCCGGACCTCCAGGATTGGAAGGCAATGTGTTTGCCATCAGGCGAAACGTGCGCACCAGAGTCACCCCGGGTGGAAGAGATGAGTCTGGTGGCCGGAGCCGCTGCTGCTTTTATCTGGCTGGCCAATCCGAGTTGCCAGATGTTGCTGGTATGGCGAACTTGTGCGAAAGCGAGTCTGTTCCCGCGAGGTGCGACCGCCACGGATTCCACATCCTGGGCGAAGAGAAGTTTCTCCGGCTTCCCCCCGGCGAGCGGAACGCGCCAGAGATGCTGGTCAGAACAGTACAGAAGGGACTGACTGTCCACTGCCCAGGCGATACCCGAGAAGCCTTCTGAAGACCGTACATCCTTCAATTCACGCGCTTGCTTGCCATCAGGGCTTTGCACATAGATCGTGGCGACCCCATCGGTGAATACACATACCGACGCGATGATATTTGCCATCCGGCGAGAAAGCGGGTTGCCATGTATTCGCGCAATCAGCGGAGGGATCCGGCACGACACGCTCTTCGGTCGTCTCGACATTTACAAGGTGAACGCTGAAATGCTCCGTGGATGAGTCCGCCTTCTTCGCCGCAGAATTCCCTTTGGAAAATGCCAGCCACTTTCCGTCTGGCGACCACCTCACTCCTTGTGGCGCCCAATCGTTATAAGCGGTAATGCTCGCCACCTTGCGCTCCGCTCCTCCTAGTGGGGAGATGAGGAAGATGCCCGTGCCTTCAGGGTCGGTCGTCTGCCGCATGATTGCGATGAGCCGGCCGTCCGGCGACCAGGAGGATCCTAGAAATATGGCCGGATGGTGGGTAAGCTGCACCACATGCTCCTGACCAACCTGCTTGATGTAAAGATCGAATTGGAACTCCTTCTCATAACCAAACCAGGAAAAAACAATCTCGTTTCCGTCCGGCGAAAAGCTGGGCGCAATCTCAAATCCGGGAAATGTTGTGAATGGAACAATGGTGAGCTTGCCGGGCTGCATTGGTCGCCGGGAGCGCAGCAAAAAACCGCCAACCATCGCCAGCAGCAGCACTCCGATCACAAGGTACGCGACGCGCCATCGCGAACCAGCCGTCTGACGGGCGTTCTCGCTGGCCGTAACTGACTGAACAGCTGTTATCCGCGGCGGCGCAATTGCCACCACGCGCGGCAGAGGATTGTTGCCACTTACATCCGCGGTCCATTCCACGGGAACCATGAAGCGGTAGCCGACCTTGGGTAGCGTTTCGATAAACCTGGGCGATTCGACGCTGTCTTCAAGCGCGCGCCGCAGTTTCTTAACTGCGGTGTTCACTCCATGTTCGAAGTCAACGAACGTATCTTTCGGCCAGAGCGCGGAACTCAGTTGCTCGCGGGTAACAACTCTGCCCTCCGATTCCAACAGTAGACGCAGCACTTGAAGGGGCTGCTCCTGGATCGGTACCGGGATACCGGAGCGAAACAACTCATTACTGCTCAAGTCCACCTGAAAACAGTCAAAGCGCGCATAAATCCGTCTGACAGAACCGTATGTAACCAATGCAGAACCTCAACGGAGTGACTGGAAGTGTATAGCAATCCGCTTCACCCAAGCCATTTCCATTTCTTCCTGCACCGCTAAAGCGCTGTTAGTCAATTCGTTGGGTGGTTCACCAAAAGTTCACCGGCCGATTCACCAGCCGTCCATTGCTCTCTCCTGACGGCGGTGCGAAGGTTCGGCCTGACAGGGGATCAACTCTCCAGTCGCGGGAATCAGAACCCGAACCCGCTAGCTAAGAAACCCGGAGGTACTATGACAGTTCGAAGTTCCCTAATGGTGCTCGCTCTGACCCTGGCTGCGTCGCCAGCCCTGACCGCCCACGCCTTAGTTTGTGACGACGCGACGATCCAGGGTCGCTACGCCTTCACCCTTCACGGCACAATCTTTCTCCCCAACGGGGGCACATTACTGATCGATGGCATCGCCCTGCAAACATTTGATGGGAGAGGCAATGTGAAGCAGGTTGACGCTGTCGCCGACAACGGCAGCCTCGCGCCGGGTTGGCGCCCGGGCGCAGGTAGCTACTCTGTTAATCCAGACTGCACTGGAACCGAGACCCTCGTGGTTTCAGGCATGCCCGACCTGCACCTGCAGATGATCGTCGCCCAAGGGGGCAACACAATCCACCAGGTGGTGATCGATCCTAATATCGCAACAACGGCCGAAGGAGAACGCCTCCGTGCCCCCGAATGACAAGCCGGGCGGGTGGACCACACTAAACCTCAACACTCACGCCGATCGGGGTGCCCCGTTCTAGCCTGCCGTTGGCTAGGGCGGGGTTGTTAGCGTCGCTCGAAGTGGCCTCCCGTTCGGCGGGGGGCGCACTCTTTCAATCCCAGTAACGAGGGGTGCCCCATCCTTCGCGCTCTTTGCGAAGGGTGGATCACTCCACCTGGTGGCCTGGTGGCCCATTCAAACCCGCCGTTGGCTTGAACGGGAGTTCTACCGCTGACTAGCCGACCAATCTAAACTGACAGGCCTCTGGCTGACGCCCTGAATCCCCAGCGGAAAATACTTCGATATCGAATAATTCGACATCGAAACACATTTCGCGTTTTCGTGCACTTAAATCGCTCCAGAATGCCCCTTTTGACCCCGCTTTTCGTGCCATTTTCGCCATACTAAATCGCTTTATCGATGCCGGAACCAGCCCAAATTTGCACACAAAAACCCCAAAACCCGTTTTTTGCGCCCTGCAATTTTTTAGAGCATCCAATCCCGCATGGCGACAAAATGTTCTCACCTGGATGAAGCCCGCAACGTAACTCCAAACACCAACGGATGCGAAGAGTGCCTCAAGATGGGCGACACCTGGGTCCACCTCCGCCTCTGCTTGATTTGCGGCCACGTAGGCTGCTGCGACTCCTCAAAGAATAAGCACGCAACCAAACACTACGGCCACACCGGCCATCCGCTCATGCGCTCACTGGAGCCCGGCGAATGGTGGGGCTGGTGCTTCATAGACGAGGTCGAGATCCCCGTGAAGCGCCACTGATCTACGTCCGCGAATGGCCGCCTTCCGCCAACACCAGCTTGGCGATCGTGGCCAATTGCATGTTCGATGTACCCTCGTAAATCTTGCCGATCTTCGCGTCGCGATAGTACTTCTCCACCGGATAATCCTTAACGAATCCGTAGCCCCCAAAGATCTCCACCGCCTGGCTCGCAACCCGCTCTGCCACCATTGACGCGTAGTACTTCGCCATCGCCGCCTCCTTCAGAAATGGCATGCGGGCATCCTTCAATCGAGCAGCGTTATAGACCAGCAAACGCGCCGCTTCAATCTCGGTAGCCATCTCCGCCAGCGAGAACTGCACCGCCTGAAACTCCGCGATCGGCTTGCCAAATTGCTTCCGCTCTTTCGCATATTCCGCTGCGTGGCCCCACGCTCCGCTGGCCAGTCCAAGCATCTGTGCGCCAATGCCGATGCGCCCTTCATTCAAGGTCTCAATCGCGATCTTGTAGCCCTTGCCCACTTCTCCCAGCACATGTTTCGCATCCACACGGCAGTCTTCGAACATTAGCTCGCAAGTGGACGAGGCGCGGATTCCGAGCTTATTTTCTTTCTTTCCGATAGAGAAGCCAGAGGCGTTTTTGTCCACCAAGAATGCCGTAATGCCCTTGTATCCCGCTGCCGCATCCACGGTCGCGAAGACGATGAAGAGACCCGCTTCCTTTGCGTTCGTGATCCACAGTTTTTGGCCGTTGAGGATGTAGTGTTCGCCTCGTTTTTCGGCACGAGTTTGCAAAGCGAAAGCGTCGGATCCAGATGCAGCTTCGCTGAGCGCATAGGCTCCGATGGTGTCCGTCGCCAGTCGAGATAAGTAGTGCTTCTTCTGATCGGCTGTGCCCCAACGCAGCAGGGCATTGACGCAAAGCGTGTTCTGCACGTCCACAAGAACGCCCACCGACGGATCAACTCTCGAAAGCTGTTCTACCGCGAGGATGGCCTCGAAAAACGTGCCGCCGGAGCCTCCGTATTCGACAGGAATCTCAATCCCCATGAGCCCGAGATTGAAGAGTTGAGGGATGAGCCCGCTGGTAAAGTGCTGCTCTTCGTCCATCTGCGAAACAATGGGGCCGATGCTTTGCTGGGCAAACTGGCGCACTGTGTCGCGAAAGAGATCCTCATCTTCGCTCAGGCTGGTGAGAGGCATCGCATTCGGGGACAGTTCTGTTTCCGCATTCGACATTCGACAATCCTCGCAGGAATGAATCCTGCACACAAAACGGTCAGAGTTTAGCACCGGCGGGGCGTCTCTGGCATTCCTAAATTGATGAATCTATCGGCTCAGGATTTTGGGGAGGGGCCTGCGGCCCATACAGGTTTCGCCACCCGCGTTCTAATCCGCCGATTGCGCCCACGTCGGGCTACTCCGCCGAGTGTGTCAAAGGGGTGCCCAATCGGGAACGTGCCTAGAGGATGCGTACCTATATATGTCGCGTGGAATGTGAGCAATATCCTGGATTTCTTGTTCCATTGCGGATCTGAGTTTTGCCTTCCATGAAAAAAGCCGTTGACCCGATGACTATCCCCGGTTTAACTTCATAGTGCCGAATGCATGTACGGCTTTCTCGGACTCGACTATCGTCGCTCCAAAGCTCGCCGTTCTAAGACCCATTCCCAATCGAATCCATTCAGAGGATCCCGGCGGAAGCCTGTATTTTCAATGGTTTATGGTAGTGGATCCAATACCCTGAGATCGTTTCTGGTGAGGCACATTAACGCAAGCGCAGGAGACTGCGCGAAACGAAAATGCGATCTTCAGGTGCTTAGGCTAAGAAATGTATAAAAATGTTTGAACAGGACGCCACTTTCGAGCGTCTAAAAAACAAACGACACGGACCGAACTTGCAACATAAGGCCTCTGTGCCCGGTTGTCTCCCTCGAAGTACGTGGGACGGTCAAGCATGAAGGAGATTCCAGATGCGTTCTGATCTGATTTTTGGCGCTCTTGCCCATGTAACAAATCGTTATCAACTATGCCAGCTTGCTTCAAAAGCAACTCGTAAGCTGCACAAGCCGAACACGCGGCTGCAGGACACCACGAACGATGTGCTGATCCGTTTCCGCCACCAAATTCCCGCATCCCCCAGTGAATTGCTGGATGCTTCTCAGATGCAGCAGCGCCGCGCAGCTTAAGCGCGGCTCTGCTAAGCGCCAAGATTTCTAACCAACGAATTCCTGCTTCTATCGGCTCGATTCCTTCCGGCAACGCCCTCCAAAAGCTACCCACCGCAGGTGACAATGACTATCTCTGAACTCAAAGAAAAAAATATTACAGAACTGAGCCGTATCGCGCGCACGCTGGAAATTCCCGGCGCCAGCGGTCTTCGCAAGCAAGACCTCATCTTCAAGATCCTTCAGGCGCAGAGCGAAAAAGAGGGGCATATCTTCGCTGAGGGCGTGCTTGAGATTCTGCCTGATGGTTACGGTTTCCTCCGTTCTCCGGACTACAACTATCTGCCTGGGCCAGACGACATCTACGTCTCCCCCTCGCAGATTCGCAAATTCGATTTGAAGACAGGCGACACCGTCAGCGGCAACGTTCGTCCGCCGCACGAGGGTGAGAAGTATTTCGCTCTAGTAAAGATCGAAGCTATCAATTTCGAATCGCCGGAAGAAACCCGCAACAAGATTCTGTTTGACAACTTGACGCCCTTGTATCCGGAAGAACGAATCAAGATGGAGACGGTTCGCGAAGGCATCAGTGGCCGGGTTATGGATCTGTTGACGCCGGTGGGCAAGGGCCAGCGCGGCCTGATCGTTGCGCCCCCACGTACTGGTAAGACCATGCTGTTGCAGTCCATCGCTAATTCGGTGACGTCCAATCATCCCGAGGTTGCATTGATCGTTTTGCTGATCGACGAGCGTCCGGAAGAAGTGACGGACATGCAGCGATCGGTGAAGGGCGAAGTCATCAGCTCGACCTTCGACGAGCCCGCAGCGCGCCACGTGCAGGTTGCGGAAATGGTGATCGAAAAGGCAAAGCGCCTGGTGGAACACAAGCGGGATGTGGTGATTCTGCTTGACTCCATCACCCGCCTGGCCCGGGCTTACAACACGATCGTTCCGCCATCGGGCAAGGTGCTTTCAGGCGGCGTTGACTCCAATGCTCTGCAGCGGCCGAAGCGCTTCTTTGGCGCGGCTCGCAACATTGAAGAGGGCGGCTCGCTTACCATCATCGCCACGGCGCTGGTCGATACTGGTTCGCGCATGGACGAAGTCATCTTTGAAGAATTCAAGGGCACGGGCAACATGGAAGTGATTCTCGACCGCAAGCTGGTCGACAAGCGCGTCTTCCCGGCAATTGATATTCAGCGTTCAGGCACGCGTAAGGAAGAGCTGCTGATTCCGAAGGAAGATTTGCAGCGCATTTGGATTCTGCGCAAGGTGCTCAATCCGCTGTCTCCTGTTGAGGCAATGGAATTGCTTACTGACAAACTTGCAAAGACGCGCAATAACGCCGAGTTCCTGCTGAATATGAGCTCGATCTAGCAGGCGATTCATCGGGGTAGAAGAGCGGTCAGCAGGGTTGAAGACAACCTGCTGATCGTTTTTCCTTTGGCACCTAGTACTCCGCACGGACGTTGTCCAGCGAAGGCAGGAATGTTGGATATATTTCGACCGCGAGCCGGCCTGCCTTTACCGCTGGATCCATGGTGACGAGTGCGCGCGCATCGGCCGCATCCTTTGCATCAATGATTAACACTCCGGCAAGGCGACCCTCATCCAGCACGGGACCGGCGACGAGGTACCGCTGGGCCTCCATCTGCTCGCGCAGGAAGGCCAGGTGCAGAGGCATCAACTCCGCGGCTTGCTCGCCTTCGGTGTCATTCCAATGCTCACCCTTCACCAGAAAGCCGAGAAAGTACTGCTTGAGATTGCGGGGCACATCTTTCATTCGGGGCGATTCGTCTTGTTGAGACAATTCTTCAGGCATGACACTGCTTTCCTTTGAGCATGAGATCGTTATTGTTACGAATAGGAAGAACGCCGGTTGCCAGATCTGGAGAGTATGGCAGGCCGGCCACTTTGCTACAGGCCTTAGAATATAGGCAGTATGGTTGAACGTCTCTACTACACCGATTCTTTTCTCTCCGGGTTCCGCGCCAGTGTTACGGATGTGCGTGAAGTTTCGCGCGTGGGCGGGCAATCTCTCTGGCAACTGGCTCTGGATCGTACCGCCTTTTACCCCACCAGCGGTGGGCAGCCCTACGATACCGGTTCGCTGCTGGCCGCCTCGCGCAGCGGGACCACGATCGAGGTTGCCGTGCTTGACGTCCAAGAGGATGAGAGCGGCGAGATCTGGCACTGCACTGAGAAGCCGCTGGCAGCAGGTACCGAAGTAGAAGCATCGATAGATTGGGTCCGCCGCATGGACCACATGCAGCAGCACTCTGGCCAGCATCTGCTGTCCGCTGTATTCGCAGCCGAGATGCAGGCGATGACGGTGTCCTTTCATCTTGGTGAGGATAGCTCGACGATCGACCTGGAATGCGACGGCGTTTCGGCCGCGGATTTGGAGCGCATGGAGCGCCGGGCAAATGAGCTTATCGCCGAAGACCGATTGATCTCAGCGAATACAGTTGATCGCCTGGAGGCCGAGGCGATGATGGCGGTGGGGCGGCTGCGCAAGTTGCCGGAGCGTGCTGGAGGTATGCGCCTGATAGAAATCTCCGATTATGACCTCAACGCTTGTGGGGGTACCCACTTGCGTTCCACCGGCCAGATTGGCGGCATGCTGTTGCGTTCGATGGAGAAGGTTCGACATGGCGTGCGCGTCGAATTTGCGTGCGGGCAACGTGCTGTACGCACTGCGCGAATGGACTACGGGCTGCTTGCGAAAGCCTCTGCTCCGTTGTCAATTGGTCCGGCTGAACTACCGCAGGCCGTGGAACGAATGCAGTCCGAAGCGAAAGCATCTGCGAAAGAGCGCCAGAAGCTGCGCGAAGAACTCGCCAGATACCATGCATCCAGTCTTATCGCCGAAGATGCCGTGCAAGATGGATTGCGCGTTGTGCGGCGCGAGTTTTCCGACCGAGACCCTGTTTATTGCAAGTTGCTGGCGTCGCTTGTGGCAGCGGGTTCCACGCAGACCCTTGCGTTAATCGCTTCCACGCAACAAGAGCCGGCGACGGTTTTCATGTCAAGCAGCAAGGGAATGGCGTTTTCCTGCAGCGACCTGTTGCGGGCGGCACTGAGCAAGTTAGGCTTGCGGGGCGGAGGGTCGCCGGATATGGCCCAGGGACAAGTCCCGCAACAGCACCTGGATGTTTTGTTAGCTGATCTTGCTTCCGCCGCGCGAGCGGGGAAGTAGCCGGGCGGCTGGCTTTGCTTAATCGCGGTCGGCTGTTAAAATTACAGATGTGTTCCCGCCCGTTTGTGGGGCTATAGCTCAGCTGGGAGAGCGCCTCGTTCGCAACGAGGAGGTCAGCGGTTCGATCCCGCTTAGCTCCACCAATTCTCAAATTTGCCAGTCGGCCAGTTAACTGCGGCTTCGTGCGCGCGGTCGATGATTGTCTTGCGAAGCTGCGTGGCTCTTGCCTGAAAATGCCAGTGGGGAGTGGATATCTCCACTCCCCACTTCTGCTGCCGTCGATTCAAGGCCAGCTCTACTACCCGATAGCCCCGGACTTAGCGCTTAGGGCCGAAGAAGCCAACCAGCGCGAACGTCAGCGTGTTTTGATTCTGGCTCGCGAATGGTGTATTTCCGCGCGTGTATACGAGCTGGTCAGAGTGGTCAAACCGATACTCACCACGTGCCAGCAGCCCTTCTACCCACTTGTATTCGCCAGTGATCGTGAATTCATCCAGAGTCTGTGCGATACCGGTCGAGAAGCCCTGAGGATCGTTGAAGTATTCACCGCGTCCAGTGATAGACCAGGCTGGAGTAATTTGATAGTGAGCAGCGCCGGCGAAGCCTTGATAGTGGTCGAGAGTATTATCGAGGGCTCGTTCCTGCGCGTAGTCGTAATTGAGATATGCACTGAACTTGCTGGTGGGCGTGAGAAGCAACGTAGTGTCAATCAGATTCCTCCAACCCTGGTTAGTATTGTTTTTCTCAGGACCCGTGTAATAGTTCACATTCCAGGTGAACTTTGGCTTGGTCCACGCGTAGGTGAAGCCCATCGTCTTGCCGCTGTTGTTATCTTCGATGTTGTTCCAGCCATTCACGAGTTGAAAGCCGCCAGTCATCGTCTTGGTGATCGGCATTGAGGTGCGCAAGCCAAAGTGATAGTAGGGAAGGGCAAGCGTAAACAGCAGTGAGCGCGAATAGTTCCAGTTGTCCTTGCTGTAAACCGTCTCAGCCCCGGCTGAAGTCCAGAATTCTCCGAAGTCAGCCTCGAATCCCTTGGCCTTTGGGGGTTTCAAGCTTACATAAGCTTGCTCGATGTACTGGAATGCCGCTGGGTCGCTCTCTTCGGTGCTGCTATGTATGATCTGGAACGCCTTGCCATATCCGAAGTCGACGTGGAATCCGATGGGGTCTGGATCGTGATTAAGCGTCAACTCAAGCATGTTTAAGCTGAACTGGTTCGCTTGCACATCGAAGTTATAGTACTGGTTGTATTTGTCAAAGGGATGATTGTTGTTCCAGTTGTAGTAGCCGTCGATTGTTCCGCTGAAGTCTATGCCGCCTATGCTCCACGTCGGCGCTGCGGGGGCCGCGGCTGCCGCAGGAGCTGCAGGTGCCTGAGCGTCAGGTGTTGTTGCAGTTGCTGCTGCTGGGGCTGGTGTAGGAGCTGGCGCCGTAGCCTGACCAAGGGCTGAACATGCTGCGAGTAGCGGAATCGCCAGAATTGCACCACGAGTGCTGAAATGCGGCATAGAGTAAACCTCCTAAAGTTCTATGAATAACCTGAGTGACTTCGCGGACGTCATGCTGTAAGTGAGGCGCGTATGCACGAGTACTGAATCGAAAGCCTCTTAAATTTCCATGACTTACTTTGTATTTATCACGACACTTCGCGAAGTGAGATATGCAAAGACGTGGAATTGCTCAAACTTATAGAAGCGATTAAAGAATGTGATTTAGCTGAGGTGGGCGCCTATGAGAGTTCCAATGCCGTATAAATTATTTGTATTGGTCCTATCAGTTGGCGGCAATCGACGTATGGGGAGCTCTCCCGCGCGCCAAAGTAAGTCTTATTCAATCCATAAAAGAAACTGCTATCGAAGATTCACTGTTGTCTCTCACCTGCGTGGCGAGTTAGCTTGCAACTACGGAACAAGTCTTCGCGAGGCACAACGCGGCACTCGACACATGTTCCAGCGCAAGGAAGCTGAGACTATTGTTGTGCTCGAGATACCGGACCGCCAGTTTGCCGGAACCCTAATTACTAAACAAATAAGAAGGAGATAACGAATGCCTCCAGTATTGAAGCAAAGGTCCAAGCTGTCGTACTCTCAAAAGCTCTCACGGTTGGTCACGCGGCTGAAGGATCCGGAATGGCGCCAGTATGGAAGAACGTTGCTCCTGGGCAAAGCTTTGGGGATCGCTTCCGTGCTGCTTGTGATAGGCCTGCTGTCTGTTACGGTGTTTGCGAAGGTATACGCCGCAGATGCCGAAGTAAAAGCAGCCGATATCATTAATCCCGTAAACACTACTTGGACACTGATTGCGGCCTTCCTTGTATTCGGCATGCAGGTCGGCTTCACGATGCTCGAAGCTGGCTTCTGCCGTTCGCGTGAAACAGTCAACGTTCTAATGGAATGTATCGTTGACACCTGTTTGTGCGGTCTTTTGTTCTACGCCATCGGCTTCGCATTCATGTTCAGTCACGGCAACGGGTTCATTGGATATCATTGGTTCTTCCTTCAGGGAGCGCCAGCCACCTATGAAAGCACCGGTGTAGCGTTTCTGGCAGTGTGGATCTTCCAGTTCGCCTTTGCGGACACTTGCTCCACGATTACATCCGGTGCCATGATCGGCCGAACTGGTTTCGTCGGCGATCTGCTCTACAGCTTGGGCGTCTCTGGATTTCATCTATCCAATCATTGGCCACTGGGCCTGGGGACCAGACGGTTTCCTCGCACTGATGGGCAGCGACGGACACTTCCTTCCTTCCCTCGGCACTGGCTTCCACGACTTTGCCGGCTCTACCGTTGTACACACAATCGGCGGCTTCGTTGCTCTCGCCGGAGCTATTGTTCTTGGTCCAAGGATCGGTCGGACGTTCAAACGCGACGGTGGCGGCCCAATGCTTCCACACGATTTGACAATTGCTGCATCCGGCGGCCTGCTGCTGTGGTTTGGATGGTATGGATTCAATCCAGGCAGCACTCTCTCCGCAATGGATTTCATCGGTATTGGACGCGTGGCGACGAACACAACGCTTGCCGCATGTGCAGCCGGATTGACCGCGATGGCATGCGCCTACTTTATGAGTAAGAAGTGGGACGTAAGCTTCACAGTGAACGGCTTCCTTGCCGGCCTGGTAGCCATTACCTGCCCTTGCTACTGGGTAACTCCAACGGGTGCGATCTTACTGGGAGGCATAGCAGGAGTTGTCGTAGTTGCAGGCGTCGAGCTTCTTGAATACCTGCGCATCGACGATCCTATCGGTGCTGTACCAGTACACGGAATCTGTGGAATCTGGGGAACGCTGTCTCTTGGCTTCTTCGCCAGCGGCCAGTTTGGAGCGAGCGGTCCGGCGGGTCCAGATAACTCCGTCGCACTGAAAGGCCTCTTCTATGGCGGCGGTCTGCAACTGCTGAAGGCGCAGTTCATCGGCAGCTTCATTGTTACTGCCTGCACCTTCTCCGTAGCTCTCGCGCTGATGTATATAGTCCATCTGACGGGCACGCTTCGTGTCTCGGAAGAAGGCGAACTCTACGGTTTCGATCTGCATGAACATGGTATCTCCGCTTATCCGGAGTACATGATAACTTCTCTTGCGGCGCCACAGGGACTTACGCAGCACGCAGAGAAATAAATCATTCATGCTTGCGGGAGCCGCTGAGCAGCTTCCATTTTGAGACTGGACTATTCACAAAGTGAGGGTTCGATGACTAAGGTAGAAGCCATCATTCGACCGAACCGATTCGATTCGGTCAAGGAAGCTCTAAAGGAGCTTGGCGTTGAGGGTATGACCGTGTCGGAGGTACGTGGTCACGGTAGACAAAAGGGGCACACCGAAACCTATCGCGGTCGCGAGTACGACGTTGATCTATTGCCGAAGATACGCGTTGAGCTGGTGATCACCGACGAACAGGTGGAACCCACCATCCAGGCGATATTGAAATCTGCCTCGACGGGAAAGATCGGAGATGGAAAGATCTTCCTCTATAAGGCAGAAGAAGCGATTCGCATCCGCAACCAGGAGAGAGGCATAGCAGCTTTGTAATCTGGGGCTACTCAACTACACTCAACTACACGCCGCCTCTAGTCTTTCAGGGATTAGAGGCGGCTTGTTACATTCGCTATCCTTCGTCATCTAACTGGCCTTTGGCAATATCGAGAAATACCTGAGCTGCGCGGGTGAGCTCCTTGCCTTTGCGATAGATAAGGCCCAGGTCGCGAGATAGCCGGACCTCCTTCAACCGGTACGATTTTCAGCAGGCCCGCGCTTGGCGTCCGAGGCGATATTCGCCCGTGGCAAGAAGCCTGTGCCAATGTCCGCTGCAACCAACCGCTTCACCAGTTCGCTTGACTCAACTTCCATGGCGATTCTGCGGCTGAAGATCCTGCATGTGAAATAAGTTATCCAGCAGCTCTCGCTGCCGGCCCTGCTTCATGAACAGCATGGGATGTTGAACTACTTCCTTCAGGCTTACACTCGGAGCAGGCGGACAGGGGTGCTCAATCGGTACGACGAACGCAATTCGTCCTTGTGGATCGATTCAACTGTGAACCTCGGATCCTTTACGGGAATCGCAACAACACCAAAATCGACCTCACGGTTTAGAACTGCTTCCAGCGTGCGAGACCTTTCCGCGCGGACAATACTAAGTCCCACGCGCAAAAACTGTTTTCGGAATTGTGCAAACACAGCAGGTAAAACATAAAGACATGTAGCCTCGTTTGCGCTGATTGAGATTGCACCTCGAGGTGAGCGGTGTAACTCGGCGATAATGCCCTGGAATATGACTGTGACAATTGAGGCAATGTTCCGCGAAGGGTTCAAAGACACGGCCAGCGGCCGTAAATGTCACCTTGCCGCCATCCCTGTCGAAAAGTCGGGCCCCTACTTCTTTTTCCAAAGAGCGAATCTGCGCCGAGATTGCGGGTTGAGTGACCAGCAACCGTTCCGCGGCACGGGAAAAACTCTTTTGTCGCGCACACTTCCAGAAACGTCTTAAGCTGTTCGAAATCCATTAAGCCTTCTTTTCTCAAGCATCTACGATTTGTTGATTGTTTGGCCCCGGGTGAGATAGAGGCGAGTTCTAGAAACAAATGCGGTCGTATAAAAATCGTTTATATCACGAAAGATGAGGCAGGAAGAAAATTGGGCTGGTCTAAATTAGCCCTATCCACGTAAGTCCGATTCAGCAACGCCCCCCAACGCAGCAAAGCCCTGGCTTTTCGCCAGGGCATTGTGGTCTGCAGGTGTTGTTCGTGTCTAGAAGCGGTTCCAGAGGAACTGGTTATAGACGTCGTGGTGGTACTGCACCTCCGGGGCCTTTACGAAAGTGCCCAGCAGTCGCGGCGCAGCGGTCGGCCGCAGTCCTCTTCAGTCCGCGTAACGGCCCTTCACGTCGGCTCCCAGCAACCGGGTCGTCCACTCCGCATTGCTGAAATCGTCAATCGCCGTGTAGACGTTGTCCGGCAGGTAACGCTCCGCCTGGCGCAGATTATCGATCTTCGCCATGTCGCCGTCAAGTCCGGTCTTGAAGACCGTCAGAGCATCAGGTACGGATTTGCATCCGGGGCAACAGACCGTGACCTCAACTCGCACGCTCCGTGATTGCCGATCGGGATGCGCACCATCGAGCCGCGGTCCACGGCCGAGGCCTTGATCTGGTTCGGGGCCTCGAAATGTGGATCGAGACGGCGATAGGCATTCACGCTGGCGTTCAGCGCCAGGCACAGGTCATGTGCCGTGGGTCAGGATGCGATCCACGAAATCCCAGCCGAACTTGCTCATCTTCTCTTCGCCCTTCGGATCCCAGAAGATGTTCTTGCCTTCCTTCGATCATAGACACGTTGGTGTGCATGCCGCTGCCGTTCACGCCCACCACCGGCTTCGGCAGGAACGACGCCGTCATTCCGCATTGCGTGGCGACCTGGCGGCAGATCAGCTTGTAAAGCTGGATCTGATCGGCCGCCTGCACGCACTTCGCCATAGCTGTAGTTGATCTCGAACTGCGAAGGCGCCACTTCGGGATGGTCCTTCTCGTTCTCGAAGCCCATCGCGCGCTGCACCTCCGCCGCCGTGTCGATAAACAGGCGTAGCGGATCGCCGGGCAGCGAGTGATAGTATCCGCCCGTGTTCACGTACTCGAAGCCCTGCCGTCTCGTAGTAGTGTCTGCTCCGCATCCACGCCGTCAAACAGGAAGCCTTCGATCTCGTTGGCCGCGTTCAGCGTGTAGCCGTTCGTGCTGAAGTGATCGCGCCGCGAACTGCTTCAGCACGCTGCGCAGATCGCCGGTAAACGGCGTGCCGTCCTTGTCGATGGACCTCGCCAAACACCAGCACCTTGCCCGTTGCCAAACACGTCGGAGGGAGCCCAGTAGAACGATCCCCAGTCAATGTCCAGGCGAAGATCGCTCTCGTGCTGCGCCGTAAAGCCGCGAATCGACGAACCGTCAAACGTAAGATTCTGGTGGCTGGCGATGAGGAACTTCTTGTCATAGTCCAGCATGTGCAGACGGCCTTCCAGATCGCTGAAAAGCACCGTCACCGCCTTGATCCGCTTCTCGTCCGTCAGATACTTCAGACCGCTCTTCCCGAATTTTGTCGATCGACACGGTTTTTCCGCGATTCCTTGGCCTTCAGATTCAGCTCTTCCAGCTCGCCGTACGGAAGTGACAGAAAATTCCGAAGTTCGGTCGACATGCCTCTCCTCAATCGGTGGATCTTCCGACACTTCAGCTTGAAGTCAATCCTCGAACTGGCATCTGGCCGTAGCTTATTCAACCTTGATGGAGGTTTTGACCATGGTTTACAGGACCTACTTTGCAATGAGCAGCTAAGCAGAAACAGAGGCCCCTCAACTGGTTGGTACTGAACGAGGGTATCGTGCGAAGAGCGTCGGATATCGTCTATTAAGAAATCTAATCTGCTTCATTGAGGAAAGTTATCTGGGTTTCACGGCCTCTCGCAGTGGCTACCTTCTCGCAGCATCTCTTGCTTACGGGCTCGGGCAAGGATGCGCCAGCGATCCGCCACCAGCCTGTGCAAGGCACAGATCGGATGATGAGCGCCTCATCAGCACCGAGGTATTTGGCCGTGACGCAGGCTATCTGATGATCAATTGATAAATCCCGCAGACCAGGCATTTCGCGACGGAAGCTTCACCACACCGTAACTCCTTTCTTCCGTTTCGCCTGGCAAGCGCTTGAGTCTGTAGAATGGGCTGACGCGGAGGTGCTCGATTGCGAAAGCAGTTGATGGGACAGAGCTTACAAAGCCGACTCGGGAGGCCGAGGATACCTGGCTTGACCTGAATAACCTGGCGCATGTCGAGATCACGTCTGAGATCCCGGCCTTCCCGATCGAGAATGCGTTACGGCAAGCGCTACGTCCGCAGCGGGCTGGCAAGCAGACACCCGGTCCGCAAACCCTCCGTATTCATTTTGATCATCCACAGAAGATTCGTCGAATTCATCTGAGATTTCTAGAGAGCGAGCACGAGAGGGCGCAGGAGTTTCTGTTGAGCTACGTGCGGGAAGGGAAGCCGAAGAGTGAGATTGTTCGGCAGCAATGGACCTTCAGTCCGAAGGAGCCAAGCGAGGAAGTCGAGAATTGCCGTGGACCTGGACGAATATCGCGACCATCGAACTTGACCATCGATGCCGATCGGGGCCGCAATCGAATTCCCGCAACTCTAGCCGAACTGTTGCATTGCCTAGCGGAGCGTCGGCGTCGTTGAGACGATCTTCAGCTATTCGAAATCCTCGATCAATCATGGTGCCCGCAAGTGGTACGCGACGGGGCAACCGACTTTCTCGATTCATCACAAATCCACCGATTTCTACTCGCCAGTTCGTGGCCGCGTGCTGCAGAGCTATTCGCGAGAGTGGATCTCACGACGTGGTCGATCTATGCTCCGGTGGTGGAGGGCCCTGGCTCAGTGCCGGCTGGCGAGCGGCCCGTGTCAGCCGAGAATGGCCCCTTACTGTTGTGGTTGACAGACAAATTCCCCAGTTCTGCTTTAAAGTCCCGGCTCAACGTTCCGGGGAGACGCTTCGCGCCGTTGCTGAGTCCGTGGACGTGACAGCGGTGCCGGCACAGTTGCAAGGATTTCGGACGATCTTCGCCTCATTCCACCACTTCTCCGATCCGGTGGCGACGAACATCCTTGAAGACGCGGTGCGAGCCGGTGAGGGAATTGGGACTGCAGAGGTCACCTCCCGTACGCTTAAGGCCATGGTGATTATCAGCTTCATACCCCTGTTGGTTCTGTGATGACCCCTGCAATCCGGCCGTTTCGACTCTCACGAATTGTTCTGACTTATCTGTTGCCCGCATCCCGCTGACCATCCTGTGGGACGGACTTGTCTCTTGCCTGAGGACGCGAACTCCTAAGGAACTGCTGCAACTCGCCTCGGGGCTTGAATCGTACACGTGGAATTCCGGCTATGTGGGCGGATCGCGTCTACGCTTCCAGTGGTGTATCTGACTGGCGTGCCGCGCGTAAGGCAGCCCGAGCCATAGCGAGTGGCATGCTGTGGACCTTCATCCGTAATTTCAGCGTACTGACGCGCGCGCAAAGTCTATAAAACCGCGACTTGGATCAGTGTTCACCAGCTTCGCAGTCAATCGGTCGCCAACGTCCAATCCAGCCTGACCTTGCACCAACATGCCTTCCATATGTGGTTGAAGCGTGCGCACAAAGACGCCATGCTCATTTACGCCGGTCACCACAGCATTGAATGTCGCGCCGATGCGTCCGCTCATGGCAACGGCGGCGACCCGCTTCTCCATTTCCCGCTCGACCTTGCGCGACTGGTCCTCACGTAGAGTGCAATTGGTAGCGATTTGTGTCAGCTCCTGGTCAGAATAAGGCGGTGGATCTCTGTGGATCAGAGCTTTCAACAGCCGCTGAGTGGCGAGGTCCGCGAATCGCCGATTCGGCGCGGTTGAGTGTGTGTAGTCCTGCACAGCAAGCCCGAAGTGCCCGTCGGAATCCTGTCCCGGTTTTTCCAGAACATATTCGCCCGGACCCATCAGCTTGATCACTGCCAGCGAAAGATCAGGAAAATGATCAGGATCGGCTTTATGCCGCCGGGTAAGAAACTCATTGAGAGCAGACGAATCGGGTTCTTCCGGAAGTATGTCTCCTGTCTTCGCTGCAAGTTCTACGATGCGATTCCAGCGTTTCGGTGTTTTTACAACGCGCCGAATTGACGATAACTTCGCATCTTCCAGCGTTCGAGCTACGACTTCGTTTGAAGCAATCATGAAATCTTCAATCAGTTCGGTCGCGAGGTTTTTCTGCTGACGCTCTATGTCTACGACCTCTTCTTTGAGGACGACAGGATGCGTTTCAATGGTCTCAATGTTGAGTGCGCCATAACGGTACCGATCTGCCCGCAGTCTCTGTGCCACGTCGCTCTGCAACTTCAGCTGGTCCTGTAACTCCTTCGACGCGGCGACCTTCGGGGGCGCCTCGGCGGTTCCTTGTAACCATGCCCCGACGGCGTTGTAGGCAAGCTGGGCATGATTGTTGACCAGAGCCGGATAGATGGAATTCGACTTTACGTCGCCGCCGTCAACGACGAATTCGATCACGATTGCCCGTCTGTCTTCGCCTTCCAGCAGGGACGTGATTCCATTTGAGAGAGCCTCCGGCAACATCGGAAAGACTCTCACCCCGGTGTAGACGCTTGTAGTCTCCCGCGCGGCGTGGGCATCAATGGGGCTTCCCTTCGGCACGTAAGAGTCCACGTCTGAAATAGCAACCAGCACCTTCGTATCACCGTTCGGCAGAGCTTCCGCGTACTCTAGCTGGTCGAGGTCGCGAGAAGTGTCGTTATCGATCGAGGACCACAGCAGCGTTCTGAGATCCTTCACCGGCTCGGTCGCTATGTCCGGAATTTCGACGCTCAGTTGATCTGCCTGCTGCATTGCCTCCAGTGAAAAATTTGGCTGGAAGCCGTGCTCATTCATTGTGTTCAATGCTGCGGATTGAAGATCGAAATGCAAGGCAGTGTGACTGTTCATGTAACCTCACGGGAGTTGCGTGGTACGTGCGAAGGAGAAGGCTATCATGCGGCGAGGGAGGGCACATTTGCCAGTGGGCTTTCACCGCCTGGCTGGCGGTGAGGCTTCCACTCGCTTTCGAAGAGATTGTGCATCGACGGGAGAGCGCACTTTCGCGTCGTTATCGAAATAGACGAAGACATCTCGACCATGCATCGAAGGCGCCGGCGAATGGATCACTTTCTCCGCATCCTTCGGCTCCAATCCGCTCGCCCATGCTGTAACTCTTTTGGCCCATCCGTCGAGTGCTTCATCGGAATAGCCGCTTACATAGAGCACTTCCGAGCCATGCAAGCGGCAATAGACGAAGTCGCTTGTCAGATCCATCAGTCGAGGCCACTCGACAGTATCGGCGCAGACCAGCGCGACCTGATATGTACGCAACAGCTCAATGAATTCTGGAACCGCAAATGTATCGTTTCGAATTTCGAGTGCATGACGAAGAGGCTGGTGACAAAGATCGGCTTCACCAGGCATCTTCCTTTCATGCGACTGTTGTGTTTCTCGGCAAGTCGCGCGGCCTCGTCGGTGTGGCGTGGGAGCAGCGAGAAAAAATTCTCTAAGAGTTCGTGCTGATAGCGGAAGTTAGGAGGCAACTGCCAAAGTATCGGCCCCAGCTTGTGTCCCAGAGCAAACAAGCCTGAAGAAAAGAAGTTTGCCAAGGGCCGTACCGGGTCTTTCAATCTCATCATGTGAGTCAGGAACCGTGGACCCTTCAGCGAGAAAACAAAGTCGTCAGGAGTTTCTTGCGCCCAGCGCGCAAAGCTCGTCGGTCTTTGTAGCGTGTAGAAGGTACCGTTGACCTCGATAGAGTTGAAAATTTCCGCGGCGAACTTCAGTTCGTTTTTATGAGGCAGTTTCTTAGGATAAAAGGTGCCGCGCCATGGAATGTAGGTCCAACCCGAAATGCCAATCCGCAATCGTTCCGGCATTGTTCATCCAAGAGAAGATTCAATATCGCGGTCTGGCGGTTGGCTGTTCTTTGATTCAAATTGTGCCAAAAAAGATGCCTCCGTTTGTGGAGGCCTTCACAACGATGTTCGGGTACGCCTACTGTATTCCCATATCGACAAGTAGTTTGGGTTTCGCTTCATCCACTGCCAGCAGGTTATGGCAGGCAGCACAATCCTGCGTGATCGATTTGCCGTCTTTGGCGTTGTGACTGCCATCGTGGCAGCGGAAGCATCCCGGGTAAGCGTTGTGCCCGACGTTATTCGGATGCGTTCCCCACGTCACCTTCATGTCAGGGAAGACATTCTGCCGGTAGATCGTGAACAACGACGCTCCTGCCTGATCGATGAGATCAGCGTGTCCCGACAGCGCTTCGGGATGTTGCGAGCGATAGAACTCTTTTAGATTGCCTTTGATCTTTGTTTCCGCTTCGGCCTGGGATGAGTAGTTGGCCTTCAGTAATTCAAGGCCCTCTTTATGCACAAAGGGCAGGCTGATGTCGATTGCACCTTCCGCCATCGCCCTGTTCAGAGCGTCTTCGCGGATTCTGGAAGGTGTGAGCCGCCCTGTTATGGCAATCAATGCAATCCATAACGCGCTTCTCGCCCTTTACTGCGGCAGTAG
Source organism: uncultured Acidobacteriaceae bacterium (assembly GCA_963725995.1). GTDB lineage: Bacteria > Acidobacteriota > Terriglobia > Terriglobales > Acidobacteriaceae > JANXZS01. The sequence goes on along the minus strand of CAVSAX010000014.1, from coordinate 213,688 downwards.
CATCACTGGAGACAAAATCGGTGGAGGTGCCATCGGCGTTTCTTTTGCTGACCCAGGGAATGACTTGCCGCTGCCTGTCGGTTGCGATGTACTCGATGTGTCCCAGGTGCACTCCATGAATTCCCGTAAGACGTGAAAGAGAATCGCGCCCTCCAAGATGAAGAAGCACGAGAGTCTTGGTCATCGTGTTCTTTTCGTCATCGGCAAAGCTGGTCTTAACCAGCATCCTCTCGCCGATAAACTTTGCGGGCGCATGGCAGCCTTCGCATATTTCCCGGGCCGGACGCAAATTCGATAACTGGCGAGGTAATCGGTCGCGGATAACTGTCGAATGTAACCTCGATCAACTGCTTGGTGCCGTTCACCTTCGCCTTGACGTAGGAGCTTCGCTCCTTCTCCAACGTGGCACGCCACGCAAGCAACATGCGAATGCGCCGAAGCTTGGTATGCGGTGTACTCCGGCGTCATCACGATGTGGCACGATTGTCCGCAAAATTGTGCCGTATCCATGTAGGCCACGCCTCGATAGCTTGCCATCGCAGACAATAATTACGTTAACGACCGTGGCCAGAAGTACCATGTCGATCGCTCGGCGAAACAAGGGGTCGCCGAGGTCGATCTTCGGATAGACCGCGGCAACTTGCCCTGCCGACCCTCAATTGGCGACGGCGCTGGTATATTCCAAGTGGAATAAGCAGCAGGCCGAAGATGAAAAGTGCAGGCAAGAATCAGGAAGAAGATAATGCCCGAGGTAAGGATTGATAGCAACGTGGCCGACCACCTCGATTGCCCAGAAGCCCAGCAGAGTCAAGAGCGGAAGCGCTTGTGATTCCCCGCGCCAATCAGACTGATCGGATTCTTGACCAGATGGAAGAAAGGCTGTAACCAGTTCTCTGTGAACAAATTGTTTCCGGCCACGTCGTCTCAATCACTCCAGTTCGGATTGTCGTCTGCGAGTTTCAGCTACTTGACAGGTCGAGTGGACTGTAGGCCGCAACTTCCTTTATCTGCGCGTCGGTCAATTTGCCTTTGTAAGCCGGCATCTTGCCTTTGCCATTGGTGATGATCGTGACCATGTCGGCCTCGGACATCTTGGCAAACGGCGAGACCTTCATAGACTTGCCAGCGGGAGTGTCGCCCGCCCCGTGGCGCCATGGCACATCGCACACTTTGACTTGTAGGTTGCTTCGCCCGCGGCTTGGGCAAAGCTCATTGTGCCCGTCGCCAGGATCATTCACGCCAAGAACGCCGATTTGCTGTATCCGTTTCTTCATGAACAAGCTCCTTCTTCACGGTAAACAACACGTTCAAACTATCAACGTACTTTACTAGAAAGAATAATTTACGGCCAGCGTAACCACATTTCCCCTGAAACTGCGTGGTAACGTGGGTCCAATCGGCGAACCCTCACCGTAGCTGTAGTAGTTATAGTTACCCTTCCATGTCCACTGTGGAGCGATGTCGATAGCCAGGTTGAAATAGGGCTGTTGCCATTGCGACTGAAGAGAGCCTGGAACCTGACGAGGATTCAAAAGCGTTTCGTTGCCGTTCACGGCGCTCATGCGGTAGCCGAAGTTTGTATGAACCCTCTTCACCGGATTGAGAATGATGCCGATTGACCCGAAGTTGGTCGGCTGATTGTATAGAACGGTGCTCTCCAGATACCCAGGTGCAAATGTGCAGTTGCTGGAGCCGGCCGGCGGAGGGGTCGAAACATAGCACTCAAGAATGCTCGAAAAGATATCCGAGTACGAGTAGTTCATGTCGAGTCCCCAGCGTGCATCCGGCTTCGCAATCACAACGCCAAAGGAGTAATCGTTAGCGTGGTGGAGATAGTTCACCGTGTCCACGTTGTTGCGGCTCTGAAAGATATTGATGGCCCCGGAGAATGCCATCCATGGCTTCGGCTTGTAAAGGCCGCGAGCTACATAGTGCTGCGTCTGGCGGGGGCTGATGCGCGTAAAGGACGCGTCAGCGTATGTAGCGTCCATGTTGAAGTTCAGCCGGAGGTTGCTGGTTGGCTGAAAGTATAAGCCAAACAAGCCGCCCTGCTCATGGATCGGAATTACGTCGCTGCCATTGGCGCTCGTGGTTGTGGTCGCCGTTCCGTCTGCTGCAAATGTGCAGTTCGGATTCAGCTGGCCATTTACCTTTGCGCAGTCGCCGCGCGAGGTCAATGTCGGAGTGTAGTACTCGCCGGTATTCGTAAGGATGGAGTCAGTGATATTCCGCGTGCGATAGCGATAACCAAGCGTCGCCTTGAGCTTTGGAGTTGCTTCCCAGCTTACCGAAACCAGGTTGCTCTTGGTGTCCTGCGTCAGAGTTGTGTAGTTTTGCTGGGTTAGAGTGTCCGGCGAGGAACTCGAGGTGTGCTGCGGGCAGGTAGCCGCTGTAAATGGCGGAGGGCACGTACCAGGGCTGAAAACATTCGGTAATACGTTTAAGTTCGCGCCAAATACGCTGGTTTCGGTGAAGTCGTTCTGTCCGGAAATGTGCCAATTCCAGAAATCAAATACGTCGGTAATCAGGATCTTAGGAGTGACTTCAAAAGTGACTCCATAATCCGCGTTCACGTTTACGCGTTTCGTCTTCGCGAGTTGGCCGTCCGGGCCGTTGCCGGTATCGGCGAAGCCCCGCTGCCCGGTGCGTGTTGTCAGGCCATTGAAAATCTCGCTGTAGTGATCTGCATTGCCATTGCCACCGCTATATGCGAAGCGGCCGTTCATCGAGACACGCTCAATGGAATCACTGCTGAAAGTGGAATTTCTCCGTTGGGAACGTGGTCCGCGTCGGTAAACTGCGCGAATACGCCAGGGCGGAGTTGCAATTCGGTTTGACGGTATTTGTAGTACCTGCGACCAGACAAGTATTGGAGGCAGTGGTAAAGATATCGATACCGAGGCTTACCGGCGTTCCATTCGCCAACTGATAATTCAGTCCGGTCAGCTGCCAACTCGTGTCGCCCTTGTAATACGTATAGAACTGGTCGTAGCTGAGTACCGTGTACGGCGAGAGCTTGAAATCGACGCCCGCGCGATAGGTGTTCGTGATATTTCTCCAGCACTGAGTAAGCAACGGGATCTGCACCTTCATGCATCGTACTGTTGGATGGTCCCTGAGCCACATTTTACGTGTACTCCAGCCGATAACTGACACGCGACAGCGGCATGACGGTGATCTCACCATCGGTCATGTGGCGCACCGTGTTGTAGAGATGAGGAGAGTTCAGAATCGGTGCGTAAGGAACAGCATTGGCCGGAATCAACGGATTCGCGAGCAGATCGTAGTCGAAATACTGACGGTCGCGCCGGAAGCTGCCGTTGAAGTCGTATATCCTCCCCTTCGACATACGCAGCACGGTCGTATTAATCGGGTCGCCACCATAGCCATAGTTGGACGTCATCAGAATGTCGAACAACGGCGTCTTGTTCTGATCCACCGATCGCAAGTTCAGAGAAAAGCTCAGAATGCGAGGGCCGCTTTGCAGATTGACAAGCGTGTCCCACATTGACGTGCTGCCGGAATAGTCGGCGATATGTCCACCCAGATCAGTGCTCTGGTGAACGGCGTAGCCATCGATCTTTTCCTTGTCAGCAGCAGCGGGCGTGGTAGTGGCGTTGCGTTTTGGGCGCCCCGGTAAGGCAACTCAGGCCGATGCACAGGACTGTAACTCCCACCCGGCTGCCCGTCTTCATGTCGCCATGGTTCTTCTGTCCACTGTGCGGCTGCGTAATTTGTTGATAAGGACTTTGTCATGATAATGGCCTTCATTTGAAGAAGAACTGCGCTTGCATTGGAGCCGTGGATCTGCGTATGGCAGATTGTGCAGGCCTGGTACTGGACGGCCTGGTTATGGAACGACGGAATTTCGGGTGCGCTGAAATTGTCGTTTACCGTGTGGCACTGCAGGCAGAGCGTGTTTACGTTGCTCTTTGCCAGCAGTCGCGCATTCTGCGAACCGTGCGGGGAGTGACAGGAAGTGCATCCCTCTACCTTGACCGCTGGATGTTCGAAAACGAACGGTCCGGCTGTCTCCGTATGGCACTTCACGCAAACCGTATCCATGGAGTCGCAGTCTTCAGACCCTTCTTCTGGAACGTTCCATGCGGATTGTGGCAGTCGCTGCAATTCATCAAGCCTTCATCAACTTTGTGGTGAAAAGGCTTGGCGAAGTCTGGCTTGACGTCCGTATGGCATCCGTAGCAAAGCGTCGGCTGCGAAGCCTTCAACAGATGTGCTTCTTCCTTGAAGTTGTGGACGCTATGGCAATTCGTGCAGCTTACATTTGCTTCGCCATGCGCGGAGCGTGGAAAGCTGGCGTGATTTCCTTTGTGACACGTCAGGCATTTTTCGTCGATCTGATTGGAAGTCGCCTTGGTGAAGCGAAATATCTTGGTGGCATCGCCGCCCGCATCAACGTGCGCCTTGCCCGGACCGTGACAACCTTCGCAGGTTGTGCCGGCTTTTCCGCCATGCATATGTGCGATCCGCGTGTGCGGATTGCTGTCGAAGCCCTTCGAAATGTCGGCGTGACAGGTTGCGCAAGCTTCCGACCCAACGAAATCCGCCGGATTCGCTGCCGGGGCCGTGGTCGCAACCGCTGGTCTGCGGCTTGGGGGCATCCTTGGCGTAGACCGCCGGCTTCCGCGAGCCAGATCGCGAGCGAACGCACGAATAAGCCTGCACGCAGCAAGCCTGGCGTTAACGCTACTCATCTGACTCATGCACGTTCTTTCGACTTTGGCATAGAGCATGGGCCGCCCCTGGAAAACAGGCCCTACAAATTCGAGGTAATGGCAGATACTAGCACGGCAATCACCGACCCAGTAAGTGATGCATGTCACAATTGAATAAGATTTCTCAAATCCCACGCTTGGCTGCGTGATTTCGCTCACCAGTTTCGGATGAAGAAGTGTGAGCGTCATCACAGACTAACCCTCAAACAGCACTTTGTGATACCTGAACAGTCGGCCATCGATAATTGTTCCGCACGGGAAGACGAGATAGGGACACCTATCACAAAGCCCTCATTTCAAACAGCTTCCGTCAAACCTGCACGGCGTACCACTCGGCGTTTGGGAAAAGTAAGAATCCGCGATCGCTGGGTGTCGCGGCTGTCCCAATCGCAAACCGGGCTGGTTTTGCAGTCTCGGGTCACGACGTTTTGGCGGACCTTCAGATCGTCAGTCACCCATCACTGCGACCCCGTCGCGGCGCGTATTCTCGCAGGGCGACGACTCGGACTACGTCTTTATTCTTTGCGGTGGTTACGTGAAGCTGACGGCGAGTTCGAGCCACGGAAACAACCTGATCGTCCGCATCGCAGGACCGGGCGCGATTCTTGGCCTTCATGCAGCATTGTCTCAGAGCCCCTACGAAGTTTCTGCGGAAGCTCTCTCTGATGTTCGATTGCGGTCCTTGAGCCGCGAAGACTTCATGGGATTTCTGCGACGCCATAAAGAAAGCCAGATCCGGGCCGTCCAGTGCGTTTGCCAGGAGTATCGGTTTGCGCTGCAGGATGCTTGCCGCATCGCGTTCACAGAGTCTGTGGGCGCAAGATTAGCGCGACTCCTCATCGAACTGGCACAGCAGATTGGCGAGTGGAATGACGGCGAATACCAGGTTCCACTGCTGCTCACGCATGAAGAAATGGCCAGCATGACCTGTACCACTCGCGAAACAGTCACGCGCACCCTGGGTCAGTTCCGCAAGGAAGGAACTCTTTCCATTCGCGATTCCGTGGTCACACTTCACGACCCGGAAAAACTACATAGTTACTTCTAAACGAAACGGGAAGGCCGCTGCAGCTTTGACCGTGCACCGGTGCCCTCAAAATAAAACAGTGTGAAGATTCGCTGGCCTATGCCGAAACAGCATGAAGCGAGTCGGTTGGCCTGAGACTCTGCACGTCCAGCCCGCCATGAATGGTGATGACTGGGCAGGAAGTCCGGCTGGCGATGTTATAGATCAGTCCCTGCCGAAGGCCTCCACGCGGTTGACGCTGCAAATTTTCCTGTTCTGCTCCAATCACCGTCGCCGTTGCATCCAGCGAGCCTGCCAGGGACACGAGAGTGGACGCCAGTTCGCCCACCTGAACCATGCAATGCACGATGCGGGTCTTCCGCACATACTCTGTGGCAATCTCGTTTAGCTTGTCCAGGCACTTTCGCGTGGTTACGGTGCCGTTCACGATTTCCGGAGCCACGTGGACCAGATGAAGCTCGGCACCAAGTTTGTGCGCAAAGATATCGGCAAAAGGCAGAATGCGCAGGGACGTATTCGAAAACCCAGTCGGGAAGAGAACTCGCGTCCTGCCTGTAGTGCGAGGTATGCGGGGGGCAACCAACGGACCGACAACCATCACCGGGCAAGGAGCCACCCGCAGAATTTTTTCTGCCACTGAACCGTACGCGTCGCGGTCGAAGCGAGACTCTCCGTGGGAACTGACCACGAGAAGGTCCGCATCGTGATCGCGCACAACGCTGCAAAGAGCCTCTCGTAAAGGTCCCTGGCGAATGACCAGCTCGAAGCCGATATCTTCACGACGCAATACTTCCGCCACGCTGTCGAAGCGCTCATGAACATATTTTTCGATCTGCCGCGGAACGAACGGAGCGCCGTTGAGTGCGACCGAGTAAGCAAGAGGATCGATGATGTGCGTCAGGATAATTTTCGAGCGGAAGCTCTGCGCCAACTCTACGGCACGCTGAAACGCGCCTTCGGCATAACGCGAAAAATCGGTGGCGACAACGATCGTCTTGAACGAAAGGGGGAACGTTCGATGAGTGGTTCGCATGGAGCACCCCAGAATGCATGGGAACACTACATAGACGTTGCAAAGGAACGAACGGTTGCGGACCGAGAGAATATTGGCCCGCAACCATTCAAGAGACCATCTATCGACTACCGGGTGCTATCTTGCTGCCCCGGCGTGTTGTGGCACGTCTTCCAACGCTTTCGTCACGCGATCCATCGCAAGTGGCGAGACGGTTAAAACGGGGCAGGGAGCGTGAGCGATCACTTTATATACCACGCCATGCCTGGTGAGAGTTGACATGATAGAGGCCTCCTGCGCGCCCAGCACAAGCAAGTCAACCCGTTGAGACTTCGCCTGGAAGAGGATCTCCTCAAATGCTTCGCCCGGTACAACCATGGATTCAATAACGATCTGCGAACGTATCTCTGGTGGGATCAGGGATTTGAATATCCTTCTCAAGTTGCTCGAACTGTTCTGCCGGCAAGAACCTCGAGACTTTCGGCGGGCTTCAGGACGTGCAGAAGCAGGAGTCGGGCGCCCTCCTCGAGAGCGATTTGAGCGGCAAGCACGGCCGTGCCGACACAGTCCCGTGCAGCGATGAGCGCACAGGACCGACTTTATCTTGTAAGCCTGAAATGCTCTTATCCATGACACCTCGGTGCCCACGATGCAGACAGGTATCTCGCGAGGCGCGAAGCACCTCTTCAGCCACCGATCCCAGCAGGATCTTCCCAAAGGTTCCCGGGCAGCGGGTTCCCATGATGATTCGATCGGCGTTCTTCTCGTGTGCGCACTCCAGGATCAGATGAGGCGCAAGCCCTTGCCTCACTAGTCATTTCGCGGTCAACCCCGGCTGCGCGGGCTTTGTCCGCCAAGGGTTCAAGGTGTTGGATTTCCGTCTTGGCGGCGGCGGCGTAGTCGTAATAGCGCAAGCCGCTGGTCTCGAAGGCGGAGACGACCAACGTGTCGTAGGCGTGAAAGAGATGAGCTTGGCGTGGGCGTTTTTCGCCTGGGCCAGCGCAAAGGCGTAAACCTGTTCGTTCGCCGGAACTTCCGTAGCGAACATAATTGTCTGGGGGACACTCCAGTGGCGATTCGTCAGAGGGGTCATAGTTGAACCTCCTACGGTGCCACGATGGACCCCAGTACGACGGTTCTTTCAGTGCGACAGATCACATTGCCATGTGATATCGCGCATTACGCGGATAATGACGAATTGGTTAGTGACCGTACCCTGTTGACTTCAAATCGACTTTGCCACGAAACATTCTGTAGACAAGTGTGAAGTAGCCAAGTGCCATCAGCATGCCGAATCCCCACCACACCAGTCCCACGTGAAGAGTGTGCGGACCTAGAGAGTGCCTTGGCTGACGGTAATGTCGAGATTTGGATCTCTGATAGACGGCAGAACTCACCGGGTATAATCCCGCTACAGCTCCCACCATCATGAAGGCCAGATCCCCGCCGAACAAAGGAATGCTGCCAGGTACCTTGCCTTGCCCGACTGAAGAAGAGAATGCCCCCCAGACAGGCTGCGACCGATACCGGGACAGCAAAGATTATTGGGTGAGCAAAGTAGTTATGCAAACTCGACGGCCGCACTGATATGGTGGCGATCAGGCTGCCAATAGTCAGCAGCAGCAATGCAAACCACAGTATGCGAACGGTGGCGCGTGCGCGTTGCTGCAGGCCACCTTCGGTCTTGATCAGCGAGCTACAGCGCACCATGGATCGTGAGTGCCGATAAGAGCGACCACGCTGCCAATCACCGTGTACCAGTCGAGGATGCCGGGTTGGGCCCGAGCATCCAGTTCGTCCACAGCGGCAGGAAGAAGTAGGAGTCAGTGCCCAGGGGCACGCCGCGGATCACGTTCGCGAGCGCCGCGCCGTAGAAGATGATCAGCAGCGTGCTCGAGAGGCAGAAGAGACCGTCAAAGAAGCGCGCCAGACGCCCAGCGTAGAGTGACTGCGCAGTTCGACGCTCACGCCGCGCAGAATCAGCAGCCAGAGCACGATCATCAGCGGCAGATAGAAGCCGCTGAACGCCGAGGCGTACAGCAGCGGAAATGCAAAATAGAGCGTGCCGCCACCGGCGAGCAGCCACACTTCGTTGCCGTCCCACACGGGGCCGATGGAGCGAAGCGTCATCTGCCGCTCGTCGTCGGTGCGCGCGAGCAACAGGTGGAGAACGCCGACGCCAAGGTCGAAGCCGTCGAGCACGACATAGCCGACGAGCATGATTGCGACCAGCCAGAACCAGATGAATCCCATCTCGTTACCTTCCCTCTTAGCCGTTACCGTGAGTGTTTCGGGGGTCTGTAGCCGGCATCTTCCGGCGGGTCCCGTTTGAATCTGTTTGTAGACAAGCACGATGAAGAGCACGGAGAGCACCGTGTACAGGCCCATGAAGCCGAGCAGCGTGAACAGGCTGTTGCTTGCGCGGACGTATTTCGAGAAGCCCATCCGCGGTGCGCATCAGGCCGTAGACGACCCAGGGCTGCCGGCCGATCTCCGCAGTCATCCATCCCGCGGTGTTCGCGATGTAGGGCAGCGGGAAAGCTGAGCAGAAGCGGCCACAGGATCCACCGCGAAGTGTAGAGCTTGCCGCGCCACAGCAGAAGGGCCGAGACAAGACCATCACCAGCGACGAAGTAGGTCCCGAGTCCGGCCATGATGTGGTAGGCGTAAAAGAGCAGCGGCAACGTCGTCGGCCATTGATCTCGCGGAAACTGATCGAGTCCCTGTCACTTCGGCCTCGTGTCGTTCCATAGATCAGGAAGCTGAGTAGATCGTTGACGACGATTGGATTGTCAATCTTGCCGGTTTCATAATCCGGCTGGCCCATCAGCACCACGTTGGCGCCCTTTTCGCGTGTGGAAGAGCCCTTCCATCGCGGCCATGCTGACAGGCTGATGTTTGCGCCACGTACTTTCCATGCAGATCGCCGGTGGGAAAGATCATTGCGATGCAGGAGAGCAGACCGGCGATCACTCCGAGCTTGAGGAAGATTCGCCCATACTCGTCGAAACGATTCTCCAGCAGGTAGAACGCGCCGACCGCGGCCATCACGAAGGATGCCGGTAACCACGGCGCCGCACATGTTGTGCGCATACTGCAGCAGTGCCCACGGATTCAGCAGCAGTGCCCAGAAGCTGGTGACCTCATACTGCCCATTGGCGAGAACGCGGTAGGCCGACCGGGTGCTGCATCCAGGCATCGGTGACGATGATGAAGAAGCCTGAGAGCCACGATCCGAAGAAAACCATGAAAGCCGAGAACCAGTGCATCCACTTCGAGACGCGCTTCTCGCCGTAGAGAAGCAGTCCGAGGAACGCGGACTCGAGGAAGAAGGAGAAGACGCCTTCCATCGCCAGCGGCTGGCCGATCACGCCGCCGGTCAGCCGCGCGAATTGCGACCAGTTGGTGCCGAACTGAAATTCCATCGGAATCCCTGTGACGACGCCCATCACAAAGTTGATTCCGAAGATCTTTCCCCAGAAGCGGGCGGCCTTGTGGTAACGCTCATCGTCACGCCTCACCGCGATCGTCTTCAGAACGAGAATCAGCAGCGCGAGCCCCATCGTGAGCTGCGGAAAGAGATAGTGATATATACAGTGGTTTGCGTTTCCGCCCTGTGATCCTTGTCACCGGTTGATCTGCGGCAAACTGCAGTGGTCACTTCCGATTAGCGCGCTTAGCGCATTTCCAAAGTGCTGCGAGATTGAGAATTCGCTTGCCAACAGTTATAGGCAACCGTTTAGGATGCTGCATGCTTTGCATTTTGCCCGTCCGGGCAAAGGCGAACTCCTCTTCTCCGTTCGATGGGGATCGAGGATCAAGATCACAGATCGCAGTGCTTCCTCACCATTGTGGCTTGCTTCCTTTTGACCAACTGGCTCGCTTCGCACAACCATCGCGCAATAAAAAGGAGAGACATTATGAATGAATTAGTGCAGATAGTGCAGCAGAAGAGCGGACTCTCGGAAGAGCAGTCTATATCCGTCGTCAAAGCAGTTGTGGAGTTTGTGAAGGGCAAGCTGCCTGAGTCGCTTGCATCCCACGTGGACGGATTGGTTGGTGATCTGGGTGGTGAGGAAACAGCTGCCGCGGCTGCTCCAGCGGCGACTGAATCGAGCGCGGCAGGAATGCTTGGCTCAGTAGTAAGTGGTTTGTTCGGCGGAAAGAAAGAAGCTTAACCGGATTGGGCTGTCTGGCAGTAAATACAAACTTAAGAGGAGAAAACATGAAGCAGTGGGCTCCATTCAAGCGCGTTTTGGCACTCGCAATCACGGTTGGGATCTGCAGTCTCCCGGCTTTTACCCAGACTGCGGCAACAACGCCCGCCAAGACCACGACCAAGACCACCGCGGCGGCACCGGCCTCGGCGAACCTGCTGGACATCAACTCCGCCAGCAAGGCAGACCTCTCGGGCTTGCCGGGTATCGGCGACGTCTATTCGCAGAAAATCATTGACGGCCGCCCGTACGCAAAAAAAACCGACCTGGTGCAGAAGAAGATTATCCCCCAGGCAACCTACAACAAGATCTCGTCGCTGATCATCGCCAAGCAAAAATAAGACGACAATCGCAGGATGGCCGACCTTCCAAGGCGACGGGAGGCCTTTTCTGTTGCTGGACATGTTTGCAAAGAAGAGCATTCAGTCTTTGGCGAGTCGTCGCGGTACGCTACGTAGGCGAAAAGCGTGTTTTTGACGCGAAATCGAGCACTATTTCGCCATTACAGAGTGCTAAGAGGGGCAGCGGCAAACTGGCCCACAACCTACGCGTTCACGACACAAACCCCATCATTAGTGATTTAGATCACAGCCAGAGAGTTTGGCGGCTGTTTTCCTAGAAGCATGAACAAAGGCATGCATCTTCCCCACGCCACAATGAACTTTGACGAAACGCCCTTCCTGGTCATCTGGGAAGTGACGCAAGCCTGCGACCTTTCATGCAAACATTGTCGCGCCGCAGCGCAACCGCTGCGCAGCCCGGATGAGTTGACCACGGAAGAAGGCAAGAACCTTATCGATCAGATCGCGGATCTGCATGTACCGATCTTCGTGATGACGGGCGGCGATCCCATCAAGAGGCCGGATGTTTTTGAATTGATCCGCTATGCCACGGAAAAGGGCGTGCACGCGGCGTTGACGCCAAGTGCCACTCCGCTGCTGACGCGCGAAGTGATTGGCCAGCTCAAAGACGCCGGATTAGCACGGTTGGCCGTGAGTCTGGATGGTTCCACTGCAGAGATTCATGACAACTTCCGTCAGCTACCGGGCGCATATGCCAAAGACGCTGCAGGCCATTGAGTGGGCGAACGAAGTGGGCTGCCGATTCAGGTGCACACCACTGCCAGCCGCCACAATATTGCCGATCTTGACTACCTGGCACGTTGCTTCACGAATTGGACATCGTGATGTGGAGCGTGTTTTTCCTGGTGCCTGTGGGTCGCGGACAGAAGGCCGATTTGCTTACCGGCGAGGAGTTTGAGCAGGTATTCGAGAAGCTGTACGAAGCTATCGAAGGAAGTCACCGTTCCAGATCAAGACGACCGAAGCGATGCATTATCGCCGCTATATTCTTCAGCAGCACATTGCTGAATTGGAGCGGAAGCGCGCGCGCCGGTGGAGAAGAAACGCCGACAAAGTTCGCACGCAGCAATGGGCGACGCGCCGCGTGAATGACGGACGAGGATTTGTCTTTGTCTCTCACACTGGCAACGTATATCCCCAGCGGCTTTCTGCCGTTGCGTGGCGGCAGCATCCGTGAGCAGAGCCTGGCAGGCAATCTATCGCGACTCGCCGGTATTTCGCACGTTGCGCGATCTTGAATCAACTGCAGGGAAAGTGCGGTGCCTGCGAGTTCAAGGAGATCTGCGGCGGCTCGCGTGCGCGGGCATTCGCGCTCACTGGAGAGTCGTACTTGCGGAAGAGCCTTGCTGCATTTATCAGCCCAAAAATTACCATGCTCAGGAAGAAGTGCTGGTGTAGGAAAGGCGCTTCAACACTGGGGAAAACGGGGATTTTCAAGTGCGGCTAAGAGCCCAAATTGATCGCTTTTTGACCACTTTTTGACCACTTACGTGTGAGCGCGATGCGCTCATATCCGGGGCGGTAGAGGCTGAAGCTGGATAATTCTGGTCTTAGTTCCAGGAGCAGAATTGCGCCAAGAAAGTCGCGTGCGGCTCAATTATTCGTGGCGCAAATTCTGAATTGCTAACGCCACCGGTCTCAATCGCCAGATTGAAGTTCAGCGCGGGTCGCCCTATCTCTGCAGACAAGCACGTCGCGGAAATGCCCTCGCGGATTCTCTCTATTCGTTGCGCAGAGCGTTCATAGGTTCGGTGACGGCTGCACGACGGGCCGGCAGCCATGAGGCGAGCAAGACCACGACAAAGAGGAGAATCGGCACGAGAGAAAGCATGACGGGATCGTACCAATGGGTTCGGTAAAGGCTGGTAAGTAGAAGCCGGGATGCAAAGGCGGAAAGAACAAGTCCGCACACGCATCCGGTGGCGGCGATCATGGCGCCGCGCGAAAGCACCAGGTTTGCAATTTGTGAGCGGTTAGCTCCCAAAGCCATGCGCACTCCGAATTCGGCGCTGCGTTGAGCGACCAGATACGAGATCACACCAAAGATTCCTACCGCAGCGAGCAGCAGCGCGGTGATAGCGAAGGCGCCGAGAAGAACAAGGGTAAAGCTGCGCTGGGCAAGGGACTCCGAGATCAGCGATTGCAGAGTTGCCGCTTCATAGAGTGGCAGTTCGCTGTCCACTGACCATACCTGTTGGCGGATCTCCGGCAGTAGTTCAGGGCCGGCAGTTTTGCCGCGAAGGATGAAGGCTGTCCTGACGCTGGCGCCGCTTTCGATCTGGAACATATCGTTGTAGATCATCGGCGGAGCGTCGGTATCCAGCGACGAGACATGCACATCCGCGGCAACACCGATGATTGTGAACATGGCGCGGTCGCCCCACTGGAAGCGTTGTCCGATGGGGTTCTGACCAGGGAAGTATTCGCGACCGAAAGATTGGCTGATGATGGCGACAGGAGGAGAGTCGCGACGATCATCAGAAGTGAAGTCGCGTCCTGCGACAAGGGCGATGCCCATGGCATGAAAGTAGCCCGGAGTAACGAGGGAATTTTCGGCCTCGTGATAATCGTCGTGGGCGGCATGTTCGAGACGAAATCCGATCTGACGCGAATCACTGAGGGGCAGATGGCTTGCTTCAGCGACGGCTGTAATTCCCGGAAGACGCGAAAGCCGCTCCAGCAATTGTTTCTGCACAACACTTCGCCTGAGTGGATCGGGATATCGCACATGGTCGAAGACTGTGCGGACAACGAAGGCGTCTTGCGGATCGAAGCCAAAGGGCGAATCGATGAGGCGCGTGAAACTGCGCAACAAGAGGCCTCCAGCAATGAGCAGCACAAAGGCAAGAGCGATTTCCGCGGTGGCAACAGAATTCTGCAGGCGCTGACTACTGCGATCTGAATTGGCCTGCCTGGCGGAGCGCAACGAAGCCTGCGGAGGAACACGGGAAAGACGCCATGCGGGAGCAAAGCCGAACAACACGCTCGTAATCAGCGAGAGTCCGAGGGCGAATAGCAGAACTATCGGATGAATAGCTACATCCTGCAGGCGCGGCAGGCTGGTAGGGCCGAAGTGCTTCAGTCCTGCGACCAGAACGAAGGCCACGAAAATTCCGGCGATGGAGCCGAGAAATCCGAGCAGTGAGCTTTCCACGAGGCACTGGCGGATGAGGCGCGGGCGGCTTGCTCCGATCGCCAAGCGAAGCGCCATCTCCTGTGTACGAGCGCTTGCGCGAGCCAGCAAAAGATTCGCGATGTTGGCGCTGGCAATGAGCAGCACACAAAGAACGGATGCCGCCAGCAGAATCAGGAGCGGGCGCGCACTCGCAACAGAGTGAGCCGAGAAAGGATAGACGTGAGGCGCCACGCGAACTGTTCCGCTATATCCGTATTGCAGCATGAAGCGGTTCGCGATTTGATTCATCTCCGCCTGGGCCTGTTGCGTTGAAACACCAGGCTTGAGGCGGCCTATGAGTCCTACCCCGAATTCCATTGTGCGATTGTCGGGGTTGAGAAGATTGGGCGCGAATGCGATCGGCAGCCAGAGGCTCGCTCGTTCAGAGGGAGGCGCCGCATCGAGTGGAAAGCGGAAGGACGCGGGCATGACCCCGATGACGGTATATGCCGTCTCGTCGAGATGGATGGTCTTGCCAACGATATCGGAAGCGGATCCATATTGGCTTTGCCACAGGGCATGCGATAAGAGGACGACGTGGTCTGAACCATAGCGATCTTCTTCAGGGAGGAAGTTGCGACCCAGTTCAGGCGTAACCCCGAGCAGGGGAAGGGTTGACGCAGAGATGCGAGCGGCGTTGATTCGCCGTGGCTCGCCGATGCCGGTGAGGTTGAAGTCCGCGGTTTCAAAGGCTGCAGTGTCGGAGAAGCTACTGTTCTGAGAGCGGTAGTCGAGGTACTCCTGTGCCGACACGCCGACGTCGTTGCTGCCCTCCAGGGGAAGGCTCTCTGATGTCAGCACCAGGCGGTCAGGATCCAGATATGGAAGGCGATGAAGGAGGATGGTGTTGATATTGCTGAATACGGCAGTGCTGGCACCGATTCCAAGCGCAAGCGTGAGTAAGCAAGTGATTGTGAACGCCGGCGATTTCCGTAGCTTACGAGCAGCGTATCCCAGGTCCTGGTAAATAGATTCGAGCGTGGGCCATTGCCATATTTCGCGGCTGCGTTCTTCAATCAGGGCAACGTTGCCAAACTCACGATGGGCGGAGCGCGTGGCCTCTTTCTCTGTCATTCCGCTGTCCATCAGATCGGCAATCTTCTCTTCGACGTGTTCGCGGATGGATTCCGCAAGCTCGTCGTAACGGCGACGACGTGTGAACAGTTGTTTCAGCCATTGCATACGTCACCCCCTACGATTGGGCGCCGGCAAGAACGCGGTTGATGCCGGCAAACATCTTCTCAAAACTGGATCGCTCTGCTTCGAGATGCTTACGGCCGGCAGGGGTGAGCTTGAAAACCCGCACTGGGCGATTGCGCGGCGAGAGTCCCATTTCAGAGTGCAGCCAGCCAGCCTTCAACATGCGTTGCAGCGCTGGATACAACGAGCCTTCCTCAATCTGGAGAAGATCGTCCGATACGGCTTTGATGTGCTGCGCGAGCGCATATCCGTGCATCGGTTTTCGCCTGAGGGTTTGCAGGATCATCAGTTCCAGAGCGCCAGCAAAGAGGTCGCGATACTCGGCGGTTTTGACCATAGGCTGATAGTACATCAGAAATACTATTTCCAAAATAGTATTGTGACGAATGTGCGGACGCGCGAGGGGGTTTTGGCTTCGGAGAAAACTCGTGACATCAATTCATAAGCTGTTTAAGATCATGATCTTTATCTCTTGGGGGCCGGAATGCACGGATTCGGCAGGGGCTGGTTTCTGCTTGGCGGGCTGGTTTTTCTTTTAAGTGGTTGTGGTGGTGGCGGAGGTTCAACTAACAATCCAAATCCGCCAAATCCGGCGCCCTCTCTAGCGTCGTTGAGTCCGAGTTCGGCAGCCGCAGGCTCGGCGGCGATGACCATCACGGCGACAGGTTCCTACTTCATCTCCTCGTCAACCATTGCCTGGAACGGCGCGGCTCTTGCCACGACACATGTTTCTGCCAGCAGCCTGCAGGCGACGGTGCCTCAAACGGCATTGGCGAGTGCGGGCAGCGCTAACGTAACGGTGCAGACTCCTGCGCCGGGTGGAGGAATATCGGGTGCCGTGGTCTTTACGGTTAACCAGGGGGCGAATCCCGCGCCTGTGCTGACTTCTATTTCGCCGGCTACCGCCAGTGTGGGCAGCAGCGCGATTGCGATGACGGTAACCGGGCAGCAGTTTGTCTCCGCATCTGTCGTTCAATGGAATGGCACGGCGCTGCCGACTACATACGTCTCGAGCACCAGCCTGACGGCGCAGGTTCCAGCATCCGATCTCGCTGCATCGGGGACAGCTACGGTTACGGTTCTCACGCCGGGCGGGGGCAACTCTGGAGGCCTTACTTTTACCGTCAAGGCGGCGGCAAGCAGTCTTGCTGTAGTCGACGTCGAAGGCAGCGACATTGTGTGGGATGCGAAGGCAGCGAAACTCTACGTTTCTGTGCCAGCATCAGCCCCCACGAATGGCAACACGATTACCGTGGTGGATCCGATCACAGGGCAGATTGCAAAGTCGCAAGCGCTCTCGTCGGAGCCTTCGGTGCTGGCGATTTCCGATGACAGCCAGTTTCTATACGCGGGGGTTAACACAGATCCCTCGTCGGCGGACGAAGCCACCGAGGTACAGCGCTTAGCGCTTCCCGCGCTGACGCCCGATATCTTGATTAACTCAGGGGGATTGAGCAACTACAACCGGGTGGTTGACATGAAGGTGAAGCCGGGCGCGGCCCACACCTTGGCAGTTACGTTGCAGACGCATCCGCAACTGGTGATCTTCGATGACACGGCTGCGCGCAGCAAGAGCGAGGATAAAGGGAGCTACGGTTCGATTCAGTGGAAGGCGGATGGAACGGAGATCTGGGGCGGGAATGGGTCGTTCACGCGAGCTTCGGTGACTGCGGCCGGCGCAAGTTTTGTCACCAGTTATTACGGTGCGTTTCGCAACGGCGGACTCTTGCAGTCCGACCCAACCACCGGTTACATTTACGCGACTTCCGGGATGGCGGTCGACTCGGCTACGGGGCTTCCCGTGGGCAGCTTTGCGCAGATGTTCGCGGGCAGTTCTCCGACAAATAGCGTTCCGTGGACTGGGCTGTTGCTGGCGGTGGATCCTGTGCTCAAGCGGGCATTTTCGGTGCGCCAGATGGTTTTATCGAGCAGCCAAGCGGGCTTTGAGTACTTATGCCAGGTGGAGTCACACGATTTGAACACGTATGCGGAGATCAGCGAGGTCCAGATCGTGGACTGCAAGGGACAGCTGGCGAATCTCGTGCGGTGGGGAAGTTCCGGTTTGGCGATTATTTCCAAGCGCAATGGCGACGGGCCGGGGAAACTGTATCTGCTGGATGGAGCGTTTGTGAATCCGGGCGCGGCGCCGGAGATGAGCGCCGGCACGCCAACTTACCTTGTGCCGACGATTTCAACTATTTCGCCGATGCATGCCACGTTGAATAGCGACTCCGTTGGCGTCACGATTACAGGGCACGACTTTAACCGAGATACTACGGGTCTCTTCTGGCAGGGTTCGAGTGTGCCGGTGAGTCTACCGGTGACGATTGTGAGCAGTACGGAGATGCAGGCGACGATTCCGGGCAGCCTGCTGAAGGCCAAGGGGCTGGCCGGGTTGAGCGCTACGACTGGGCCAGGGATGCAGTTCGATGCGGTGCAGTTCCCGATTGACCCTGCGTTGCCAACGGGAACGGTGATGGACGTTTACAACGCAGGCGGCAACGACGTGGCGTGGGACGGCACGGCGCAGAAGCTGTATGTGAGCGTTCCAGGGAGCCAGGGGGATTACGGGAACACGATCGCAATTGTAGATCCCGTGGCTCACACGGAAGGTACGCAGGGATTCATAGCCAGCGAACCCAACCAACTTTCCATCTCTTCCGACGGGAAGTTTCTGTATGCCGGGTTCAACGGAAACAACACAGTGAAGCAATACAATTTGCCGGGGTTCACGGTGAGCAACAGCTGGAACCTTGGGCTGGATCCGGACTATGGGGCCAGCTATGCGCGCGAGATAGAAGCAGCGCCCGGCGGGCCACACACGACCGCCATTTCGCTGGGTGCGTTCGACACGTCTGCGTCGGTGCGTGGGGTCACGATCTACGATGATGGGGCGGCGCGGCCTATCAAGCTGACTTCGTATGTGGAACCGGTTTATCAGTCGTTGCAGTGGGGAGCGACAGCGGCAACGCTGTACGCTGAGGATTTAAGCGAGCCGAGCAGTTTTTACGCGCTGGGAGTGAATTCCTCAGGGGTGAGCGTCAGTAACACGGTACACAATCTCACCGATAGTACTGTGATGCACTTCGACTCGGGGAATGGACTTATGTATACGGTTGGGGGACAAGTGTTTGACCCGGCGAAGGGCACGGCAGTAGGCAGCTACGCTCCTGTAAATGGTTGGTGGACGAGTGGAGTGGCGGTGCCTGACTCGGCGCAGAATCGCGTCTTCTTTCTCGACCAGACCCAGGCACAGAGCAATAATTCAAGCAACAATTGGACGCTGCAGGTATTTGATCAGCAGGGATTCAACCTGCTGAGCAGTCTGACAATTGAGAATGTAGTAGGAAAGCCGACAGCGCTCATTCGCTGGGGAACGAACGGCGTGGCCTTTACGACGCGCGTGGGTCATCCGGCGGACGGCACAGTGACGGGGCCGGGGCGGCTCTACGTAATAACCGGAGCCTTCGTAAACCCGGCGGTTCCCGCGAGCGCGTCCGCGCCTACGAGATTCATCCACTAAGCGCGAAGGTGTTCCGCAGTCGAACTTGTGAATTGGCTTCCTAGCCCGATGACTCAGGGGTGGGGTGAGGCCCTAGAATAGGTATATGAAGGTTGCAATTGTGGGTGGGGGGATCTCAGGGCTGAGCGCTGCTTTTGAGATGGAGAAGGCGCGTGCAGCCAACCCCGGGCTGGAGTATGTGCTGTTCGAACGATCTGCCCGGCTGGGCGGCTCGATCTTCTCTGAGCAGATTGATGGATGCACGGTTGAAGGCGGCCCGGATTCTTTCATGACGGAGAAGCCGGCGGCGGCGAAGCTGTGCGCGGAGTTGGGGATTGCCGATCACCTGGTGGGGTCGAATGACTCGTCGCGCAAGACTTACATCCTGCTAAAGAACAAGCTGATCCCGCTGCCGGACGGGCTGATGTTCATGGTGCCGACGAAGTTGATTCCTACGGCACTGACGCCGCTGTTTACGTGGAAGACCAAGATCCGCATGGGGATGGAGTTGATGCATCCGCCGCGGCCGATGCACGAAGACGAATCGGTTGCCGCGCTGGTGGAGCGGCACTATGGGCCCGAGGTGGTGGATCGTCTTGCTGATCCGCTGCTGTCTGGGATCTATGGTGGCGACGCCGCGGTACTAAGCGCGCGCACGGTGCTGCCGCGGCTGGTGGAGATGGAAGAGAAGCACGGCAGTTTGAGCCGGGGAATGCTGGCGGCCTACAGCAAGAACAAGCAGCCTGCGGCGGCGTCGAACGGCAAACCGGCGCGGTCGCTCTTCAGCTCGCTGCATGGCGGCATGCAGGAGATGGTGGATGGGGTTACGGCACGGTTGAGTCCTGCGTCGATACGGACCTCGACGGAGATTGGCGGCATTGCGCACACGGCGACGGGCTGGCAGTTGACGGTGGATGGAAGGCCGCAGGATTTTGACGCGGTGGTGCTGGCTACTCCGGCATGGGCCGCGGGGGCGCTGCTGGCGGAGCTTGATCCGCAGCTCGGCAAGGATCTTGTGGAGATACCGTACTCGTCGTCAATAACGGTGACGATGGGCTATAACGAAGCCGATCTTGGCGAGATGCCGGATGGATTTGGTTTTCTGATTCCGGCGAGCGAGGGACGCAGCATGCTGGCGTGCACGTTTGTTCATCGCAAGTTTCCCGGGCGCGCTCCTGAGGGCAGGGCGCTGCTGCGCTGCTTCCTGGGCGGGGCACGCAATGCGGCGCTGCTGAACGATACAGATGAGCAACTGGAGAGCCGCGTGCGAGCGGAGCTGCGAGAGATTCTCGGCGTGAGCGCTGCTCCGCGGTTCGTGCGGATACATCGCTGGCGTCGCGCGATGGCGCAATACTCGGTGGGACACCAGGCGAGGATGACGCGGATCTCGGCGGCGGTGGCGGGGCATGCGGGTCTGGCGCTGGCGGGGAATGCTTATCTTGGGATTGGCGTGCCGGATTGCATTCGGACTGGGCAGGAAGCGGTAGGGCGGGTGCTCGATTATTCCCTGCATGACAAACCGACTCCGTGACTCCATCCTTCGACCGGGCGAGCTCAATCTTCTGGTCTGGCCGATTTTTGTAGCTGCGAGATTGTGCCGAGTCTCGCATCTCAAGCGCTAGATGTGGGTTCGCCACCGGCCAATGGACTATCACTGCCCTAGGTGATGGTCATCACGGAACCATTTTGGTTTGTCTTTTAACATGCTGCGCCGGAAGGGTGCCGGGGCGCGGAAATCTGCTGAATCTCTTCCATTCATGCTTCCCCATAACGCACGGCTAACACTTCGTAAGAGAGGGGTTGCTCATGCCATTGGTAACTGATCGTCCCATCGTTAAACACGAATTCAAAGCTCCGAACGACATGATCGAGAAGCAGCGTGAGCTCCGTGGGATCACGACGCCGCCTGCAACTCTTGTTCCAGTTGCTGCTCCGATCGTCGGAACCTGGGTGAATTGCAACCATGAGACTGGTGGACTGGTAAGAGTGGTAATCGCCGCCAAGGGCAATGGAATTACCGTTCACGCCTTTGGCGCCTGCCATCCGTCCCCCTGTGACTGGGGAATTGTTGACGGCATGATCTATGCAGACAGCGTCGTCACCACTCCGGCGGTCGCATTCACTACAAAATACAAGTTCGCTTTTGTGGAGACGACCCTCGTCGGACACGTGTACAACGGCGTCTTGTTCGTTGAAACATTCGAACACTTCACCGACAACAGCGGACGGGCTGACTACTATTCGCTGGAGATGATGTCCAAGTAGCGGCCTGCAAGGTCTTTGGTACCAGTGCGGGTTATGCAGCTATCAAACTAGGCGAATAGCTGCAGTTTGGGGCGTGAGGGAAGCAGGAAGCGCACTGCGGGGCTTCCAATTTTCCACGCCCCTTTTTGTCTTTCCTGCACTAGCCAAATGGAACCGGAGACCAAGAGGACCTGGAACTCCGGCAAAAGGAAAGAGGGAATGGCACTACAAGCTGCAGGAGCAGGGCACACCCAGGCTTCATGCTGGAAGGCATCCTGCAAGCTTTGCAGGATGGCATTGCGCGGTCAATCGCAAAGAAATGTTGCTAACAAGCCCGCACCCCATTTCGAAACAACTACATGTGCGAATGCGCAGATGAGGTTGCGGAACGCTGAATGTGAGGGGGATCACGTTCGGCGGATGGGGCGCGACAGGGGCGTCATTGCTGCATAGAATGTCTGCGTGATGGGCTGCGGTGGTGGAACTGCGCGGCCAAAAATCACGTACCAAAAGGCATCATGATCAGCGATCTGAAGCTCGCACTCCGACAGCTAAAAAAGTCTCCCGGGTTTCGCTCTTACCGCGATTGCCACACTGGCGCTTGGAATTGGCGCGAACGCTATCGTCTTCAGCGTTCTGAATGCGGTGGTGCTGCGGCCCGTGAATGTGCCTGAGGCGGAGAATGTTTTCACGGTGCAGCGATTCCAGTATGCATCGCAGTCCTACCTGGACTATCGTGGACCTGCGCGACAAGAACACGAACATTCGAGAGCATGTCGGCCTTCGAGATCATTGGTCCGGTGGGCGTGGATACGGGCGGAAATGCGTCGACGGCGTGGCCCTATCTGGCGAGCGGGAACTATTTTGACTCACTCGGAGATTCAGCCGTATCTGGGGCGGTTCTTTCATGCGAGCGACGAGAAGGGCATGAACAGCGCTCCTTACGTGGTGTTGAGCTACACGTATTGGCATGGGCATTTTTCCGGCGACCCGAATGTAGTGGGCCGGAAGATCGACATCAACAAGCAGCCGTTCACGATTATGGGAGTGGCGCCGCCGGCGTTTCGCGGAACGGAACTGTTCTTTGCGCCGGCGATGTGGATTCCGCTGGTTGAGCAGCCGACGGTGATGGGCAGCAACAACCTGCAGTATCGCGGTAATCACTCGCCAATGGTGCTGGGCCGTTTGAAGCCGGGAGTGAGCTCGGCAGAGGCGACGGCGGATCTGAATTCGCTTGGGGCATGGCTGTCAAAGACCTATCCTGCGGATGACGACGGCGTGAAGTTCACGCTGGCGCGGCCGGGACTGGTGGGCGACATGCTGGGCGGTCCGGCGAAGGCGTTCATGACGGGCTTGATGCTGCTGGCCGGGCTGATTCTGCTGGCGGCATGCGCGAACCTGGGCAGCCTGTTTGCGGCGCGCGCGGCGGACCGGTCGAAGGAAGTGGCGCTGCGGCTGGCGCTGGGATCGAGGCGCGGGCTGATCCTGCGGCAACTGCTGACGGAGGCGGTGCTGATTTCGCTTGTTGGCGGAGTGGTGGGGCTGGTGCGGCGGCAGTGGTGATTCTGCATGGGCTGAGCGCGTGGCAGCCGATTCCGGATATTCCGATCAACGTGCCGGTGAATCCGGATATTCGCACGTACGTGGTGGCGCTGGTGCTGGCGCTGGTGAGCGGATTGCTCTTCGGTATGGTGCCGGTGCGGCAGGTGATGCGTGCCGATCCGTGGCAGATGATAAGGACAGGGCAGAGCGAGCACGGCGGCGATGCAGGCGCTTCACGCTGCGCGACGTGCTGCTGGTGAGCGCAGATTGCGATTTGCGCGGTGCTGGTGACGTCGTCGCTGGTGGCGGTGCGCGGGCTGGTGCGTTCGCTGCACAGCAGCTTATGGGTTCCAGCCGCAGAACGTGATGCTGGCGGACAGCGATCTGCAAATGGCGGGGATACCACGAAGAGCGCCTGCACGGAGATGCAGAAGCGCATGCTGGATGCGGTGGCGGCAATTCCCGGCGTGACTTCGGTGGGCTACATCGAGCAATCTTCCGCTGAGCCTGGGTGGCGGCGACTCGTTTGTGTATACCGACAACACGACGGATTATCCGGCCGACCAACTACGCCGCGGACGCGATGGACTACAACATTTCGCCGGGCTATCTGGACGCAGCGGGCACGAGGCTGCTGGCGGGGAGAAACCTGACACTGCATGATGACGACAAGGCGCCGAAGGTGGCGCTGGTGAACAGCGCAATTTGCGGTGAAGGTTTTCGGCTCGGTGGAGAAGGCGATTGGCGGGCACTTCAAATACTGGGGCGGAACACGGGCCGAGGTGGTGGGCGTGGTGGAAGACGGAAAGTACCGGACGCTGACCGAGGATCAGATGCCGGCGATGTTCTTCTCGTTTCTGCAGCAGACAGACACCGCGGACGTTGCTGCTGGTGCGACCACGAATCGCGATCCGCAGGAGATGACGCCGGCAGCTGCAGAGCGCTGCACGATATAGATGCGGGTTTGCCACTGAAGCTGAGGACGTGGACCGAGGAGTTGAACGGTGCGTTATTTGCGGCGCGCGTCGCTACGGTGGCGCTGGGCGTTCTGGGATTGCTGGGCGCAATGCTGGCGGTGACGGGCGATCTTTGGCATGGCATCGTATTCGGTAAGCAAGCGGCTGCGCGAGACTGGGGATACGCGTGGCTCTGGGCGCGGGCCGGCAAGCAAGTGCTGTGGGCTTCGCTGGGGAGAGCGTTCCGGTTGCTGAGCATTGGCTCAGTAGCGGGCCTGGCGCTGGGAGCTGCTGGCGACGCGGGTGCTGTCGTTCATTGTGTACCAGGCCACGCCGAAGGATCCGCTTGGTGCTGGGCGGTGTGATGCGTGACCATGCTGCTGCTGGGATTGGTGGCGGCGTGGATTCCGGCGCGACGGGCACTGGCTGTCGATCCGCTGATCCTGCTGCGGGAAGATTAGCCGCGGTTGAAAGGATGTTCGAGCAAGAGCCGCGCTTGCGACTGGGGCGCGGCTTTTACATGCGTGTCGTAACGCGGTCTCACTCCTTTGGTGTGGTGGATTCCTGCGCGCGAAGATAGGTCTCCAGCTCTGTTTTGCCGGCGTGCCTTGCCCAGTCGGCGGGAGTGCCTTGCCAGAGCAGATCTCGCATATTGATGTGCGCGCCGCGTTCGATGAGCAGTCGGACAACTTCGCCGTGTCCGACCAGGGCCGCCTGGTGCAGCGGTGTGGAATGAGAGTGAGCGCCGACGGGGTTGTAGCGATTTGGATCCTCGCCGTGGTCGAGCAGCGTGCGAACAAGCTTGAGATGGCCAAATTGCGATGCGAGCGCGAGAGCCAGGTGGCGATCTTCGCTGTGTGCTGTTGGAAGGAGCCGATGGAGATCGTCGATGCTCCCCAGAGCGGCAGCGAGAGGTAGAGTCATGGGAGCGCCTCGGCGGAGGAGTGCGGTGACGGCTTCAAATTCGCCATGCGCGGCCGCTGCTGTGATGGCAGAGGCTGGATCGGCTCCACAGTCGCAGAGGAGATCGATCAAGGGAATTTGCACGCGGCATTCGCGGGGCACTCTGCCGGTGGCGACGAGATTGAGTGTCTCGCTCCGCGCGGATAGCGGCGATCCTGCATCGAGAATGACTTTGGCGATGTCGAGAATATTCGGCGGCAGGGTGCCGTGGCGAACTGGATTCTCTGCAATGAACTCCAGCAGTGTGGGATTGCGGAAATAGTTTTCGCCTTCGAAGTTAACACGCTGGTGAACGAGGTTTGGATGCTGGTTGAGGTGAGCGCGCAGTGCGGCCGAATCGCCGGTGTCGAGCAGCGAGACCGCACGACGAAAAGCGGCATCGTTGATGCGCTCGTGGTGGGGCAAGTCCAGCTGATTGGCTAGCGCGGGCTTTTCAAGTTGCGCTTTTAATTTGGCCCAGGCGGCAAATCCGTGTTCACGAGCAATGACGAGTTGCGCATCGCTGAGACGGAATTGGGCAGAGAAGATTTCGGCGTCCGTTGCTTGATGGAAGCGGGGATGGAATTCTCTGATCTGCTGTGCGACGGAGAGAGTGCGGGCAGTGTGACCCTTGAGCAGGTCTTTGGCCTGGTGCCGGAGGTAGTCGAGGTTGGGATGAGACGGCAGGCGTCTTACGGGCATGACGAACTTCCTTTCGTTGGCCCGGGTCCGCATTTTTTGGGCAGAAAGTAAGTTCGTAAAACGAGTTGTCGAGAGCAGGTGGACTTCTGTCCTTTCCGCGGACCGGAAGCGCCCTTTTGCGCTGAGACGAGCGTAGCACGGAGGGCGGGCGGTGGAAAAACGCGGTCCTCTCTGCCTAGAAGAACAGGGTCCAGTTTGCCAGCACGGTTAGCGCATTTGGAACGCGCGGAGTAATTGCCGGCCCGTAGAGATAGCTGAAGCCGAGGCTGACGTAGTTGCCGCGCGAGGCTCGCAGAGAGTAGCTGCCGGTGAGAGTGGTTCCGGCGCGCCAGACGGTTTTGCCTTGCGAGACGAGATTGTCGGTAAAGATTTTGCTGTAGCCGGTGCGCGATGCCAGCACGGAGAAGACGTCGTTGGGGCGGGAGCGAAAGGGGGCTTCTTTGTAGAGCCGGGCCTCGTAGTAGCGGGCGTAAGGATTCAAGGTTTCGGGCACGGTCATGAAAGATCCGCCAACATAGAGGCCGTGGTTGGGGTGCTCGATGTTGGACTTGAACAGTTGATAGTCCATGAGGACGTAGGCGCAGTAGTTGCCGGATTGCGATTGACCGGTAGTCAGGTTCTTGTAGTCCGTGGAGTTGTGCAGGTAGCCGGCGCGAAACCATGCTTCGCGCGCATTGGCGCTGGATTCGCGCTGGTAGCCACCTTCGCTGATGAAAACGAGTTTGTCGCCGTGGGGAATGAAGCGGAAGCCGGTGTGATTGCGGTCAACTTCGGTGGGTCCACCTTTGGGATCGAGGCTGCGCTGAAAGGCGGTACTGACGTAGGTGTTCTTGGGCCCGCGAACGCGCAGGTTGAAGGAAGGCGCGGTGAGAGGGAAATAGGACATTCCGACCTCGTAGGGCAACACGGCATAAACGCCCTGGGTGCCGGTGGCGGTCGATCCCCCTACAAAGAAGCCAACGAAGTTCATGTTGTTGGAGATGTAGCCTGCTTTTATTTCTGCGCGATTTTCGCCGAAGGACTTGTAGAAGTAGAGCGACCACAGCTGAATTGTTTTTGGGCCAGCGGGGTTCCAGCTTACCCAGTTGAAGATTCCGCCCATGTATAGCTGGGCGTGCTTCAGGTGCATCTGCTGAAGGTTGGAGACGAGGATGGGCTGCGCGAACGAGGCTCCAAAGGCGCGTTGACCGACGTAAGCCTGATCGTCGGCGGGTACGGGCGAATCGAGCATGTTTTGCGTGTACTGCATTCCCGTTATGACGCGAAACGCGAGGCCCTTGCGATAGAGCGCCTGGCGAAATTCGGAATCGAGGTCGATGATGCTGTCGGAGAAGGGCGGCATGGCTGCGTCGCCTCCGAGAAAGTTCAGCTCTTCAATGGAACGGCCCGAGGTAGATGGGGATTCGGGGAGGACCTGGGTTGCCTCGTTTGCTTCATCGCTTTGTGCGTGGCTCACTAAGCCGGAAGATAGCAGCAGCACTGCGGTAAGTAGTCTTCTGATTTTTCGGTCGTACGAATTCTGCATTTCTCCTGCACTTTCAGTCCTGCCGGCAGCAGTGCGGCTTTCAGTTCAGCAAAGGTTGTCTCAACAGGCTTGAATTGAGGATACAACGTGGGGCTTGAGATTGCGCGGGAATGGCGGCAACTTCATCCTCCTGGATTCCGTCTGAGAGATGGTGACAAGTGGAGCGGGATGATGCATCACGGGAGAGCCATGCGGAAGAACGATGATTCGAATCGATCGCGGCGGGAGTTTTTGAGGACAGCAGCGGGTGTTGGTGGGGCGGTGATGATGGGGCCGGCGTGGTGGAGTGCGAGCGCCGCAGGCCTGGATCCGCGTAACGCGCAGGTACTGGGCAAGACGATTGGGATCGACATGCACAACCATGTGTATCCCGCCGGGACGGAGCCTCATCCACAGTTTGGCCCACCGCCTGGCGCACCAAAGAGCGGCGGGCCCGGCGGCCCGGGGCCTGGTGGTCCTCCACAGCAGCCCGCGCAGCAACAGCAAGGGCCGACGCTCTTCATAGCGGACGAATTAAAGAAGTCGGGGCTCACGGCTGTGTGTGCAAGTTTCGTGATGGACTTTGCTCACAATGAAAAGCCGGGTGACGCGCGAACCAACTTTCTTTATTGGCTCGATGCGGTTGATGCGCAGTTGGAGAAGGGAAAGATTCGCCGCGCATTGACATTGAAAGATCTGCAGGCGGCGCATGAGCACGACCAGCCAACGATTATTCAGACGGTGGAAGGAGCGCACTTCATCGAAGGCCACCTGGATCGGGTCGAGGAAGTGTACAAGCGCGGCCTTCGGGACCTGCAACTGCTTCACGATCGAGATGACATGGTGATGCCGCTGGGCGACACGAACACAGGGAAAGCTCACTTGGGCGGCTTAACGGCGTTTGGCGCGGAGGTGGTGAAGGAGTGCAGCCGCCTGGGAATTGTGGTGGACATGGCGCACGCCAGTCACGAGACGGTGCTGGCCGCATTGAAGGTCTCTACGCAGCCGTTGATTGTGTCGCACACAAACCTTGACAGCTGGACCGGGAGCAACGCCCGGATGGCAGAGATGATGAAGCCGAGGTTGATCAGCAAGGATCACGCGCAGGTGGTCGCGGATGCCGGCGGCATGATCGGCGTGTGGACTCACCTGACCGACTCGCTGAAAGAATTTGTTGAGAGCATCAAGGTAATGGTGGAAGCGATCGGTATAGAACATGTCGGCATTGGAACAGATACAGACCTGCTCTCTTCGCGGGTAGGGCAAGGTACGAACGTGGCGTGGCCTTCGTTGACCGGAGGATTCTTCCCAGCGGTGGTGGGCGAGATGCTCGCGCAGGGATTTACTGCTGACGATATCGCGAAGGTTGGCGGCGGAAATTATTGCCGCATCTTTGGCAAGGTCACGGGAGGCTGATTCAGGTGACGTCGTGATCGGGTCATAAATGAATGAGGCAAACGAAACGTTTCCCGATTGGCATGCACGATACGGTGAAGGCGCTAGCGTCTCGTGACGTAGCCATTTGGGATGATTGAGTCGGCGCGGCAATGCAATCAGTGTCCGGATACTGATCGATGATTTCCACCACTGTCTCAGGCATTTGCTGGACGAAGACCTTCCTCGAAGGCATGCATTCCGAGAGAAGTGTCCGTGAGGTGGAGATCATGGCCTGGATTGGAAAAAAGAAGATCGCATTTGTTCCGCTGTCGCGTCCCAACGCCCATCCACCGGATTTCATTCCACCTGACTGGGAGAACGACATCCTGCGGCGAGTGTTGTACGACCCCGATCCCACGACCGGGAAGGATCGGTCTCTTCGCGCATATATCCATACTGTGTCGTCTGGAATCGCTGATCTTGATGCGATCGTGACGGAGAGGCATAGCGTCGATCTTCAGGACGTCCGCCCCGATATTCTGGAGAGCGAGATGGGCGCGCAGCTACGCGCGGAAGGGTGTGATGCCGCGGCAATCGTGATGCTGGGCGGTCCTGGCGCCGGCATGAACAGTGGCTTCTGGTCCCGTTTTGTGATGCTGGAGCAGGTGGGGACCTGGGCGATGGAACTGATGCATGGCTTGACGGGTTTCACGGATATCTACCCGTTCGGCGACGATGTGGATCAACAAGATCCAGTAATGGGCTCTTATGACGAGATGTCGGCTGCAGGTGGAACGCATCCTTCTGCTTACACCAAATCCGGTATCCAGTGGCTCGATCCTGCGGCGATTGCGAACCACGCGGGCCGAACGAGCGTGTACGCACTGCACGCGATCAGCTTGACGCAGCCACCGCCGACCGGGCGCATGGCTGCGGTGAAGATCGGGACGGACGTGCCCTACCTGATGGTGGAGGCCCGCCTGATGGCCGATCAATTCGACGCGGGCATCCCCAAAGAAGGCGTGATCGTTTACAAGGTCCAGACGCCCGATGCGCTGGGACATCGCGTCAATCATCTTCGCCCCCTGATCCTCAAAACGCCGCAGGCGCTCGCTGTGGGTGGATCCTTCGTGTCCGACGAAGGGATCGGCATCAGTGTCAGCGGCTCCATTCCGGGTGGCTTCACGGTGGTGGTGGACGACCGCAATGCTCCGTTTGAGAGCGGCCAACTGCTCTCCTATGGCGATGACGGAAATGTCGGGAATGTTTCGAGTCCGGTGACTGTCGGGTTTGGCGGATGGCAGGAATTTAAGGTTGTCTTTTCCGGCGCGAATGCAGGAGGTGATAATCGCATTTACGCGGTAGACCAGAATGGTCAGCTGCTCTCCTACGGAGACTCCGGGAGTGTCGGAAATGTTTCGAGCCCGGTAACGGTCGGGTTTGGCGGATGGCAGGGGTTCATGTTCCTGTTCTCTGGGAAGAACGTTGCCGCTGAGAACCGCATTTATGCTGTGGATCAAAGCGGCCAGTTGCTCTCCTACGGAGACGCTGGAACTCCGGGGAATGTTTCGAGTCCGGTGACGGTGGGGTTTGGCGGCTGGCAGGGGTTCAAGTTTCTCTTTTCTGGCGCGAACCTCGCTGGTGAGAATCGCATTTATGCTGTGGATCAAAGCGGCCAGCTCCTGTCGTACGGAGACGCCGGAACTCCGGGAAATGTTTCGAGTCCCGTAACAGTTGGGTTTGGTGGATGGCAGGACTTTAAATTCCTGTTTCCCGGCAAGAACGGCGCCGGTGAGAATCGCATCTACGCCGTGGACCAAAATGGCCAACTGCTGTCCTATGGCGATGCGGGAACGCCGGGGAATGTTTCGAGTCCGGTGGTGGTGGGGTTTGGCGGCTGGCAGCAGTTCAAGTTTCTCTTCAACGGCACGAATGCCGGGGGTGAGAATCGTGTCTACGCGGTTGTTGGCTGATCAGCGAGTGACACCGCTTAATTACCAGCCCATCTGGCGCATGCGTTCGAGGATTAGGTCGCTGTAGCTGTTCATGCGCTCGGGGCGGCGTTTGAGGGGAGCGGGCAGAATGGCGGCGAGTCGTGCGGCCTGTTGCCGTCCGACGCTGCGGGCGGGGAGCTTGTAGTAGTAGCGGCAGGCGGAATCCGCGCCGTAAATTCCGGGTCCCCATTCGACTACGTTGAGATAGATTTCCAGGATGCGCTGCTTGCCGAGGACGAGTTCGGCGACGGGCGCGAGCGCGAACTCCGCGCCCTTGCGGAGGATGAAGCGTCCCGTTCCGAAGAAGAGATTTTTTATGAGCTGCTGCGTGATGGTGGAAGCTCCACGAGAGCGGCCGCCATCCATGTCGTCTTCGGCAGCGATTTGGATCTCATGCCAATCGAAGCCATGGTGCTGGTAGAAGCGCGCGTCCTCTGCTGCGACTACGGCGTGTTGCAGTTCGGGCGAGATCTGGTTGAGCGGAACAAATGTGTAGCGCTCGTGATACGGCGTGCCGTGGATTGCGGCCTGCAGGCGGCGCTGGGTGTGCACCGCGGTGGTTGGCGGGTCGATCCAACGGAAGGCGAGGAGGGTGAGCGCGGCGAGCGCCCACAGAGCCGCCATGACAATGGCAAGCCATTTGAGAGCGACCCGGAAGGTTGAGAGCGAGAGTTTCAGCGGCAACATGCCGGGGCGTACGTCTGGATTTGCGGCCACAACTCAGGATAACTGCTGGGCTGGGCTGCTGGCGGTGTTGCAGGTGCCACAGATGTTGCAGGGCTCTTATAGACGAACAAAATGTGGCGTTGCCTCGCGTCGTCTTTGTTGGGTAACGCAAGGCGGACTCAGGTGCCGAGGCGGCCTAGTCCGATGCCGATGACGAAGGTGACGATGCCTTCGATGGCGCCGACCAGGGTCATCTCGAGGCCGCTGGCCCACCAGGAGCGGACGGTGATGAGGGACTTGGCGGCTCCGACTGCGAAGTGGGCGATGAGCGAGATGATTGCGGCCCAGATGACTGCGCGGATACCCGTTGAGGAAGAAGAAGGGAATGATGGGGATGAAGGCCCCGAGGGCGGTGGAGAGCGCGCCGGAGAGGGCCGAGGTGATGGGGTTGCTGAGGGCGTCTTCGGTGGAGTTGAGGCGCTCGACGGCGAGGGCGCGCAGAAGCTGCTCAGGGTTGCGGGCGATGTGTTCGACCACGCTGGAGTGCGTCCGCCTCGGGAATGCCTTTGACCTGGTAGTAGAGGGCGAGGAGTTCGCGGGCTTCGGCAGGGTTCATCTCAATGGCCTGCCGCTCGCGCTGGACCTCGGCCTCATAGATTTCGCGCTCGCTCTTGGAGGCGAGGTAGGCGCCGGATCCCATGGAGAGGGCGCTGGCGATCATGCCGGCGATGCCTGCGAGGAGGACGAACTTGCTGTTGCCGAGGGTAGCGCCGGAGACGCCGGAGACGATGCCGAAGATTGCTCCAAGGCCATCGTTGACGCCGTAGATGGCGTCGCCGATCCAGCCTCCGGCCTGGGTGCGGCCTTCGTTGCGGCGGGCGAGGAGTTCGGCGAGAAGGGTGCTGGGGTTGGTGGCCGCGGTTCAGCTTCGCCCTTCCTGCGGGGAAATTGCTCGCGGATGAGACTGCTGAGTTCGCGGTAGTGATCCTTTTCGTCTTCGATGACCTGCTTGAGGATGTCGATGCTGGGCTGGTCGTTGAACTGGCGAATCTGCGCGCCATACTTGGCGATGTCGCGGCTCTCTTCGATCTCGAGGCGGCGGAGGGCGAGGTCGGTGCCTCCAACCTTGAAGGGGAGGGAATCGGCCTGGCCGGATTGACTGCCCTCGTAGACGGGCTCAGGTCCGCCGAGGTCGGCGATGCGCGTCTCCCAAAGGGAGGCGTGGTACGACTCGGCTGCGGCGAGGTGCTCGAGGATCTGGCGGCGGGTAGAGTCGGTCTCCTTCTGCGCGAGGGTGCGGTAGGTGAGGAAGCCGGTCATCTCAGCCTGCCAGTTCTGTTCCAATGCGTGCAGAAGTTTACGATCGGCTGGACGAGGATTTGCCGCAACAGGGTTCGAACTCAAGGCCTTTCCCTCCAGAGATGAGCGGATTGCGGCAGTGCAACTGATTACAGCGTGCCTGCGGCACATAGACAGAGTAACGCAGGTTTGGGGAGGAATCGGTCGCTAATAGCCGCGGAAGCACTGGGAGAGCCGAGCTGCATCGATGCTTCCCATTTTTGCTGTTTCCCGTATAGTCTTGTGTGGTCCAGAAAAGGCCATATGCCGGGCAGTGGGATGCCCAACTCCCGCGCAGTCTGGATGTATCTCTCGCCTTAACCGGGCGGAGTTAGAACTACATTTGAGTAGCGAGGAACAACCATTCATGGCGACCCAATCTCAGCCCCAGGCACCCTCAAGGATGCCGAGTTATATCGGCCCGTTTATTACCGTCACGGGCCTGTATTTCATTTTTGGCTTTATCACCAACCTGAACATGCAACTGGTGCCCCACCTGCGGTCGGTATTCGACCTGCCGTGGTTGCAGGCCGCGCTGGCGAACTTGCGTTCTTCACCGCGTACTTAGTGGTGTCTGCACCGACATCGAAGCTGATTGAGGCGATTGGCTACAAGCGCACGATGGTGGTTTCGCTGTTTGTGCAGGTCGTAGGCGCGCTGCTGTTTGTTCCCGCAGCGAGCATTCCGAGCTTCTGGCTGTTCCTTGCAGCGGTGTTCATTGTGGGTTCGGGCGTGGCAATGCTGCAGACGTCGGCCAATCCTTATGTGTCCGCGCTTGGGCCGGAACACTCGGCTCCGATCCGGCAGAACCTGGCGCAGGCCTTCAATTCAATTGGCGGCATGATTGCGCCGCTGGTGGCGGGCGCGCTGATCCTGAAGCACAACTTGCTGTTGACTTCGGCGGAATTGGCAGAGAAGTCGGCCGCAGAACAGCTTGCTTACAAGGTGAGTATCGCGAGCACCGTGCGCCTTCCATACCTGGCAATCGCCGCTGCGCTCGTGCTGCTGGGCATCGCGGTTTCGTTCGCGCATCTGCCGACGATCTCGGTCACCAAAGACTTTCGTTCGCCGAAGGATGGCGGATCGGTACTGGATCAGAGCATCTGGAGCTATCGGCACACGGTGCTGGCGACGCTGGGTATTTTCTTCTACGTGGGCGTTGAGGTAGGCCTGGCGCAGTTCATGGTCGGTTACTTCGGACTGAAGGATGTGGGCGGCTTTACTGCGGCAGTGGCTGCGAAGTTCACGTTCTACTACTGGTTCGGCGCGTTGGTGGGCAGGCTTCTGGGTTCGTGGATGCTGACGAAGATCCAAGCCGGCAAGCTGCTGGGGATCTTTGCACTGGCTGCGGTAGCGTGCGTAGTGATTTCTATCTCGACGCATGGCCAGATCGCGATCCTGACGCTGGTGCTCTGCGGATTCTTTAACTCGATCATGTTCCCGAACATCTTTGCTCTTGGCATTACGGGTCTGGGTCCGATGACGAGCAAGGGGTCAGGGTTGATCATGACGGCGGTTGTGGGCGGCGCGATCATTCCCGTGATCCTGGGCGGGCTGGTGGATCACTTCGGGTTCCGTCCCGCGGCGATTCTGCCGATGATCTGCTACCTCTACATTGCCTACTACGGCTTTGTGGGACACAAGCAGATACCACCGAAGCTCTCCAGACCTGAGCCGAAGTATGCTGGCTCAGTGAAGTAAGGAGCGGCAAAGATTGCGGGGAGCAGGACCTTGGAGGTTCTGCTCCCCGTGGTGTTTCTGGATGTAGAGATGGGCCGGGTCCAAGGAAATGGACCCGCTCTCTTTATGCGAAGTGGACGGAGGCAGCGCGAGCTGAACGGCCTGAGATCTCCGCTGCGCGGGCTTCGGCGTACGCTGCTGCACCGAGCAGGGCAGCGCGGGGTTCGAGGATGATGCGGACCGGCATATGTTCAAGCAGGCCACTGAGACGGCCCTTGTCGAGGAAAGCCTTCATGAATTCGCCGCTTTCCATTTTTTTCAGGATACGCGGCGCGATGCCACCGCCGAGGTAGATGCCGCCGATGGAGAGCACCTTGAGGGCGAGATTTCCGGCCTCTGCTCCGTAGGCGGAGACGAACATATCCAGGGTGCGTGAACAGAGTTCGCTCTTGCCATTGCTGCCAACTTCGCCGATTACGGCGTTGGGGTCTTCAGACTGCATGCGGTCGCGCAGCCAGGCGGGCTCTTCCATGCCCTTGGCGTCGCGCAGGAACTCATAGATGCTGGTGATGCCCATTCCTGAAACGACGCGCTCGAAGCTGATGCGGCCATTGAATTTCTTTTGCAGGAAGCGGAGCAGGTCGATCTCGTCGTCGTTGCGGGCGGCAAAGTCGCAGTGGCCACCCTCAGAGGCCATTGGCGTGTGGGTCTTGCCGTTCCAGACCAGGAAGGCTTCGCCCAGACCGGTGCCTGCGGACATCAGGCCGCGATTACCCATCTGGCTGGCATCGCCTTCGCGGAGCACGTGAATCTGGCTGGGACTGAGTTCAGGAACGCCGTAGCCGTTCGCTTCGAGATCGTTGATGAGAAAGAGGTGCTCGATGGAGAGAGCGTTTGACAGCTCGCGGCTGTCGAGAACCCAGGGAAGGTTGGTGAGCTTAAGCCTGCCGCCGCGGACGGGGCCGGGTACTCCAAAGCAGGCCGCGGTGATTTCTTCACCAGAGTTGGTGCCCTCGGCCAGAAATTTCTTCGCGATCTCTTCCAGACCCGAGTAGTCGCGGGCGGGATACAATTCGTCACGAACGTGAGCCAGCTTGCCCTCTGCAAAGTCATAAAGCGCCAAGTGGACCTTGGTGCCGCCTACATCTCCAGCCAGAATCATCGAATCCTCTCATCCGCCGAACACCCCGCTAAGCGCGGGGGCAGCTAGTAGCAACAACAGTGCTCAAAAAATCCTCAGAGAATTATATGCCTACATCGCAAGGGGCGAGATTGATGGGGCCACAAGCAGAAAGGGTCGCAACTGGCGCGACCCTTTCTGATGTTTCAGAGGTACTGGATTCTCACTTCGGGTTGGACTGGCCTTCCATCGACTTTGATTTAGGCGAAGGCTTGGCCGGTGTTGCTGGGGTTGCCGGTGTGGTGGGTGCAGCGGCTGCCGGAGCCTTAGCCTTTGGCGCGGCGGGCTTGGCTGCCCTCTTTGCCTTCCTGGCCTCGGCCTCAGCATAGCTTTGCGCTGTGCTGTAAGCCTGCTTGCTGACCGGTACGTTAGTCACGGGCAGGGTGGGCACATCTTCAAAGCTGGCACCCGGGGGCAGCAGATAGTTCTCAGCTGACTTGCCCGCACGGTTTCCGGTGCGAACATCGATTCGGGCTGGATCGAGACCCTTCTCATTGGTCAGGTATGCCTTGGTGTTAACGGCACGCTGAGCGGCCATTTCGGCGGCTTCCTCGGAGGTGTGTTCGCCGACAACGACCAGTCTTGCGTCTGGCTGATGCTGCATGGTGAGCGCGATGTCGTCCAGGCAGGCGCGAGATTCGTTATCCACGCGCACCGGGCGCTTGGTGTCGCGATAGAAGGTGAGCGAGCAGAGCGTCTGCGGCTTGGGAACAGGCGGCAGCGGCGGTGTGCTAACGGCGACCGTGGTTGACGAGGTAGCCTTCTGGCCAGTGTCGTCGGTTACTCCGCAGACGACCGTTATGACTCCGGGTGAAACTCCGGCGGTGTTGAGCTGGGCGGTCGGGCCGCCTCCAGCAACTGCCCCTGCGGACGCGGTATAGGAGTAGGTCAGAGGCCGATTTGCCGGACTATTGGCCACGCTGGTGATGGTGGAGATGTCGCCCGGAGCAACAGAAGTCGGACTGGCGGAGCAGAAGATCGTCGGGGGACCGATTTCCTTGACGAAGAAGCTGCCGGTGCAGGTGGCAAGCTCCTCGGTCTTCTTGCCCTCAAAGGCGTGCGCAGTGACGCTGTAGGTGCCGGGCGCGAGGCCCTTGGTCTCAATCGATATGTTGGACGAATTGGCAGGGATAGCGCCGCTGCTTGCAGTCCAGGTGTAGCGGTAAGACTTCTTCGGGTCGGAGTGTTCGAGCGTCGCATCCACGGATACCGGGTCTCCGGGGTAGAGCTCAGTGGGATTGACCTTGCAACTAAGACTGGGTGCGGGCAGCGGAGAGAGATCGCCGAGGCGAAGGACGACGCCGGCGCTTGCGCGCCATGCATTAATGTCCGCCTTGCCGCCGACTATGCCGTGAGGATCCGCCTGGCCGAAGTCGACATTCATATATTCGTAGTCAAACTGGAATACGCGGACGGCGAGGTGCTTTTTCCACATGGGGAGGATGTAGTCGAGGCCACCTCCGGCTGTGAGCCCCAGGCCCCAGGTGCAGGGCTGGAAGCGCGGGCCGCCTACTTTTGCAGCTCCACCGAGGATATGAACGAAAGGAACCAGGTTGTTTGAGGGGAAGCGAATGACGGGTCCGGCCTGTGCGGTGTACACGCAGGTGCTGCCGGCTACCAGGTAGGGATTGTCCAGTGATTGATAGCCGTAGGGGTGGAAGCCGCCCTCGAACTGGAGTCCAATCTTTTTCTTGAAGTAGATCGATCCGCTGGTGACGGCACCGGGCGTGATGTAGGGGTAGCTGAAGCCGTTGACGCTGCCGTGGGGGTCGAGAAAGGCGTATCCGCCGTAGAGATCCACCCGGGAAAAGTCCGAGGGAACGGTCGCGGGATGTGCGTTCGACGCGGGTTGTTGTGCTCCTGCCGTTGCGGTGATGGCGGCAAGGAACAACAGTGCGAGCGACCGAATCGAGCGAACTGACATGGTTTGGACCCCTCCGCAGGACTAACCCTGAAGACCATAAGAATATATCGTGTCTCGTACTTTTGCCGGACCTTTCTGCGGCAAAGGTCCGGCTTCAAAGAGTTTCCGGCATTTACTGAATTGCCGAGAGCGAAACAGTTGCTGTTTGAGTCAACGGTGCTCCCCCGGAAGTGTTAGTGCCAGTGATCGTAATGGTGTAGGTATGGAATTGCGTAACGGTGCAGCCGCAGCCCGAAAGACCGAGAACAAGCAGGATCATCGGCAGCAGGTATGCAATTCTCTTCCAAATTGTCTGATTCTTGCGGCGGCGCAGTCCGCCGGCGAAGATGGTGGCGGCACCGCTCAGCTGCATCGGGAACATGGTCCACGCCATCAGGGGCATGGTGCCAGGAACGTTCTTCGCGGGCAGGCTGGCTACGGCGGTGGACGCATCAGCAAGCGTGGTAGTGGTGGTCAGCGTAGCCTTCGCTGTTCCGCCAGCGGTCAAAGTCACAGTTGCCGGGGTGAAGACGCAGCCAGCATCCGATGGTAGTCCGGCACAGCTCAGGGTGACATCTCCGTAGAAGCCGTCGACGGAAGAGACGGTGACCTGGTAGACGTTAGATCCCGCTCCCTTGACTTCCTGATATGGCGGGGTAGCGGTGATGGTGAAGCTGCCCGGAACGCCTACGTTCTGGGTAAGGCTGGTGGTGCTACCCAGGAAGTTGCTGGTTCCCGGATAGGTGGCGGTAATGGTGTGGGCGCCCACGGTGAGCGACGAGGTGGTGATGGTTGCGTGACCGTTGGCATCGAGCGTGACCGTGCCGATGACCGTTCCGTTGTCGGTGAAGGTGACGGCTCCATCAGGAATAATCTGCGACGGTGAGGTGACGACCGCCGTGAACGTGACGGGCGCGCCGGGGACGCTGTGGTCACCGGAACTGGTGAGTGTGGTAGTTGTGGGCGCCTTGGTGATGGTGAGCGCACCGACGACGACTGTCGAGCCACTGTAGTTGTTCGAGGAGTTGCCGCTCAGGGTTGCCGTGATGGGGTATGTGCCAACCGGCGAGTTGAGGACGGCCGTCGTCGAATACGTAACAGTGACTGTATCGCCGGGGGCGCCGTTGGTGATGGTGGAAGTGAAGGGCGGGTTCGGGACTCCGTAGATGCGCGTGGCATTCTCAACGGTGATGGTGACCGGTCCGGCCTGGGTGATTGTCAGTGTGCCATTGACCAGCGTGATGGCGTAGTTGCTGAGCGATGTTCCGGGTCCGGCAGCAGCCACGGGAACGATGGGATAGACGCCAGGCGAGCTGAACTGGGTGGCAGTAGTGGAATAAGTGGCCGTGATGGTCTCACCCGGTACGACGCCGGTGATGGTTCCGGTGAGGACGGGGTTGGGTTGACCGTAGGGCCGGGTAAAGCTGTCAGCCTTGATCGTCACCGGCCGCGGCAGGATGGTGGCCGGGGCAGTAATGGAGTTGGCGGCGTAGAAGCCGTCGCCCGAGTAATTGATCACCATCGTGTACGAACCCGCAGCCAGGGCGGTGGATGACGGCGAGCAGCTTGCGTGGACAGAGCTATCCAGCGCTGCCGGTGGGCAGAGGTTGGCGCCGTTGATGACGAAGGTGAGGGTTCCGGTCGGGGTATGCGTGCCGTCGCCGACTACTCCAGCTGCCCAGGTGTAGGGCGTTCCATAGGTACCGATGTACTGGGTGGTTGTGATCGTCGTGGGAGCAACATTGGGAATCGTAGCGACGCCCTTCAGCGTGATGACCTGCGGCGAGTCGTAGGCGTTATCCGTGAGAGTAGCGGTCGCGTTGTAGGTGCCGGGGGCTTGTGGATTGAACTGGAACGAGTAGTCGCAAGTGGCTCCGGCGAGCACGGTGGAACCGCAGAGCGCGTTGGTGGAGACAAGCGAGAAATTCGTCGTGTCGCTGAGCAGAAGCTGGGCAACCGAAATCAGATCTTCATTGCCGGTATCCCACAGGGTGATGGACATGGGAGGCGAGACCTCGCCGGCCTTGATGGATCCGAAGTCGAGAACTGGCGCTGAGTAGACGATCTCGCGCAGTGCCTCGTTGCCCAGGTCCACGATGTAGAGGTTCGCATTGCCGGCAAGAGCAAGGGAGATTGGGTTGTTGAGCTGAGCCGCATTTCCGGGTCCGCCGTTGCCGCCGTTGCCCGGAATGCCGGTGCCGGCGATGGTGGTGACCTGGGGATTCTGCTGCGTGCTGCTGTAGACAAGGATGGAACGATTGCTGGTTCCATCAGCGATGTATAGGTCGCCGGCGGCGTCTACGGCGAGGTCACGCGGATCTTCGAGGGCGGTTCCGAGCGCAGTGCCCGCCGCAGTATCGGTGGTGGTGCCGTTGCCCACGAGGAAGTGAATCACGTGCTGGATATCCACTGCATAGACGCGATGGCCGGCGCTGTCGGAGATATCCACAGTGCCATCCGCTTCGACGGCGAGGCCGGAGGGCGAGACGAGCAGTCCCCTGACTGCCGGGACTCCGTTGGGATGGTTGACCGAGCCGGTTCCGGTAATGACGGTCTGCTGGCCACCCTGGAAAATCTCGGTGACAGCGTGGATCCCGGAGTCGGCGATGTAGAGATTGTCGAAGTTGTCGATCGCGAGGGCTTCAGGATCGGTGAATCCAGAGGCGAAGGTGGTCAGCGTGTGGTTGACATCGAACTTGAAAATGCTGCCAGTGCCCTTGTCCGCGATGTAGAGGTTTCCGGCGGAATCGAGTGCCAGGGCGGTAGGGGTATTGAGTCCGGCGCCGGAAGCAATCAGGGTCGATGGCGTGGTGGATCCGGCGGGAATAACTTTCACATCGCCGTTGCCGGAGGTTCCAGCTTCAGAAAAGTAGACATTCCCCATGCTGTCGAGGCGGACGGAAGAGGGATTCGCGAGCGAAGCGAGAACGGTATTGATGATTCCCGGAGGGAAGGTCGCCTGAGCGCCCAGACCGACGCCGTCGAGACCCCAAGTGTAAGCCTTGCCTGAGACGGAGTCAGTGAGGGTGAGGGGCCAGCGGCGCGCGCCGGGATACGTTGGCGTGAAAGCTATGCTGACTGCGCAGGTGGTGGGCGTGGCCGAGGGCGTCAGCGCTCCATTGCAGGTGGAACTGAGGATCCTATAGTCGCTGCCAACCTTGGTGGTGAGGCTGACTGGCGAGTTGACTTGAAAGAAGACAGACTGACCGGAACTGGAGGCAAGAACCGAGGTGCCGGGGAAATGGAAGTTGGCTGCGAGCTTGCGCAGAATATTGTTCTGCGTGTCGGCGAGGAAGACATTGCCCAGTGGATCTACGGTGATGCCCTGCGGACCGGAAAGTGGAACGGTAATAGCGGGTGCGCCATCCTGGCTGGCGGCGTAGGGGCCGGATGCTCCCGATGCGAGTCCACCGATCAGCGTGAGCTGGCTGGGCACCAGGAATTGGAAGACCTTGTTGCCAGCAGTGACGTAGAGCTTGCCAGTCTGCCCGAAGGCGACGCCTACGGGGTTGGCGAATCCAGCAATCGCGGTCCCGGTGCTGTCGTTGGTGCAGCTCCCGACCGGGGTGGAGAAGACGAATGCGGGCGTCATCTGCCGCACGCAGCTGTTGCCGGTGTCAGCGATAACGAGGTTGCCGATGGGATCAATGGCCAGCCCGGATGGGTTGTTGAGCGTGGGCAGCGTGCCAGTGCCGAGGCAGGCTCCGGGGACGGTGATGGACGGATCGCCTGCGACTCGGCAGACGGTCGCCGCTGGGTCCGACGGACGATGCCGCACGACCTGGTTGGAAGTGACCCCGTTGGAGGTGGAGATATAAAGATTGCCCGCCAGATCGACTGCTATGCCGGTGGGTACAGGAATGATGGCGCTGATCGTAGGCTGATCGCAGATGCCGGCGACGGTGATCATGTTGGCGACACTGGCGGAGCCGCTGCCGAGCATGCGTACGCAGTTGTGGCCAGTATCGGCGACGTAGAGGTTGCCAATGATGTCGATTGCCACGCCCTGTGGCTTGAGGAGCCCCTGGACCGAGGTCGGATTGGGATTGAGGCTGGAGTCGCAGGTGTCCAGCAAACCAGGCTCGTTGAGGCCGGCAATGGTAATGATGCCGCCGCTTGGGTCGACTCTACGGACGCAGTTATTGCCGGAGTCGGAGAAATATTGATTTCCCTGCGTGTCGAAGACGTTGTATGCCGGGCCGCTGAGGCGGGTGCCGGATGCGGAGCCGCTGTCACCACTGAAGCCGTTGGCGCCCGTGCCCGCGGCCTTGGTGGCGCTGGGAACGGCCTGGAGGGACTGTGCCTTCATTGGGGTAGCCAACAGGGCAATGGTCAATAAAATTGCCGTGAGTCGAATACCCGCCAGGGCTGCTTGCTTCCATCCGCGATTGCTCATACTGATCATTGCTCCGCTCGCTATCAAATACCTAGGTGAGTGTGCTGATACATAGACGCCAGGCGGAAAATGATCCCGCGGAGACGTCTGCCCTGTTCTTTCTCAAATCTGGCCCGTACATCCATTGGCAGACGCAAGCGAGAGAATGGGGACACATTCCCTTAGTAGCAACTTGCCTGCCACTTGATCGGTGCGACGTTGGTCCGTTACGGGAAGAAGATGACGCCCGGTTGTGCAAAAAATTGGGAACTTTCGTAAGAGACGTCCAATGCGCAGATCGTATCCGGCCTTCTTCATCGCATTTTCCCTCCGCATTGCACGGTCAGGCCAAGGGACTTTTCTGGTCCCGGAAGCCGCCGCAACAACCTTCAAAACAGCGCCTGATCTGCGGAAAGTACCACCGTTCGAGATCATCCAGTTCGAGCCCCTCGACTCCGGGTTGCAACCGCTTCCGGTTGATGGATCGTGCGATTTTTCTCGCTAAAGGAAGGTGAAAGCCGTATGAACGTCCCTCCAAATTTGAACCATATCTGGGGCAAGCCTACGATCGCATCTTCAGTGTGCTACGCGGAGGTCACTTTGGGGATTTACAATGTAGGTACTTTTGAGGAACTAAGTAACTATCTGCCGCGTTTTCAACAGGCTGTGTACGCAATTGTTTGCGCACACTCCGCGCATGTATGAACCAATCTGGTACACGCGCGATGAGGGATTTTTCCTATTCTGCACTTAAAATGATGCACTTGCGGGCGATCGATCCGGGTCGGTCGGGCGGCGGTGAGGTGCTTTTGCTGCCTAAGCGAAGGTCCAGCCGAGGGCAAGGGCGGCGGAGCCGGTTTGAGGCGCTGGATGCGTGAGTCCATGGATTGCGACTCGTGTTCCCGGGCGAACGAGGGGTTCGCTTAACGATACCTGCTCGCCGGTGCGGTGGATTGTCAGGGCGGGGACGTCGGAGCGGCGCGAAGGGTGGACCCGCGGCAGGGATGCCGATGCGGAGACCCCGGCGCACGAATAGCTGCACAAATACAGGGAGAGCAGGTCGCAAAAGCCAAGGGCGTCGGTCCAGCGCTCCAGGTCAGCGGGTTTGGCCTGCGAAGAGCGGAGAATTCGCTCGCGGCGAGCGGCTTCGTTTTTGGCGAAGCCTGCGTGAGCGCGGTCGCCACGAACGGAGAGCAGGGAGAAGTGTCGGCTCACGATGAAGCCGCATTCGGGTGCGATTTTTTCGGCTTCGTCTACCGAGGCCTTCCATGCGCCGACGGCTTCTGCGGAGGGGACGTGCAGGAAGGATTCCAGGGGGACCTCTGTTTTACGCTTGATTTCGTCGTTGGCTCCGGCACGGGCTTTGTGGATCTGTGATGCGTCGAGTGTGCCCCAGCCTGAGTCGTGCATGCGGATGGCGCGAATAATGTTGGCGGGGAGTTCGCCGAAGGCATCGGGCAGCAGAGCCTGAGCGAGGTCTCCCGCGAGGACGGCGTGCGATGGCTGCGGGATGAGGACTACAGGACGAGCAGGGTGTTGCTGGCTCTCTTCGACAAGCTGCCATGCTGACTTTTGACTTCCCGGGATGGGATCGGGGTGTTTAAGAAGACTGCAAAGAATCATGCCTTTTCCTCGGAGCAGGATGCCCTTAGAGATTACACTCAACCGATGAATCGTTTGCATCTCCAGCTTTACCCAAAGCGGCGTGCTATGCGCATCGCGAGCGGGGTCTTTTGCTCACTGCTGATTGCGGGGGGCGCAGTGTTGCGCGCGCAGCAGAGCGACGCGGCGCCGAAGTTCGCGGTTTCGTTCTCGGCGGAGCGCAGCAAAGTGGCTCTTGACGGGCGTGTGCTGCTGTTGCTCTCTACCGATCCGTCGGCTGAGCCGCGCATGCAGATTGATAATTCGCCGCGGTCGCAGATGGTGTTTGGGGTAGACGTGGATGGATTGCAGCCGGGCAAGCAGGCGATCGTGGACGGCTCTGCGGATGGCTATCCCGAGGCGAGCCTGCGCGACGTAAAGCCCGGCGAATACACGGTGCAGGTCGTGCTGCATCGCTATGAGACGTTCCATCGCTCCGACGGAAAGACGGTGAAGCTACCGATGGATCGCGGCGAAGGTCAGCACTGGAATATCGCGCCGGGAAATCTGTATAGCAAGCCGCAGAAGATCACAATTGCCAAAGATGGCAAGACCTTCGCGGTGGTGATGGACCAGGAGATTCCTCCGATTGCGCAGGAGGCAGACACGAAGTATGTGCGCCATGTCCGCATTCAGAGCGAGTTGCTGACGAAGTTCTGGGGTAAGCCCATGTTTCCTGGGAGCGCTGATCCTAGTGCCGGAGGGATTTGACGAGCACAAGGAAGCGCATTATCCGCTGGCAATTTTTCACGATCATTTCGTGAGTGATTTTTCTGACTTTCGCACTGAGCCGCCCGATCCGAATTTGAAGCCCGACTATAGTGAGCGATTTCATATCTCGGGGTACAACCGGATCCAGCAGGAAGAGGCGTACAAGTTCTACAAGCAGTGGTCCGGGCCGAACTTTCCGCGGATTCTGGTTGTGAAGATGCAGCATGCGAATCCTTATTACGACGACTCGTATGCGGTGAACTCGGCGAACCTGGGTCCCTATGGCGACGCGATTGAGACAGAACTGCTGCCCGTCATCGAAAAACAATTTCGTGGAATCGGGCAGGGATGGGCGCGGTTTGTGTATGGCGGATCGACCGGAGGATGGGAGTCGCTTGCGGTGCAGATGTTCTATCCCGACGACTACAACGGAGCGTTCGTGGCCTGTCCTGACCCAGTGGATTTTCGTCGAGTTCACGGTGATCGATCATCTACAAGGATAAGAACGCGTTTTACATGCAGGGCGCGCACAAGCGGAT
Organism: uncultured Acidobacteriaceae bacterium; assembly: GCA_963725995.1. Classification (GTDB taxonomy): domain Bacteria; phylum Acidobacteriota; class Terriglobia; order Terriglobales; family Acidobacteriaceae; genus JANXZS01. The sequence continues at coordinate 169,163 of CAVSAX010000014.1, read as the reverse complement.
TGAACAGCCGGCCGTGCGCAACTACCTGGGGCAAACGCTGGCAGCACAGCGTGACAACAATGCTTATGAGCTTGCACTGGGAACGCATGGGCGGTCCGGCGAACAGTACGACATATGGCAAGCGGTTTATTCGCCGGTCGGCAAGGATGGGTATCCTGCACCCATCTTCGACAAACTAACGGGAGATATTGATCCAACGGTCGCCGCGTATTGGCGCGAGCACTACGATTTGCGCTACATCCTGGAGAAAAACTGGCCGACGCTCGGGCCGAAGGTGCAGGGCAAGCTTCATATTTACTGCGGCAGCGCCGATACGTATTTCCTAAACAACGCTGTCTATCTAATGGAAGACTTTCTGAAGGGAACCACGAACCCTCCCTACGATGGCGAGGTGAAGTACGGACCGCGCGCGGAGCATTGCTGGAATGGCGATCCGGATTTGCCGAACTATTTGTCGCGGCTGCATTACAACACGATGTACCTGCCGAAGATCATGGAGCGCATTGAGAAAGACTGCGCCTCCAGGAGCGGATCTAAAGAGCTGGCGTTACTAGGAACTGGAAAGGGTGAACATGCGGGCAGCGAAGAAGCGAGTCGTTAAGAAGGTGCAGAAGCGAGTCGTCAGGAAGCCAGTGACCAAACCGCAGGATTGGCGAAGGCTCACAACGCTGGCATCGATATTGGCGGCACCGGTTTGAAGATGATGGCCCTGGACTCTTCAGGGCAACCGATTAGCGAGCGCCTGCGAATTCCCACCCCCTCCCCGGCTTCTCCGCAAAAAATGTTGAGCGCAATGGATGTGATGAAGAAGCAGATGCCGGTTTTTCATCGCGTATCTGTCGGATTTCCGGGCGTGATCAAGCAAGGAGAAACGCTGACCGCGGCGAATCTCGACAAGAGGTGGATTGGGTTTCCGCTCGAGCAGATGCTGGAGCAGAAGTGGGGCAAGCCGGTGCGCGTATGCAATGACGCAGCCGTGCAAGGATATGGCGCGATCAGCGGCCGCGGCGTGGAACTAGTTCTTACGCTGGGTACGGGGCTCGGTTCGGCACTTTATATCGATGGACGGCTTTGTCCGGGACTGGAACTGGCACACCACCCATGGAAGAAAGGCAAGACCTACGAGGAATTGCTGGGCCGCGCCGCGATGGAAAAAGATCGGCATAAGAAGTGGAGCCACCTGGTAGAGCGAGCAATTGAACAGACTGAAGCGCTGTTCAATTGGGACCGCCTTTACATTGGCGGTGGCAACTCGCGAAAGCTGGAAACGCCAAACGGCCCGAAGTCACGTTCATATCGAACGAGCAGGGTTTGACCGGTGGAATTGCATTGTGGCAGATCGCGAATTGATCTTTGGAAGAGTCTCCGAAGTGGGGTTGGAGCATCTTAAGTTCAGTGGTTTCCAATCGCCCAACAAATGGGACGGTGCATGGCTGGCAACCGGGCTCGATAGGGGCCATTGTTTGATATCTGAGATTTCCGGGAGGATATGGTGCGCGACCGCCCGGGAGAACGCTCGGCAGAGATCCGATTTTGGCTTATCTCACTGACTTCATGAGCCATCGCCGCCCGGCGCGGCAAATACCACTCGCATCTTGGGCCAGTCTTAGTTAATATCAACTGATATCCATCAGGACTGCAGCGGCCATCCGGCGTTAACAGCGTTTGAAAGACGAAGACATTTTAGGACCGGTCTCAGCACCGAATGGGACCCGTCTACCTATTCCAATTCGGCACCGCGGGATGGCGGTATTGCAGGGGAGGACGTAATGTCAAACGTTCCTTCGATTTCCGGTTTGCCACCAAGTCAGGGTCTATATGATCCGGCGAATGAGCGAGATGCCTGCGGTCTTGGTTTTGTTGCGAATATACGCGGCGAGAAGAGCCACGACATTATCCTGAAGGGCATTGAGATCCTGATCAACCTGACGCATCGCGGCGCCTGTGGGTGCGATGCGGAGACGGGCGACGGGGCCGGCCTGCTGATCCAGATTCCACACCAGTTTTTTGTGCGCGAGTGCGCCACGCTTGGTTTCCACCTGCCGTCACCCGGGCGAGTATGCCGCGGGCATGGTCTTCTTCCCGGTAGAAAAAGTTGACAGGCTCCAGTGCGAAGGCGTGTTTGAGCGGATCGCAGTTGAAGAGGGACTTTCGGTACTCGGCTGGCGGGACACTCCTTGTAATGGTGCGGCGATTGGACGAGTTGCCCGCGCTTCTCAGCCTTACATTCAGCAGATCTTTCTTGGACGCCCCGATGGGATGGAAGAGGATGCCTTCGAGCGCAAGCTTTACGTGGTGCGCAAGCGGGTTGAAGTAGAGATTGCCGCTTCGGAGATCGAGGACAAGGAGATTTTCTATATCCCCTCGCTCTCGTCGCGAACAATCATCTATAAGGGATTGCTGCTGGCTCCGCAGATTGCAAATTTCTACGGTGAGCTAGCCGACCCTACGGTGACGAGCGCGCTATGCCTGGTTCACCAGCGCTTTTCGACGAACACATTTCCGAGCTGGCAGCTTGCCCATCCGTATCGTTATGTAGCGCACAACGGTGAGATCAACACCGTTCGCGGCAACGTGAACTGGATGCGTGCCCGGCAGTCGATCCTCGCGTCGCCACTGTTTGGCGACGATATCAAGAAGCTCTTCCCGATTATTTCTCCGGGCGGCAGCGATTCGGCAGCCTTCGACAATGCAGTAGAATTGCTGTTGCAGTCTGGTCGCTCGATGGAGCATGTGCTGGCGATGCTGATTCCGGAGGCATGGTCGGGCAATCCGCACATCAAGCCGGAGAAGCGTGCATTCTACGAGTATCACGCCTCGTTGATGGAGCCGTGGGATGGGCCGGCAGCGATTGCCTTTACGGATGGCAAGGTGATTGGCGCGACATTGGATCGCAATGGACTTCGACCAGGTCGCTACGTCATTACCAAGGACGACATGGTGGTGCTTGCATCCGAGGCAGGCGTGCTGAACATTCCTGCGGAGAACGTGAAAAAGAAGGGTCGCCTGCAGCCGGGCAAGATGTTCCTGGTCGACACGGTAGAGAAGCGCGTGGTCTCCGACAAGGAGATCAAGAAGAGGCTTGCGGACCGGCAACCTTACGCGGAGTGGCTGAGCGAGAATCAGATCACGCTGGACCAGTTGCCCGAGCCCTCCCGCGTACACGGCTCGAATCACGACACACTGCTACGGCGTCAACGAGCCTTTGGATATTCCGAGTGAAGACCTGACGACGGTGTTCGAGCCGATGGCCGCAAAGGCGAGGATCCGGTCGGCTCGATGGGAATCGACACTCCGCTGGCATGTCTTGTCGGATCGGCCGCAATCGCTCTTCCACTACTTCAAGCAACTCTTTGCGCAGGTCACCAATCCGCCGATCGATCCGATTCGCGAAGAGATGGTGATGTCGCTGATCAGCTACATCGGGACTGAGCGCAACATTCTCGATGAGGCGCCGGAGAATTGCCACACGCTGAAGCTGCCGCATCCACTGCTCAGCAATACGGAGCTGGAGAAGCTGCGTCGAGTATCGCGCGGCGATCTGCTGGCGACCACACTGCCAACGCTGTATCCGCGCGTGCGGAAGGTGAAGATGGTTTGAAGCGCGGGCTGGAAGAGCTGTGCCAGCGCGCATCGCTGGCAGTCCGGTCAGGGTACACGCTGCTGATCCTCTCGGATCGCGGAGTGGATCCGCAGCTATGCGCCGATCCCCAGCCTGCTGGCGATGGCTGCGGTGCACAACCACCTGGTTCGCGAAGAAACACGAACGCAGGTTGCCCTCATTGTGGAATCCGGTGAGCCGCGCGAGGTAATGGATTTCGCGCTGCTGATCGGCTACGGCGCAAGTGCGGTGAATCCCTATCTTGCGATTGAAACGCTGCGCGATCTTTCGCGCCGAGGTTATCTGCCGGCAGGACATCACGCCGGACTATGCGCAGAAGAATTTCATCAAGGCGATCAACAAGGGATGCTGAAGACGTTCTCGAAGATGGGCATATCTCACCCTGCAGAGCTATCGCGGCGCACAGGTATTCGAGGCGGTGGGTTTGAAGAAGGAGCTGATCGAAAGACTACTTCAAGGGCACCGCGTCGCGCTCGAAGGCGATTGGTCTCGACGTGCTGGCGCGCGAAGCGCAGATGAAGCACGAGTATGCCTTCCAGCCGCTGACGGATTCAGAAACGGACCTTGTGGTTGGGGGCAATCATCAATTCCGAGTAGGCGGTGAGTATCACCTGCTGAATCCGCAGACGATCGCAAAGCTGCAACACTCGGTACGTTCCGCGAATCCGAAGACCTTCAAGGAATACACCGACCTGATCGATCTGGACCAGAATCGCCAGATCCTTCACGCTGCGCGGACTGATGCAGATAAAGGCAGGGCAAGAATCCGGTTCCGATTGAAGAAGTTGAACCTGCTACCGAAATCGTCAAGCGATTTACGACCGGATGCAATGTCGTTCGGTTCCATCAGTAAAGAAGCGCACGAGACGCTCGCGATTGCGATGAATCGCATCGGCGGCAAATCGAATACAGGAGAAGGTGGCGAAGACGAGGAGCGCTTTAATCGCGATGCCAATGGAGACCTTCGACGTAGTGCAGTGAAGCAAGTCGCCTCTGGACGATTCGGCGTCACGACGAACTACCTGGTAAATGCGGACGAGTTGCAGATCAAGATGGCGCAAGGCGCAAAGCCCGGTGAGGGTGGTCAGCTGCCGGGACACAAGGTTGATGAAGTCATCGCACGAGTGCGGCATTCAGTTCCCGGTGTCGGGTTGATTTCGCCTCCGCCGCACCACGATATTTATTCGATTGAAGATTTGGCACAACTGATTTTCGACTTGAAGAACGTCAATCCCGCAGCGCGCATCGCGGTAAAGCTAGTGGCCGAGGTTGGTGTTGGTACAGTCGCGGCAGGCGTTGCCAAGGCACACGCCGATGTAGTTTTGATCAGCGGAGACACGGGCGGAACTGGCGCATCGCCCGTCAGCTCAATCCGCCACGCCGGAATTCCGTGGGAGCTTGGCCTAGCTGAAACGCAGCAGATACTTTTGCTGAATGACCTTCGCAATCGAATTCGTGTGCAGACGGACGGCAAGTTGCAGACTGGCCGCGATGTAGTAATTGCGGCGTTGCTGGGTGCGGAGGAATTTGGATTTGCGACCATGCCGCTGATCAGCATGGGCTGCATCATGATCCGCAAATGCCACTTGAATACCTGCCCAGTCGGCATCGCGACGCAGGATCCTGAATTGCGCAAGCAGTTCCAGGGTCAGCCTGAACACGTAATCAACTTCTTCTTCTTCCTTGCCGAGCAGGTTCGCGAACACATGGCACAGCTCGGATTCAGACCGTGGACGAGATGGTTGGGCCGCGTGGACATGCTGGAAACAAAGCTGGCGACCGATCATTGGAAGGCGAGCGGAATCGACCTTTCATCCATTCTCTATAATCCGCCGCTGCCGGCGCGTGTTTCGCGGCGCTGCATCCAGGCACAGGATCATGGGCTGGATCAGGCGCTGGATCATCAGTTGATCCAGGTTGCCAAGCCTGCGCTTGAGAAGCAGAAGCCGGTGGAGGCAACGTTTGCCATTCGGAATGTGAATCGCTCCGTTGGGACGATGCTGGGCGGTGATATTGCGCGGCGGTATGGCGCAAAGGGTCTGCCGGACGGCACCATCCACTACCACTTCAACGGGTCAGCGGGTCAAAGCTTTGGCGCATTCCTGCCGAACGGAGTGACGCTTTCGCTCGAAGGGCGAAGCGAACGACTACGTCGGCAAGGGCCTCTCCGGCGGACGCATCGCGATCTATCCTCCGCGCAACTCAGGTTTCCTGCCGGAAGAAAGCATTCTTATCGGGAACGTTGCACTTTACGGCGCAACGAGCGGTGAGGTTTTTCTGAACGGTGTGGCGGGCGAGCGATTCGCGGTTAGAAATTCGGGAGCGACGGCTGTGGTAGAAGGTGTCGGCGACCATGGTTGCGAATACATGACCAACGGTCTCGTTGTCGTGCTGGGCTCAGCTGGGCGCAACTTTGCAGCGGGCATGAGCGGCGGTATCGCGTACGTCTTCGACGAGAAGGGTGATTTCCAAAGCAAGCGTTGCAACACGGCGTCGGTAGATCTGGAGACCGGTAGATGCATACGCGGACATTGAGTTGCTTCGAGACCTGATCACACGTCATCGCGATTTAACGGGAAGTCCGAGAGCGGCGTGGCTGCTTGAAAACTGGGATGAAAATCTGCCGAGGTTCATCAAGATATTCCCTCACGAATACAAGCGGGTGCTCGGTGTGAAGTTAGCTTCGGTCGCAGCCGTGCCAGAAGTAACACCATCGTTGGCAGTAGTAGGGCAGGTGCAGCATGGGTAAAGTCACCGGGTTCATGGAAATTCCCAGGGAGTTGCCATCGCGGCGCCCAGTCGCAGAGCGCGTCAACGATTGGTTCGAGATCTACCAGGATTTCCCTGAAGAAAAGCAGAAGGCGCAAGGCGCACGCTGTATGGATTGTGGTGTGCCTTTCTGCCACACGGGCTGTCCGGTCAACAACATCATCCCGGACTGGAACGACCTGGTGTATCGCGGACGATGGAAGGAAGCCATTCGCCGCTTGCACGCCACAAATAACTTTCCAGAATTTACCGGGCGCATTTGTCCCGCCCCTTGTGAGGCGGCTTGCGTTCTGGGAATCAATCGTCCTCCTGTCTCAATAAAGTTGATTGAGAAAAGCATCGTGGAACGAGGCTTTGACGAAGGCTGGATCCAGCCGGAATTGCCGCAAACCTCCACCGGCAAGCGCATTGCGATTGTTGGATCTGGGCCCGCAGGCCTGGCGGCGGCGCAACAACTTTGTCGAGCGGGGCACGACGTTACCGTTTATGAAAAGGCCGATCGCATTGGTGGCTTGCTTCGATACGGAATTCCGAACTTCAAACTCGAGAAAAACATTAGTCGATCGCCGGCTGGAACAGATGCAAGGCCGAGGGCGTGAAGTTTGTGACCGGCGCGCACGTCGGCGTAAACGTGGCCGTTGAAGATCTGCGTCGCGATGTTCGACGCGATTCTGCTGGCTGGCGGCGCTGAGAAGCCGCGTGATCTGAACCTTGCCCGGTCGCGAGCTGAAGGGCATTCACTTTCGCAATGGAGTTTCCTGCCACAGCAAAATCATGTATGCGAAGGTGACGAGGTTCCACGAGTCAGATACTGGCAACCGGCAAGCGCGTCGTAATCATTGGTGGTGGCGATACAGGTGCGGATTGCCTCGGCACCAGCCATCGCCAGAAGGCGATTGTCAGTCGATCAGTTCGAGATCATGCCGACTCCGCCGAACGAGCGTTCGCCGCTGACTCCCTGGCCGCTTTGGCCGATGCAGTTGCGCACCGAGAGTGCCCATGAAGAAGGTGGCAATCGTAATTGGAGCGTCTCCACGGTGAAGTTCACCGGCGACGAGCACGGCAATGTAAAGCAACTGCACGCGGTTCGCGTGGGTGCTCCGCCGAAAGTTCGAGGTGAGCCGGGTAGTGAATTCGTCGATGGATGTCGATCTCGTGCTTCTCGCGATGGGCTTCCTTGGTCCAGTCACGAACGGTATGATCGAGCAGCTCGGGCTGGTGCTAGATGCGCGCGGCAACGTTGCGACAGATGAGAACTATATGTCGTCAGTCGATGGCGTATTCGCGGCGGGAGATATGCGCGCGGGCAATCCCTGGTGGTGTGGGCAATCTCAGAGGGTCGAAAAGCGGCTGCCGCGGTGAATCAATACTCTGCATCACGTTATGCCGCAACCACAGGTGCACGCGGTTGCGCGCGCGGAGAAATAGATCGGTGCCAATGGACACGGTCAGAGAGTCGGGAATCCATACGAGGCAGCGAGTTGCGAAAGCGCATCGCATCGTCATCAAGCTGGGCACCAACGTATTGATGCGAGACGACGGCGCTGCAGCGGTCGGGCTGCTTTACGGGCTGTGGAATCGATCGTGAACATCCGCCGCAACGGCAAGGAAGTACTGCTCGTCTCGTCGGGAGCGATTGGACTTGGTGCGAGACATCTTGGACTTCGCGCTTCCCCGGGAGAACTTGCGCTGAAGCAAGCCTGCGCGGCTGTCGGGCAGAGCAGGCTGATGTCGTTGTACGAAGAGGCGTTCGGTCACTTCGACATCGACAACTGCACAGGTACTTGCTGACGGAAGATGATTTTCTTGATCCGGTGCGCTACTCCAATCTGCGATCGACGCTGGATACGCTGCTGAAACTGGGTGTGATACCAATCGTGAACGAAAACGATACCGTTTCGACAATTGAGCTTGAGATCGTCCCGGGCACGTTAGCGGTAACTCGAACCGCGTATTCGGAGACAACGACAAGCTCTCCGCGCTGGTGATGACGAAGGTCGAAGCCGATCTGCTGATCCTGCTATCGGACGTGGACGGACTCTTCACCAGCCACCCGACTGACGACAGAGCGGAGTTTGTGAGTCGAGGTGAATGACATCACTGCCGAATTGATCAGCTTTGCCAAGCAGGGCAATGGCCGCGGCCGTGGTGGCATGCTGACAAAGATAGAGGCTGTCGCGCATGGTAGCCGAAGCAGGCCGACTGGCAGTGATAGCGAATGGACGCACGCCCGCGATCCTTGAGAGCGTTTGCTCAGGAGAAGCGGTGGGGACGGTGTTCTCTGCCAAGGTGCAGTCGTGATCCAGGAAGTTGTGGAGCAGGCACACGCCGCCAAACAGGCTAGCCGCGCTCTGGCTGTCCTCTCCTCCGGCGAAAAGAATCAAATCCTCGAGAAGATCGCTGTTGAGCTGGAGCGCCATTCGGCGGCGATACTCGAAGCCAACGCTGCAGATTCTTCGTTAGCGAAAGTGCTTGTCGAGAAGGGCGAGCTTTCACAGGCGCTCTATCAGCGGCTCGTACTGACCCCTGAGAAGCTGCGGGGCATGATAGCCGGGGTACGTGCCGTGGCGGATCTGCCTGATCCGGCGGGCCGCAGGCTTGCGCGCACTCTGCTGGATGACGGCCTGGTGCTTGAGAAGATCACGTGTCCGCTCGGCGTCCTCGCGATAATTTTTGAGGCCCGCCCTGACGCAATCACGCAGATCACATCGCTTGCAATTAAGTCTGGCAATGCGGTGATACTGAAGGGCGGAAGCGAGGTTGAGCGCACGATGCGTGCCACGCTTGAGGCCATTCATTGTGCGTTGGGAAACGGATTACCAAAGGCCGCGGTGACCGGCGTGTATGGCAGGGAAGCAGTCGCAACGTTGCTGTCGCTAGACAAGATGATCGACCTTGTAATTCCGCGCGGATCCAACGCGCTGGTGCAGCACATCCAGAAGAATACTTTGATCCCGGTGCTGGGTCACGCTGATGGTGTTTGCCATGTGTACATTGATGCCGCCGCAGATGTGGAGATGGCGATAAACATTGCGGTGGACAGCAAGGTGCAGTATCCGGCGGCCTGCAATGCGGCTGAGACGTTGCTGATTCATCGGGACATTGCGGGCAACGTGCTTCCCGGATTAGTAGCTACTCTGGTTGCTTCAGGGGTGAGGGTTCGAGGATGCGCGCTCACTCGTTCGCTGGTTCCGGGCACTGCCATCGATCTGGTTCGCGATGAAGAGTGGCACACGGAGTATTCCGATTTGATAGTGGCGATTCGCGTGGTCGATGATCTCGATGCGGCGCTTGATCATATTGAGCAATACGGCTCACACCACACGGAGGCCATTGTCACGTCAGATGCAAATGCCGCTGCTCGTTTCCTGAACGAGTTGGACTCGGCCAATGTGTATCACAATTGCTCGACGCGTTTTGCTGATGGCTTCCGATATGGATTTGGTGCGGAGGTTGGCATCAGCACCAGCAAGCTGCACGCTCGCGGCCCCGTTGGCCTGGATGGCCTGGTCACCTACAAGTACAAGATTGAGGGCTCAGGCCAGGTAGTGAAGGATTATTCCGGCGGAGCCGCGCGCAAGTTTCTCCACGTGCGCCTCGACCCCTAGCACAACTCGCTCAGCGTACCTTCCATTTGGATGACAGTGACGCAAGTTGGTCGTTGAGGCTGGGCTGCGGCTTGGATTGTGATTTCGGCTGGGGCCTCGTTTGAACGCGCTGCTGCGTCTCTTGAAGAGCCTTGATCGATAACGCGATGCGCTTTGCTTTCGCATCCACCGTCAGGACTTTCACCTTCACAATCTGGCCGGCCTTTACGGCTTCAGATGGTTCCTTGATGAACTTGTTCGAGAGCTCGCTGATGTGTACGAGCCCGTCCTGATGCACGCCGATATCAACGAAGGCTCCGAACTTGGTTACGTTGGTGACGACTCCTTCAAGCACCATGCCCGCCTGCACGTCCGAGAGTTCGCGAACCTGCTCATTGAAGCTCGGCGCCACAAACTTGTCTCGAGGATCGCGCCCGGGCTTCCTTAGCTCCTCGAGAATATCGTTGAGGGTAAAGGTGCCGGCGGCGAGCTTGCTACGATCGACGCTTTCGAGCAACGTGGGATTTTTGACGAGGTCCTCAACGCGCGCGTGGAGGGTCTCCGCCATCTGCTCAACCACGGGGTAGGATTCGGGATGCACTGCCGTCATGTCCAGCGGATTCTCGCCGTCGCGAATGCGCAGGAAGCCGGCGGCCTGTTCGAAGGTTTTGGGGCCAATACCCGGAACCTCACGTAACTGCGTCCGCGAGCGGAAGCGTCCGTGCTCGTTCCGGAAGGTGACGATGTTCATCGCGACGCGTTCGGTGACGCCGGAGACGTAGCGTAGTAGAGTCCACGAAGAAGTGTTGAGATCTACTCCGACGCGATTAACGCAGCTTTCAATGACCGTCTCAAGCGATTGCTGCAGGTGACGCTGATCTACGTCGTGCTGGTATTGACCAACTCCGATGGATTTGGGATCGACTTTGACGAGCTCAGACAACGGATCCTGCAGTCGTCGCGCAATTGAGATTGCGCCGCGCACCGTCAGGTCGAGATAGGGGAACTCCTGACGTGCGACATCTGATGCGGAATAGACGCTTGCTCCCGACTCGCTCACGGTGACGGAAAAGATTGTGTCGAGTTTCTTGTCGCGGAGGAATTCTCGGACGAACGCGTCGGTCTCACGCGACGCAGTGCCGTTGCCAATTGCGATGGCCCGCACGTTATGCGCGCGCAGCAGGACCTCAAGCGTGCGAGATGCTCCTTCCAGCGCGTGTGTGGAACTGTGCAGGTAGATGACGTCGTGAGCGAGGAACTTTCCGGTCTCATCCACCACTGCAATCTTGCACCCTGTGCGCATACCCGGGTCGATACCCAGCACGGAGATAGGGCCTGCGGGAGGCGCCAGCAGAAGGTTGTGCAGGTTGTCGCGGAAGACCTGGATGGCATCCGTGTCTGACCGCGTCTTCAACTCCATACGGATCTCGCCCTGGATGGAAGAGTTGAGCAGTCGCTGCCACGCGTCGTCGATCGCGAGTTCCAGTTGCGGCGTCCAATCTCCCGTTGCGCGGAGGATGCGCGAACGCAGCAGGGAAACGGCGCGGAGCGGCTCCAGCTCAATCAGGAAATAGAGTATCTTTTCGCTCTCACCACGGCGAATGGCAAGCATGCGGTGCGAGGGAATCGTCTTCACGGGCTCGCGGTATTCGTAGTACATCTTGAATTTGTCTTGCTCATCGACGCCGTCGGTAGTTTTTCGGCTGACGACAATTCCCTCCGCAAACATCACCTGGCGCAGGGCTTTGCGCAGGTCAGCGTCTTCGCTGATCATTTCCGCGACAATGTGCCGCGCACCTTCCAGAGCGTCGTCGACGCTGGCCACGCCATTTCCCTCAGGCACAAAGGTGCCAGCAAGATCCACGAGCGATTGGCCGCCAGGTTGTTGTTGCCAGAGGTAAAGCGCAAGCGGCTCCAGGCCCTTGTCGCGCGCAATCGTAGCCTTGGTCCTTCGCTTTGGACGATAAGGAAGATACAGGTCTTCGAGTTCACTCTTGTCGAGCGTGGCGTCAATGCGAGCCTTGAGTTCGCTGGTGAGCTTGCCCTGTTCGGCGATGGAGGCGAGAATCGTTTCGCGCCGCTCGGCAAGTTCCCGAAAGTAGGCGAGCTTCTCTTCGATGTTACGAATCTGGACTTCGTCCAGATTGCCCGTCGCCTCTTTGCGATAGCGCGCGATGAAGGGCACGGTCCCGCCTTCATCGAGCAGGCTGATCACGGCGACGAGCCCATGCAGAGGAACGTTGAGAGTATGCGCGATGTGCAGCAGAAGTTCTGGAGCGAGGGGAGTCTGTTCAGTCATGGGTTCCATCTTGATGGTAACCGCAACGGGCGTGGAAAACCCGCGCGCTCAGTCGAACGCGAGTGAACTTCCACGCAAGGACGCCTGCATGGCGGGATATCGAACCCTGAAATCGGCTAACGCAAAGAGGCAATTTGTTTCGTGGTTGCTTCCTCGTCGCATACCACTATGTTGCCCGTTTGGAGATCTCGGGCACGGCGGATTGAAAGTCGATCGGTTTGGCATTCCAGATCTTCTCGCAATAATCCCGTATCGAGCGGTCAGAAGAGAACTTTCCCATCCGAGCGACATTCAAAATGGACATCCGAGTCCACGAGTCCTGGTCGCGAAACGCCTCACTCACCTTGTGTTGGCAATCGATGTACGACTGAAAGTCGGCCAGAAGCAGGTATTCATCCCGGCCCAGCAGGGAATCAACAATCGGTTTGAATAGTGCCGGATTGTTCGGCGAAAAAGTACCACCCGCAATCTGATCAATGACCTCCCTAAGCACAGGATTGCTCTCATAAACCTGTCGCGGATTGTAATTTCCCGCTTTAGTCGTTTGCACTTCATCGGCCGTCAGCCCAAACAGGAAGAAGTTCTCTGCCCCAACTTCTTCGCGGATCTCGACGTTGGCTCCGTCGAGAGTGCCGATGGTGAGAGCTCCGTTCATTGAGAACTTCATGTTGCCCGTGCCCGACGCCTCTTTTCCGGCAGTCGAGATCTGCTCCGATAAATCTGCCGCGGGATAGATCAGTTGTCCATTCGTCACATTGAAATTGGGAAAGAAAACTACTTTCAATATGTCGCTGACGGCAGGATCATGGTTGACGACAGTAGCAATGGAATTGATCAGCTTGATGATCAACTTTGCCGTCACGTAGCCCGGAGCAGCCTTACCGCCAAAGAGCACGGTGCGTGGTGTTATCGCGGCATTGGGGTCTTTCTTGATCTGGTTGTATAAGCTGACTACATACAGCGCATTCAGGAGCTGGCGTTTGTATTCATGAATGCGCTTCACCTGCATGTCAAAGAGTGACGCGGGGTTAACCACGACTCCGGTACGGGTTCTGATCAGATTGGCAAGAATCTGCTTTCTGGATTGTTTTACGTTATGCCATTCTTTACGGAACGCCGGGTCATCGGCAAAGGGCTCGAGCTTTTTGAGGTCCTCCCCGTTGGTCACCCAACTATCCCCGATTTTGCTGATGATCAGGTCACTTAAGCCGGGGTTGCAAAGAACAAGCCATCGCCTCGGTGTTACTCCATTGGTGACGTTGAAGAATTTCTCCGGAGAAAACTCGTAGAAATCGCGCAGCACCGTTTTCTTCAACAGTTCTGAATGCAGTTCAGCGACGCCATTCACCGCGTGGCTTCCAACGGTTGCGAGGTTTGCCATCTTCACATATTTGTCGCCGGTCTCGTCGATGATGGAGAGTCGCGCAATGCGGGCGCTGTCATTGGGATACTTCAGTTTGGCTTCTTCGAGGAAGCGCCGGTTAATCTCGTAGATGATCTCGAGGTGCCGGGGCAGTATGCTGGCGAAGATTGGCAAAGGCCACTTCTCCAGCGCCTCAGGCAGCAGGGTATGGTTGGTGTAGGCCAGCGTTTTTTGTGTAATCTGCCATGCCTGCTCCCAATCCATACGATGAATGTCCACCAGCAGTCGCATCAGCTCTGCTACCGCGATAGACGGGTGGGTATCGTTCAACTGCACGGCAAAGTGTTCGTCGAGGTTTCCCAGAACATTTTGAGTTCCGTTCTTCTTCATGGCGTGGATACGAATCATGTCCTGCAGGGAACATGAAGTGAAGAAGTATTGCTGGGAGAGACGCAGCCGCTTGCCCACCTCCGGCTCATCGTTGGGATACAGCACTTTGCTGATGGTTTCAGAAAATACTTTTTCGTCGACGGCCTTGTAGTAGTCGCCGACGTTGAATGCTTCCAGATCGAAGGATTCGACTGCCTCTGACTTCCAGAGCCGCAGGAAATCCACCATGTGGGTGTCATAACCAGGAAGCGCCGTATCGTATGCGACTCCCTTTACAACGTGGGCCGGCACCCAGCGAACGCGGAGGATGCCGTCTTCGTCGTGGTAGCGCTCGGTATATCCGCCGCCGCCAACGGTATAGCCAATCTCCGGGCGGCAAATCTCCCATGGATTACCGAATGCCAGCCACTTGTCCGTGTTTTCGATCTGCCATCCGTCGCGAATCTCCTGTCGGAAGAGACCAAATTCATAACGGATTCCGTAACCGATTGCGGGAACACGCAGGGTGGCGAGAGAATCCATGTAGCAGGCCGCCAGTCGGCCTAAGCCGCCATTGCCGAGTCCCGGTTCAGGCTCCTGTCGGGCGAGGGTATCCAGGTCAAGCCCCAGCTCTGAGAGGGCCGGGGCCAACGTCTTTACAATATCCAGATTCAACAGATTATTGGCCAGCTGAGGCCCCATTAGATATTCCGCTGAGAGGTAGGCGACCACCTTTATCTTTTCGTCGCGGATTCTTGCAAACGATTCCACCCAGTCGTTCATGGCGCGATCGCGAACTGTGTGCGCCACTGCCATGTACCAGTCCATCGGGGTCGCCAGTTCCGGCACGCGGCCCAGAGAATAGTACAGGTTGTCCAGGATGGATTGCTTCAGAGCGGAGGCGGTGTTTGCCGTGCGTATAGGGTCGCAGTCTGGTCTCATTGTTAGTCCCCAATCAATTTGTGATCACAGGATCAATTGGATGGAACCTGCATCTATAAAACTGTGTCGTTAGCCCGGCGCCTATCGACTGAAACTGTATCTTCGATTTAGTGTTGGGACGACGGGAAGAAGTTCCGGTTGAAATATCATGTTATGCGCGTGCGGGCCCTTCCGTCGTCCTATCAGGAGAAAATATGAGAGCAACACAGATTCTGCATGACCTCGGCCAGAGTCTCTGGCTCGACAACATAACACGTGACCTATTGGATAGTGGGACACTGCAGCGCTACATTGATGAATATTCGGTTACAGGTCTCACCTCGAACCCTACCATCTTCGACCATGCGATTAAGGGCAGTCCTGCTTACGACAACGGAATCAGCAGCAAGCTCAACCAGGGGAGGGCGGGAGAGGCGCTGTTTTTCGACCTTGCGCTGGAGGATCTGACGCGCGCCGCCGACCTGTTTCGCCCGGTTCACGACCAGACGAAGGGTGTGGATGGCTGGGTGTCGCTGGAAGTGTCGCCATTGCTGGCATATGACACGGCGAGCACCCTGTCTGCTGCAAAGGATCTGCATGAGCGGGCAGCCCGGCCCAATCTGTTCATCAAGATTCCCGGCACCAAGGAGGGCCTGCCCGCAATCGAGGAGGCCATCTTCGCCGGAGTTTCGATCAATGTGACTCTCCTCTTCTCCCGCGAGCAGTACCTGGCAGCGGCAGAGGCTTATTTAAAGGGCATCGAGCGTCGCATAGGTGCGGGTCTGCCGACGGACGTTGAATCCGTCGCTTCCGTATTTATCAGCCGCTGGGATGTTTCCGTAGCGAGCAAGGTGCCCGAGCCGCTTGTCAACAAGTTGGGCATCGCCATCGCACAGCGTACCTATAAGGCGCACATTGATCTGATGGCTTCTCCGCGCTGGCAGCGCATTGTGAGCGCCGGATACCATCCGCAGCGTCTGTTATGGGCGAGCACTGGCACCAAGGATCCCAAGGCCTCCGACATCATGTACATCAAGGCCTTGGCTGCGCCCAACACGGTGGACACCATGCCAGAGGGCACGCTGAAAGCCTTCGCTGATCACGGAGAGGTGGCAGGCCCAATGGCCGTAGACGGCGGCGATTGCGAAGCCGTGTTGGCGCAATTCAAGGCGGCTGGTGTGGACGTGGACGCTCTGGGAGCACAGCTTCAGGAAGAAGGCGCCAAATCCTTCGTAACTTCCTGGACCGAACTGATGTCGGTGATCGAGTCGAAGAGCGCGCTCCTCAAAGCGGGCGCTTCGGCCTGAAGTCGTACAAGTGAGGTTCATCGCCGTGCGTGAAGCTATGTCTGGCCGTAAGATGGGACAGACATAGCAACGCACAAAGGAGCATGAGGAATGTCAGCGAAGGTGAACTCTCTCAGCGAGCGTCCGGCATGGAAGGCGCTTGCGGCGCATTATGAAAAAATTCGTGGCATCACTCTTCGGCAGTTGTTCTCGGAAGATGCTGCGCGCGGCCAGCGCTTGACGGCAGAGGCTTGCGGCCTGTTTCTGGATTACTCAAAGAATCGTGTCACGGATGAGACTCTGAAGTTGTTGTTGCAACTGGCGGAAGAGTCTGGCCTGAGGGATCGCATCGAAGCGATGTTCCGGGGCGAAAAGATCAACATCACTGAGAATCGTGCGGTGTTGCACGTAGCGTTGCGTGCTGCTAAGGGTGAGTCGATCATTGTTGACGGCGAAGATGTGGTTCCAGCCGTGCACGCCGTGCTGGATAAGATGGCCGCATTCTGCGATCGCGTACGCAGCGGGGCATGGAAGGGACACACGGGAAAGCGCATTCGCAATGTAGTGAATGTCGGTATCGGAGGCTCCGATCTCGGGCCGGTGATGGCCTATGAGGCGCTTCGTCACTATAGCCAGCGCGACATAAATTTCCGTTTTGTATCGAATGTGGATGGCACCGATTTTGCGGAAGCGGTGCAGGGATCTGGACGCGACTGAGACGCTCTTCATCATTTCCTCGAAGACCTTCACCACGCTGGAAACCATGACGAATGCGCACACGGCGCGCGACTGGTCTGTCGCAGGGCTTGGTGGCGATGAAAAGTCTGTCGCCAGCCACTTCGTCGCCGTCTCGACAAACGCAAAAGCGGTGGCCGCGTTCGGGATTGATACCGCGAACATGTTCGAGTTCTGGGATTGGGTTGGCGGACGCTACTCAATGGATTCGGCGATCGGCCTGTCGACCATGCTGGCCATTGGACCGGAGAACTATCGCGCAATGCTCGACGGCTTTCACCAGATGGACGAGCATTTCCGCACGACCCCCTTCGAGAAGAATCTTCCCGTGCTTATGGCCTTGCTGGGCGTGTGGTACACGGATTTCTTCGACGCGCAGACCGTGGCGGTGCTTCCATATGAACAGTACCTGAAGCGCTTTCCGGCCTACCTGCAGCAGTTGACGATGGAGAGCAACGGCAAGCACGTCACTCTGGATGGAAGCCGCGTCAATTACGAGACCGGGCCAATCTACTGGGGTGAACCAGGCACCAACGGGCAGCACTCTTTCTACCAGTTGATCCATCAGGGAACGCGCCTGATTCCCTGCGACTTCATCGGCTTTTACAAGACATTGAACCCGCTGGGTCGCCATCACGACATGCTTATGGCCAATGTGTTCGCGCAGGCTGAGGCGCTGGCCTTCGGCAAGACCGCCGAGCAGGTTAAGGCAGAGGGTACGCCCGACTGGCTCGTTCCTCATCGTGTCTTCGAGGGCAATCGCCCGTCCAACGTCATTCTGGCGGACGAGCTTACTCCGTCGCTTCTGGGACAGCTTGTCGCGCTCTACGAGCACCTGGTTTTCACGCAGGGTACTATCTGGAGCATCGACTCCTTTGACCAGTGGGGCGTCGAACTCGGCAAGGTATTGGCACAGCACATCATCACGGAACTCGAAAGCCCGACGGAGCCCGCGCTTGCACATGACAGCTCAACCAACAGCTTGATTCGCCGCTATAGGGAGAGAAAATAGTCGCCACCTGTAAAGGCCTCAAGCAATTCAGCAAATAATTCGAGACGAGGAGAGATCGATGCAACTTGGAATGGTAGGTCTGGGGAGAATGGGCGCGAATATGGTTCGCCGGCTTCTGCTGGCGGGCCACGACTGCACCGTGTTCGACAGGTCGCAGGACGCGGTTGCGGCACTGGTTAAGGACAAGGCCGTTGGTTCCTCCTCGCTCGAGGATTTTGTGCAGAAGCTTGCCAAACCACGCGCCATCTGGCTGATGATTCCTGCAGCCTTCGTCGATGACACCATCGCGGAAATCGTTCCTCACCTCGACGCGGGCGATATCCTGATTGATGGCGGCAACTCGTACTACATCGACGATATTCGCCGTGCACAGGAGCTTAAGGCGAAGAACATTCACTATGTAGACGTCGGCACCAGCGGCGGCGTGTGGGGATTGGAACGCGGCTACTGCATGATGATTGGCGGCGAGGATGAGGTGGTGAAACACCTTGACCCCATCTTCAAAACGATTGCACCGGGAGTGGGCGACATCGCCAAGACGCCGGGGCGCGACAAACTCGGTGGCACAGCAGAGCAAGGCTACCTTCACTGCGGGCCCAGTGGTGGCGGTCACTTCGTCAAGATGGTTCACAACGGAATCGAGTACGGCATCATGGCTGCCTATGCTGAAGGACTAGGTGTTCTGCGCTCGGCAAATGTCGGCAAGCAGACCCATGAAAAAGATGCAGAGACAACGCCGCTGCGCGATCCCGAACACTACCAGTACGATTTCAACCTCACCGATGTTGCGGAAGTCTGGCGTCGTGGCAGCGTGATTGCCTCGTGGCTATTGGATTTGACCGCGTCCGCGCTCACTGAAGATCCGGCGCTGGCAAAATTTGGCGGCAGGGTTTCCGATTCTGGCGAGGGCCGCTGGACAATCAAAGCCGCGATCGACGAGGCCGTTCCAGTCCCGGTCCTTACGACCGCGCTCTACTCCCGCTTCAGCTCACGCGGAGAGGCAGATTTCACCAACAAGATTCTGTCGGCGATGCGTTACGCCTTCGGTGGTCACCTGGAGAAGCCCGCCGAAAAGTAAATTGCGCAGTTCGGAAGATTAGTACAATCGTCTGTTGCAACGGCCCACCGCTCACGTGGCTGCAGAGCACGCTGGGCGATCACTCACCGCACTTAATTTGCACAGAGGAGCCTCCAATGGCCAGCTCAGCAACCAAACCGGCGGGTCTGTCACCTCTCGCCGGTAAGCCCGCGCCGAGAGACATGCTGATTGATGTGGCCAAGCTGCAGCAGGCCTACTACGATCGCACTCCCGATCTTAGCGATTCCACGCAGATGGTCAGCTTTGGCACAAGCGGGCATCGTGGCACTCCGCTGAACGGAACTTTTACGGAAGCGCACATCCTGGCCATCACGCAGGCGATCTGCGACTATCGCAAGCATCAAGGCACGGATGGTCCGCTTTATATGGGCAAGGACACGCACGCGCTGTCCGGGCCCGCGCAGTGCACCGCGCTTGAGGTGCTCTCCGCAAATGGGGTGGAGACCGTTATCCAGGCCGACGATGGAGTAACGCCGACGCCGGTAATTTCTCGAGCCATCCTCGTCTATAACCGGGATCGCAAGAGTCATCTGGCTGACGGAATCGTGATCACGCCTTCCCACAATCCGCCGGAGGACGGGGGATTCAAATACAACCCTACCAATGGCGGTCCCGCAGACACTGATGTGACAGGCTGGGTGCAGAAGCGCGCCAATGAATTGCTGCGCGAGATCAACGCCGGAGTCAGGCGCAAGCCATATGCTGAAGCGCTCAAGGCGGCCAATACGCATCACGAAGACTTCGTAATGCCCTATGTTCAGGACCTGAAGAATGTCATCGACATGGATGCGATTCGCTCAGCAGGCCTCCGCCTGGGCGTGGATCCGCTGGGTGGCGCGGCTGGTCCTTATTGGGAGCCTATTAATTCGGTCTATGGATTGGACATCAAGGTCGTCAATCCAGTCATCGATCCAACCTTCTCGTTCATGACGGTTGACCACGACGGCAAGATCCGCATGGACTGCTCCAGCCCCTACGCGATGGCGAGCCTGGTTAAGCTCAAGGACCAATATCAGGTGGCTTTCGCCAATGACCCGGATTCGGATCGGCACGGCATTGTGACTCCGTCCGCAGGGTTGATGAATCCCAACCACTACCTGGCGGTGGCCATTCAATACCTGCTCACGCATCGGCCCGCGTGGCCGGCAAATGCCTTTGTCGGAAAGACGCTCGTCAGCAGCAGTATGATCGACCGCGTGGTCAACAAGCTGGGGCGCCGTCTCTCAGAGACCCCTGTTGGCTTCAAGTGGTTTGCACCGGGCCTCTTCGACGGATCGTTCTGCTTTGGCGGAGAAGAGAGTGCGGGTGCGAGCTTCCTGCGTCGCGACGGCACGGTGTGGTCCACGGATAAAGATGGCCCCATCATGTGCCTGTTGTCAGCGGAGATTACCGCCATAACCGGAAGGGATCCCGGCCAGCATTTCGCCGAACTTGCCGCCGAGTTTGGTATGCCTTACTACACCCGTATCGACGCAGCAGCTAGCCCTGCACAGAAAACCAAGCTCAGCAAACTATCGCCTGAGTCGGTCAAGGAATCGCAACTCGCTGGCGAGCCGATTACCGCCAAGCTGACAAATGCTCCCGGCAATAACGAGCCGGTGGGTGGGCTTAAAGTTGTCTCCGAAAGTGGATGGTTCGCGGCCCGGCCATCCGGTACGGAAAACATCTACAAGATTTACGCAGAGAGCTTCAGAGATGCCGCTCATCTTGACCTGATCGTGAGCGAAGCGCAGCAGATCGTGAACAATGCGCTGAGATAAATCCTCGTTAAGCCTTGGGCGGCTGGCCGGCGTTCTCCAGAAGGCGAGATGTGCTCGTCATCCGCCGCTTGGTGCCAAGCCCGTCCAGCGCCATTGTGAGTATCACGGCGGACATGCCCAGGAATGGAACGCCCAGCGCCCTGCCCGTCTGGCTGTCGTAATGTTCGCTGATGCCAACCTTGATGGCGTTGTCGATGGTGAGATCGACAATGTGGGCCGCAAGCGAAGTGTGGCCATAGCGGGATAATCCCGTGGCAACCTGGTAGTTCGGGGCCGGCCAAACGTCTCCCCGCCAGAAACCATCGCTCACATAGTTTTTGCTTCCCCGCGCCACCGTGGGTATCGGCAAAGGAGTTGCCCAGTCTGGCCCGGTAAGCGCCTGCGCCATACGCTGTGCCTGGTGCACCGTGGGAATGCCTGCCATCAGCGGCACAAATCCGCCAACCGTCGCAGTTGGGATCTGCCTCAGCGAGTCACGATTTACCGCGAGGAAGCATCCGCGGGCCTCGTTCCACATGTACTTGCGCATGGCCGCAATCCCCTTGCCCAGGTGCTTCCGGCGTCGCTCCGCCATGGCGTCGTTGCCGCAAATCTCCGCCATCCGCGCAAGGCTTGCTTCCGACATCAGAAGGTAGGCCGTGTTCGCCGGGATGCAAATGTCCCCGTACCACTTGCCCTCGTTCGCGCCTTTGCGAACCGGATGTGTGGTCATTTGCAGCCCATCCAGATCTACTTCGTTGTCGTAGGTCTCATAGCGCGCATGCTGAACATCCTCGCTGTAAGAGCCGACGCATATCAGCCCCAGGCTATGCAGGTCGCGCTCGCGCCAGTACCAGTCGTGGAACTCCTCCAGCGGGCCAATTCCATCGCGAAGAAGTTCAAGATCGCCGTTCCGCTTGTAGACGCGCTCCATACCCCAGGCTATCAGCGGAGCCTGAGAGTATGCGGGAAAGGTCAGCCAGTCCTTTCCGGTAAATCCGGGAGGGCCACTGTCCGGCGCAATAAAATTCGCGATGAATCCCCGTGTGTCGGAAGGCTTGGTCGCAGTCCAGCGCGCCTGGAAATCCCAGTAGTTCTGGAATATCCCTCGCAGCGTCTCCCGCTGATTGGGAAGGATGCTCAACAGGTCGGCGACAAACGTTGTATCCCAGATCCACTGGCCCACGTAGACGCCACCCGGCGCCAGCCAATCGTGCAGCAACGGTGGCTCAGCTGGACGCAATCTGCCGAGAATGCAGTGTTGGTAGGCGTCAATCGCGAGTTGCCACATCTCTGGATCGTCCGATGAGAATAGCGGGCGAATCAGCTTTTCTACTTCATCCCGCGTCAGGTCGGCAGGAGCCTGCGAGCGATCAACCAATTCATTTGGCGCTGCCTGTGTAGCGGACTGCGGCCAGGCATAAGGCGCGAGCAACGAACTTGCTCCCAGGCCAGCCAGACAGCGCAGTAAATCCCTTCGGCGTTGCGAGAACGGATTAGCAAGGCAAGTCTGAAAGTCGTTCAATGGTTTAATTTTCGCTTGTGCTGTTCGCTAGAAATATACAGGATTGCGAGTCCCGCACATCGCTGCTCAACGGATATCGCTCAAGGACAGCAGACCATAGTATGTTTTAGCTATGAGGCTAAAATCAAACTCGCTGCTGCTTTTTTCCGCGTTGCTCTGCGTTAGCTTTCTGCATGCGCAAAGCACGCCCCAGAGCGCGCTACTGATCTTGTCCAAGCAGGATCGCTCGCTGGCCATCGTGGATCCGGCAACTCTGAAAATAATTGCACATATTCCCGTCGGCGACGATCCGCATGAGGTCATTGCATCCGCCGATGGAAAGACAGCTTACGTCTCAAACTACGGTGGCGGTACTTTGCACACGCTTGCGGTTATCGATCTCGTGGGGCAGAAGGCGCTCGCCCCAATCGACCTGGGCCCATTGCGTGGTCCTCACGGCCTCACCTTCGTTGGCGGAAAGACATGGTTCACCGCTGAAGGAGCCAAGGCCATTGGCAGCTACGATCCTGAAACCAGCAAGGTCGATTGGGTACTTGGTACCGGCCAGAACCGGACGCACATGATCTATGTGTCCGATGATATGCAGCACATCGTCACCACAAACGTCGCGTCTGGAACGGTGAGCTTTATTGAAAAGAGCACGCGTGCTCAAGGAGCGCCTTATCCGCCTCCACCTGGCGGCATGCCTCCGCCTCCGGGTGGCGCAGGTGGCGGTATGGGACCGGGTGGACCTCCGGGGCCTCCGCGCAGCGACTGGAACCAAACTGTGGTGAAGGTCGGCAATGGCTCTGAGGGATTCGACATATCTCCGGACGGCAGGGAGATCTGGGTAGCAAACTCGCAGGATGGTACCCTGTCTATTCTGAGCGTCGGCTCAAAGCAAATCATCCAGACTCTTTCAATCGACGTGAAGGGCGCGAATCGACTGAAGTTCACGCTGGACGGCAAGCTTGCATTGATCTCCACGCTGGGTGGCTCGGACTTGACTATCGTCGATGTTGCCAGCCGAGGCGTCGCAAAGCGTCTGAAGATTGGCCGCGGTGCCGCCGGAATCCAGATGAAGCCCGACGGCACGGTCGCGTATGTTGCTTGCACTCCGGATAACTATGTTGTCATCGTTGATTTGAAGACGCTGGAAGTGACGGGCAAAATCGAATCAATCGGGCAGCCCGATGGCATGGCGTGGGCAATAAGGAAATAATCCGGTCGGCGAAAGACCTTCTAAAAAAAACGAAAAGCCCCGGACCTCATTCGAGATCCGGGGCTTTCTTTCTGCCTGATCCTACAGCGTAACCGGCGCAGGTTTCGCGAGCAATACGCCCAAGGCACAACTTGCCATGCGAGCAAGTTCGCCGTCCGCGCGGCTGGTGAGCACGATGGGAACCTTGGCTCCAACCACCACTCCCGCGGCCAATGCTCCGGCCAGATATTGCAGCTGCTTGAAGAGGATATTTCCCGCTTCGAGGTTCGGCACCATCAGCAGATCCACGTCGCCTGCCACCGGAGACTTGATCTTCTTGATGCGCGCAGCCTCACTGGAAATCGCATTATCAAAGGCCAGAGGTCCATCCACGATGGCTCCCGTGATCTGACCGCGGTCCACCATCTTGCAGAGGGCAGCGGCATCCAGCGTCGATGGAATTGCCGGGTTCACCGACTCAACCGCCGACAGAATGGCTACCTTCGGGCTCTCGACTTCGAGCGTCAGCATCATGTCGATTGCGTTCTGCAGGATACTGACCTTGGTCTCCAGGTCCGGCTGAATGTTGATCGCGGCATCGGTTACGAAAAGAGTCTTGTGATAGGCGGGCACATCCAGTGCGAAGACATGGCTGATGCGACGTCCGGTACGCATGCCGCCCTCTTTTGAGACGACCGCGCTCATGATCTCATCGGTGTGCAGGGAACCCTTCATCAGCATCTGCACTTCGAGGTTGCGCGCCAATTCGACCGCTTTTACCGCCGCAGCCTTGCTGTTGGAGATGTCCACGATCCGAATTCCGGTCAGATCAAGCTCCATTGTCGCGGCGAGCGCGCGAATCTGCGCCTCCGGACCCACCAGCACCGGCTCGATCAGCTTGTCGATGTAAGCCTGCACGCCACCGCCGAGCGACACCTCGTCGCACGGCCAGACGATTGCGGTCTTTACCGCCGGCTTGGCAGTGGCACGAGCGATCAAGCCGCGATAGCGGCGGTAAGGATCGTGCACCGTGAGCTGCGGAACTGGAAGGGTCGACCAGCGATACCTCTCAGTGGGAGCGAGCAGATCGGCCGTCCCCGTAAAGATCGACTTCCCGGCTGCATTGTTGGCGCGGCAGTCGAAGTGGATGGTCTTCGTTGCCTCGTCCTTCCTCGCCACCTGGACGGCCACCAGAATGCGGTCCCCTATGCGCAGGCGATCGTGGAACGACAGTGAGACATTCGTAAGTGTGCAGCCTGGCCCCGGTATGTTCATGCTGAAGAGTCCGGAGATGAGCGACGCGCACCACATATTTGCTCCGGTGGGAGGTGCACCGCCAGCGCGCTCAATGAGTTCCTCAGAGTTCAGCACGGAGTTGAATCCGGAGATCGACGCAAAGGCCATTGCGTCATTGATGGTCAGCACATGCTCTGTGCGCGCGATATCGCCTACGGATATGTCGTCGTAGGTTTTGCTTTCGATGTATCCCAGATCCATACGCTTGTGCCCAGCTCTTTCTGCAGCCATTCGGATGCGTGTTCCCTATCCTATTGTCTGGATGGGGGAAAGCGAAGTGACTGCGGTCACTCATGGCCTGTCGCGACTATCACGCGACCAGAAGCTTCACAGATCGAGGCAGATAGCGTACATAGGCCATTGCGCCACTGTCTGGACCCCAGGGCGCAATGGCTTCGATTTGGCCGCTCTCAGACGGGGATCGAGGTGTAGCCCGGATGCAGCGCTCGCGCCGCCGTCAGCAGCAGATTTGTGGGCTGGTAAGCTGCGACGTGCGTTAGCCGAGCGGCGACACTGCCGGCGATGCACGCATCTGGCGGGACGGTTCGTATTAACGGGATTCCCCAAAGCACGTTCCACGACGGATCGATTGCCGCGAGACAGTTCGATGCGTTCTCATCAATTGCCTGGTAAACGCTCCACACCGCGGGATCGATAATCAACCCGTTTGCCTGGCACTTTTCCAGCATCCACTTCAGCGTGATGTCGGATAGTCCGGAGTCGGGGCACCCCCCGCCTATGTTGCTGTGAGCACCGGTAAACCATACCTGCTCCACAGTTTGCCCGGGAACTCCCTCCACTTCCCACAGCGTTGGTGGAAACTCCCTGCGATGCTCATCAATAGCTATAGCCTGGTATGCGGCTTTGACGCATGGGCTCAGCCCAGTGTTCAGAAAACCGTACTTCACGGGATCCACGCCACCCACGATGCTTGGGATTCCCAACGATCCCACCGTATCCCACACTCCGACCATGGCAATCTCCACCGGCTTGTTGCCATACTTGGCCACCAACGCTGCCTTGGCTGCGGCGCGGTCGGGAGATTGCGGTGGTTTTCGGTACGCATCGAAAGCATCGTCAATAGCCGCGTCGGTCAGCGTTGCCGGCAGGCCGGCGAAAGCAAGCATTCCCGAGATGCTGCGTGCTGTGTAGGCGCCGCGGCTGAAGCCGAAGAGGAAGATCTGGTCACCCGGAGAATAGTCGTGCGCGATCTTGGTGTAGCCTTCCTTGATCTTTGCGAACAAGCCCTCGCCAAATGCTCCGCCGATGAACCTGCTGAATAGCGAACCGTGGGCGCCTACGCCATCGTCGTAGCGCGGACACTGGGTCGCAGTCGTTGGCAGCGCCTTGTATAACTTGTAGACGTTGGAATCGGTCGTCGATACAGACGAGGTGTCCTTCGGATGATCCCACGTGCCGTCAGCACAGAAAATAATGTTCTTCATGTCGTTCTCCTGCTTGAATCTCGGTGGCCGGAAGCCCAAGGTCTGGCGGTCCAGGACAAAAGATAGTGCGCAACCCGAGCACCGCGTATCACCATGGATTAACCTCGATCGCGCTCGGGGTGAAGGCGAATCTCATTGCAGCGACGCACAGTAGCAGCATCGAAAGCACAAAGTCAAGACTCGGCAGACGTTGACCGAGCCCCTACTGAGTAGGCATCACCAGGTACTGCTCGATCATGCCATCGGGCATTTCATACGTTGTCAAAGTCAGCTGCTGCTTACCAAAGACGATGCGATACGCTCGGAACGTCATGCCTCCGCGCAGCGAAGTACGTAGCTGTCGAAAGCTATCCGGAGTACCCAGCGGCTTCAAGCTGGTGGAGAAGTCGTCGAGTGCTTCCTGGCTGAAATACGCATTGCAGTTCGGCGTGAAGAGCGTCCGGTCGATCTTGCCCTGTTGCAGACCGGCAAAGATCGCAGCCGCCTTTGCCTCGTCTTTCGCGCTATCAGAGGATTGCGGAACCAGCAGTCGACCCACCTGCTTGGCAATCATGCTGGCTGCGGAGATGGCGTCCTGGTTAGTCAGCACCACCACGGCGGCCCCGTCATCGGCATAGACCAGGTTGTCAGATACAAAGCCGGAGACTTCGCCGCTATGCTCAACGATTAGGTGCCCCCCCTGCTTGCTGACATCGACGCCCAGTCCGTACTCAGTGCCGCTGCCGTCCTTGAGCTTCATTTCATCGAACATTTGCTGGTACGACGCGGCGCTCAGCAGCGAGCGATTCATCAGGCTGATATCCCATAAGGCAAGCTCGCTTGCGGGCATCGCTAACTCACCCGCCGCGTACATCCAGCCTCTGCCTTCCTTGGGAGCGGGCCGCAACGGCCCCAGCGCATGGCGGTAATAGCCGGTGGCGTCGGTCGATGTAAGCCGCGCCTCGTCGGAGTTGTACACCGACTTCATGTCCAGTGGCTTGAAGACGCGAGCCTGCAGGAAGCTCATCAGCGGCATGCCACTCACCTTCTCGATCACGACGCCGGCAATGACGTAATTCGTATTCGAATATTGCCACTTCGTCCCCGGATCGAAGTCCAGAGGCTTCTTCGCCCATCCATCCAGGATCTCGTTGGCCGTAACAGACTTGAGCATCGGCGGCATCACGTAGTCCTGAGGCCAGTAATCCTGATAGCCGGAGGTGTGTGCCAGCAGCATGCGCAGCGTCACCTGGTTGCCGCGCGTCAGATCCGGCACATACTTCGACACCGGATCATCCAGGCTCAGCTTGCCCTCCTGCTGCAGCATCAGCATGGCGGCGGCAGTGAACTGCTTGCTGATGGAGCCAATGGAATACCGCATCGGCGGCGCGGCTTCGAGCGGCGGAGAGATGCGAGCCAGCCCATAGGCGTGCGTGTAGGCCACCTTGCCATCCTTCACCACGGCAATCGAGGCCGACGGGACCCCCGTTGCAGTCAGCACCTGGGTTGCAATCGCATCGACCTTACCGCGAAGGTCGGCAGGCAGCGTATCGGCGGATTGAGCCTGCAGCCCACCGACGAACAAGCCAAGGAACAGAAATACAACCAGCGAACGTGCAGAGGAATGAACCATAAATTCGACCCCATCGGAATACTTGATGATCCGCGCACTCAGGTTAACAGGGAGCCGCGATTGCGCGAACTCATCCATAGAGCCCCCATTCCGGCAGTCTGCTATGCTTGCGGGAAAATATGCGTCGCTTGCGAGTTCTGGCGACGGCGTGTTTCGCAGCAAAGGGAGACAGGCAATTGAAGCGACTAGTTGAAGGCTACCGCCGGTTTCAGCGCGACGAATTTCCCGGGCTGCGCAATCACTTTCACCTGCTCTCTGACCGGCAGGCTCCCGAGACGCTCTTCGTCACTTGCGCAGATTCACGCGTGGTTCCGACTCTCTTCCTGCAAACTGAGCCCGGCGACCTGTTCATCTGCCGTAATGTCGGCAACGTCGTTCCGCCTAACGGAGAACTCGCCGGTGGCGTCTCTGCAACCATCGAATACGCCGTTCAGGTGCTGAAGGTGAAGCACGTCATCATCTGCGGCCACTCGGATTGCGGCGCGATCAAGGCCTGGCTCAATCAGGAATCGCTGCGCTCCCTGCCCGCCGCGGGGCGCTGGCTCAGATACGTCGATAATGCCAGCAAGTTCCTGGACCCCGCCGCCGCACCGGGAGACGTAGAAGCGACGATTCGCGCCAACGTGATCTCACAGTTGGAGAACCTGAAAACCCATCCCGAGGTCGCTACCGCCCTCGAGGAGAAGCGACTCGAGGTTCATGGCTGGTTCTACGACATCCTCAGCGGAACGATCGAACGCTACGACCCGGCCACCGGCAAATTTGTTCCGCTGGATGCGGCAGACAAATAGCTGCGGGCGAGCATCAATGCATCGCAACCGGGCCCTTTTTGTGCTTCACGTTCTGGAAAGCCCACACCAATATGGCCGCCAGGAACGCCAGTAGCGCAGTCCACCGAAAAACATCAATGAACGACCACAGCAGCGCCTGCTGGTTGATCGCACGATACATCTCGCCCTGCGCCGCTGAGGCCCCCAGCGCCTTGCCCAGGTGCCGCCCGAAGAAGGTCGAGTACCGCTGCGTAAAGTTCTGATAGATTGCCCCCGCCCGCGGTACTGACCCTACAATCTGGTTCTGGTGGAAGGCGGCGCGACGGATCAGCATCGTTTGCGCCGACGCGATGCCAATCGACCCGCCAATATTTCGCAGCAGGTTAAAGATGCCGGTAGCGTTACCCATCTCTTCGTTTGTTATGGTGGCCGTCGCCATGGAAGAGATCGGCACGAAAACGAAGCTCAGGGCGAATCCCGTCACAACAATCGGGATCAACAGCGTAGTCGGCCCAATATCCAGGTTCACACTGCCAAAGATGATGGAGCAGATGCCGAATCCGGTGAAACCCACCGTCATCAGGATGCGGTTGTCCACCTTGCTGGAGAGGAAGCCGATGATCGGCATGGCAATAATGGAGCCGATACCGCGAGGGCCAACCACCAGCCCGGCGGCGAAGGCCGTATAGCCAAGCACCTCCTGGTAGTAGAGCGGCAGCATCGTAATCGTGATGTAAATCGCCACTCCCAGCAGCGATATCACCATGCAGCCTACCCCGAAGTTGCGATTCTTCAGGATCCTCAGGTTGACCAGCCCATCCTTCTTGCGCCAGGAGTGGACGATGAACCAGGTCAGCGAAATAACCAGCGCCAAGGTCGCCCAGCGAATCCACACCGCGCCAAACCAGTCATCCTCCTGCCCCTTGTCTAGCACGATCTGCAGGCATCCCGTCCACACCGCCAGCAGCCCGAAACCGAGATTGTCGAAGGGGTGAACCTTGGCGTTCTTGATGTATGGCGGATCCACCACAAACCGGTTGATCATATAAACTGCCGCGATCCCAACCGGAATATTGATGTAGAAGGCATACCGCCAGCTATATGTATCCGTCAGCCAGCCACCCAGGGTGGGCCCGAGAACTGGCGCCACCACGATGCCAAAGGCAAAGACCGCCATCGCCATGCCCCGCTTGGCGGGGGGAAAACTCTCCAGCAGAATGGCCTGCGATATAGGCTGCAGGGCCCCGCCACCCGCTCCCTGGATAACTCGGGCCACCAGCAACAACATCAAGGAAGGTGCGGCTCCGCAGAAGAAAGAAGCGATCGTAAACAGGATGACGCAGGTGATCAGGAAGCGCTTCCGTCCAAAACGGATCGAAAACCAGTTGCTAGCCGGCAAAATCACCGCATTTGCCACCAGGTAGCTGGTCAGGACCCAGGTCGCTTCAGAATTGCTCGCCGAAAGGCTGCCGGCGATGTAGGGCAGGGCAACCGAGGCGATCGCCGTATCCAGCACCTCCATAAAGGTCGCCAGCATCACGGAAATGGCCACGAGCCAGGGATTGCTCACAGGGGGCAGTGCACCCGGTCCGGTATCTCCTTCAGCCATGCGCAATCCTGTGGAACCACTTGAGTTTACGGGGCCGGACCGGGAAACTCCAGCAATGTGAGGAAATCCGGCCTTTTCCTACTGGGAGCTTCGACGTTTGCCAGACTCCAACTGATTCATAAAGTTAGCCTTAGAGGTTCTGAATCCTAAGGGTGATATTCATCATCAGATACCTTGACAGCGTTACGCTCAAGTGCGATGATGATAGGGCTGATTACAGCGCAAATTCGAGGGGTGAGGAAGCACATATGGGAAAGATTATTGGAATTGATCTCGGAACGACCAACTCGGTCGTAGCCGTGATGGAAGGCGGTGAGCCAAAGGTCATCGCCAATGAGGAGGGAGGCCGGACTACGCCTTCTGTGGTCGGCTTCACCAAGAGCGGAGAGCGCCTCGTAGGCCAGGTGGCCAAGCGCCAGGCGATCACCAATCCGGAAAATACCGTGTATTCCATCAAGCGCTTCATGGGACGCCGCTACAACGAAGTCTCAGAAGAGATGAAGATGGTGCCGTTCAAGGTTGTTCAGGATGGCGATCACATTGCCGTTGAGGCGCAGGGGAAGAAATATACCCCGCCTGAGATTTCGGCGATGATCCTGCAGAAGTTGAAGAAGGCCGCCGAGGACTATCTCGGCCAGTCAGTGACCGAAGCCGTTATTACGGTGCCTGCGTACTTCAACGACGCGCAGCGCCAGGCCACCAAGGATGCAGGCCGCATTGCCGGCCTCGATGTTAAGCGCATCGTCAACGAGCCCACGGCGGCTGCACTCGCCTATGGCCTTGACAAGAAGAAGGACGAAACCATCGCCGTGTATGACTTCGGCGGCGGTACCTTCGACGTGTCGGTTCTTGAGGTAGGCGAAGGCGTCATCGAAGTGAAGTCGACCAATGGTGATACCCATCTGGGCGGCGACAATCTCGACCAGCGCATCGTGGACTGGCTTATCGATGAATTCAAGAAGGAAGAGGGTCTCGATCTTCGCTCCAAGGGCAACGAAATGGCCTTGCAGCGACTGAAGGATGCTGCCGAAAAGGCAAAGATTGAGCTGTCAACCACGGTAGAGACTGAGATCAACCTGCCGTTCATCACCGCGGACGCTACCGGACCAAAGCACCTGGTCCGCAAGCTGACGCGTGGCAAGCTCGAGCAGCTGGTTGAAGACCTGCTGCAGCGCTCGATTGAGCCCTGCAAGAAGGCTTTGGCAGACGCTGGCATCGACGCCAGCAAGATCGACGAAGTAGTGCTGGTTGGCGGACAGACCCGCATGCCGGCGATCCAGGAGTTGGTGAAGAAACTCTTCGGCAGGGAGCCGCATAAGGGTGTGAACCCGGATGAGGTCGTTGCTATCGGAGCAGCAATCCAGGCCGGTGTATTGGCTGGCGAAGTGAAGGATCTTTTGTTGCTCGACGTGACCCCGTTGACCCTCTCCATCGAGACTCTCGGTGGCGTGGCGACGACCATGATTCCGCGCAACACGACGATTCCCACAAAGAAGACCGAAGTCTTCTCGACCGCAGCCGATAACCAGACTGAGGTTGAGGTGCATGTACTCCAGGGTGAGCGTCCCATGGCTGCACATAACCGCACGCTGGGCAAGTTCAAGCTCTCCGGTATCCCACCCGCCATGCGCGGTGTGCCCCAGGTCGAAGTCACCTTTGACATCGATGCAAACGGCATTCTGAACGTGACGGCGAAGGACATGGCGACGGGCAAGGATCAGCGGATCCAGATCACCTCGTCCAGCGGTCTGAGCAAAGAGGAAGTGGAGCGGATGGCCAAGGAAGCCGATGCCCACTCCTCCGAGGACAAAGCGAAGCGCGAGGAGATCGAAGCACGGAATGGACTGGACAACCTCGTCTACAACATCGAGAAGATGTTGAAGGAGAGCGGCGACAAGGTCTCTGCCAGCGACAAGGGTGACGTAGAGTCAGCCTTGGCAGACGCCAAGAAGACGCTCGAAGGCACGCCAACGGCAGCGGAACTGAACTCGTCGAAAGACAAGCTCACCGAGGCATCCCACAAGATGGCCGAGGCGATGTACAAAGCAACGTCTGGTGCCGGTCCCGTACCTGGGGCCGACGCGGCGGGGCCTGCTGAGGGAGCCGCTGAGAAGAAGGACGAAGGCGTGATCGACGCCGAGTACGTTGACGTGGAAGAAAAGAAGTAACAGGAACGAAACAGCAAGGGGTTTCGTAACTGTGATGGTTACGCTTCCCCGGAGCTGAGACTACGGGGCGTCTCCTCAAGCGGGACGCCCCGTACGTATAAGCAACAAAAGTGGAGGATTCGATGACCGACACCATTTGGAAGTGCGAGCAGTTGCGCGCCGGCAAGGTCTATAACAAGGTGATGTTCAACACGCAGGAGGAAGCAGAGAGCTTCACCAGCCACATGCTTAGCTTTGAGCCGGATCTGCTTTGGAACATTGAACCTGTCGAAGCCCGGCAGGTTTGGAACTAAGATGCCACGGGTCGCTTCTGACCGAGCACGCAGCAACGACATGCTACGCTAATCGTCGGAAGCGCCTTTCACGAGGCGCCGGCAAACTGCAGGCGTTTGGCGGCTTGAAGTGCAAGAGAAGTGACCGCGGGACAGGCGGCTGAAAGCTGTCCACGGGCTCAAGACAAAGACGAAAATGCCGACGACACAGCAGAAGGATTATTACGGGTTACTAGGGGTCAAAAAGACGGCCACGGCGGACGAGATTCGCAAGGCCTTCCGCAAACTTGCGCGCAAATATCACCCCGACGTAAATCCGAACGACAAAAAGGCGGAGGAGAAGTTCAAGGCAATCTCCGAAGCCAATGACATTCTAAGCGACGAGAAGAAGCGCAAGGTTTACGACCAGTTCGGCTTCTACTCCGACCAGATCGACACGGCGGCTGCGGATGCGGCTGCGCGTGGTGCCTATGGGCCTGGAGGCGCTGGGGCCGGCCGTCAGGAACAGGGTGTCCCTTTCGATTTTGGCGGTTTCGATTTCTCTGGTTTTCAGAACGAGGAGCCTGCGGGAGCGCCAGGGCAACAGGGCACCGGCTGGGGAGGCTTCCGCGACATCTTTTCCGGTATCTTCCAAGGCCAACAGAAAGCGCGCGGACCCGAACCCGGTACCGATCTGGAATATCAAGTCCACGTGGATTTCTGGAAGGCGATCCGTGGCGGCACATCCCGTCTCGAGATCCAGCGCAGAGAGATCTGCCCAACCTGCAAGGGAAAGTCTGCCAGCGGAGGCCAGTCGCCGTGTCCGGAGTGTCATGGTTCGGGCCAGGTAACGCAGATGGGCGGACGCATGAAGTTCAACGTGCAGTGCAAGACCTGCGGCGGCACCGGCCACGCACAGAGTTCTTGTGCCACCTGTCACGGCGAGGGCGCGGTCAACCGCACTGAGGCCGTCGAGTTTCGCATCAAGGCGGGAACCCGCGACGGTCAAAGAATCCGGCTGGCAGGGAAGGGTAATGCGGGCGTCAACGGCGGGGCCTCGGGAGATCTGTACCTGATCCTTAAGATCGGTGGCCATTCCGTCTTCACGCGCTCACTCGACGACATCCACCTGACCGTGCCGATCACCGTGGCCGAGGCCGCCCTGGGAGCAAAGATCGAAGTGCCTACCATCGATGGACGTGCGCAGCTCAAAATTCCGCCCTCCACTCAGAACGGGCAGAAGCTGCGTCTCCGCGAGCGCGGGGTTCCCTCCGCCTCCCACGAGGGAGCGAGGGGTGATCAGATCGTCACTATCCAGATCATCATTCCGCATCTCAAGGACGAAAAATCCAAAGAGATCCTGCGCGAACTCGCCCGCCTCAACCCCGAAGATCCGCGAACTGCTTTGTTCTCAGACATCTGAGAAATTCGTACTAAAAGTAACAATTGCGATATGAGACGAATGGCTCATTTTGCTGTATTTGACCCGTTTTTGGGCATAAAATTACTAAAGTTTCGATACTTCTCTTCCACCAGCGTGGTAGGGTCGTAACACCTCTGGGGGATGCGAGTACTACAACCTCTAGGGGACCTTTGAGGCCCTGACGATGAAAAAAATAATCATAGCGGCAATTCTGGTTGTGGGCTCCGCGTCACTCCATGCCTTAACTCCCAGCTGCGACATACTCCACAAAAATCATGAGGGTTGGAAGAAAGCGAATATCGGACAGGTTTCCACCGATCGCAATCTCCAGCAATACATCCGGAGCTCTGAAGCAGTCTACGAGGCGTGGTGTACCGCTGAGCCGGCCGATAGTGCGGTTCGCACCCAGGCAATCGACAATTTCGTCGATGCTTACCGTGCGGAGCGCTTCTCCGATATCTCTAACATGGAAATCCGTCCTTCGATGGGACTGGAAATGCTGGCTGCAATCGGGCTGACACGTACGCTGCCCGAAGGCCTCCAGACGGATCGCAAGCTTCGTGAAGCCTGGATTCAGGATTGCCAGGATGCCTGCTTTGCAGGTGCCGCTCCGAACGCTCAGGACGCGCACTGGCAGCTCACCTACGGAATGCAGGTGCGCGATGATCTGATGGAAAATTTGCAACCGACACCCGGCGCTGAAGCAGTCAAGCACATGCTGTGGGGAAGCCCCATCGCGTCGCTGGACTAGTCCCGGGCATCCGGCTGTGGTTCTAGGGAGGCGTAGACATGAGCTTCGTTCTGGAGACAGAACGGCTCCTTCTGCGCCCTTTTGCTTCAGGGGATGAAGACGGTCTGTTTCCCGTCCTTGGCGACCCGGAATCCATGCGCTACTACCCGCGTGCCAAAAGCAGGGAAGAAGTAGTGGTGTGGGTCGAGCGATTCCGCGACTCGTTTCTCGCTCGCGGGGTCGGACTTCTTGCCGTCGCCCTCAAGGCCAGCGGCGAGATCATCGGCGACTGCGGCACCGTGGAGCAGGATGTCGAAGACAAGCAGGAGATCGAGGTCGGTTACCACATTCGCCGCGATCTCTGGAACCTTGGTATTGCCACCGAAGCAGCAGCCGCCGCGATCGGGTATGCCTTCCGGGAATTGCGCGTGCCGAGGGTGATCTCCTTGATTCGTCCTGAGAACCTTCCCTCCCGCCGAGTAGCAGAAAAGAATGGACTGACTGTCGATAAGGTGGTTTTCTGGAGGGGATACGATCACTGTATCTACCAGTTGCGCCGCCCGGCTGTTCGAGAGGGCTCTGCGGATTGCGTCTGAGTAGACTATCGATCGCACATTTCCCATCACTTCGGGAAAGAAACCAGGGCGGCTGATGGCAACGAAGAGAAAATCCAAAGGTGCCTACATGATCTCGGCCGTCGCCGAGATGTATGAAATTCACCCGCAAACTCTCAGAATGTACGAGCGCGAAGGTTTGCTGAAGCCCTCCCGTACCGAAGGCAACACTCGTCTCTATACCGACGAAGATCTCGAGCGGCTTGAATTCATCCTGAACCTGGCCCGTGATCTGGGCGTGAATATTGCCGGCATCGCCATCGTCCTGCAGATGCGTGAACGCATGGAAGAGATGAATCGCCAGATGCAGAGCTTTGTAGACTACGTGCGCACCGAGATGCTCACCCACATGCAGTCCGCGCCAGGCCACGGAGCCGCAATGGTACCCTTGAGGAAGCCGGTGATGGTGCCGCCTCAGCGGCCGGGTCCAGGTGGCGAGCGCAAGCGGTAAGGCTCCGGCCTGCAGCGATCCGACACGCTTTCTTCCGCCTGTCCCCGTGGCATGGAACTTCGAATCATGATGAAGCTTTTGCTCGGTCTGGGCTGTTTCGGCCTGCTCACCTCCACCATATTCACCGCCATGGTCTTCACCGGCGTGTGGAGATTCGTCCGCATGCGCAAGCCGTGCGGGCGAGCGGGCGGATCATCATTTTTTCCCCCAGTTACGCTGCTTAAGCCGCTGCACGGGGCCGAGCCGGACCTCGAAGCCCACCTGGTCACCTTCTTTCAGCAGGATTACCCCAAGTACGAAATTCTCTTCTGCGCCCGCCATCCTGAAGACGCAGGATTGCAGATTGCTCAGCGCGTAGCCGCGCGATTCCCGCATATTCCGGTGCAGTTCCTCACCACGGGCGAGCCGAAGTACATCAACGCCAAGGTCCATTCGATGGAGCGGATGGAAGCCGCTGCTCACTACGATCTTTTTGTCATCAGCGATAGTGATGTGCGCGTGCGTCCCGAGTATCTGCGTGAGATCATCGCGCCCTTTGTCGATCCTAAGGTCGGCATGCTCACCTGCGTCTATCGCGGAGTCGCCGCCGACAGCGGCATCTGGTCGCGGCTTGAGGCGGCAGGCATGTCGGTGGAGATGACCTCCGGGGTGCTGGTGGCCGACCTTACCGAGGGCATGAAGTTTGCCCTCGGGCCCACAATGATTGTCCGCCGCGAGTGCGTTGCGGAGATCGGCGGCTTTGGCGTTCTGGGCGACTACTGCGCCGACGATTTCCTGCTGGGCAATCTGGTGGCGGAGCGCGGTCACACGGTGGTGCTGAGCGAACACGTCATCGATCACATCGTTATCAATGAGCGCTTCGTGTCGTCCGTCAAACATCAGGTTCGCTGGATGAAGAGCACGCGCTTCTCGCGTCCCCTCGGACATCTCGGCACCGTGCTCACCTTCTCCGTGCCCTTCGGTATTCTCGCCGCGGCCGCGGCGCTGACCCTCCGTTCTCACTGGCTGGCTCTGGGGTTATTTGCCTGGAGCGTGCTCAGCCGCTCGGCGATGGCGGTTGTTGTGGGCGCTGTTGTAGTGGGTGAGCAAAATCTCTTGCGGCTCGGCGTGCTCTATCCGTTCCGCGATCTGCTCGGGTTCTTCTACTGGGTCGCCAGCTACTTCAGCGACAAGATCGTCTGGCGCGGAGAGATCTACCAACTGGTCGAAGGTGGTCGCATGCGCAGCACCAAACCGGATCAGCAGAAGCATCCCGCCATTACGGCGTAAAGCGCTGGCAGCCACTCGAAGCCTTACTGCGCCAGCGAGCGATCGGTATAGAGGCTCTTGTCCGACAGCTCCTGCACCAGCACAGCGCGCGCGCCCAGCAACTCCCCGACGTGGTCATGCTTGTTCCCAGGCACGAACATCCACTTACGCTGCCCCTGTCCCCAATCCTTCACCAGCTCGGCATCTGTCAGAAAGATGTTCGGCGCGTCGGGATAGCACGAGCCCCACAACATCGATGTAGTGCGCCCTTCCACCAGCAAGGCCTGGCGGTGCGTGTAGAAGATCACCGAGGAAGCATCCGATTGATCCGCATAAATCAGGAATTGGTCTGTCGGAGCGGAGAGTCGGTTGATAGTATCGGCCATGGCGCGGGAAGAGAGCATCGGCCCAAAGCGGCCGAGCGCAATATGCGCAGCGATAAGAAATACTCCAATCGTCACCGCGCTGGAAAACGTAGCAGCGAAATGCCTACTGCGCCTGCGGTAGAGCCACGCAATTGCCGGACCCACCAACAGCGCGACGGCGGCCAGCGCGGCAGGCAATCGCAATGCCGCGAATGACGGCCCAGTCAGGTCGAAGAAGTGGGACATCGAAAGCGAGTATCCACCCACGCCGCGGTGCGCCAACAGCGTGCCGATGTCGGCCACGAATGGGAGACTGCGCGACTCCCACAGGCAATAGCCCAGTGCCAGCGCAGCCACTGCCCCGACAATCGCAAAGACTGCGTGGGCGCCGATCAGCCAACGCATCGCGCCTTCATCGTGCAGTTCGGGCATCTTGTCGCGATTCGCCGCGAGCATCTCGACGCGTGCCAAAGCACCCGCCGTCATCATCAGCAGCGGCAGATACGCCGGATAGGTGTAGTACTCCTGGTTGGTTGAGAGCGAGAAGAACACCAGGATTACGGCAGCGTAAATCCCCAGCAGCCAGTTGGTGCGCGCGCGAAACTTGCGCTCTGCGCTGATGGCCGCTGGATCGAACGTCAGCGCGGCCCCAATGTAGAAATCCACGGTCTGCGCCGGAGCGGGACGAAGCCATTCCAGCCACCGGTGCCGGGTACGCCACGCGCGCCGCAGGGCCACCGGGAAATACAAGCTCCAGGGAAAAAGCCACACCAGGTGCAGAGACCAGAAGAGAAACGTCGGCAGCTTGTTGTAGTCGTGGGGATAGCGCTTGCCCAGAAAGCGAAGAACATGCTCGTTGATGAAATAAAAGTAGAAGAATCCGTGCACATTTCCCGGCGTGGGGATGTTGCCGACAGGATTCCCCTGATCCGGATTTCGCAGCCCGGCCAGGATGTGCCAGGGTGCCGCAATCGCCAGAAAGAGCAGTCCCCCCGTCAGGATCCGCAACTCGCGCCAGCGACGCCACTGGCCGGTCAGAATGAGGTATGGAATCACCGCTGCGAAGAAGAACACTGGAGCAATCAGCCCCTTCGTCAGCAGTGCCAGTGCCAATATTGCCCACATGCAATAGATGCGGGAGGGCTTGCGGTCTTCCATGCCGGTAAGGAAGCAGTAGAGCGCCAGTCCGAGGAAGAACGTCAACAGAACTTCGGGGATAAAGATGCGGGTAAACAGAAACACGCCCACTGACGTAAGTACGCCAAGCGCGGCATAGAACGCGGCACGGTCAGAGTACGCCCGCCGGGCCCATACCCAGGCCAGGATCGCGCAACCTAGCACGCTCAGCGCCAGCGGCAGATGCGTTGAAAAAACATTTTCACCGAATACGTGATAGTTGGCGGCCACAAGCCAGTAGGGAAGGGGAGGCTTCTCAAGGTAACGGAGGCCGTTCACCTTCAGCGTTACCCAGTCGCCGGTCTGCGCCATCGACTGGGCCGCATTGGCATGCGTGGCATCGGCATCATCCAGAAGAGACGGCGAAAATAGCGCCGCAAAGTGAATGGCGAAGTAAAACAGCAGCAACAGCGCCCAGGATTGCACCGGAGTGAGGGCACTCTGGGTGGTGAACAGCTTTGCGTCTTCAGGCGGGGAAGAGATTTTTGACATGTCTGGCTGGTTTTTAGGTCCCAGGTAGCAGAATAGCAGTGATAGGTGGTGATTTCGTGATCGCAGACGCAGCAGGCAATGGATCTGTAGCTCCCCCAAAGGCGTCGGCAACCGCCGCGGTTCGCCGAATTCGGCACCGGCCCGCCGATCCTCGAGTGACACATCTGGCCCGGCTGGCACAGGACTGGAAGGCTGAGCTGGAGAAATTTCTTGAAGATGACAGCGGCGTCGAGACGGTTCACCGGGTTCGTACCGGCACGCGCCGCGTGGAGGCAATGGTCGATGTGCTGATGATGGAGGCTGCTCCGCAAAACCCTGAGCTCGAGGAGGCCGCCGCTCGCTGGCGGGCGCAGTTAAGAAAGTTTCGCCGCGCTGCCGCGCCGGTCCGCGATCTGGATGTCCATCGCCAATTGCTCGAAAAGTATGCCGGTGTGGGCAAGGAGGGCGAAAAGGAGCACGCTCGCCTGGAGCAGAGCGAAGTGGAGAAGCAGGCCGCCACTCCCGAGATAAAGACTGCTCTCGAGCAGCAGGCCGAGCAGCTTGATCAATGGCTGAAGCATGCCCGGCAAAGAAATGCCGGGGAACTTACGCGGCAGATCAGGAAGCGTCTCGAAAAGATGGATGGGCTCGCTGCGGGCTTCGCCTCCGCATGGCAGACACAGCGTGGCCGCAGGAAGCCTGTTCGCAAGCCTGCGCTGGCAGCTCTCGACGCTTTCGCCGCGCTTTCTGAGGAGATACCGCTGCTCGACGCCGCCAATCTGCACGACTTCCGCAAGGGAGCCAAGAAGGCCCGCTACGTTACCGAGGCTGGCGGTGAAGATGCCCACGCCAAAGCCATCGGCCGCGCCATCAAGCGGGTGCAGGATGTGATCGGCGACTGGCACGACTGGCTCTGCCTGGCAGACGAGGCTCGCATCGCTCTGGGTGAAGAGGGCCAGGAGTTGCGCACGATGCTCGACGGCGAGGTCGTACGCAGCTTCCAGATGGCAAAGCGTACTGCCGATCGGATGCGCGGCAAGCTGATGGGAGAATGGCATGCCACTCGCCCCGTCCGGCGTGCGCGTGTGTCAGCCGTGGTCCGGTAGAAGTCGAGCTTCCGTGCGTTCCCTATTCCGCTAATCGTGTATGGTGCTTTCAAGGCTAGATTCTCAGTGAGGAACTGCTGATCGCATGCAGACCTTTGCGGCAATCGACATAGGCTCCAATTCCTGCAGGCTTAAGATCGCACGCGTCGTGCAATCCCGCCTCAAGGTGCTGCATGAGGACCGCGAAGTTAC
The DNA here is from genome assembly GCA_963725995.1 of uncultured Acidobacteriaceae bacterium. Lineage (GTDB taxonomy): Bacteria > Acidobacteriota > Terriglobia > Terriglobales > Acidobacteriaceae > JANXZS01. The sequence continues at coordinate 128,730 of CAVSAX010000014.1, read as the reverse complement.
TCGCCTCGGCGGCAGCGTCTTTGAGACCGGGCTCATCTCGCCCGACGCCATGGCGAATACCCTGCGCGCGCTCAAACGCTTCCAGCGCTCCGTGCAGGCCTTCGGAGCCGACCAGATACGCGCCGTCGGCACCTCCGCCCTGCGCGATGCGCGCAATGCGCAGGCCTTTCGGGCATGGGTGAAGGCGGAGACGGGCTGGGATGTCGAAATCATCTCAGGCCTCGAGGAAGGCCGCCTGATTCACCGCGGCATCATGGCCAACGAGCAGGGTATCCACGGCCGCGTGCTGCTGCTCGATCTCGGCGGCGGCAGTTGCGAGATTTCGCTTTCCGAGCGCAAGCGGCTCAAGGAAACCATCAGTCTACCCTTAGGCGCGGTTCGCCTCACCCAGGAGTTTCTGCCCGGCGATCCCCCCGCACCGGAGGAGATCTCCCGCATGCGGCAGTTCATTGAGAGGGAGCTACGGCGGGCGGAACGCCGCATCTCGGCCACCAAGGTGAGTGCCGTGGTGGCCACCTCAGGAACAGCTGCAGCGCTCTCTGACGCCTGCCGCGCGATGGCCAAGGGCGGGAACGTCGCCAAGCGCACCATGGCCGGCGCTGCCGACGGCGTAAGCACGCCTACCGCTGTTGTGCGTCATCTCGCCACCCGCCTTACCCGCATGACGGATCAGCAGCGTGCTCTTGTTGCCGGCATCGGCCCGCGCCGCTCGGAGATTATCGTCGCCGGAGCGCATGTCTACGCTGAGTTGCTGGAGCGTTTTGGCCTGACCAGCTTCCGCTACTCGCCCATCGGGCTGCGGGACGGCGTTCTGGAACAAATGCTGGCCGAGCGCGACTCGCGAACTCTGGCGCATCAGCAGTTTGAGCGCGAGCGCTGGGAGAGCGTGATAGCCACCTGCCGATGCTACGGAGTCGATCCCCGGCAGGCCGAACCCGTCCGCCAGCATGCCAGCCAGCTCTTCCGTGACCTTGAACGCCTGCACCAGCTACCAGCCGAATACCGCGTGTGGCTGGAAACCGCCGCCATGTTGCGCGACGTGGGCAAATTCCTCAACTACCAGGGACACCACCGCCACGCACAGTACATCGTGGCCCACTCTGAAATCTTCGGCTTCAGCGTCGCCCAGCGCGGCATCATTTCGGCTATCACGCGCTACCTGGGCAAATCCCGTCCCACACCCGCCGACCGCGCCATGCGGACCGTCCCTCTGGAAGAGCATGAGCCTGTAAAGCGCGCCGTCGTGCTATTGAGGCTGGCGATGGCGCTCAATCAGGATCGCGCCAGCGACGTGCTCAAAGTGGCTGTCCGTGTCTATCCCAAGCGGGTATTGCTGGAGCTGCGTCCCGGCCGCACCGGGGCCGAGCTGGAACTCTGGTCGCTGCGCAAGGAAGCGGATTACTTCTTCGAGGTCTTCCGGCGCGAACTCTTCGTCACGCTCGCATAGACCGATTTCAGCAGCCTGGGTTCCACCATCCAGTACATCGTGGCTGGACGCTGTGTGCAATCCAGGCGCACCATTCCTGCCTTGCGGAGCTTGAATACTGCCTTTGCCCCCGCGCCCATCAGGCCGGCAAGAAAATCCTGCAGATTGGGATTGTGCCCCACCACCAGGACGTTGTCGTACTTCGCGAACTGCTCAAGAAGCTGCTTGAATGCGGTGAACGAGGCAGCCGGGCTCAGCGCCTCGGCCACCATGATCTTGGCCTCGTGGCCGATCTCCGTGCCAACCAGTTGCGCCGTCTGCAGCGAGCGCTTCAACGGGCTGGACGCAATTACATCGAATTGCAGGTCGAGGGCGTTCAAATATCGCCCCAATAGCATGCACTGCTGCTTGCCATCCCGGTCCAAGGGGCGTTTCATGTCCAGCTTGGGGTTGACGCGGCTGGTGCCGGCACTCGCATGACGAAGCACATACAGGTTCATGATTCTCAGATCCTTCTCGCCGGGGGGATGATACCGGGAGGTGCCCCAACGGAACAACATGGGGCAGTATTCACGCAATTGTAACAATTCTCTCCGCGGGGGGAATGCCCCGTAGTAGCCAGCGCAAATCCCGCCGTCGGGTGTGCATCAATCTCAACACCACCCCATACTACCTCCGCGCCGCCAAAAAGCCGTCCAGTCCCTATCGCTTCAGCAGATCCACTGGCGCGTGCACATCCTCGATGCGGAAGTACTTTGCCAGCGTGGGATGCTGCAGCGCGACGGCCTGGTACATCTCCCAGGCTACCCTGCGGTATGAGAAATGGCCTTGGGGTGTCGAACGCAGCTCGGCAATATACAAAGCTTCGGCAAAGTCCATCTTGAAGAGCGCGCGATTGCGTGTGCCCAGCGGCAGCACGTAGCGAGCGGACTCCTCTGCCTCCGACGCGTCGGAGATCGCAATCTTGGCATAGGCCGCATGTGCCCGCGTCATGGCCGCCTCATACGGACGCCGCAATCCCGCCTCGGTCAGGCTGTCCGGCACCTCGAATCCGTGCGCGGAGGTAAATGGCTGCAGGAGCTGGGTGCACTTGCGATGGCGGTGCATGTCGCGGAAACCGCCAATGTCCATCAGAATATCGAAGCGCAGAGACTGCCCCGCAGAGAACTCGCGCAGCAATTCGTCATGTTTGCCGCGTTGGCGCATGCCGATATCGACAATCTCTTCCTGCTGGGCCGCAGTCAGAGCCTCGACATGAGCGCGAAGCTGACGATAGGGATAGTGGCAGACGCCGTACAGGAGCGACGTAGCTAGCTCCACTTCCAGCGTCTCCGTCGGTTCCACCAAATCCACCACGGGAGAAACGGCGATAGGCTCGCCCTTCATCAGCGCCGTTGCGGCATCCGCCAATTCGCGACGTGTCTGGATGGAATACTCATTCCGCGTGGCGTACTTCACGAGCGTCGGCGCTGTCTTCACCTCGCGGGTCAGCAGCGTCTCAGACTTCGCAGCCAGCGCAGGATCAAGTGCTGCGATCTCAGCCTGCAGGGCCGCCATCGGCTCCCGCTGCACGTTCCAGGCGTCGCCCGCTGCCGCGTCCTTCAGGCGCCGGCCCAACTCGCGGATCTCTGCCGCGGGGTGAGAAAGCAGGCGCGAAACCTGGCCTTCCAGGGTGCGGGCATTCACAATCTGGCCGAGCGAGGTATTGGTTGCCAGCGGCAACAGGTACCGCGCCACGTCAAATGCCCGCGCCTTCAGTGTCCTGTCAAAGGCCTCCTGCTTCATCTCCTCTGGCCGCGGAGTCTTCTCGCGAAGGAAGACAAACATTCCTTCGGCGGTGGCGTGGTACTCACTGAAGAGCGCGCCTATGGTCTCCGTGTAGAGCTGGCGTGTCTCTTCGGCAGGGCCAAACTCCGGCAGATACCAACCGCTCTTTGAAAAATTCTGGTAGCGCGTCGAGCGCTCCTGCCCATCCCAGCGCTGCTCGTCCACCAGGACGATTGCGGCGGCCAGAGATAGCCTCTCAATTGCCATCGCCACATGCGCCAGATCCGCGATGGAGCGGTGACCATACTGAAAATAAAACGTGTTGAGGAACTGTTCTGCCCGTTGGCTGCTGATCTCGCGAAGCGATTCCTTCATCGAAAGAGAAGAGCGGGAGTACTTCGCCATGGCATACGCCAGCACTTCGGGATCGGCCCCAAAGACGGCGAAGACTTCTGTCTGGTTATGGGCCTGTGCGGGGGCTGCTTCAATGGCTGGCGTGGGTAGCGCTGTCGCTTGGGTCTCTGGCATGATCGCAATCAAGAATACGGCAAGTGGCAGAGGATTTTCTCAACTTGCTGTAACTCGCTGTTCCACATAAGGCAACGTTGCCACGCAGCTCAACAGGATCACTCTCCGAGGTCCCTCCGTCAGCTTGCAAAGCTTGGTGAATTTATGGTTCTCTTGAGTGCAATCCTTTCCCCCAGTCAGGCAGTGCAGCAGTGAGCGGGCTAATGAACGGCGATAAGAAATTCGACCCGTCCCAGATCCTCCCGAATGCCGGTCACCGTCACTGGCCACCCCCAGCCGGACCGTGGGCCATGAGCCAGCGCTGGAACGATCTGCTGTTTGCTCACTGGCCCGTCCCTGCCGAACAATTGACGCCCCTCATCCCCACCGAACTCGTGATCGACACCTTTGACGGAGAAGCCTGGGTGGGCGTGGTTCCTTTCTGGATGGACCGCGTCGAACTCCGCGGCATGCCCCAGATTCCCGGCATTAACCGCTTTCCTGAGCTGAACTTGCGCACCTACGTACGGGAACGCGACACGAACTCCTACGGCGTCTTTTTCTTCTCGCTGGATGCCTCGAATGCGCTCGCGGTCGCCGTTGCGCGCACCTTCTTCCACCTGCCCTACTACTGGGCCCACATGAGCGTAGAACCCCATGGAGAGCGCGGGATTCGGTATCAAAGTGAGCGGCTGCTTTCTTCTACGCAGGTGCAGTTCCGCGCCAACTACCGCGGCCTGGGGCCAAATCTGCCGCAAAGCACTCCGGGTACCATCGAGTATTTCCTGACCGAGCGCTACTGCCTTTACACCACCAATCGCCGGGGCGAACTGCTCCGCGGCAACATCCACCACATGCCCTGGCCGCTGGAGAAGGCCGAGGCGGATATCGAGCGCAACGATCTCCCGGCAGCGCACGGCATCCGCCTGCCGGATACCCCGCCCCTGTTGCACTACTCCCGCGAACTGGCCGTCTACATCTGGTCGCTGGAACTGGCCTACGCGCTGGGCGCGGGAGCACGCGCTCCTCTCTCCGCCGCGGAACCTCTATAATTCGTCACGAACACCACGGAGCACTCATAAGAATCATGGCTTCACTTGACGGAAAAACTGCACTCGTAACCGGAGCTTCACAGGGTATTGGCCGCGCATGTGCGCTGGAACTGGCGAAAGCGGGCGCTAAGATCGCCCTGGCCGCCCGCAATGAAGCCAAACTCGCCGAGGTGGCCGCCGAAATCACCGCGGCAGGCGGCTCAGCCCGGATATTCGTCCTGGATGTTGCCAGCGAAGAGTCCATCAAAGCGACCACCAAGGCCGCTGTCGCCCAGTTCGGCGTGGTAGATATCCTGGTTAATAACGCAGGAATTACACGCGACGGCCTCATGATGCGCATGAAGCGGGCGGATTGGGATGACGTGCTGACCACCAATCTCACCGGCGCTTTTATGATGACCCAGGGCGTCATCAGCTCGATGCTCAAGGCACGCTGGGGCCGCATCATCAACATTTCCAGTGTGGTGGCACGAGCCGGCCAGGCAGGCCAGGCCAACTACGCGGCCAGCAAGGCCGGACTCATCGGGCTTACGCGCTCACTGGCGCGGGAATTCGCCTCAAGAAACGTCACCGTAAACGCCGTCGCTCCCGGATACATTGAAACCGCGATGACAGCCGTCCTCGACGAGAAGCAGCGCGAAGCCATGATGGCCAACATCCCGCTAGGCCGCGCTGGTACCGACGCGGAAATCGCCCACGCCGTAGCCTTCCTGGCATCGCCCGAAGCGGGATATATCACCGGGCATGTCCTGGATGTAAACGGCGGAATGTATATGGCCTGATTTGTCGGGTTAAGCCGAAGGAATACCCGGGATGGCCCGATCCATGGGGCCGTCCTCTACGGGATGGCGCGCCTTCCACAACTCGGCGTTCACTTCGCCTCCCACCAGAATGGACAGGGCAATCAGGTAGAACCAGAGCATCAGGGCAATCACCGCGCCCAGGGAGCCGTACGTTTTGTTGTAGTTGGCGAAGTGGGCTAGATAAAAGTTCAGGCAGGATGACCCCAGAAACCAGCCGATAACCGCGACCACCGCTCCCGGAAACGCGGATCGGAAGCTCCTCCGGATATTTGGCCCCAGGTGGTAAAGAAGCTCGACGCCCAGCACATACATTGAGATCGTGAAGCAGAAGTGCAGCAAGGTCCCGAACGCTGCTATTGCCGGACGAACGACCAAAACCCGCTCAAGTAGACGGCCAAATGCCGGGCCCGCCGTTGAAGTCAGCAGGGCCAAGGCGACCGGAATACCGCTGACGAAGGCCAGCAGCAAGGCCTGCAGACGGTCGCGCCACCACCGCCGCGAGACTTCTACGTCGTAGGCCATGTCCATTGCCTCGATCGTAGCTACGAAGCCTCCAGTGACCGCCCAGAGGTAACCAATTACGCCAAACGAGAGCAGGCCTCCCCGGTGCGGAGTTACCACGCTCATGACCACCTTCTCGATCAAATTCACCGCATCTGCAGGCATAAGGGCCTCCAGCAGCGTGACCAGCGTGGTGAAAATGTCGTGACCGGGAAGATAGCCGAGCAGGGAAGCCAGCAGAATCAGCAAAGGGAATAAAGCCAGGAAGAAATAGAAGGCCATGGCGGCCGCGATCGTGAGCACGCGAGTGCGTTCCAGCTCCCCATAGATCAGGACCACGAAGCGGCGAATCCTCGCAAAATCCAACCACGAACCCATGCATCCTCAGCGGGGCCGAAAGAAATCAAAACTTATGTAATCAAGATGCCGAAAGTGCGGGTATATAGCCACAGACCTCGCAAGATTGGCAACTGCGATTCGACCCTGAAAACAGTGTTACCACACAACTGAGGTGCTAACGGGATCGGGCGAGAGTCGATATAGAACGTACGGCCCTTTTTACCCACTTCATTTTTTCGAACTTGAGCAAAACGGCCCGTTATTGGCAAGAAAAGTCAATGTAAAGTTTCGCATTGTTACATTATCTTCGAGGACACTGCAAAAATGACCCGTTTGTGGTGGTCGGCATCACCCGTAAGTAATGGTACCAACTAAGGTTCAGGAATTATTTACCTTTGGACTTGCAAAAAGTTCTTGATTCGGTTTCAATCGTCGTGTTAACTATGAAGTCAATATTACAAATAAACCTGCCTTGTACTCTCGAGGGGAAAGTTTTGGGCACAACTATGCAAATTGGTACTACGATCCGAGGCTATCGATTACAGAAGGGCTTGTCGCAAGGAGACATTGAAAAACGTACTGGTCTCCTGCGTTGTTATCTATCTCGCGTCGAGAATGGACACACCGTTCCTTCGCTGGACACACTGGCCAAAATTGCGGGGGCGTTAGACCTTCCGCTGGCTCAGTTTTTTGCTGAGGATTCTCTGGGTCGTGAAATGAACATCCAGAAGTTGACTGACGAAGAACTGCGCTTCCTGACGCAGATTCGCCGTTACTCTTCCAACCTGAACGACAGCGATCGCAAGCTTCTGCTGGCGATGGTCAAGAAGTTCGCCGCGACTGCGGTTCGCTAACATCGTCCCAGTCCCATTTCCCCGGGACGAGAGGCTCATATCGCCCTGAAGCTGCGTCTCGCGGCTTCAGGGCATTTCTTTGCGTTAAATAATTGATATCAGGCAGTTTGCCAGAAGCGGTAGATCCCAAATCCAACCATTGTGAGGATCAGCGCCATACCCCAGTAGGCGAAACGCTGCCGCTGGCTGAACTGCTGCGGCCGGGCGCCGATCTTGGGCAGCAAGGGAACGCCGAGGCCCAGGCCACAGAGAAAGCCGCCCAGGTGCGCCATGTTATCGATCTGAATCGAGGAGCGGAAAAACCAAGTCGATCCGCCGATCACAAAGTTCAGGATGGCAAAGTTGATAACGCTGCGCCGCAGCCGCTTTACTTCCTGCGGAGGTACCGGAAGCAAGGGTGATTTGAGCAGCATAATCAGCACTCCGCAGAGGCCAAAGACCGCCCCGGAGGCTCCCGCGCCCACCGGGCCAATCGTATTGCCCAACAGCCCAGCGTGCCGGTCGATTCCCTGAACCGCACTGCTGAGCAGGTTGCCGGAGATGCCGCTGAGCACATACACCGCCGCCAGGCCGATCGGACCCAGCAGAGGCTCGCCCAGGAGGCCCAGATTCCAAAGGCACCACATATTTGTTGCCAGATGAATGAAGCCGACATGTACGAAGGCGGAGGTCACCAGCCGCCACCACTCGCCCTGCAGCATCACCAGCGAGCCGTTGTTTGCTCCCCAGGCCTTCAGTTGATCCACCGTGGGATACCACGGAGAAACACCCTTCATCACCATCGCCACAAACACAAGGCAATTGATGGCAACCAGAACGTAGGTCGCCGGTGCATACGCCCAGCGGGCTCTCCTGCGCTCCGGCGGAGGCTGGAACTCGTCCCGCATTGGTGGCCGGAAACCCGTGTGCGGGTCGTGGCCTGGAGGCAGTATCTCGGGTTGCACGTCGAGCGGGCGAGAGTACCCGTTCGATCTGTCAGAGTCCATGTCTTTAACCTACCGTGACCCAATGCTGGTGACAACCCGCGCCACGGCCCTGTTCGTATGACGAAGCAATGTCAACTTAAGTGGATGTTCTATTGCATCAGATGTCGTCGAGCGCATGTCTGCTGCAAGATATGCACGGACTCGTCCCGTTTCGGAAACCTCAAGCGTGCAATCAAGAGGGATTGAAGTGTAGGGGATCTTACCTGGTTTCCCCGGAGAGCTGTGTCATGGGCGCGGCTGGACTGCTGATCTGCACCAGCATGTCTTCCTTGCGCATCACCAGGTTGGTAGCGTTCAGAGTTGCCAATTCAAAGCCGTGACCATGCGTGATCGCGTCGGTGGGGCAGGCTTCCACGCAGTAGCCACAGAAGATGCACCGGTTGTAATCGATGTTGTAAACCTTGGCGTAGCGTTCCGCGCTTGAGATCCGCACCTCGGCGGTGTTCTCTGCTGCCTCGATATAAATGCAGTTCGAGGGACACGCCGCCGCGCACAGGTAGCAGGCGACGCACTTCTCCAGGCCGTTCTCATCGCGCTGCAGTTCATGCCGTCCGCGGAAGCGCTCTTCAAATATCGCGCCCTTCATGGGCCCTTTGCCGTCGGGATAGTTCTGCACCGTGGTGGGCTGGAAGATCTCGCCCAGCGTGATGCTCATGCCCTTGGCAATCCCGGCGATATTGCGCGCAATCGACATTGAGCTAGTATACGATGCGGAACGGAGGCCACTGCAAGATGCGGAACTTTCTTCCTCGCGTGTCTTCAAATCCGCCTATCCAGACGGTGCTTCTGCTTTGCACGGCGCTCAGCGCGGCAACGGCCTGGGCGCAACAGCCCGCGGCACCCGCTTCGCAAACCCTTACCGTACAAACGAAAGAGAAGAGCGAAGCCATCCCGGCGGACGCTTTCAAGGGCATGACGCACAAAGTGGTGGCTGTCCACAACGAGCACAGCAACGCGGATGAAAAATACTCTGGCGTGCTCGTATCCGATCTGCTGGCGCGAGTGGATGCCCCCCTGGGCAAGCTGCTCCACGGCAAAGCCCTGGCACTCTACGTAGTCGCCGAAGGAACAGATGGCTACAAGGCGGTCTATTCGCTCGCGGAGATGGATCCCAGCTTCCACTCGGGCGACGTCATTGTGGCCGACTCGATGAACGATCAGCCCCTCGGCAAGGATGGCCCCTACAAGTTGGTGAACACGGAAGATAAGCATCCGGCGCGCTGGGTTCGCAACCTCGCGTCCCTCAGCGTATTAGCTGCGCAATAAAACTCAATGGTGAGGATGGGCCGGATCACTCTGCCCCACCATGCTCGTAGGATGTCGGTGCTTGGACTTGCTGGAGCTCTTGTGCTGCGAGCCGTGGGTGGTTGTCCCGCGCAGTACCAGCGGACAGACCGACGAGTTCTGTCCACCCGCGATTCCCAGGATCTGATCTCCACCCTGGCATAGACGGAACTTCATCGCCTTGGCATCGCTGCCCAGGAGCGGGTGCGAGAACTCCTCCCCATTAAAGGGATCCACCAGGTATTCGAAGAGATAGTCGCTGCTCTGCGCTCCTTTGTTCTGCTGCTGGTAGTGTTGCCAGGTTCCCAGCACCACGCGCCCATCGCTGCCCGCTAGCAAGGCGTAGATATGCTCCTGCTCACCTGCGCCTGCATTCTGCGCTGCCAGAGGAGCACCGGACTTCTCTCTCTTCCAGCGCGCATTCCACAGCTTGGTCTTGGGATCGATATAGAACGAAGTCAGAAATGTCGTCGCCATGCAGCTGGTGCAATCGTCATAAGTGGCCAGCAACTCGCTCTGCCCGTCGCGGGTGAATCGCTCCCAATCCAACAGCCGCAGCCGCGAGGCCGCCAGTAGTTGCTGTGCGCTGCCATCCTTGAGAGAGACGCTATAGACGGTGTAGTGGTCAAACTCCGGCTGCGCCTGCGGATTATCCCGCGTGGTCGTAATTACCAGAGCCGCATCGTCCACCACGGCAATCTCTCGCAGTGCCGTATACTTCTGCTGCTCAAGCGCCTTGGTCACTGCGGCTACCTTGTCGGTGTCGCTCCTCAGGTCAAGCCAACTGAAGCCATCTAGCACGGGAACCTGCGCGCTGGAGATCCTCGTCCCAATCGTGAGTGCCAGAATTGAAAGCAGAGCCCATCTGCTAAAAGAACTTCTCAGGCCGAAACCCCTCATCTACTCGATCCCCAACTTGTTCCAGATTGCGTCGATTCTTTCCCGTGTTGCGCGGTCCATCTCAATCATTGGCGGCCACGGTCGCGTAAAGCCCTCGGCGGCCCACTTGCGCGTCGCATCAATGCCCATCTTGCTGCCATAGTTCGGCAGGCGCGAAGCGTGGTCGAGCGAATCCACCGGCCCCAGCGTGAACTGAATGTCGCGCTCGGGATCGATATTATTCGCGACTCGCAGCGTTACTTCGCCGACGTCCTGCACATCGCAATCCTCGTCCACCACGATGATGCATTTGGTGAACATCGCTTGTCCCAGCGACCAGATGGCGTTCATCACCTTGCGCGCCTGTCCCGCATAGCTCTTGCGGATCGAGACGATCATCAGGTTGTGGAAGACACCCTCCACCGGCAGATTGATATCCACAATCTCGGGAATCGTCATCCGCATCAGCGGCAGAAAAATGCGCTCCACCGCCTTGCCCATCCACGCGTCTTCCATCGGCGGCTTGCCCACGATGGTCGCTGCGTAGATCGGATCCTTGCGGTGCGTGATGCAGGTGATGTGAAAGACGGGATACTCATCTTCCATAGTGTAGAAGCCCGTGTGATCGCCGAAGGGGCCTTCAGTGCGGAGTTCGTCCAGGTTCACATAGCCTTCGAGCACAATCTCTGCGTTCGCGGGAACCTCGAGATCTACCGTCTCGCACTTCACCAGTTCCACCGGCGTTCTGACGAAGAAATCCAGCGATCACGAACTCCTCAACCTCAGGCGGTGCGGGCACAATCGCAGAAAATGTGAGCGCCGGATCGGTGCCGATCGCGACCGCCACTTCCAGCCTGCCTCTTTCAATTGCCGAGAGCGATCTGCGGCATCCCCGCCACGCGCGTCGCCCACCGCTCGTCTCCGCCATCATGCTCACGCGAGCCGCTGCGGCGTCCCCGTGGCCTCCGTGCCGCCGCTCGCGAGGTGTTCGCGAAAATGTTCGGCGGCCACTTTCTGCCGCTGCCAGTGCATGCCGGTTGTCTGCCCGTCGTACACCTGCATGCGATACATCCCGACGTTGCGCTTGCCGCTCTTCGGATCGCGCGTAATCACGCAGGGCAGCGTGATGAAACGGCCGCCATCTATCGGCCAGCACTGCAGCACGGGAAAGTCCAGAACGTTGAACTCTTCCCGCCAGGATCACCTCCTTGCACGGCGCATCCTTCGCCACCGTCCGGGGAAAAAACCTGCCCACCTCCGCCAACATCGGCAGCATCTTCATCTTGTCAAGAAAGCTATCCGGAGACTTGATCTGCATCATGCCCTGGATGCGCGCCGCAATTTCGTCCAGCGAGTTCACGCCCAGCGCCATCTGCATCCGCCGCTCACTGCCGAACTGGTTCATCAAAACGCGATGTCCTGGGTGTCCCTTGATATTTTCAAACAGCAGCGCGGGGCCACCGGGCGCATAACTCTTCTTGCTCTTCACGGACGCGCCAGAGCGCCCCATCTTCGACACGCGGTCTGTAATCTCGGCAATCTCAAGAATCGGGTCTACCGCCTCGCGGACACGCTTCAGCTCCCCAGCCTTGTCCAGCGCTTTGATCCAGTCTCTCAGGTCGTTCAAAGCCAACTTGCTTCCCCCAACGCCGCGCAACCGCCGCGCCATTTCTTTAGCTTCTATAGTATCGGCTGTCGCTGCCAAAGACGGCCAGTGCTCTCCCGTTGACAGATTTTCAAGGGTATCGCGGAATGATGAGACCCGAGCCATCCCGGCGCCGAAGGCGCGATTGCCCGTGCGGCAAACACTAGATGTAGCGAGCCATCCAGCGGTCCATCTGGGTCTGCGCGCAGTTCGCCCCACACAGATGTTTGATCTCCGCGCCATGCGAGAGCAGCAGGTTCCACGGCGTAAGCTTCAGCAGCGGCTGCGAGGGCATGTTCTCGGCGGGGGAATAGTTCTCCGTCCACGCCAGCCACCAGTCGTCCTCGGTCTCTTTCTTCTGCTTGCCGCATACATCGCAATGGTAAGTTTCAGTGAACGCCATCAACTGCTCCCGTGCACGCCGGGCGGCGGGCAACCACCAGTTTTAACATAGCTGAGGCAAAGGGATATGCCGGTTTCGGTGAAAAGATCCCGCAGGACTTATTGCGTCGAGGTCGTCTGCTCGCTGTCTTCCAGGCTCTCCAGCGGGAATCCAAGATTCTTCCAGCCGTCAAATCCTCCACGCAGCGGCCGCACGCGCTTGATGCCAAGCTTGCGGATGGTCATGGCCGTTTTTGCGGCGGTGGCCTCACTGGGGCAGGTGCAATACAGAACGATGTCGCGGTCGCGGGGAATGCTGTCGCTGTTCTTCAGCAGCGAATCGGCGGTAAAACGCACCGCGCCCGGCAGCACACGTGGGTCGGGCAGATAATCCAGTGGATGCCGCAGATCCACGATGTAAAGCGGCTCGCCCTCGTCCAGCCTGCGTTTCAGGTCTTCCGGTTCCAAGCGAGAGGTACGAATCTCGCGCAGGAAAGCCTGCTGCCGCATAATGCGAGACAGCACAAACCCCATTACCGCGAGCACGAAGATCACGCCAAACGAGTTCCTAACCCATTGCAACGCGACGGGATCGAGCTTCAGCACGTTTCCGAAGAATCGCCCCGAGATAGTCAACGCGAGTGTCCAGATCAGTGATCCCATAAAGTCATAGACCAGGAAGGAGCGGTAGGGTACACCGGATTGCCCCGCGATCGGAGCTGCGAGGGTCGTAAGTCCGGGAACAAATTTCGAGACCAGCAGGGCCTTCAGCCCGTGCTTGGTGAAGTAATCCTGGGTGCGGCGCACGCAGGTGGAGGACTCCAGCGACAGCTTGCAAACCAGCCTCACCATGCCCCCGCCGAAGCGCTTGCCAAGAAAATACCACACCGTGTCGCCGGCCATGCAGCCAGCCACGACAGCCAGTACTACCAAGGGAAAACTGAGCCGATGCGTCGCCGTAAGCGTACCGGCCGCCACCAGCAATGGGGTGCTGGGAATCGGAATTCCAAGCATCTCCGCCATCACCCAGACAAACAGGATGAGGTATCCATACTGGACGAAAATCTCGAGCGCGACTGGCATGGCTAATGACCCGAAAAACGATCTATATACGTGCCTATAAGATGTTCAGATTTGAAAAACGGTGCGAAGAGATTCCTCAACTGCAGACGCGCCCTGCGCAGTTTTTCCACAAAGCCTCCAAATGGAAAGGCCGGAATCCATTGAGGATTCCGGCCTTGGGGCCCGTATTCAGCACTTAAAAGAGATTAATCGGCCCTTACGAGTGGCATGTCCACCAGGTGTTCGCTGATAAACCATACCTGCAGTTCATTGGTACGAATGACGTTGCTGACAAGAATGTCGTTTGTGCCGTCGTCGCCCTTGTCCTGGCACGTCTTCGCCACCTTACGCGCATCCTCGATAATCAGCTTGTGCGCCTCCAGCAGGCGCGAAATCTGTACGGGGACTTCCTCGCGATCGCGGGGCGGGCGCTCCAGACGCGTCATCTCAGCCACGTCGTGGGCCATCGCGATGCTGATCCCTCCAAGTGTCTGGATCCGCTCAGCCAGCAGGTCCACCAACTCCGCCTGCTCGCCGAAGTGTTTGTCGAAAAGAAGATGCAGCTGATAAAAAGTGGGACCGCCAACCTGCCAATGATGCTTCTTGTACATGTCCCGAAGACCAATGGTGTCGGCAAGTATGAGATTCAGCGCCGCAGTGGTCTTTACCCGGAAATCCTCACTTAAACCAAGCGGAAGATTCGAAATCACGGTGCCGAACTTCTGGATCGAGCGCGAAGTCTGGCGTTGATTCGGAGTGATGTGATCGCGTGTCTTATTGGGAGCTTCTTTAAGGGCTGTGCTGCTCATGAGTGACTTTCCTCCAGTTCATCCAGTTGGATGCAGGATGGTTCCCGGCTGTCCACCCGGCTGGCGAAATTCCCCCGACTTTAATCGCGCTCAAAAGAAGAGGGGCGGCTTCCTGAGTTTCCAGGAGCCGCCCCCTTGCTTGTAGCCTCGCTATTCCTTCACTCGCACGCTCGGCACCACCGATAACCCCGGCCGCAGCAGGTGGTCCTTGTTCTGACTCGGATCCTTCAGATCAAGCCGCACCGGTATGCGCTGTACAACCTTCACATAGTTTCCTGTAGCGTTTTCTGGCGGGAACAGGCTCATGACCGACCCGGTGGCGCCGCCAATCTGCGTCACAACACCGTCATACGTGCGCCCGTAAGCGTCCACCTTGATCTCGACTGGCTGACCCGCCTTCATGTGCTTGAGCTGCGTCTCCTTGAAGTTGGCTGTGATCCAAACTCCGTCCAGCGAGACCAGCGTCATCAGGTTCTGCCCCACACCGACGTTTTGCCCCACTTCGATGCTTTTGCGGGTAATGATGCCCGACAGAGGCGCCACTATCTTCGTGTAGCTGAGGTTGAGTTTTGCCTGGTCAAGAGCAGCCTGGGTTTGCTGCGCCGCCGCCGCGGCCTGGTCTGCGTGAGCACGCTGAATGGCCACTTGCTGCGGCCCGGTCTGTGCTGACTGCAATTGTGCCTGCGCCTGGTCAAGCCGCTGACGCGCGATCTTGACACCCTGCTCCGCCGCCTGGGCTGCCGCCTGTGCATCGGCTACCGCAGCCTTGGTTGAGGCTGCTGCTGCTACCGCCGCATCGTATTGCTGCTTCGAGATGACATCCTTCTGCACCAGCGGTTCGTATCTCTTCAGATCCTGCTCTGCCTTGTCGTTGTTCGCCTGCGCCTGCTGAACTCGCGCGCGTGCCGACTCCAACTGCCGCTGAGCCTGTTCCACTCCCGCCGTCGTGCCGCCCACGTCCGCACCTGCCGACGAAAGATTGCTGCCGGTGTTGATCGAGGTAAGTGGCACGTTCACCTGTGCCGCCTCTGCGCTGGCCCTCGCTCCCTGGTGGTTGGCTTCGCTCTGCTGCACCGAAACTTCAAAGTCCCGCGGGTCGATCTCCGCCACTACTGTGCCGGCTTCGACGTACTGGTTCTCTTCCACATTCACCTTCACGATCTGACCGGCGATACGCGAGCTGATCTGCACCAGGTGTCCGCTGATCTGCGCGTCGTCCGTCTCCTCGTAAAAGGTGGAATGCCACCAGAACAGAAGTCCTCCCACAATTAACGCAATGACCACGCCAAAGATGACGAACTGCTTCCGAGGCCGTGTCCGCGGCGCCTCGGGAACCTCGTCAATGTCAATATTGCTGTGATTCTCGCCCAGCACCTGGTTCTCTTGAGCCACCGTTACTTTCCTCCGACATAATCCTTATAGTTGGTCTGGGCCACGCCCAACGCACGTGCCAGCGCAAGCTTCGCCACATTGTGCTGGTAGAGACTGGCCACATAGCGGTCATTCGCCTGCGCAACCGACTGTTGCGCCTGCGTCACCGCCAGGTTGTCTGACACGCCCGCCGCATAGCGCTCCTGGGCCTCGCTCAGCGCCTCTGAAGCCAGCTGCACGTTGCTGTGCGCCACTTCCACCTGCTGAGCTGCAGCCTGGATGTCGAGGATGTTGTCTCGAACCTCGGCGTCAATCTGGCCCTGCATATCATTCAGCTGCGCGTTGCTCTGGTTCAGCTGCGCCTGCGCGATCTGCGCATCTCCGCGAAGCCTTGGCTCCTCGAAGATGGGAAACCTCAGCGTCCCCTCCGCGCTCCCGGTGCCGTGGGATGTGCCAAAGTTCACGCCGATAAGGCCGTAGTCTCCATCGAACCCGATCACCGGGTAGCGTTCCGCTTTTGCCGCGGCACGCTGGTCCTTCGCTGCGAGTGCCTGTTGCTGCATCGCTTGCAGATCCTTGCGGTTGGTCAGCGCTTCCTTCACGGCCGCGTCCGCCTGCAGATTATCCATCGCAGCGTAGGGAACCTGGTCGGTCAATTCAAACTTCTGCTCCAGTGGCAGGCCAATTGTGCGCGCCAAGGCAATCTTGTCCTTCGCAAACTGGTTCTGTGAGGTGATCAGCTGCTGCTGCAACGTCTGGTAGTCCACCCGCGCCCGCAGCTCATCCAGCAGCGGAGAAGTGCCCGCCTGATGGTTGTCAACGGCTTGGTCCAGCGAAACTTTTGCCGTGGCCACCTGCGACTCCACGCTGCGAATGCGGGAAGCGTCGGCAATCACCAGCAGGTAAGCGTTGCCCACCGTCAGCACCACCATGTCCCGCGAATCTTCGGCCGAGAGCTTGCTGCCCTCAAAATTGTGTTTCGACGCAAGGTAGTTTTTGAGCGAGGCAATATTCAGCAGCGACCAGGAGAGAGTGCCTCGCAGGTCGGTATATCCATAAGGACCAATAATTGCCGGAAACCCCGGCACGCGAATGCCTTGCGCCGCCAGGTTGGTCTGCATTACGGCTTCGCGGAGATATCCATCCACTGTCGGCAGCAGTGCCTGCAACTCCTGCAGCCTCTGGCCGTTGGCCGACTGCACATTGGTGCCGCTCAGTATCAGCCCAAGGTTCTGCTTCAGCCCGCGCTGGATGACCTCGTCGAGGCTTAGCTGCAGCACTCCCGGCGTCGCCTGTCCAGTGGCAACGCTGCCATCAAACGACGACTGCGGCCCCTGCGTGCGGTTTGCGACGACTTGTACGGCACTCACCTGCGCCAGGGCAGGGAATGAAGCTAAGGCAAGCAGCACGAGAGCGGCATTCCTCGGCCAGCTCTTCTGCGCCCGAGCCAGAATCTTTTCGTCCACGGCGTTCAAGACCTCAAAGTGACCTTAGTTTTGGATGCACGGCACCCCGTAGGAAGTTCAAAAAGTGGCCCGGAGTACTGGCCTTCGCCTAATTGACTCAACCTTTTGTGGCAGAAAGGTCTACTAACCTGGAGTTCAGCAGCAGGGAGGCCAGCGAACACAGCGCCTGCCGGAAAACCTGGCTCACCATGGGAGCCACCCATCGATCCGCACCAGTCGCGCCAGTTGCCCGCAGGGTTGCCGCCGCCTCGTCATTGCCCTTTGCCAGCAAAGCACGCAGCACAAACACCGCTCGCATCGCGGGGGAAAGCTTGTCCAGCCACTCCCTCAGCCTTGCCCGTCCCGGCCCTGCAATCATCGCTTCCAGCTGCTCCGAGGTCACCCCGGCCGCCGAAAGGTCGTCGCTCTCGATGCAGCTGCTCTCGGATACGCTGCCGGCGGCCTTCACCGCATCCAGCCCCCCGTCAGGAAGCTGCCCCATGCGTCGCAAGGCGGCTACGATCACCATCTCCCGCGCTTCGCTGTGCGCCGCTAAGGGCTCCGCGCAGGGGTCGGATTTCGCCGAACTCACCACTTCCTCCACCACGCTGACGGCCTCATGCTCCTGCCCCAGCAGCATGGCGGCGGTCTGGAACAGCTCCAGCGCGGAGTCCTCAAGCGTCGTTGCCCCGCCTGCGCCTTTTCGTTCGGGATCCTGAGAGTTCATGGGAGATCTCCTTTAGCCGGAGCGCTCGCTGAAACAGGGCACTCCAACATCCATCCTCATAGACCGCAACCCGCCCGTCAACTGCAACGATTAACGTTGTACCGGCCAAGGGTGCATACTTATCACTCTGCTGTAACGGACTTTGTGTAAACTGCGACGATACGGCTGCTGATCCGGCACTTATGACGACCGCACAGATGCGACGGAAGAAGTTTTTTATCGGACGAGACGCTTCATGGCTGGGCTTCAATCGCCGCGTGCTGGAAGAAGCAGAAGATGCCCGTAACCCCCTGCTCGAACGGGTTAAGTTCCTGGCCATTACCGCCAGCAACCTGGACGAATTCGTCGAAATCCGTCTCGCCGGCATCCTGCAGCGCATTGAAGACGGTTACCGCGAACCCGGATTCGACGGCCTGACCCCTCAGGAGACGCTGACCGCCGTCGAGGAGGACCTGCAGCTCTTTGTCGCCCAGCAATACCGTTGCTGGAACGACCTCCTGCTGCCACAGCTCAGCGCCAGCGGCGTTCGCGTGCTGCGCTGGCAGGATCTGACCGACGACGGCCGTGCTCACGCCACCTCCTTTTACCAGCGTGAGGTCGATCCTCTTCTCACGCCCATTACCATCGACCCCGCTCACCCCTTTCCCCGTGTTCTCAACAAGGCTCTTTGCCTCGCTCTGCTGCTGCGCCGCAAGCGCAAGGGAAGCGGCCTCGTCCTCGGCGTAGTCACTATTCCCCGCACCTTGCCCCGTCTCGTGCCCATTCCCTCCGAGAGCGGCACGGCCGACTTCCTCTTCCTCCACGATCTCGTCGAGCGCAACGCCGCCGGCATGTATCGCGGATACGAGATCCTCTCCGCCGCTGCCTTTCGCGTCACCCGCAACAGCAACCTCTACTTCCAGGAAGAAGAATCGCGCAGCCTGCTCGAAAGCGTCCGCACCGAGCTACATAACCGCCGCAAAGGCGACGCCGTGCGCATGGAAATTGAGCAGGATGCCAATCCCGAGATTATCGATCGCCTGCGCCTCAACTTCGAACTGGATGACTTCCAGATCTTTCGGACCCCGGGGCCCGTGAACCTCTCACGGCTGATGAATCTCTACGATGTCCAGCGGCCCGATCTCAAATTCCCCAGCTTCACTCCCCGCGCCCTACACCTGGCGCGCCATGCCACCGATCTCTTCGACGACATGCGTCACCGCGACATCCTGCTGCACCATCCTTACGACTCCTATGACGCCGTAGTCGACTTCATCGAGGCAGGAGCACAGGATCCCAACGTCGTCGCCATCAAACAGACCCTCTACCGCACCAGCTCTGACTCGCCCATGTTCCAGTCCCTCAAGGACGCTGCCCAGACCAAGGAGGTCACCGTCGTCGTCGAGCTGATGGCGCGGTTTGACGAGGCCTCGAACATCCGCTGGGCGCGCGATCTTGAAGATGCCGGCGTGCAGGTCTTTCACGGCATCGTCGGCCTCAAGACCCATTGCAAGCTGGCCATGTTGGTTCGCCACGATACCGACGGCGTCACTCGCCGCTACTGCCACCTCGGAACCGGCAACTACAACCCGAATACGGCGCGCTTCTATACCGACCTCAGCCTGCTCACAACGGACCCTGAGATCACGGCCAGCGTCCACAGCGTCTTCAACTACCTCACCGCGCACTCTGAATCGGACGACTACTACCCCCTGCTCGTCGCGCCGCTCACCCTCGCCGAAAGCTTCATCCGCATGATCCACCGCGAGACCGAACATGCCGCCGCCGGAAAGCTCGCCCGCATCATCGCCAAGATGAACTCGCTGCTTGGAGCGAGGCGTCGTCGAGGCGCTGTACCGCGCCTCCCAGGCCGGAGTGCAAGATCGACCTGATCGTGCGCGGCATCTGCTCCCTGCGTCCTGGTGTGAAGGGTGTCAGCGACAACATCCGCGTCCGCTCCATCGTTGGCCGATTCCTCGAACACAGCCGCATCTTCTACTTCCTCAACGACGGCAATGAGGAAATCTATTGCGGATCGGCAGACTGGATGCCGCGCAATCTCTTCGAGCGCTGCGAGGTCATCTTCCCCGTCCGCGACCCGCTGCTCAAGGCTCGCCTGCGTGACGAAATTCTGACCGCCTACCTCGCGGATACTGAGAAATCCCGCCTCATGCAGCCCGATGGCAACTACATCCGAGCCCGCGACGGAGCGACGCATCCCTTCGACGCCCAGGAATTCTTCATGCGTCTCGCCGAGGGCAAGGAATCCATCGACAGCATTCCGAAGCCGCCCCCGCCGCCGAAGAAAGTGCCTCGGAAAGCCCGCAAGGCTGTTCCCGCCTGATCGCAGGTTCTTGGTGCATCATAAAAGTCGACTCAGCAGCGAATGTTCTTGTCGTCGTCACGTGCCGGACTGCTCAGAAAGAGGAAACATGCCTGAATCCCGCCGGGAATTCCTGACCCATGCCTCGCTCGGTATCCTGGGAACAGTAGTCGCCTCCAAACTTGAAGCCCAGAATCCGCCAGCCGATCTTCCTCCCGGCGCTCCCCCGGCCTTTGGGACCGCGACACCCGTCGGCCCGCAAGTCTCGACCCGAACCTTTCAGGAGGCGCAGAAGCTCGTCCAGATCGATATGGGCGGCGCTGAGATGGGCGATGCCGCGGGCAATTGGCGCACCTCCATGGCTCCGCTTTACGAGCGCCGCACCGGCCCCCGCAAGGTCGCGTTGGAGACGACGGACGCACCTTGGTCGCGCTGGGATCCGCTGCTCCCCGGCGCCACGCAACTGCCCGCACAGAATCAGTTCGTCCGCAGCAACACCGATCCCGGCCCCCTGCCCGCGAGCGATGAAGACATCGCCTTCGCCCCTCTCACCAGCCTTTCGCGCTGGATTGAGAGCCGCCAGCTCACCTCGGAGCGGCTGACCAAGATCTATCTGGCGCGCCTGGAGCAGTTCAATCCGCAAGCTGCGCTGCGTCATCACGCTGACCCGCGACCATGCGCTGGAGCAGGCCCGAAGCAGGCCGACCGCGGAGATCGCCGCGGGCAAATATCGCGGTCCGCTGCATGGCATTCCCTGGGGCGCCAAGGATCTGCTCGACACCGCCGGCATACCCACCACCTACGGCGCTGAGCCTTACCGCAATCGCGTCCCCACCGCCGACGCGGCCGTGGTCAAGCGCCTGAACGATGCCGGCGCAGTGCTGGTCGCCAAGCTCAGCCTGGGCGCGCTGGCGCTCAACGATATCTGGTTTGGCGGCCAGACCATGAATCCCTGGCTGCTCGAAGAAGGATCTTCGGGATCAAGCGCCGGCCCCGGCGCAGCTACGGCAGCGGGCCTGGTCGGCTTCTCCATCGGCAGCGAGACCGGCGGCAGCATCGTGAGCCCTCGCATGCGCTGCGGCATCACCGGCCTGCGTCCCACCTATGGCCGCGTCCCGCGCACCGGAGCCATGACGCTCTGCTGGTCGCTCGACAAACTCGGCCCCATGGCGCGCAGCGTCGAAGACACCATGCTCGTGCTGGAGGCCATCTCCGGACCCGACCCCGGCGACGTGAACGCGTTCCCAGCAAGCTCGACTTCGATGCCGCCGCCAGCGTCGCAGGGCCTGCGCGTCGGCTACTTTCCCGCGTGGATGAAGGAAGCGCCGGCTACCGACGTCGATCGCGCCGCACTTGAGACCGTGAAGAAGCTCGGCATGATTCCGGTCGAGGTCTCTCTTCCCGACTGGCCCTACGACTCGCTCGACCTCATCCTCTTCGCCGAAGCGGCTGCGGCCTTCGAGGAGCTGACGCTCAGCCACGGCCTCGATCAGCTCAAGATGCAGGTGCCCGACGCGTGGCCCAATACCTTCCGCCAGTCGCGCTTTCTATCCGCCGTCGACTTTGTGCAGGCCGACCGCTTCCGCCGTAAGGTAGCCGTCGAGATGGGGCGCATCTTCTCGCAAGTGGACCTGCTGCTGGTGCCGTCGCTGCGCGACGAGATGCTCACCATCACCAACTTTACCGGGCATCCCTCGCTCACGTTGCGCGCCGGATTCGTCGAAGTCTCTGAGGCGCGCAGCGACTGGGCGCCCGATCCGGACAACAAGCTGCCGAATTTCTCGCCGCCGCGCCGCGTGCCCCATGGCGTCACGCTCATCGGACGTCTCTTCGACGAAGGCACCATCGGCCGCGCGGGATTAGCCATGGAGCGCAGTTTCAATGTGGCAAGCCAACGGCCACCCGGCTTCTAGACTTAGGCCCTGACACCGTTAGAAAAGCATCCGACTTGAGCACAACAACGTTCGCCAGGAGTCTTCAGTGGAGGCCACAACCCATCCCCCCGCGTGGAAGACGCTCGCGGCGTTCGCCATCATCTATTTCGTGTGGGGATCAACCTTTCTTGCGATCCGGGTCGGCGTTCACCAGGTTCCTCCGCTGGTCTTCGCGGCAATTCGCTTCACCGTAGCGGGCGTCGCTCTCTATGGCTGGACGATCGCGCAAGGCGAGCGCGGCCCCACCCGCCGCCAATGGATCTCGGTCTGCATTCTGGCCTTCCTCATTTTTGTCATCGACTACGGATTGCTCTTCTGGTCAGAGCAGCGCGTCAATTCCGGCATTGCCGCGGTCATGATGGCCACCATTCCCGTCTTCATTGCGCTGCTTGAAATTCTGTTGTTGCGTACGCAGCGCCTCACCTTTCGCCTGGGCATGGCGCTGCTGATCGGGATCGCAGGCGTGGTAGTGCTGGTGAGCCGCTCGCTGAACCTCGGCGGCGCGGCCATCGACGGCAAAGGAGCCCTGGCGCTGATCGTCGCATCCATGAGCTGGTCTCTGGCCACCGTGCTTACACGCAAGCTCGAGCTGCCGGAATCGAAAGTGGTGAGCTCGGCTGCGCAAATGGTGGCCGGAGGATTTATGCTGACCGTCGCCGCCACGGCGTTGGGAGAATTTCGCGATTTTCATCCCGCGGCTGTCACCCACGCAGCCTGGTTTGCGCTGCTCTACTTAATCCTTGCCGGCTCCATTCTCGGCTTCACCGCCTACGTGTGGCTCATCCATCACCAGTCGCCTACCAAGGTGGGAACCTACGCCTACGTCAACCCGGTCGTCGCCGTTTTGCTGGGATACTTCCTGGGCGGCGAATCGCTCGGTCTGCGTGTGATAGTGGGAACCTTGTTCATCCTGGTCAGCGTAATCGTGATTACCACCACGCGAGCGCCAAAGCCGCTGCCCGTCGCAGAAGAGAGCCCCGGCTGATACCGCACCGGAAGCCTCGGTGTCCTGAGAAAATCATCTGTTGCGCCCCCGCAGGTTTTTGTATACTCGCACCCTCTGCAAGCATTGAGAGGACCACCGGAGACAAAACTCAATTGCGAGGGAGTACGCGATGAAATTTATGTCGGTGTGGACCCTGAAATCCGAAAACGTAAAAGAGGCTGCGGCTCGATTTCTCGCCGGAGAAGGACAACCTGCTGCCGGAGTAAGCATCCTGGGAAGGTGGCACAAGATCGATGGCAGCGGCGGTTACGTTCTTTACGAAGGGAACGATCCCGCCGCCCACTACGAGTCAGCCGCCGTCTGGATGGACCTGCTGGAAATACAAAGCACAGTTGTAGTGGAAGATGCCCAGGCCGGACCAATTCTGGCGAAGGTATTCCAAAAGAAATAGCCGGGGCATCACGCGGCGCTGAGCTGAAAAGGGCGAGTGATCCAAGTCGGATCGCCCGGCGGGCCCGTTTGGCTAAAAGTCGCTCTGACTGTGCTAAAAGTGGTCGAAAATGACACCAAATTGCCCAGTTTTGCACCGACTTTTGTTCGATTTTTGTTCGCCTAACGATTCTGAGTGTTAGAATTCTCTCAAAATCGAGCCGCCCATTCAGCAGGCCCGCATTTAAGGCCCATGTGCTTCGTTGGCGGACGGGGTGTGTCCGCGCGCAAAGACGGCCCCCGAATTGGAGAATCCCTTGGCAGCAGATGATCGTTCCCGCGCAGTAGAACTAGCACTCTCACAGATCGAAAAGCAGTTTGGAAAAGGCTCCATCATGCGCCTCGGCAGCAAAGAGGCGATTGTGCCAATTTCGGTCATCTCAACCGGCTCGATATCGTTTGACGCAGCCCTCGGCGTAGGCGGCGTACCTCGTGGCCGCGTGATTGAAATATTCGGACCCGAGTCTTCAGGCAAGACCACCATCACGCTGCAGATCATCGCAGAGGCGCAAAAGGCCGGTGGCCTGGCAGCCTTCGTTGACGCGGAGCACGCGCTCGATCCCGCGTATGCGCGCAAGCTGGGCGTGGACATCGACAATCTTCTGATCTCGCAGCCCGATTATGGTGAGCAGGCTCTCGAAATCACCGAAGCGCTGGTTCGCTCAGGCGCGATCGATGTGCTCGTGGTTGACTCGGTTGCAGCGTTGGTGCCCAAGGCGGAACTCGACGGCGAGATGGGCGATTCGCACATGGGACTGCAGGCGCGGCTGATGTCGCAGGCGCTGCGCAAGCTGACGGGCACGGTGTCGAAGTCGCGCACCAGCCTGATCTTCATCAACCAGATTCGCGAGAAGATCGGCGTCATGTTTGGCAATCCCGAGACGACGACCGGTGGCCGTGCACTGAAGTTCTACTCCTCGGTCCGCATCGACATTCGCCGCATTGCCGCGGTGAAGGAAGGCGACCAGGTTGTAGGTTCGCGTACCCGCGTGAAGATCGTGAAGAACAAGGTCGCTGCTCCGTTCCGTGAGGCTGAGTTCGATATCCTCTACGGCGAAGGCATCTCCCGCGAGGGCGACGTACTCGACCAGGCTGTGCTGCACAACATCGTGGAGAAGTCCGGCGCATGGTTCAGCTTCTCCGGCGAGCGCATTGGCCAAGGTCGCGAAAACGTGCGGCAATATCTCAAGGACAATCGCGATACGTTCAATCGCATTGAGACAGCGCTGCGTCAGAAGCTCGGCATTTCCAATCTGCCGGCGGCTGACGTACCGGCGGTTCCAGCCAACGGCGCTGCGGCGGCAAATGAAGTGGTGAAGGCCGGCAGGAAGTAAACCAGCGATTATTCGTACACAAGAAGGGCGCGGCTCAGGCTGCGCCCTTTTTATGCGTCCGGGCTATTCCCAGGTGTAGCCTCCCGGACCTTCGTATAAACTCATGAATGTCTTGAGCCAAGTCAGAGCCATCTATCCCGGAACCTTCGATCCGATGACCAACGGCCATCTGGACCTGATCGCGCGCTCGTCGAAGATGTTCGACCACCTGGTGGTCGCCATCCTGAAGAATGATGAGAAGCAGCCCCTGTTCAGCGTGGAGGAGCGGGTCGAAATGCTGACCGAGGGCGTCGCCAAATTCGGCAATGTGAGCGTGGCTACGTATGGCGGCCTTATGGTGGATTTTGCGCGCGAGCAAGGCGTGACCGCGATCGTGCGCGGCATTCGCGCCATCAGCGACTACGAATACGAATTCCAGATGGCGCTGATGAATCGCCGCCTCGCTCCGGAGTTGGAGACTGTTTTCCTGATGACTTCAGGGGAGTTTTCCTATGTCAGCTCGCGGCTGGTAAAGGGCGTCTTCCGGCTGGGTGGCTCGGTGGAGGGCCTGGTGCCGGATTCAGTAATCGCCCGCATGAAGCGGCGCGTGGCCGGAAGTTAGACCAACTCCCAGAAAGTACGATCGATGTCTTTCCGCCCAGGATGGTTAAGCGACATTAGGACTGGATGCGGTGAAAGCGAAATCAGTCTAATCTGCATGGAGTTTTCGGTCGGTTGTTACCGATGGTACCAACGGCGATTACAAATGCCCCCAACGTAACTTCAGCATTCTGCTGCCCCTCGGAGTAAACTTGGCTAGGTTCAGCTGGCTTCGTCTTCGCTCGAAGGAGTGTTGACACAAGCGGGTAAGGTACATCTGTGAAACCGATCAAAACACGAGGAGAATGGTCATAGTGACGCCTTCACGACGCTTGAAGAAAGTCATCGAGCAGGCGCCGACTCTGGCCTCTCCCAAGTCGTGCAAAATATTGCGTGGCGAGCATCAAATCCTCGCCGCCAGCGGCCCGCTCCGCTCGCTGAGAGTCCGCACCGGACAGCAGGATGACGTGACGACCGATCCGGAGTGGTTTGTCAGCATGACAATTGCCAGTAAGAGGATTCCATGGGTGGTGGAGCTCTTTGATGGAGAGGAACTGGTAGCCGCAATGCTCTTCGCGGAGCGGCTTGTTTCGGGCTTCCCGAGTGGATATCTGAAGGCTGATGGTGCATTTGGGGAGGAATTTTTGATTTGTCCACCTGCCCTGAGTGCCACATACATGCCGATGTTGCTTGGGAAGCTATTCGATCAGCGTTCGGTATCAATCGCGCACGTGGCGCAGTCTGTAAATGCCGAGACAGCCTTCGCGCACCTGCCGGACGAGACAGGAATTGAGGTGGAGTGGAAGCCTCGGCCAAGCCACTATCGCCTACCGCTCCGCGCTTCAATGGAAGAGACGCTGGCTCCTTACGGCGTTCGCACCCGGAGGAACCTGCGTTACTATCTGCGCAAAAGCCGGTCGGAGGGCTGCCAGTTCTTATCGGAACTCAACGGCGAAGAAAGGCTGGAGGCGGTGAGCAGCCTCACTGACAGAGTGACTCATAACCTCTCGATCAAGGCCACTCTACTGAGGGAAAAGACGATGCAGGCGACGAGGGAGGCCTTCGCCCTGGGCATGCGCGCCGCGGATGGTTCATGGCTAAGCTACCTGACCGGCTGGAGGCGGGGCCAGCGGACATTCGTTTACTGGCAGATGAACCATGTGACGAGTGGAAACTCTTCGATCAGCACGGCAATGCGCGCGTTTCTGATGGAAAAGGAAATTGCCCGCGGCACGAAGGAGATAGTTTTTGTCGGAGGCACATCGCTAGTCCTAATGCGGTGCTGCGAAGAGGATCTGTGCGTCGACCTGATCGCTCGTCGGCGGAGTCTGAGAAGCAGACTTTTGTCCCTCCTTTTGCGCCGGCTTCTGCCGCCGGGTCATCCGCTCAGCAACCGCTAGAGCGACGCGATGGCGGTTCCTCATACTTCGAGCGAGAACCTGAGCTGTCGCGCCCGAGGTGTCATTTTCGACCCGGGCGTGATTGAGAATCGGCTAAGCATCAAGCTATAGAGGTTGCGTGTTGAAGACGAAACACCAGGGGGTAGCTTGGGGTCTGCGAGTCTGATGACGAGCTTTTCGCGGCTGACATTCACGATCCGAAGAGTCGTTGCCGCCAAAGGTTTTTTTGGTCTTCTGAACTCGGCTTGGCACCGACTGCTTCGGCGCCCGGTTGTCTCGGAGCCTCGCATCGCAAAATCTTCTTTTGATTTGCGTTACGGCGTTCACACAAGCGGGTTATTGGATGCAACGTCGGAGAGCGAACAGTTTGCGTACTACGGCATCAACCCGTCGGTCTTTAGCGGAGCTTGTCGCCGTTGGATGGACACTCTGGATCCCCCTGCCCACGTGGAGGGATACAGCTTCGTAGATTTAGGTTCGGGTTTGGGGCGCGCACTGCTACTGGCCAGTGAACTGCCATTTCGCGAAGTCATCGGCGTCGAAGTGAGCCCCGAACTTGTGGCCGGCTCACGCAACAACATCGAGACGTGGACTGCCGGAGGACATGCGCGAGCGCCTATCCGCGTGCAACAGCAGGATGCGCGCGACTTTGACTTTCCTCGGGCACCGTTGCTCGTGTTTCTGTACAACCCATTTGGCGAGCGCACACTGCTCGAGATCCTTGCAAGGTTATCGACTTTGTGCCAATTGTCCTCTGGTGCGATCGACATCCTCTACTGCTACCCGAAGTACGGTTACGTCTTTGACAAGAAGAGCCAGTTCAAGCAGTTGTGGATGGCGCCGATCCCTCTCGACGAAGAGGATCGATCGACGGACGCTTTTGGCAGCAAGGCCATGGTCTGCGCCGTGTATCGGTGCGCGCTGCACCAGGAAAAGTAGCTCCTTACGTCAGCCTGGAACATACCTTTGCGAATGTCCATTCCGGGGAGGCCGGTTGCCATCATCGATGTCTTCCTGAATCACCTTGTCGAGAACGCCCTGAGACTGGAGTTTGATGCTGCCCTCTTTCTCAGCATTCCGTGGTCTAGCGCAGTGCGTAGAGATTGCCGTCGGAGCTTCCTACATACACGACGTTTCCTGAGACCACGGGTGAGGCCAGTATTGGGCCGACCACGCCGAGCTTGCTGATTCCCACAGGCATGTCGTCGTAGAAATTGGAGGAGAACGCCATCTCGTAATTTGGGGCGCCGTCCGGTTTCGAGACGCTGGCAAGATTCTGGCGCGACGCCTCAGTCTGAAATGTCCAGACAGGCTTTTTCGTTTCCAGATCAACGGCCGCGAGGATGCCGTCCTGACCAGCCACGTAGAGGGTGGACCCGGCGATCGTTGGCGAACTAAATATCACCCACTTGAATTTCAGCAGAAAATCAAGTGCCCCGGTCTGTACATCCAGTGCGTGCAGCGTGGCGGTATCGGATGTGGCGAAGAAGACCTTTCCGTCGTGCACCACGGGAGAGGTGATTACCCATGAACCATGATTAAAGAACATCCAGCGCTGCTTGCCCGTGGAGGCGTCGAGCGCATACAGCTTGGAATCGCGGCAGCCGAAATAGACAACGCCGTTCGAGACGGTGGCGGAAGACTGAATGCCGACCTGGTTATGGGTGTCGTTGTCTTCGCCAGTCTTGAACCTCCACAGCTCCTTGCCATTCGCGGCATCCAGTGCATAGAAATAGCTGTCCCAGCTGCCGATATAGAGTTTTCCATCAACGATGGCAGGCGAGGCGTGGACAACGTCGCCCGTCTGGAATTTCCACTTGATAGCGCCGGTTGCGGAGTCGAGAGCGTAGACATTGCCGTCGCCGCTTCCAAAGTAGACTGCATCTCTCCAAACTGCAGGCGAAGAGAGGTAAACATCAAATGGATCGGGCATCGTTTCGTCGAGCGGCAACGATCCATGTAGATGTTTTGCGGCAAAGCGTCGTTCGGCATTGTGAAACTTCCACTTCAACTTGCCGGTCGATATATCAACCGCATAGAAATATCCGTCATAACTGCCAAAAAATATCACGCCATTCGCAACCGCAGGCGACGCGGGAATTCGAGCGCCGGTGGCGAACTTCCAGCGCTCTTTGCCGCTCTGCTCGTCGATGGCATACAGGTTGCCGTCGGTGCTGCCGACGTAGACTACTCCGGCAACGACGGCGGGGGAGGAGATCACCTCGCCCTTAGTGTGGAATGTCCACTTGACGCCGCTGAGCTTGGCCGGCCCCCGGGCATACTGGCCTGAGTGAGCAAGATCGCCGCGAAACATCGTCGTATCCTGTCCGGCCGCAAAGGATCGAAGCACCAGGAGCATCGAGAAACAGAGGAGGGTCTTGCGCATTTGCATGTCTTACCTGCCGCGAGAGACAACGCGGGTTTCCATGTCTTTGTTTACGCAGGCGAAGCGGACCGGGTTCCACCTCTCTCGCTTTTCAAGGGAACGGCATGAAACCCCATGTGGCTGCAGCGACGGAAATGTGATGCAGGGCACGTTTTCACAGCTATTCCTTGTAAAGACGCCTTCTGTACGGTTCCTGAAACGGCCGAACTCTGCCAGAATATAAGCATGACCGTCTCAACCACCACCAAGCTCCTGACCGATCGCATTGGGCGGATCGAAGTCTCCGCCACGATGGCCGTAACCGCCGAAGCCGCCAAGCTCCGTTCCCAGGGAGCGAACATGGTGGATTTTGGAGCGGGCGAGCCGCATTTCGCCACACCCCGCCACATCAAGGACGCCGCGATTGCCGCGCTTGAGGCGAACTTCACTCGCTACACCGTCGTGCCCGGCATTCCAGAGCTGCGTAAGGCGATTGTCGAGCGGCATGCCTGCGATTTCGGATCGGACTACGCGATCGACGAGGCCGTGTTTACCACCGGCGGCAAGCTGGCGCTCTTCAACGTCATCCAGGTGCTGGTAGACCATGGCGACGAAGTGATTCTTCCGGTGCCGTACTGGGTATCCTTCAAGGACATCATCCAGTATGCCGGCGGCAAGGTCGTGTATCTCGAGACGAACGAGGCGGAGAACTTCCGCATCACCGCCGATGCGATTGAGAAGGCCATCACGCCGCGCACCAAGGCGATCATTCTCAACTCGCCGTCGAATCCCTCGGGCTCCGTTGTTTCCGCGAGCGACCTGGAGCGGATTGTGAACCTGGCTCACGAGCGCGGCATCTACCTGCTGCTGGATGAGTGCTACGTCTACCTGAACTTCAAGGGAAAGGCAGTGAGCGGCGGATCCTTTGTGAAGGCGAAGGAGCATGTGGTTGTGCTCGGCTCGCTCTCAAAGACCTATGCCATGACGGGTTGGCGCGCTGGATTTGCGCTCGGGCCTAAGCCGATTATCGGTGCGATGAGCAAGCTGCAGAGCCAGTCGACGTCGTCGGCTACGTCCATGGTGCAAAAGGCCTCGATTGCGGCCCTCACCAGTTCGCAACAGTGCGTGACTGAGATGCGCGCGGAGTACATCAAACTGCGCGACCAGGTGCTGGCGCGGCTGGCAGAGATTCCTGGCGTCACCTGCACGGTTCCTGAGGGCGCGTTCTACGTGTACCCGAATATCTCCGCCTACCTGGGCAAGCCGGGCGCCGCGACCGCGACCGAACTGGCCACACGGCTGCTGCACGAAGCGCATGTAGTCACCGTGCCCGGCGAGGCTTTCGGTACAAAGGAACACATCCGTATCTCGTACGCCGTCACGCACGAGGACATAGACGAAGGCTTGAAGAGGATGAAGGAATTCTTCGCAAAGCTTGGCTAGGAGTTTTATGTCTCAAGTGACTGATTTTCGACCCATCATTCTGGCCGGCGGCAGCGGAACCCGTTTTTGGCCTCGCAGCCGCAAGGCCCGCGCCAAGCAAGTGCTGGCGCTGGACGGCGAACGCAGCATGATCCAGCAGACAGTGGACAGGTTGCGTCCGCTGGCGGAGCGTCGGACATATGGGTCATCACCAATGACCTGATGGCTGAAACGATCACGGAGCAACTTCCGGGCGTGCCTGAGGCCCAAATTATCTGTGAGCCGGCGGCGCGAAACACCGCTCCCGCGGCGGCGTTGGCCGCGTTCCTGATTGAGCGCGAAAGCCCCGATGCGGTGCTGGGAATCTTTCCTTCAGATCATGTAATCGCCAACGAGCCACGATTCCTGAAAACACTTGAGCAGGGAATTGCGCTGGCAGCGGCGGGCGACAACATGGTAGTGCTGGGCATAACTCCCACTCGTCCTGAGACGGGCTACGGTTACATTGAAACCGGCTCGACGGTGTCGGCAGGCGTGCTGCGCGTGCGGCGTTTTACCGAGAAGCCGAATCATGTGCGTGCAGAGGAGTTTGTAGCGGCTGGCAACTACCACTGGAACAGCGGCATGTTCCTGCTGGAGTGCGCGCACGCTGGCCAATGCGTCCGCGAACATCTGTCGGAGACTGCGCCGATGCTTGAAGAAATTGCCGCGTGCTTATGGAACACCGGAATTTCGCAGTGCTTTAGACGACTCTATCCGCACTGCGAAAACATCAGCGTCGACTACGCGGTGCTGGAGCCGCGCTCGGCCAAGGGCGAGCACAATCCGAACCTGTATTGCTTGCCGGCGAATTTCGGCTGGAACGATCTTGGATCCTGGGCTTCGCTGTACGAATACCAACTGGGAGGCGCAGCCGTGCGGACGAGAACGAGTAACGTTGCCGAGAGCGCTGGATCATCTTGCCGTTCGAAGCAAATGGCAACTATATCTATAGCCCGAAGAAGTTTGTCGCGCTCGTAGGAGTGAAAGACCTCGTTGTGGTGGAGACAGATGATGCGATCCTCATTGCCACCGCCACCATTCGCAGGATGTCGGCAAGATCGTGAAGCAGCTTGCCGCCGGCGACACGAGATCTGGTCTGCAACCAGGGAGTATTGCCGATCGTCTGCCGGGAGATTCGCACGGCTTCCGTTTCACAGCCACATAAGCAAGCTAACGCATGGGAAACAAGACTGCGATCAAGTTCGGGACCGATGGCTGGCGTGGAATCATCGCCGATGACTTTACTTTCGACAACGTGCGCGTGGCTGCGAGTGCCATCGGAACGTATGTATTGTCCGGGAAGGATCCCGGCGAAGGTGTGTGCATAGGTTATGACACACGCTTTCTGTCGGAGTCCTTTGCTCGTGCTGTCGCCGAGGTGTTGTCGACCGCCGGCATCCCGGTCAAGATTGCCGATCGCATCACGCCCACTCCAGCGCTGTCGTTATGGTGTGCGTGCGCACGGTGCGGTGGGTGGAGTGATGATCACTTCCAGCCATAATCCTTACCAGTGGAATGGCGTGAAGTACAAGGCCTATTACGGGGGTCGGGGAAGCCCTCGATTATCTGCGGAAATTGAGGGCTATCTGGGACAGGCGCTGCCAAAGGCGTCCAGTCCGGCGAAGATTGAAGAGGTTGATTTTCAGACGCCGTACGTCGAGGCAATTTCGCGATTTGCCGACCTTGAACTCATCAGCAGGTCTGGGCTGAAGTTCGGTATCGATTGCATGTATGGCGCAGGGCGCGGCGTGCTGGCTGGAATCTTCTCGAAGATTGGCGTTGACTTCGTAGAGATTCGGGCCAATATCGATCCGCTATTCGGTGGAGTCAATCCGGAGCCGATTGAGCCGCATATTCGCGCGATACAGGAAACAGTTGCAGCGGAGAAATGCCAGGCAGGGCTGATTACGGATGGTGATGCGGATCGCATTGGCGCTGTGGACGAGCATGGCAACTTCGTCGATCCGCACAAGATCTTCGCCGTCCTACTGCAGTGGCTGCTGGAGCGCAAGAAATGGCCGGGCGATGTGACGCGCGCCTTTAATACCACCAAGATGCTTGATCGCATCTGCAAGCGCTATGGCCGCACGCTGCATGAGCACGGCATCGGCTTCAAATACGTCTGCGATCTGATGCTGGAGAAGGACATTCTGATCGGTGGCGAGGAATCAGGTGGGATCGGGATCAAGCGGCATCTGCCGGAGCGCGATGGATTGCTGAATGCTTTGTTGATTGCCAATGTAATGGCGGAAGAGAAGCTCACGTTGGGCCAACTGGTTGCTCGTCTGCAGGAGGAATATGGCGAGCATCAGTATGGGCGAATCGATCTGCATATCAACGACGATCTGAAGAATGCCACGATTGCCAAAGCTCGCGCGGGCGTGAAGGAGTTTGCCGGTATGCCGGTCGAGCGCGTAGAGATGCTGGATGGCATCAAGTTCTTCCTGACAAATCCTGAGGCTGAGACCAAGCCCAACGCGGCGGAAACGTGGTTGCTGCTGCGCGCCTCAGGGACTGAGCCGCTGCTGCGCATATACTCTGAATCGTGCTCAAAGGAGTCCGTGGCAAAGCTGCTGGAAGTGGCGCGCGAGTTCGCGATGACGAGCGGCGAGGCGGCTAAATGAAGTGGCGCACGCGCGGACTGCTCTTCGATATGGATGGCGTGCTGGTCAGCTCTCTGGGGCTCGGTGGAGCGCAGTTGGACGAAGTGGGCAGAGATGCGCGGCATCGATCCAGAGCTCGCGATTCGCACAGCGCACGGCTGCAGAGCGATTGAGACGATCAGGAAACTGCGGCCCGATCTCGATGATGAAGCCGAGTTGAAGATCATTGAGGACATTGAGGTCGATGACACGGAAGGGCTGTCAGTGCTGGCGGGAGTGGCACATATACTGAGCGGATTGCCGCAAAAATACTGGACGGTGGTGACTTCGGCTACGGAGCGTTTGGCGCGCATTCGCATGGAGCATGGCGGCATTCCGGTGCCGGAAAAATTTGTTACGGCGGAAGGCGTTACGCAGGGGAAGCCGCATCCTGAGCCTTACCTGCGAGGCGCATCGTTATTGGGGGTTGAAGCCGGAAGAGTGCGTGGTTATTGAGGATGCGGCGTCGGGAACGCAGGCGGGGCATGCAGCGGGATGTAAAGTGCTGGCTACGATGTTCTCGCATAGCATGGAAAGTTTGGCTGCGGCTGACTGGATTGTGGATTCGCTGGACGATTTACGGGTGACAATTCTGCCTGAAAATGAGGGGCTTTTGCTCGAATTTGAGCCGCTTTTGCGGCCAAAACAGGGCATTTAGAGCGTGTTTTTTCGTGCACGAAATGGCACGTTTTGACACCCTGTAGCGGAAAATGTCTTTCGATGTCGGATATTTCGATATCGAATGATCGTCGGAACGACAATTTGCACAATTTGTGAAGGTGGCGAAAACTTTCTGCCGGGTTAGTGGCGGAGGGACAGGATCGCCTCGACGGCGCGGAGATCTTCCTCGGTATCGACTCCGATGGTGTCAAAGGGAGTGGATTCGACGAAGATGTCGATGCCGTTTTCTAGAAAGCGAAGCTGTTC
Organism: uncultured Acidobacteriaceae bacterium; assembly: GCA_963725995.1. Taxonomy (GTDB): domain Bacteria; phylum Acidobacteriota; class Terriglobia; order Terriglobales; family Acidobacteriaceae; genus JANXZS01. The sequence continues at coordinate 94,510 of CAVSAX010000014.1, read as the reverse complement.
GAGTCTCTCGATTATTTCGAGAGGGCTGGGCGGGAGCTGGGAGAAGAGCTCGAGCGCGGTGCTTCGGTAAGCGTAGAGGCCGAGGTGCTTCTGGCAGGGAGATTTTGTCAGAGCGGTCGCGGTCAAAGGGGATGGTGGCGCGGGAGAAGTAGAGTGCGCGTCCGTCGGGCGCGGTGACGACCTTGACGGCGTTGGGATTCTTGATCTCCTCGGGCTTGCAGGGAGTGGAGAGGGTGCTGACCTCCACGCTTTGCCGCTCAAAGGGACGGAGGAGAGCGTCGATGTGCTCGGTTCTGAGCATGGGCTCGTCGCCCTGGATGTTGACGTATATCTCCGCTGGGATGCGCTGCGAGACTTGAACGACGCGATCGCTGCCGCTGACGCAGCTGTGGGAGGTGAGCATGGCGGACCAGCCGTGTTCACGGGCGAGCGTGAGGATCTGTTCGGAGTCGGTAGCGATGAGGACGTCGTCAAGCTGGCTGCAGGCGCGGGCTGCGCGGTAGACCCACTCGATCATGGGAACGCCGGCGATGGTGCGCAGAACTTTTCCGGGCAGTCGCGTGGAGGCGAGGCGAGCCGGGATGACTCCGAGGATTTTTGGTTTATCGGACAACGCTGGCTCCTGGAAGGTCTGCTATGCAGTGTAGCAACCCGTGGGGTGGAGCGCTGATCCCCTTTTCGCGGTAGTCAAACTGTGAAGGTGCAGATCAAAGTTTTTGAGGAGGATTTCAGTCCATCTCGCCGCTGTATCGATTGGATCGTTCCTACGCAACGGGAAGAGGCAAAGTTGGAGGTGCGCCACCCGCCATAATGTCAGGGCTCAGTTTTATCCCACTCGAGCCAAAAAGAAGGCTTGAATGGGCCACCCGCCCGAGGATCAGCTGGAGAACGGTTGAGCCCCACTCAAGCGGAGGGCTTGAATGGGGCACCCACCGAATTGTGCGTTCACTAGACGGTGGAGGCAATGGCTGGATCTGTGCGGCTTTCTTGTCCTGTCTCTACGTGTCCGGCCAGTTGGTAGCGGAAGGTTGAATCGGAGTCGACTTCGATAATGAAGTCGTACCATCCGAAGGAATGATGGAGCGACCAATGCTCATGGGTCTCTTCGCCTGGCTCAAGCCTGCGCGTTTGCACATCGCCAGTGTAGGGGTTGGTGACTTGAATCTTTACTGTCTCGGCACCGCGGTTGACCGCTAACAGCGTGAATTCATTACCGTCTTTATCGCATCCAGATCGGATGTCGAGATTCGCTGCTCCTGCGCCGGAGATGCTTCCTTTATAGGAGCGGAGAAATCCATTGGGCCCATTTACGGAGAGATCGTATGCACTGAGGCCGTTGCTGGTGATCTGCCATGTGTCGGAGATTTCCTTGCCGGTGGCGACAGTGTAAGTCCAGGGTCCGAGGCCGCTGTTACCTGAGCGGACTTGATAGACAGCGGTTTTGCCGTGGTTGCCGAAGTGGATCTTGAATGTTCCGTCGGAGAGATTCGCGTGCCCGCGTACATCGAGTTCGTAGGGAACGGGGCGAGCAGGACGGGTGCCTGCTTCCTGGGTTGGGAGTGCCTGATTTGTGGGCGGCGTTGGCTTGTAGTCGGGATGCCGGTCGTTATCCGGCGGGATGTAAGAGATGGTGCTGGGCAACGATACTCTATGGTCGTTGGGCGACTTAAAGTTGAAGGCCGAGGTGAGATCTCCTGAAACCGCGCGACGCCAGGGAGTGATGTTGGTCTCGGTCAACGCAGGGTCGTGCGAACCGAAGCGTTGCTCGATGAAGCGGATGAGCGATGTGTGATCGAAGAGTTCGGAGGAAACATAGCCGCCCTTGCTCCACGGGGAGATCACGATCATGGGCACGCGAACACCAAAACCGATGGGGCCTGCGGGGTATTCCGAGTTTCCCGGGGAAGTACTCGTTGATGGTGTCGACGGTGGATAAGCCCTGCGCGCGGGATGCGGGGACGGTGGGAGGAACGACGTGATCGAAGAAACCGTCGTTTTCGTCGTAGCTGAGGAAGAAGGCGGTCTTGCTCCATACCTCGGGGTTGGAGGTGAGGGCGTCGAGGAATTGGGAGATGTACCATGCGCCGTAATTCGCAGGCCAGTTGGGGTGTTCGGTGTAGGCCTCGGGCGCTACGATCCATGAGACCTGCGGCAGCTTTCCGGCAGAGACGTCGGCGCGGAACTGATCGAAGAGCGTGCCGCTTGCCGATATGTTGGTGCCGGTGAGTGCGGCATCGAAGAGCGGCGAGCCGGCGAGAGAATTTTGGTATTGGTGGAAGTAGAGCAAAGAGTTGTCGCCGTAGTTGCCGATGTAGGCGTCTGGACCCCAACCCCAGTAGTGCGCTGCATCGAGGCCTGCGCCCTGGTCCTGATAGATCTTCCACGAGATGCCGGCTTTGACGAGGCGCTCAGGGTAGGTGCTCCAGTCGTAGCCGGCTTCAGAGTTATCTAGAACGGGGCCGCCATTTTTGCCGTCGTTGCCAACCCAGCCTGTCCACATGTGGTAGCGGTTTGGATCGGTGGCTCCGAGGAAGGAGCAATGGTAGGCATCGCAGATGGTGAAGGCGTCGGCTAGAGCGTAGTGGAAAGGGATGTCGCTGCGTGTGAGGTGCGCCATGGTGGTGGTGCTCTTCTGCGGCACCCACTGGTCGTACTTGCCCTGGTTCAGCGCGGCATGGGTGGTGTCCCAGTCATGAGCGAGATCCTCGAGGAATTGCAGGCCGAGGCTGGGCGCACCGGGATGGAAGGGTAGAACGTACCCGCCGGAGGAGTCGGGCTGGTACCAGACGGGATCACCGTTAGGAAGCTTGACGGCGCGGGGATCGCCGTAGCCACGTACTCCGCTGAGAGTGCCGAAGTAGTGGTCGAAGGCGCGATTCTCCTGCATGAGGATGACGATGTGCTCAACGTCCGCGATGGTACCTTTGCGGTTGTGGGCTGGGATTGCAAGCGCGCGAGCGATGCTGTCTGGAAATGCTCCAGCGAGGGCACCTGTACTCAAGAGCTTAAGGAATGAACGGCGATCAGTAGCCATGATGTCTTCCCTCCGGGGAATGAGCGATTCGGCTTTGGCCTCAACGAAACATATGCCCTGCTTGTTGCGGGAAGGTGACTGCTGGATTGCAAGTTCGTGACTGCGGGGTTGCAAGTTTGTGACTGGGCGGCCCAGCGAGCATCGCTATCCCACATCTCAAAGGCGAGATGTGGGCACGCGCGAGTCAGCAAGTCTGCGGTTGAGCCCCACTCAAGCCAATTGAAGGCTTGAATAGGCCGCCCTCATTGCTGGGATCGAAAGGGTGGGCCACGCTGCCCACTGAGCCGATTGCTATACTGACTTTCCTTGGAGGTCCGCATGGCGCGACGGTCATTTCTTCGTCAGTTAGTGGCGTTGCCCTTTGTAGGAGTAGCGTCTTCGTTGGGTCAAGGAAGTTCGCACAAATCCCTGAATATCATGATGAAGAGTGCCTGGGGATCGGACGACCCGACCAAGGCGGCGTTTCCTTTTCTTCATGGTCTCGCACTTTCTGAAGCGGGCCATTCGGTGCAGATCTTTCTGCTTGGCGAAGCAGTTTCGCTTATGCGGAAATCGCTAGCCGGCGCAGTGGTGCCGGTTGGCTGGCCACCTTTAGAGCAGACCCTCACGAAAGTTGCTGAAAGGCATGTTCAGATTTATGCCTGCGGCGCCTGCAGTCGTGCACGAGGAGTTCTGCAAGCAGACCTGGACCAGTGGGGCGCGAAGTTCGGCAACCCTACAATTTTCGTTTCGCTGGTGGAATGGGCCGATCGCGTAATTACGGAATAAGTCAGCCGGGGACTGAGGGGGACGACAACGCCGAGGATGTTGCATGGAGCTAATCCCACTCAAGCCAACGGAAGGCTTGAATGGGGCACCCTCGTTGCGGGATCGATAGGGAGGGCGGGCCGCCCACGGTGGATTGTGGGCTGTCCGGCGTTGGATTGGTGTTCTGTTTTACTGGCACTCGTTTCTGAGGTAGGGTGCGCCTGCGATGGTGGTATCGAGGCAGGGGATGGTGCTGAGGTACTCGTAGACGGCGCGGATGTCGCGGTCGGTCATGTGGCGATAGACGGGCCAGGGCATGACCTGAAGCAGCGCTCCGTTAAATGGCGCGGGGACGCATGTGCCGTCGGGCGCGCCGGTGCAGGTGGGATGAATTTTGTCGAAGTCTTTGCCGGTGCGAAGGATGGTGTAGAACTCCTGGAAGGTGGCGCCTCCCACGGGACGGCCGGACTTATCCGGGGTGAGGTTGCGGGAGTAGAGATGCGCGAGGCCGGGGAAGGGACCGAAGTCGCGACCGCCGCCAAGGTACGTACCCGGATTGACCTGCTCCTTGCCCTGGTTTGGGCCGTTGGGCGGGTGGAGGAGGTAGGGGTTGCCGGTGGGGAGATACTCCGTCTGCGGGCCCTGGCTATGGCACCCATTGCAATCTCCCTGCGCGTTGACGATGTAGCTGCCTAGTCCTACGAGGCTTCTGTTCTTGCCTTCCACATTGAGAGGAACGGGGGCGATGGCAAAGCCGATTCTGATCTTGCTTTCTTCGCTGTCTGGCCCCTCGCCTGCGCGAGCTACGGAGGTCTTGAACGACATCAACACAACGACGGCGACTAGTGCGGCGAAGGCTGAGCACAACTTGAGGCTTCTGCTTCTATTACTCCACAACGCTTGAACCGCTGCCTTGTTCATTGAGATCTCCTTCAGGCCTCTGGGCCCGAGTTCGGTTAGGCGCGAATGATCGGAAGTTGGTGCCGGACAGATGGCAGGCAACTCAGGTTTCCTGGTTCACTTGTAGCTGGGGAAAAATCTCCGTGGAGCTCCGCTGGAGTACGCGGATAGTAGATTTTTGCGTAAATCGTTGTCAACAGGAATGTTGTGCTGGCCGCACGGGGTGCTGGCCGCACGGGCGGACTAAAAAGCAGCGGGTCAGGGTCAGCGGGTTAGCTAGTTAGCAAGTGAGCGTGAAGCTGAATGGGGCATCACCTTTCCCACTCAAGCCAACGGCGGGCTTGAATGGGCCACCCGGCTGAGCCGGCTGGATGGGGGACGGAGTGCCCAGGACGCTGCTGCTGCGCCCATCATTGCGACGGGGTATGCCACCGTACTCGCGTCGGCCAGGTCGGCGGCCCATAGCGATGCAACCGCACCGGTGAGGTCGAAGAAGACTCCGGCGTAGGCCCACTCCTTGAGTCGCGGGAATCGCGGTATGAGCAAGGCGACAGCGCCGAGCAGTTTCCAAATTCCGAGGATGGTCAGGAAATATTGCGGATAGCCTAGCCGTTCGATGAGGGTGCGCACCTGAGGCACGTGCAGGATGTCCCATGCGCCTCCCAGAGCCAGTTCGAATACAACGAGAGCGGTCGCTACCCAGTAAGCAATGATGCGAAAGCGCGGCGTGAAGGCGGAGGTGGCTGGGTTGGTCATGGAGCCGATCTGCGGTCTGACGGGTGCGTCACGGTTTGTAAATTGTACTTTTCTAGAAGGTGTGGAGGCTATGCGCGGCGGAGTTTCATGTTCGATGGGGGCGGGGTGGAGACGCCGAAGATGTCAGCCTGCACTTATCCCACTCAAGCCAACGGAAGGCTTGAATGGGGCACCTTCTCTTCTGCTGGCGGTCGGGGGATGTTAGAGTGCATCCCAACTGTGATTCGGAATTTTGTGGGGTGGGCGAGGATGGTTTGGAGGGGTGGGTGGGTTCGCGGCGCGATGCGGTGGCTGGTGACGGGGGCGTTGGGGATGGCGCTGCTGCTGGCCGCGCGAGGAGTGGCTGCGGCGGAGTCGCTGGCGGGGCTTGCAGGGACGGTTGGCCATAACCGGGTGGGGATGACGCTGGAACTGAAGGGCGAAAGTGCGATCAGCGGAGGGCATTACTTCTACGTGCATTACCTGAAAGATATTCCGCTGACCGGATCGATCCAAGGCGGCGAGGTGACGCTGAATGCGGTGGGTGGCGGAACATTTCAACTGCACTTCAAGGGAAATGAGGGTGGCAAGGCTTTGAACTTCGCGAACAGCGTGGGGCTGGAGGGGACATGGCAGAAGGGCTCGCAAAAGCTTCCGGTAGCGCTCAACTTTACGGACAGGATGCCAAGCGTGGCGGCGGGGCAGAGGTACGAGTCGGTTACGAGCGAGAGCCAGGCGGCGTTTGAGGCCAGGGTGCAGGGCTTCTGGCGTTCAGTGCTGGCGCGAAAGAAGTCGACGGCGGCTCTGTATGTGAGCTTTCCCCTGCGCATAAACCAGGGAGGCAAGAGCCGGATGATTGCTTCTGCGCAGGAGTTGGCTGCGCAGTGGAGCCAGATTTTTACGAAGGATTACCTGGCGGCGTTGGGGGCGGCGGTGCCTCACGACATGTTCACGCGCAACGGGCAGGTGATGCTGGGGGATGGGTTGGCTTGGTTCGGCGCGAAGGGGGCGGTGGCGCTGAATCTCCCTTAGTCGTTACGAGGCGGCCGGGGCTGGAATTACAACGCATGCTGCCCGCGCGGGCATGGATTCGTTCGCGTATTTCGCTTTCCATGCGGGCTGGCGTTCAGGCACACTTGCGTGTTCTGCACAAACAAATTTTGAAAGAGACGTGAGCAAGATGAGGCGATATTGGTTGCGGTGCGTGTGGGTGAGTTTGGTTGGGGTGGTGATGGCGGGGATGCTTACTACCTCGGCGTTGGCGCAGGGTGGGGAGTTGGCTGCTACTCCGCCGATGGGGTGGAACAGCTGGAATCATTTTGCGGGTAAGGTGACGGACGCGGATGTGCGCGCGGCGGCAGACGCGGTGGTTGCGAGTGGGATGCGCGATGCGGGTTACGTCTACATCAACGTGGACGACACATGGGAAGGAGAGCGGGACGCGCAGGGGATTATCCATTCGAACAGCAGCTTTCCTGACATGAAGGCGCTGGGAGATTACGTTCACTCGAAGGGGCTGAAGTTTGGCATCTACTCGTCGCCGGGCCCGAAGACGTGTGCGGGCTTCGAGGGCAGCTATGGCCACGAGGAGCAGGATGCGCAACACGTATGCCGGCGTGGGGAGTGGATTTTCTGAAGTACGACTTGTGCGGGCTTCGTCCGATTATGCAGCTTTACGATCCGCAGCAGGATCCCAAGAAGGCTTCGGCCATGATGCGCGATGCTTATAAGAAAATGCACGAGTGCGCTGATGAAGACCGGGCGTCCGATTGTCTACAGCATCTGCCAGTACGGTGTGGATTCGGTGTGGGAGTGGGGCGCGGAGACGGGAGGAAACCTGTGGCGGACCACCGATGACATCAGCGACAGCTTCCGCAGCATGGCGCTGATTGGATTTTCGCAGGCGGGGCTGGAGAAGTTTGCCGGCCCGGGACACTGGAACGATCCTGACATGCTGGAGGTGGGCAACGGCGGCATGTCAGCGGATCGAATATCGCACGCAGATGAGCCTGTGGGCGATCGCTGGCGGCGCCTTTGCTGGCCGGGAACGATCTGAGCAAGATGGACGAGACGACGAAAAGTATCCTGATGAATAAGGAAGTGATTGCGGTGGATCAGGACAAACTGGGCGAGCCAGGGATTTCGGCTGGGTCCGCTGCAGACGTGGGTGCGGCCGCTGGCCGGATGGGTCGAAGGCGGTGGCGCTGTTTAACTTTGTGACCGACGATGTGCCGCAGCCGATTACCGTGCGGCTGAAGGACCTGGGTTTCAGCGGTCCGGTGCATGCGCGTGATCTTTGGGCGCACAAGGATCTGGGAGTGATTGAGGATTCGTATACCGCTACTCCTCCGGAGGGAGGCGTGGTGATGCTTCGCATGTGGAAGTGAGAAAGCAGCGAGTCAGCGAGTTAGCGAGTCAGCAAGTCAGCGTAAAACGGAGATGCTGGGCTGCCGACATCGCTATCCCACCATTCGCGAAGAGCGCGAAGGATGGGGCACCCTCACAAAGCAGCGAGTCAGCTAGTTAGCGAGTTAGCAAGTTAGCGTAAAGCGGAGATGCTGAGCTGCTGACATCGCTATCCCACCCTTCGCGAAGAGCGCGAAGGATGGGGCACCCTCATTGCGGGGATTGAAGAGAGGGCATTCGGGTGAAGCTATTTGCGCGCGGCGACATCGAATGAGATTACTGGCACGGCTGAGGACTAAAGGAGCAACGGCATGATGGCAGAGACTTATCCTGGCGGGAGTTTTACGTTTCCTAAGACGGCGATGACGGTGAAGCGCATGGGGTATGGTGCGATGCAACTGGCTGGGCCGGGTGTGTGGGGGCCGCCGCGCGATGTGGAGGAGGCGCTGGCGGTTCTGCGGGAGGCAGTTGAGGCGGGTGTGGACCACATCGACACCAGCGACTTTTATGGTCCGCATGTGACCAACGAAATTATCAAGCAGGCGCTGCATCCTTATCCGGATGGGCTGGTGATTGTGACGAAGGTGGGCGCGCGCAGGGGGGCGGACCAGTCGTGGATTCATGCGCTCTCGCGGGAGGAGCTGATTGGTGGGGTTCATGACAATTTGCGCAACCTGGGAGTGGAGGCCCTGGACGTGGTGAACCTGCGGGTGGGCGGATTGATGGGTCCGGTGGACGGATCGATTGAAGAGCCGCTGACGGTGCTGGCGGAGCTGAAGAGCCAGGGGCTGATTCGTCATCTTGGGCTGAGCAACGTAAATGCTGAGCAGGTGGCGGAGGGGCAGAAGATTGCGGAGATCGTGTGCGTGCAGAATTTTTACAACGTGGCGAACCGCGGCGATGATGGGTTCATCGATGATCTTGCGCGGCAGGGCATTGCGTATGTGCCGTTCTTTCCGCTGGGAGGATTCAGTCCGCTGCAGTCGTCGGGACTGGATGCAGCGGCGGCGGCGCTGGGAGCTACCGCCATGCAGGTGGCTCTGGCATGGCTGCTGCAGCGGTCGCCGAATATTCTGTTGATTCCGGGAACGTCTTCGCGTGGGCATCTTCGCGAGAATTTGAAGGCAGCGGAGTTGGAGCTTTCGCCGGATGTGGTTGCTGGTTTGGATGCGATTGGAGCGGGTGGGAAGAAGTGATGAGGTGAGGAAGTCCACGACAACGGCCATGCTGTTGATGCGGGCATCCCCATCTTTACATCTCAAAGGCGAGATGTGGGGCAGTCCGCAATCCGTTGCTTACCAGAGGCTTTCGTGTATGACGACCTGGGCAGATGAGATAGAGTGCGGAAAAGCCCCGTAAAACTCGGGCATGTAGGACAGCGGCCCGACGATGCGGAAATGTCCTGGTGCGTGAGGATCGGTGACGAGCCTGAGTCGTGCCGTCTCCGGACGTGTTTGGATCCGCCAGCTCTGAGCATAAGCGATAAAAAAGCGCTGGTCGGGAGTCAGACCGTCTTCGACGGCGACAACCGGCACCGACTTCCTGGAAGCTTTCCAGGCAATATAGGCTAGTCGCAATCCTCCAATATCAGCGATGTTTTCGCTGAGCGTGAGTTTCCCGTTAACGTGAGATCCATCCGGCAGAGTGTACGCGCTGTACTGCTGTTCGATAGCAAGAGCGCGAGCCCTGAAGTTAGCTTCATCGTCTCCGGTCCAACTGAAAAGATGAGTAAGCTCGTGGCCCATGACGGAGCCGATTTCCGCATAGTTCACCTCGTCGCCGGCACTGGGATCGAAGAAAGGCGGCTGGAGAATTCCTGCGGAGAACACGATCTTGTCGGTATCGGCATCGCAATAGGCGTTAATGGTCGGTGGAGTGTGTTCCCATTCCGTTTGGTCACGCTCTTTACCCAAGCGGGAAAATGTCCAATCGTTCGTGAATCTTTCCGCACGAAGGTAGTTCACGACGAAGGGGCTGTCATCGATCTTCAGGCCGGAATAATCCCGCCATTTGTCGGGATAGCCGATATCGAATGTCCATCGATCCAGCTTCGCCAGCGCGCTTTGCCTGGTCGAGGCGGTCATCCACGTTCGGGTTGCGATACTGGCTCTCAAAGCCAGAACGATATTGGCGATCATGAGTTGCGCGCGCGCTTTGGTTTCCGGTGTGAACCTCTCCGCCACATAGAGATATCCCAAGTCGTCACCGAGCAGGTTGTCGGTCCAGATGACAGAGCGCTTCCATCGAGGCATGTCTTGTACTCTTCCGCCAAGAACACCTTGTTCGAAGGCGAAACTCTCGGCGGCGAAGGCTCGTGGCAGCACAGGTGACAGCGAACGGAGGAACTGCCACCGAAGATAGCTCTGCCAAGATGAGAGGGGCTCGTCCCGTAGCATTGTTTGGATTTCCCGCAGAAACGCGGGATTGGCGATGTTTACCAGCGTCGACTGGGTGATGCCAAGACCGCTGATGAACGATTGCAGAGCAAGGCCAGGGACCGCGTCGTCCAGATGATTGATGTCTACAGTGAGCGGCGCGTTCGACGAAGTGGATTTTTCATCACCGGGACGCATGGCTTGCGCCAGGCGGGTTTCAAACGCAATTACGCGACGGGCCTCCTCCGTCGCCTGAGTCTCCGAGTCTCCCGCCAATACAAGTGTTCGTCGAACGTGCTCGCGATAACTCTCGCGAATCGCACCCATCCTGGAGTCTGAACTCAGATAGTATTGCCGCCCCGGCAAGCCGATTCCGCCCTCATCGATGACGAGGATCAGCTTCTTATTGTCTTTCGGGTCGGTATCGGTATGAATTGGAATCGGCGCGAAGACAGCGGTCTCTCGATAGACACCTGGCAGGCCGTTCCACAGTTGCTGGGGGGTAGCGAGCTTCGTAATTCTGGTAAGCGTGGCCTGAATTGGTTGGATGCCGGCCGATTCAATCGCCTCTTCGTTCATCGCCGATCGATAGAATGCTCCCAATCTGCCCGTCCTTGAATCGGGAGGAGCGTTCTTGTCGGCAGAAGCTCTTTCGAGGATGCTTCTGAGAATCTCCTGGTTTCTCTGCTTGATGAGTTGCCCGGTACTCCAGGATCCCTGGTCAGGAGGGATGGGATTTTTCGCATACCATTTTGCACTTGCATACCGATCGAAGTCTGCAATGGGATCGAGGGTGCGATCCATGCCTCCATAATCGACGCCTCTCCACAGCCCGATGGGGGCTTCGGGTTGAATAACAGGTGAGGCAAAGGGAGCAGCGAGAAGCATCCCAACGATGATGGCCTGAAAGTTCAGCGGTCACTCCTGTGGTTGGATCTGACTGGGACCCATATTACAGAATCGATGCGTTGACTCAGAGACTGCACCGTCCAAGATCTCCCGACCGAGAGTTTTGCGACAGCTTCAACTGTCATATATCGGGAGACGAACCAAAGATATTCGCAGCAGAGATGGGGCAGGGTCATTGAAAACTTGTGGGGTGATGCGGGCATGGCTATCCCACATCTCGAAGGGCGAGATGTGGGATAGCCATGTCCATTAAAGATCGAGATCGGGTAGCTCGCCGTTAGCGGCTTCTGGCGCCTACTACGACGAGGCCGAGGCCGCCTACGAGGGCGAGGGTGCTGAGCACGGGTGAGATGGGGAAGGTGCTGGTCTGTTTGTGGGCGATCTGGACCGGGCCCAGGTCGACGTCCTTCTTTTCGTGAGTAAAGCTGATTCCTCCGACGGCAAATCCGATTATGCCGACGAGGATGAGGATTGCGCCGATCCATGTTGCTGGCTTCATTCAGGTCTTTCCTTCCGAAATCTGGTTTCAGGGGGTGAGATGCGCGGGGGCGATGGGAAGTTAGCTAAAGGCAGCAAGTCAGCGGGTTAGCGAGTCAGCAAGTTAGCTAGTTCGTGTGTGTCAGCAGAGGGGCTTACTCTTCCGGCATCCCTATCCCACATCTCAAACGCGAGATGTGGGGCACCCGTAAAGATGTGAGGCTGCGGGCATCGCTATCCCACCCTTCGCAAAGGAGCGAAGGATGGGGCACCCGCATCACTTTTCCCACTCAAAGCAACAGAGGGCTTGAAGGGGGCACCCAGCGGTTGGCTAAAGAGCGGTTGGCTAAAGAGCGGTCGGCGGAAGATTGTTGTTAACCAAAGGCGGCCTGGGTTCGTTGTATGGGCAGAGACATAGGAACAACTCTGTTTGAGCTGGGAGACAAGGGAATGTTTAAGCATCGTGGGATGAAGTCTGGAGTTATCTGTTCGGCGGCTTTGCTGCTGGTATTGAGCGCGGGAGAGGTGAATTCACAAGCGCGACAAGCGGCCCCTGCTGTCCCTGCTGCGCAGGCCGCTCCGGCTCCAATGGCGCGGCCGGTGGCGACGGACAAGGAATTGGCTGACATGCGGGAGCAGTTGATCAAGCTGCTGCGCATGAGTCCCACGCTGACGATGGTGGTGGCGCGCGATCCTTCGCTGCTGAGTGATCAGGAGTATGTGCGGCGCAACAATCCCCAACTGGCGGAGTTTCTGGTTGAGCACCCCGAGGTGGCGAGCAATCCTAACTTTTATCTCTTCGCCAATTTGAATGGCGCGGGGGGAGATGCGGGCGATGCGCTGGAGCGAAAGGCGTGGCCGCAGTTGAATCGCGAGCCGGATGATAGCCAGACGGTCCGGTTCATTCAAAACGGCGTAGGGCCGTTTCTGTTTTTCATCTGCATACTGGGTGCGCTGCTGTGGCTGATCCACACACTGCTGGAGAACCGGCGTTGGGGGCGCATCTTTAGACTGCAGACAGAGGTACACGGGAAGCTGATCGACAAGTTTGGCAACGGCCAGGAACTGCTGACGTATATGGATACGGAGGCGGGAAAGAGATTTCTGGAGGCGGCGCCGATTCCTGTGGACCTGGAGCGTGGCCAGCGGATGCCCAATGCGGTGGCAAGGGTGCTGACGCCGCTGCAGATTGGGATTGTGCTGAGCCTGCTGGGCTCCGGCTTCCTGTTTATGCGGCACAGCATACCGGAGATAGAGCAGGCGTTGTTTGTGCTGGGGGTGATGGGGCTGATGGTGGGTTTGGGCCTGATCCTTTCGGCGGGAATTACGTGGCTGCTGGCGGCGCGGCTGGGATTGATGCCTGACAAGAACGATGAGCTGATGAAGGGCAATGCGATATACGATGCGAAAGAGCGGTTGTGATTCCGGATCATCCGGAATGCATTGCGAGAGAAGCTGAGCATGATGTGGGAATACGTCATTCCGAAAGTAGAGACCGGCGAGCAGCCGTGGGCAGCCGAACTGCCCATGGATAGCGATGCGTTCGCCGGATTCTACTTGCGCTCGGCGGGTGGGTTGTGGGCATACCTGGCGCGTGCGTCGGGCGATCCCGCGCTGGCTGACGACCTGATGCAGGAGAGCTACGTGCGGTTCCTGTGTGCCACTCCGCCGGCGGATGAAGAAGTGGCGTGCAGGAAATATCTTTTTCGCATTGCTACGAACTTGTTGCGCGATCACTGGCGGAGGCCGGGCACGACTTCGATTGAGGAGTTGCCGGAGGAGTTGTTTGCGGCGCGGGACGAGGCGGGACGCAGCGATTCGCGGGCGATGCTGGATCCCGCGATGGCGCAGATGAAGCCGCGGGAGAGGCAGCTGCTGTGGCTGGCGCACGCGGAGGATTATTCGCATCGTGAAATTGCGGAGATAACCGGGCTGGGTGCGGCGAGCATCCGGCTGCTGCTGTTCAGAGCGCGGAGAAAGATGGCTCGGCTGTTGCGGATGCAGGACGGGAGGAAGGCATGATGTTTCGTGCTTGCTCGCGAGAGAAGGAAGTGAAGGAGTCGCTGCAGAGAGGGCACTGGCCGGAGGGCTGCGGCGAGGAGTTGCGGGCGCACGTGAGAGAGTGCCGGCGTTGCGATGACCTGGTGCTGGTGTCGCTGGCTTTGAGGGCGCATCGCGGCGAGACGGAGAAGGCGGCGCCGGTGGTTGCTCCGGGGCTGCTATGGTGGCGCGCGCAATTGCGGCGGAGAAATGCTGCGGTGGAGCGGATCAGCAAGCCGATACGGGTGGCACAGATATTTGCGTTGGCGGTGAACCTGGTGGTGGCGGTGGGGTTCGTGGCATGGCAATCGCAGCATGGGGTGCGGTGGATGTCGTGGTTCACGGATGAGGGGAGAGGGTCTCACGTTGGAGGGGTGTGGTCGTCGCTGTCTACATCTCTGTCGGGGTGGTGGTCGCTATCGACATTTACGACGATGAAGCCTGACTGGAGCCTGATGCTGCTGATTCCTGTGATTGGAGCGCTGGCGTTGCTGAGCGGGGTGGCGGTGTACCTGGCTTCAGAGCGGCAGTAATCGGGCGGCTGCAGGTTTGACCAGGGTGGTAGGGCTTCCGTATCATGAATATTGGCTGCACCAGCGGCCCATGCCGTGTCACCGTTGGCGGTGTAGCTCAGATGGTTAGAGCGACGGACTCATAACCCGTAGGTCGACAGTTCGATTCTGTCCACCGCCACCAGTAAAAAATCCCTTCATATTCATTCAGTTAGGACTGGTGAGTCGTCTCTGCGACTGGCACCATGGGAGTTGCTGTGTACGTTCTTCCGAGAGGAGACGGATATGCGGGCGAGTGAAGTGAGTGAGGCGCGCCAAAGGGCACGCACGATGCTGACCAATGTGGGCATCGTTCTGACCGATCAGGAGTCAGAGAACATTGAAGTAGCGGACCTGGGCTTGGATCGGTTGGCTACCGAGGGGCTGGAGTTGGTGACGTATATCAATACGGACCGCTATTGCGCCAAGGAACTGGTGTTGTTTCCGGGGCAGACCTGTCCGGAGCATCGGCATCCTGCGGTAGAGGGCAGCAAAGGGAAAGAGGAGACCTTCCGGTGCCGATGGGGGCTGGTGTGGCTGTACGTGGAGGGCGAGGCTGCTCCGCGGATTCAGGCGACGGTGCCGGCGGATTCGAAGGCCTGCTATACGGTGTTTCACGAAATTGTTCTAAAGCCGGGGGAGCAGTACACGATTCCTCCCGACACCCTGCACTGGTTTCAGGGCGGGCCTTCCGGGGCGGTGGTGTCTGAATTTTCGAGCCGCAGCCGGGACGAATCTGACGTATTCACGAACCCTGAGATACGGCGGGCGACGGTGATCGAGGGGTAGGTGGGAACGCGGCTCCCGATGATTGCTGGTGATCCTCTTTAGAATCAGAGGGGGATGGTTGGCTGGCGGGGTGGGGATGGCGGCGGTTTTGCAATCCCACAAATGTGGTTCCCAGGAAAGCGCACCTGCCGGCCTGGCGGGGAGCGAGAAGCACCAATGGTGCGGTATGATTCAGGGTACGGCCCTTAGTGGGCTTTGAGCCTATCCATGTCAAAAAGTTTCAAGCGTTTTGTCCTCGCCCTCTCCGTTGTGTTGATAACGTTCGTCTTTCTTGGCGGCTTTGGTCCCAGCGGTGTGCGTGCGGGCACCGAGAAGGATGGCGCCTACAAGGAGATGGAAGTCTACAGCGAAGTTCTGAAGAAGATTCAGAGCGACTATGTCTCCGAGCCCAGCATTGGCAACGTGACGAACGGCGCGCTGCATGGCCTGCTTGAGTCGCTGGACGCGGACTCGAGCTACCTGAGCCCGGAAGAGTACAAGACCTACAAGGCACATCTGGCAGAGGGCACGGCGCAGGTGGGGATGAATCTCTCCAAGCGTTTTGGCTATGCGACGGTGGTGTCGGTAGTGCCGGGAAGTCCTGCGGACAAGCAGCAGATCAGCGATGGGGACATTCTGGAATCGATTGGCGACCAGTCGACGCGGGAGATGTCGCTGGCAATGATTCGCCTGTTGCTGGAAGGCAAGCCGGGGACGAACGTGACGTTTTCGGTGGTGCGTCCGCGCAAGTCGGAGCCCGAGAAGATTACGCTGACACGCACGGTGCAGTCGTTTCCTGCGATGGCGGAGCAGCAGTATGAGAACAGCAGCATCCTTTATCTGAAGCCGGTGGTGCTGAGCAAAGAGCGCGTTTCAGAGCTGGAAGCGCGGCTGCGCGCGATGCCGAAGAGCGGCAACAAGAAGGTAGTGCTGGACCTGCGGGATGTTGCCGATGGGTCGAGCGACCAGGCGATCCGGCTGGCCAACTGCTTCCTGCAGAGTGGAACGATTGCGACGCTTGAGGGGCAGAAGTTTGCCAAGCAGACGTTCACGGCGGAGGCTTCGAAGTTTATAACGGCGGCTCCGCTGGTGGTGATGGTGAACCACGGGACGGCGGGACCGGGCGAGATCGTGGCGGCTGCGATTCTGGATAACAAGCGCGGCGACGTGGTGGGCGACAGGACATTCGGCGAAGGCTCCGTGCAGAAGACGATCGAGATGCAGGATGGCGCGGCGGTGATTTTGTCGATAGCGAAGTACGCATCTCCCTCAGGCAAGAAGATCCAGGACGAGGCGGTGACGCCGAATGTAGTGGTGGCGTCGAGCGCGGACCAGGATGATTCGGCGGAGGACAGCACTCCGGCTGCAACGACGGCGCCGAAGGCGGACGATCAGCTGAACAAGGCGCTGGACCTGCTGAAACAGAAGGTCGCGTAAGCACACCGTTTAGGAGCTGGATTCTGTTGGGCCAGGATCGCGCTTAGGGGTGGGTCTGCGTGCTAACCTTTAGACGGATAACCCCTTGAATTCTTCTGGTCAAGCTCGACGACCTGGCACTGGAACGGGCTCCGAGGCCAGGCGATTCCGTCCTCCAGCGAAGATTACCCGGCGTGGCCGCAGAAAGATCGCGGGCAGCGTGGCATTGCTGGTGCTGGTGGTGCTGGCGGCGCTGGTGGGCGTGCTGAGCGGGCTGATGATGGTCTACTCGGCTGACCTGCCGCAGATAGACGAACTGGAACGATATCGTCCCAACACAACTACGGATCTCTACGATGCGCACGGCCGCATTTTCGGCTCGTTCGCGCTGGAGCGTCGCGTGGTGGTGAACTACGACGATATTTCTCCGATACTGCGCCAGGCGGTAATCGCGATTGAAGACAAGAATTTTGAGAGCCACTGGGGCATCAATGTCTTTCGCGTGTTGGGGGCGGCGTATCACGATCTGACTTCCAGCAATCGCGCGCAGGGTGCTTCAACGCTGACGATGCAGCTGGCGCGGAATCTTTTCCTGTCGTCGGAGCGGCGGGTGGGGCGGAAGATCCAGGAAGTCTTTCTCTCGATACAGATTGAGCGTTCCTTTACCAAGCAGCAGATTTTCACGCTCTA
The DNA here is from genome assembly GCA_963725995.1 of uncultured Acidobacteriaceae bacterium. Lineage (GTDB taxonomy): Bacteria > Acidobacteriota > Terriglobia > Terriglobales > Acidobacteriaceae > JANXZS01. The sequence goes on along the minus strand of CAVSAX010000014.1, from coordinate 77,462 downwards.
CGCCAACCAGATTTATCTCGGCCACGGGATGTACGGATTTGAGGCGGCCTCGCAATTTTATTTCAGCAAGCATGCGAAGGATTTGTCGTTGCCTGAGGCCGCGTTGCTGGCGGGATTGCCGAAAGGGCCGGTGGGATATTCGCCGATACTGAATCCCGACCGCGCGTTTCGCCGCAGGAACATGGTGCTGAACGCGATGTTGGAAGATGGCGTGATCACGGCGGGGCAGGCGAATGCTGCGAAGGCTGAGCCACTGGGGTTGCATGTTCAGTCGCCGCCGAACTCGGTTGCGCCGTGGTTCGTGGAGGAGGTTCGGAGAGAGCTGGAAAAGAAGCTGGGTCCGGACGAGGTACACGAGGCGGGGTTGCGGGTGTACACGACGCTCGATCTGGACTTGCAGACGACTGCTAATCGCGCAGTGCTGGATGGGGTGGCAACGTATGAGCGTCGCCATGGATGGACCGGGCATTTGCTGAACGCGATTGCCGGGGGTATGTCGCTGGACAACTTCAAGCATCCTGACTGGGTGATGCCGCCGGAGGGCGGAGGGTATGTGCATGGGCTGCTGACGTCGGTGCTTCCGTACCAGGCGACAGCGAAGGTGGGTGGGCGGGAAGTGGTGCTGGCTCCTGAAGACTGGGCGTGGACAGGAGAGAAGACGGCCGATGATTTTCTGCATGTCGGCGATATTGTCTATCTGCATTTGAGCGATGAGCTGCCTGCGACGGGTGCGCTGCGCGGGACGCTGGAGCAGGATTCGGGGACAGAGGGATCGCTCTTCGCGATGGATAACGCTTCGGGAGATGTGCTGGCGATGGTGGGTGGACGCGACTTCAACCTGTCCCAGTTTAACCGGGCGACGCAGGCACAACGGCAGACAGGCTCATCGTTCAAGCCGTATGTATATACGGCGGCGGTAGAGGAGGGCGCGAAGCCTGAGGATAGTATTTCGGATAGCCCGGCGAGCTTTGGCTCATATACTCCGCACAACTACGACGGCAAGTATCTCGGATCGATTTCGCTGCTGCATGCGTTTGCTGATTCGCGGAATATTCCTGCATTACGGCTGGCGGAGCGGGTGGGCATTCGGCGGGTGATTGAAGTTGCGCATCGCTTTGGCATCAGCAGCAATATTCCCGCGTTTCTTCCGGTGGCGCTGGGCTCGGTTGAGGTGACGCTGCAGGAGCAGGTGGCGGGGTACAGCAGCTTTCCCAACGATGGCGTTCGTATTGCGCCGCGGCTGATTCGCAAGGTGACCAATCCCGATGGCATGACGATTATGGAGGATCTGCCGCAGGTTTCAGTCGCTACGAGCAGCAAGACTGCGCGAACGATGATGGTGTTTCTGCAGGAGGTAATTCATTCCGGGACGGGCGCTGCCGCGGCTTCGTTGAAGCATCCGTTTGGGGGCAAGACGGGGACTACGAATGATTTCACCGATGCGTGGTTCCTGGGCTTTTCTCCATCGATCACGTGCGGAGTGTGGATTGGCTACGATAGCCGCCAGTCGCTGGGAGAAAAGGAGACGGGGGCGCATGCCGCGCTGCCGATCTGGATGCAGTTCATGAAGGTGGCGATTGTGGGTAAGGATGGCGAGGTGTTTGCGGGGGACTCGCCGCTGAAGCCGCTAAATACTGCCGGGGGTGCTACCTTGCCGGCAAAGCCTGCTGGTGTGGAGCAGAAGGTTGCGCAAAAGGTGGCTGCTCCGGGATCGGCTGATGTAAAGGGCGCAGTGCCGGTTCGGTAAGGCAACAACAACGAAGTGGTGGTGGACGCTTCACAAATCGGTAAAGGCTATCAGGCAATGTCCCTGGCTAACGATGTAAGAGGCGAGATAAAGGCTGCCAGAAAGTTGCATTTGTCTTGGCGCACGAAGTTATTCATCTTTATCGTTGGTGCGCCCATGACCTTTCTGTTCGCTCTCTATGGGCGGTTAGAACTGGCATTGCCCTTGATGAATACTATTGGCGTGCTCGGTTTGATGATCGTTCTCAAATGGAAGTTGAGGGCACACGCGTGGTTTTGGATCACTATGGCGGTGATCGCGGCGCTTCATGTTCCGTTAATTCTGTTTGTTCCCTGGGGCACGAAGTGGTTCCCAGCACTGGCGATTGCCGTCATAGATTCGCTGGATTTTTGTCTGATCCTCTGGATTCTTGAACTGTTGTCGGGAAATTCACGGAAAAGTCGAATCCTGCCAATGAAGGTGGCAATTCCCCCGGTTGTACGGCGATCTCCTCTCATAGGTAATGAGGAAGGTACGACGAGATTCACTGCTCGTGCTTTTCTTGTGCACCAAACACGGCGGTAAAACAAGACCGAGAATTTATTTGGATTGGGGTTGGGGCTGGAGTGCGTTTGCCAGGCGGAAGTAGCGCTGTGCGCGGGCGACGTCGAGCATGATTTGCGCACGCAGGGCTTCGGGTGAGGGGAACTTTTTTTCTTCGCGGACGCGATCGAGGAAGGTGAGTTCCAGAGGCGTGGACTCGTCGAGTTCGATGGGCTGGAAGTTGAGGATGTGGGATTCGACGGCGAAGGAATCGGCTCCGAAGGTGGGGCGATTGCCGACGTTGGTGATGGACTGGAAGATTTGTTCGCGGATGCGCAGGCAGGTGATGTAGACGCCGAGGGCGGGGAGCAGCTCGTCGTATTCCGCAAGGTTGATGGTGGGTACGAGGAGCTTGCCGCCGATGCCGCGGCCGCGTGCCGGAGAGGACTGCACGAAGAAGGCGTGGCCCATGAGGCTGCGGGCCTGGCGCACATCTCCCGCGGCGATGAGGGAGCGCACGATGCTGCTGGAGATGATCATTCCGCGGCGATGGAGCGCGTGGTGGATCTGTACGTCGAAGCCGAGGGTGGCTCCGAGTTCGCGCAACTCACGAACATCGGCGTGGGCATGGTGACCGAAGCGGAAGTTTGCGCCCTCGTGGACCTCGATGGCATTGAGGGTTCCGCGGAGAACGCTCTGCGCAAATTCTGCGGCTGACAAGTGAGCCAGTTGAAGCGTGAAGGGCAGGAGGAGGACGGCGTCAATGCCGGTTGCCTGAAGCAGTTCGAGGCGCGCACCCAGGGGCGTGATGAGCCGCGGCGTCTTGGTGGGATGGAGCACGGCGGTGGGATGGGGATCGAAGGTGACGGCGACTGAGCGCGCATTGCGAGCGAGGGCGCGATCGCGCATGCAGTCGAGGATGAGGCGGTGACCGCGATGGACGCCATCGAAGTTGCCCACGCTGACAACCGTGCGGCCAAAGCCGGGGGGAATCTCGTCGAGGCTGCGAAAGATCTTCATTGTCAGAGCTCGAAGGGGATCTGCAGGCCATCGTATGCGAGCCGCATGTTTTCAGGGAGGGCGCTTTCCGTCTCCCGGTGAAGGATCTCATGCGACATATGCGTGAAGTATGTGACGCGGGGCGCGAGGCGGTTGGCCCACTCGATGGATTCAGAGAGGGTGGAATGGCTGGGGTGAGGCGTGTGGCGGAGCGCGTCGAGCACGGCTATGTCGAGGTTCTGGAGCAGGGGCAGGCTACTCTCGGGTATATCGTTCATGTCGGTGAGGTAGGCGATGTTGCCGAAGCGAAATCCTGTGACCTGCATTTCGCCATGCAGGAGAGGCACGGGCTGAAAGCGCAGTCCGCAGACATCGACTGCTCCGTTGATGCGGTGCATTTCAACGCGGGCGCGGTTGGGATAGCGGGCATCGGTGGCAAAGGTGTAGTCGAAGACTCGTTCGAGAGCAGAGGCTGTGGCTTCGTCGGCGTAGAGGGGCATCTTGCGCTTGTTGCGAAAGCTGAGAGGGCGCAGGTCGTCAAGGCCGAGGATGTGATCGGCGTGGGCATGGGTGTAGAGGATGGCGTCGATGTCGCGGATCCCTTCGCGAAGAGCCTGCTGGCGGAAGTCGGGTCCGGTGTCGATGAGGACGCAGTGGTTGTCCCAGCGGATGGAGACGGAGGGGCGGGTGCGGGTATCGCGCGGGTCAGTGGATACGCAGACGCGGCAATCGCATCCGAGGGTGGGTATGCCCATCGAAGTGCCACTGCCGAGAATTGTCATCACTGCATCCATCGTGTCGTCGCGGTCCTTTTATTGCGATCAGCTACTTTTTGCCGGTGGGGGCCGGGTGGCCTGGGCCGCGATGGCGTTGGTTAATTCGAGAAACATCATGCGGAGATCGAAGAGGGCGTTTTGCAGCAGGCGACTCTCGCGATCGTTGAGGTTGCCCCTGGTTTTGTCGGCGAGGATTCCCAGGATGTCTACGTTCTGGCGCGCGCCCACGATGTCCACGCGGGGCTGCTCGCCGGGCTTGGCTGCTCCGCCCATCTGGACGACGGCTGAGAGGTAGATGGACTGCACCAGCTGCTCGAAGGTGGCCTGTTCGGCGGCGGGGCTGCCGGGGTTGGCATCCTGCAACATTTTGTCGAGCAGGCGGGAAGACTGCTGATAGGCGGCGTGCTGCTCGGCGGATTCCTCGGCGGTGGGGGGTGGGCCTCCCTCGTCGGATTCTTCATCCTGCTCCGCTACTTCGGGCGCTGCGCCGGTGACTAAACGCGGTCCTGACGCGGGTGCTGCTGTCGCGGCGGGAGCGGTTGCTGGCTCGGCGGGCGGTACTGGGGTCGCAGCTACTGGCTCGGTTTTTGCTTCGGCTGCTGGTTCAACTGCTGGTTCGACGGTTGGTTCATCTACGGTCCAGCTTGCGCCCTCGCGAAGTTCGCCCTGGGGCGTGAACTTGCGACGGTCGGTGACTACGAATTGCGGCTCTTTGTCAGCCATAGTATGTGTCCATTCTCAGTAGCAGATTTTTTTGCCCGGGAGGGCCGGTTCGTCAGAAGCTGGGAGTTCGTTGGGGTCAGGTATTCGCCAGTATTGGCGGTGTTTCGAGCGGGATGGCCGTTCCCCCGTCGTAGTCGATTTTTGAATTCGCGTTCAGGGCCTCGGTGCGTATGGTTCCCAATGCGAAGGAGTGCGTAGCGCCGTTGCGGGTGACGGTTGCCACACTGGTTAGATGCCCTACTTCCTTATCGGCTGCGCGCAGTTCGGTGCCGGGTTGGGGGATGGCGCCGTCGAGCGAAAATTGACGCAGGAGTCGATGGATATTGGCGCGGGAGCGGACTCGTTCCACGATTTCCTGGCCGAGATAGCATCCCTTGGCAAAGCTGAGGGCACGGGTTTGCGAGGTCTCCTGTGCGAGGTGTTTTTCGAGGATATCGATACCGTAGGCGGGAATTCCTTCGGCCACGCGAAGGATTTCCGCGGCCTCGATGCCGCAGGGATGGCAGCCACTTGCGAGGAGCGCTGTCCATACGGCGGCGACGTGTTCGGTGGCAACCCACAGCTCAAAGCGGGGGAGGGAGACGCTGTAGGCATGGACGACGGTGATGGGAATGCTGTTCCAGGTCCAGATGCGCTCTTCCAGCAGGGGCAGCTGCGTGGCATCAAAGCCGAGGGCTGCGAGCACGGTGGCGGAGCGAGGCCCGGCGATGCCGAGAGCTGTGAGATTGGAGAGGGGCTTGAGTTCCACATCGTCCATGATGATGAAGCGGTCAAAATGTTCGAGGAGGCGCTGAAGCTGAGCCTGGGTGGTTTCGGCGACGAGGCGATCCTGTTCGTGAAAGGCGTATAAATCGCCCTGGATGCGGCCCTGGGCGTTGAGCACGAAGTTGTAGTTGCCGGCGCCCTGGGCGAGTGTTTGCACGGCGTTGGTGGTCATTCCGGCAAGCCAGCGGGTGCGGTCTTCGCCGGTGATGGCGAATCGCGCGAGCCAGCCCAGGTCCAGGGCGGCGGCGGAATCGAGTGCCGCTTCGACTTCTGAGCCTACTTTGGGTTCTGTTTCGTCAAAGACATGCGGGGTGAGCACGCCCTGGTGATTGCGCAGGGCGAGTTGGGGCTGATTTTGCAGGAGAAATTCCGCGAGCGGCGTTGGCATTGCCGGGGTTACCGGGTTTTCGGCGCTCGTGGGAGTGGAAATGGAATCGCTCATAGTGAAATAGCGGAATAGCGGAAAGTACAGCTAAATTATAGCCTTGCAGAAGAGTGTCGCTCCGGGCCGGAGTAAGGAAGGTTTTTTGAGAATGAATTGGAAGCGCAAGTACGTCTGGATGTGTGCCTGGGGAGTGCTGGCGCTGATGCCTGGTGCGGGGTTGGCGGCAGGTGCGCAGGCGGCGCAAAAGCCGGAGAGCGAGGCGCAGGCGCCGGTCCAGACAGAGCCGGAAAAGCCCAAGGCAGGCTCGGATACGGGGCTGGGGATCGAGACCGAGACGAAGATCACTCCCGCGCAGGCGAAGGAGCTGTTCCGGTCGGTGGATGAGATTTTGAAATTTTCATCGGACGACAGCAAGCTGGCCATCCGCAGTAAGGTGAAGCGCAGGCTGACCACCCGGCAAGCGGTGGAGGCATACATTCTGGACCGGCTGAAGAACGACGAAGACGCCAAGCGCATGCAGCGTGGCGAGATTGTGCTGAAGAAATTTGGTCTGCTCGATCGCGACTTTCAGCTTGAGCCCTTTATGGTGAGCCTGCTGAAGGAGCAGATCGCGGGCTACTACGACGACAAGACGAAGACGGTGAATCTGCTGGATTGGATTGAGCCGACACAACAGAAGTCCGTGCTGGCGCATGAGTTGACGCATGCTTTGCAAGACCAGCGCGTAAACCTGGAGAAGTGGCAGACGAAGTCAGAGACTGGAATTGCGCGGAATGTCGCGGACGATAACAAGCACATTTCGGTGGACGAGGAAGATACGACGCGCGACGCCGTGCTGGAGGGGCAGGCGATGGCGGTGTTTGTGGACTGGGAGCTGAAGCCGAGCGGCAGAACTCTACTGACCGCGGCCGACGAGGTGAAGGAGCAGATTGACCAGATGGGCGATGCTTCCGATTCTCCCGTGCTGAAGCGCGCACCTCTGCTGCTGCAACAGGAGTTGCTGTTCCCCTACAAGCAGGGGCTGGCATTTGAGCAGGCGATGCTGCAGGCGAAGGGCGTGGAGGCTGCGTTTGGCGGAGTGCTGGATAAGCCGCCGGTATCGACGTACGAGATTCTGAATCCGTGGGCATACCAGGAGGACAAGAAATCGCCGGTGATGCGGATGCCGGATATTCATCCGCTGCTGGATCGCGAGTACGAGCCGTATGACGTTGGCGTGATGGGTGCGCTGGATGTGCAGATTCTGGCGGAGCTTTTTGGCGGGCCGGTGTTGTCAGGCGCGTTGACTCCGGCGTGGAACGGGGGCGTCTATTACGCCGCACAGAGGAAGAGCGCAAAGACGCCGGAAGAGCAGAAATCGACTGCGTCGCTGAGCCTGCTGTATTTCTCTGACTGGAAGACTGAGCAGGCGGCGAAGGCCTTTGGGGAGATGTATGCCAAAGAGGTGGCGCTGAAGTATCGCGGCGTGTCGCTGGATGGCGAAGTTGATCCCGTGCTGGGGGAGAAAGTCTACAAGACGAACGAAGGGCCGGTGCTGATAACGGTGAATGGCAAGCAGGTGTTCATCAGCGAGAGCTTTGATTTGACGACGGCGCGGAAGCTGCAGTTGCTGATGACGGGTGCGCAGCAGGGAGAGCAGTTGCAGATGACAGCTGTGCCGCAGCCGAGTAGGGAGCTGGCTTCGGCGATGCGGCAGTTTATGGGGGGATGCGGGTTGATGAAGGTGGCGTTGCCGCATTGATGAATGTTGCCGGCTAATGCCGTCTGTGCTGGGCTACCACAAACAGGATGATAACCACCAGACCAAGAGCAGCGCCTATACCGAAGCAAATAAGACGGAATTGGCTTTGAGTTCGTAAGTCGGGATAGTACGACTTTGACGGATTGCGAGGATCATACCGAACCGTCAAAGTGTCGCATCGCTTGAAGTACTCCTCATCTTGCCTGCCGAAATCGACGAATCGACCGTCGTAAAACTCACCATTCACGGCATAGGTATAGGTGACATGGTAGTGCCCGACCTCACTGTTGATTTGGTTGGGTAGATCAGTGTACTCGCGAGAGTAGACTGTCGCTTTGGTAGGTACCCAGTTGTCTTTGCCAGTGATCTTCAGCCACGTGGGATTGAGGCGAGAGGCGGTTGCAGGAGCCATCGGAGCTTGCCTGGGTTCGAGCATTCAAAAACGATAGCAGAGGTTTTCCTGCGCCGGTTGTTTATACTGGAAACTCTATTCGTATGAATTTCATCCGCATTTCCCCTGGCGGAAAGAGCGGCGGAGTGTGAATTTGCAACAGGCAGAGATAGGAATCATCGGCGGCAGCGGGCTGTACTCGATGCCGGGACTCTCCGACACACATGAGGAACGGATAAGCACACCCTTTGGCGATCCTTCCGACGCGTTTGTGCTGGGCACGCTGGAAGGCCGCAAGGTTGCATTTCTGGCGAGGCATGGGCGGGGACATCGGCTGCTGCCATCGGAGCTGAACTTTCGCGCCAATATTTACGCCATGAAGAAGCTGGGCGTGGAGCGGATTGTCTCGGTGTCGGCGGTTGGCTCGCTGAAGGAAGAGCACAAGCCCACGGACTTTGTTGTGCCGGATCAATTTATCGACCGCACCTTTCATCGCGTATCAACATTTTTTGGTGACGGCATTGTGGGGCATGTGGCGTTTGGTGATCCCGTGTGCGCGACGGTGGCGGGCGCGATTACGAGCGCATGCACGCCGGTGGGCGTAGAGGGCAAGCCGGGCGGCACTTACGTTTGCATGGAAGGGCCGCAGTTTTCGACGCGGGCCGAATCGAACCTGTATCGCAGTTGGGGCGCGGACGTGATCGGCATGACCAACCTGCAGGAAGCCAAGCTGGCTCGTGAAGCCGAGATCTGCTACGCGACGATGGCGATGGTTACCGACTATGACTGCTGGCACGAGTCGCACGATGCAGTGACGGTAGATCAGATTGTAGCGGTGCTGAACCAGAACGCGGCCAACGCAGCCAAGGTGGTGCGTGCCGCAGTGGCCGCGATGCCGCGCGAGCGCAACTGCGCATGTGCGACAGCTTTGCAGTTTGCGATTCTTACGCATGCGGATGCGGTTCCGCAGGCAACGCGCGAGAAACTTGAACTCATCATCGGGAAGTATCTTCCCCCAGCAAGTAATTCCGGAGCATACATGGCGATTCTGGTAGTTGGAAGCGTTGCATTCGACAGCATTGAGACCCCTGCCGGCCGGGTAGAGAACTGCCTGGGCGGCGCGGCGACTTTCTTCTCGCTGGCGGCGAGCTACTTCACGCCGGTTCGCGTAATCGCCGTTGTTGGCGAGGACTTCACGAGCGAGCACGAGTCAGTGCTGACGCAAGCGCGGAGTGGACACGACCGGGCTGGAGCGCGCGAACGGCAAGAGCTTTCACTGGTCGGGCTCGTACATGGATAACCTGAACGAGGCGAAGACCGCTGAACACGGAGCTGAATGTGTTCGGAGATTTTTCGCCAAAGATTCCCGCGAGCTACGCGGACAGCGAATATCTTTTCCTGGCAAATATCGATCCGGTGCTGCAGGAGAATGTACGCAGCCAGATGTCGAATGTGCGCATGGTGTGCGGCGACACGATGAACTACTGGATTACCGGGCACACGGAGAAACTGGCGCGGGTGCTGAAGGGTCTGGATGCGCTGCTGATCAACGACACGGAAGCGAAGATGCTGGCGAAGAACAATAATTTGGTGGGCGCGGCGAAGGCGATTCTCGGCGATGGGACCGAAGACGCTGATTGTGAAGCATGGCGAATACGGCGCGACGGCCTTCTTCAGCGAGCGCTCATTCGGCAAAGGGATTCAGCACGTGATGCTGCCGTTTCGCGCGCCTGCATTGCCGCTGGCAGAGGTGGTTGATCCCACGGGAGCGGGTGATTCATTCGCCGGCGGATTTTTTGGCTACCTGGCTTCGCAACCTGAATTGACGCCGCTGGTCTTCAAGACCGCGATGTTCTACGGCGGAGTGATGGGATCGTTTGCGGTGGAGCGATTTGGAACGGAGCGGCTGCAGTCGCTGGACAGAAAAGAAATTGATCTGCGCTTTGGATTGTTCAAAGGGCTCAGCCACCTTGAATAGAACGGAGGCAGGGCGCAGCACGCCGCGCCGCGAGTGGGAAGTTGTGCTCCTGGCCGCGACGGCGCTCTCCCTGCTTTCGTTTGGATACTGCTATCAGCATGGGCTGCTGTTGTTGTATGGCGACGCGGTGGCTCACCTGCATATTGCGCGCCGGGTATTTGATTCGCTGAATCCCGGCTTCCGGCAGTTGGGATCGGTGTGGCTTCCCCTGCCACATATTCTGCTGATTCCTTTCGTACAAAAACTTGAGTGGTGGCAGAGCGGCGTGGCGGGAGCGATTCCGTCGATGCTCTGCTACATTGCTGGTTGCGTGGGGATCTACAGGCTGGCGCGGCTATGGGTGTCGCAGCGCGTCGCCTGGCTGGCGGCGGGTTTCTACGCGCTGAATCCTGGACTGCTCTACATGCAGACGACGGCGATGACGGAGCCGCTGTTTCTGGCGGAGATGATCTGGGCTGCTTTTTTTGTCGGCCAGTTTTGTCGTGAGCTGGATGGCGAGGCGGATCAGCGTCGGGCGCGGTGGCTACTGATGGGGGCCGGGCTGGTGCTGATTGCGGCGGTGTTTACGCGCTACGACGGATGGATCTATGCGAGCTTCGCGTGGCTGGTGGTGGCCGCCGCGATGTGGAAACGCCGTCATTTGCACGAGCCGATGATGGGCGCGTTTTTTCTGTTCACCGTGATGCTGGCGGCGGCTCCTGCGATCTGGTGCGCGTACAACGCGAAGCAGTTTGGTGATCCGCTGGATTTTCTGCGGGGACCATATTCGGCCAAGGCGATTGAGGAGCGCACGGCTACTCCTGGGGCACCGCATTATCCGGGCTGGCACAACATGCGGGTGGCGGCGCTCCATTTTTTGAAGGCGGCGCAGCTTGGCGCGGTTCCGCTGGCGTGGGGCAAGAGGCTCCTGTGGCTGACGGCCGCAGGGACGGTGCTGGCGGTGTACGAGTTTCGCTCGCGAGCGATTGCGGCGGCGTTGCTGCTATGGATTCCGGTGCCGTTTTATGCGTACTCGATTGCATACGGATCGGTTCCAATTTTTATTCCGGTGTGGTGGCCATTCTCCTGGTACAACACGCGTTATGGCATGGAGATGTTGCCGGCGTTTGCGCTCTTTGGGGCTTTCGCAGTGGGCTGGGTGATGGATCGCGCGCGGGCTAGTTATCCGCGAGTTGCGGTCGGCGTCTATGCGGCGGCGATTTTGCTGATCGTGGCGAACACGGTGGTGCTGGTGAGGGCGCGGCCTATCGTGCTGCAGGAGGCGATAGCCAACTCCCGCACGCGGATTCCTTTTGAAAGCGCGCTGGCCGATGCGCTGCGCGCGCTGCCGCAGGAGGGGCTCATCCTGATATATACGTCGGAGCATGTGGGGGCGCTGCAGAAGGCGGGCGTTCCGCTGCGGCGAACGATCAACGAGACGGACTACTATCATTTCAAGCCTGCTCTTGAGCAGCCGGCGAAATCGGCGCGGTGGGTGGTGGCGACGGAAGGCGATGCGGTTGACAAGGCGGTGGCGGCGAATCCCGAAGAACTGACGCTGGTCAGCATAACGTGTTCGACGGGGCAGCCCTGTGCGCGCATCTATCGTTCTCAAGTAGATACGCCGGTGGCGCGCAGCATCGAGGGCCGGTGATAGCATCACGCTGGATGGAATAAAAGATGATTGCGATAGCGCTTCTTCAAGGTATTCACAGCTTTCACTTCGACGAACTTCAGCAGATGACGGCTGCGAGCGGCGTGATGACACGCCTGCTGGTGGCGTCGTTGCTGGGCGCGCTGGTTGGGCTGGTTCGCGAGTTCCACCATAAGCCCTCGGGCCTGCGCACGAATTTGCTGATTTGTTTTGGATGCGCACTGTTTACCTATCTCTCGGCCGTGCTGGCGGGCGATGCGAATCCGGACAAGGGCCGCGTGGCGTCGAATATTGTGCAGGGGATCGGGTTTCTAGGCGCCGGGCTCATCCTGCACAATCGCAATCGCGTGAGTGGACTTACCAGCGCGGCTACGGTCTTCGTAGTTGCGTCCATTGGCATGGCGTGCGGGGCAGGACTGTACATTGCTGCGACGCTGGCGACGGTCATTATTCTGATTGCGCTGGAGTCGGTGGGCATTCTTGAGACGCGGTTGAATCTGAAGATCTATCCACTGATGTATGAGGCGCGAGGCAAGGACGAGGCGCTGATGATGGGCGAGGTACTGGAAGCGATGGACTGCGAGAAGCGCCGATTGAACGAAGTGCAAAAGGACATTTTCAACGATGTGGTTCGCATTTCGTTTTCGGTTGTTGCGACGCTGAGGCAGCATACCGGACTGCAGAAATGTTTACGCGAGAAAAAGAGCATCGAGAAGGTATTGATATTCCGCGACCCGGAGGAAGAGTGATTCCGTTTACCAAGGCGCATGCGTGCGGCAATGATTTTCTGATTGTGGAGCGGAGGCACGTGGGCGAGGCCGCGCTGCGCGAAACGGCGGTGAGGCTTTGCGGCCGCAACACCGGAGTGGGCGCGGATGGCGTTGAGTATTTTGAATGGACGGGCGAGCGGTCCGGAAGGATCACTCTCTATAATGCGGATGGTTCGATAGCGGAGATCTCGGGCAACGGCACGCGTTGCGTGGCCGCATGGATGGCACACGAGAAGGGCGCGAAGTCGGGAGAGGTGCTGACGATTGAGACTGAGGCGGGTGTGCGCGAGTGCAGCATTATTGCGGCGGCGGACGCGCACTATGAGATTGCGTCGCGCATGGGTGTGCCACAGGTAGAGAAGCGCAGCGTGACCGTGTCTATCGGCGAAGTGGTGGAGGGGGCGGTGGTTTCGACGGGCAATCCTCACTTTGTGATTTTCGTAGACAACGCTGAATTTATTGCGCACGGAAGGACGTGGCAGGAACTGGGCAATGAGATTTGCCATCATGTGGATTTTCCGCGTCAGACGAATGTGGAGTTTGTGAGGGTATTGGATAAAGGAGAGATTGAGATCCGCATCTTCGAGCGCGGTGTGGGGCCGACGACTTCGTCGGGAACGGGCACGTGTGCCACATCCGCAGCCAGCATGGCTTTGCGCGGCGTGGACCGGAAGCTGTGTGTGCGAGCGCCGGGCGGCACGCAGCAAGTGGAGTGGGCGGATGCGGAGCTGGAGATTTTGCTGACGGGACCGGCAGAGCTGATTGCGCAAGGCGAGGCCTGGTAGATGGGCGCGAATGTGAAACCGCCAGCCGTGTTGGAGGGAAGCACGATTGCTGTTGTTTCCCCGGCGAGCCATCCGCAACCGGAGCGGATAGAACGGGCGATAGCGACGCTTGAGGCGTTGGGATACAAGGTGAAGCGCGGCGAACATCTTATGTCGAAACGCAAGCCGTATTTTGCGGGAAGCGTGGCGGAGCGATTGGCGGATCTGCACGCAGCGTTTGCGGATGAAGAGGTCGCAGCGATTATTTGCAGCCGCGGGGGATATGGATCGAACTATTTATTGAGCGGGCTGGACCTGGAAGTTGTGCGGCGCAATCCGAAGCCGTTCTTTGGCTATAGCGATCTGAGCGCACTGCAGAGTGTGTTTCTGGACCGGGCAGGGTTGGTGGCATTTCATGGCCCGATGCTTTCGGCAGATTTTGCAGAGGCAAATGGATTTGATTTGCCGAGCTTTCAAGAGGTGCTGACGGGAGCGAGTGTGAGCTACGGTGCGACTGAGGGACTGCGGACGTTGCGCACAGGTTGCGCGTCGGGAGTGCTCGCCGGAGGGTGCCTGAGCATAGTGACGGCTGCGATGGGCACTCCATTTGATGCGGCGACCGAGGGCAAGCTTTTGTTTCTGGAAGATGTCGGCACCAAGCCGTACCAGGTTGACCGGATGCTGCGGCAGATGATGCTCGGCGGCAAACTGGACGGCGTGAAGGGCGTGATCTTCGGCGAGATGATGAATTGTGTATCGCCGGGCGCGGATGCCGGACTGCTGGATGAAGTGATCCTGCGTGTGCTGGAAGATGTGGAAGGGCCCATCGCTATTGGCTTGCGCTCGGGCCACGTGACGCATGGCAACGTGACACTGCCGCTGGGAGTGATGGCGGAATTGAATCTGGAAGGAGAGCCGCAGCTTCGCATGCTGGAGCCGGCTGTAAGTCGCAAACAATGAAGCTGGCTGAAGTGGAGAAGCAGAAGCACGTTCACCTGATTGGCATTTGCGGCACGGCGATGGCTTCGCTTGCCGGGATGTTGCAGTTGCGCGGTCATAGGGTCACAGGTTCGGACAGCGCGGTTTATCCGCCGATGAGCGACTTGCTAAGTGAGCTTGGGATTGAAGTGATGCAGCCCTATTCGGCTGCGAACCTGATGCCTGCTCCTGACTTGGTGATTGTGGGGAACGCGCTTTCGCGGGGCAATGCGGAGATTGAGCATGTGCTGAACGAGCGCATTCCTTTCACTTCGATGGCGGCGTGCATCCACGATCAGTTTTTGTGCGAGCGTGAGTCGCTGGTGGTTGCGGGGACGCATGGCAAGACTACGACGACGAGCATGCTGGCGTGGATCTATGAAGTGGCGGCGCGGCGCAGGCCGGAAGTAGCACCCAGTTTTCTGATCGGAGGCGTGGCGGAAAATTTTCATACGAGTTTTCAGCTGAGGGCGACGCGGCCATTCGTGATCGAGGGCGATGAGTATGACACGGCGTTCTTCGACAAGGGCCCGAAGTTCATGCACTACTTTCCTTCGGCGCTGATCCTGACGCACGTGGAGTTTGATCACGCGGATATCTATCGCGATCTGGATGCGGTGAAGGTTGCGTTCAAGCGGCTGGTAAATCTTGTGCCGGGGCAGGGACGCATTGTGGCGTACGACGGCAATGAAAATGTTACGGAGTGCGTGAGCCGCGCTCTGTGTCCGGTGGAGCGCTATGGGTTTGGAGAGAGCTCGATGTGGCGGCTGGCCGATTTGACCAGTGCTGGTGGGCGGACGGAGTGGTCGCTGATGCGCGGGGGCAAGCCGTGGGCGGAGCTGAGCCTGGGCATGGCGGGAGAGCACAATGCGCTGAACGCCAGTGCGGCTGCGGCTTTGGGTGCAGGGCAGGGCATTGAAGCGGAGGATATACGCGAGGCGCTGTCTACATTTGAGAGCGTGAGGCGGCGGCTGGAGATTCGTGCGGAGGTGAACGGAGTGACGATCATTGACGACTTCGCTCATCATCCCACGGCTATTCGCGAGACGCTGCGGGCGCTGCGCGCTTCGTATCCGGGAGCGAGGCTGTGGGCGGTGCTGGAGCCACGGTCAAACACGCTGCGGCGAAACGTGTTTGAGAAGGAGCTGGTAGAGAGCCTGGCGCTGGCCGATCATGTTGTGCTGACGCAGATCTTCAAGCAGGAGAGCATTCCGGTTGGGGAGCGGCTGCATCCGGAGACGGTGGTGAAGCTGCTTCGCGATGCGGGTCATCCGGCGGAGCTACACACGAATGCAGATGCGATCGTCGATGCTATTGCGTCGAGGCTAAAGGCGGGCGATGTTGTGGCAATCATGTCGAATGGCGGCTTCGACGGAATCTACGAGAAGCTTCCGCAGCGGCTGCAGAGCCTGACCCCGGTACTGTGACACCCACTTGCTGGTAGGCTGATAGGAGCCAGTCATGGGAGCGGAAGTGGCCCGTGAGCGAAGATGTTGGAAAGAGCTGACGTTTAATAATGATTCGTGCAATTTTTCTGCTTACCTGGTATTCGATTCTGGCCATTCCGGCTGCAGCCATCGGCATTCCCTGGCGGTTGCTGACGGGGAATGTTGTGCCTCTGTATGAGATGGCGCTGTGGATTACGCGCAGTGGTTTATTTATGGCGGGTGTGAAAACGGAAGTGGCGGGGCGGGAGAACGTTCCGCGAGACCGGGCGTGCATCTACATGTCGAACCATGTATCGAATATGGACCCGCCGGTGCTGGTGTCCTCGTTGCCCGGGAGGACCTCAGTTTTTCTGAAGCGTTCGCTGATGAAGATTCCGTTGCTTGGTCCGGCGATGCGGCTGGCGGATTTTATTCCCGTTGACCGCGATGGGCGACTGGAGAGCGCGCGGGAGAGCGTTGCCAATGCAGCGAAGCTGCTCGGTTCCGGAGTTCCCATCACTACGTTTGTTGAGGGTTCGCGATCGCGGGACGGTCATTTAAAGGCGTTCAAGAAAGGGCCGTTTTATCTCGCGATGGATACACATGCTCCGGTGGTTCCTATTTCGATCTGGGGAACAGAGGAAATCATGCGAGTGGGCAGCAAGCGTGTCTATCCGGGGACGGCGCATGTACATTTCCATGAGCCGTTGTGGCCGGAGAATTTCGCGAGTCGTGAAGAATTGATGGCGGCAACGCGGAGTTCCATCGCGTCCTCGCTTCCGGCGTGGATGACTGAGCCGGGCACGGAGATCCGGGCTATTTGATGATCGCGTTGTAGCCGTCGGAGAGCAGCTTCTGGCGCATGGCGACTGCGTCCTCGCGCGTGGCAAAGGGGCCCACCTGGACGTGAAGCAGCTTATCCTGCGGCTCAGTGTGGACGGCGACCGCATAGCCGCGCTTCTTCAACGCAGCCACCAATGCCTCTGCATCCTCAGGATGAGAGATCGCTGCAATCTGCACCATGATGGTTGATTTCGCATCTGGCTTCGCGAGCGAGGCAGGCACGGGCCGCGCGGTGGTTGGCGCGGAGGTTGCGACATATTTCGGAGCGGCTTGAGGCTGTGTCGCAGGAAGCGGCTGCTGGGTTGGCGCAGCGGCGGGCCGGGGAGTGGCGGCTTTCGGCGTAGTTCTCGCTACCGGCTCAACGGTTGCAGAGTCGGCGCTGGGTTGATCTACGACTACGGTGCGCGGCGCGGAGTCGTCGGCGGATGTGCCGGCCTGTGCAGCGGGCGCGGGCAGCAATTCGAGAGCGGAAGGCTTGGGATGGCTGGGCGTGGCTGCCTCTTCGGCTGCGGGCACGGCGGCAACCTGCGCGGCGGCGGCCTTGGCATCAGAAGAGTGCCTGCCCATGGAGTAGCCGAAGCCGAAGAACACGCCGCAAACTACCACGAGTCCGAAGAATATGGCCAGCAGGGTGCCGGTGCTGAGGGTGACTTCCGAGTCCTGTCGCTCCAGACGTTCTTCGCGGTCCTCTGTCTCGAATATGGTGTTCATCCACGCTCCTGTGGGTGGTCTTTGACATGAACGCTGCCCGTGAATTTGTTGAGCAAGGACATGATCTCAATGGGCAACGGAAAGACGATGGTGGTGTTTTTCTCGACGCCGATTTCGGTGAGTGTCTGCAGATAGCGGAATTGCAGGGTGATGGGCTGCGCGGCCAAGAGGTCGGCGGCGTCCACGAGGCGTTGTGCGGCGGCGAATTCGCCTTCGGCATGGATGACTTTGGAGCGCTTTTCGCGTTCCGCCTCAGCCTGCTTGGCCATGGCGCGCAACATGGATTCGGGCAGATCCACCTGCTTGACTTCGACGCTGACGACCTTGACTCCCCAGGGCTCGGTGCGCTGATCGATGATGGTCTGGATGCGCAGGTTGAGCGAGTCGCGATGGGAGAGAAGCTCGTCGAGTTCTACTTCTCCAAGTACAGAGCGCAAGGTTGTCTGGGCAAACTGGGAGGTCTGGTAGACGTAGTTCGTGACCTTGATGACGGCGCGGGAGGGGTCAAGGACGCGCAGCGTGACGACGGCATTGACCTTGATGGTTACGTTGTCGCGGGTGATGACGTCCTGCGGCGGAACCTCAAGCACTTCCTGCCGGAGGGAGATGCGAACCATGGAATCGAATGGGCGGAAGACGAGGATGAGTCCGGGTCCTTTGGGCTGAGGCAAGACCCTGCCCAGGCGGAAGATCACGCCGCGCTCATATTCCCGGAGTATTTTGATGGAGTTGAGCAGGTACAGGATGATGACAGCGACAATAACCAGACCGGGGATTCCTATGCTTTCCATTGGCAGCGCCTCATTCAGCACGGATTGTACCGCGCCGCGCTAGTCGCGACGAGAGGAAACGCCTGCCTGATCGCTCGAGGGAATCCGCTCCACCAACAGCGTGAGATCGCGTACGCCGCGGACGCGGACGTGCTCTCCCTTCTGAACCGGGGCGGCGCTTTCAGACTGCCAGAGTTCGCCATGGACGAGGATCTGACCGGCGGGGGTGAGGGGCTGCATTGCTGTGCCGATCTGGCCGAGCAGGGCATCGACGCCGGTGCGGGATTTCGATTTTCGCGCGCGGATGGCCAATCGAACAAGGAAGACGGTGATGAGGCCGAAGGCGAGGCCGGTAGCGATGGCGGTGGCGGGATGGATGCGGAGCTCAGGAATTGGCGCGGCAACCAGGGTGAGGGAGCCAAAGATGAGGGAGAGGATGCCAGCTGCGGCGAGGACTCCGTGACTGGCGAACTTGGCCTCAAGCAGCATGAGGGCAAAGGCTGCAAGTATAAGCAGGGCCGAGGTATAGCGGATCGGCAGCAGGTTGAGCGAGAAGAGCGCGAGGAGCACGAACAGGGTTCCGAGGGCGCCAGGAACGACGGTGCCGGGGGTATTGAATTCGAGATAGATGAGGAGCGCGCCGACGACGAGGATGAGCAGGGCGAGGTTGGGATCCATCAGCTGGTCGAGGATTTTTTCCCGCAGCGTGGGCTCCAGGGTCACGACGGATGCGCCCTGGGTATGCAGGGTGGTGAGGCTTCCGTCGAAGCGGGTAATTTCGCGACCGTTCAGCGTGCGCAGAAGGTCATCGGTAGTGGGGGAGATGAGGTCGATGAGGCCGAGTTGCTTCGACTCTTCGGCGGTGTAGGACTTGGAGTCCATTACGGCATCGTTGGCGGCGGTAGCGTTGCGCTTGCGCTGCGAGACGTAGGAGCGCAGGAAAGCCGAGGTATCGTTCTCGATCTTCTGCTTCATTATGGGGTCGAGCTTTCCGACTTCGACGACGGGGTGGGCGGCTCCTGCGTTGGTGCCGGGGGCCATGGCGGCGATGTCGGCGGCTTCAAGCAGGAAGAATCCGGCAGATCCGGCGCGGCTTCCGGAGGGGCCGACCCAGACGATGACAGGCACGCGTGAATCGAGAATCTGGCGGACCATGTCGCGGGTCGAGTCGAGCAAGCCACCGGGCGTGTCGAGTTCGACGACCACGGCCTCGGCATTTCGCTCGGCAGCGCTTTTGAGGCCGCGGGTAAGGTACTCATCGCTCATGGGCTGAATGGTGTCGCGCAGCCGGAGAAGGACGACGAGGTGCTGTGCGGTGTCTGCTGCCCGTATGGGGGCCAATGGCAAGCATGCGGCGACCGCTGCGATGATCAACAACCAATGCAGGAACGATCTACGTGCCGGTTTCATGGCAGTTTTTGTCCTCGAGCTTCGATTGCCTGTCCCAGCCCGCGAGCGTCGGCGTTGGCCGGCTCCAGCTTCAGGGCTTTGCTTACATCGTCTGCCGCTGCTGCGGGCTGATTTGCAGCCAGATCCAGCCTACCCAATACAAGATACGCCGTTAGGTTGGGTTGGAGGGCAATCGAGGCCTGGGCTTCTTTGCGGGCATCCTCGGCGTCTCCGCTATGCTCGCGAACCTGGGCCAGCCCGGCATGGGCTGCAGCGCTGGAGGGATCTTCCTGAACAGCCTGCTGAAACTCGTATTCGGCCTCAAGGATGAGTCCGCGGTTCAGGTATGTGGTTCCCTGTTTTGCGTGGGCGCTGGACCTCTGGGTCGGGGGAAGGGTGGAAAGGCGCATCTCCTCAACCTGTTGCAGTTCAAACGCGGCCTGCCGGAAGGATGCCTCGTTGTAGCCGCGCTTGATGCGCTCCAGCGGCTCAGAGGGCGCGTCTGTCTCGCCGAGGGCGACGTTGGTCTTGACGGGAGTGGCGTGTGCCGAGTCAGTCTTGACGAGTGCTGCTACGGCCTGTACCTCAGTGTCGTTTGGCCGCAGTTTCAGCGCCAGATCAATCTCTCGGGTGGCGCCGGGGAGGTCGCCGTGGCGACGCATGCTTACTGCCAGGTTGAAGTGATAATCAGGGTCGCGGGGATCGACGGCGACGGCCTGCTCAAACTGCGGAGATCCGTTGCGGCCGTGTCGGCTCGCGGCAACTCCCTGATTGTTAACGACCTCGGGCAGGGGAAGCATGGTGGCAACGAAGGCGAATGATTCCTCTGCCTTGGCGTAGTTGCCGGTGTAGAAGAGCGCGAGACCGCGATAGAACTGAGCTTCGAGGGCATGAGAATCATTCTTGGGCAGCTTGGCGAATGTGGTGGCTGCGAGCTCATAGTCCTGATGCGCAAAATAGGCACGGCCGAGCGCCAGCCATGCTGCATAAAAATCGGGGCTTAAGCGGACGGACTCTTTCAAGTGTTTGAGGCGCTCTGCCGGATCCGCCTCGACGAGGCCGCGGATGTAGTTCTCGAAGGCATCCAGGCGCACGTTGGCGTTCGCGGCGACGAAGGTTTCTTCAGCAACGGAGTAGGTGGGGTCGAGCTGCCGCGCGGTTCTCCAGGCCAGGCTGTTGAGCAGGCCCAGGAGGCGAGGTAGTTCCGCTTGCTGCGTGAGCGGCTGTCCTACTTTGAGATTGGGCAGGTCAAGGATATGCGCGGTCGCCGTGAGGTTATTGCCGCTCATAGTGTAGGAGCCGTAGATCACATAGTCGGCGTCGAGATTTTGCGCGAGGCGGAGTATGCTGGCCCGCGACGGCTGGAAGTTCTGCGGCAGGCCGAGGTGATCGAGCGCGTAAAGGCGATCGGTGCGGGTGATGGGCAAAAATCCCGCCGAGGCAAGCCGTTGATTTAGAACCTCAGAGACGGATTCGCCGATCCAGTCGAGATTTTGCTGAGAGGTGAGATTCTCAAACGGCATCACGAGTAGAAGGCGGCCATTCCGGGCAGGAGCGGACGCGGGATTGGCGGCGGAGTTCTGTGCGGGGGCCGAAACGCAAAGGAACACCAACAGCAGGGCCCGGACGATGAAGCGCATTGAATGAATTGGTCTCACTTCCAGCTGATTATAGTGCCCGCGGAGTTTAAAGGCCGGGGGTGGGTTGGTTTGAGAATTGCAGGACAGCGGCCCACTGGCCATCGCGCTCGGCGTGCCATGTTACGGTGCCGCCGAGGAGTTCGGCAACTTCCCAGGGGGAAAGGTCGTGGTGGAAGCCGAAGTATTTCTCGTCGAGGGCGCGGTTCTTCTCTCCCAGACTTAAGGGCAGGTGGGGCGGATCGTACTTTGTGGAGAAGACCAGGGCCGCGGAATAGGCGCCGGGATGTGCCGAGGCGCGGGCTAATTCGGCAGAGGAAAAATTATCGATGCTGAAAGTGGGCAGCGGCTTGCGGATGTAGCCGAGCTCGGGTTTGCTGATTTCGTCGCTGGCAGGCCACGCGGTGAGGACGGTAGCGCCGGGCTGGTGAAGCACGATCTGGCGGATGGCCTGCTGGTGGAGCTGAATGACGTCGCGGTAGGCGAGGTTATCTTCCGGAGCGAAGCGGTAGGGCGGATTGATGAAGAGCGCGAGCAGAAACGCTACAGCGCTTAAGGCGCAGAGCGCTTGCCAGTAGAGAACCCGCCGACGAAAGGTAGAGACAGCAAGCAGCAGGATGAGGGGGTAGAGCGGCAGCAGGTAGCGCGTAAGTAATGCGCCGCCGAGCACGGAGAATCCCACGGCATTTGCCAGGAGTACGACGTAGATCTTCGCTTGCGAGGAAAGTGGGACACGGTCACGCGGTGTGCCATCGCGCTCGCGCAGCGGATTGAGAAGCATAGCTGCGATCATGCACAGGACGGGCACGAAGAGATTCATGTGCGCGGTAAGCTGCACGACGCGATGGGCGAAGGCGACCAGGACTCGCAGGGGAGTGAGTGTGGAGGTTGCGTTGTAGCGCAGGTACTCGGGATTGCCGAAGATGAAGCCGGTGCGTGCTCGATGATATGCGTACCAGAGCGTGAGCGGCAGCAGAGGCAGCAGCAGGATTGTGGCGCTGATGAGGTTGCGGCGGCGCTGATCTGGCAGCCCACGCAGCGCGCGCCACGCCTGCCAGGCAAAGAGTGCCAGAGGTGTGATGATTGCGGTTTCCTTGGCGAGGGCGGCGATCGCGAAGAATCCGGCTGCGATCCATATTTGGCGACGGGAGGGTTCAGGCGCGAGGACGAAATCGAGAGCCCATAGGGTGGCGGCAGCGGCGAAGAGGTCAGCGTGCGCGAGGCTGCTTTGCGCGAACCAGACAGGGTAGAGGCCGGTGAGTACAGTTGTCCAGATGGCGACGGCGACGCGGCCGTTGAGTTTCAGGGCAAGCGAGTAGACAGCCATCAAGCCAAATGCGGCCACCATGCACATTGCGGTGCGCGTTACGGCGGGCACGAAGCCTGAGGTCTTCCACCAGAGCGCGAGATAGATGGATGGCAGCGGGGGATGCGCGTTTGAAAGCGTGGATGTGGGGATTAGAGAGCCGGTGCGAAGGAAGTCGTAGGCAGCGGGGATGTAGTAGCCGGCCTCGTCCCAGTAGTAGGGAAGGCGCAGCAGGGTTGCATGAGAAAGATAGACCGCAATAAAGATGAGCGGGAAGACGATCCAGAGCGGCAGCGGACGATCCCGGGGTGGCTCAAGTTTCAGTGGCATGCGGGGTACCGCTCAATTTGCGAGCGAGTATTTAGTGTACTGGCCCGTGCTGCTGGGGCAATGGCTCCAGGGCGATATTGCCAAATGTCATTTCGTATTGTTCGAGGTTTTGGCCGAGCATGTTCCACAAGGCTTTGGCCTGCTGCGGGCTGAGGTAGATGCCCTGCTGATTGTGAATGGTCACCTCTTCCGGCGTCTGCTGCTGCGCGGTACCGAAGGTGAAGAGAAAGTCCCATACGCTGACGCGAACCTGCACGCTATTGGCGTAGGTCTCGCGGTAATCGGGCGTTTGGGTGAGGACGACACGGGGTGGCTGATTGGTCTGGCTCATGGTGTTTCTAGCTTAACGCGGATTGCCACCGGCTGACTGTGACGCCGGAAGTTTGCGCGTAAGCGGCACGAGCCTTACGCTGCGACGACCTCTTTCATCTGGATGAGCAGCATTCTGACTGCGGATTTGGCAGCGATGCCGTGAGGCAACATTGGCGGCATGTAAATGAATGATCCCGCGACGGCTTTGACGGTGTCGTCGCCCAGGAGAACGTCTGCTTCGCCTTCAAGAAAGTAGAGGACGGCGGGTGTGGGCGCGGAATGGGCGGAGAGTTCCTGCCCGGCAGAGAAGCCGAACGCAGTAATGTTGACGTTGGCGTCTTTGCGGAGAATACGGCTCAAGATGCCTTCGGTGGGTAGTTCAAACTCTTTCGTAAGATCGGCGATGAAGGTGTAATCCATGGTGTGCTCCTGGCGTATGCACCGGATAGGAAGGAACCGGTTGCCACTGAATTGAACTTACCAAGCGGCGCGATGCTTCGCAGGGACTTTAGTCACAGGATGGTGAGTTTGTGCGGGGACGTCCGTCGCTGGCTGCGTTGAGAGCTCACGCGTCTTTTTGAGCCGCGTCATGCACCGCATCCACCAGGCAGCCGAGTGCGTTGGCAACCGTGCCGGGCGTGGGAGCGAGCATGGCCGTGGCGAGACCAATTGCTGCCACGCTGATGTCGAGGACATTTTTCAGAACGGTGATGGAATGGATTGCAGAGATGGCGTCGTGGGTCGATGCCTGGATGGCTTGCACCGACGCGCCGATATCCGAGGTGGCTTGCTGCAACGCCTGATTGGCGAAGCTCTCGGAGGAGGTCAGCAATTCGCCGAAGGCGACGTTCAGCGCATTCTTTTGTTCGAGAGTGAGCGTCGCGCTGTTTGAGACGCGGTAGTCGAGCACGGTATCCGCAAGGTTCTGATACAGGGTGGAGAGATTCCGCCAATCCAACGCGCTGAGTTTCATTCGTAGTCGCCTCTTCAGAATGCTTTATTCATTGCGTCTGCCGCATTCGATAGTTCTTTGGTGGCTGGAAGAAGATCGGTTGCGAGCTGCTTCGTGTTCCAACGATTGCGCTCGTCGTAGAGCTTCTGGTGAGCACTCGCGATGGCTCGGAGCGCCTCCTGATATTGCTGGACGGCTGCGAGTCTGTCCGCCTGCTGCTTGAAGTCTGCTTTGCATGCTCGACTGAGAAGGCCAACAGCAATCGGCTCCTTTGCAACTTCGGGCACCGACGGATCGGTATATTGCACGCAGTAAGCCTTCTCGCGAGATTGTTCGTCCTTGAACTGCTGTGCGTAACGAAAGGCCGCGTACTCATCCATAAAGCTGGTCACCTGCTGCACGGGGTCGTTAGCCTTGCCGATGATTTCGGCTAATTTCTTTTGCTGGTAGCCGCTTGCCAGGACGTTCACGAGGGCGCTCGCCAATCCGAGCGATGCGTTCGCCTTGCCCAGGTTCGCATCGCTGATGCCTGGGTCGGCGCGTTTCAGGTCGCTGCCGAGATTTTGCAGGGAGGCTGCCGTGTTCCCGGTATTGACGCTGGCCAGTTTGCCAAGGCTGGCGATGTATGCGAACAACGCGTGATTGATGGCGAGCAGCGAGGGCTCGATGGATGGAAAGAAATTGCAATCCGGTGCGGGATTTCCCGGGAGCAGAAATGTTGTGGCGCGCTGGCAGGAATTGAACCCATCGTCTGCGAGCGGCTGAAACTGTTCGCCGACTTTCTGGCTCTCCTCAGCGAAGTGCTGCACGGCGGTGACATCAGTGCATGAACAGGCAAACATCAAGACTGAGGCCGCGATGAGATGCCGGGCCAACCGGCCTGTCGCAGTTGAAGGCCTCAAAGACATGCTGTCCCCCTGTGAAGCTGGATGATGTTGCGCTGACAGTTGTATTCTTCCGCGGCAATGCAGCGACAATTGTCTTGAATGGAAGGCGGTTTAGCAAGGGGAAATGATGGCAGTGCGGAAGTTGAGAGGAGATGCGGCGAGAGAAGCGGAGGCAGTGAGCCTGGATTCTACGGCTCAGTGCGGCGAGACTGATGCCGCGATCGGTTGCGTGGAATGTATCGTGATTGCCGTGGGCATGGGGAAGGATTTTGATTCTTCCGAGATGGCCTTGTAGCAGAATTGAAGGCCAAGAATAAGGAGCCATGCGGAGAGAGCGAGGCGGAGCTGGCGATTAGGCAGGCGTGGCGCAAGCATCGATCCGGCAAGTGCGCCAAGGACTCCGCCGCAGACGAGTTTCATCAGGAGTGCCGAGTCGTAGCCGCCATTGATCATGTGAATGCCGCTTCCGATGAGGGAGACGACGAATCCAAATGCGAGGTCGGTGCCGACGACTTGACCAACGGTTAGCGAGGTAAGTCCGAGGAGTGCGATGGTACCCAGTGCTCCGGCGCCTGAAGACGAAAAGCCAACTTCAATTCCGACGGGCAACATAAGTCCGGCGAGAGTGCGCGGTCTGTCCTGTTGGGCGCCGCTGCGATCTATGGGGCGGAAGTGGCGATAGAGATGCCATCCCGACGAGACGGTGATGATGAGTCCGAGAACTACGTAGAGCGCTGCCTGCTGGCCTTTGAGATCGAGATACCTGAAGAGGAAGGAGCCGAGGATTACACCAGGCAGGCCGCCGACGAGCATCAGTCCAACAACGCGATAGACGACCATACGACGCCAGATCTGCACGGGTACGACGATGAGCTTGACGATGGCTGAGTATGCCAGGGCGGTGCCAACGCCGACGGCGACCGGCACATGCAAAAACAGGAGCAGGAGCGGCGCGGTGATGGTGCCCGCTCCTACTCCGGTTACTGCGATCACGAAGGCAATCAAGAATCCGATTGCGTATTCCATCCTGGTATTCCTCTTTGTTACTCAGCCTGCACGTGGATACCGCATTCAATTTTCTGTCCGGACCAGCGGCCGGAGCGGGGATCGTTGGGATCGAGCGGCAGGCTTGTACATGGCTCGCATCCGATGCTGGAGTAACCCTTCTCGTACAAAGGCAGGAGGGGGATGTTGTGTTCGGCCGCGTACTGCCACACGTCGCGCGTGGACCAGTCAGCAAGAACGCTGATCTTGCGCAGCTCTTTTCCCGTGGGCAGCGTGAAGGAATCCACGACCTGCAAGTTCGCACGGGTCTTGGATTGTTCGCGACGGAGGCCTGTGAACCACACTGCGTAACTCTCGAGCCCGGCAAAGAGCGGCTTGACTTTGCGGATGTCGCAGCACTTATCGGGTGCTGTCTGGTTGAGTATGCCGAACTGCGACTCCTGCTCCGCCACAGTGATCGCTGGCAACAGGTTGACGAGATTCAAATTCCACTCCGCAGCCATGCGGTCGCGATACTCATAGGTCTCAGCGAAGTGGTAGCCGGTATCGAGGAAGAGAACCGGGATCTCGGGCGTCACCTGTGTGGCCAGGTGTAGCACAACCATGTCTTCCGCCTGGAAGCTGCTGGTGACGCATGCATTCGGACTGCCATGCAGCTGCTGGGCCACGACTTCTTTGGCAGCAGCGATTTTCTCCGCCAGCGTCGATGTGACCGTGCCTGCCTGCGTTGCTAAGTTCATTGTGTCTCCAGGCGGGAATGGTGGGGAATAAGGTGGCTTTGGCGGAGCGCGTCGATGAGAGATTGTGCGATCACCTCGTCGGCGAGGGCATCGTACTCCGAACCGAATGGCTCGAGAATTAAATCTGATTGACCGCCGTGGAGCGAGGCGATGGAGAGGCTGGTTGCTGTGTCGGATTCCACGAGTGTGACGACGCCGGCATGAAGCAATGCGCGCCAGGTATCTTGGGACTGCACGTGTGTGCGAACCACCGCGACACCAATTCCAAGCAGCTTGCTTTCGAGGATGGCTGCCAACTGTGACCTCTGGCCGAGGACAACCAGGCCGGAGACGAGTTGCTGCTCGCGCGACGCAAATGTTTGCTGATCACCTGCAACTACAGAGCGAATCATGCCAGCGCCCACGGTTGCGTTGCTGGCGGGATCGATCAGGATGAAGCTGCCGGTAGTTCTATTTTGTGCGTAGGGATCTACGATCAGCGGGCAATCCGCCTCAACTACGACTACTGCGATCTCATTTAATTCGAGCGACGTGGCGGGGCGTTCGTTGAGGGTCTCAATATCGACCTTATGCTTGATTGCAGTGATGCGTGCCTTGACGGTCTGCGCAGTGTGCTTGAGAAGGAAAGTCTTGCCGACCTGAAGGGCTTGCGCATGCAGCCAAACGATCGACGCCTCGAAGTTCCTGGTAACGGCCGGAGGCGCTTCAGCACTGACGATTACGTCGCCCCGGCTGATGTCGAGTTCGTCTGTGAGCGAAATGACTACTGAGAGGGGAGCGATTGCGTGGTCCAGATCTCCGTCGAAAGTGGTGATGGATTGCACTGTGCTCTTGCGGCCCGAGGGCAGCGCAACCACTGTGTCGCCGGGTCGAATAGAACCCGCTGCGATTTGACCGGCGAAGCCGCGAAAATGCTGATGCGGACGGATGACGCGCTGCACGGGCATGCGGAAGGTGAGATTGGAATGTCTCTCGGCCACCGGTACTGTCTCAAGAAATTCGAGCAGGCTTGGACCGGTGTACCACGGCATCTTTGTGCTGCGGGTGACGACATTGTCGCCCTCGAGAGCACTGACGGGTATGCACTGGAATTCAACGCTTCCTAATCGGCGGGCCAGTTCATGCAGATCGCGCTCAAGTTTTTCGAATACATCCTGCGAGTAGTCGACGAGGTCCATCTTGTTGACCGCGACGACGAGCTTGGGAATGCCAAGCAGGGAAGCGATGTATGCATGGCGGCGTGACTGCGTGAGGATGCCCTTGCGCGCGTCCACGAGAATGATGGCCAAGTCCGCAGTCGATGCTCCGGTAGCCATATTTCGCGTGTATTGTTCGTGCCCGGGTGTATCGGCAATGATGAACTTGCGGCGCGTGGTGGAGAAGTAGCGATAGGCTACATCAATGGTGATGCCTTGTTCGCGCTCAGCACGCAATCCGTCGGTGAGCTGGGCAAAGTCGATCGATGGCGCGGCGTGTGCGCCCTGACTGCGGGTGACGGCGCGAACATGATCCTCGTATACGTTCTGCGAGTCATAGAGAAGGCGGCCGATCAGCGTTGACTTGCCGTCGTCCACGCTGCCCGCTGTGCTGAAGCGCAGCAGATCCTTGCTCTGCTCCTGTGCGAGGAATTCGTCGATGGGCGACTGCGTTGGGATCACATCTTCAATCAATGTTGGCTGCTCGCCTGGAGGATTGAGGAGTTCAGGAAGAGTCGACATTAGAAGTAGCCCTCCCGCTTCTTGATTTCCATCGAGCCATCCTGGTCGTGATCGATGACGCGGTTGGCGCGTTCAGAGGAGCGGAAGGAGACCAGTTCGGCGATGATCTTCGGCAGGGTGTCGGCATCGGAGCGTATGGCGCCGGTGCATGGGCTGCAGCCGAGAGAACGAAGCCTGCAGCGGACCCATTGCTCTTCGCCGGGAAGGCCTTTGACGAAAGGCTGTTCGACCGGGACCAAACTATCACCGCGCACGAGCATGCGGCGTTCTTTGGCGAAATAAAGCGGGACGATCGGAATGTTTTCCAAGTGGATGTAGTGCCAGATGTCGAGTTCAGTCCAATTGGAAAGCGGAAAGACGCGAATACTTTCGCCGGGTCCGATGCGTCCGTTGTAGAGATTCCATAGTTCGGGGCGCTGGTTCTTGGGATCCCATTGACCCGCCGCATCGCGGAAGGAAAAAATCCTTTCCTTTGCGCGCGATTTTTCTTCGTCGCGACGTGCCCCACCAAAGGCAGCATCGAAGCCATTGTTACGCAGGGCATCGAGCAGGGCGGTGGTCTTCAGCAGGCCGCAGCAGCGCTGCGTTCCCAGGCGAACTGGATTGGCACCCTCGAGCAGCGCTTCTTCATTCCTGTGGACGATGAGGTTGACGCCGAGTTCGCGGGTGTAAGCATCACGGAACTCCAGCATCTCTTTGAACTTGTATCCGGTATCGACATGCAGAAGCGGGAAGGGAATGGGTCCGGGGTGAAAGGCCTTTTGCGCCAGGCGCAACATGACAGACGAATCTTTCCCAATGGAGTAGAGCATGACGGGCTTTTGAAACTCGGCCGCCACTTCGCGAAAGATATGAATACTCTCCGCTTCTAGTAGTTGCAGATGCGATAGCGTCGCGGTCTTTTGTGTGTCCACTGTGGCTGTCGTCATAGTTTGCTCTTCGACTCGTTTGAATTACGGGTAGAAATAAAAAGCCCACGCGCCTTGGGATGTCGGGCGGTGGGCTTTTTATTTCGAGATGAACTAGATATGAGAACTAAACTTTATCTATGCATGCTCGCATCCACGCCGACTGATCCTTGTGCTGTTACACATACAACAGCAGAGGTTCATTCGACACGTGGTGGTGGGCGTAGACAACATAGTCTATGTAG
Source organism: uncultured Acidobacteriaceae bacterium (assembly GCA_963725995.1). Classification (GTDB taxonomy): domain Bacteria; phylum Acidobacteriota; class Terriglobia; order Terriglobales; family Acidobacteriaceae; genus JANXZS01. Next base: position 48,110 of record CAVSAX010000014.1, on the reverse strand, counting down.
ACTGCTTGATTGTTGCTGATATGTCAATGGGGTTTGAGTCGTTTTTTGCACGAAGGGGCTTGACGTGAGGTAGCACTTTTCCTACACTAGCGAGACCTATGAGACTGATCCGCGCCACGTTCTGTTGTATCTGTATGACTCCAAGTCATATTGCGCGGCGGCGCGACCCGATCCCGGTCTGATTCTATAAATAATGAATCGTCATTCACCGCCGCCAGAACTTAAATGGTCGGCGGTTTTGCATTTTTGGCAGAGAAATTCATGCAGATAACAAGCTACAACCCGGCAATCAGCATCCTCCCCGCAGGTGCTCGCTTCTCCCCGAAGCGCTGTTGTTGTTGATCCCAATCCACTCTCTCCTCAAGACAAATTAAACCACCACGCTGAAATCTCGAACGTGATCACTTTTCCGTTCCCGTACCAGGAGTCCGACGATGTTTGCTCTTCTCCGTACTGTTCTTCGCCACGCGTCCATTTATGTCACTTTGCTGCTGACTGCGCTCACTGTTTCGCTTACACACTCTGCACAGTCGCAGGTTGTAGGAGCGGCACTCTCAGGCACTATCCGTGATCAGTCGGGTGCGCAATTGCCGGACGTCCAGGTATCGCTGCGCAACGTGGATACGGGTGCCGAGAGGAACCTGACGACTGACAGCTTCGGCAGATATGTCGCCCCTTCGATCCCAGTGGGGAGCTACCGGGTGACCGCATCGAAGGCGGGATTCAGCACACAGATCAGGACTGGTATAACGCTGGTAGTTGGTCAGAGCACGACCATTGATATCGCGTTGCCTCTGGGCAAGGTGCAGGAGGAAGTGATCGTCGCGGAGAATCCGCCGACGGTGGCTCTGACGACGCAGCAGGTTTCCGGGTTGGTGGATGAGCGCCAGATTAAGGAGCTGCCGCTGAATGGCCGCAGCTATGACCAGCTCATGACGCTAAATCCCGGTGTTGTGAACTACACGGGTCAACGAACTGGAGGAGTGGGAACGTCAAACTCCGCGGTTGGCAACATGTTCGTGGTGTCAGGGCACCGTCCCCAGGAGAATATTTTTCTCTTGAATGGGATTGAGTATACGGGCGCTTCGCTGATCAACATTACTCCCGGAGGTACGAGCGGCCAGTTGCTCGGCGTGGATGGAATTCGCGAGTTCAACGTGGTGACCGACGACTATGGCGCAGCCTATGGAAAGCGGCCAGGCGCGCAGGTGAGCATCGTGACCGCATCGGGCACCAATCGTATTCGCGGCTCTGCTTTTGAGTTCATCCGCAACAGCGCACTGGATGCGCGGAACTATTTTGATCAGGGAGATATTCCGGAGTTTCAGCGCAATCAGTTCGGCGGATCTCTTGGCGGACCGCTGCACAGGAACAAGGCATTTCTCTTTGGGAATTACGAGGGCTTTCGCCAGAATCTTGGACTGAGCAGCGTCACTCTGGTGCCTGACAACGCGGCGCGCGCTGCAGCGGTTCCGAGTGTGCAGCCTCTGTTGGCATTGTGGCCGGTGCAGAATGGACCTGAGCTTGGTGGCGGAATAGCAACGGCATACAGCCATCCGCTGCAGAAGATTCGCGAGGACTTTGGAACGACGCGGTTCGATCTAAATCTCTCAAATGCAGACACGATTTTCGCGGCTTACACCATTGACGACAGCTTCGCCAACACGCCCACCGTCAACCCGCTTAGTTCAGTGATCGAGGGACTTCGCGAGCAGGTGTTCAGCATTCAAGAGCAGCATGTATTTTCGCCCACTGTTTTGAACACTGCACGATTTGGCTTCTCGCGAGCGCACTACGACTTTACGGGCTCAACGCCGGTTGACATACCCGGTTGGGTCGAGGGGAGCCCGATCGGCGCAGTGGTTGTGGGCGGCGGCACCGCGCTGAATGGCGCTTCGCAGATAAGTCTAGCGGGCACGAACGCCGGCAGCAATCTGCAGACGGCGCGGAATCTCTTCACCCTGGACGATCACGTCTTCTTCTCGCACGGCGTGCATCAGCTGGAAGCCGGTGTGTGGCTGCAGCGGCTGCAGGCCAATGACAACCTGGCGCAGTACCAATACGGCCAGGCATCCTTCAGTAATTTAGCGAGCTTTCTGCTGGGGAAGGTTTCAACTTTTACCGTAGTTCCCGCACCTACTGAACTGGGTTGGCGACAAATCGAAGGCGCAGGTTTTCTTCAGGACACCGTTAAGCTCGCGTCTAATCTGGAGCTGAAAGTGGGCTTCCGATTTGAGTCGACGAACGGTTGGAATGAAGTGCAGTCGCGCGCTTCCAACTACCTCTTCGATTCGAATGGTGTGATCGAGACCGATCCTCGGATAGGGTCGTCGGCGCTGACTGAGAATAAAGCAATATTCCTGCCGCAGCCGCGCGTGGGTGTCGCGTGGGATCCGTTCAGAAGAGGAACGACGGTGGTTCATGCGAGCTTCGGCATGTATAACGCTCTTCTTGATAATCTCGACTATCGTCTCGATCAGACCGCGCCGTTCAATACTACGCAGGCGCTGAAGAATGTGCCCGTTTCGAGCTTGCACGTAACGCCGGGAGAGCCACTGGGTGGGAACAGCCTCATTTCTCCGAGCGGAGTTCAGCCCGACACGAATACTCCCACGTTTCTCGCTTATACGTTGCGCATTGAACAGCAACTTCCGCAGCGGACCTCTCTACGGATTGGATACGTGGGGTCGCACGGGTATCACGAAATGTTGTCGGAAGACGTAAACCAGCCTATCCCTCAAACGCTTCCATCGGGCGCTGTGTACTATGCGCCGGGGTCGCCGTTTGTGAACCCCAACCTGGCCAACACGACTACCTGGATTTCAGAGGGAGTAAGTTCATACAACGGATTGCAGGTTGATGTTAGCCGGAGTTTGTACCAGGGACTTCAGTTGCGGGCCGCGTATACATTTTCGAAGAGTCTGGACGACGGAACGGGATGGAACAGCAGCGTTGCAGCAAATGCTCCGGGCTTCGTCATGTATCCCGCGAAGCCGAAGCTTGATTGGGGACCATCGACGACTGATATAAGGCAGTTGGCTGTCATCAATGGAACGTATGATCTGCCGTTTGGTCGAGGGAAGACGTGGGCCTCCAAGGCGGGTAACACGACACAGCGATTTGTGAGTGGCTGGTCAGTAAGCGGCATTCTGAGTGCGCAGACGGGTTTTCCATTCACACCGCAACTCGGCTTCAACCCTACAAACAATGGAGACACGAGAAATCCGATTCGGCCATCGGTAAATCCCAACTTCACTGGCAAGATCATTCTGGGCAAAGTTGGTCAGTACTATGATCCGAATGCGTTCATCTTGCCGGCGCCGGGGACCTACGGAAATCTCGGCCGCGATACGCTAACCGGACCTGGCGTAACGAATCTGGACGCTTCCTTCCGCAAAGACACGGCTATCTCTGAGCGGATAAATCTTCAGCTCCGCGCTGAGATATTCAACGTCTTTAACCACACGAACCTGAACACGCCGAATGCTGTTGTGTTCACCTCAGCGGCAGGGATTCCATCTCCGACTGCAGGCGTGATCACGGCAACCTCGACGACCTCCAGGCAGATTCAGTTCGGCGCCAAGGTGCTGTTTTAAGGAATGGTCTAAACGATCGCGGGCGACACAGGCTGATGTCTTTGCCGCCCGCGGTGTCTGTCTGGAATGTGAGCGCGCCGCGGATTCGAATGCAGAGTGGCACACCGGAGTTGAAGGACCCACCTGCGGTTGTAACTGCTGAGTAGAAGTGGCTTTGTAGATCCTTGGGCGGATTTGCGCCACCGCGGTTGAGAGGGGCGACCATCTGTAAGGGAGAGGGATGAAAATTGAGAGTGACGGTCGGTTATCCACCTTTTGGATGAGGCGGACTTTGCCCTGTCCCCGGTAGCATGCATCAGTGATCGAATCGAAAAGACAGCTTGGCCTGACCGCCGCAATCGCAGTGGTGAGCGGGGAATCCATTGCGCTCGGCATTTTTCTGACACCCGCTGCCATGGCCAAGTCGCTGGGTTCGCCTCTGCTGCTGGCTGCGGTCTGGTGCGCGATGGCAGTGATGGCTATATGCGGTGCGCTGTGCTATTCAGAGTTGGCGGTTCGCTATCCACAGTCAGGCGGAGGATACGTCTACTTACGTGAGGCCTATGGCGAGCGTGTCGCTTTTCTTTATGGGTGGATGAGCGCCTCAGTGATGGACCCAGGGCTGGCCGCGGCTTTGTCAGTGGGCGCGACGGCCTACATACTTGCGTTGCTTCCGCTGCCTCACTCCGTTGCGCTGCTGTTTCCTGTCGCCATCCTATTAGTTCTCGCGGGAATTAATTCTCTTGGCACGCGCGTCAGCGGCGGCGTAATGACTACCGCTAATATTCTCAAGCTTCTTATCCTGTTTGCTCTCGTCGCGTGGACCTTCGTTGCAGGAAAGGGAAGCTTGACCAACCTGGTTCCTTTAGCGACGAGACGCGCAGGCTCTGAGCCATTGATTCCGGCGATTGCCAGCGGAATCGTTCTTGCGTTCTTCAGTTTTGGCGGCTGGTGGGAAGTGGGGAAGTTGGCGGGCGATATCAAATCTCCTGAAAAGAATCTGCCTCGCGCGTTCACTGGGGGAGTGGCGCTGGTGACCGCTGTTTACGTGCTGATCAGCTGCGCCTTTCTCTATGTTGTGCCGATGCAGCAGATAGATTCCAACGCCGCGTTTGTCGCCCAGTTTGGGAACGCGCTTTTCGGAGATGCGGGCGGACGCATCCTTTCTGCTTGCGTGCTGATCTCGGTCTGTGGCGGCTTGATGGCGCTTACGATGGCGTGTCCGCGCGTCTACGCGGCGATGGCTGAGGACGGCAATTTTTTCCCGGTCTTCGCGCGCCTGCACCCCCGGCTCGGATCGCCTGTTGCCGGCATCCTGCTGCAAACGGGACTCGGTATCCTGCTGCTTGCGCTGGGAGCATTCAATCGTATCCTCGCCTACATTATTTTCTCCGCGGTAGTATTTCTGGCGCTTACCGGTCTCAGCCTTTTTCGACTTGAGCGCCCGGTCAGGCGCTGGTGGTATCCCGTTGCACCTATCGTCTTCACCTTGGGCTGTGCCGCCGTGGGCTTGCTGATCCTGATGCATGACCCAAGCCCGGCGCTGCTGGGGGTGGCAATGGTCCTCGGCGGAGGCATTCTCCGTTACGTTCTATTTCGGGGCCGCAAGCCGAATGGAGATCAAGGTTCGAGGCGGCCGCTCGAAAAATCATTGGAGGAGTTATGACTTATATTTCGGTGCCCAAGGACCAGCCAGGAATTCGCGGGTTGATGGCATTTCGCCCGGAAACGGCAAAGCCGTTGAATGACCTGGTGGAAGTCTTACTAACCAGCAACGAAGGCCTGACTGCAGGCGAACGTGAACTAATTGCAACCTATGTCTCTGCGAAGAACGACTGCTATTACTGCCAGACGATCCATGGTGCGGTTGCGGCTGCGCATCTGGCCGGTGACGAAGGGTTGGTACAGAATGTGAAGCTGGATTTTGAGCAGGCGGGCATCTCAGACAAGCTGAAGGCGCTGCTGGCAATTGCGGGGAAAGTTCAGCTGGGCGGCAAACACGTGCTGCCCTCCGACGTAGAACGTGCGAAACAACTTGGCGCAACCGACCTTGAGATTCACGATACTGTTCTGATCGCTGCTGCCTTCTGCATGTTCAATCGCTACGTAGATGGACTCGGTACCATGCAGCCTCGCGACGAAGAGATGTACCGCCAGCGGGGCGTCAGGATTGCCCGTGAGGGCTACGTGGAAGTCAGTAAAAGTTATCTGCCCATACCCATCGCCCGCTAGACGCGAGCCAATAAGATCGGAGTCCTGATGCCTCATATCGCGTTGCCCGAACACTTGCCGGGGATAAGTGCCGGCTTTGCTTTTCGTCCTGAGACTTCGAAGCCCATGCGCGAGCTTGCGCAAATCCTCTTGCATGGACGAAATTCTCTTGCGCCGGGTGAACGCGAACTTATCGCCACTTACGTGTCTTCTCAGAATGATTGTTACTTCTGCCAGACCAGTCACGGTGCTGCCGCTTCATCTCATCCGCTCGGCGATAAGGAAATAGTCAACCAGGTGAAGAGCGATTTTATGGATGCGCCGATCTCTCCGAAGTTGAAGGCGCTTCTTTCCATCGCCGATAAAGTTCAGAAGGGCGGAAAAAATGTTCTGCCTGAACATATAGAGTTGGCGCGACAGGCTGGGGCGACCGATATTGAGATCCACGACACTGTATTAATAGCGGCGGCGTTCTGCATGTACAACCGATATGTAGACGGTCTGGGAACGTGGCAGCCCCGCGATCAGCCGATGTACGACGAGATGGGTAAACACCTGGCGGAACACGGCTATCTGATCCCGTCGCGATAACTTCGTGCAACAACGGGGATGAGTCGAAGGTGCGGTTCACTGCAAGACGATGCGACCGCTGACGAGATCCTGCTCAGCCTCGGCAATGCTGTCGGGAGTTCCCATGTCCCGCCAGTAAGATTCATCATCGGTATAGGCGATGATGCGCTCCCCGGCTGCGGCAAGGCGCAAATAGGAAGTGATGATCGAGAATGCGCCCTCTTCCTGCATGAGCGAAAAAATGCGGGGAGAGAGAATGTGAATGCCGCAGAAGCCAAGGGTCTGGGAATCCTTGCACGGCCGAACTGCGAGATCGGGGAGATCCTTGCCCGAGTATCGGCCACAAAGCAGGCCCTGCTGGTCGAACAATAGATAACGCGATGTGCCGCGATGTTGCACGGCCAGCGTGGCCAGCGCCTGCCTCTCAATGTGGTGATGAATCATGCGCCGCAGATCGATCGTGCTGATGACATCGACGTTGTGTAGAACAAAGGGCTCGTCTGCCCGAGAGCCATCCAGCAGAAAAGAAGCTGCGTTCTTCAGGCCGCCGCCCGTGTCCAGCAGTATGTTCTCTCGCGATAAATTGATATGCATGCCGAAGTCATCGTGGTCCTTCAAAAACTCGGCAATCTGGTCAGCGAAGTGATGCGCATTCACGACGACATCATGAATACCACTTGTGCGCAAACGTGAGAGTGTAATTTCCAGCAGCGTTTTTCCGGCGACCTGGACGAGCGCCTTGGGGCGGTCATCAGTAAGCGGCCGCAAACGCGTACCGAGCCCCGCGGCCAGCACCATTGCTTTCATGGCTGCATCTTCTCCAGTTCGCGGTGCCGCAACAGCACGTCCGTGCCGCCGATCTGACGGAGGTGCCTGGCTAACTGCTCGGCCATGTATACCGAGCGGTGCTGTCCCCCGGTGCAGCCGAAGGAGACCATCAAGTCTTTGAAGCCGCGCTGTTGATAGCTGCTGACGCTGGCGTCAACCAGGGCCGTCACATTTGCGAAATACTGATGCACGCTCTCCTGCTGGGCCAGGTACTCAATCACGGGCGCGTCTCTTCCTGTCAAAACCTTGAAGCGGGCTTCGCGCCCCGGATTTGGCAGACTGCGGACATCGAATATGAAGCCGCCGCCGTGTCCCGTTTCGTCATTTGGCAGGCCTCGGTGAAAGGAGAAGCTCATTACCCTAACCGTAACTCTCCCGCTGCTCGAGGAAAGCCCCTGAAGCTTTTCCGAAGCCAGCATAGCTTGCAGTGCAGCCATCAATGCGGGGAGTTGGATGGGAAGCTCAACGTGGTGCTGCAGCCAGCGCAGGTTCTTCATTGCGAAGGGGACGCTTTGCAGGAAGTGAGTCTTGCGTTCGTAAAACCCGCGAAAGCCATAGGCTCCCAGGGCCTGCAGGATGCGCACATAGACATACGCGTAATAGTGGCGCATGAAGACTTCGCGATTGAGTTGGATGTGACCCGCGAGCGCATTCAGATAGTGGTCGAGAAGTTGCTGCCGCAATTCCGGCGGCAGGTCCGCCTTGCCGTCGTAGAGCAACGACGCGACGTCATATTGAAGCGCACCTCTGCGGCCTCCCTGGTAGTCAACGAAGAATGGGTCGCCATCGCGCAGCATGATGTTTCGCGATTGAAAATCCCGGTATAGAAAATAATCGCGGTCGGCACTCAACAGGAATTTAGTTAACCGGCTGAAGTCATCTTCCAGGGCCTGCTCGTTCAAGGGAATTCCGGCGAGCCTGAGAAAGTAATACTTGAAGTAGTTAAGGTCCCACGCAATCGACTGGCGATCGAAGCTGGCGCGCGGATAGCACACTTTGTAGTTGAGATCGTGACCGGCTTCCACCTGAAATCGGGGAAGCACCTCAACTACTTTCCGATAAGCATCCACAACTTCCGGAGCAACAGAAGCTCCTGCACGGTGCTGCGAAAGAAACTCAAACAAGGTTGTGTCGCCGAGATCTTCCTCGAGATAGGCGCCGCTATCGAGATCCTCGCCATATATCTGCGGCACAGGAAGGCCGTGTTTGCGAAAGTGGCGTGAAAATTCAAGGAAGGCGACATTCTCTTCGCGCACGTCATAGAGGACCCCGATGGCTTTGGCATCGGCATTCGAAAGGCGAAGGATTTTTCGTCCGGATCCCCCGAGCTGACCCTGCAATGGTTGGACATGCTCAGGCGTCGCATGAAAATGCTGCGCAAATAGATTTGCTAGTACGTCCATAGTTTTCCAGGCATATGAGCGCGGGGTGCGGCCGCTGTTCGCGCAGGATGCTTCCCGATTCTAACTTAGCCGCGACTTCGGTACATCGCGGCTATTTGTAGTGGAGGTCTTTGCGAGAGAGCGGGTTTCTACTTACTTAGCTTGAAACAACAGCGGCAGAAAATTCGAAAGATTATCGCGCCACACCATCCAAACGTGCAGTCCAGGCGTCTGCACGGCGGTTGGCTGCAGGCCTTTCTCCTTTAGCCATGCAATAAATTTCTGGTTGGGAGCATAGAGGCGGTCTTCTGTTCCGCACGCTACCCACAGCACGCGCAGCTTCGTATTTATTTGGGGAGCCGCTTGGGGCGTGATGCCGGGGAAAAGTCCCGATGGATCGCCGCCGCCCACGCCGACAGCGGAGCTAAAGCCCGCTACGTAGGCGAAATCATCGGTGTGGTTCAGGCCCACCAGCAGGCTCTCCGCACCTCCCATTGAAAGCCCCGCAATGGCGTGATCCTCGCGCTTCTCCGAGAGAGGGTATTGCTGCTTCGCCAGCGGCATGACTTCCTTGTAAAGAGCGTCGCCGAACTTCGAGAAGTTTTCCTGAATCAGCTTGGGATCCTGCCACGCACTCCAGCCGCGGGAGATCATCTCCATCGTTCCGTAGCCGAGCGGCATGACCACAATCATTGGACGGGCCTTGCCTTGTGCGATCAGGTTATCCAGGATTACGTTGGCCTTCCCCATGAAGGTCCAGGCGCTGGGATCGTCACTGTAGCCGTGCAGCAGATACAGCACCGGATACTTGTCGCGAGACCTGGGATCGAAGCCCGGCGGAGTGTAGACGTAATACTCGCTGTTGATGCCGACAATGTTGGAACGGTAATAGTGATGATGGATAATGCCATGCGGTACGTTGGCCGTCTCCCACGGCATGGCCGGCTGACCCGGAACCAGGAAGAGATTCTGGTTGCTGAAAAAGCTGGTCTTGATGGTGGTGTTGTGGGAGTCCAGCACGTCGGTGCCGTCAACATTGAAGTAATAGCTGTAGATCTCGGGGGCGACCTTGGGCACGCTTACGGTCCAGGCGCCGTTGGCACCCTTCGCCATCGGAAAGGGAGCTGCAGTGCCCTCGAGGTGGAGTTCAACCTTGGCGGCATTCGGCATCATCAGCTGGAAGTTGACAGTACCATCCGGCATCACCTGGGGCGCGGTGGGAGAAGCCGGCGCCGGCGCCACAGGCGCCGCTGAGGTTGCCGCTTGCTGAGCGAAAACTGAGCATGGACTGCTTCCAAGAGTGAGTGTAGTGGCGAGCGCAGAACACGTCAGAACAATCCGCGGCAAATTGCGGAGAAATATCGGCATGGAAGATGCTCCCGGGCTGATTTTGATAGCGCCCTCAGTCTACAGTGGCGCTTGTTGATTCGGCCACGATGATCAGGTTTTTGTTTCAAACAGGCTGGAAGGAGTAGTAAAGTTGGCAGCACACGCGGGGGCGTTCCTGCGAGCGCTGGCCCGACTTCAGGGGGACATATGCTTCATCTGCTGTGGGAAGCGATCATCGGACTCATAGTGGGCGCGCTGGCGAAATTTATTATGCCAGGCAAGGATCCCGGAGGCATTCTCGTAACCATACTGATCGGCATAGCCGGATCGCTGGTCGCGACCTTTATTGGAAGTCACTTGGGTCTTTATCAAGAGGGACAGTCCGCCGGCTTCATCATGTCTGTGGTCGGAGCCATTGTGCTGTTGGCTATCTACAAGTTTGTGCGGAGCAAAATGACGTCGTAGAGCGCTGCGCCCATGTAGCCACCCGGCGATCTCAGCCGGTATGAGCCGCCCTCGCCTCGGTTGGGGTCCTATACGCGATTCGAGGAAGGCCAAAGTTTCCTCGACAAAAGTCGGCCGTCATACGGTATCTTCAATGGACGGCACATTCCTCGTCGATCGAGCGGGATCATCTCGCTAATCTTTTTTTGGAAGTCAACGGCCAAGGGTTGTTGCTACCGAGCAGAAGGAAGCCAGAAGATGCCTGAGAGGCAGATCAGAGCTGTGCAGACGGTGTTGCGAGCTGTCGCCGGCCTGTTCGCGTCCTGCCTCGCCTGGCACAACGCCCTGGCAGACTCCCCCTCCACCAGCATCTTCGCACCTGCCGCAACGCCGGCAAAGTCAGTCTTCGACCTTTCGATCTTTGTGCTCGGGCTTACCGGGGCCATCTTTGTAGTCGTGGCCTCGCTGCTCACGTATGTGATCATCCGCTTCCGCCAGCGCGCCTCTGACGATGGCCGCGAACCCGCGCAGATCTATGGCAGCAACCAGGTCGAGCTTGCCTGGACTGTAGTTCCGGTGCTGATTGTCGTGGTGCTGTTCCTGACTACGGCCCGTGTCATATTCGGAGTGCAGGACGCGAAGATGCCGAAGTCCGCCCTCAATGTCACGGTGATCGGCCATCAGTTCTGGTGGGAGTTTCGCTACCCGAGCCAGGGCATCGTGACGGCGAACGAACTGCACATTCCGGCGAGCGATCCGAGCCAGCCTTCGCCAACTTATCTCACGCTGCTTTCCGCCGACGTTGACCACAGTTTCTGGGTGCCGCAACTCGCCGGAAAAACCGACCTGATTCCCAATCATCCGAACAGCATGTGGATCGATCCACACACGCCGGGAATCTACCTGGGGCAATGCGCGCAGTTCTGCGGCACGCAGCATGCCAAGATGCTGTTGAAGGTCGTAGTGCAGACGCCCGCGGACTTCAAGCAATGGGTACACGATCAGCAGCAGACCGCCGCGAGTGATGGTGCCGTGGCCGCAGGCCGGCATGTATTCGAGACGCAAGCCTGCATCAATTGCCACACTATCTCCGGCACTGTCGGCACGGGCCGCTTTGGACCTGACCTGTCGCACCTGATGAGCCGTACCACGTTGGCAGCGGGTGCCATAGAGAACACCCCACAGGATCTGCGCGAATGGATCCACCAACCCGATTCAATCAAGCCCGGCTCACTGATGCCGGCAATGAACCTGAACGATCAGCAACTGGACGAATTGACGGCGTACCTTTCAACGCTGCGCTAAACCTACTAGGTGCAATGAATCATGGCTGACTCAACACTACCGATTGATGGCGCACTCGACCGAAGCCCGGCGCAGGGAGCACACGGCACGTTCCTTGAGGTGGTCCACGATTGGGTGGTTACGGTGGACCACAAAAAGCTCGGCATCATGTACATCGTCTATGCCGTCATTTTTCTGGTCGTGGCCGGAATTGAAGCGCTGCTGATTCGCATTCAGTTGGCAATTCCGCACAATCATTTCCTGTCGCCGCAGGTCTACAATCGCATCTTCACAATGCACGGCACCACGATGGTTTTCTTCGTAGGCATGCCGATTCTGTTTGGGTTTGCAAACTACCTTGTGCCGCTGATGATCGGCGCCAGGGACATGGCGTTTCCCAGGCTGAATGCATTCAGCTTCTGGATGAATGCCCTCGCCGGCTTCTTCATTTACTACAGTTTTATCGGCGGCGGCCTGTATGGATCGTCCAGCGCTCCCGACGTTGGCTGGTTCGCCTATGCGCCACTCACCGCGCGGGCATTCTCCCGCGGCAACGCAACGGACTATTGGGCTCTCTCGATCCTGGCGGCGGGATTCGGCAGCATAGGCGCAGCCGTGAACATCATCTCCACCACGGTCACCATGCGCTGCAAGGGCATGACGCTTCTAAAGATGCCGCTCTTCGTCTGGCTGAGTACGGTGATGTCGGCATTGGTGCTGGTCACGATCTCCCCGCTCTCTGCCGCGCAGATCATGCTGCTGATCGATCGATACCTGGGCGGCCACTTCTTCGATACGCAGGCCGGCGGCTCAGCAATCATCTGGATTCACTTCTTCTGGATCTTCGGCCACCCTGAAGTTTACGTGCTTGTGCTGCCGGCCTTCGCCATGGCCAACGAAATCATTCCGGTCTTCTCCCGCAAAGCGATCTTTGGATATCCGGCGATGGTCGCTGCCTCGGTAGGCATAGCCTTCGTGAGCCTCGGCGTGTGGGCTCACCACATGTTTACTGTGGGCATGACGTCGGCAGGGAACGCATTCTTCGTGCTCTCAACCATGCTGGTCGGCATTCCCACCGGCATCAAAATTTTCAACTGGCTGGCGACCATGTGGGGCGGGAAGATACGCTTCGCCACGCCCATGCTATTTAGCGTCGGCTTTCTCTTTCAATTCCTGATCGCAGGCCTGACAGGCATCATGCTCTCAGTCGCCGCGTGGGACTGGCAGCTGCACAACTCCTATTTCGTCGTCGCGCATTTCCACTACGTGCTGGTGGGCGCAATCCTGTACATGATCTTCGCGGCGTTCTACTACTGGTATCCGAAGATTACCGGCCGGATGCTGAATGAGACGCTCGGCAAATGGCACTTCTGGATCTTCACCCTGGGCTTCCACATCACTTTCGACTTGATGCATATCCCGGGCCTCCTAGGCATGCCGCGCCAGATCTATACTTACGAGCCGGGCCGCGGATGGGAGCACTGGAACATGATCGTCTCCATAGGTGGATTTATTCAAGCCATCGCCGTCGGCATCTTCGCCTTCAACCTCATCTACTCGTACTTCAAAGGGCCTGTGGCGGGAAATGATCCGTGGGATGCGTGGACACTGGAGTGGTCAACCACATCGCCGCCGCCCGTCTACAATTTTGCGGTAGACCCGGTGGTGAACAGCCGCCGCCCCTTGTGGGATCTGAAACACCCCGAAGATCCAGACTGGAAGTACGAATGAGGAGCGACCGCCAATGAGCACAGTGCCAGTTACAGATCTCGCACCGGGCCGCCCCTGGGTTCTGCCTTCCCGCGGAAGGATCGGCATGTGCTGCCTGATCATCGCGGAATCGGCCATCTTCACGATCTTCGTCGTCGCTTATGTCTACAACATCGGCAAGAGCTTGTACGGGCCAACGCCGTCGCAGGTTCTGGACATCCCCATCTTCAACACGGTTTGCCTACTTAGCAGCAGCATCACGATCATGGTTGCCGAGCGCATGATCGAAAAGAATCGCATGGGCGCCTTCACGCTATGGTGGGCTGTCACGTTTGTGCTGGGAGCAATATTTTTGGTCGGCACGGGCTTCGAGTGGCACAAGCTTATCTATCACGATGGCCTTACCATCAGTACCAATCTCTTCGGCACTACCTATTATTCGCTCGTGGGTCTGCATGCTACGCACGTCGTTGTGGGCCTGGTCATGCTGCTCACTGCCCTTCTTTTCACGCTTACGGGGCACGTTCAACATCGTCACAGTGAGCGCCTGCAAGTACTCGCACTCTACTGGCATTTTGTTGATGGAGTCTGGGTCGTAGTTTTCACCGTTGTATACATCATCGGCCGGTGACAGGAAGAATCATGGAAGTGCGCCACGAACACTCGGAGACAGGTGGTATCCAGCTACCGGCACCTACGGCCTGGCCGCTCGTGCTTGCGGTTGGACTGGTGCTCGGCTCGGCTGGCCTGGTTACTAACATGGGCATCACCATGCTCGGAGGCCTGCTCACTATTTATGGGTGCGTCGGCTGGTTCCGCCAGGTGTTGCCGCATGAGCAGCACGAAGAGGTTCCCCTGGTTGCAGCGGATGTCTCCGTTGTTACAACGCGGCCGCATGTTGCGCATATCGAGATCAGCGAAAGCCACCGCGCGCGTCTGCCTCTGGAAACACACACCGTAGGGTCGGGCGTAAAGGGCGGCATAGCCGGCGGCATCGCAATGATCTTTCCCGCGCTGCTGTATGGCTTGTTGAAGTATCACAGCATCTGGTATCCGGTGAACCTGCTTGGTGGAGTGGGGATCATGGGTGAGTCGAATCCCACCACCGCATACATCGCGGCCTTTCACTGGCAGGCAGTCGCTGCAGCCATCGTCATTCATGTGACGACGTCGCTGCTGGTCGGCCTTCTTTATGGCGCGCTGCTGCCCATGCTGCCGCGTCGGCCAATTCTGCTGGGCGGCCTTATCGCACCGCTCTTGTGGACTGGCCTGTTGTACTCAATTCTCAGCATCGTCAATCCCGTGCTGGACGAGCGCATCGACTGGCGCTGGTTCTTCCTTTCGCAAATTGTCTTCGGAGTTGTTGCCGGTGTAGTCGTTGCTCGTCAGAGCCGCATCCGCACTAATCAGCACTTGCCATTTGCCATGCGCATGGGGTTAGAGGCGCCGGGACTAATGCAGACGCACGACGAGGAGGATCACCCGAAATGATTCTCCGCCTCACGCATACTTTTGCGTTGACCTTTTCCGCCGCGTTGATCCTTGGCTGCAGTCATCTGCCCGGTGCGCCGGCGCCAGGATCAGAAGTGGCGCGTCCCGGCGCAGACCGCGACTTCGCAACCCTTTATCAGCAGAACTGTTCGGGATGCCATGGTGCGCAGGGCAAGAATGGTCCCTCCATCGACCTCGCAAACCCGGTCTACCAGGCGCTGGTCGATGACACAACCCTGCGCAATGTGATCGCGAATGGATATCCTAAAACCCTGATGCCGGCATTTGCCCGCAGCGCAGGAGGAATGCTGACCGATGCGCAGGTAGACATCCTCGTGAAGGGCATGCGCTCGGAGTGGTCCAAGCCGGGCACGCTCGACGGCCAGAGTGCGCCGTCGTATATCGCCAGCAAAACCGGCGACGTTCAACACGGCCAGCAGGCTTACGAGACTTTCTGTGCATCCTGCCACGCTGCGGGAGCGAAGGCGAAAGCGGGCTCGATTACTGATGGCTCGTATCTCGCGCTTCTCAGCGATCAGGCCTTGCGCACGATCGTGATAGTCGGACGACCCGACCTGGGCGCGCCAGACTGGCGCAACAATGTGGCCGGGCATCCCATGACGGATCAGGAAGTGACCGACGTGATTGCATGGCTGTCGTCGCAACGGTCCACGACGCCGGGCCAGCCCTATCCCCAACATCCATGAGCCGCACAGGAGAAATTGAATGAGCGACGAAAAAACTCTTTCCCGACGAACACTGATGAAGGTGGGGATTCTCCTGAATGGCTTGGTCGCGATCGCGATTGCGACGCCTATCGTTGGCTACCTGCTCTCGCCCGTGAAGCGCAAAGGTGCGTACAAATCGTGGGTGTCGCTTGGTCCGCTGGAAACATTTCCTGAGAGCGAGACGCGCCTGGTGGATTTTGAAAATCCCTCCACCAACCCATGGGACGGTCAGACTGCGAAGGCCGCATGCTGGGTGCGCCATCAGCAGGGAGAGAAATTCCAGGTCTTCGCCATCAATTGCGCGCATCTTGGTTGCCCGGTGCGCTGGTTCCCCCAGTCAGGACTCTTCATGTGCCCCTGCCACGGCGGCGTCTACTACGAGGACGGCTCTCGCGCTTCGGGGCCACCGGAGCGCGGCTTATTCGAATACGCCTACAAGATAGAGAACGGTCAACTTCATATCGACGCAGGCCAGATGCCGACGCTCTCCAACGAAGCCATGCTGGGTAAGGGGAAATCGCCATGCGCTGGCTGAAGCAGGTCTACGACTGGGTTGAGCGGCGGGTGCAACTGGAAGGCCCCGTCAAGGACGCTGTGCTGCACCCGGTTCCGCGCAATACGGCAAGCTGGTGGTACGTCTTCGGCAGCGCGTCCTTCACGCTTCTCTTTCTGCAGATCGCCACTGGCATATTGCTGGCGATCGTCTATGTGCCTTCTGCGGGAAATGCGTGGAATAGTCTTGATCTGCTGAATCATCACCTGACGCTGGGCTGGTTCCTGCGCGCCATGCATGGCTGGGGATCCAACTTCATGGTTGCCGTGGTGCTCATCCACATGGCACAGGTCTTTCTCTTCGGCGCGTACAAATTTCCTCGCGAACTGACCTGGATTCTCGGAGTCTTTCTGCTGCTGATGACTCTGGGCATGGCCTTCACCGGCCAGGTGCTGCGCTTCGATCAGGATGCGTACTGGGGACTCGGCATCGGCGCATCCATCCTGAGCCGCGTGCCGCTTATCGGCGGCCAACTCGTGCACATGATGCTTGGCGGCCCCATCATTGCCGGTGCTACCCTGTCGAGATTCTTTGCCATCCACGTCTTCATCATTCCCGGAACGATGCTGATCTTTGTCGCCCTGCATGTGTGGATGGTGCTGAAGCTTGGCATTAACGACTGGCCCATGCCCGGCCGCATCGTTCGCCGCGAAACGTACATGCAGGAGTACCACGACCTGACCAAGAAGGATGGCGTTCCGTTCGTGCCGGATGCTTTCTGGAAGGATCTGCTCTTCTCCGGCATGATCATGCTCGCCGTCGCAATCTGCGCGGTGTGGTTCGGTCCTTATGGTCCCAGTGGGCAACCTGATCCAACCATCATCCAGACGGCTCCCAAGCCGGACTTCTTTTTCCTCTGGCTCTACGCGGTGCTCTCGTACCTGCCTCCGAGCCTCGAGACCCCCTTCATCCTCATCGTGCCCGTCGTCGCGATTGCGTTTCTAGTGGCGCTCCCGTTCATTGCCGGGCAGGGCGAAAAAAGTTGGCATCGCCGTCCGGTTGCCGTCCTCTCGGTTACGATTCTCGCCGTCGGCTTTGCAGTTCTCACGCATCTCGCCACCTTCACTCCGTGGAGCCCCGAAATGGAAGCGTGGAGCGGCGATCCGGTCCCAGCGAAGATGGTGGAGAAGGCCACCCCTCTGGAACGCCAGGGCGCGATTGTTTTCCAGGCCAAGCAATGCAGAAATTGCCATCAGCTCGGCGGTACCGGCGGGCAGCGCGGACCCGCGCTGGATGCGGTTGCGGCCAGGCTGACGGAAGATCAGCTGATTCGCCAGGTAATCCAGGGCGGCGGAAATATGCCTGCGTATGGCAACAATCTTTCTCCCGCGGAAGTAACGGCTCTGGTCCATTTCCTTGACACGCTGCACCCGCCGGATGAGCAGCGGGCGCGCGACGCTTCGCAGCAGGCACTCGAGACAGGCGATCCACCTAAATCACCAGCCGGGCAGAGGTAAATGTCCTCTGCACTAATGGCGGCGCTCGCGTCATGGGCCTGTCCCCCCTGGATCAGCGCTTCACTCCTCGCCACTGCGTGGATTTATCTCCGCGGTTGGCGGAGCCTCCAGCAAACACGCGCGGCCCAGTTTCCGCTGTGGCGGCTGCTCTGCTTCTTCAGCGGCCTGTTCATACTTTGGCTGGCGGTGGCATCGCCATTGGACACCCTGGGCGGGTTGCTCCTGTTCGTTCACATGGCGCAGCATCTCGTCATCATGTCTGTGGCCCCGCCGCTTATTTTGCTGGGTGCTCCCGTTGTGCCGCTGTTAAGAGGATTGCCGCGCATAATTATCCGCGATGCGCTCGGACCATTTTTCAGCATGGGGATCTTTCATCGTGCGGGACGCTTTCTGGCCCGGCCCATCGTGTGCTGGCTGGCGATGAACCTCGCTTATATTGGCTGGCATCTCGCACCCCCCTACCAATTAGCACTGCGTTCGCCCGCATGGCACGAGGCGGAACACGCGACCTTCTTTTTCTCCTGCATCCTTTTCTGGTGGCCTGTCATTCTGCCGTGGCCCAGCGTCGCGCGCGGATCACGATGGATGCTGCTTCCATACCTGGTATCTGCCGACCTTGTGAATACAGGGCTTTCCGCGTTTTTCTGTTTCTCGGGCCGCGTCTTCTATTCCACCTACAGTACTGCTCCGCGCCTCTTCGGCCTCTCCGCTCTGCAGGATCAGATTGCTGCGGGCGCGCTCATGTGGGTGCTCGGCTCGACTATCTTTCTGCTGCCGGCGCTACTGATCACGCTCGAACTCTTGTCGCCAAAATTGGCCTCGCGTCGTCCCGTGTCGAGTACGCGCGCATTTCCGCCAAAGGCCGCACCGCAACCCTTCGATCTGCTGCGCGCTCCGTTCATAGGTTGGTTGCTCCGAGCGCGATACGGACGTATGTCTCTGCAGGCCGCAACACTCGCAATCGCCGCCGTCACCATCGCTCACGGTTTCTACGGACATCCCATGGCTTCGATGAACCTCGCCGGAATTATTCCGTGGACCTACGCGCGAGCGGTGGGAGTCATAGTGCTTCTGGCTGCGGGGAATTTGTTTTGCATGGCCTGTCCATTCACTCTGCCGCGCGAACTCGGCCACAGGCTTGGGTTAGCCACGCGAAACTGGCCCCCATGGCTGCGCAATAAGTGGCTTAGTGCCGTCTTGCTCATCTTCATGTTCTGGATGTTCGAGGCATTCGCGTTCTGGGATAAGCCCGCCCGCACGGCCTGGATACTTATCGCCTATTTCGTAACAGCGTTTGTGACAGATACCTTTTTCAAGGGCGCCAGCTTCTGCAAGTACGTCTGCCCCATCGGTCAATTTAACTTTGTAAGCTCACTAATCTCCCCTCTGGAATTGCGGTCCGCAAGTTCGGCGGTGTGCTCTGGCTGCAAGACCCACGACTGCATTGCCGGCAATCAACATCAGCGAGGTTGCGAACTACAACTCTTCATCCCGCAGAAGATCGGCAATATGGATTGCACGCTCTGCATGGACTGCGTCAAGGCGTGCCCGCATGACAACATCGTGATCGCAGCGGGTGTACCAGCCCGCGACCTGCTCATCGATCCCACCCGGTCTTCGATTGGCCGCCTCTCGGCCCGCATTGACATCGCTGCGGTTGCGTTGATCATCGTCTGTGCCGCATTCGCCAGTGCTGCGGTGATGGTCGAGCCTGTCTCGGCGCGCATCGACCGCATTGCAATCTCAATGTCTCGCAACGCATCTCTTGGTGCAGGCTTCCTGGTGGCGTTCCTATTGCCCGGCATTCTGCTCGTCGCCACCACTGCCGCGGCCCGTGTGGCGCGCGCGTCCTCGCGAGCCAACCTTTCTTTGCGTCCATTGTTCTGCCGGTTCTCGCTTGCGTTGCTTCCGGTCGGCCTCGGCATGTGGGCGGCGCATCTGCTCTTTCATTTGCTCAGCGGCTGGAGCACGCTGAAGCCCGCATTACTGCAGGCTGCCGCGGACTTCGGCCTCCACTCGCTCGCCGCTCCCCAGTGGTCTGCGACCGGCAGTTTTCTATCTGCCAATGCGATGCTCGCTTTGCAGTTGTTCGTCCTCGACGCGGGCCTGCTGCTTTCACTTTACGTTGGGTGGCGCATCGCTCGCCAAATGGTCGGGACGGGTTCTGGTACGCTGCGGGTATTTCTGCCCTGGACGGTAATCGTTGTCGCGCTGTACGCGGCCGGGGTGTGGGTACTGCTTCAGCCCATGCAAATGCGAAACATGGTGATGCACGCATGAGAGTCCTCGTATGTATTTGCGTCCTGCTCTGCGCTGCCACCACGGCAAGCGGAGACGGGGGCCATGTCCGCATGCAGCAGGCGAGTGGCAACTTCATCATCACCCTTTTCACCATGCCGGAGCCACTCACCACCGGCGATGCTGACTTCAGTGTGATGGTGCAGGATCGTGCAACGCAGCAAGTTCTTCTGGATGCGGCCGTCGACTTACAACTGACGGCTCCATCGGGCGAGGTGCAGTTCGTAGCACTTGGCAGCGCCCACGCAGGCAACAGGATGTTGCAGGCCGCGACCGTGAATCTTGGCAGCAAAGGGAAGTGGGCGGCCATGGTTCGGGTGAGTCGCGGCTCAGACCAGGCGGAGAGCACGATTGCCTTCGACGTCGAGACGGATCACTCCCGTCGCGCGCTCGTGCTCGCATTTGTGCTGCTGCCGCTCTTAGTGATTGCGCTCTTTATCGTGCATCAATCGCAGCGCAACAGGCGCGGCCGGCGGACTACTTCTTTCCCGGCGTGATATCTGAGACGGGAAGATCCCAATGCGCGAGCAGAATCTCGAAACGCCTTTGCTCCTCGCGTTAATAAGTTTCCTGATCGGGCCACAGCGTTTTGATCAGGGCTTCTTCCCCGGGGTCGGATGTAGTTGCAAGCGTGGAGTTCTTGTAGAGAATCGTCACACGATAATCCCAGCGCGCTTCCTCGGGCATGTGGTTGGCGGGGGTCTCAATCTTCACGGAGAGCATTCGTCCGCTGTCCACGCCCTTCAGCAGCAGGGGATAGTGGTTCTTCTTGAAGAGATCCAGGAACTCCTGCTGATGCCCCCACTGCGTCTTGTAGTAGTACTCCACCGCATAGGGCTGGTTCGCCGATCCCTGCGGAGGGGCGCCCTGGGCGAACAACGGCACGGTAAACACAGTGAACAGCAATGCAATCAGTATGTTTTTCATACGCCCCCTGGATTGCCTTGATTGTAGCCACGGTCGCCCACTCCGTCACGCAATTGTGCTGCAAGGTGTAACTCCACCGGGATTATGCAAAAATGAATGGGAAACTCTCATGTCAAATCCAAACGCACCAGAATCCCAGCCCACTCCCGAAGCCGATGAATCTTTCGGCGAACTCCTCTCCCAGTTTGAACAGAGCAATTCGCGAAAAGCAGAAGTAGGCGCAAAGCAGATAACGGCCACGGTAATCGCGGTCTCCGCTGAATCTGTCTTTCTCGATATTGGATACAAGAGCGAGGGCACTCTGCCGCTTGCTCCCTTCCAAGCCGCGGGTGAGGAAGTGAAGCCGGGCGACACGCTGCAGGTGTCAGTCAAGGGACGCGATTCGGACGGCTTCTACGAACTCTCTCGTTTCAAGACCGCGCTGCCCAAGGATTGGACCGCGTTGGAGCGAGCGTTTGCCGACAAGACGGCAATTATGGGAACGGTGACAGCTGTAGTGAAGGGCGGCTTCAACGTCGATGTTGGCGTGCGCGCCTTTATGCCGGCATCGCGTGGCGGCGTGCGCGAGGCGGCTGAAATGGAGAAGCTGGTGGGGCAGGAAATTCGCTGCCGCATCATCAAGCTCGATGTTACCGAAGAAGACGTTGTTGTCGATCGCCGCGTGGTGACGGAAGAGGAAGAGCGCGCGACAAAGGAAAATCGATACGCAGAGATGAAGGAGGGCGACACGGTGCATGGCACGGTGCGCAGCCTGGCGGACTACGGCGCCTTTGTTGATCTGGGAGGCGTGGACGGCCTGCTGCATGTCAGCGATATTTCCTGGGGTCGCGTCAGCAAGCCTTCTGACCTGCTCACCGTGGGCCAGGAGGTGGAGGCCCGCATCCTCAAGATAGACATTGAGAAGCGCCGCATTTCGCTTGGTCTCAAGCAGCTTCAACCCCAGCCCTGGGATTCTCTGTCCGATCGCTACAAAAACGGAGACCGTGTGCGCGGAACCGTTACTCGCGTCGCCGACTTCGGAGCTTTCGTAGAACTAGAGCCCGGTATCGAAGGTCTGATCCACGTCTCAGAAATGTCCTGGGGCAAAAAAGTTAGAAGCGCCGCCGACGTAGTCAAGCAGGGCGACACGGTCGAAGCGGTCATTCTGGGCATCGACCTTAAAGAGCGCCGCATTTCTCTTGGCCTGAAGCAGACGCTCGGTGATCCCTGGGCTGATGTCGCTCAAAAGTTTCCCGTTGGCACCGAGATCGAGGGCCCCGTCACCAGCATGATGAAGTTTGGGGCGTTCGTTCAGCTTACTGAGGGCGTCGAAGGACTCGTCCACATTAGCGAGATTACTGCCGAAAAACGCCTCAATCATCCCTCCGATGCACTCAGGATGGGGCAAATGGTGAAGGCCCTGGTGCTGGAGATCGACAAGGAAAAACGCCAGCTTCGCCTCAGCATCAAGCAGCTGGTTCCCACTGGTTTGGATGAATTTATCGCAGAACACAAGGCAGGCGACCTGGTAACGGGGCGCATGGTCGAAGTCTCGAGCGGAAACGCTCGCGTCGAGCTGGGGGATGGTATTCACTGCACGTGCCGCATCCCGGAGACAACTGCAGCGCCGGAGGAACCGAAAATCGAGTCCAAGCCTGACCTAAGCTCGCTGAGCTCCATGCTGAAGGCAAAGTGGAAGGGCGGGAGCGCTGAAAGTGGTACTTCGAAGCCCGAAACGGCTCGCAGTGGGCAGATTCGGAGCTTCAGAATCGCCAGAATCGACTCCGAAACCAAGCAAATTGAGCTGGAAATGGTTGAGTAACATAGGCCCTATTTATCGTGTCAAAATGTGCGTCTTTTGCACGATTTAACGCTCAATTTCGCGGAGAAATCGCACCATGAACTATCGAAATCTGGGCCGCACTGGTTGGAAAGTCTCTGAAATCAGCTTTGGAGCATGGGCGATCGGTGGCTCGTGGGGCACGGTCAGCGACGAAGAATCGCTAGCCGCCCTGCGCCAGGCCATCGACTCAGGCGTGAACTTTCTTGACACTGCCGATGTCTACGGAGATGGGCGCAGTGAGCGGCTTTGCGGGCAGATCAAGCGGGAGCGCAAAGAAGAAGTAATCATAGCCACCAAGGCCGGACGGCGTCTGAATCCGCATACCCCGGAAGGCTACCTGACGCTCACTCCATTTATTGAGCGGAGTCTCACAAATCTCGGAACCGATTGCCTTGACCTGGTCCAGTTGCACTGCCCGCCTACCGATGTTTACTACATGCCCGAGGTCTTCGACGCGCTCGATGGACTGGTGGGGGCAGGAAAGATTCGCTACTACGGCGTAAGCGTTGAGCGGATTGAAGAAGGTCTGAAGGCGATGGAATACGCCAACGTCCAGAGCGTACAGATCATCTTCAATTGCTTTCGGCAGCGCCCTGCGGGACTCTTCTTTGAGCAAGCGAAGAAGCGGCAGGTGGGAGTGCTGGCCCGTGTGCCACTTGCAAGCGGCCTGCTAGCCGGGAAAATGCGTCGCAATTCGCAGTTTGCTGCGGACGACCATCGCAATTTCAATCGCCACGGCGAAGCCTTCAACGTCGGTGAGACCTTCTCCGGAGTCGATTACGACCGTGCGCTCGATGCAGTGGAGGAGGTGCGCGACTTGCTGCTTCCAGACGTGAGCATGGCTGCCTTCGCCCTGCGCTGGATCCTGATGTTTGACGCCGTAACCTGCGCTATTCCCGGGGGCAAGCGTGCCGAACAGGTGTTTGAGAATTGCCGCGCTTCCGACCTGCCGCCACTAACGCCGGATACGATGTCTGCGCTGCAAAAAATATACGAGCGCCGCATCCGGCCCCTGGTTCACGACCGCTGGTAAGGATTAGCAAGCCGCCATGCCCGCCTGATCCCTTTCTTGGGCAGGGAACGCACCAGTTAGTAGTGGGGAAGCCTTCCGGCCGTGGCGCATTCCTGCGCCGGCACTGGTAAACTAAGAGCTGACTCCTATGTTTGAGAATCTCTCAGAAAAACTGCAGCGGGCGTTTAAGACTCTTCGCGGACAGGGCACCATCACCGAGGAGAACATTGGCGAGGCCCTGCGCGAAATCCGCGTCGCGTTGCTAGAAGCCGACGTCAACCTGAACGTTGTCAAAGACCTGGTCGAGCATATTCGCGTCAAGGCCATTGGCCAGGACGTGATGACTGCGCTCTCGCCCGGCGAGCAGGTCATCAAGATTGTGCGCGACGAACTGATGGCTCTGCTCGGTAAGGATACGGCGCGTTTCCAATTCGCGTCACGTCCGCCGACGGTGATCCTGATGGCTGGGCTGCAGGGTTCCGGCAAGACGACCACGTCAGGAAAACTGGCAGCGTGGCTGCAGAAGGGCGGCCACCGCCCGATGCTGGTGTCGGTGGACGTATACCGCCCTGCCGCTCGCGAACAGTTGCGGGTAGTTGCCGCCTCAATCAAGGCAGGCCTGTATGAGGGCGATCTCAAGGGCGAGGCTCCCGGCACCGCGCTGGTTGAGCGTCTGGCAAAAGAAGCGCGTCGCGAGGCGGTCAATTCGGGCTGCGACACACTGATTGTGGATACGGCGGGTCGTCTGCATGTAGATGAAGAGCTGATGGACGAAATGCAGAAGCTGAAGAGCCTGCTGAATCCTCAGGAGATTCTCTTCGTTGCCGATGCGATGACCGGGCAGGACGCTGTGAAGTCGGCGGAAGAGTTCCACAAACGACTCGCGCTAACCGGCGTCGTGCTGACAAAGATGGATGGAGATGCACGTGGTGGTGCGGCGCTCTCAATCCGTCATGTGACCGGGCAGCCGATCAAGTTCATCGGCACGGGCGAAAAGCCGTCAGCGTTCGAGGCATTCCATCCTGACCGAATCGTCGGGAGAATCCTCGGCATGGGCGACATCATGACGCTCATCGAACGGGCGGAGGAGACACTCGACAAGAAGAAGTCGGAGGACTTTGCGAAGAAGGCGCTCTCCGGTGACGGATTTTCTCTGGAGGACTTTCGCGATCAGCTGCGCCAGATCCGCAAGCTCGGATCGCTGCAGAGCATCATGAAGATGCTGCCCTCGGTTGGGCCTTTTCAAGGCATTCAGCAGATGGCCGACCAGGTGGACGAGAAGCAGTTTGTGCGTGTTGAAGCCATCATCAATTCGATGACGCAAAAGGAACGGAACAACCACGAGATCATCTCGGGAAACCGCCGAAAGCGCATTGCGCGTGGCTCCGGTACTACCGTTCAGGAAGTGAATCAGCTGTTGCGCCAATATGCCCAGATGAGAAAGATGTTCAAATCGGCGGGCAAGGGTGGTGCGTTGCAACGGAGGCTGATGGGCACCATGGGTGGTATGAAGGGCATGGGCAGATAGTTCGATCGTGAGGAGTCAGACCATGGTCATGGAAAACGTTTTGAACCTGCAGGATCAGCTCGACGAGATCACGGCGAACACGCGCCTGCTGGTTCAGCCTGAGCGACTCGAGGTTAGCGAACGGGCCGTGATCGATTTATTTCAGTCCGGGCTTGAGAACAGGATTCTGCCAGTAGGGACGAAAGCTCCCGAATTCGCGCTGCCGGATTCGACCGGACCTATGGTGCGCAGTACTGATCTGCTGGCGCTTGGTCCGCTGGTGATTGATTTCTTTCGCGGCCGTTGGTGTCCCTATTGCGTGACGGAACTGGAGGCGTGGCGAGGGCTATATCCGCAGCTGCGCGAACTGGGTGCGCTACTGGTGGCCATCTCTCCGCAAACGGTGCGGCAGAACGATTTCATGGCCGGCCAGCATTCGCTGCCGTTCCCGCTGCTGTCGGATGCAGGGTGCGAGGTCGCGGAGAAGTTTGGGCTGGTCTACCGCGTTCCGGAGTATCACCAGCACTATTACCGCAGCATCCTGGTCAACGTGCCATTTGTGAATGGCGACGAGAGCTGGCGTCTGCCCCTTCCCGCGACTTATGTGGTCGACCGAGAAGGCACGATCGTTTTTGCCGAGGCACATGCGGACTTCCGCGTGCGTCCCGAGCCTACGGAAATTCTCGATATTCTGCGCAGCGCATGCCGCTAGTGCATAGCCGGGCGCGATTCAGTATGTAAGCAGGCGCAAGATGCGCCGCAAATTTGGTGTAGGAATAGCCTGTCGCCGGAATCTGCGCATCAAAGTTTTCCTCCTGATTGTTTGAATTTCAGAGCACAAATTTGTAAGTATCGACTTAGAAATGCGCTAATTAGAGGCATATAGTTCGCATGTTGGTATTTATGTTCGAGTTATGCACACGGCTGGTTTGACCCACCCCAAAGCGGTTGCTACTATGGATATGCGGGGTGGAGCAGTCCGGTAGCTCGTTGGGCTCATAACCCAAAGGTCGCTGGTTCAAATCCAGCCCCCGCAACCAATAAAATCAACAACTTACGGTTCATTGGCTACCTGGAATAAGTCCCCATTATCCCCCATTCGGAAACAGCCCACTCTTGAGCGTGATTACGACGCGATCAGTCCCCTTTCCGCGCGTGTAAGTTACTTGCCAAGGATCAGCTCGACAACTCTGCTGTTGGCTTTTCGTTTTGAGTCTGTCATCGCACGTCCATAGACATTCATCGTCGTTTGGATCGAAGCGTGACGCATCAGTTCCTGTTGCACTTTCATTGGCGCACCTGTCTCGTCAAGCAAGGTCCGGTATGTGTGACGAAACGTATGCCACCCAATACCGTCTCCAAGCTTGGCCAGCTTTGCAGCTCGCAAGAGTTGACGCTTCTGCAGGCTGGTCTGGTGGTAGGGCTTCCCGGTTCTTGGATTGGCGAATACCCAATCCTCTTCTTGGGGAAACGAACTGAATGCCCGCCACTTGAGCAGGAGTTCGATTAAAAGCGGATCAAGCGGAAAGTGATCCTGCGAGTACTCCGTCTTCACCGCGTCAACCCGGCCACCTACGAAACTCCGTTGCACCAGCGCGGTACCATTCTCGAAATCAAAGTCGCCCCACTGCAATCCAAGGATCTCGCTGATGCGAAGACCGGTGCATTGCGCGAAGATGACCATCGTGCGATATGGCTCTACGAGATGCTTGGCCATCTCAAAGAACTGATCGACTTCGAGGATCTTGGGCCGCTTCAAACGCTTGCTTGCGTCCTTAACGCGCACCAAGGCGACGGGATTCTTTCCAATATCGATCACGCCCCAGCGTTCTGCGCACTTCAGGACTACGTGCATGAGTCCCCGAATATGAGTCTTCGACTTCGGAGCAAGCGGCAAATCGCGCAGCCATTGCTCCATTGCCATTGGCTTCATCTTGTTAACGGGGTACTCACTCCACCGCGGACGGATGTGTTTCCGAATATTCGAGAGGTGCGATTTTCGGGTGGAATATCGCACTGGTAGCTCGTGCTCGATATAGCGGTCGAGAAGAGCCCCGAACGTCGGAGCGTCCACTTCCGAGCGAGGTGAATCGTCGTTGAGCTGTATCAGTTGGCGTTGCGTCGCACGACGTGCATCGGCTTCGTTTGGGTACAGATCACGATCGCCAAGGATCATGCTCTGCCTTACCCGATCGCCGTTTGAGTTGGTCTCGTAGTAGCGAAACTCCCACACGTCAGTGCCTCGCTCCCGCTTCCGCAGCCGTAAACTGCCATATTGAAATCGTGTCCGAACAAACAAGGTTTTCCTCCTGTCAGTTGCGGGCACGAGTGGTGCTTAAAGAGTACCGCCGCTCCGTGTTCGAGTCGAGCGCCGTGGCTGAGCCAATCATGCTGGCCTGAAGGTCGGAGGCATGGAACCTCCACAGATTACCGACGCGGTAGCCGGTCACTCGACCGTTTCGCGCCAGCCGTTGGAGAGTCTTTGGATGGATGCGCAGGATAGCGGCGGCTTGATCACTATCCAACAGCGGCTCGAAGGAAAACTTGGGATCGGACATGGCTCGTACGCCTCCTGAACACACTTTGCTGCGAAAGGAGAAGTATGTCCAGAGCGTCAGGAAGGCGTGTTTTCATGCGGGCACGAGCAAAAGAAGGAAAGCCTGATACCTCTTAGGTCGCCGCGAGTAATGCAGGGAAGTTTTGGAAAGCCGTGGCGCGCGCGACTTTTCGACGATATCAAAGCGAACCGCCCAGGGATCGATGGTCACGCAGTTTTCAGAGTCGGTTCTAAGATTATCGATCAAAGTCCAAGGACGACACCAAGTCCCTGGTGAGACTCATTCTTCGACGCGGCATGGTCGATGGTCTGAGCTGGGATGTGTTCGATAGACCTCTCGGCAGAAATCGGCCTTTGCGACAGGCTCTGTGCGAGTTCAATCGCAGATGGACGAGCCATGGAAATGCCGAGGGACTCACGTAGGCGGTCGATGTCGGAGGTGATGATCGAGATGCCTTCGCGACCACGCGATGCAGAGACATAGAACAGCTCCTGCTTCATCGTGTCTCCTGAAATGATGACTCGATCGACTGTCTTTCCTTGGCTGCGGTGCGCGGTAACGGCATAGCCATGCGAAAATTCCCGGTAATTAGCAGGAATACGTCGACCATCTTCAAGTTCAATTCCGTCCGCGGTGGCGCTTCTGACCGTCACGAGTTCTCCATTCGTGGCGCGAAAGCCTGGATCCCGACGATTACCCATCAGCAACAGTTTGTCGCCGGTAGACACTTCAATTTGACGCTGCTCATGTACAGAGAATGACCGAGCCTGTGTAAGTTGCACTTCTTTGAATTCGCCACGTTCGTTCCTGACCGTAAGACTCGAATCAGATTTGCCAAAAACCGTCAGGGCCTCGTGCTTTTCGATGCCATGAGATGAGCGGTGGAAGACAAGAACCTGACCAGGTTGAAAATTCGCGAAGTCCTTCTTCTGCGCCTCCGTCCATTGCAGAGGCGTGTGCTGCTGAAACATTGCTCCATCGCCCAGCATGGATCTTTGTTTCAAGTCTTCGCGGATTGCATACGTTAGTCGTTCGACCTCATCATGCGTCGGTGCGACGATTAGGACTTGCTGATTTGGCTCGGCCGTCATCTCGCGATAGGCGCTGGCTACAGCATGCGGTCGCTCCAGATAAGGCACTTCGCGAATAGCGCCCATGTCGTTCAACTTTTCGAACCCCTCTCCGGGCGACCGCCTGAAAGCCTCTATCGCTTCGCGGTACTCGGGGTTGGACTGTCGCTGGATTCCGTTCAACGACACGCTGGTCATCCGGGATTCGCGCTCCAGAATTCGCAAAGCGTCAGATGCTTCCACACTTTGTATCTGGCGACTGTCGCCGGACAACACGATGCGTGCGCCTTCGCGGTGTGCAACGGCAAGGATGCTTTCCATCTGACGACCCGACACCATTCCAGCCTCATCCACAATCAGCACATTTCCTCGGAGGCTTTGCTGGGCTGTCTGGTCCTCAAGCAATCGGGAGATCGTTATCGAATCCTTAAATCCCACCTTTTGCAGTTCCTCAACTGCACTTCGCGTGGGAGCGACTGCCAAAACATCATGTCCTGCCTCCCGCAATCCACGGTTTAGCTCCTGAAGTGTTGCAGTCTTCCCAGTTCCGGCTGCTCCTCGCAGATTGATAACGAAGTCACGAGATTCGAGGATCGTGTCTACAGCATGGCGTTGCTCTGGCCGAAGACTTGGCCGCGGTTCGAAGTGACAGTTGGCGCCGAGCGCGCCATAACGGTTTGTACCGATATCGACGATGGCCACCATGTATCGCTCTCGCTCAAGACTCGCATGTGTGGTGACATTCCCGCCGAGTTGCAACAGTTTGCCCTGGCCTACTTCAAAGTCATAGGTGCCACTTAGCTCGGCAAGATTGATTGCCCCGCGTCCGAAACGCAATGCCTCAGAGAGCAGCTCATGGTCCTTTGCAACCGTCTTACGCTCGAAGATGTGCTCCTTCGCATGTTGCAGTGCCGCCTCCACAGGCGTTTGCTCCGGGCCGATAGCTTTGGTATGTTCTTGCGAATACCTTCGAAGCTTGAGGAGTGCGGCATGCTCGTGGGAAGAGATCCGCTCGATTTGAAGGCGGTGTACGTCCGCGGTGCTGATCTCTTGCAGTTTGTCGGGGCGGGTGTCACGCACCAAGACCGCTACTTCATTGTCTGTCGGCAGCCGCCCATGCTCGGCTGCAAACTGTCGAACGGATTCGTCCCGTTGTGCACTGCGTTGCGAGTATCTCTGCAGCAAATCCGGCGAGATACCTCTTATCTCGAACCCATTATCGACGCCCCTAGAATTGCGCTTGCTCTCCGTTTCGTATCCGAGGGCATGTATTTCCCGGGCCAGCGCGTTGCGATAGACCTCGGTCAAATACGCTCGGTGTTTATAGAGACCAGAAGCCTGTAGAGCCTTCCACCGTCCCTCCATACCGTCGTACGTTAGATTGGCGACGACGGCATGCGTGTGGAGTTGCGGGTCGAGTTGCCGGCTGCTGTCGTGCGTGTACGCTGCCACCACGAGGTTTCCTGTCGCCCTATCCTGGTTGGCTCCATCCAAACGAACCCGTGCACCGGCGAGGCGTTCCGCTTCCTGCAATGCTTCAGTGACTGCGCAGCGATGCACGTTTAGCAACCGCTCGTCGGCGCCGACGAAAGCTTGTACCGAAACTGACTTGGGAGCGGAAAATGTGAGGTCGTAAAGTGACCGGGCCTTACTTTCCACTTCACCACTCGAACTGAGGCGGTCGGCGCTGTGGCGAGGGCGCAAGAATTCACCCGTTTGTGGATGATGGCCTTCGCGAACGGCCTCAAACTGCTCATGCGACACCTTGCCATTGAGGGCAAGCAACTCGGCGCCGTGCCCATGCCATTCCCCTTCGACTCTGCGGTGCTGGTCGTAATAGTCGCTATGCTCCAGGTGGCGTTGTGCGTATCCGGTGCCGCCCGTCATCGCTCGAATCGTCAACATAGAGCGACCCTAAGGCTGTTCGAATTCTCAAGGCAAGTGCCGATTTTCTGCCATAGCTTTGAGCTATGGCAGACCGCGGAATTGGAGATTGAAATGGCAATTTCCTGTATTTACAGGCTGAAATCGCTGATCGAAGCCCCGACGGCGACGAGACGGGCGACGTCTTTTCCTCTCAATACATTGGGTAGAAAATGAGGCTGCTAGCCATAGATGGAAACTATGGAGGCATAGTTACAAAGTATTGGACTCACGGAGACTTTGCCTTCAGTCTGGAACGGTAATGATCGGGAACGGAGAGATCAACAGGCAGTCGATCGGAAGGATTGATATGAAGATGCCCGAACAACGTCCTAGAGGCGTAACCCCTGGCTCATCGCAACTTGAGCCTCTGCTCGATACCCTCGAAGCCTCAGCGTGGTTAAAGATCCATCCGAAGACCCTGCAGCGGATGGCGCGTCGAGGCGAACTCCGAGCGGTACAGGTTGGGAAGCTTTGGCGCTTCCGCAGCTCCGACCTGGCAGATTGGATCTCCGCCAGAATAGCTTGAGGGGGATGCCTGAACCGGCACGCCCACCGTCGACGTCATCTAATTAGCTCGGTACCTTCATTTTGTAGTGTGTAGTGGCGCAATCGAGACTTGACTTGGCGCTTAAGTGAGGATGCCAGCCTTTCGTTACGAATTAGCCAACAAAAGGATAAGTGGCGTTCCTTCCGTTGCTACAGGTGACTGTGTTCGCTTCCTAGCGCCGGCCCGAATAAAACACTGGCTGTGCAGGCCTTGGCGAACGAAGCGCTTCGCGCGCCTTTTTATCCACTTCCGCCGAGTCCCGTCGTGCCCTTCGCTCGGCCGCTTCGGCCGTCCCTTCGGCCGAGCGCCGACTGCGCGCCAAACAAAGTGCGCGTTTGTCACTTGTCGCGCCTGCCACTCGGGACTACGCCGGTCCCGGTCGTCGTTCGTTCCTGTCAGCCGTTCAGTCGTTTTTGTCTCGCTGCGCTCTTGGTGAGAAACAAAAACGCCCGACCGGGCAGCCAGGAGAGAACAAACATGCAATTCAAAGAAAAGAACCAACAGCAACCGCAACGCCAGACGGCGAAAGAAGTAATCGCCGCCAACGTCCAGATCCCTCATCGAGCAACTTGAGAGCGGCCACAGTGACGCACTCACCGCCTACCTCAACGCCATGAGCCGCTTTCACCGCTACTGTTTCGGCAACATCCTCGAAATCGCACGGCAGAAGCCGAAGCCACGCGGGTCGCTGGCCTCTACGCGTGGAACCAACTGGCCGCCCCGTCAAGAAGGGCGAGAGCGGCATTCGCATCCTCGCTCCCATCGTTGGAGTTAAGCGGAAGGCCAATGATGAAGCCGAAAAGGACATCACCAGACAGAATGCTCCGGTATTGGTTGGCTTCCGCGCGGCGTATGTTTTCGATGTCAGCCAGACAGAAGGCGCGGAACTTCCTGAACACGCCAGCGTCAAGGGCGACGTCGGAGAGAACCGCGAGCGCCTCATCGCGTTCATTGAGAAGCAGGGCATCGAACTGGAGTTCAACACTGGTCACTCGCCATGTTCGTGAGTTCCTTGACCTGCAGAGCACCCAGGTCTTAAATCGTCGGTCGAAGAGCTTGAAGAGAACGACTATCCTGACTATCTCGCTCGTCACCTCATCCGTCAGATTAAGGACGCCCTTCACGCTATACCGTGCCAAAGATCGCAAACAGCAGCAGATTGAGCTATCGAATGCTCTTTTACAGAGTTCGCGCGCACGCGAGAAGCTTCTCGCGAGTCCAATCCCGTCGATCTAGCTGGCCAGGTTCTGCGCGCCATCTATCGCGGCGCCATCGCTCCCGTGCCCCCGTCCACTCCTCTCAGCGCTATAAGCCTGTTGATGAACGCGCTCGACGAGCCCCGTCTCGGCTTTGAACTTGAACGCGAGATGGCGACCGCCGACCGAGTGTTGATGGTTGTTAGCTTCGTGCAATGGCGCGGCTGGCAGCGTCTCAAGAACGCCTTTCATTCGCTCGCCGATCGTGACGTTCCGATCCGGCTGCTCACCACTACCTATATCGGAGCCACAGACTTCCGCGCGGTTGAAGAGCTTTCGCGTCTGCCCAACGTCGAGCTGCGTATTTCCCTCGACGGTCGTCGCCGTCGCCTGCATGCCAAGGCTTGGCTCTTTCAGCGGGACAATGGCTTCAGCAGCATCTATGTTGGATCGGCTAACTTATCGGGACCCGCTCTTGAAGACGGAATCGAGTGGACCGTAAAGCTCAGCGAAGTCGAAGCTCCCCATGTTGTCGAGCGTTTCCGGGGCGCCTTCGATTCCCTTTGGTGCGATGAGGAATTCGAGAAATTCCGGCCCGACGACGAATCCTTTTGCCGTCGTGTGAAACAGTCTCTTGAATATGCTCGTCAGGGTCCAGGTCGCCGAGATTCCAGCCCGCCGGTGTTCTTCGATCTGAAGCCGCATCCGTACCAGCAAGCTACGCTCGACCAACTTGAATCGGAGCGAGTCGACAGAAGACACTTCCGAAATCTGGTCGTCGCCCCAACCGGCACCGGCAAGACGCTGGTCGCGGCGTTCGACTACAACCGCCAACCTTTCACCGGCAGCGACCACGGCTTCTCTTCTTGCCCATCGCGAGGAGCTCCTGCGTCAGGCACGCGATCGATTCCGCCATGTTCTGCGCGACGAGTCCTTCGGCGAGTTGTTATGTGGCGGAGAAGAGCCCGCAGGCTCGAACCATCTCTTCGCCACCATTCAGAGCTTTCGCAGCCGGGGTCTTCTTGAATCCCAAGGATCAGACCACTGGCAATATGTCGTGCTCGACGAGGCCCATCACGTCCCCGCGGACAGTTACCGAGACATCGTATCTACCATTCGGACGCGCATTCTTTTGGGCTTGACGGCCACTCCAGAGCGCATGGACGGCGCGAGCATCCTCCCGTGGTTCGACGATCCAATCGCCGACGAGATGCGTCTCTGCATGCCATTGAACGGCAGTATCTCGTGCCTTTCGATTACTATGGAATCCACGATGGCACTGACTTATCCGAACTCTCATGGAGTCGCGGCGCTTATGCCATCGGTGATCTCGAACGTAGCTACTTAGGGAACACGCGTCGCGCTAATTTGATTATCAGTGAGTTTTGCGAGTTCTATGGCGACTGGAGTACGGCTCGTGCGCTGGGGTTCTGTGTAAGCATCGCTCACGCAGAATTCATGGCCGAATCATTTTGCCGGGCCGGAATACCGGCGCTGGCGATCACAAGTGAATCACCCAGTGACGTCAGAACACAAGCCGCCTCGAGGCTACGGAACCGAGAAGTGAATGTTCTATTCACAGTAGACCTTTTCAATGAAGGCGTGGACATCCCCGAAGTGGATTGCGTCTTGTTTCTTAGACCGACAGAGAGCTCCACTGTCTTTCTTCAGCAGCTTGGACGCGGCCTTCGACTAGATACGGGAAAGACCACTTGCCTGGTGCTCGACTTCATCGGAAACCAGCGGCGGGAGTTCCGCTTTGATCAACGATTCTTGGCCCTGTTCGGTGGAACGCGACAGCAGGTGATTCGGCAGATTGAGACAGGCATTACGCGGCTTCCGGGCAACTGTTACTTTCGACTGGATAAGGAGTCACGAAAATCCATCCTCAAGAATCTCGAGGCACGTCTCCAATCGAGCAGGGTGCGGATGGTAGC
This sequence comes from uncultured Acidobacteriaceae bacterium, assembly GCA_963725995.1. Classification (GTDB taxonomy): domain Bacteria; phylum Acidobacteriota; class Terriglobia; order Terriglobales; family Acidobacteriaceae; genus JANXZS01. Next base: position 13,748 of record CAVSAX010000014.1, on the reverse strand, counting down.
GGAGTTGAGAGCCCTAGCCGGCCAACTCGCACGACGACCAACACTGATCGAGTATCTGGCAGAAACGCGGTATGAGCTGACTGATATTTATAAATCCACGACTGGAGGGTGGTATTCGCTTCTCAACGAGGCGCGGCTTCTTCAAGAGTCGCCTTCTGAAAGCGATCGCCAACTGGCCGGACGCTTGCGTTTTCTGCTGCACATTGATTCAATCCGCCGGCTGCGATTCTATCGAGACCAACTTAGCGCAGGACAGAATGACTTAGCATCGCTTTCGCCCATGGATAAGAGAATGATACAGATGCTTACCTTTAGGCTGTTACAGGGCGAAGCGCGTCAGCCCAACGTGGGTTGGGAGTCAGGACTATTCCAGATACAACAGAGTGCTTCGATCAGAGGAGAAACGAAAGAACTCTGCGATACACTGTTGGACGGCGTGAAAACTGCATGCCGCCGAGACGCCTCTCATCGGTGAATGCCCGCTCTTTCTTCATCGGCAATACACCCGCGATGAAATTCTCGTTGGTTTAGGTATAGCGAACGTTGTGGGGAGTTTTCCAGCACAGGCTGGCCGCTACTGGATTGATTCCTTGAAAACGGAGTTGTTCTTCGTAACGCTCGACAAATCTGACAAGGTCTTTTCTCCTTCGACGCGGTACGAAGACTTCGCCCTAAGTCCGACGAGGTTTCACTGGCAGTCGCAGAGCACCACCAGCGATAGCTCTCCAACGGGTCAGCTGATACATTTGCCAAATAGATGACTGGGGACCAAGTTCCTGTTATTCGTCGCGGGCCCCGAGGAAGACCGATGCATTTGTCTTCCTTGGGCCTCTTCAGTACGTATCACATACAGGGAGCCGCCCGATGAGCATCTATTGGGATCTGGATTCCCCCATGCCAGCCTGGTTCTTCGAAATCTGCGCTTCGCTCCGTGTTGCCTAATACCGAAAAGGGGCCAGAAGCAAATGCGCGTGAAGAAGAGACACCATCCCTAAGCCTGTCGGCTTAGGATATGAAGCCTGTTGCCGAAGTTCGAATGTTCATCGAACAAACTCGGATGGCATTCGAAAGCGTTCGATTGCTGTCGGGAGTTCGTTCGACGTTCGTCCTTAGCTCGAGTTGGCAACGCGGTCTCTCCATAGTGGCGTTTTCCGGCTATTATCTGTTGGCGCGGCCCACCTGTGTAGGGCGCTCGTAATCGACCTTGCCGCCGCGAGAGAATGGCCAGGGAGTTCTCCCCGATAACTTAAATCTCGGAGAGATGGCGTGCCATACGTAGAGGCCCTATGGCCCTGTGAAGCACAGCGGCGCCAGCTGCATCGCTGATTATAGGGCTGGCTTCAACCGACGTGTCAATCGCTAAAAGTCATTACCCACCCCTACATGCAACCCGCGTCGTCCCCGTGGCCAGCCCCCGCTCTCATCATGGTCTATTCGGATCGAATCTCAACTGTTGACCTCAGGGCAACGCGCTCATTGAGCCATTTCGAGTCGATCAGTGTTCTCGGCAAGTGGTCGAAAAACCGGCTTTCCGGCCATCCATGATAAGTAAAGTCAAGGGAAAAGCGAGGATCTTCGTGCCGCGCTCGGAGGGCGCGGGGTGATGTATGTTTTTGCAGTTCCTTTCATAGCGCTTTTGTTTTTGATTCCTGCGATGGAACGCAGAACCAGACATCCATTAGCTGTCTCGGGCCATAGCCGTCACAGATGTTTGAGTTGAGGTTCTCTGCCAGTCTCGAAACAAGTGAGTTGGAGCCTTGGGAGCGGATGCTCCGTCGCTCAGCCGAAAAGTTGTGAGACCTGGCAGAGTGCGCTTGAAAAGCCCTGAATATGGCAGCCGCAGTTATGCCGCGACGCGGCTGTGAACCGGGTGAGTCACGAAGTCACGTTCTCCCCGATCGATGGCCAGCAGGTACGCTGCCAGCTTGCGGGCGACGGCGATCGCAGCCTGGTTGCGATTGCTCTGCGCGGCTTCGCGCTCGTAGAGAACGGCCAGCTCCGGGTTGAGTCTGGGAGCCAAATGCGCGGCTTCCAATAGCACCGTCTGCAAGTGTCGATTGCGTTGCTTGGAGATGGGCATGCGCCTGGAGCTGTCGGCCGAGGTCTTCTCTCCGCTGTACAGGCCGCAATAGCTGATGACCTGCTTGACGGAGTGGAACCGCTCGATCTCGCCGACTTCGAGCACCCAGGTCAGCGCCGTGACGTGGCCGATGGCAGGGATCGTCATCAACCGCTCGACTCGCGCTGCAAGCAGCGGGTCGGCTTCGAGCGAACGCAGCAGGGCTCGCTCCGTCTTCTGGGTGCGCTCGATCATCTCTCTCGCGAGCTTCAGCACCAAATGCTCCTCAACAGCGACTTATCCATCCAAACAAGTGATCGCTGCCAATTGATTCTCTTCAGCCTTCTCAATGAGCGACTAATCGCCAATGCCCTCATCGAGCTCGGAACATGGGAAAACATTTCACAACACGATTCACCATGCGTAGCCAAGCTTCATGTAGACGCCACGGCTATCTCCGATGCCCTGTGCGTACTCGAGATTTACGAGCATGTGCTGAGCGGGCTTGATCACGTACTGCACGCCCGCCCCGACGTCCGGATAGATGCTGCGCTCGGGCGTGACCGGCGCCTCGCCGTACAGCCCCGCTATGCCGGCAAACACCGTGGCGCCCCATCGCTTGCTGAACGACAGGCGTTCTTCGACTTCGAGCGAGGACATGTACGGCGAGAGGTACTGACCGAACTTATAACCGCGAAGGATCACCGTCGCCTCGGCGGCGACCGGCGCATCGACGGTGAACCAGTTGTATTGCCGCACGGCCAGCACGTGACGGCCGCCGTGTTGCCAGAACGCACGCTGTTCCACGCGATACGCATCGAAGGACGCCTCCCCGCCCAGCGCTTCGCGATAGGCCAGATTGTTTATATTCAGGAACCAGCCTTTCGACGGGCATATCTTCGTTGTCGCGTGAATCGTGCATCAGCACGGCGCCCAACGCCGCCGATTTGAAGCCGCGCACGCCCAAAGTGATCAGCACGAGATCGTCTTCGTCCGTCGCGCCCAACACCTGGTAGTTGGCTGCCGTGCCTTGCGGGCCGATGAACCAGTCTCCTTTCACGCGAAACAGATACCGCGCCACGATCGCCCTCAGATCATCGTCCGTCTTCAGCGGCAGCCCGGTCCCGAGATAGTCGTCGTAGTCGTTCTTGATGTTGCCGAACACACCGAGGGCTATGATGCGATGGTGATCGGCGCCGAACGATGTCCGCGCAAACGCGCTGGCGATCTGTGAGTGTGTGGATGTGTACTGGTACGACGTACCGAAGAGCGACACGCGGCTCTTCGCATCGAATGTGCGCATGTAGGCGCCCATTCCACCGCCGGACGTACCGAGCTTGGGACTCGACGAAAACACCGGCAGCAGCAGCCACGGCGACCGCGCCTTGCCCGCGGCCGCCGGCTGTGCCGACGCTTCCGTCGAAGATGGCTGCTGCGCGGATGAGGATCCGGACAGTGCGACGAATACCAAGAGGACCGACAGCCGCGTGACGAGTTGCCTCATTATCGAAGTGCCCCTTCGCATCTCCCTCTGCGCATAATCTGCGCCTCCCTTCTATAGCTGGCCCAAAAGAGAGGGCGGGAATCTTCTCCTTCTCTCGCGAAAGGCGCTCTGCCCTCTTCAGGGACAAATCTGACATCAATCCGATTTGTCGCGAAAAATCAGCCTTCTAGATTCTTACTTTGGTATTCGATGCCGTAACTCGTAAGTGGGGTATCAAAGTGGATTTTACGCGGGTTTCTAGAATTGTTGTACTAATCAAGATTCAATCGAAAAGGAGACACACAATGTCCGAACTTTTGAGAGACTCCTGACCGCCGGAGGATTTGAGGTCCACGATGGGTTTTGCTATGGCCTGATATTGAAGGAGGATTTATGGGCATTGCGATAAGCAGAGGCAGGCACCAGCGGAACTGCTCAATCTGCAAACATCAGCAAAGGGAAGAAGTTGAACTTGCGTTTGTCGCGTGGCGGAGTCCGGCTTCAATTGCTGAGGAGTTCGGACTAGGTGACAGGGCCAGCGTGTACCGTCACGCTCACGCGCTTGGGCTCTGCCCGAAGCGCCAGCGCAACGTCCGGGCAGCACTGGAGCGAATCATCGAAAAGGCTGGCGACGTGGAAGTGACAGCTTCGGCGGTTGTCGCGGCCGTCCAGGCTTACGCAAAGATCAACTCGGCTGGCCAATGGATTGAGCGAGTGGAGACGGTTACGATGGGCGAGCTATTCGACAAGATGACTCCCCGAGAGTTGGAAGAATATGCTCAATCGGGCACTCTGCCACATTGGTTCAAGGCAGCACTAGGCGCAACAGCAAGCGATGTCAGACCCGAGGCGTTCCCCCTGGGATCTGTGCAGTCAAGAGGGGGCGGCGCGTGCGAAACTACAGCGGCAACGTGCGGGGCGTGAGAAGATCACTGGATAGTAGGTTCGATCTTTGGCTGATTAAGGATTCGGGCTACCCTATCGATAAAAATAGCCGGTGTGAGGAAGACATTGACAACTTCCACGTTCAACGAAAGCTCGCAAATGCATTTATCCCAAATCAAGCTGATTATCTTTGATTCTTGACCTAAATCACGCACAGCCACTAAGGCCACGCGGAGCTCTGCGAAGGACAGGGACTGGCACAGAATGGAGAGGTGGACTACCTCCTCCTCGAGGATCTGTACTACCTGGCGGATTTCCATGGCGGTGCGGACCCGATAACCAACTTTCTCGAGTACCATGCCTCGAGACTCCACCAATCCGCTATCTTTACCGTAAATCAGAATAACCGCCGGTCCATCCATCGCGTCGCCTATCTGGGCAGGGCAGGCCCGCCGATGATAGAGGTAATCTCTAATTTTCGGGTTGTGTCCGTTAGGCGACGCAACACTTAGATTTAGGTCTCTTTTTTAAATTTAAGGTCTATATCGAGATCAAGACCCTATTCCCGTTTGCGGATATCTAGAACTTCTTTCTCGCCCCTGCCATGTAGCAGGGAATGGAAGACGAAATTGAATGTCATATTCATTTTCAATCAACATCGAACCGGATCCCTCAAGTCACTTGGTGCAACATTTCAGATGCGCTTGATCGGCGTTTAGTAGTCTGCCTATCCCATCACTTTGCCGAGGATCAGAATCGTCGCGCGATCTGAGCGGAGTGGAGCAGATAGGGGTTTGAGTGGATGCAATGTAGTTCTCGGCAAGAGTGCATGACGGCGCCTGATTCGTGTCGGGAAGTTATGGTCTACTGAAAGCCAGCTTGAGTCGGCTCTTGATCGGACGCTAAGTCGCGCACAAAAGCTGCTTGATCGCTTGATCGTATGGGAGATCACTGCTACCTCATTGATGGGTTTCCGCCGAAGCCAAAGGGCGTGCATCAGTCAACCTATGAGAGGCTCGAAAGGCGATTTCGATCGATTGAGAGAACTTTGGGAATGGAGGCCAGAAAGGCTTTCGGTCCCAGTTTCGGGGATATAAGAAATTAAGGAGACCCACTGTCCAGCCTTGTGGGACTCTTTAGACCTCTCAGCGCGATGGGCCGCATTGCCTTGCAGCGTAACTAGGACCGATTCGGCCCATGGTAGCTGATCTGACCACGCGTCGGGCGTGTTCTCCAGACGCTGTCGTCATGGCGCCTATCGGATTCGAGCGGCTGCCAAATGGGGACAATTGGGGGGCCTATGACATTTTCGCTGGCAAAGAGATCTTAAAGGTGGTTCCACTCTTTCCGGGGCGAACGCTGCTGCGTAGGCGTATGTGGCCGCGATGGCGCTCTACAATATCCTTCGATAGGGCCAATCCAAGACCTGTGCCCCGCTCCCCCTTTGTCGTGAAAAATGGCTCAAAAACCCTTCCGCGGTTCTCCTTCGGAATGCCCTGGCCATTGTCCGCGATCAACAGCTGCACTTCCCCATGAAGTTTACGCAGTCGAAGATGCAGCGTACCCTCACAGGGCAACGCATCAAGGGCATTAACGATCAGATTGGAGATAACCTGAAGCATGGCGCCAGTGTGCGCGTCGACAAACAGTTCTTCTGGAAGGTCTTTTAACAGATGGACGTTTTTCGCCTTAATATCTCCAAAATGAATACGAAGCGCAGCCTCGGCGACACCCACAAGATCAGTGGGACGGGGGACCTGGGAATGTCTCGCAAATGCCAGGGTGTGATCGGCAATGTGTTTGAGATTCCCCAATTGCTCGTCGGCCAGACGCATGAAGTACTGTACCTTTTCGGAATGCTTCGATTCCAGTACACACAGGTAGTGAAGGTTTCCCAAAGCTTCCAGGGGATTTCTGATTTCGTGCATTACTTCGAGGGCTAATCTTCCCGCAGTGGCGCGCTCTTCCGATACTCGCAACGCCTCGGCAGCAATCTTGAGTTTTGCTTGTAAGTTCAACCCTGTATTCTCATCCATTATTTCGCGCTCCGACTCTGAGGGCTCTGGAGAGAACACCGTTACGGCGTCGCGACTGGAGTTTTACGTCTCCGCAGACCAGCCTACGTGTCGTGAGATGCCACAGGTCGTCCTTATGTCGCTATCGAAGTTAAAAATTGTTAAAAGCGGAGAAAATCTCTCGACAAGTGATTGGGCGATGGTAGGGTCGATCATTCGCTGATTAAGAATTTGGGCCACCGCAGCGACAAGAGTAAGCGGGGGGCAATAGTCGCGCCCGATGCGGCCCATGGACAGAGATTGCGCTGGAGCGCGTCAGGAAAGAGCAGGGTGGCTGTCAGTAGAACGTTGCCATTCCAGCGGCCAAGCCCTCGTATTGAGTCGTTCCCGTTGTCACAAATTCAGTATCGTAGCTGCCTAGGGAGGAAACAAATCTGTCTTCCACCCAGAAATAGGGACTTGTGAGGTGGCTGTCCAGCATTTGCTACACGCCCCAGCTCCCCCAGCCAGGAACAACGGAGGCCGACCGAGCACACTCAGCCGCATCTCCTCATTAGGGAATGCGGCCATTTTTTATTGCTTTGAATCTCCCCGCCTCTCCACAAAGCAATAGACGGCGATTACAACGAAAGTCACGATCCACAACGCAATTATCATTCTATGGCCTTGCTTCCTTCCCGATGCGCGTCATGGCCCTTTCTTCAACTCAATGTTCGTTGTGTGACTCTCCAATGCTGAGGAACGCCCCCGGTCTGGGCCGGGGCGTTTCAGGGGAGCTAATCTGCCTTTAGTTCTTTACTGTCATTGCCTCCGAATCGACAGCCTTTTTCCCGGTCACTCCTTCCAACCCTGCCAAGAGTCCACGATAGTCGCTCTTGTCCGCTTGAAAGGCAAACCCTCCCTTTTTCCCTCCATCATCCCAAGTCAATCCGATGAAGTGCTTCTTCGATTTTGAAAGGGCCATAAGTCCGCCGATACCGAACGAAACCACGGCCAGACCAATTGCTGCGCCCACCCGTCGGTGAACATCCTGCCCGTAGGTGAGTTCAGTAATAGCCGAGGCAGGAATCATTGCCACATCCTCCTTGCCCTTCATTATGTGAATATGGTCGCCTTCGATGGTTAATTTCATGCTTGTTCCCGCCTTATAGTTCGGGATCGAGCCACCGTCGTAATCGATTTTGTAGCCGCTATCGGCAGCCAAGGCAGTGATTGGAAAAAACACACACAGGAGTACTGCAAAGAACTTTCTCATTCAGATTCCCTTTGTCAGGCAATCCATTTTGGATGGGCCCGTTTATTTGTGTTGAGATTTGATTCGAGATCATACTGCTGGTTCGTACAACTGTCCAATACAGAATTGTGTGTCGATGCGGGGACGCAAAAAAATCGTGCGTTCTCCATCTCCCCATTCGACAGTGACGAGATGCGGCGACTCGCAGCATTCCTCTCAAATTCTGGGTTCCGAGCGGATTACCGGTGAGCAGCGCTGACCAGGACACAGCAAGCACCCCAGTTATCGCCAATCCAGAAATTACCACTCAATAAACAGGTCCGCGAAAAAGTGCTCAAGTAGTAATTTCCGGTTAGGCCACTATATGAGCGGAGCGATCTCTATTCATTTGCTCGACACTTACAAATAGTCCATGCATCGCCTCCCGATCCTCGAGTGGAGCACTGCTCGCGGGTCGGCTTATAAGGATTCGCCACACCCTTTTCTAGACATCTCCGATTGACGGCCGTAAGGGAAGGGTTGCGGACCATTTCAGAAGTTAAGACTCTTCCTCGTGCCGGTCGGCGGTGTCCGGAAAAGTCTGCCGCAGTTCCAGCGTCGGAACGGATAGGAGGACAGCATCCCCTACCGACTGGACCAGTCGGACCGGTAACTCGAGCGTAGCAGCGCGGAGCAGGCCCCGGGCAGCACCGATCTGCTCAGCAGCCGACTTATTCAATTTGATCTGGAGCGCGGCGATATTCCATGTGGAAGTGTCAATAAATAGAGCAGCCACTTCGCCGATCGCTTGCCCGTCAGCCGCAATTACTGTTCGTCCTCGAAGGTGTTCATCAGAAACCTGCATCGTCAAACCGCCTATGTGAGCAATTAATTACCTGAACTTGCCGCGCTTGGGTAATGAAGGGAGTGTACACCTCTCTTTGCAACTGAGAGCGGTTGACGGTAGCCCGCTGCCCACAGAACCCTTAAGGCCGTAGACGCTCGGGAGCAGCACCGAGTCAAGCGATGAAGCATCGCCCGCGCCGACGTGAGTTCGTACGCATATCATTGCGCGGCGCCTGTTTCTTCTCCGAAGTGTGCCTACATATAGGCGATCCCAAGCCAAGATTTCCGTGGAGAAGCCTCCGGGACGCCAGAAGAGTAACGCCCGTATAACCGCTACTCGGACGTTACAGAGTGGTAACTAATGGGATGGTCCGACGCCTTTTGACTTCCTTCAGCCGGAGGTATTAGTTCGGATCAGAAACTTACTCCTGCTTCCAAGACCACGATCGTGCTGACTCCCGGATTAAAGACATAGGTCGTGAACTCCCATTGCTTGTGGGAGAGGCCCACTAGAAACCCGCGTTGGATGTCGAAGGTCGTCTGATAGGCCTTCGTATGTTGCGCGACGGCGCCCACATGCAACCACTCCACCGGCGAGTAGGTCAGTTGTGGCCACGAGTAGTAGAAGTTTCCAGACTTACTACCGGTGTCGAATACATATTCATTCGAGATTGAGGCCTCTATCTTCTTAAATGTAAGCGAAGCCTCGCACCCGGCCGCGATCCCGTTAGTCTGTCCAAAAACGCCGCCGATCATGGGCGTGAGGCTGAATTGAACTCTCGTACCCCAACTGAAGTTGTAGCCTGCCCACAAAGACCCGGTGCGTAGGTTCTCATAGTTGTAGCGGGCCTCCAAGTGTAGCCAATTTTCGTCCGCGGTGAACACCGGATTAACATATGACGTTCCGTCCGGAATGATATAGCCAGTCACTGCCAAGCTGTACTCCCAAGGCTGCGCGGTCGGCTCTTTTATAGTCTCGAGGCCCGGCGTTGCCTGGCTAAGCGCTTGGCCGCTCGCGCAAACGATTGCGGTCAGTATGGCGAGTTTGCGAGCGGCGCTCATCCTCCTAGGGCGATCGTAAGTCCGACCAGCAGAGCCCCAACCAGAACCAGCACTACCCCGACGCGCCACGGGCGAAATCCCGAGAAACGGCCGAAGGCATAGCCGCACCCGAACAGCATGGCGATTCCCACCACGTTCGAGAGGCGCAACGCCAGCACGGCCTGATGAATAAACACGAATGGAATAGCAACCGGAAGCGTGGATAGGAAAACGAGCAGGAAGATGCGGCCGGCAGCCAGCCAATCCTCTTTGGCAAGCCGGGGGTACCTTGGCAACTCGGGCAATTCATTCACCTTCTGCTGCATGATCTCGTATTCGGTCTGCGGCAGGACTGAGGCCAGTAGCGGGGGCAGCGCAGAACCGATAATCTGGTGTGCTTCGGCCGGGTCGTTGGTTGCGCGCAGCGCCCGAAGCGCGACCAGGCCCTGCCCCTGCTCGCTCAGCCGCGACATCAAATAGAAGACCGCATCAATTATCCCCCACGCCAGATTGCAGCCCAGAGCGCCGATCAGCATCTCGCGGACCTCTTCGCGGCCCGCGCGGATCACACTGAACGAGCACGTGAAGGTGAGCACCATGATCAGCCCGAACAGGATCTCCAAGACGCGCTCCATGGGATCAAGCTCGCGCTTGAACGAAATGAGCGTGTTTTCCCTTGGCGTGGATCCCGGAGTGTGTGGCGTGATCATCATGCTCGAATCCACCATTATCATGCGAAGTAGGCCTCCGAGTGGTATGGCTGGCGCTAACAGAGCGCCAAACTGAGGAATCGCATGCCGCAGCACATACGATTATCGCGGGCTGATTATAACCTCCATACCACTCGAATTGCGCATCAGTCACTGCCGCAAATGGCTTTTTGCGCGCTTCCCGCATCAGCGGTTTTGTTCGGATACTTGCAAGGATGAATTTCACAAGTTCAATCCCAAGGACAAGGAAAGATGGCGGAACTGGGCTAGAGAAAACTACTCCTGCACACGACTGACCTCTGCCCACATCTTTGCGCCAGGATGTAGAGCCTCGGATATGACCTGCTGGCCTCCTCGTTGCGACACCGATTGCGATATAAATTAACCGCTCTCTCGGCAACTAAGAACAGGCACTAATCATTCCCGACTTGTGCCGGACAAGGCCATCCTTCGCTTACTGCGAGCGCATCTTTGCGGCGATGTCGTCGAGACCGATCCGTGGCATGCCCGTCCACCGCACTCCTTTGGGCGGAGTCTCGCTGTGTGCGACGGCCTTGAGATGGTACGTTTGCTGCGCCGGTCAGCATCTCAGCCGGCCTGACGGCGGGCGACATTGCTTTGGCAAACGGTACGTCGGTTTCAGTCCTGTTGGGAAAGTCCGGCGGAACACTCCAGACGGCGATCGTGACGGTGACGGGCCTCTCCTCGCCCACCTATCTGGCTCTGGCGGTCGGCGATATGAATCGCGACTCACACCTGGATATCGCCGCCAACGATACCTTCGGCGGAACCCAGGTTTTGCTCGGCACAGGCACGGGGCACTTCAACCTGAAATCCGTCTTTGCATTTAACCAGCCTCCAAAAAACATGCCGACGACAATCGCGATTGCCGATTTCACGGGAGACGGCAGACTGGATATCGCTGAGGGCTTCGCTGCTGTGCCAGATATCTGGTACATAGGCCAGGCGTGTATTCTCCCCGGCTACGGAGATGGCACGTTCAATATGAATGCGGAGACCTGTGCCAGGACACCGTACACATACGGGGAGATGGTGGCGGGAAACCTGAATGGCAAACAGGATCTTGTCTTCGGATCTGACCCCATAATGGTCCAGTTCAACAACGGCTCAGGCGCAATGACGACAGGCAGTTATGCGGTGGGCGGCGGGCCCATGGCTTTGGCTGATTTCAACGGAGACGGCAGACAGGACATCGCCGCCGGCGCCGTGGGTGGGGTGCAGGTGGTGGTCAATTCCGCGCCTGGAGTTCTTCGCGCGCCACTCGCCATGTATGACATGGCAGGCACGTTTACTGCCTCAGCGGTAATGAACAGCACCGATTTCAACGCCGACGGATATGCCGACCTGGCGGTGTTGGGTTCTTTTGATGAGCATGGGTACCTCGAGCCCCAGGTTGACGTGTTGCTTGGCGGAGCCAAGAACACATTAACGATGAGCGGCGCCTTCTGTTGTGGGTTCTATGCCTACGATTCAATTGGGATCGGTCACTCGGGCCCTCCGGCTATCGGCGACTTCAATCACGATGGCCATCTAGACGTCGCGATCGCCGAGACGAGTGTCGGCGCGGTTCCTTTCGGGTCCTACGTGCAGGTTTTCTTCGGAGATGGTAAGGGCCACTTTCCCACGGCCGGGCCGGCACTCGACGATATAACTTCCAACTACTTGGCGGCCGGGGACTTCAACGGCGACGGAAAGGCCGATCTTGCTTCCCTGGATGGCTCGACTTTCGAGATCCTGATGGGCATAGGAGACGGAACCTTTGCATCTCCGGTCACCTATTCGGTCGGCGCAAATCCGGTTTTCGTTCTCCAGCGCGACCTAAACGGAGACGGAAAGAAAGACATCCTCGTCGTCAACCAGGGCAGCAACGATGTGAGCGTCCTGCTTGGAAAGGGGGACGGAACCTTCCTGCCGCAAAAGACTTTCGCTGCCGGCACGGCTCCGGTTTTCGCGGTGGTCGGCGACTTTAACCGTGACGGAAAGATCGACATCGCCGTGGCAAGCAGCGCGGGTGTCTCGGTGCTGCTGGGCAACGGCGACGGCACTTTCCAGACACAGAAGACCTACTCGGCAACCGGTCCGATGACGAGCCTTGCCGTGGCATCCGTGGGCGAGAATGGCATCGGCGACATCATCGGCATCAACTCTGCAACGGCACGTTTCGTTTTGTTGCCGGGAGTGGGGAACGGGACATTCATCGCCCCCGGTGTTTTATCCCCTCGATCGCGCTCCCTGGCAGATGGTGGCGGGAGACTTTAACCACGACGGTGCGATCGACCTCGCGTTTCTCGGCGTCGGCACAACCCGCGACTACGGGTTTAATTTTCCCTGGTTCAATGACGCCGGCAGTCTCGTTGTTGTCTACAACCAGGGCGGAAATCACGTTACGCTGACGAGCAACATCAGCAAGCCCACGGCATGCCAGTCGGTCACTTTTACTGCGCATGTGACACCGAGCATTGGTGAGACGGGCACGCCCACCGGCAAGGTCACGTTCACGAATGGCACAGCCGTTCTGGGCAGCGTGAACCTGAGTGCGGGGGCAGCCAGCATCACCACCAAACTCACTGCCGGCACCCATAAGATTGTGGCGGTGTATGCAGGAGACACCAACTTCAATCCCGGTTCCTCTTCCGCACTGACGATTGTGGTTGGGCCATAGGTCAGAGAAGCGCGATTGCCAATATGCCACGGCTGAAGGCGGGAGCCGTGCCTTCGGTGAATTTCGTCGAATTCCTGGCTAGCCCGAAATTCGACAAGAAGCGCCTTTAGCAAAAAACGATCTTGTTGGGAATGGTTCAGTTGAGGGCTGATCGCGACCCCCGGAGTCATATCAAGGGTCATGCTGTTATTTGTAACGTTCATTATTACGGGTTGCACTGGTGACCGTTGCGGGAAGATGACCGCCTTCTATGAGAAGGTCATAAATGTCAAGGCCGACGTGGCGGCCGTTCTAGTCTGAACATAGAATCCTCCTCTCAACACTCGATCAGGGACGGAAGCGGAACGTATTTCAGTTCGGCTTCGTTCCATAGTTGAGGTGGCAGTTCGGTCACCATGATCTGATTCGTTCTCAACCATTGTTCCCGGCGTTCATTGACGCCACCCACGTTGCCTGCCTTCTATCTACTCCGATGGGCCACTGTGGGCCCGGTGCATACTGGGGTCCATCAAGCCCAGGTCCATCCCAACGATGATGGACCTGGGCTTGTTGGGACGCTGCCATCTCAACCGGTGATCTCTAAAGGATCGGGGCGGTCACGCGCAGTCGTCCGAACAAGGCGGTGGATGTCATTGTTAATCAACCTCGAGAAGCAGATTGCTTTGGAACGAAACAAAACAGATATGTGTTTTCCCTCTATGCCGCGGCCGATTCGGTGATCGTCTTTCCGTATCCAAGCGGCTCATAGACTTCGCCGCTCGACCAAAGCCGATGCAGTAAGACAGCAAGTTTTCGTGCCACTGCGACAGAAGC
>CAVSAX010000013.1:0-250623 GCA_963725995.1 uncultured Acidobacteriaceae bacterium | reverse complement strand
AATTCGATCAGACAGGTCTTGGGAAAAGGTCTTCTAGTCCCTCTACTCCCGAATTGTTTGAATGTTAAGTCATTGAGGAGCACGTGGTGTTGCATAGGCTGAACTCAGCGGCGACGCTGATTCAGAGAACAACCACGGAGGCTCCTCGAGGACATATGTATTACATCGGACTGGACGTACACAAGAAGACGATCAGCTACTGCGTGAAGGACGTGAGTGGCCGGATACAACAGGAAGGCAAGGTAGGATCGACCCGACGCGAGCTGGACTGTTGGATGAAGACTCTGCCCCAGCCGTGGACCGTGGCGATGGAAGCGACGATCTTCAGCGGCTGGATCTACGATCATCTGCTTCCGCACGCCAGCCAGATCAAGGTGGCTCACCCGTTGATGCTGCGAGCGATAGCAGCGGCGAAGAAGAAGAACGATCGGATCGATGCCGGCAAGATCGCCGACTGCCTGCGATGTGATTTCCTTCCGGAGTGCCACATGATGCCTGCCGAGATCAGAGACCGACGCCGCACGTTGCGGTACCGGCATCTGCTGGTGCGGCAGATGGTGCAGATGAAGAACCGGGTCTCCGGCCTGCTGATGGAGACAGGCGTGGAGTACAACAAACAGCGGCTGCACAAGGTGAGTTATTTCCGTGAACTGCTCTCCGCGAACGAGGAGGTTCATCCGAGCATACGGCCGCTGTTGAAGCTGAGCCGGGAGACGATCGAGCGCTGTCAGAAGACCGAGTATGCCTTGATCAGTTCTCTCGAGCGCGATCCGTTGTTAACCGACAGGATCAGGAGGCTCAGAACGGTTCCTGGCGTGGGCCCGATCACCGCACTGACTTGGGCTTTGGAGATCGGCGATGTCTCACGCTTCCGCACGATCAAGCAGGCCATCAGCTACTGCGGCCTCTGCGGAGATGAACGGAGCTCGGCCGACAAGGCGATGCGTATGCCGCTTTCGAAACAGCGTAACAAGCATATCCAACGAGCGCTGGTCGAAGCTGCCAAGCTGGCTCCGAGACAGAGCCATGAGCTGGCCGTGATCTATGACCGGGAAAGGCAGAAAGGAAATGGGAATCGGGCGACACTCGCCGTAGCCCGGAAGATGGTAGCGTATCTGCTTGCCGTGGATCGGCAGCAGAGAGACTTTACACCTGCTGAAGAACGCAGGACTGCGGCAGCATAAATACTGCCGAAATAAACAGGATGAACAAAAATGCGCAGACTGCCAGGTCCTGCCGTTAGCCGACTGAGCGAAGGAGATCGCACTCCCCAGGCTCTCTACGAATTGTTTCGGGACTGGCAGAGAACACAAACTCAATCTTCTGTGACGGCTCCTCGGAGTCTGAGACAGCAAATGGATGTCTCGTTCTGCCGAGTGCAGGAACCGATGCCGGGAGGCATACGTTGCGCGTTGAGCATCCTGGAAGTGATGACTTGCACGCTCTCCCGAGCGTGCCCGGGACACCCATGCCTCCGCTTGACAGATGACTTACATGGATGTCGGCTATCTGGAATTTGATCAATCCCTTCGACTCTCACCCAAAGATGCTATATCGCGCGGCCGCATTCTCTCGTAACGTGGGCGCCCTAGGCAGGTTTTTCCATTCCAACAGCCACAAAGGGCGAATCGAGGAATTCATGTTAGATCAGCGCATCGATGCCGCAGCTCAAAGTACGATCGGCAAAACACTGCTCATCAAGGGTGAGATCACCGGCTCGGGATCGGTCCATATCGAAGGGACGGTTGAGGGCTCGATTGAGCTACCGGAGGATCGCGTGACGGTGGGACGCAACGGCCGGGTTTCGGCAAATATCGCGGCCCAGGATATCGTCGTGCTCGGCGAGGTGCTTGGCAGCTGTAACGCAAGTGATCTTCTCAATATTCGCTGCGATGGCTCCTTACATGGAGATGTCGTGGTGTCGCGCATCTCGGTTGAGGAAGGAGCTTACCTGACAGGGAGCATCGACATACGAAGAGAACCGGCGCCTGCACCTAAAGTAGAGGAGCACGAACTGGTTGAATCGTTGCACGTGAACTGAGGCGCGATTTCAGACGGGTCGTGCAGGCGATGGCGGAGGCGAACTCAAAGTCCAGCGATGGTCGATTCTCCGCCAATGCGAAATTGGCGGGGAAACGCTCTTTTGTGGAGTGAAAGGCGGTGCCCCCTTGATTTGGAGTTGCCGAAAGACGGGTTTTACAGAGTGAAGTTGCCGAAAACTGGACTTTTCAGGCAGTTCGGTTTCACCTTTCCGAGAAGCCGGTTAATGAGATGGTCCGCCGCTTGATTCCTCGGCCGTAGTAGAGGGATCGTGGTGACAGCTTCTGACAAGGAGGATCATCGGCATGCAGATACACTCAGTTGGTATCGACCTGGGCAAGACAACGTTTCACCTCGTGGCGCTCGGCGCTGCTGGCAATGTGCTGGTGCGGAAGAAGTTCACGCAGAAGCAGCTGCTGACCTACACCGCAAACATGCAGACGTCGCTGATTGGGCTGGAGGCATGTTCGGGAGCACATTTTCTCGGACGCGCGTTACGGAAGCAAGGCCATGATGTGCGGTTGATGGCAGCGCAGTTTGTGAAGCCGTTCGTAAAGTCCAACAAGAACGACTTTGTGGATGCAGAGGCGATCGCCGAAGCCGTGGAACGCAAGAACATGCGCTTCGTCCCGATCAAGACCGATGACCAGCTCGATCTGCAGGCCATCCATCGCGTTCGCGATCGCCTGATCTCTCGACGCACGGCCGTCATTAACCAATTGCGTGCGTTCCTGCTCGAGCGAGGCCTGGTTTTCGCGAAGACTCCAGCCAAGCTGCGGGCCGCACTGCCAGACATTCTTGAGAACGTTGACCTCGACTTGACACCGCAAATGCGGAACCTGATCGATCTTCTTTGGAGCGAGTGGAAGACAGTCGAAGACCAGATTGAAGGACTCAGCCTCGAGTTGGAGCGAATCTCCGCCGCCGACCCGGGTTGTACTCGCATCCGGCAGATTCCAGGGATCGGGCCTATCGTGGCCACGGCCATCGTTGCCGCCATCGGCAACGGCGCGGCCTTCCGGAAGGGACGCGACTTTGCTGCGTGGCTCGGTGTCGTGCCACGACAGTATTCGACTGGAGGCAAGGCGAGGTTGCTCGGCATTAGCAAACGAGGAAACGTCTACCTGCGCAAAATCCTCATCCACGGAGCACGGGCTGCGGTGTTGCGGATCAAGCGGGATCGGGCGCCGATCGGAGCCTGGCTCGACGCGCTCGATGCCCGCGCTCCGAAGAACGTCGTCGTGGTCGCCATGGCCAATAAGCTGGCCCGCATCGCATGGGCGGTGCTCTCCAGCGGAGAACGACTACAGGCCAAACAGCAACATGGCCACAGCATCGTGAACTAGCGCGGAAAAGACGCCTGCGGCTTGGAAGCGCTCACGCGCTCCCACTTTACCGCACTACGACGACGGCTTGAAGTTTACCCACCGAGGTCTGCACAGAAACAGCAAGGACGAAAGAACAGTCACAACGGCGTGCCTGGAAACCTGCTGGACGAATTGGTTGACAACAACCGACCGGCTTATAAGGACAGATACGCGCGCAACTCATCCTGGTCAGGAGCGCTAAGCTCCAACAGAAGGCCGAATACATTTGCGCAGACTTGTCTTCTCGCCCTCAGCTTTTTCCTTGCAGTCGGACGGCGGACCATACATTTACGTCCACTTGCCGAAGACATAGATCCATCTGAATTGCTCGATGAGCGCATTGCCCTGTTACCGTCATTCGAGGGTTACTTCGGATGGCCAGTCATCCTCCCGCGATTGCTGGAGACGATCTTTGCTGATCTATTGCAAGCCCTCGTACGATCTTCAAAATCAGGGTCAAAGCACGTTGCTGCAGCTCTGCTACTAGTTGAGACTCCGCGCCTCCGCGGCGGGCCGTTAGAGAGTTGGAGACGGTAATAAGTGACATTGTTTGTTTTGTTGTTTGTGATGAGTTTTACAAATAACATAAGAGAATGGAACTTCGTCAAATTCGGTCGTTTCTCTCTGTAGCAGAGACTCTGCACTTCGGTCGTACCGCAGAGTTGATTCATCTCAGCCAACCAGCTTTAAGCCTTCAAATACGAGCTCTTGAGGAAGAGGTCGGCGTTCGACTCTTCGAGCGGAACCGACGCAAAACAACGCTCACCGCCGCTGGTGCGGCTTTTCGTGATGATGCCGCTGCTGCGCTATCACAATTGGAACAAGCTATTCGCAGGGCGAGGTTGGTTGCCAATGGGAAACTGGGACTATTGCGGATCGGCTTCATCTCAACTGCGGGAAGTGAGCTTGTGGCCGATATCGTTCGTCAATTTAGAGAGTTATATCCCGAAGTAGAGGTCTCTTTGCGCAATATTCTCACGGCGGAGCAGGTACAGATGCTGGAGACCGGGTCGCTCGACATTGGATTTCTTCGTCTGCCGATTGGAGGACACTCGGCCCTCGATGTTGTCACAGTGCATCGCGAACCCTTCGTGCTCGTCGTACCCTCGTCGCATAAACTAGCAAAAAGAAAAAGGGTGCGCCTGCGCGAAGTGGCGGGCGAGAACTTCGTGATGTATGAGCGTACCTGGGCCCCTGGATTCCACGATTTGATGTTCGGGATCCTTCGCGATGCCGGGATTGTTCCCAATGTCACTCAGACCGCAGGAGAGGTCCCAACGCTGATCTCACTCGTCCATTCGCGCATGGGCATCACCATTATGCCGTTATCGGTGGTCAAACACAGTGTCGCTTCGGTAGTCGCTTGTGAGATTTTCGACCGGATACCGATGTCTGAAATTGGTATCGCTGTCAGTAAACGATTTCGAGCGGCAGTCGTAGACAACTTCAGATCTCTTGCGCTGAAAGAGTTGGGTCCGGGAAGAACATCTTTGCATAAAAATCGGCGTTGATTGCGCCTAGGGTGTCGGCTATTCGGAAGTCAGCGCTGATTCTCAAGTGGTGCAAAATCGCCAAACTCGCTCGTTGACGGCGCGCATTTCATATGGACGTGTAGTCGCCAACTGGGACACTTGCCGGTTACTCGTCCGAATTGCCGATTCCTAGCACAGACTTCGTTGCTTCAAACAACCGCTCGAACGCGAATCAGACCACAGATAGGCGACGATGGTCCCGAAATCCGAGTTGTACTCTCGTATCAGATGCTTGGTCCTTTAGCCTGCGAGAGGGCTCTATGACAACCGTTCAAATCTCCGGAGGAGTCGCACATAATCTTGCGGCTGATCTCCGAAAGGCGCTCGCTTCCGACGCGAAGGCACTGGCGGCTTGGGAAGACATAACGCCGCTCGCGCGCAACGAGTGGATCTGCTGGACCATCTCCGTCAAGAAAGATGAGACAAGGCGGCAGCATGTCGAAAGGCTGTGCTCGCAGCTCAAAGAAGGGATGCGGCGGCCTTGCTGCTGGCCGGGTTGTCCGCATCGATGAGCATTCCGGACAAATCCGCATTTTTTGGGGATTACTTCCGGATAGCCAGTTTTACGGCCAAGTGGACTGAGTTTGTAAAGACTGGCCGACTTTCCGGTATTAATCTGGCTCGATGAGCGCATTGGCGAATTGGCACCAATCAACGTCCAATTCGCTCTTTCGGGTTCAGGGATACATGATCGCGAAACACCAGGGATAAGCTATGCGTAAGGGTCGATGCCGGCGAAATATCTGTACGCGGCGATGGAGGCATAACCAGGGTGACGACTGAGCCGAGAATTGCGGAGCCACAGGAATTGACCGCGGTATCAGTGAAGGGCGTGGTGTGGCTGGCGGTAGGGTTTGGCCTGCTGAAGTATGTTCTGTCAACGCTGGGCCAGATAACGATCCAACATGCAGGGTACGGCATTTTTCGTGACGAGTTGTATTTCATCGTGTGCGGCCGGCATCTGGCCTGGGGGTATGTGGATCAGCCGCCCGTCATTCCTTTGGTCGCGCGCATTTCGGAGTTGCTGTTTGGCTTGCAATCGCTGGCCCTGTTCCGGACCGTTGCCTCGCTGGCGGCCGCCGCGGAAGTTGCGATGACGGGGCTGCTGGCATGGCGGATGGGCGCTTCGCTCTGGGCGCAAGCGCTGGCGATGACGGGGATTTTGCTGGCGCCCATGGCGATGGCAGCAGGTGAGACCTTTTCGACGAGCACCTTTGAGCCGGTCTTCTGGATGACGGTGGCGCTGGCGACGATGGAACTGGCGCGTCTGGCCGATCGCGGCATTCGCAGTGGCCGTACAGTGGCGTTGTGGTGGGTGGTGCTGGGCGTGACGGCTGGCCTGGGCCTCGAAAACAAGTGGAACGAGGTGTTCTTCCTCACCTGTCTGCTGGCGGCGCTGTTGATGACCAGCCAAAGAAAGTTACTGGCTTCGAAATGGTTCCCGATTGGCCTTGCGCTCCTGGTCGTTCTGATTCTGCCCAATCTGCTGTGGGAGATGCACCACCACTGGGCAACGCTCGAGCTGCTGCACAACGATCAGATTAACGGCAAGAACGTTCGTGTGGGCCCCCTCGCGTTTGTGCTGGACCAGATGCTCGTCTTCGGTCCTCTGATGGCGCCGTTGTGGGTGGGAGGCATTCTGTGGCTGCTCTTCAGCCGGGCGGCTCAGGCGTTCCGCTTCCTGGGCGTGACCTATCTGCTGTATCTGCCCCTGATGATGATTCTGCACGCCAAGGACTATTACCTTGCGGCCATTTATCCGCTCTATTTTGCCGCGGGGGCGGCCGCCTGGGATCTTCTCTTCCGCAAGGCCTGGTTGCGGCGCGGGCTCACGCCCGTTTACGTGGCGATCAACGTGCTTGTCATCGCGATTCTGTTGCCAATCATTCTCCCGGTACTGCCACCGGCAAAAATTCTTGCATATCAGCAGCGGCTGCATCTGCAGCCTCCGAAATTGGAGAATAGTGCCACCGCGCCGCTGTCGCAGTACTTCGCCGACATGCTGGATTGGCGGCAGAAGGCGGACTTGCTGGCCGCTGCCTGGTACTCGCTGCCGCAGGCGGAGCGTGCACAGGCCGTGATCTACACGGAGAACTATGGCGACGCGAGCGCGGTGAACGTGTACCGGCCGGATGTGCCGGAGGCCATCAGCGGTCACCAGAACTACTTCTTCTGGGGACCGCGCACGTATACGGGTAGCGTGATGATCGTGTTTGGCGAAAGCCGCAGGACGCTCGAAACCAACTTCGACTTGGTAGTGGAATTTACACAGGATGCAAATCCGTATTTGGAGCCGTATGAGCGTGGGCCGGTTTTCATCTGCAGAGGCCTCCATGAAAATCTCCAGGCGCTGTGGCCAAAGGTGAAGAACTGGCAGTGAGGCCACGGCGAAGGCGTCCGGCCCGTCTCAACTCACGACTTCAGACCAACGCACTCATTGAGCTCTATTTGCGCCCGAAAATCAGGATCGGTATTGAAAAACGCGCTTTTCGTCACTTGGCCGTGTAGTCGGCTTCTCGGACAAGTGACGTCCCGTAGTTCCTTGAAAACGGGGTTTTGGGAAACTACGACCCTACACAGTTTGAACTTGCCGAAAACCGGACTTTGCAGGCACTCCGAGATTCCTTCCGAATTGCCCGTCATACGGGCCCTAACTTTTACCCCGCCTTATAACCAACCCGCGGAGCCGACTACGGTTCCTTCTCACCTCATCCTGTGACTCGGGCGCACTGACTGAATGTTTCGAGGGAGTATCCTTCAGTCGTCGTCAAGCAGGAGATCCCGGATGAAAGCGATTGTGTATCACCATTACGGAACTCCCGATGTCCTCAAATGCGAAGAGATTGAGAAGCCGACTCCAGGGGACAATCAGCTTCTAATCAGAGTTCGCGCGGCATCCGTCAATCCGCTCGAATGCGGAATGATAAGAGGTGCCGCTCGCTTGTGAACGGGCTGCGTAAGCCGAGGATCACACGGCTCGGCGTGGATGTAGCGGGTGAAATTGAGGAAGTTGGTAGGAACGTAACCCAGTTTCAGTCGGGTGACGCGGTCTTCGGCGTATGTATCCGCAACCCACAAGCTTCCGGTGTCGGTATTTGGAGCTGCCAAGGAGCTTTTGCCGAGTATGTGTGTGCGCACGAGTCGACGCTGGTCAAGAAACCGGATAATGTGACATTCGAACAAGCAGCATCGGTACCTGTGGCGGCGTTCACCGCATTACAGGGTCTTCGTGACAAGGGAAGAATCCGCTTCGGACAGAAGGTCTTGATTAATGGTGCGTCCGGTGGCGTCGGCACCCTCGCAGTCCAAATTGCCAAGTCGTTTGGTGCAGAAGTTACCGGCGTATGTAGTACGAGAAATCTGGAACTGGTGCGATCGATCGGTGCGGATAACGTCATTGATTACACACGAGAGGATTTCACCAAGAGCGGACAACGTTACGACGTGGTGTCGACTGCATTGTGAACCACTCGGCGTTGGCAATCAGACGCGTCATGAATCTCAAGGGGATCTACGTTGCGGTCGGTGGTCCACACGGCTACTGGTTGGGCGCCATGTTTCGTACGTTGATGGCGCTTTTCATAGCATTCGTGATGTCGCGATTCGCCAGCCGAAAGCTGACTATCTTCATCGCCCGGCCCAATAGAGATGATCTGAACCTCATGCGGGAGCTGATGGCGACTGGAAAGGTAACGCCAGTGATTGACAGGTGCTACGGATTGACTGAAGTTCCTCAGGCGATCTGGTACCTGGAGGAAGGGCACGCTCGGGGGAAAGTAGTAATCGCAATGCCGCAAAACGATTCGAAAGGATAACTGATGGTCGGCCATCCGGAACATGGCTTCGTCAACCAAAGTTCTGGTTAGTCGGCAACTACGACCGAACTTGCCGAAAAAATCCGACTTTGAGGGAATACAAAATTCCAGCCTCATCGAGGGGAGTGCGGCGTTGACGGCGTGATGCGGTAGACATCTCTCAAGGAACAATGCGCCTAATTCTTCTTAGGAACCTGCACGCTAGTCGTCCGCCTACGGTACATACCCCGCCGCCTTCATCCGCGAGATCGTCAGAGCAAAGGCCGGGTCATTCATCCCCTCAGCCACATTTTTCCGGTTACGAACCTGAGAGAGCTCGTCTGAGGTGATCGAGGGCGGGAAATCCTTGAACTTCCGAGCCGTGTTTTCGAGCGCGACACCCTCCAACCAATGCTTGGTTAGCGCGATCTGCGTCAGGGTGGTGATCTCGCCGATCTGCGCGGGACTAAGGTGCGAAAGCCGGTTATCCGTCAATTCGTACCGTGAGGCGTCATTTATCCCGTCCCATGCAAGCAAGCGCGTGTCATCGATCCTCTTAAGCTGGTTGTAGGTGTCTTCATACTGCTCTACCTCTTCACGGTGCATAAGGCTGGTGACGCCACTGGTCTTGGCCGCATCCCAGACAGCCTGGCTGGGGCTCGAGGATTCATGGAACCAGACGAGGCTGCCGGGCAGCTTTTCATCCGGCGTGCCCGGATGCTTCTGAAGATAGGCCAATACCATCAGGTTGTTTTCGAGTTCCGCCGTCTCCCAGCGCCAGTGGGTCGTCTCGCTCGTGAAGGACTTCTTGTTAGCGTCGCGCTCGCCCCGCAGCTCCTCCCGCACCTCCGCGACCTCCCGGCGATGGTGGAAGTACTCTACCGCCTGCTCCAGACCGACCGCAATCAGCAACCCAAGCACAATCGTCGCGATATGGATGAAGAATTCCTTCCAGCTACCGGCCGCATGGTGCGCCGGGTGCACATCAAGCATGGTTTCCTGCTCCTTCGCAGTGTCTGGAACGTGCGCTGTCTCCGCACTCTGTGCCGTCTCGCCTTCGCTCAGCGGTGACGTCGCCTCAACGGGCACAGCCGCCGCATCGGCAAGCGGAAGCTCTTCCGGGATGTCCGGTGTCTCCGGCATAAGTTTCCTTGGGGCCGTGGTGACGCCAGAGTATCAGCGAGAAGCAGGCTCGCCTAGAACCTTGGTGTCGAACTTCCTTGAAACGGGGTTATCGGAAACTTCGTAACGAACTTGCCGAAATCCCGACTTTGCACGAACTGCGGGTCAGTGCGGATATCCTGCGAAAGGAACTGCCGGGGAGGTTGAACCACGCGCCTGGCCCTGGGATTCGCAGTCTGCGGAACAACGGTCATCTGACCGATCCCTCGCATCGGCAGGCAGCCAGTTCCAATGGGCCGTCCCCGTTGTAGAGCGGTGCCAAGCGGATGCCGTGACGCGCGGCGACCGTCTCGATCTCCTGCACTCGCTGTGGCGTGATGAATCCCCTTCCCTGGGAGAAAGGCTCAAATCTCCCCTCCAATGCGAGGGTTATCCCTTCCAACAGACATCCGTGGAGCACATCGGGAGCTGGATGACGGTAGAGAACACGATGGACATCGGGTTGACTGGTTAAACCCGCCGCGACTTGCCCAAGTCCTCCGAAGAATACGATGGCTCCGCGGGCACCCGGCGACAGGTTCTTGGGAAAGCCCGCATCGCAAACGATCGATCCAGGAGCAATACCATCCAGCAGCAGCGACGGAGAGGAGAGACTTGCCGCGCAGATCACGAGGTCCGCGCAGGCGGGCGGATGCCGCAGGTCTGGTGCAACGTCCACCGTGGCTCCGGTTGAAACTCAACTCTGCTGCCAGCATCTGCAGACGCTCGGGATTGCGGGCGTGGAGGAGCACTCGCTTCACACGCTGCGAAAGACATCGGGCGACCCCGGAGCCAACATCGCCGGTAGCACCGACGACGAGAAGTGTCGCCGACCGCAAGTCCCTACCTTCCAGGGCGCACATCCTTTCGACCCCCTGAACGATGAAGGCAACCGTCAGCGAATTGCCGGTGGTGAAGACAGTGCCGGCATGCTCGGAGAGGCGATCGATGTTGCCCTCGATGAGGATGGAACTGAACCCGCCGAGGCTCACGATCTTCGCTCCTTCCCTGGAGGCGTACGCGGCGGCCCCGCGCACCCGTCCGAGGTTTTCCCGAAGGAAGGGCAACGTCGTCATCACCGTCCCCGATTGATCTACAGTCGCGCACCAAGGCTTCATCAGAGGTGAAACGTGCTTCCACGGGGCAGCATGCCTCTCATAAGATCAGTGTCCCAAAGACGACCACCCACGCTTTGCCGTGGTAGTCGAAAGAGCCGGATCTTACACAAACCCCAGATTCATCGTTGGAAAGCTCGCGATATTTGGGAAGATCGTCGCCATCTGCGACGGACTCACTCCAAACCAGTTCGCCAGCGTCGCGGCATATTGCACGGTCCCCGTAGTCGGCACCCATCGTCCATTTGTCCCCGAGTCGTCCGGACCATTCAAAGCAAGCGTCGGAAACGTCCCGTACATCTGTCCGCCCTTCACTGCCCCGCCCAGCACAATGTGATGCGATCCCCAGGCATGGTCGCTGCCCGTATTCGAGTTCGGTTGGAATGTTCTCGAAAAATCCGACATCGTAAACGTCGTCACATTATTCGATACACTCAGCTCCTGAGTCGCCTGATAGAACGCAGCCAGCGCCGGCGAAATCGCCGCCAGCAGTGCTCCCTGCTGCGCCACCTGGTCCGAGTGCGTGTCGAAGTTCCCGATACCTGCAAAGAAAATCTGGCGCGAAATTCCCAGCGCGGCCCGCGCCTGGATGATCTGCGCAATCTGCTTCAACTGCGACGCCAGCGCATTACTCGCTGGAAACGCCGTCTGCAACGCCGGTAGCGAAGCCGTCGCTGCCGTCAAAATCTTGGCGTAGTTATAGGCGTTGCTCGTAATCGTATTATCCGCCTGCACCAGCGTCAGTCCCGAATCGAACTGCAGCAGCGCCTGCGCCGTCGCCTGCTGTGCGGCACACTCCGTCGTGCCTTCGCTGCACGAAGAGCCACCCAGGTTCCCAGGACTCACCGACACAGGCGTACTCGCCGCTCCGTTGCAAAACAGCGTGTCCCCCGCAACCGACGTAATCATTGGCACGGTTCCTCCCGGGTTGTAGCTGGAGGTTAGGGCATCCGCAATCCGCCCAGCCCACCCCGTCTGTGTTGATCCGCTCTGCGAGGCATTCTGCCACTCCAGCTGTTGGTCGGGGTGCGAGAACAGGTTCGTAGGCACCGTTGCTCCATGCTGATACGACGTCTTCGTTGTCGGAGCGATCAGCGTGCCAACGTTCGTCACCAGCGCCGCCGCCTTGCTATCAAACAGCTTCGCAATGTCTGGAAGGTTCGCGTTCAACCCAAAATTTGGCGCCTGTGCCAATTGGATTAGCGAGCTCTGCGGCAAAGTAAGCGGGCCTCGTATCGACGAGTAATTCGCATACCCCGCCGTATCGAACGGAATCAGCGTGTTATTCGCATCGTTGCCGCCAAACAGGAACACGCACACCAACGCCTTATAGTCCGTCGCGCTCTGTGCCAGCGAGTTCAACGCCCCAAATGGCCGCAACCCTGCAACACTCCCCGCAGCCGCCAACGATGCATACCTGATAAAACTCCGCCGATTCACACCCATAGTTCGATCCTCATTCCGTTGTCGCCCCGCTACTCCCTACTCGCTATTTCCTACTCCCTGCCTCAATGTTCAATCTTGTAGAACGAAGACGTAATCACCAGATAGGTCGCCACTCTCACCCGTTGTGCAGGATCAGTCAGCGTGGCAATGTGGTTCACAATATCGGTCCGCATCTGCGTCGGCATCTGCCCATGCATGAAGATCACGCCCAGCGAATCCACAAGGTTCCCGCTGTCCGTCATCGCATTGCCCGTCGCCGAGGCCGTCATCCCGAGCGCACTCGTCTTGCTCAGATCAACGGTAAATCCGCTGACCCCGTTGTAGACCAGGGTGTTCGCCAACGTCAGTCGTAGCACCGCCGATGCCGTATTCTCTTGCCCGAACTCCGGCGCATTCAGTGTCGTCCCCGGAATCACGTAGTTCGGCGGAAAGAAGTTGAATACGCTGCCCGAGGTGTACGGCTTCTCGCCCAGAGGTGACGTGTAGTTCCCCACCGTGTTGTAAGAAGCGTTCGCAATCACATCATTACTGGCCTTCACATCATTGTTCACAAAGCCTAGGCCACGCATCACGCTCGTCATGTACAGCATCGGTTCACGCAGATGCCCGCCATCGAAGTTCGGACTCGTATCGGCCGCACGCGCATCCGCATCCGTCAGAATCGCCGTAATCACGGCCTTCATATTCCCACGCTTACCCGTCCCATCATTCGCAAATACTGCCGACGCCCGCGCCACATACGCCGGACTCGGATTACTCGCCACCAGGTGCTGAATCAGTTGCCTGCACACAAACGGCCCAACATTCTGATTGTTGAAGATATTCGTCAGCGCCCCCGTCAGATCCTGAGTTGTTGACTGCCCTGACGGCAGCGTCGTTCCATCCAGCAATATCTTCGACGTCGTATCATGCTGGCTGTCCAGCGCTCCCATCGGCATCGTGTAGTTCGCCGTGTTCGGGAACTTCGCCGGCGCGCCGGTGCCGGAAGCATTGGCATACGTCCACCCCGTGAATGCCCGCGCAAACGCCTGCACCTGCGTCTCTGTATAGACCGGAATCGTATTGCCACTCCCATCCAGTTGCGGAGTTCCATCCTGGTTGAGCATGTATAGCCCAGTCGTAAACAACTGCATCAACTCTCGCGCATAGTTCTCGTTCGCAATCTGTCCTGTCGCCGGCTTGGCGCTGTTCAGCATATTCAGGTACGCGCCCATCGCCGGAGAGAGCGTCACATCCTGCATGATGTTGTAAAAATTTCCAAATGCGTCATTCGCCAGCGTGTTTTGATAGGTCGTTACTGCCCTCGCATTCACCGAGTTCGTCGAAACCACAAACATCTCACTCAGCGCAAACGCCACCCGCTGCCGCAACTGATCCGGAGCCGTCAGCATCGTCTGCCACCACTCCGACTGCTCGCACGGCAGCAATGTATTCGCGCAAATCGCCGGAGGCGTAGCTGCGATGTGCGGCAACAGCGTCGTCGGAACCGCGAACTGCTCGGTCAGATAAGCATTCAACCCAACCGCCTGCACATGGCTGATGTCACTCAATGTCGGCCCAAACGTCGCCTGATCCAGCAGCCGCGCCGCCGCCGGCAGGCTCGCTTTCAGATTCACTACCTGAGCCGTAGCATTCGCCGTCATCGTACCCGGATCGGGATTCGTCACCACCACCGCTACCGTCGTCACACCAGTCGCGACCGTAATCGTGCCAGTGCTGCGCAGCTCCGTCGCAGACACCAGTGTCATTGGCACCGTCACTCCTGCAACCTGCAACTGCGAGGTGCTGATAAATCCAGTCCCCATCACATCAAGCGAGTAGTTTGTCCCACCCACCACCGTCTCGGTCGCCTGCGCTGAGGACACCACCGGAATCGGATTCAAAATCGACTCCATAAGCGGAGTAGAGGTTGCCACCGGAGTAGCCTGCGTCACTGCAGTGATCATCTCCGTGTTCGGACTCGGAATCGACATCGGTGGCGTGTACAATCCATTCGGTGAAATCGTCCCTGTCGCACTGCTGCCTCCAGCAACACCGTTCACCTGCCAGGTGACCGCCGTGTTGCTGGTGTTCGTCACTGTAGCCGACAACTGCACCGTCGTTCCCAAACGCGCTTGACTCGCACCAGAAATCGTCACCGCAGGATTCGCCGTTGGCTGAGTCGCGCCGACGCCACTCGAACAGCCCGCGACAAGACCTGCGCAACTTAAGCACAGCAGCCCGGCCGTCCACCTCCAACTCACTCCGGACACACTTCTGCGCGGGTCCAAAGACCCACAGCCGCCTGCTGTCATCGCTTACTCCTTCGACTTGCTTAGAGCCATTGACTATGAAGCTCTAACAGAAGGCGGCGATAAAAGTTGTTTCCCCAGCCAGATTTTTTCTCAATCATCGAAACTTTTCATCTCACAACCTCGTCCGAGGCGCGTTGCTCCACACGATCCTCTGAGCTTCCAACGCGACGAAAAGCATCTTTGATTCGTCAGGAAGCCACTGGAGTCAGAGCCGCAATCTCTGCCGCAAACTCCGGCCATCTCGCATTTAGCTCCTCCCTCTTACCCAAAATCTTGCCGGACATCCGCCGTCGAGCTGTTGACCCCGTTCGCCGTCCGTGGGCGAATAGGCGAAACTGCTGTGGAAAGCACCCGGCAGACGAGAGAGATCGATAAACTTGCCGAAAACCCGACTTTGCGGGAGGTTCGTTGGGATTGTCAAGGCGCTAGGTATACTTCACACGGTACCTGCCATGATTCGGCTGAGATCGCAATGGAGACCTAGGATGCAACGACGTCGGGTGTTTTCGCTTATTGCTGCCGCAACTGTAAGCGGTCCACGATCGATTTTTGCCGAAAGCCAACAGAAGACGAGAGACGCTTATGTGGAATGGGTGGCTCAGGTCTTGAAGCGCATGCAGTCTGTCAAGCCTGGCGCGACAAGGCAGACTTTGCTGGCTGTGTTCACGACAGAAGGCGGCTTATCTACCGGATTGCAGCGCACGTTTGTGAGCCGAGATTGTCCCTATTTCAAGGTGGATGTGCTGTTTCGGCCAGTAGGAAGACCTGAACGCGACGAGAGTGGACGAGTGACGCTAGTTGAAGATGAGAACGACATTATCGTCAAGCTCTCGCCTTTCTACTTGCAGTTCGGTATCTACGACTAGCCCGAGCTTGCCGAAAATCCGACTTTGCGGGCAGAACGTGCCGACAATCCGCTATTCCGGAGTGATGAAGGAACGACTCCGCTCATCATAAATCTGGAGCCGTCTGACCAGACCGTTCAGGTAATCCTTCTCCCCATGAACATCTCCTTGACTCTCGATCAGGAGCATCACCGGGGAGCGCTTAGTGGATCGCCAAGGGTGAAGTGGATCGACGGCCTGGTTGTTCCCGACAACTCTCCCAGTGAAAGTGCCGAAATATGTGTGCCCCCACAGACCGTTAGGTCTGATGAAACTAGCAGGTATAAAACGGCAGGTTCTAGCCTCTTCCCCAAGGAACGTTGTAAACCATTCAACCAGTATCCATTCACGGTAACCGCGTCAGGCCAGATTTGAGATCGAACCTGCACCAGCTTCCTTTGAACTGGACAGGATTGTTGGCGATGTCGCAAACGTTCGTTTCCACCGGCTTCTCTTGCTTGGCTTGAGAGAGCGCATTGACGCATACTAGATGGCTTGCGACGGTAAGGAATCTCGCAATGCGCTTCATAATCGGCATTTTAGCTCCTATCCTAAAGGATGAGCTATATCCCACCTGCGGCAGCAACACTGAACACAACTGACGTCCTGCAAAACGGGGTTTCCGGCAACTACGATTTGCCCTCCAACTCCGACCTGCCGAAAAGCCGACTTTTCAGGCAGTTCTGTTTCACCTTTCCGAGAAGCCGGTTTTACGTCCATCTCTAACGATCTCGGCTGTGTCAATGTTAGGTAGGGCACGTCTTGATTGGCGATTACGCCACTGAAAAGGCCGGCGTCGGCGGTTCGATCTCGTCAGAAAGTTGGTATCGAGTTCGGTGGCGTTCTGCTAAGCTGATCCGCGATAATCGATGCCCTGACTTTTGGGTAATCGGCACAGTTTTTCGAGGTCTTTCAAATGATCAGATAAATCGATAGTCAGTTTCTGTTCACCTTCTGAAGGAGGATTGCTGATCTGGTGAAGACGTAACACCTCCAAGGAGAGAGGTTTTGTGGTTGTCTCTTATAGCGACTCTTTCACTGCAGCCTAGTGGTGGAAATGGCCGCCACTCACGCACTAAGTTCTCGAAATCATTGGCGAAATCAACAGGTTTATCGAATGGCGATTCCAGAGGAGGAGGATCCACGATGAATTTTGACCTATCGAGACGAAGTCTGATCGTCGGCATGGGTTCGACTGCGGTCGTATCTGCGGGTTTACCTGCTTTGGTAAAAGCGCAAACCGGAAAGAGGCAGGAAAGCGTTTCCGTGGGCATGCCCAAAGAAGGCCCAGACACTCCAAAACTTGCGGCGCCGTTAGACGCCAGATCCATCACGGATCAATCAATGCGAGCGGTCAAACAACTTGGTGTAGATCATGTGCTGATGGGCGGTCCTCCGATGCCGTGGACCCAGTCACAGCTGCGCGCCATTGTGGACCAGTGCAAGACCGGCGGCCTGGTGGTCGGTAACATGATGATCAGCGGTTTTCCGAATACGATCTACGGTCGGCCAGGCCGGGACAAAGAGATCGAACTCTTTCAGGATTCGATTCGCGCGGCGGGGAAGGTTGGGGTGCCAACAATTGAGTACAACTTCTATGCGCATCGAGCCATAGAGGGCTACTACGAGGTCAATGGCCGTGGCGGAGCCGGACTGACTGGATTTGATGTCGATAGAGTTAAAAACCTGCCGCCATTACCGGAAGAAGGTGTGCATACGCTTGATGAGATGTGGAGCAACATCACCTATTTTTTGAAGGCGGTCATTCCAGTTGCCGAACAATGTGGTGTGCGTCTTGCGTTGCATCCTAATGATCCTCCGATAGCACTCAGCCGCGGATCCGGACAGATCATGGGAACAGTCGACGGGTGGAAGCATCTGATCAGTATCGTGGATAGTCCATCCAACGGCATCACCTTCGACTGCGGCGTGACACGGGAGACGGGTAACGATCCGGTCGAGGTCTGTCGTTACTTCGGTTCGCGAGATCGCATCAACCACGTTCACTATCGCAATCCGACGATTACCGTGCCCTATGACAAATATGTTGAAGGTTTCATCGACACGGGCGACATCAACATGCTTGCGGTCATGCAGGAGTTGGTGAAGGTCAAGTATAAGCGTCTGATCTACCCAGAACACGAAAGGGCGCTGGACTACGACCGCTCAGTTGGTATCCACAACCAATATCCCGGGGGCGGCGGGTACGCTGGGATGGTATTCGACATCGCTTATGCCAGGGCCATGCTACAGGCGTCCCTTATCCTTGCGTCCTGAAAGCGGCAGGCACCGGGATTCAACAGCTCCATGCAGTCTGCTCGTCGAACAATTACTCACTCATTTGCATGAGCTGATTTACGCGCCAGTCGATTTATTTGGTCGACCGAGACAAATAGAACAAAGGAGATCTGCAAAAGTGCACAGGACTGAAGTTTTTCCGGGCGTAACTTTGATTTTGGGAGCATCTGTTCTTATTTCCGGACTTTTTACTACACCTGATGCAAAGAGCCAAGCGACGATCACAAATCAAGAGCAGGATTGGCGAGTTTATGGCGGTCGGACAACCGATGATCACTATTCGAATTTAAGTCAGATAAATCGAGATAACGTAAAAAACCTAGCGGTTGCGTGGACCTTTGATACGGGTGAAAAGGGATGGATCGAAGCTAATCCCATCGTTATCGAGGGTGTTCTCTATACTTGCACTCCCACACACAACGTTGTCGCTCTAGATGCCGCGAGTGGCAAACGTATCTGGAAGTTTGATTCAGGGCTGCAGGGGGTAGCAAGATCGCGTGGGGTGACGTTTTGGAGGGACGGAGCAGACAGGCGCATCTTCGCCGGCTTTCGAAACTACTTGTACGCCTTGGATGCAACAACAGGAAGACGAATTGCCAGTTTCGGCGAGAATGGGAGAGTTGATTTACGCAAACGGCTCCGAGGGGAAGACTATCGGTCGCAATCAGTTCAGCTGACTACTCCTGGAACAATTTACAAAGACCTCATCATCGTAGGCGGCCAGAACCCCGAAACGTATCCCTCTCCCCCTGGGGATATTCGTGCCTTCGATGTCCGAACGGGAGCGGTTCGTTGGACATTCCACACCATTCCTCATCCCGGCGAAAAAGGCTATGAAACATGGCCTCCGGAAGCATGGAAAACGGCTGGTGCCGCCAATAACTGGGCGGGCATGGCTCTCGATGCTGAAAGAGGAATTATCTACGTGCCAACCGGTTCGCCCGTATATGATTTTTACGGTGGAGATCGAGTGGGCGACAATCTCTTCTCCGATACATTGCTTGCTCTTGATGCTTCCACTGGTAAGCTCATCTGGCATTTTCAGGGGGTGCATCACGATCTGTGGGATCGAGACTTTCCCTCGGCTCCGGCCTTGCTCAGTCTCAAGCGGCACGGCAAAACAATCGATGCAGTCGCTCAAACGACGAAATCAGGTTTTGTCTATGTCTTTGACCGTCTGACCGGCGAACCGCTTTTTCCAATCTCAAACCTGCAGTATCCCGCCAGTAATGTCCCTGGAGAGGTTGCATCGGTTACACAACCGCTTCCAGTTGCTCCGCTTCCGTTCGCGCGCCAAAGCGTGACGGGAGAAATGCTCACCAATCGAAGTCCCGAGATGCATGCGTGGGCTGTTAAGCAGTTTAAGACATTCGCTTCTGGGGGTCAGTTTATTCCGCCCAGTGTGGATAAATTGACGGTTTATATGCCGGGCTTCGCTGGAGGCTCAGAATGGGGAGGACCAGCGATTGATCCCCGAACAGGAATTATGTATGTCAACTCGAACGAGTCGGCATGGCTCTTAGGCCTCACGGTGCCCCCGCCACCTGGAAGTCCTGGCGAAAAACTCTATCAAGGCCAATGCAGCATTTGCCATGGAGTGGATCATGCCGGATCTCCGCCGGCTATTCCTGGGCTGTTGGGAATCGAGGGAATCCGAACCGAAAAGGAAATAGCTGACACGATTCGCCAAGGAAAGGGACGCATGCCCCCGTCCAGCAACCTGAACGATCAACAAATCAAAATGTTGTTGGAATACATCACGAAACCCGTAAGACCAACGCCTCCAACTGGTGAGATTTCGAAGAGGCGTATTCAGTCACCGAGCCACTCGCTTGAGAGTGAAAAGCCTTTGGTGAAGGAAGATATGCCTTTTGAAACGCTTGGTTTCCGCAGATTTTTGGACCCCGAAGGATATCCTGCTATAACCCCACCCTGGGGAACCTTAAGCGCAATTGACTTGAACACAGGCGAATATCTTTGGGAAATTCCTTTTGGTGAATATCCGGAACTCGTCGCCAAAGGCCTTCATTCCACTGGGTCTGACAATTACGGCGGCCCAGTCGTAACCGCTAGCGGCCTCGTTTTTATAGGGGCAACAGTATTCGATCAGAAGCTACACGCCTATGACAGCCATACAGGTAAATTATTGTGGGAAACGGTTTTACCCTTTGCCGGTCTAGCGACGCCAGCAACTTACATGGTTAAAGGGAAGCAGTACGTCGTGATTGCAAGCAGCGGCGGGCAAACGAGTCCCAAGCCCACCGGTGGTTTATATATTGCTTTTGCGCTCCCATAAGCATTGCGGCCTCAATTGATTTGCTAGACGCTCAGGACGGTTAGAGAGCACTTAATAAATAGCAACTAACCCCTGCCGGTCGCGGGTCGGAAGAGAGACACAGGTGTTCAACAGAAAACTACATCGACAAAGAACGTTCAACGTTCAACCAACCACATAGATTTACTCGCGAGAAAAGAGGACTTGAGATGCCGATAGAACGTCGCTTGATGTTGAAATCGATAGCCAGCGCTGGATTATTTGGCTTTACTGCACCTCTTTTGCGCGCGCACGCTCAGGTCTCGCATGCCACGCGAGGGACAGCAACTCCACGCATTAAGGACATCAGCGTAATTGAATGCGAGCCCGCTGGCGTTCGGCTAACAGTGGTCAAGATCACAACCGACCAAGATGGTCTATATGGATACGGATGCGCTACGTTCACACAACGTGCCGATCTCATCAGACCCGCAGTGGAGAAGTATCTCAAGCCGTTTCTCTTGAATAAGACCACAGATCGGATCGAAGACATTTGGCAGTCCTGCTACGACAGCTCGTACTGGAAAAACGGCCCAGTGTTGAACAACGCTATCAGCGGTGTTGATCAGGCGCTCTGGGACATTAAAGGGCGACAGGCAGGCATGCCTGTATATCAGCTTGTCGGTGGCAAGTGTCGCGAGGCAGTTGATACATATGCACATGCAGAGGGTGCGGATTTCGCGGATGTCGTTGCGTCCGCGAAGCGCTATATGCAGCAGGGGTTCCGCAATGTGCGCGTCCAGGTGGGAATGCCCGGTATGTCCGGCTATGGCGCGGGCGGGAGTGCCTCATCCAATTTCAAACCGCTCCACGATAAGCCATTCTTTGAGCCCGCCTACGATATGCGGCGCTCACTTAAGCTTTTGGAAATATGCCGCCAGGAACTGGGCGAAGAGGTCGGCCTGCTCCACGACATGCATGAGCGGCTGACGCCCAACCAGGCGGTGCAATTTTGTAAGGACGCAGAAAAATTCCAGATGTATTTTCTTGAAGATCCACTGTCTCCCGAAGACCTCGGTTACTTTCGG
The DNA here is from genome assembly GCA_963725995.1 of uncultured Acidobacteriaceae bacterium. Classification (GTDB taxonomy): domain Bacteria; phylum Acidobacteriota; class Terriglobia; order Terriglobales; family Acidobacteriaceae; genus JANXZS01. Next base: position 229,350 of record CAVSAX010000013.1, on the reverse strand, counting down.
CAAATCCGCGAGAACTGCGCAACACCGATTGCTATGGGCGAGCTCTTCAACAATCCAAACGAGTGGCAGCCTCTGATTGAGGGACGTCTGATCGATTACATCCGGGTCCATCTCTCACAGGCGGGTGGCTTCAGCCCCTCCCGCAAGATCGCTATCCTAGCCGAGCAGTATGGCGTGAAAACCGCATGGCATGGGCCAGGAGATGTTTCGCCAATTGGCCATATGGCGCAGGTAACACTGGATATCGTCAGCTACAACTTCGGCATTCAGGAATATTCACCCTTCAACACGCGGACACAGGAAATATTTCGTGGCTGTCCAGAGATGAAGGACGGCTATCTGTGGGTCAGTGAAAAGCCCGGTTGGGGAATAGAGATCGATGAAAAAGAAGCAGCCAAATCTCCTTTTACACCTGGAAAAGGAAATCTCAACGGTGGCTGGGGCGAAGTCCGAAAACTCGATGGAACCGTCATCAAGCAGTAGCACTCTCGCGTCGGCATCGCATTTCGAATGCTCGCTCGTGGATTGCATTGTACTGCGTACTAGCCCCAATAGGGTTCGCCAGGCATCATGTTCTTTCGTAGAAAGTCCTCAGACAAATCGAGTCCCAGACCGGGCCCACTAGGCACCTTCAACATTCCCCCGCGCACCACCGGCGGATTCGTCGCGGCCATCCCTTCCAGATGATGGCCTTCACGCCCAAGCGCGCTTTCGGACTTGTAGAAATTCTGAATCGATGCCCCAAAGTGGGCATTCGCGTAAGTCAAGACCAGCGACCCAACGTTATGTAAGGCAACTGGGGTCCTGCTCAACGCCGCGAAGTCCGCGATCTTCTTCGTTCCGGTGATGCCGCCCGCAAACGCCAGGTCGGGATGAATAATGTCGACTACCTGACTATCGAGAAACGGCCGGAAACCACGAACGAGTTCGAGTTTTTCGCCGGTCAGCAGCGTCAGATTAGTTGATCTTCGGAGGGCCACCCAGCCCTCGGAAAACACCGGGGGCATTGGGTCCTCCACCCACAACGGATTCATCGGTGCCACCGCCTTTGCAATGCCAATTGAACTTAGCGTGTCAAACTCGCCGTGACAATGCACTGCGATATCGATGTCGTTGCCCACAGCTTCCCGGGCGTTCTCGTAGGCAGTGCGCATGTCGCGGAGTTGCTTCGTTGTCAGCGTTTCCGCGTACACGCCAGATGGCAAGCCAACCACTTCATGTGCGTTGCATTTGAACACTGTAAATCCTTCCGGCATACTCCGAATACGTTGAGCCCACGCACGACAAGACGCCTTGTCCAGAAGGTCCACCCCGATACCGTGGGAGTACATCGCAATCTCTTCGCGAAATCCGCCACCTAGCAGCTCTCTTGCCGACCGGCCTAGAATTTTGCCTGCCAGGTCCCACAACGCAATATCGATACCGCTCACAGTTGGGATGTGAGCCATGTAGTTGTACATCATCGAACTCATCTGCTGAAAATGGACCTCTATCTCAAGTGGATCCTTTCCAAGCAGCAATGGTTTTATGGTCTCGATGCGTGCTCGCGCCATTGGTCCCGTTGCACCGGCCTCACCATAGCCGGTCAGGCCGCTATCGGTGTCGACGCGAATCAGAGAATTCCCGGCGATATTGTTGAGCGCCATCGCGGAAATGCCAGTGATTTTTACCTTCTTCGCCTCGGTCTGAGCGAGCAGGCGAAAGCGGGCCAAACTTGCGCTGACGGGCAGCATGACAGCCAGTTTGATGAATCTCCTACGGTCCCAGTCACGGTAAGACGATTCCCTCACTTCCATCTCCTTGCTTCGCGGCTAACAGGGTATTTTCGTTCGACAGAAGATAACAGCTAAGTAATGTCTGGGTAAACTCACCCTGATTGTTCAAACCACAAGGCGCATGATCGGGACCGTGCGCGAATTATCGTCATCCACTATGTCACTCCAAATCGCCGGACTGGTATCGGCACCGAACGTTGAAAACGATTCGTTTTACTCAAACTCGGCTTCCGTAAACGTTTCAGAAAGGAGAGATCTTCAATTTCTTTTGACAGAAGCACATTCTGCGCCTATAAGTTTCGCGTCGATCTTTTCACTCGCGGAGCCGTTTCACGAAAGGGAATCCAAGGGCCGGAGTTCCAACCATTCGATTATTTCGGAGGTTATCGATCCATGCCTAAACACAAAACAGGAAACGTCGCATCCGCATTTGTTGTGTCGTTCCTCTTCCTTTCTTTCGCCAGCACGCCGACCATCGCGCAAGTTACGACAGGAAGCATCCTGGGCACCGTACATGACTCCACGGGGGCCGTCGTTCCCAATGCCACTGTCACGATCACGGATACAGCCAAAGGAACAATTTCCACCAAGCAGACCGATGCCAGCGGCGACTATAACGTTCCCTTTCTCATCCCCGGAACTTACACGGTGTCGGTTGAGATGCCTGGGTTTCAAACGCAGCATTTCGAGTAACGTCGTTCTGGACATCGACCAGAAAGCCCGCGTGGACTTCGATCTTGAAGCCGGTGGGGCCACCGAAACCGTTCAAGTCAACACTGCTCCCCCTCTACTCCGTCTCGATAGTTCAGAACTTGGCGAGGTCGTAGGCAAGCAGCAAGTGCAAAACCTGCCGCTCAACGGGCGCAATTTTGCCTCCCTCGTTTACCTTGTTCCTGGCGTTACCGCTGGACAAGCTGGCGAAAATCTCTCCGGCTCGAGTTCCTTCAATCCTCGTGCGGCCTCCAACTTCAACGCGCTGGGCAGCCAGGCAAATACGAACGCGTGGCTGGTCGATGGCATCGTCGACAACGAGTGGACCTTCAACACCGTGATGGTACAACCCTCCGTCCAATCCATCGGCGAGTTCAAGGTTCTCACGGGAGTGTACTCTGCGGACTTCGGCGGAGGCGCGGGCGTCGTCTCCGTATCGACTCGCTCTGGCGCAAACGGTCTTCATGGTGAAGTCTTTGCCTACATCCGCAACAGTGCTGTCGACGCGCGCAACTACTTCTCTCGCGTGGGCTCGAACGTGCAAAAGCCGGCCCTCCGTCGTGGTCAGTTCGGCGGAGCCGTTTCGGGAGCAATCAAGAAAGACAAGCTCTTTTATTTCGCCGACTACTATGGCCAGCGCTCGTTGAAAGGCATCACCAACTTGAACAGCGTTCCCACTGCCGCCGAGCGCACGGGAGACTTCAGCGATTACAGGAACGCGGCAGGTGCGTTGATTCCAATTTATGATCCTTTGACCACCGTACAGACGGGCTCGGTTGTCACCAGAACGCAATTCATGGGATGCGACGGGCTGCATCCCAACGTAATTTGCTCCAATCGTCTTACCCAGGTGGGGCTCAACGTTGCCAGCATCTACCCCCTGCCTCAGACTCCTGGCAGCTTCAACAATTACACTTCGACATCGAACCAGATCATCGATGACAACGGCGGCAACGCGCGCATCGATTACCACTTGAGCAGCAAGGATTCGCTCTTCGGCCGCTTCAGCTACGAAAAATTTATCCAGACCTCTCCGAACCCGCTCACTGGCGGCCAGGGAACCTGCTGCCTCCCGACGCCCTCCTTCGCAGCATCAAAATTCGATCTCGGACCCTACGTGGCGGGCATTCAAAACACTTCACTGGCCGCACAGGGTCTGTCGTTCGATGAGACACACCTCTTCAGCCCGACCTTTCTCAACGAGTTCCGAATGGGATACGCGCGCACGAATCCCTTCACTACACAGTCTGACTTCGGCCACAACTCCTCGACGTCGCTCGGCATCGCCGGGCTCAACATCTCCCAGTTCACGACCGGTCTGCCGAACTTCACGATCGGAAGCGCATGCGGAAACGAGTTCACCTGCCTTCAGGGAGGCACCGCCTTCCTGCCGGCGCATCCGGTGCAGACCAACATTCAGTTCGAGGACACAGTATCTCTAACCAAAGGACGCCATCAACTAAAGACCGGCTTCCGCTTCATCAAAGTTTATGCTTCTCCGTTCACCAACACGACCACGCGAGGTGGGCTCACCTTCAACGACAACTTCACCAACAGCGGAACCGCAGCCGTCGGAGGCGCAGGTCTGGCATCCATTCTGCTGGGTTTCCCCAACGCTGGAAGCCGCAATTTCCTGATAGTCCCTTACTACATCACCAACAAGCAATTCGCCGGCTTCCTTCAAGACGACTGGAAGACTACCTCTCGTCTAACGCTCAATGTCGGCATTCGCTACGACGTCTTCACGGCGGACACTGAAAAGAACAACAAGCTTGCGAACTTCGATCCCGTAAAGTTGGTCTTCGTCTTTGCCGGTCAGAATGGAGTGAGCCGCAGTGCGGGCATACAGACCCGCTACGGCAACCTTGGACCACGTGTTGGCCTGGCCTACGACCTCTCGGGCAAGGGAACGACCGTGCTTCGTGCAGGCTTTGGTATCTCCTACTTCCTCGATCCATTCTCGGCGTCCGATGAACTGGGACAAAACCCGCCCTTCACCATCTCACAGACCTTTTCAAGTCCCGCTACCTTCCCGCTGCCGGCCTCTTTTGCGCCTGCGAACCAGTGCACGGCCACAAATATCTCGGCCACCTGCCAACCCGTACTCGCAAACCCTTTTCCCCAGGGAGCGACACCACTCTCCATCGCAACTCTAACGAACACGGCGTTGCTCAATGCAGCAGCACCGGCGATCGTCGCTCATTCCATGCATAATGCAACGCCGAACATGCAGACCTACGCTTTTGGAATTGAGCGCCAAGCCCTGGGCGGCGTCGTAGAACTGGCCTATGCGGGCAGCCACAACGTCCATCTTGTCTATCTCTACAACCCGAATGAAATCGGTCTGATCCAACCCGGAGGCCCAACTTCCACCACCCTTCGGCGGCTCATCCAACCCCTCAACAACATCTCCACCTGGGCCCAGGAAGACCCGATTAACGCGTCGAACTATAACAGCTTCCAGGGTAGTTACAACAAGCGCTACTCCCATGGCCTGACGGCCCTCATCAGTTACACCTATAGCAAATCGCTCGACTACGGCGGCTCGGCTGCATCGGGCGGCGGCTCTGCCGGCAATCCACAGACGGTTACCAATCTTCGCGCAGGCTACGGCGCCTCGGGTTTCGATCAGAAGCATCGCCTCGTTGCCAGCGCCACCTACGAGCTCCCGTTCGGTGGAGGAAGGAAGTTTGTTAACCAGGGTTTCGCCAGGCACATCGTTGGTGGTTTTGAGCTCGATGTGATCACCGTCTACGGCTCCGGCGTTCCCTTCACCCCAACGTTGAACAGCGGAGTCAACAGCGGCTCGCCCAGCTGGCCGAATCGAATCGGATCGCGCGGCAAGATCGACCACGGCAATCCAATTCGGTTCTTCGATACGACTCTCTGCCCCGTCAACACCACGACTCTTGCAGACGGTACGCCCTGCGCATTCCAGATCCCTGTCGCAAACACCTATGGCAACTCCGGCCGCTCGATCCTGTACGGCCCAAGCACCAAGAACTGGGACATGGGGCTTCAACGCAAGTTCAAAATTTACGAAAACATGGCCATCAGCTTCAGGTTCGATGCCTTCAATGCTTTCAATACTCCAAACTTCGCCACCCCGAACGCCGCACTAGGCTCGTCGTCTGCCGGCCAGATTACGGGAACGATCAACGACAACCGCGACCTGCAGCTCTCGGCAACGTTCACTTTCTAACTACCGGGTGGGCCTCCCGGAAACCGAAGGCTCACCTCCTACCGAATCTCCCGGATATCGGTTCGCGCCCTGCCTCATTCACCTTCAGATCGAAGCGGAGTGTAACGTTGCCGAGTAACCGCAGGAACTTCCTCAAGCATCTCGCCGCCGGCGCCTGCCTGTTTGCCGAACCGTACCGCACGCTTGCGCAATCTCTCCGCAAAAAGGTCAAGATCACCGACGTCAAATGCATGATCGTGCGCGGAACGTGGGACTGGAACCTCATCAAGATCGAGACCGACGCCGGCATCTCCGGTATCGGCGAAGCCTACTGGGGCCCCGGGGTCAAGGACCTCGTCCTGACCCAGTTGAAGCCGCTCGTCATCGGCGAAGATCCGCTGAACGTCGATAAGCTCTACCACAAGATGCTCCTGATGAGCGGTGGTGTCGGTGCAATCGGCGGAGTCACCATCACCGCCGCCAGCGGCATCGAAATCGCACTGTGGGACCTCGCCGGACGCATCCTTCAGACTCCAGTCTGCAACCTCCTCGGAGGACGCTTCCGCGATCGCGTCCGCTTCTATCGCACCCTGCAGGCCCCCTCCAATCCAAAAGAACTCTCATCCTGGCGCGACCAGGCCGCGGAGGCAAAGACAAACAACAAGTACGGTTTTACCGCCTTCAAGTTTCAAGGCGACAACATTCCAGTCAGCGCCGACCCAACCTACTCCGAGCCGGGACACGACTTCTACAACAAAGCCCTCACCAATCGCGACATCAACCGCATCGTCACCAAGATGGAAGCAGTGCGCAACGAACTAGGTCCCGTGATCGACTTCGCGATCGAAAATCACTGGAAATACGACACCAGCGACGCCATCACTTTGCTGAACGCCCTTGAGCATCTTCAGCCGATGTGGGTCGAAGACCCGCTGCCTCCGGAAAATACGGATGCCATGGCAAGGCTGGCCCGCGCCACACGAACACCCATCTGCACCGGCGAAAATCTCTACGGCGTGCATGGCTTCAGGACCCTGATCGAAAGTCAGGCCTGCGCAGGCGTTCACATCGACATCCCGAAATCCGGCGGCCTGCTCGAGTCGAAACGCATCTCCGATCTCGCCGACATGTGGGAGATCTGGACCGCGGCTCACAATCCGGCAAGCCCTGTCGGTACCATCGCCTCGGCCCATGCTGCCGCCTCCATGCGCGGCTTCCGCATCCACGAACTCGCGAAATGGATCGACTGGTGGCCCGACCTCGTCACCCATGAAGGCCCGTTCTGGAAGGATGGCTACTTCACCATCGAAGACAAGCCCGGCCTGGGAGTCGAGATCAACCCCGACGTAGCCAAGGCTCACCTAGCCCCGGGAGAGACCTGGTGGGGATAGACAAACTCTTTCTGAGTGCATCATTGCTCACATAACAAGCCAAGCTAAACCAATTTATTCAGATCGGAGCAAGTCAGCATGAACATCAGCAACAACTCCAAGTACAACCGCCGCGGCGTCCTCAAGTCCACGCTTGGCCTTCTCGCCGGTGGTCTCATCGGACCGCTGGCCGAGAAGGCCGAAGCCCAGCCCGCACTGCAACATGTAAACCGTAACGGCAACCCTTCCCAGTTGAAGATCACTGACATGCGCTACACCGTGGTCAAGAAACCCGGTCCAAGCCCTTGCCCGATCATTCGCATCGATACCAATCAAGGCGTGTACGGTCTAGGCGAGGTCCGCGATGTCGCCAACTATCAGTACGCCATGGTCCTCAAGAGCCGCATCATGGGCGAGAACCCGCTCAACGTCGACTTCCTCTTTGAGAAAATCGCGCAGTTCGGCGGCATCGCACGCCAGGCCGGCGGTGTCTCGGCGGTGGAGATGGCACTATGGGACATCGTTGGAAAGGTCTACAACATCCCGGTTTACCAACTGCTCGGCGGCAAGTGGCGCGACAAGATCCGCATCTACGCGGACACGCCCGAAGCAGACACGCCACAGGAGTTTGCGGCCATCGCCAAAGAGCGCAAGGATCGCGGTCTCACATGGATCAAGGTAGATGTGGGCACCGATCTGCTTAAGGGCAAGCCTGGCACATAATGGAACCAGCCGACCAGCGGGCCATCGAGTACGACAAACGCCTGCCACACCCGTTCACCGGAAACGAGTTGACCGACAAAGGCATTGCTGTCTACTGCGAATACATTGCAGCCATCCGTGAGGCCATCGGCTATGACACCCCGCTCTCGACGGATCATCTCGGCCACATCGGCGTGAAGTCGATCATCCGTCTCGGTCGAGCATACGAAAAATACAACCTGGAGTGGATGGAGGATGTCATCCCCTGGTGGTACACCGACCTGCTGAAGGAGATCACCGACGCAAGCCCGACACCTACCCTCACCGGTGAAGACATCTACGAGATCTCCGACTTCGAAAAGCTCTGCAGCAACCATGCCGTCGACAAGATTCACCCGGACTTGTCCACCTCCGGCGGCATCCTGCGCACACACAAGATCGGCGATATGGCTTATAAATATGGCGTGCCCATGGCGATGCACTTCGCCGGTACACCCGTCGCCTGCATGGCCAACGTGCACTGTGCGGCAGCCACCCGAAACTTCCTTGCACTTGAAAACCACTCGCTCGATGTGCCCTGGTGGCAGGACCTTGTCAATGAAATCGACAAACCCATTATCAATCGAGGCTACATCGCAGTTCCCGACACCCCGGGTCTTGGCGTCACACTCAACGACGATGTCATGAGACAGCACCTCGCACCCGGTGTGGGATACTTCGAACCGACCCCCATGTGGGACACCAAGCAATCCTTCGACGATCAACTGTTCAGCTAACCTGCCTGCGGGGAACGCTCGTAATAATTCCCGTCGGCTCTTCACAAATTCATTGGAATCTTCTGGAGACACCACCTATGCGAAACCTGATCGGCGCGACCCTCCTGGCCTGCGCATTCGTCACCGCCGTCCCCGCTCCCTCCCAAGTCAAGATGACGAAGGAACAGATCCTGTTCTACACGTCCGATTGGAAAGGAAACCGCTTCCCAGACGGCCGCCCGAAGATTCCCGACGACCTCCTCAAGCGAGCCCTGGACGTCTCCATCGAAGATGTGTGGGAGTATCTCGGCAAGCTCGGCTACAAGAGCCAGTTTGACGGTGGCTTTCAGGCCCTGCATCCGGAGAAGCCCTTCGCCGGCCGCGCCCTGACTGCGCAATACATGCCGTTGCGCCCCGACATGATCAAAGCGATCACCGCCGAGGGCAAGGCGGAAGGCCGCGTCAGTGGAAATAACAGCTGGCCCATCAACGAGCTTCAAATCGGAGACGTCTACGTGGCCGACGGGTTCGGAAAAATCGTCGAAGGAACCCTGATCGGCTCCAACCTCGGCAACGGCATCGCCGCCCACACCCACACCGGCTTTGTCTTCGATGCCGGTATCCGGGACGCCGAAGAGAACCGCGAAATCCCCAACTTCAACGGCTTCTATCGCGGCTACGATCCCTCTGCCTGGGCCCAGATGACGCTCACTTCGATCAATGCCCCCATTCGCATCGGCCGCGCCACTGTCCTCCCCGGCGATCTTGTCTTGGCCAAAACCGACGGTGTCATCTTTATCCCTGCCATCCTCGCCGAGCAGGCAATCATCTCGGCCGAATTCACCAATCTCGAAGATGCCTTCAACTTCGAGCTAAACCGTCTGGGGAAGAACGGCGCAGAATTCGAAGGAGGTTGGACGCCGGCCAAGTATGATGCCCTCGCCAAGTGGATCGACGAACATCCCGACAAGTTGAAGATGTCCCGCGCGCAGTTCAACTCAATCCTCGAAATGAAAAAACAACAGAAGTAGCCTCGCCCGCCGACGGTGCTCCAACCCCTGACTTACCTTGAGCTCCATCGGTAGCGCTGGAAACCCTGCTCCGCCCCTTTCAATGAGAGAGGGAGGATTGTTTTCTGCAATGTGCTGCTACTATGGGCTGCGTGCGCTCGGTTTTCGGGTTCCCAGTTGAAAGGACTTGGAGGATTAATCTAAGATGAGAACTACCAAATCTATTCGCGAATGTCTCCTGCATCGTTCGAGATGTCATTCCCCGATGCGGAAGTTTTTCTAACTGCATTTGCGGGGGACATAAATCGAATTGGTTCCGCATCGTTCGAATCGGCTGTGGGCATTCGAAAATCTAGTGCTCTTCCCAAGTCCTCGGCTTGGTTAGTGGTTCAAACCTACTATTCAGCCTTTTTTTCTGCACATGCAATTCTCCGGCTGCTTGGCGAGAGTTGCACACCTCTTGAACGAGAACAACTCAACTCGCTAACGCGGGTGGGAACCCTGTTCGGCCCCCGCTTCTCCCATGACCGGGGGGCTTTACCACCTCGTTTGCGACGCAAAAACACGAACGATTTCAGGAACTGCTCTCTCAGGGAGTCCGCACGAGGTCTTTTGGAGGGTCTTCCATGACCGCATGCTCCGATTGGCTACAGACGCACTCAACGTATCGACAGAGTCAGTTGTCAATCGTCAGCTGGCATCTACAAGGCTTACTGAACTGGTGGACAACCTGTCCTTTCAATCATCCCCTAGAGGACGTTGGCTCTCCTCTGTCAGAAATGCGGTTAACTACAACCAGAAATTTGCGACGTGGTATCCCTATTCTGGTCAACAGAAATATTATTCGCAGCTATTTGATAAAGCAGGACGAATGGACTGAAGATCCTTTGGATCTCGATTTAAGCTCGTGCGGCGATAAAGACCTGAGGAGATTTCAGATCACTTGCAACTTCATCATTGCCACCTTTAGATCGTTGATCAATGACATGGCAGGTAGGTGCACAAATGGTCGATCGTTTCATGATTTTGGTGCTCTTGCATGCCTAAAGATTGCAACTCAGATTCGAGCTTAGGTCAACTTGTCTATCCAATCCTTTGGTGGCCATGCATCGCAGGCAATTGTAGAAGAGGTGGCGGCAAGTTGCGGCGGAGCAACGACGGGCCGCAGGCCATCGTATAGGCTTATTACACGTCACTGAAATATCGGTGACAAGGTTCGACAAGGCGAGACGCGGCTCACACAGAAACAAGTGAGGACAGGAACAGCCATCCTGCGGGAACAGCACCCGGAACATAGCTCCTTGTCAGTATCCAGTGGCCAATTTCTCTATGGAGAGTGAGCCATGAAAAAACAGTCGCAGGAGTACTACCAACCGTATCCCCAAAGTGATCCTGATCACGTCAGGAAATCTTGTCAGCCATTTATCGATCACCTTATCGAAGAGGATCGAAAGAAAGCGTTGGCTCGTAAAGCCGAGGCCGAGAGGCTTGCCAACGACCCAAAGTTTGCCGAGATAGCGATTCAAGATCGCACTCGCAAAAAACCCTCCTAACCAGAGAGAACCAAGGCAGATTGGCCCCGAGAGATCGGGGCCTACTTTTTTTGTGCGCAATTGAGCACGGATTAGCACGGAATTTTGACGCAATGAGTCGATCTTCTAACGCGACCGCGACTACCCAAATCCGTGCTAAACCGTGCTAGCACTCTGTACTTTGTGTAATTTCTGTCTCTTCTGTACCTTATAGAATCTGTAAGTTACAGATTCTAAAAACGTGGGTAGTAGTTCGATCCCTACCGCGTCCACCATTATTTTCAATAACTTACAAAAATATAAGCGATAGTGAATTAATGTCTAATGGCTGTTTTGGTGGCTGTTTGCAGTTGTTCCCCTATCAGTTATTACTTGGATCAATGCTGAAGGATGCTCGCTGATTCGAAGATCAGAAGGAGCGATGAAGTAAACAGGAGCATTGAAGTTATTGGTGACGGACGCTTTGTGTTCTGCCTTGATGGGAAGGAATCGTTTCAGGAGATGGAGTAGAACGGGCGATGCCAGTATCGCGACCGCAATCACCTCGAATTTGGACATAAAAAATTCTCCGAAACCTGATCTCAAAAAGCTGGCATGGCCAAGGGCAAAACGCCGGACTCATCTCCGGGGCATTACGTTATGGCACTGCGTACTTCAAGTGATCGAGATCCGAAGAAGCTAGACAGCCATGTCTAGGTCCAACGTCCGCACTCAATGTAAGGCGAGATGAGCGATGTTGCTTCTCGCTAGGACGAAATATAACACAGCCAGTTGATCGAAAGCTGCCAAATCGGCTGACTTTTGAGGAACTTTTACGTACATCGCTCTTGGTTCCCCTCAGCATTTGCACAACCATCTCCGTTTTCCAGGGCTGCAACTTCTGTTGAAGGTACAAGGAAAAAAGGGGTACTACAGTTACCCGTATGGGGAGGTTGCATCACCCTTGCGGGTGAGTGAGGAAGAAACGGACTCTGTTGGACGCACAATCCCTTGGGCTCAATCTTCCATCCACAACTGGAGCACTCGCACAGACTGCTGGCTGCCCTACAATCCCACCATGCGCCGCGTCCTGATGAATTTCGACCACCGCGAATACTGGGCTGTTCACTTCATAGAAGCTAATTGCCGAACCCTGATAGGCCCAAAGACGCGGTACTATCACTTCGCCACGGATGACGGGTTACGTGCATTTGTCCTCCGCTGCAACGTGGAGGATCTGGAGAACTTTGAGCACAGTTTGCGTGCGTGGGGTAACCGTCTATTCTGCCGACAGGGAGCGTGGACGCGAAGAGTTTAAAAAGGCACTCTTGGGCACTCCCCTCGGAGACTTTGCGCGTAGATCACATCTTGCGGTAAGCGCAGACGGCGTAGGTCTGAGGAACGGGCCAAGTACCGACGCCATGCTGCTTAGACAAATGATGGTTGATACCTATGTGAAGAAGCTTGAAGTGAGCGGTGATTGGACCAAGATTCGAATGCCTGAAGGGCGAGAAGGTTGGGTACAGACGCAATTTCTCGGCCCCATAAAGTGATAGGAGAAATGCTGGTCACAAAGAGTTCACCTTCGAAAGGTGATCGTTAGATTCGTGGCTATTTTGTAACGCGATGAGATGAGGTCGGTCCCTCATAGGTCGACTTCACAAGGAGTGACGGGTCGCTTCCGATAACAACCCACCCTGCTAGATCGCCAAGGGACGTTAGGAGTCCCAAACCAACCCTCTTCGTAGGCGAGGTGGCAGGGTCTACGGGTGGCGGCGATATTCAGTCTCTGGCTAACGCGGCCAAAGGAAGTCAAACGTGGGACAGAAGTCCTAATGCGTATCGTTTACGCTCTTGCCCTTCTTAGCCTGATAGCTCGTAGTTGCCGAAGACCCGACTTTCCGGGCATCACGGGATTACTTCCGGTTTGCCCGTCACTCAACCGGAATTCGATGGATGGGAACTCAGTCGCCGCCAGACTGCAGGCCAGGTCAATCTGGAAACCTGTGACTGATTCGCATATGAACATTGACAACGATTTGGCTCGGCTACTCTTCAAGATGCGCTCCAGAGCAGCAGTAGCCCCTTGCACCCATGCACGGATGGTTAGTACTTGGAGGAGCTACGGTTGCTGCCCCTTCTTCTTGAGGTGAAGGTCTACCAGAGCATCGACGATGAACTCGTCGAGAACGAAACCCAGCGCGGAACCGCCAAGAGAGCCGCCGAAGGTCTTAGCCGCTTCGCCGAGAGTGGTGTTCTTTGCCGGGTAGTAGGTAACGGTAAGGGCAGAGCCGGCGGCGTCTCCGGCAAAGAGAGCAAAGTTTGGTGTGGAATGGCCGCTGTCAGTGCGGGTAATGAGGACACGAGTGCCCGCATAAACGAGCCGCTTCACGAAGGGGTGGTCCGAGCCCATGACGTAGTATCGGGGGTCTTGATGAAATATCGGAGCGAACACAGAATGGCTGAAGAGACTGTTTGAGGTGCTTAGTATAGCGGCTGCGCCGAGCCGTTGACCGAAGGCGCCGGAATCGGTTCCATAGTTGGGCCTGCCATTGGTCAGCTGCCCCCATCCCGCCGCTGCGAGCGATCCCGTCGCGGAGAACACCGAAGTTTTCAGGCCAGCTGCAACCTTGTCGTGCACCGTCATCGGATCGGCGATTTCGCCCGGCGAAACGATCATCTGGAGATGGGGTGAATGCTTGAAAATCACTTTGGGCGCGGAGTCGAGTGAGGCACTATCGGGATCTGCGGAGTTGCTCGAACTGCTGAAGAGGAATCCCGGTGAATCGGGGATATTCAGACGAGTGCCGGCGGCGATGCTGCCTGCGACTGGATTACTCGCGAGAGGCGCCTGAGCGGCTGCGAAGGGAAAAACTGCGATAAGCAGCGCGAGTGGGGCGAAGAAACTGTTAAAAGCGTTCTGATTGCGTGTCGAAATCAATTAGGCCCTTGCAGAGGTGCGGGTTGCGCACCTGTCAGTAACGGCGGAGGCTAATCTCTCCGAGCTACGCTTTTTCGATCAAGAGCCAACATAAGCGCATCATATTCCGTACTGGTGTTTCTGATGCACAGCCCCAACTGTTAGGTGCATTTTTGGGAGGTTTTGAAGCGAACAAAATACCGAGTCGACGTGTCCTATTCAACATTTATTACAGGAAGATGTGATTGTTTCGCTGGTGCCCGACTGCTACTCTCACGCTGTTCGATGTTTGGTCGGCGCTCCAGCGATTCGACCTCCTTGGCCGATAATTTTGCTGATCGTAACAGATCGGAGAAGCTGCGAACCTCCCACAAAACGGGCAGATCGCAACCCCAACTGAGGGCCCCGAACTTTCCGATACCCCGACTCTACGGGCTGTATGATTCTGGACAAGGTCTTAGTAGAACGGAATGTGTGGACAATGACGCAACCAATGCAGATCAGCCACCCATTTTTGTTTTTCATTCCGATCATGGCTCTATTCGTGGGAATCCAATTTCTTACGAATCAACGACGCAAGCGGGGATTGGCCCCACAAGACTGGCTCAAAGCGGCTTTGGTTGTTCTGCTTGTGGCGCTCTGCCTGTTGTTCGCGTTCGCCAAGTTCAGGTAACTGGGCTCCGCAAGCTCAACTCCCGAAAACGGGGTTTTCGACAGCTTCATCCTGACGGTTCCGAACTTGCCGATAAATGGGATGAGCAGGTCTTGAGATCGGAGAGACTGTTCCCATGAAAAAGACGGCGCATCACCTCATTGCTGAAGTACCACACAGCAGCTCGAAGGTCGAGATGACGATCGGGATTGACCTTGGAGATGTCTGGAGCCATTACTGCACGCTCAACCAGGACGGCGAAGTAGTCGGCCGAGGGCGGTTCCGAACGACACCCGCAGGAGTCGACAAGTGGTTTACCGATCTACCACGGATCCGGGTCGCGATGGAGGCGGGGACGCATTCGATCTGGATCAGCGAACAGCTGCAGGAGCTTGGTCACGAAGTACTCGTGGCCAACGTGCGCGAGCTGCGAGCGATCTCGCATAGTGATCGCAAGAGCGACCAGGTGGATGCGGAGAAGCTGGCGCGATATGCGCGACTTGACCCGAAGATCCTTCGGCCGATCTCACACCGGACCGTCGCTCAACAAGAAGCACTTACGCTGATCCGCGCCCGCAACCTCCTGGTCCGTCTTCGGACAGCTGCGGTGAACGCGGTGCGGGGTCTCGCGAAGCCCTGCGGCTATCGCCTGCCCGCTTCCTCCACGCTGTGTTTTGCGAAGCGGTGCATGGAGGTACTGCCGCCTGGACTCGTGCAGGCACTTGGCCCGGTGCTCGAACAGATCGCCTCGTTGACGGTGAAGATCAAGCACTACGATCGTCTCGTCAAGCAACTCACCGAGACCGAGTACGTCGAGACCCAGGCACTGATCAAGGTCTACGGCGTGGGCGAGCTTACTGCTCTGACCTATGTGCTGACGCTAGGGAACAAGCAGCGCTTTAAGCGAAGTCGGGACGTGGGATGCTATCTCGGACTGCGGCCGAGGCGCAGTCAGTCCGGAGATCGCGACCCGCAACTGGGCATCACCAAGGCGGGCAACGTCTACCTGCGATCACTGCTGGTCGAGTGCGGGAACCATGTCCTGGGTCCGCGAGGAAAAGACTCCACGCTGCGACGGTGGGGCTTGCACCTGGCTTCGCGAGGAGGCAAGCAGTCGCGTAATCGAGCCATCGTTGCTGTCGCACGCAAGCTTGCCGTCCTGCTCCACCGCATCTGGGTCACGCAGCAACCGTATGTGCCGTTCTACGCAGAAGCAGCTTAAGGTCTCTCCCATGTTCAACTGTCGCCACCCCGCGTCCCGATGACTGCGTGTCGGCTTGGGCCTTCACAAGGCCGTCCGATAACTGGCAGCATCGACTTCTCCGTCTGACCCCAACCCGTCACAGAGCTACGAACGGCTCACTCAAAGTGCGAATAGAAACAAGGTGGAGAGGCAACAACAACCTGAACCAACAACCGCAAAGGCAAAGACGCTATCAAGGAAAAGGACAAAAGCAAAACCGCTTGACATAAAGTGACCTGCTCATAGAAACCCGACTTTTCAGGCAGTTCGGTTTCACCTTTCCGAGAAGCCGGTTTTTCGTCCATGTGAGGCGAACACGTTAGCAAAACAGTGGAGGACTCTCTTGAGGAAGCATCCGGTAGAAAACCTGTTAAACAAACAGAAAGTGCATAGTTCCGATGATTGCCCTGCTGCTATGCGCTGGTCGCCAGACTCCGGCGGAAATCCATTTCTCCGCTCAGAAGCCACTGTGGATCCCCGATCGGCGTACGGCGCAGCGGCACCTGAGCCATTGAGCGGGCGCTGTCCAAACACCATTGCGGACCATGGGTGAATTTCTAGACTTTTTGACTTGGAATCCGCTCAGGACTATCCTTCTGTCACATCGTGCTTCCCAACTCCTGAATTCTTGGCTATGAGAAATGACGATGCAATTTCTCATCCGCAAGTGAGTGAACTGCTGGTCCGCTGGCGAGACGGCGATCACGCCGCCTTGGAGCAGTTGGTCCCGCTCGTGTATGACGAGCTGCGCCGACTGGCGCGCAGTCATCTTCGTCGTGAAGCGCCCGGTCAAAGCATTCAAAGCGCAGCTCTGGTTCATGAAGCGTACTTGCGCATGGTCGGAAAGAACCCGCCGGACTGGCAGAATCGCGCTCACTTCTTTGGAGTCGCTGCGCGTCTAATGCGAGAGATCCTGGTGGACCGCACACGGAAAATCAGGGCCGCCAAACGCGGCGCGGGAGCCGGCGTACTTCCATTGGATGAGGCGATCGGCCTGCCTCATCAGAGAAGCGTGGATCTGATTCTCCTGGATGACGCTCTTGAACGTCTCGCAAAACTCGATGAACGCCAGTGCCGGATTGTCGAACTCAGGTTTTTTGCCGGTCTTTCTCTGGAAGAGACTTCGGTTGCTCTCGGCATCTCTGAGGCTACCGTCTCGCGCGAATGGACCACGGCGCGACTTTGGCTGCGCCACGAGATCGCAGGAGCTGGACTGGCATGACTCCCGAACGATGGCAGCAGGTGAAAGAAGTCCTCAACGGTGCCTTGCACGTTGGCGGGGAAGAACGTGCGGCATTTCTGGGACGTGCATGCCAGACGGACCCCTCTCTCCGAATCGAAGTTGACGCCCTTCTTGCCTCAGCTCCCGATGTTGTGGAGGAGTTCCTCAAATCCGCGCCGCCGCATCGGATGCAACTGGCGAAAGGTTCTCGTCTCGGACCATACGAAATCGACTGCCTGGTCGGTTCGGGCGGCATGGGCGAAGTCTATCGAGCTCGCGATACGCGGCTGGGACGAGTCGTCGCGATCAAGGTCTACCTTGAGCCCCTGAGAGCGCGTTTCGAGCGAGAAGCACGGGCTATCTCCGCGCTGAATCACCCCAACATCTGCACGCTCTACGACATTGGGCCGGATTACCTGGTCATGGAATTGGTGGAGGGCCGGTCGCTGGCAGACCGGCTGAAGCAGGGCCCTCTTTCCCCGAACCAGGTGTTGCAATACGGCGCGCAGATTGCCGATGCTCTGACCACAGCGCACGCCCAGGGAATCATCCATCGCGATCTGAAACCCGGAAACATCATGGAGACTCCCAAAGGGATCAAGCTCCTCGATTTCGGTCTGGCGAAGTATGCAACAACCACTTGTTCGGAGACGCCGAGACAACGCTGACAGTGCGGGGTGCGGTTCTGGGAACACCGGCCTACATGGCCCCCGAACAACTCGAAGGCCACGACTGCGATGCTCGCACCGATATTTTCGCGCTGGGGCTGGTGCTCTTTGAGATGGCGACGGGAAGCCGCGCGTTCGGCGGATCGAGTCAAGCGGAGTTGATATCCCAAATCATGCACGGCGAACCGGCGTTTGAGAAGCTTGCGCCGTCGGCATTTCGCCGTCTCGTCGAACGATGCCTTGCGAAGGATCCTGCGAAGCGGTGGCAGACCGCGTCCGACCTGAAGCTGGCTCTCGAAGATCTGGGGAAGAAAACGTCATCCACGCGCATAACGACGGGCGCGTTGATAGCAACGACAAAGCGCCGGAGATCAGCATTGATGGTCGCAGTTGTGGCATCGGCGCTGGTCGTTGCAGCTCTTGCGTGGGCCTGGTGGACTCGCAATCGGCCGGCCCAGACAATTCAGAAGCATCAAATTGATTCCGCTGACCACTGACCCGGGAGTCGAACAGGAACCCTCGCTTTCGCCGGATGGAAGCCAGGTGGCCTATTCGTGGAACGGACCGGACCAGGCGAACTTCGACATTTATGTGAAGACTACAAAAGCAGGAGCCGCGGTGGCCGCCCCGCCTCTACGGCTGACGCGAGATCCGGCAGACGATACCAATCCAGTGTGGTCGCCGGATGGAAGTTCGATCGCCTTCCTGCGTAAATTGAATGTTGGAAACCAGTTCGGCCTATGCTGATGCCGGCTCTCGGTGGACAGGAACGCAAGCTGGCTGAAGTCTCGATCCCGGAAACGGGTTGGTTTTATTCGCCCTATCTCGCGTGGACACCGGACAGTCAATCACTCATCGTTACCGACCACGCATCCGCTGGACGTCCCGACTGCCTTGTTTCTTGTTTCCGTCCGCACTGGTGAAAAGCAACAACTGACCTTTCCGCCCAGCGGGGTGATCGGAGATCATTGCCCGGCGGTATCTCCGGACGGCAAAACTCTTGCCTTCCGGCGCGCGCATGCAGAGGGCAACTGGCGGGGAACCATTTATCTGCTCGGACTGGACATCGATGGCAAGGCTCGCGGTGAACCCCGCGAAGTGGTCCTCGCGCCCTGGGTCGCGACTCCAAATGAAGTCTTTAACTGGTCGTGCGTGGCCTGGACGGCGGATAGCCGGAAGCTGGTCTTCTTCCACGATCTTGGGCTCTGGACCCAGCCGCTCTCACTGGAAGACCAGAAACCCCGCTCGCGGTCAGGCAGTCATGGCAGTCGAGACTGGCGCCGGACTCAACTTCATCACTAGCTCTCTCACCTCGCCACGTTTGGCTTACGCCCTGAGAAGCGGCGGCGGGCGAGAGTATCTGGCGCATGCATATTCCGGAGAGACATACAAAAGGAGAGCCCCCGGAGAGGATGTTTGCATCGACCAAGGGGGAATTTGCCGAGCAATATTCTCCCGATGGCAAGAAGGTGGCGTTCGAATCCACGCGGGGAGGTAACCTTGAAATCTGGGTTTGCGACAGCGACGGCCAGGATTGCGCGCAACTCACTTCAATGGGGTCCTCCGCATCGGGCGTACCCACGTGGTCTCCCGACGGGAAGCAAGTTGCCTTCTACTCCAATGCGCAGGGCAACCCCCAAATATTCGTAATCCCGTCAGAAGGAGGAGCCACGAGGCGGCTCACTTCTCTAACCGCCGGAGCCATGTTCCCGCGGTGGTCGCGCGACGGGAAATGGATTTACTTCTCCTCGAAGGAGAGCGGCGCCACTCAAGTCTGGAAGGCGCCTTCCGGCGGCGGGCAAGCTGTCCAGGTAACTCATGGCGGCGGGCTGGTTGCGTCCGAATCGCCCGATGGAAAATGGCTCTACTTTTCGGGCGAAGGCGCCGACTCCAGCCTTCGGAAGATGCCGGTAGGAGGCGGTGAGGAGACCCAGGTTTTGCCGTCCATCACCAGTTGGAACTTTGCCGTGATGGACGATGGCGTCTATTTCCTCACCGGGACCGGCCACCGCTTCGCAATCGAGTTTCTTAACTTCGCTACCGGCAAAACGGAGGTGGTAGCCCCTGTTGGCCACGCCTACTTCGGATTCAGCGTCTCCCCAGACCGTAAATGGATCCTGTACGACCAGACAATTCCGCCGAGCAGCGAGTTGGTTCTGGCGGAGGGCTTTCAATGAACTGTGGACAATCAGATTGACTTATAGAATAGGCGTGTCACGGAGAGATCGCCAAGTCATTTGTTCCAGGTCTGGCAGCTCCGAGACGCGCCCGCTGAGAAGAACAGGGAAGATGAGTGGCCCCATAGGGAGACAACGGGTGCAGTCGTAAAATCATGCCTCTGCAGGCCTCACGCTGATTTACGACTGGATCCGAATGTTCTCCGTCCAACGAGATTGCAAGACGGATCAGTCCTCCTGGTCCTTCTGATGGCAGAGTTGTCCTGTAAATTGAAGTGCGGTATGGCCGCTGTTGAAATCCGCTTCACCGATAACATTTATTTTCCCGCTGGTGTTCTGGTATCGGCCCGTGCCACCGGAGATATGTACCTTGTAATTTGTAACTGCCAATAGTCCCGGAGCAACATACACCCCATAAAGGTGCGCTTTGTCGACCGTGAGCGTCTCACCGGTCGTCGTTACCCAGTGGTGCTGCACAGTAACGTCCACAAGACCATTCGCAGCGGTTGTTATATTGAGAATCTCTACCCCGAGCGCCCCCGCCAGGTCGCCAACTGCGGTTCCCATGGTTGTATTGGTGCCAAATCCACCGACGTTCGTCGAGATGAAGCCCCCAATCGGCTGACATCTCGAGCTCGTTCCGGAGTTCTGGCCAATTGCCGTAACAGCCAGGACCAGAGTTGCGACGAAACTGCAGACTACTTTGCTGATGCCTGTGATTCGCATTCCATCCTCCTAACTGGGTTTTCTTACGTGGAAATCAGAATCGGCGCCCGGAAGGGGTCCCGGTGTAAAGATTCCGACCGCAGCGATTCCCAGGATCGAGAAACGCTGCATAACTCCCCCTCCACGAATCTCCGAATTCTCCTTGTGTTGTGTCCTCAGACCAAGGTCCCGGGCATGCTCCGGAAGCTTCATTTAACTCATGCGCAGGAACTCCGCCTTTTCCCTCACAGAAAGCAAGCAATTGTGGCGTCAAGAGCTCTGCGTTAACGAATTCCTGCCCAGCAGGGGTTCTGATCGGAGACGTACTCGTACGTTCTTCCGAGAAAAACTGGGATGGATGAGTTAGGAATGCCAGTGGGCGCATTTAGCTGTGGCAATCCGCTTGAGCGAAAAATCGGCTTCTCGGACAAGTGCTTTCGGCGCTAAGTTGGCAACAAAAGACCCCAGCGCTCATTAGAAGTAGGGTTTAGGAAATGACCTACATATTAGTCCCGGAAGACTCTCCCGCAGAGTTGGAATTGGCACCTAAGAACCGATGCTACGTCAGGGGACTACCCCTTCGACCACCGCATTATGTAATGCTCAGAAGTCGGAATTGCGAGTACATGTCTGCGGCCGCACGCTAGTCTAGCGATTGCCTTTGTAGTCGACAAAGAGCTCTGGAAATTGCTGCTTCAAAGCTTCCATCTTCGGTCTGTCACAAACCTGAATGTATGGGTTATCAGGATTGTGAAGAGCGTAATCCTGGTGGTAGCTCTCAGCGGGGTAGAAGCCCTTCAGTGGTGTGACCTGGGTTACGATCGGCTTCGGGAAGACCTTGGCTGCGTCGAGCTGTGCGATATAGGCGCTTGCGATGCGCTTTTGTTCGTCGTTCGTGTAGAAAATCGCCGAGCGGTAGGAGCTACCTACATCGGGCCCCTGGCGGTTGAGTTGAGTGGGATCATGAGCCACGGAAAAAAAGATTCGAAGTAGCTGGCCATAGGTTATTCGCGCGGGGTCATAGACCACTTCGACCGACTCGGCGTGCCCTGTCGTTTCTGTCGTCACCTGGTCATAGGTCGCAGTAGATGCGGAACCGCCTGCATACCCAGCCGTGGTCTTGAGAACTCCCTTCACCCGTTCAAAGACGGATTGGGTTCCCCAGAAACAGCCACCCGCGAAAACTGCCGTTTGCTTACCTGCACTGGTAGCGATCGTTGCATCCACGGTTGCTGCAGGAATGGGCGCTTTTGGCGCGGCCATCATCCAGCAGCCTGAAAGCGACATCATCAACCCCAGCGCCAGCGATGAGCGAATGTAAATCTTAAACATATATCAGATCCCCGACTTTCTGCAGATGAGATGCATGGCGAGGCGCAAGGTTACAAAGACCTCTTCGAGTTCGCATGCCCGTTGCCCGGCAACCCAGGGATATGAAGGCGAAATAGCACACCGTCCTTGTGGACGGGCGTTTAGCTGCGGCGATCTTCCTACACACAAGCCTTGCCTCACACTATGGGTTCTCGCCTGCACTACATGCGCCTCAAGGTTGCGGATGTTTTTCGATTCAGTTCAGAGGGTACAGACCGGGCATCCGAAGTATCGAGCGCAGGACATTTCGTACGCAGCCAGGGATTCGTTGTGAAGTGATCCACCGAAGGGTTGAGCAAATCCCCAATCGATGGGTGCACGACAACACATAGATTCACCTATTACTGTTCATCCGTGCAGCCGCATCGCGATTGCTTCCCCTAACGTGAGCGGACCCCTGCTTATCGCGTGGATGATGCGGCATGTTATCAGGTGCATGCATTGCAGAATCTGCGTGGACAGGGTGTGACGGGAATTGCCCGTAATGCCTAGCTGTAGCGTGAAGTCTTTCGGAGGCTCGACAACGACATGAATATCGTTCGCAATATGCTGGCATTTGTAATGTTTGCCTGCCTCAGTGTGTCTGCTCAGCAGATCACGGGAAACATTCGCGGAACCGTCACAGACCCAAGTGGCGCAGTCATTCGGGGCGCCGCGGTTACTGCGCGCCAGGCAGAAACGGGTCTGTCGCGGGAGGTGACCACCGACCACGACGGTAACTACGTCCTTCAGGAACTCCCTATCGGGCACTACCGCCTGCAAGTCTCGGCGACTGGATTCCAGGAATATGTGCAGGATGGCATCACGCTCAACGTGAGCCAGACGGCTTTGATCTCGGCGCGTCTCGCGGTCGGGTCGGAAAAGCAGCAGGTATTGGTGAGCGCCGATGCCCAGCTGATTGAGCCAACCGTCACAAGTATGGGCAAGGTAGTGCAACAGCAGGAGCTTGAGGAACTGCCGCTGAACGGACGCAACTTCTCGCAACTAGGCCTGTTGCAGCCAGGAGTCGTTCCTTTGACGCCTGGGATAGCTGAAGCGGGTGGAGGGCTGCGCAACGGACAGGCTTATGCGGTCAATGGCCAGCGACCGGAATCAAACAACTTTCTAATCGATGGCGCAAACAACTTCAATGGCGTTGACGGGGGATTCGTCCTTAAGCCGCCGGTGGATGCGATCAGCGAGTTCCGCATCATCACGCACAGCGCGAATGCCGAGTACGGAGGCGCTCTAGGATCGACGACGAACATCGTCACTCGGTCGGGCACGAACCACCTTCACGGGACACTATGGGAGTTCCTGCGCAACGACGTTTTCGATGCGAACAACTATTTTGCGCAGACGCAGGAGCCTCTGAAGCAAAACCAGTTCGGCGCTTCGATAGGAGCGCCAATCAAAAAGGATAAAACCTTCGTCTTTGGCTTCTATGAGGGCTTTCGTAATCGTCAGGGCGTGTCAGCGCTCACTACAGTACCGTCGGTGAAACAGCGTGTCGGCGACTTCTCCGAACTCTGTCCGGAGGGCTTCACGCACGGCTTCTGCAACAACCCGCAAAATCAGCTTTTCAACGTCTTTGCCAATGCACCGTATCCGAACAACCAAGTACCGTCGAGCCAGTTCAACTCGGTTTCACAAAATTTACTGCCCTTCTTCCCACTTCCGAATGCCGGCACGAATCTGTTCTCAACAACGCAAATCTTAACCAACGATACCGATCAGTTCGGCATCAAGGTCGACCAATACCTCACTACCGCGAAATACCCTGAACTTCCGTTACATGTTTTACCAGCTCTCTCAGGTCGATCCGTTATCGGCGGGCGGCGCCAGCGTGCCGGGCTTCCCGGTTGGCCTTGACCAGCGGGCACAGAACTTCGTCGCAGAAGATACGCACTCGTTTTCACCAACCCTAATCGCTGTGGGGCGATTCTCATTTCTGCGCAACAAGTTCCTCTACGGCGAGCGTGAGAATCATCAGCCGCCCTCAGACTTTGGATTCCAATACACGCCGAGTCTCGAAGTCGCCACTGGACCGCCCTTCATCCAGGTGAATGGCTATACCCTCGTTGGTGATCCGATCACCGGCCCGCGCAATACCTACGAAAACGTCTTCGATTACTCTGGATCGCTGAGTTGGGTGCGTGGTAAGCACGCGCTGAAATTTGGCGGCGGCTACCAATACCAGCAAATCAACGTGCTGCAAGGGATTGCAACCAACGGCTTTTTCGTATTCGCTCCATTCCCGGTAACTGACGCGTTTGCCAGTTTCCTCACCGGGCAGCCGGTTGTCTTCCTACAAGGTATCGGCGATTTCTCGCGCAATATTCGCGGCAACAATGCGAACGCGTACGCGCAGGATACGTTCAAGCTCAGCCCGCGATTCACAATCAATGCCGGACTGCGCTACGAACTGCCCGTGCCTTACACCGAACTTAAAAATCGGGTGACGTTGTTTGAGCCGGGGAAGCAGTCCACGGTCATGCCACAAGCTCCGGTGGGTCTGTTGTATCCTGGCGATTCCGGAGTTCCGAAGGGCCTGATCAACACGGATTACAAGGCGTTCGCGCCGCGCGTGGGCATCGCGTGGGACCCCACCGGTTTAGGCACAACGCTCCTGACTTCGGCGTACGGAATCTTCTATGAGCCTTATTACACCGGGCAGGGTGGGCCTTTGCAAGCGCCGATCAGTGCGCCCCCGTACCTGGGCACGCCGCAAGTGAGCCTGCCGAACTTCGCGGATCCGTTTAACGGAACTCCCCCGGTCCCGGGGACTTTCTCCAAGCCACTCACGAACCTGACTCTGTCGCCGGCGCTGAAACTTCCTTATACGCAGGACTGGGACATCAACGTGCAGCAGTCGTTCGGATCCGATTTCCTGTTCGAGATCGGATACGTTGGCACCAAGGGGACACGCCTGCCTCGCTTTATCGAAGCGAATCCGGCCGTGTTCGTTCCCGGATACGTGGACGGGCAGCCAATTTCGAATTCCAGCAATGCCGACCAACGGCGACTCTATTCGGGCTGCACGCTCGCCGACGCGCCGAGCGACTGCCAGTATTCGTCTACCGGGGAGATAGCGGGAATCGCCAATTCGTCGTACAACGCGTTAGAAGTCGTCACTGCGCAAGCGATTCAGCCACGGGCTAGGATTTCTCGTGTCATACACATGGTCGAAGTCGATCGACGATGTTTCGTCATTCAACATAACCGGATCAGCGGCAAAGCCGGTCGCTGGCGAAAACGATCTCGCCCAGAATCCGTTCGATCTCAGCGCAGAGCGTGGGCTGTCACTCTTCGATGCGCGCAACCGATTCGTTGGAAGTTATGAATGGGTACTTCCCTTCTGGAATCATCCTGTGAACTGGTACCAGTCAGCGCTAGGGGCATGGCAGTTGGTTGGCATTGGCACGTTGATGAGCGGTACGCCGTTCACCGTCTTCGACTCGAACGACGTTGCGGCGCAAGGCAGCGCGCCGGAGATTACCGGATTCTCCGCTCAGCGACCCAATCTCATTGGCAACCCCAATGCTGGGCCCCGTTCGGTTGGCCAGTGGCTTAACACAGCCGCGTTTCAGCGGCTTGATACAACTGCCAATGCGGGAGCAGTTTGGCAACGAAGGCCGCAACGTGAATTTCGGTCCGGCTTATGCCGACTGGGACGTCGGCGTTCTTAAGAATTTCAAAGTGACCGAATCGAAACAGTTCCAGTTCCGCGCCGAGCTGTTTAATTCTCTTGAACCGCCCGAACTTCCATTTGCCCGACTGCGACATCAGTTCGCCAACATTCAACCACATCCTTGCGGCGTCGGCCCCGCGCCAAGTGCAGTTTGCGTTGAAGTTCATGTACTAGCTCCATCGAAGATCGACGACAAAGGCCGAGCGGGATGCTCAGCATTCGCGTGACAGCGAACGCTAAGCGTCCAAGAGGCCGATCAAGACTCCTGAAAACGAACGGCATGCGCGACGTGGAGATTCGCAGCAGATCCACGCTGCGAACCTCGACGTCGTCAATGAGGACAGCGCTACCCCGGAGATCAAAGGACTCTATCAGCAGTTTCGCGAAGACTTTGGCCGCTCTCAGGTGCCGGGCATTCTACAGTGCTTCGCCACCCACCCATCACTGCTGACCCACATGATGGGCCTGGCCAAATCCATGCTTTTTGTGGATGGCGCTCTCGGTCGTAAACACAAGCAGATGATTTCGACGTTCGTCTCCGCAACGAACAAGTGTGAGTACTGCACGGAAAAGCCGCAGAATCATGAACACGGTGATGCCCTTGCATGAGCCAAATCCTACAATAGCGAGCAACGAGAGTACGATTCGCTATCCCGGTTGGGCTGTCGTGACCGCTGCCTTCGTAGGCGTGATGACGAGTTTTTCGCCCATTGTGCCGTACACATTTAGCTTGTTCCTGAATCCGCTACATGCCGCATTCGGTTGGAAACGTGCGGCGATGGACGGAACATTCGCAATCGCTGCAATCACGGTTGCGCTCATGTCTCCATTTATCGGGATGTTGCTCGATCGATTCCCACCCCGGCGCATCATCCTTCCCTCCATTGTGATCTTCGCTCTGGCCTTAGCCTCCCTTAGCCGCTTGAACGGTAATATCAGCCAGTTCTATCTCACGTTTTTTCTTCTTGGCCTCGTCGCGAACGGAACAGCGCAGTTTGCGTACACACGCACGATTCTTACCTGGTTCCAGAAACACCGCGGCCCGGCACTGGCGTTGATCCTTACAGGAAGCGGAGTTGGCTCGATCCTGATACCGCCCACTACACAATGGGCTATCGGACATCACGGCTGGCGTAGTGCATACCTAATGTTAGGTGGGATCGCATTGCTGGGATTACCACTCACGGCCTTACGTGTCCGCAACCGTCCAGCCGCCGAAATACAGCACGAGTCTGTTGCCTCGGGTCTGAGTGTGAGGGGCGCTTTTGCGAACTCGGCGTTCTGGTTGCTATGTGGCATCACCGTTCTTTCCGCTTTCAGCGAGAACGGGCTTGTAACCAACCTGGCCGCCATCCTCACCGATCATGGCGTTACGCCGCATAGCGCGGCGCTTGCTTTATCTGTGCGGGGTGGGGCCGGTATTTTCGGCAGACTGTGCGTCGGTTTCCTGATCGATCGCTTTTCGCCTCAGCGCATCCAGACAATGATCCTCGTGGTCGCGGCGGTGGGTACCCTGTTGCTGGCTTTCGCAGCGTCCCCGACCATTTCATTCCTCGGGGCGGCGCTCCTCGGAGTCGGACTGGGAAGCGAGGCAGATGTCCTGCCCTACTTGCTCGCGCATTACGTTGGTCGAAAGCATTTCTCCGTCCTGTACGGACTGACGTGGACGGCCTATGCCATTGGTGGGGCCACCGGACCAATGTTCATCGGCCACATGTATGACGTCTCCGGAGCCTATCACTACGGTTCTATTGTTCTCCTTGCTGCAGTCGCATTTGCAGCTGCGGGAGTAAGCCTGCTGTTGCCACGCAAGAACAGGGCCAGCCATGACGTTGCTGGAGCAAACCCGGTGGCAAGTCCTATTTCGTTGGAGGAATAAGAAGCCGCGGAAATTAACCGAGGGAAATGCCTGGAATAACCGCCGGTTTCGCCTTTCGTCTGCCACCTGCTTTAAAGTCCTCTCAATACTAAGGAGTCTTGCGCTTACTATTCATAGTTATGAAGCTCCTCGGTGCGAACACGACGATCATGAAGCAGCCACGAAAGATCTCTAGTCCATGGCCGAGTGATTGTCGCAGTTTCCGGCCTGAAGCATTGTTGCCGAAAGTCTTGGGTACCCCTGCGCGTGGACGGTGGCTGGTCGCTGCGATCGTTGTGTTATCGGTTGGCCATTCGCAGGCACAAGAGATCAATATCAGTCCCACGAGACCAACGATTGCAAACAGTGCCACCATCCAAAGTCCCGGTGTGATGCAATTGGAGATTGGCTACGACGCCTATCCGCTTAACCCGCCTGGCAATCAGCAGGTAATTGGCACGTCTCTAACGTATGCCCCGCTGGCGAGACTTCGGTTAGATTTTGGGTGGTCGGCCTTTGATCACCAACAGTCGACTGACGAAACTGCGAATGGTGTAGGCACAATACAAATTGGTGGCAAGATCGAGCTAAAGAAGGAGCAGTATCACCGGCCTGCGCCAGGCATTGCGATTCAGTTCGAGGCCGAGCTTCCCACCGCTTCGCAGACTGCCCTACAAGGCTATGGCCAGCAGGCCATTCTGCTCATCAACCACCATTACGGCAGGGATGGCAACATGGACTTCATCGTGAATGGATCATTGGTGCAGTCTGACTGTCAAACGCAATCGGGGTGCTCCTACGGAGGTCAACAGTCCTTTGCAATTAGCTACCACGTCGACAAACAGACGCGTATGTATGGGGAGGTCTTCGGTCAAAACAATTCGCAATCGAACACCCCGCCGGGGACATACCTCTTCGGAGGTTTCTATCATCAGTTCAACGATGCTTTTGGAATCGATGGCGGATTGCGCTTCGGTGTGGGTAAGAACTCAGCTGCTTTCGGCACGACGATCGGGATCGTTGTCGGCAAGCGCATTCGCGAATTCCCATCGAAGCAGCCGAACGCCCCTTGATTCATGCCCGCCCGAATCTCAGTGGCATAACCATCACGATGGGTTCTAATAACGAGAGAAGGCATCGAGGTGAGTTCGTGACCAAAATGAAGAAAGTTGTCATTACAGCGTTTGGCGACGAGAGCAAGCTTGCGATCGCAGAAAGCGATCTTCGCGATCCGGCTGCCGGTGAAGTTCAACTTTCTGTCGATTACACGATCGTCTCTGGCTCGGATGTCAACATGCGCCGTGGCACCTACCCTTTTCAGAAAAAGCCGCCCCTGACGCCCGGTTACAGCGTCATCGGCAAAGTGCGCCTCAACGGCGAAGGATGTTCCAAGTTCATGATTGGTGATCGCCTCGCATGTCTATCGAAATACGAAGGACAAGCAGAGCTGATTAACCTTCCCGAAAAATATCTGGTACCTGTGCCAGAAGGAGTGGACGCCCGGGCCGCGGTTGCCTTGATTCTGGATTGGGTAACGGCCTACGAAATGTTGCGCGTGGCGCATGTCACAGCCGGCGACAAGATCTTCGTTCACGCGCTGAGTGGCGCAGTCGGTGGTGCACTGCTTCGGCTTGGACAGCTACAGGGAGCTCAAGTCTTCGGCTCCGCCTCAGCAAAGAAGCATAGTGAATTGCGACAGCTTGGAACTGTACCCTTCGATTATTCGAACAAGGATTGGATTGCGGCGGTTCAGAGGCAGGGCGGCGTAGACGCGGTCTTCGATCCGCTCGGCTACGAGAGCTTCGACAAATCGTATTCCATTCTCGCGAAAGGTGGAGTCGTGGTGGGATACGGCATGAACTTGCCGGCGTGGACCAAGACCCCCGAGCGGCCTGTGATTCCTTCTGTTTTGAAGCTGTTCTCGAAAAACCTTCTCTTCTGGACTGGCAAGCGAACCACCTTTTTTGGCGTGAACCGCGGATCGAAGAACTTCGCGCGTGATCTGGAAGAGCTCTTCGAATTGCTCAGAGACGGGAAGATTTCGGTCCCGATCAAGGCCACTTTCAAGCTAGATGAAATCCAAAGCGCACACAGGGAATATGCCAGTGGAAGCGGAATGGGCTCCATCATCATTGAGGTGGCATCCTAGATTCGCGTCACGCATGCCTTGAGGTCGGACGATTCCAGTTAGTCTCGATAATTGTTTTGCGCAGATGATCTCGAATCCATCCCCATGATGCACGGGATGTTTCGCCAAGGCCTACTCGAGATCCAGCTCATTCAATGCGCAAGGCTCGCACCGGGTCGATGGAAGCTGCGCGCCGCGCAGGAATGATGCCGGCAATAGCAGCCGCAACTATCAGCACTCCGATCGCGATGGCCATCACCAGCCAGTTGACGCTGGTGATCTCATAAAGCTGCGACTTCACATACCGCACGCAGAAGATTGCCACCGGGATCCCGATAACGAGCCCGGCGATGGTCTGCAGCATCGCTCCGCGCATGACCGTTCCAATTACACGGCTGCGAGCCGCGCCCAGCGCCATGCGAATGCCGATCTCCGGCGTGCGGCGGACGACGGTATACGCCGTCACGCCATAAAGACCGATGGCGGCGAGCAAGAGCGCCAGCAGACCGAACAGGGAAGTCAGGCGCGCGATCAGCCTCTCCTCAATGAAACGATCGTCAATCTGCCGCTGGAATGTCCGGAACTTCACGATTGTGAGATTCGGATTGATGCTTACGAGGGCGCTGCTGACGATTTTTTCAAAGCCGTCAATAGGCCGGCTGGTCTGAATTACCAGGGCTCCGGCGTACATGGATTGATCTTTTTCGAGCGGGCTGTCAGGATCCTTTGTGTTGCCCGCGCGCTGTGTGAGCGGCAGGAAGTACATGGCATGGTCTTTCCAATACACGCTAGTGTAGGTGGTGTCCTCTACTACGCCGACAATCTCATGTGCGCCATCCAGGCCGGCTTGGTTGGGCCCTGAAAAGCCAAAGCGGTGACCGATGGGATTGCGGTTACCGAAGAACTGCTTCGCAAATTCCTTGTTCACTACGGCGACAGGCGGCGCGTCCAGCAAATCCTGCGACGTGAAACCGCGGCCCATGACAACGTGGGTCCCGACCGAGTCGAAATACTCTGAGGTCCCTTTCACCCAGGATGCGCCTTTATTCAGGTCAGGCTCGCCCTGAATCTTTACGCCAGATCCCCAGTTGTTCTGTTCCATCGGCGTGTAAGTTGAAAGGCCAACTTTCACAACGCCGGGAATGCCGTGGAAACGGTCAACAATGGTCTGGTAAAGGGGCTCGACCTCCGTGTTCTTGTAGCCGGCCGCTTGAGGATTGATGTGGACGATGTAGCGGTTGGTCGTATCCAGCTTCATGTCCACGTTCTCGGCCTTATTCAGGCTCTGCGCAAATAGGCCCGCAGCAACCAGCAGTACGAGTGAAAGCGCAGCTTGTACGACAACGAGCGCGCGCTGCAGGAAGGAGGCACCGTGAGCGGTGGTTCGCGCGTTTGCGCGCAGAGCTTCAACTGGCTGCGTGCGCGCGGCCATCAGCGCCGGCGCAAGGCCAAACAGAATGCCGGTAGCCAACGAAAGCGCGAAAGCAAAGCCGATCACCAGCGGCGAAGGCGAAGCAGCTACCGGCATGTTCTGCTGATTGGGAAAGGCGAGTGCTAGCAGTGCGTGCGCTCCGAGGTAAGACACGGCGAGACCAAGCAGCCCTCCCATGCCAGAGAGAACAACGCTTTCTGTAAGAAGCTGTCGCACAATGCGGCTACGCTGCGCGCCTAATGCCGAGCGAATGGAAAGCTCCGCGCGACGGCTCATGCCGCGCACCAGCAGCAGGTTAGCAATATTCGCGCACGCGACGAGAAGAACCAGCGCGGCAATCCAGAGCAGCAGGTTCAGGTGATCCTTGTAGCCTTGCTGCATGTTCTGGATACCACCGCCTCCGGGAGTAAGCACCACATGCGTGCGGGGCAAGACCTTCTTGGCGCGCTCATCGGTAAATGTCTTCAGCGGGGCAAATTGGTCTTTGAGCAGCGTACTGGCCTTCGCCTGCAGCGACGACAGCGAAGTTCCCGGCTTGACGCGTCCCAGGATGTAAGCCCACTGCGTGTCGGGATCGTTGAAGTACGGGGCGCCAATCACCTGATCCATCGAATTCATGGTAAGGAAGTACTTAGGGGGATTGGTATCGATGCGGTCCCCATAAAAACCCTTCGGCGCAACACCAATAATCGTCGCCGGCTTTGTGTTGATGTAAAACGCGCTTCCCGCCACGCTCGGATCGCCTGCATAATCCTGCTGCCATGCGTCATAGCTCATCACGGCAGTGATGGGCGCGCCCTTCTGATCGTCGGCGTCTATCATCAGCCGGCCCGCCGCCGGCGAAAGACCAAATACGCGAAAGTAGTTGCCCGAGACGAATGTCGCCATGACGGATTTCGCTACGCTAGAAGGTCCGGAACGTCGGACAGTAATCGGCCGCCAGGCGTAGCCGGATTCCATGGCAGCTAGCTCTTCGAACTCCGGCAGGCTCTTCTTGAACATGTAGTAGGTGTCTGTTGCGAAGAGAGAATAGTCTCCCTTGTCGTTCCAGCCACCGTTCACGCAGCAGTCGTCAGTGTCACCGATGCGGACGAGCGTCTTGGGATCGGTAACCGGCAGGTTGTGGAGCAGGATCGCATTCACCAGCGTAAAAATCGCAGAGTTGGCGCCGATGCCGAGCGCCAGCGTGAGCAGCACGGTAGTGGTGAACCCCGGAGTCTTGCGCAATTGGCGGAACGCATAACCGAGATCCTGCAGCAGAACTCTCATCCTTTAACCTCCCCACACACACGTACCCTTGTGCTCAAGCATGCAGGTCATGTGCCAAAAAGATTCCTGCGATGTCCCCTTGGAATCAATACCTTGGCGATATCAGGCTCGTGCGTTTCCGTTCACAATTGAAAAGCAGTGTTCAAAGTCGGACGCTTCGGGCCAGCTTCCGCTGAATCGATTTGGGATTGCGAGGTCGGATCTCCGGCAGCAATCGACGACATAACGGGGCGGAACAATGCGAAATTGCGCATTCCTGAATCGATTTTCACTGCTTGGGTTGACATTCGACCCAAACGAATGGATACTTGGGTCGAATGGCTACCCAAGAGAATAACGACGACCGCATTGCCCTATTGCAGGGAACACTAGACCTGCTGATCCTTAAGACGCTGGTGTCGGGACCGTGCCACGGCCAGGGTGTGGCGCGGTTGATTCAGCGCCAGTCCGAAGAGGTCTTCCTGGTGGACCATGGCTCGCTGTATGTGGCTCTGCAGCGGCTGGAAGATAAGAAGTGGATCAGCGCCAAGTGGGGCGTGAGTGAAAACAACCGCAAGGCGCGTTTTTACTCGTTGACAGCGAAGGGACGCGAGCAGCTTGTGCAGAAGATCGGCGAGTGGCAGCGGCTTACCCGGGCGATGGGTTTGATTCTGGAACCTGGTAATGGGCTCGGGATCGAGGAGGCATAGCATGTTCAGGCGCAAGCGCAGTGCAGAGGACTTTGCTGAAGAAATCAAGATGCATCTGGAACTCGAAGCCGACGAGCTGCGAAGTGAAGGCTTGAGCGAGGACACTGCGCGGCGGAAGGCGCGGAGTGAGTTCGGAAATGTGCTCGCTGCGCAGGAACGGTTCTACCTGAAAGACCGATGGGTGGGCCTGGATAAGCTGGTTCGCGATGTACGGTTTGCCCTGCGGTCACTGTGGCAGAGCCCCGGATTTGCGGCCACCGCAATTCTTACGCTTGCTCTTGGAATTGGCGCGAACACGGCGGTTTTCAGTGTAATGAACGCGGTGCTGCTGCGGTCGCTGCCGGTGGCCAATCCGGATCGCCTTGTGTACTTGCGAACTTCGAACACTCCTCGCCGGACCGGCACGATCAGTTCCACTGAGACGTTTTCTTATCCTGTGTACGATGCTCTTCGCCGGCAAAGCCAGGGGCTCTCGCCTGTGATGGCCTATGTGCCCCTGTCGGTCAGCAAGGTCGCGGTTCGCTACGGAGCGCTGCCCGAAGAGGCGGAAGGCGACATGGTGAGCGGCACCTTCTTTTCGGGGCTGGGCGTGAGGCTGATTCGCGGCCGGGGCTTCAGTGAAGAGGACGAAACCAATCATGCGTCGATAGCCGTCATCAGCTACCGTTATTGGACGCAGCGGTTTGCGCGAAATCCGGAGGTGTTG
The DNA here is from genome assembly GCA_963725995.1 of uncultured Acidobacteriaceae bacterium. Taxonomy (GTDB): domain Bacteria; phylum Acidobacteriota; class Terriglobia; order Terriglobales; family Acidobacteriaceae; genus JANXZS01. The sequence goes on along the minus strand of CAVSAX010000013.1, from coordinate 195,625 downwards.
GGAACGACGCTGTATGTGAACGGCGTGGCCATCACAATTGTTGGAGTAGCCGCGGAAGGCTTTGAAGGTGTCGAGGCAGGCGGGTCCACGGATTTCTGGATTCCGATGCAGAGCCGCCCCGAACTGAATGCGTGGGGCAATCCGCTTGACCGTGGCAAGACGTACATCACAAATCCCACCTGGTGGTGCCTACGCCTGATTGGACGTCTTGCACCAGGAGAGACCCGCACTCATGCCGTAGCGCAGTTGCAGCCTGTTTTTCAGAGAGCGGCTTACATGGGCTTAGGTACGCCTGTGCAGGGTGAGAAGCCGCCGGTTTTGAGCGTGATCGAAGCCAGGAATTTTCCGGGATATGACGAGCAATATGGCAACCCTCTGCGCATCTTGATGGCGATGGTGGGGCTTGTGCTGTTGATCGCGATGACCAACGTGGTTATGTTGCTGATGGCGCGAAATGCGGCGCGGCAACGCGAGTTTTCCGTGAGGCAGGCGCTGGGTGCGGGGCGCGGCGAGTTGCTCCGGCAACTGCTGACGGAGAGCCTGATCCTGGTCTCGGCCGGCGGTGCGCTGGCCTGGGGATTTGCGGAGATCGCGACGCGGCTGCTGGGCAGCTGGGCGCAGATCGAGTCCAGCCTCGCTCCGGACGGGACCGTGTTGCTGTTCACGCTGGGAGTGCTGCTCTTTGCCGCGCTGCTGTTTGGGCTCGCCCCGCTGCGTGTGGCGCTGGCAGGCAGAGCGGAGCTGGCGTTGAAGACCTCCGCAGCGACATCCAATGCTGACGCAGGTAAATCACGCACCGGCAGAGTAATCGTGGCGGTGCAGATGGCGCTGTGTGTGGTGTTGTTGGTGGGCGGAGGGCTGTTGATTCGCACGCTGCGCAACCTGGAAAACACACCGCTGGGAATGCAGACCGATGGGCTTGCGGTCTTTGGAGTGAAGCCAAACATCACGTCGATACCGGACGGCATTGCGTTTTATGGGAGGCTGATGGAGAAGCTGGGCGCTTTGCCAGGCGTGGAGTCTGTGACAGTCATGAAAGAACGCCTCGGCTCAGGGTGGTCTGACAACAGCGATATGACTGTGGACGGTAAGCTGCCCGACGTCGCGAATGGATCGTCGAGGACGGTCCGAAGCAATGTGGTTGGCCCTGACTTCTTTCGCACGCTTGGCGTGCCGGTGCTTGCAGGCCGCGATTTCGCCGATTCCGACACTGCGACTTCACCCCACGTAGGTATTATCAACGAGCAATTCGCGAAACGTTTTTTCCCCAATCAGAATCCTCTGGGCCACATAATCGGAAGCGACGACGGACGGTACCAGATGACGGTTGTGGGCGTGGTTAAGGATCACAAGTATCGCAGTATCGACGAAGATCCGATTCCCATGGCGTGGTACATGTTCGCTCAGATTCCGATGACCGGGGGAATGGACGTTGAGATGCGTGTGCACGGCGAGCCGCTTGCGATTCTGCCGTCGGCGCGCAAGGCATTACAGGAGTTGAATCCTAACCTGCCATTGATAAAGCCGATGGCCCAGCGTGCGCAATACGACCTGACGATTTCAGGTCAGCTGCTTTTTGCGCGGCTTGCCGGCTTCTTCGGTTTCCTGGCGGCGGTTCTCGTAGCGACGGGGCTCTATGGAACGCTGACGTATCGCGTGAACACGCGCACGGCGGAGATTGGCGTGCGCATGGCTGTGGGCGCGAGGCGTGGGCAAGTGGTGTGGATGATCCTGAAAGACAGCTTGCTGCTGACAACGGCGGGTATAGTGCTGGGCCTTCCGTTGGCGATGCTCGTGGGTCACGCGTTGGAGTCGTCCTTGTATGGCGTGAAGCCGCTCGATGCGGTGAGCTATTTTCTGGCGATCGTGGGAGTAGCCGTGGTCGCAATGGCGGCAAGTGCCGTGCCTGCCGGGCGCGCGGCGAGTGTGGACCCAATGAGAGCGCTGCGCACGGAATAAGACTTGCGGATCTGGATTAAGAAAATAAAAACGTGAGCCGACTGGATGAATCCGCCGTGCTCTACGAACCGCTAGGCCGCCCCAGCAATCCAGCAAGCGGATCCCTGCCACCCCATTGTCCGTGGCTGTCCACGATACGAAGTCGTGTAAACGACGACCGATCGAACGCGTTCACAGCTTTGTGAGCGTCCATCTTCTCGCGGTGGACTCCCGTGTGATACGCGGCGGCGAGCATTGAGGCATCGTCTCTCCAAACGCTGAATGTGACTCCATCGTCGCCAATGGTGTGTGGCGTGAAGGGTCTGTTCGCTAGACATCCATCGACGTTCCGCAGCCATTGGTCCACTTCATCCACACCGTGGCGGAATGCAATCAAACGCTCAACTTTGGGTGCCGGAAGATAGCCCGCCGTAGTGATAACCATCGCGGCCCCGCCCGGATCGGTGGATGAAACTGTAAATATCTCGCCAGGGAGATCACGATCAAGATGGTTGCAGTTCCCGTGATGTCGGATAGGTAGAAGGATCTGGTGCCAGGACTCCACTGTATTGGCGACGAATGGCATATGAGAGTCGCTGTTGCAGAAAGCCTCTCTGGCTGCGACGAGGTCAGAGAACAATCCCACCGCACACCAGATGTGGCCCGGAAGCCGGTAGCCATCGGGTCCGACCGGGCCGGTTGTGCCGATCTTCCAACTCATAGCACCTTGTGGTTTGACGGAGAGATCCAACTGATCGCGAGTCGTGACACCCTGAAACCGCAGCCAATGAGCAGTGGCGTATCGAGCCTTATCGTGCAAGGATCTTCTCCTCTTGATGATCAGCAGTGCAAGCATTATCCCATGGCGCGGGCTTGCTCTCACCTGTTGTCAGTAGCCCAATGCCGCTGATTGGGGAGTTGACGGAACTTCCGAGTCCCGAAAGACGTTTCACATATTGAGAGATCCCATTGAACCTTACGATCGAAAATGTCGGCAAGCAGTATCGCGGCGGCCATCGGGCCTTGCGCAACTTTAGCCTCACGGCGAAGACGCGCGTCCTCGGCTTGCTCGGGCCCAACGGAGCCGGCAAGACGACGCTGATGTGCATTCTGGCAACCATCACCCATGCCAGCGAAGGCCGTGTGCTCTGGAATGGAACTGACGTTTCCACGGATCCCAACGCTATTCGCTCCGTGCTCGGCTATCTTCCGCAGGACTTCGGCGTCTACCCCAACCTGAACGCGGTCGAGTTTCTTGAGTATCTCGCCGCCGTGAAGGGTTTGGACGGAGTTACTTCCCGTCGCCGAATCACAGAGCTTCTGGAAGTTGTGAATCTGACGGATGCCCGTAAGCGACCGCTTGGCGGATACTCCGGCGGGATGAGGCAGAGGGTGGGCATCGCGCAGGCGCTGCTCAACGATCCACAATTGCTGATCGTCGACGAGCCTACCGCCGGCCTGGATCCGGAAGAGCGGGTCCGCTTTCGCAACCTCCTCTCCGACCTCTCGGGTGAGCGGATCGTGGTGCTCTCCACACATATCGTCTCCGATATTGAAGCTACGGCGACAGACATCGCCTTGATCGCGAATGGAACTCTTGTGGCGCACAACTCGCCCGAAGCTCTGCTTCAGCAGGTGGAGGGTAAGGTTTGGGAACATGTCGTCTCCAGCGCCAACCTGGACGCAGCGCGGCAGCGGTATCAGATCAGCAGCACCAATCGCCGTAGCGACGGAGTCCACGTTCGCATCCTCGGCGATGAACCGCCGCAGGGCGCTCTCCCAGTGAGTGCTAATCTCGAAGACGCCTACCTCTTCTGCCTCTCACAGCACCGTGAACGTTGTTCTGTATGAGGCGCTCCGGCGTGCTGTTTCACATGGTGCGAGCCGACTTCCTCGAGCGCCTACGCCGTTACAGTTTCCTGCTGACGATGGTCTTTTCCATCTATCTCGGATATGCGATCTATGCTGGTCAGATCACCCTGCGGCTGGATAGCTATCATGGGGTCGCCAATTCGGCGTGGCTGGGTTCCGTCGTCGGCCTTGTTGGCTCCGTCTTCCTCAGCCTGGTCGGCTTCTATGTCGTCAAGAACACCATCCAGCGGGACCGCAAGACTCGCGTTGGCCGCATCCTTGCCGCTACTCCCATGAGTAAGAGTCTCTACACGCTCAGCAAGGCGATCAGCAACTTCGCAGTACTCGCCGCTATGGTCCTTATTCTCGCGGCAGAGGCACTTGTCATTCAGTGGACAAGCAAGGGAGCGGCGCCGGTCCATCTGCTCGACCTGCTTTCGCCGATCCTTATCTTTAGTCTCTGTGCTGTGAGTGTGACTGCTGCTCTCGCCGTTCTCTTTGAGACCATTCCGGGTTTGCGCGGCGGAGCCGGAAACATCGCCTATTTTTTTATCTGGACCTGGCTGATCAGTTTGAGCGCCACAATGCTTATGTCGGGAAAGCCTCCGAGCACCCTGGTTTCCCTGCGCGATTTCACCGGCATCGCCGCCGTCTCGGGACAGATGCAAACGCAGGTTCGTCAGCTCGACCCGAACTACAAAGGCGGATCGTCATTCGGCGTCGGATCCTTTGCTCACACCACGAAGACGTTCCTGTGGCAAGGTCTTAAGTGGACCCCTGCGATAGTACTGGGCCGCGCTTTCTGGCTTGGAGTTGCCATCATTCTCACTCTGCTCGCCGCCGGTCTCTTCGACCGTTTCGACCCTGCTCGAGAACGCCTATCCTTGAAGTCCTTCCGCAAACAACCCGTCGCTGTTACGCCGGAGGCACTAGAACGAATTCCCAATCAGGCAAGAGCAACGCAGCTCGCGGCCAGTCATCTTACGCCGCTTGCTCACGGGCGACGGCAGTTTCGGTTCTTTGCATTGGTTATGGCCGAGCTCCGCTTGCTTCTTCTAAGAAGAGCATGGTGGTGGTACGCGATTACTGGGAGCCTGCTTGTCGCCTGCCTCTTCGGGCCTCTCTCCGATGCCCGTTCCGGCATCATTCTCGCTGCGTGGCTTTGGCCTACGCTGCTCTGGTCGCAGTTGGGAACGCGCGAGGCACAATTCGCCACGCAAGCGCTCGTCTTCTCTGCGCCGCACGCCTTTCCGCGACAGGCATTGTCATCCTGGACAGCGGGAGTACTACTCGCTGTAGTCACCGGCGGAGGACTCGGTATCCGCCTGGTCCTTGCGCGAGACTCTGAGGGACTCCTCGCCTGGGCCGCGGCCACCCTCTTCATTCCCGCCCTCGCCTTGATGCTTGGAGTCTGCACAGAAAGTCCGAAAGCCTTCGAAGCGATCTACACCGTCTGGTGGTACATCGGGCCGTTGCATCACATCCGCAAGCTCGACTTCATCGGAACGGACCTCGCATCGAGTACTCCGGCCATATACCTCGCAGCTTCGATGGGGCTGTTGCTGGTCGCCTGCTTCTGGCGAAAAGCGCGGCTCTCCTATGCATAGCCGACCTTCCGCGCAGTGGTGGGCAAACTCACTGCGCCGGTGGGTGACGCGGTCAGTGTGCATGTTAGTACCCCGAAGATAGCTGGCGAAATTCATCACCGACGCAGTCGCGTTGATCGGGAGCACAAACCCGGCGGTCGGGTTTACAACGTTGGCTGAGTTGCTAATCAACTGCAAAAGGAAGAGGCACCTGCAAAATCTGTGCCCAAAGAATTGTCAACATACCATGTCGTGCAATTGTCGAACTGCCAGTAAATCAGTAGCTAATTACAAGAAATTAACGTCAATCTCTTCTTTGTTGAAGGGGACAACATAGAAAGACCAGCGTTCGGTCCGCCATGATTCACGGTTAACCAGTCGTCTTCCCATTACCATTCTCCAGGCTGACCCTATTGGCTTTTCAACGAGACAGCCTGCACGGAATACGCTGGAATGTTGATGGTCGTGGTGAAGCCCGAACCAGCAGGCGCCAAAGCCACTGAGGACGAGTTAATCATCGATCCGTTCACGATCTGAAACAGCGTCGCCTTCGGAGATACGAATCCGGTGTTCTGGAATGACAAGGATATTCCGGCATAGCTTGCGGCCGTGGGATTCACGATCAACATCGCATCCTGCGATGCATTGTAGAAAGCGGTCATGATGAGCCCACCGCCGCCGGACGGTGGAGACACCGATTTCGCCATGTATCCGCCGCCAGAGAGGTTTAGATAGTTGCTCCCCGCAATCAGCTGGAACGCAAAGTACTGCGGGTAAGGGACAGGTATAGCACCTGCCGAGTACAGGCAGTCCATATTCGCATCTGCGACACCCACCATGCAGAACCATGGATAAGCTGAGCCTGCAAAATAGATCATTTTTTCCGGTAGCTTGACCGTGCCGGTCGTGTAGACCGAATTCAGTATGTCTGCGACATACACGGCATTCCAAATTGGTGCGGTGGTGGCGTCGTTGCGACAGCAGTCCTGAGCGAAGGCCCAGTTGGTATTGAATTCAGTGAGGTAAATAGGGATGTTCGGTTTCCCGGCGGCCGCCGCTTGGGCAACAACCTTGTTGTACAAACCCACCGGACCCTTACTCGGATCCTGTGTTAGTTCATACAGCGATTCGTTGCCGTTATAGGTGTCCCACTGCACTGGCAACGCGTTCGTTCCATACATGTACTGGTGATAGCTCAAGAAATCGACGTAATCCTTGGTCCCTGGATTTGTGAGCAAGCTCGTCAACCACGAAGCCGAGTAAGCCGATAGAACCGGGCCGCCGACGCGGATGCTCTTTCCATCGAGAGTCGCTTGCTGTTTCATGAGTGGCGCGGCAGCAGCATAGATCGCCAGGTATGACTGGAGGCGATCGCTGGCACATAGTCCCCCTCCATCAGGCTCGTTCCAAATTTCATAATCCCGCACGAGACCTGGGAAGGTGGCATCGAAGTGCGCTACATACGATGCTGCTATCTGTGCCCACCTATTCACGTCTGTGGGGGCGGTCATATTATTTCCTGTACCGCACAGCGTATTAGGACTCGGCTGCAGCCATGTCGGGGTCATCGACATTTGAATCATGGGTTGCTGTCCAGCAGCCTTGATTGAAGCGATCATCGGATCGATCTTCGTCCAATCCGGTGTCTGGGTCGCATAGACGAGCGGAATTTGCGCATACAGACGAGAGATTGTCAGGCCAGCCTGGGTAATCAGAGTCCGGTCTGCCGTCGAGTGCATTGACTCGCCTCGACCGGTTCCGAACATATCCGCAGCGATAGGATGGGAGGAGTCAGTTCCTGAACCGTAATCCGCGGTGAGACTTGAAAACACCGTGACGACGCTACCGCTTGTCTTCCCCACCGCAGCATCAGTTACTCTCACGGTGTGTTTTCCTGCCCCTGCAGGTGCCGTGTATACACCATCATTTGTGACTGTGCCAACAGTCGCATTTCCGCCCGCGACGTTGTCTACGGTGTAGCTGACTGGGCCTTGATCCGGCACCCCACACAGTTGCGCCTGGAATGCCTGCTGCCCCTTAGGAGGAATCGCGGCAACATACGGGTAGATTCCGAACTGGGGCGCCGCGGAGACCGTTAACGTCGTAGAGCCGGAATACCTCGTTGTCCCCTGGCTCACTGCGCTGACGACATGGTTAGCAGCGGTAGAGGGCGCAGTATACAAGCCCGAGGAACTGATCGTGCCGGAGTCAGCATTTCCGCTTAACACATTGTCGACATACCAAAGAACATTCGCGCTGGCCGTCCCACTGAAAAGAACGCTGAATTGCATCGTTTGAGATGGCATGATGCAAGGCGAATACGGCGATATCATCACGGCCGGAACCAGGCCGTTCGCAATGCCCGTTCCCTGAAGCGGAACATTAAAGGGGTTTCCCGCCGCACTAGTCTTCACCACCAGTGACGACAGCTTGGTGCTCGCGGATTGAGGCAGGAAAGATATCTCCACGGTGCAAGTTGCCTTTGGCGCAAGTGTGCCCGTTCCGCTGCTATCAACGCAATCCGTTGTGAAGGGATACTCCGCTGACGTCGTCATCGAACTGATGCTCAGGGGGACAGATTGGTTGTTGGTAATCGTGACAGGCTGCGGAGTGCTGGGGGTATTTACGATCTGATGATAGAAATAGAACCCACCGCTCTTGGGTATCACTGTAACTGGAACGGCTCCATTGCCAGACAACGCCACCGTTTGGGGCGAATTGTTCCCGGCGTAATTAATGGACAGACTCCCGGAGAAACTACCAAGGGTGGTAGGCGAGAATGTGACCGAGATATAGCAAGTCAAGCCAGGGGACAGTGTTGGGAGGCAGCCATTCGTTGCCGTGTAAGGAGTACTCGTCGAAATGCTTGAAATGACTATCGATGAGGGGGTGTTATTTGTAACGCCAATACTTACCGGCGCGCTTGGTGTATTAATTGCCTGGTCAGGAAAGTGGTATGGATTAGGCGACACATCTACGGTAGCTCCTCCGGAACCTGTGGCTTGGCCAGAAAGATACAGTGAGTAGGCGTCATTGTTCCCACTGTTTACAAGCATCGACCCTTCAGCCGCACCGGTTGAGACAGGGGCGAACGTAACAGAAAAGGTACAAATGCCTCCAGGTGCTAATGTCGCCGGGCAATCGTTCGTCTGCGTAAACCTTCCCGTCATGGTGACCACCCCGAGGGGCATTGACGTCGCTAGCTCATTGGTCAAGACGGCGGTCTGCACTCCACTCTGACTTCCTGAAACAGTCTTCGGAAAAGTGAGAGACGTCGGCGAGAACAGCAAAGAACCGATCGTACCCGTTCCACTCAGCGGAATCATTTGCGGACTTCCAGCCACGTTATCCGTGAGAGTTAGAACATCCGCGCGAATCCCTTGGGCCTGGGGAACGAAGTAAATCGAGACGGCGCAAGATGCCCCTTTAGCCAAGGTTGCTGGGGAGAGCGGACAATTACTTGAACTAATCTTAAATTCAGATCCGGTGGTTATCGATGAGAAACTCACCGCTGCGCCGGTACTGTTTGTTACCGTTATCGTGTTCGCGCCAGAGCGCTGTCCAAGCGCGATATTTCCCCAGGAAAGAGAAGCAGGCGAAAGGATGAGTCCACCCGGCGCAGCAGTTCCGGCTCCCGTTAACGACGCTGTCGTTGGCGATCCGGGCCCATCGTGCGATACGGTCAACTGATCGGCTCGGATACCAGTAGCAGTTGGTCGGAAGGTGACCTGAATCGTGCAACTGGAGCCCGTAGCAAGTGCATTGGGCGATTGAGGACATGTGGATGTCGTTGGATAATCCGCTAGTCCGGTAGCGATAGACGAAATGCTAATTGCGCGCGTCGAGCTATTCAAAAGCGTGAACAACTGGTTCGCGCTCGTCGCCCCTACCTGGACGCTGCCGAAATCCTTGATCGTGGGGGTAAGGGTAACCGATGGCGTAAAACCAAAAAGATACAGTTGCGTCGACGCAGTAAGTGTGCCGCTCGTATCCGTAACCGTGAGGGTGCTGCTCAACGAGCCTGCTGCTGTTGGTCGATAGCTGATGGAGAATGTGCAGGACGTTCCAGCAGCGAGAACATTAGGGCTGAGCGGACAGTTGTTGGTCTGCGAAAAGAGACCTGAGCCAATCTTGATGTTTGAAAGAGCTATGTCGCTGCTGAGAGTGTTCGTCAGAGTAACATTCTGGGCAGCACTCATAGTGCCCACTGGAACGTTGCTAAACGAAACCGATGTGGGAGAGAACAAGAACGTCCCGACCGTGCCTTTACCGGAAAGGGGAAGAGTCTGCGTCAGGCTCGGCGCGTCATCGACGATCTTCAACGAATTTGTCCGAGTGCCCTGGGCCAGAGGCCGGAATTGCACTGAGATAGTGCACGATGCGCCCGCTGCCACGGTGGACGGGCTCAGAGGACACGTAGTGCTTGAGACGATGAAGTCCGAACCAACTGGTATGGAAATACTGGATATCGTCAGAGCATTGGACTGGGTATTCGTCACCGTCACAGGCTTTGCAGCCGATGTTTGTCCAACTTGAACCGAGGCCCACGACAGATTGGCTGGTGAAATGGTCACGTCCTGCGCTGACGCAGAAGGTGCGACTAACAACGAGGCCAGAAATGCACATAGCCCAACCAAATAACAGCGAACGCTCCGACTTCTGATTTTCACGAGTTCTCCGAGAATGTTCGAGGATCAGTTAGGGCAAACAACATGCGCAGATTGCCTGGGAAAATGTGCAGACCTCTGCATAGCCAGAAACGGTAATAAAACTATAGCCACGAGCCTTCTAGTTTAAACGGAGAGCATCGCGAATCGCTTAATCTCTAAGTCATTCTTTTCGAATGCATAACCTGTATTTATCGAAACATGAATATGAACTTTCTGCTACTCATTTTTTGAGAGCAATTTAGCTGCCAATTTGTGCTGGGGGACGCGCCTAGGTGACGATCGTAGTGAGACTATTCGTTAAGCAACACGCCAAGCAGTTGGGCGCTGCGTTGTAACTGCCGCAAGGATGGTCATCCGGGTGGAGCGTTACTTGTTCATTCGCCAGTTACCGGATTGCCTCACGAAAATTATCCTGGTCCAGCGAAGATTGCTGCTTAGAGCGTTCGTAGACTGCGACCAGGGCAGCAATGAAGCCTGCCGCGGCACCCACTGTGAGCGACCAGCGCGGGCCGAAGTGGTTGGCAACCCAGCCGACGATGGGAGCGCCGATCGTGGTTCCCCCCAGCGCCACGCCCAGCCGGAGCGCCATAACTCTGCCCCGCATGGATGGCTCCGTTGAGAGTTGCATGATGCTGTTTGTGCCATTGGTCAGCGTCAGTGCTGCCGCGCCGCTTAGCGCGAGAGCAGCGGCAAACCACCAGTATCCCGGGGCGAGCGCTGCCAGGGTACAGCCCAGCCCGAAGGCACCGGCACCGATCGACAAGGACGCTAAACCTGGTGTCCTTCGGCCGGCAGCAAACAACGCTCCTGAGAGTGAGCCCACGGCCATGATGGAGGAAAGCAGGCCGAAAGCACGTGCGTCGGAGTGAAAGACATTCACGGCCATCGTAGAGATGAAGAGCGGAAAGTTCAGTCCAAAGGTGCCGATTAGAGACAAGATCACAAGGATCGCCCTGAGGTCCGGCCTGCTCCACACGTAGCGAAAGCCTTCTGCAAATCCGGAAGTAGTGGGATGTGCTCTCATACGGGGACGAAGTTCCGAGAGACGGAAGAACGACATCGAGAGCAGCACAGCCGCGAACGAGAGTCCATTGAGAAGAAAGGCCCAGCCGATGCCAACCTTCGCAATTAGCAAACCGGCGGCGGCCGGACCAATCATCCGGGCCGCATTGAATGAGGTTGAGTTCAATGCGACTGCATTGGCTAAGTCCTCATCACCGACGATCTCTGCCACGAAGGTTTGTCTCACGGGCGCGTCCAGAGCGGCGGCAGAGCCGGACGCGAATGCGAATAGATACACGTGCCAGAGCTGGATGAATCCTGCGATCGTGAGAACTCCCAGGAGTAGCGCCAGCACGCCCATGGTCGCCTGCGTGATCATCGGGAGCCTGCGCTGATTGAGACGGTCCGCAGCCAAGCCCGTCCATGGCAGCAGTAGAAGCTGCGGCGCAAACTGCAGGCCCATCACAATACCCAGCGCTGACGCATCATGATGAGTAAGTTGCGTCAGCACTAGCCAGTCCTGAGCGACGCGCTGCATCCATGTACCGACGTTGGAAACCAGGGCACCGGTCGACCACAGGCGGAAGTTAAAACTTCTCAGCGAGCGAAAGGTCCCGGCCACAGGGTTTTTCATGAGCGCGCCGGCGTATTGCCCCCATGGAACTGGCCGAAGTGACGCGCCGAAAAGATGCTGGTGAGCAGAGCGCCCAGGCCGAGCGCGAGGATGTGGCTTGTCTTCCGCGGATGGAAAGCGCCGAGGTGGGCGACGAGCAGATACCCAATCATCGCATTGAAGTATCCCCAAATAACATTGACCGTTGCGGAGGAGAGTCCTTGTCCGGGAGGTTTTGCAAATGGACTTTGAAACGGGCGTCCCATCGTGCCGGCGACAGAGTGAGGGATGGCGTTTGCCGCAAACAGTCTCCCCAAAAAGTACGACGCAAGCCAAAGCCAGTTCATGATGCCGAGCTCCTTTTTTCCAGTAGCGAGATGATTTCCAGCGCAGACCCTGTTTCGCCCAATCGGGGAAAGACGCTTCGGATGCTGTACTCGTGCGCCTCCTCGCGAAGATCTGTCATCGCATCGAGTGCGAGCGTCACATTGAACCCATGCTCGTAGGCCTGGCGCGCGGTTGCTTCAACCCCGACGGACGTCGCCGCTCCCGTCACAACCACCTGGGTCACGCCGCGGGCCTTGAGCTGGGCTTCAAGATCCGTTGTCGCGAATGCGCCCCAGCTTCGCTTGGTGACGACAATATCGGTGGGCTGCTGGTTCAACTCAGGCAGAAGGTCGGTCCATCCCTCGGAAAACGTCGTGGTGCTGCGCGGACCCTGCTCCGTCCGGCCCGGCCCCCGCCCCGCCACGTTGACCAGCACGACTGGGAGGTTCTTCGCACGGAAAGCATCTATCAACGCGCCCGTCCGATCGATGACGTCGCCGATAGGATGAATGAAGGTTCCGTTGACAATGCCTTTTTGCAGGTCAACCACGATCAACGCAGAATTGGAGTCAAGACTAGTAAGGGGCATCGGGGTTCATTTCCTCGAATACAAACATGCACGGGTAGGAACACCCGGTTTAATCTTCAACAAGCCGCGTAAGCAGTGCGAGTGCCGACTGAAGCTTCTCCTGCTCCTGGGCAGTCAGCTTCTGTGAGATCCTCGCGGTCAGCCAGTCCTGTCTCGCGGCTCTGCTTTCCTGAAGCAACTTCAGGCATTTGGGTGTCAGAGACATCAGCGTTTGCCTACCGTCGCTAGGGTCCGGTGCACCTCTCACCAGGCCCGACTCCTGTAGCGGAGCCACCACAGCGCTCATGGATTGCGGACGCATTCCTTCCGCCCTCGCCAGGCTTGAGACTGTGGCCGAACCGTCCGTCTCCAATCGAAGCACAACAGAGCTCTGTGACGGCGTTAGATCGTTGCCGCCCCCATGCTCGCGAAAACGCTGCTTGAGCTTGCGGAATACTGTGCGCATCTCGGCAGCCAGCGTAGCGGCGACCCCGGGCTGAGTTGTAGATCTTCGATTGCTCACCAGATCAATATCGCATATATACAGTCAACCTGTAAAGTTTGCCTGTATATTTCCCGAAGCCACTTCCTGGCGGCGCTTTTGAGCGCAAGGCAGCCGTAAAAGTTCCTTGTGAGGAATAAGTTCAGAAAAGCCCATCGGCGTTTATACTGGCGTCTCTTCGCATCCGCAGGTTCTGTAAGCTTTTGATTGGGCTGTGCGAATATCGCGCTCGCGAGATTCAAGAGGGAGGCAAAATGAAGTCAGTATCACGTCGGGATATGTTGAAGGCTGGGTTACTCGCACCGGTTGTGGCGGCAGCACACGGGCTCGGCCCCATTAGCGCAGCTGCGATTCAGGCGGGACAACAGGAAGCCGGCGCGCTTCCCCTCGGCGCTGGCGCGTCGTCGGCGAAATCCGGCGCGGGACGCGAACGCCTTCTCCTGGATTTTGGGTGGCGCTTCCACCTGGGCAATGCCAACGAGGCCGCCAAAGATTTTGGATACGGCACCGGGCAGTCCGGCAATTTTCAGAAGACAGGCAATTTCATTGCCGCAAGTTCGCTCGGCTTCAACGACGGCGACTGGCGCGCGGTGGATTTGCCGCACGATTGGGCCGTCGAGCTGCCCTTCGCAAACGACCCTGCGCTGGCGAGCAAAGGTTTCTACCCGCTGGGAAGAAGCTATCCCGAAACCAGCGTCGGCTGGTATCGCCGCGTGCTCGACATTCCTGCCACCGATGCCGGTAAGCGGATCACCATCGAGTTCGACGGCGCGTACCGCGAAACGATGGTCGTCCTCAACGGCTTCTACATCGGGCGGCACAGCGGCGGATATGATCCCTTCCAATTCGACGTCACCGACTTCGTCTATCCTGGCAAACCAAATGTCCTGCTGGTGCGCGTGGATGCCACGCTTAGCGATGGCTGGTTCTACGAGGGTGCGGGACTCTATAGACACGTGTGGCTCGTGAAGACGCATCCGGTGCATGTGAAGCAGTGGGGAACGTTTGTCTCTACCAAAGTTGCGGGAGGCGACGCCACCGTTTCAATTCGCACTGAGGTGAATAACGACGGTAAGGATGCACAGAACGCGCGCGTGACGTCAACGATCCTGGACCCTGCTGGTAAGCCCGTGGGGAAAGCGGCCACGCCCGCGGCTTCCGTCAGCGGCGGGGAAGAGCAGAGCTACCAGCAGACGATGGTGGTCAGGCGGCCGCTGCAGTGGTCGCTCGAAGAGCGAAACCTCTACAAACTCGTGACCGAGATAAGCGTGCTGGGCGAGATCGTGGATCGCTACGAGACGCCGTTTGGCATTCGTACGATTGAATTCGATGCACGGAAGGGTTTCTTTCTCAACGGTAAGTTCGTCAAGGTCAAAGGTACCTGTAACCACCAGGACCACGCAGGGCTGGGTGTAGCGCTACCCGATGCCGTGCAGTACTACCGTGTTCGCAAGCTGCAGGAAATGGGTTGCAATGCCATCCGCACCTCCCATAACCCGCCCACGCCCGAGCTGTTGAACGCGTGCGACGAGCTGGGAATGCTGGTCTTCGATGAGACGCGAATGATGTCATCGAATCCAGAGGGCGTGGCGCAGTTCGGCGATCTTGTGCGGCGCGACCGTAATCATCCCAGCGTCTTCATGTGGTCGATGGGCAACGAAGAAGGCCAGGCGAACACGGAGACGGGCCTTCATATCCTGACCGCGATGAAGGCAGTCGCGACAAAGTACGATGGCTCCCGTCCAGTGTCCATCGCGCCAATCCGGGCCATTGGCGTAGGCGGCCTGGTGGAGTGCGACGTGATGGGCTACAACTACATGGATCCCGCCGCCGAGGCGTATCACAAAGCGAATCCGAATAAGCCGGTGATTGGTACGGAAACCGTCAGCGCCGTAGGCACGCGCGGAATTTACATCACGGATTTTGAGAAGGGCTACGTGGGCTCGTATGACCCGTACACAACCACAGGCCGCGCATCGGCGGAAGGCTGGTGGAGCTTCTGCAATTCTCGGGACTGGCTGTCTGGCGGATTTGTATGGACGGGGTTCGACTATCGTGGCGAGCCCTCCCCCAATGGGTGGCCAAACATCAGCTCGCAATACGGGATCATCGACACCTGCGGCTTTCCCAAGGATTCATTCTTCTACTACCAGTCATGGTGGACCTCGCAACCTGTCTTGCACCTCTTTCCGCACTGGAATTGGGACGGAATGAATGGCAAAGAGATCGCGGTGTGGGTGTACTCGAATCTCGACAGCGTGGAGTTATTCCTAAACGGCAAAAGCCTCGGGGCGAAGGACGTAAAGAAAGATGCACATGTCGCGTGGGTGGTGCCATATGCACCCGGTGCCATCGAGGCTCGCGGTTCCAAGGGCGGCAAGGTTGTGATGACGGCGAAACGGGAGACGACGGACGCTGCCGCCAAGTTAGTGATGAAGGCCGACAGGCAGGAAATCTCGGCCGATGGTGAGGACGTGGTCATGTATGCGGTCGAAGTACAGGATGCGCAAGGCCGCGTGTTGCCCATTACCGACAACGTCGTGCAATTCCGCGTCTCCGGAGCAGGGAAGCTGATCGGGATTGGCAATGGAGATCCGACGAATCACGAATCGGACAAAGGCGATGTGCGCAAAGCCTTCTCCGGATATTGCATGGCGCTGGTTCAGTCCGCGAAGACGGCGGGAAGCGTCACGGTGGAGGCGTCATCGCCAGGACTCACCTCCGCCAGCGTGACGTTCGCAGCTAAGCAGGCGACGTTGCGTCCGCAGGTAGCAGAATGGGAGCGGGAAGTGCCAAAGGGTTCCGGCATCACAGGCTTGTGGAGGCCGCTCGTGGCATCAGGAGGCCTGACCTTGCAGCCCGCAGTGCTCGCCAGCATCGGGACGATGCTGTTTACGCTCCGTCAGGACGCAGACAAGTTGGCAGGCAACATCGAGGGTGGAGGCGGCAACTTCTTTGGCGGCAGCGATGCAGGCACCCCGATTACAGACGGCAAAGTGGATGGCAAGGCTGTCTATTTCAAAGCCGGTACCAGTACGTATGCGGGATCGTTGGAGGGCGACCAGATCGAATTGCAGCGCACGACCGAACCTGTCTTTCCCGCGCCGCGGGTTGAGGAGACGACCGGCCCGCGCCCGGCAGTTGGTCCGCCGCCGAATGGATCGGATCCATCAAGGAACCCAAACAATCGCCCACCGTCCAGCGTTCCAGTGGTTCTGCATCGGGTGGAACGATAAGAACAATCCACCCGGTCCAGAGAACGATTGAAGGAACGCCCAGATGTAGTGTTGATGAATCCCCCGACGGTGATCGGCCTTATCTTATGTTGTTCTCATGACGGGAGGGGCGCATCTTTGCTTTGGGCATGCCGGATAAATCCTTCGGCCTGCACATAACCGCATTCCGTGCCGCGAAATCGAGTGATCTGTTCCTGCAGGGGGTACCATTTTGCGGGATCCTGCGAAGTGTGGGCGAAACAAGCTGCGCGCTTGCGCGCTTCCACTGCGGAGATGTTGACATAGCTCGAGGGGGAGAAGGTCATCATATCCTCAGCGACTTCATAGTAGTACAGCGCAGACTTGCGTCTGGACCGAAGCCACGCATCGAGAACCAGCGAGGAAAGCGCGCGGTGGTCACGATGCGCATCAATCGGCCACTGCGTAAACACGACGTCGGCATTCTGTGTATCGAAGAGTTTTTGGAAATCCTCGTAATGCCCGTTGTCCACCGCCGACTGCCCATCCATCTGAGCAGCGAAGACGGGTTGCGCCTTCAGAATTGCACAAGCCTTCTGCGCTTCTTCCGTTCGGATGGAGGCACATTCGGAGAGTGGGTGGGGGCCACAGTATAGTTGGCCGCGATTGAGATAAAGCAGGGAAATCTCGTGTCCCATATCCGCATATCGCGCAACCAGGCCACCGCATCCCACTCCGGATCTCCAGGGTGGCCGCCGGTCACCAGGATCTTCGACGTACGCTCACTCTTTGGCTGAGCTGGCACTGGAGTGGTCTCAAATACGCCGCGTGCATCTCTCGTCAAGGCGATGCAAGACGCCGGTCGCGATCGCCCCCTTCAACAAGTCTCGTCGCGATGTGATCATAGTATTTACTCAGTTCCCGATGCTTGCGATTGCTTGACGATCAACTTACCGGATCAACGCCTAGAATGGATACCAATTCTCTCGACATTGTGGGAAGTTCGCACTGATGTTCTTGGTTGTTGCTTGCCTGCTCCTGTGGCCTGGTTCTCTCGGGGTCCGGTCATCCCCAAACAATGGACAGACCGGGCAGGATATGATGGTCAGTCACTCCATTGGGTGAGATGGGATCTGACTAGCAGAAGGGTTGGAGAAAACATGGATCGCAGGAGCTTCTTAGCATCCGCAGGTGCTGGATTGGCCTACTCGCTCTCGCCGGGCATTTTTGCGGAAGCCCTCGCTCAAGGTATAGCCAAGCCAGATGCAACGGCGGTCAACATCGAACTTGAGAAGAGCGCCGGTACTCTGCCGCATTACTGGGAAAACTGCGCAGGCTCCGATCGCACAGTGGTTGGGCTCCGTCAACAGTGGCGAGAAGACCTGGTGCGAGCCCGCCGCGATATGGGAATGAAATCCGTACGCTGCCATGGTCTTTTTGACGACGAAATGGGAATCGCAGCGGCCGGTGCGGGCGCATTCAACTTTCTCTATGTCGATCAAATCTACGACTACATGCTCGACCAGGGGGTGCGCCCATTCGTCGAACTGAGCTTTATGCCGGAGGCTTTCGCAAGCAGCAACAATCGTATCTTTGCATACAAGGGCAATGTGTCCCCGCCGCGTCATTGGCAGGATTGGTACGACATGGTCTATGCCTTCACAGATCACTGCGTCAAGCGGTATGGCATCAATGAAGTAGGCAGTTGGAAATTCGAGGTGTGGAACGAGCCAAACATCTCGTTCTGGGCTGGAACGCAGGAACAATATTTCGAGCTTTATCGACAGTCGGCGCTTGCCGTGAAAGCAGTGGACAAGCGACTGCAGATTGGTGGGCCATCCACGGCACAGTTGGATTGGATTCCAGATCTCATTCGCTATTGCGTGGCCAAGGGAGTCCCGCTCGATTTCGTCAGTACGCATGTCTATCCCGGTGATCCGCAGAAATATATCTTCGGCCGAGAGAACGCCTACACCTTTGAACAGGTTATCCCTCGTGGCGTAGAGCAGGTAAAGCATCAGGTGGAGTCTTCAGCTTTGCCTCACATTCCTCTCTTGATCACCGAGTGGAGTTCGCAGAATCCCGCGTTTATCACTGACACCATCAAGAATTGCATCGGCCTTGCAGAAACCATGTCCTACTGGACGTTTAGCAATGTGTTTGAAGAGGGCGGAGTGCCCAGCGGCATTTTCAACGACACCTTCGGGATGCTGGATCAGTGGGGCATTGCGAGACCATCTCTTCATGCATTTGCTTGCCTGCACAAACTCGGCGAACAACAATTGCAATCCAGTGAGGGGCCCGTGCTGGCGACCCAACGTGCAGATGGGTCGGCGGCGATTCTGGCTTGGAATCTGATTCCTGCTGCCGACGCTGCGGCAGTGGCAAACGGTAATCCAATGGCTGCTGGCGGAGGTGCGAACCACAGCATCGGAGGGTCGCGCGTGCTGAATCTGAGGCTCAATGGATTGCGCGGACGAAAACAGATTCTCGTGCACGAAGTTAACCCCGAGACGGGGACGGCACAACCTGCATGGAAAGCCATGGGCAGTCCGAAATATCCCAGCCCGGATCAAATTAAACAACTAAAGACAGCGGCGGAATTAGGCAAGCCAAAGATGCAGACACACGCGCCGGGCGACCCCAACCTGTTCACGATCGCGCTGCCCCCAAATGGAATCGTTCTGCTTGAGTTGGAGAAGTGAAGCTTGCGACCGCTCGATGATCGACATCGTGTCAAAGGAGAATGCAGACCATGCGGAAATGTCTAAGAGGAATAGCAATCATCCTGTCGATGGCGCTTCCGGTAGCCGCGGAACAGGTGAACTTAAGTGGAACATGGAAGCTGAATCTGGCTTCCAGTTTTATGGCCGGCGATCACCCGTACCCTGACTACGAGTTCACCAAGATCCTGATTCAAGACGGCCAAAATATTCGGCAGACGGATATCGGCAAACACGTCAGCGTTGTAAACATTCCTTTGCCCGACTCGCACGTGACTACAGACTTGATAACGGACGGCCAGGAGCACGATGCAGAGCTCCCAGGCTCGTTTCCGGGAATGCCGCCAGCCAAGTTGAAGGTCGTCGCCGAGTGGCAGGGTGAAACTCTGCTGGTTACAGAACGCAACGCGAGCGCTGGAAGCTCCTCCGTTGCTACGAGGCGCTATTTCCTCTCCGCTGACGGCGCTCACCTGATCCAGCTGGTTGAAGCGCACAATTCGTTTGGAGACACAGAGCAGCGATTAGTCTTCGATAAATAATCAATGGAGTGCACACGGCTGTCTTTGTTATTTGTTGCGCGTTCTAAGGTGAAGTGAACAAGCGTTTGAAAATGGATTAGCCAGGAATGTGCCTGCGATCCCTGAGAGGATGATGCTTCCATCGGGATTAAAGTGCGCAGTGCGGAATTCCCCTTCAGGGAGGTCGTTGAGCCTCTTCCAGCTTTTCCCTCCATCCTTACTTGAGTACACACCAGTTATAGAGGTCACAACTTCTCGATTCGAGTTCGACGGATCGACCTCAATGCTGTACGCGCGAAGGTTGGGCCCAGTCTCATCTTTAGCTCGATGCAAAAGAAACCTGGCATGGGTCACCCGTTTCACGACATCGATGCCGGCGGGATTGTAGATGCCCCAACAGGCGGCCAGGTGCAGACCTCCCACCATCGTCATTCCGTGTATGGCGGAATCCGGCCCCACCCCGCGGATGCGAATCCATTTCATTGTGTGAAGATTAAGGCGGAAGGCTTGATCGCCAGTCCCCACAAACAAAGAAGCTGGATGTGGCTTCTTTGAATCATCGAATTGCATGGAGAGAAGATCCGTGTCGGTTGGAAGACGGGGGAGGGGGCTATCCTCGATCCACGAACCATCCCTGTCCCTGTGGTAGCTGAACAGTTGGGGGTCCAGATCAAAGTAGCCATAGCCAACCAACATGCGTTTTCCGTCGGCAGTGATCAACACAACTCCCGCGCGTACAGGGTCACCTTCTTCCTTCGGTATGCTGATTTTGGGACGAACGTGGGGAACTCGGGGTCCCGGGATGGATCTCACCACAGTTGCTGAGGCACTCGATTGAGGAAATACCTGGAAGAGTCCACGCTGCGTTGTTATCACGAATTCATGGCCACCGGGAACTACACCCAAACCATTCCGAAGGCCCTCGCCGATTCCCGCATCGAAATACCGGGAATCGATCCGGGCCACTTGAGTCCAGGTGACGCCCGCATTGGATGACTGCGAAATGTACATCGCCCGATCCTGAGGGGGAACGTCACTGCTTAGGTCGGAGGTGAGACCCCATACGACGTTGCTCGTGATTGTTGTGTCGGGATCTGTGGCGATGGTTTCAACAAACTCGCTTGCGAAGAGATGACTTCCGGGAAGGCTTTTCACTTGATAAATACGGCAGCTGGCAAGATCGTTTCTGGCGGCATCGCTCTCGTCAAGGTAGGATGCGCTGCTAGCAGTCGTGATCGACGAGGAGGCCGGATACGCAGTTGGCGTTTGCGGCAGCGGAATTTGCCCCCATGCAATCATGGGTAGGGCCATCGATAGCAACGCGATCGTTGGTGCTAGCTTCCAACACCCTGACATAGCGCACCCTGGCATACCGTCACCACTTTTTTTCTTTCTTCAATGCAGTCGCAACAACATCAGCCTTGAGAGCTGTTTGCACGGTACAGAACCCTCGTCTAACAGCGTATATAAATCCACAAGGAACCGTCGATCAGTTCGTCGTCGTAGTCGAATATATGGTTGCGGAGATGTCCCCCGCCTGCAGTTTTGCGCATAGTTGAGGCAGCCCATGGCGGTTAGGCTGATATGGCACATGCGGACCATGCACCGCCGTCAATTCACGAAGGGCAGCAGATTATTTTGAGGTGGGCAATTCGAGAAGACGAAGGTATTCGATTGTCATCAATGAGCGCAGACGGGACGAAACTTGCGGTTCACATTTCAGATCGAGCTTTCGGCAACGATCGATCGCCTGGCGCAGGTCGCGAATGAAGGCGACGCAGGCGGGACAGGCCTCGATGTGCTCCCGCATCTCTTCGCAGCTTTGAGGTTCCAGGTTGCCATCCATGTAGTCAGAGAGATTCGCGAAGAGTTCCCGGCACTCCCGTGGCCGCTCTGGAATTCCTGACTTATTTTGAGCTGACTTTCGTCGGTCTCGTGGAATTTGGATTGGCTCCGGCATTTCTCGCATGAGGCGGTCCATCTCCTTGCGAACCCTGAGTCGGGCTCGGTGGAGACGAACTCGAACTGTTCCTGGCTGAATCTGAAGAATCTGAGCAATCAGGCTCGGGTCCAGGTCTTCCATATCGTGCAGCACAAGGACCATGCGGTATAGGGGAGGAACGCCGAGGATGGATTTGTGGACAAGGTCGGCCCTCTCGATACTCAGGACGCGGCTCTCGGGGCTCGGCGATGGGTCCTGCAGGAGCAGCCCCAACTCGAAGTCATCGGGCATCAATTCATCGAGTGAAAGTGTTTCCTTCGGTGCGTTAACCGGCCGGCGGCGCATTCGCCAGCAGCGGTTTCGAGTAGCAGTGTAGAGCCATACCGCCAGCGCCCGAGGATTTTCAATCTTGGCCAAGTGCGGCAAGGAGCGCACGAGGACCTCCTGCATCGTGTCTTCCGCGTCCTCAGGATGACCACAAACTTTCATGCTGAAGGAGTACACCGTGTTCTGAAGCAAGCCGATCGCCTCGCTTACGGATTCTGGCTCCGCGCTGCGCAACAGCTTTGCCGCCTGTACGACTTCGGGGCGCATTTAACAATCCGATCACGATGAAGGTTTGGGTCCCTTCCTATCAGTATAAGTGCTCTTCACCTCTGACACGAGCGTGAGAAATTCCGGCTGTGTCCCATATGGCGCAGGCCGACATCCGGACCACGTAAAGACGCATGGCACTGGAGTCCTGCTGCCCAGCGCCATGCGGTATCTTCCATTCTATTCAAGGACCAAGGCCGGATTGACTAGGGGCTCACTACCTCCGAAACGTTGTTTGACGCGTGCTTGTTGTAGTTTGCGTTTCCTGAGTACACCGACTTGATGGTATGGCTTCCCAGGCCCAGACTGCTCGTAGTCAATGTCGCAACGCCACGTACAAGGGTTCCTGTTCCGAGTAGAGTGCTCCCGTCGTAGAAGGAGACGCTCCCACCCAACGTACCGCCGAAGCGGAAGCTGGCTGACACCGTCGTCGTGAAGGTGACCGCCTGCCCCTGATGCGAAGTGCCGCTGGAACTACCCAGCACAACCTTAGTGCCGTTGGAGCTCATCAGCACGCCCGCACCGACGCCACTAATGTTGCCCACAATGTCCACCGCTCCGTCGTTGTTGAAGTCCGCGGTCGCCAGGGCGTTGCCATTGATCCCGGCGGGAGCAATTCCACCGGAGCCGAAGCATACCTCGGGCAGAAGCGTTCCATCGCCCTTGCTAGTAAAAAGCGATAGAAGGTACAGATGGTCCTGCCCCGTGGTAGCGCCATTGCCGGCGTTCACCGCCACAACGTCTTCGATACCATCACCATTGAAATCCGCAATTCCGAAGCCGAGCAATACCTGGCTAAGCTCGTACTCCACCGGAGTCATGAAGGTTCCGTCACCCTTGCCACCGAGAATATCGAAAGCGCCATACGTGAGCGTGTGAGTGAAGAGATCCTGTGTGGCCGACCCTACAACCAACCCGAGTTTCCCGTTCGCTGTAAAGTGACCTGCGGCAATATAGTTGCGGTAGGTAGCGCCATACGGAAGGTTTACTGAGTAGGAAGGTGTCGGGTTCATGTGGCCGGTTCCATCGCCGAGGTGAACGAAGACTGACATTGGGGCTTGATCGGTCACAAATGCATAATCAAGCTTTCCGTCCCCGTTGAAATCACCAATGGCAAAGTTTTGACCGATACCGCAAGTACCTGACGAACAGAATTCAATCGGGTTCTGGAATGTGCCATCTCCGTTGCCCAACAGCAGCCCAAAAGTGGGATAGCCGGCATTGACGAAATCGCTCTCTACCAGCAGGTCCAGTTTGCCGTCGCCATTCACGTCCCCCACTGCGAAGGCCGTGCCCAGCGTTCCGGTCTTATAGCGTACTGTCTGAGGTTTGGGGGGCTGCCCGTTCGACTGCCCCAGCATCAGGCCTACCGTACCATAGTCGCTGTTTAATACCGCGACATCGGGGATTCCATCTCCATTGAAGTCGCCTGTCACTGTCGCCACATTCACGAAGGGGCCAAGGTTATTGACCAGTTCCGCATTGAACGTGGCTCCCGGTTTGCCCATCATCACGCTGGCGGACCCACGATCGTTCACTGTCACCAGGTCCAGGTATACCACAAGGACGATTATGTCTGGCAAGCGAAGGGACTTACATGAAGGCAAAACCTTCGGTCCGCGGAACTGCTCGCGCTGCGGTGTTCTTCCGTGTCCCGGAACCCTACTTGCAGCTGTGCGCTCCACCATCCGGGCGAAGGCAGAGCGCAGCGGTTGGGAGCGGCCCAAGGAGGACCACTTTTCAACCTATGCAAAAGACTGGCAGCTAGGGGCCGCCAATTTACTCGGTACGAAGTGCTTCCATCGGGTTCACTGCCGCCGCTCTACGTGCCGGAATCCACGAAGCCAGAAGTGCTGCCAATCCGAGCAGGAGGGTGGCGGCCATCAACATGATCGGATCCCACGGCTTAACCCCGAATAGTTGGTCTCTCATTAGCCTGCCTGCCACGATCGCAATTGGAATGCCTAGCGCGAGTCCGATTCCTACTTGCGAGAACGTACCGTGCAGCACCATTTTTACCACGTCTCCGCGATTCGCACCCAGCGCCATTCGTACCCCGATTTCGCTGGTTCTCTGCTCCACCGTGTAGGCCATCACTCCGTACAAACCTACAGCTGCCAGCACCAGGCCGAGAACACCGAAGAGCGTTGTCAGGGTTGCAATCATCTGCTCCTGCTGAAAATCCGCACTCACGACCCTGCCGTACGGATCGACGCCATAGAGCACCAGGTTTGGATCGACCTCTGATAACGCTTTGCGGACTCGCTCCTCGATGCCCGGCGGATCGCCCGGAGCCCAGATCACGATGTTGTAAAGATAGTGCGACCAGATTTCCCCGCTCTTATACGCTGGGTCGTCATATTGCACGGTCTGTGCTTCAGGAACCCAGAACATTGGCCGTACCGGATCTTTATAGTCGTAGGTCATGTACCTCATGTCCTTCACGACGCCGACAATTTCGAAGGTTGAGGAATACTGAATCTTGTTCATACCGAAGTGTTGCCCGAGGGGGTTCTGAGCTTTAAAGAATCTCTTCGCGAAGGCTTCGTTGACCACCGCAACGTTGCGCGTTGCGGCGGTGTCTTCCTCTGAGATAGATCGCCCAAGCACCATCTTCGCGCCCACAGTTTCAAAGAACCCCGGCATGACCCGCACAAAACCTGCACCTGTGTCCTCTTTGGCGCCGGGCTCCGGCTTACCCTCAATACGAATTCCGTTGTTCCAGCTGTCTCCCGTCATCGGCGCATAGAGCGCGGGAGCAACCATACGCACACCTGGGATCTGTCGGAGATGGTCATCGATTTGCCGGAACATTGGCTCCATTTGTTCAGGCTTGTAGTTGCTCAGCATCGGGTTGATCCATGCGATATATCGCCCCTCGGTCTCAAACCCGAAGCTCTGATGTTCGAGATTTCGCAGGCTCTGGCTAAGCAGGGCGGCTGCCGAAAGTAACGCCAGCGACATCGCAGCCTGTGCAATTACCAGCGACTTCTGCGCCCATGAACGCCGGCCACCCACTGAACGGTTCGCTCCACGGAGCGCCTCTACGGGGTCGGCATGCGAGGTCATCCAGGCCGGTGCGATTCCGAAAACTATTCCGGTAAGCAGCGAAATCCCTAACGTGAACAGCAATACTGGCCATGATGGAGAAGCATCGACCGGTACATAGTTGTTTGGACCTCCGGTCTGGAAAGCCAGATATAGAATCAGCCTGGTTCCACCGTATGCCACGGCAACACCGATAGCTCCCCCAATCACCGCGAGTAAGACGGACTCCACCAGCGCCTTGCGCACCAGGCGAAGTCGCGATGCGCCCAGCGCTACGCGAACTGACGTTTGTGCGCGATCCTTCAACCCGCGCGCCAGCATCAGGTTGGCCAGGTTCCCGCAGGCCACCAACAGAACGCAGCCCGCCGCAGCCAACAGAAGCCTCAGCCCATCCTGATATTGGTCCCTCATGGCGGCCACTCCTGCACCGCCGGGTGTGAGATGTAGCGTCTGTTGCTGCCAGAGTTGCTTCTCATCCGGTTCCATGTCCGGTACGTGGCTTGCCAGCCAGTCGTGGAACTCCACCCTCAATTTAGCTTCGAGCGAAGTCGCATTCACTCCGGGGCGCACTCGCCCCAGAAGATCAAGAAAATTGCCTTGCGGCCTCTTCAGCCGCGCCGTCGATCCATCAATGATCAACTCCGCGGTCAACGGCAGCCAGAGATCCGGCATGCCTCCTCCAGCCAGCTTCGCTCCATAAAAGCCTGACGGAGCCACGCCGATGATGGTGAACGGATGCCCGTTGATCTGATAACTAGCGCCAACTACCGACGGGTCGGAACCATATTTTTCCCTCCAGATGTGGTAGCTCATCACGGCTACGGGCGGTGCGCCTTCTTGATCGTCGTCATCGGTCATCAGCCTGCCAACCCATGGCTGCACACCCATCGTTCTAAAAAAGTTCCCGGACACATACTCGCCGTTGCGCGTATCGGCTTGCACTTGTGAGCCGGCTTTGCGCACGCCAAGCGCCGCATTTCCGGCCTGCAGTGCCGCCAGGTCCTGGAACTCTGGCGTGTGCGCTCGGAAGTTCTTGTATGCCTCCCACGAGAACAGCGAAAAATCTCCATCTTCGCCCTGCGTATATCCGCCCCAATTGCAGCAGCGAATCTTGTCTCCGATTCTCCACAGCTCCTCCGGCTTCGCCACCGGCAGGGACTTCAGCATGACTTGGTGCACGAGCGTGAAGATCGCCGTAGTTGCGCCAATCCCGAGCGCTAGAGTGATCACCGCCGTCGCGGTAAATCCTGGAGCCTTCCGCAGTTGCCGTAACGCATCGCGCAAATCATTGAGCATTCGTCCCTCGCAGGTATCTCGGTTTTGGGGCCCTTAGCGATACGCTGCATGTTGCCGTCCAGTTCCGCGGGCAGGGAAGAGTCGAGTAATAAATAACTTGCGCGAGAGCGCTTACCTCGCGACTGTCCGAAATGACCTTTTCCTGTTCGGAATCGGACAGTTTTGTGGGGCTGCTTAGAATTTCATGATTGTCTTTTCGAATGAAACCATTCGTCTCAATGCGATCGTGGTTACTGGGCGAAGAGGCTACCCGGGATGGCGGTCCCCATCGCCTTGTAGCCAGCCGGGGAAGGGTGTAAATGGTCGCCGCAATCGTACGCCGGCAAAAGGCGATCAGGATGTTGAGGATCGGCTAGTACAGCGTCGAAATCGATCACTGCATCGAAGTGTCCCGGTGTGCGAATCCACTGATTCACAGCCAGCCGGTCAGCTTCACTTAGCGGGCCTGGATGGTAATAATCCGATCCGACATACGGCGTGATGGTGGCGCCATAGGCGCGCAGGCCATGGGCGTGTGCCCTGGCAATGATCTGTCGATAGGCCGACAAGACTCTCTGTACGATTGCTGCATGATCGGCCGGCGGCACTTCGCCGTCCCGCGCAAGCCCTCCCAGATCGTTCACTCCCTCAAACACGATCACCCATCTCACGCCTGCTGGAGCCAGCACATCGCGATCAAATCGGGCCAACGCGTTCGGCCCCAAACCATCGGTTAGCAGGTGATTGCCACCAATGCCCTGGTTCGACACGCCGATGTTTCGCGTCTTGGTCGAGCCTTGCAATCGTTGCGCCAGCACATCGGTCCAGCGATCATTTCCATTCGTGGTAGCGCCGTGCCCATCGGTGATTGAGTCTCCGAGCGCAACCACCGTTGCCGCTTCTGGCGCAGCTTGCACCTCAATCTCCGCGACCTGATACCAATGGTCCACATGCTTTGCTTCGACGAAATTTGGTGCGCTCACCAGATCACCATGCACGTAATACGATGTAGCCCGCGATCCCGGATGCCCCGTCTGCACCACAGGTGGCGTGTCCAGATGAAAAGTCACAGCCAAATCAGCCAAAGGTGCGACTGCATAATCCAGTGGATCCGAGACAAACACAGCCCCCGGCGGAATAGTGACGTCGGCTTTTCCGGCAAATGCCAGAGGGCGATCGGTGGCGGGGTCAATGGCGGCGGAGGATGAAGAAAGCGGTCGGGCCACGTGTACCGAGGTAAAATGCAGCGCCTCTGTTCCAAACGCATTTGACAATTCCACGCGGAGCGCCGGTCCTCCCACCGACAAGTGAAATATCTGCCGGACTGTCGCGTCGCGCACATCGTCCGCCGGCAGCGCATTCTGTGGTTCCGGGATCTGTTGAGAGGTACCCCAGCTGGCTATCCACACTGCCAGCCTGCTCGCGGATTGGGCTGCCATTTGAACCGGCAAACAACATGCGAGTAGGGCAAGGACGCTGGCAACAAGAAATCGTGTCTGTTTCATAGTGAGGGTACGGCGCGGATCCCAATGTAAATCGATTCATTATAGCGACCTGACACAGGTATCGACCGAATAGATCGCGGCGCATTGGCTCACGTAGATGGAGAAGTTTTGCCAGCTATCGGGGTGAGCGAACTCAGCGCCTGTAGATGTCCGTCGTCGGATGGTAGTGCTGCCAGTCAAACCAGAAGTCTTTGAGCGCGTCGATCCGGGCGAGGCATTTGCCTTTCATCTCGCCTGAGATGGCACACCCGTCAAAGTTCCACTCGCTAAGGGTGGCCTCATCGACTAGCGCCCATATGTCACTCGGCTTCACGACACTTTGTCCGTAGAAATCGAGGGATTGCGCACCCAACTGGCGTGAAAATACCCGGATAGATTTTCCGTCGGGACCCAGCACAAGCATGATCGGCTGGCCACCTATGGCATCGAGCAATATCGGCGATTGGGCTGTCAGCTTATTGGTGGGGTACGCTCGCGCCTGCCGTTTGTTGACTACGCCCATGATCGTCTCGCGGTCGGGCAGCGTGCCCTTCGGTCCGTGGATCACGGTTGGTAATTTCCCGATCTCACTCTCCCAGGTAGCCTTCTCATACTTGCCGGCATCGCGCGGCAGAGGCGCCAGCACAGTGCCATTCGGTTGTTCCTTCTTCCAGAGCCCAAAGGAAAGTTCATCCTGCCGCATCAGGGTGAGCTGGCGGCCTTTCATGGGGCCTGCAATCGCGGTACCGGTAATCTGCTGCCAGTAGCTGCCTGTCTCCTCGTCGCGCATCAAGAAATTCTGGTTGTTGATGCCCGCCAGGTGAAAGTGCAATTCGCGTCCGTCAATGCTGCGGGTCCAGACCAGACCCGTGTGGCAAAGCGTTCAATAGGTGACGACGATGGGCAACTGGTGTAGTCGGTCGTTCACCACATGGTGGTATCCCATTTCGCGAATGGGATACGCGCGACTCTCCCCGCCAAGCGAAACCGAAATCACCATGTCGTTAGGATCGACGCGAGCTTCCTGAATCGTAATGTAGCGCGGCGCTCCGAATGGGTGAAACATCTGTTCGTAGGGATTGAGCCATGCCGATGCTGCTGCGATCAGCGAGATGCCCATCGCAGTAGCCAACACCGCTTTGGCGATCGAGCCCGCGCGTCGCCATAGCATAAGCCCGAGCACCGCGATCCCGGCAAATAGGCCGAACAGAATTGGCTTGTTGTGCAGGAGCACCCAAAGAGCGCGCTCAAGTGCTGCCGGATTCTGCTCCCGGAAGGGGCGAATCACGTAGATCGGATAGGCCGCCAACGCGAGCGTCGCAAGACTGCCCACGAACAGCACTATGGCCGGAGCTATCCCGTGTGAGCGATTACCACGGCGGTCTTGAAGATTGGGCGACATCGACCTAGAGTCTAACTGTGAATCGCGGCTCCTGTGATCATCCTAAAGGTGGAGATTGGAGATCGCACGGGAAAAGGAAGGCTTCTCAGATGGCGATGTCAGTCGAAAGAAGTAGACTGCGCTACCGCTCGAAATGCAGAATTACCTTCGGTTCACTCATGAGAAATAGACCGCCGGGGCATCCATTTGATTTTCTTCAGACGGGCAACGATTAGTTGGGCCGCGGTTGCTTTTCTTGCCGCCGGATATGGTGCGAGTCGATTCGCGCTTCATGCATACGGGGCCGAGCCTCCTGCTCAGCGTAAGACCGCTGACGTTGATTGGCCGACGTACCACAGCCACGTGAATGGCGATCACTATTCCAGCCTGTCGCAAATCAATCGCGACAATGTTCGCCAACTGAAGGTAGCCTGGCAATTCGACACCGGCGAAAAGGGCGCAATCCAGACGAATCCGATCATTGTTGGCAGGGTTCTCTACACCTACACGCCATCGCAAAAGGTTGTGGCGCTCGACGCTGCAAGCGGCAAACTAATCTGGAAATTTGACTCTGGGATAACCGGAACGCAGCCTGCACGAGGTGTGGCTTACTGGACCGACGGAAAGACAAGCCGCATCTTTGCCGGGATCATGAACTACCTGTATGCGATCGATGCCGCCACCGGCAAGGTCATCCCGGAGTTCGGCGAGGGTGGGCGCATCGATCTGCGCAAGGACTTGCGCGGCGATTTTGAGCAGCAATCCATCGCACTCACCAGCCCCGGCATGATCTACAAGGACATGATCATAGTTGGCGGGCGGAATCCCGAAACCCACCCCTCGCCTCCCGGGGATATTCGCGCCTTCGATGTGCATACGGGCGCGCTACGTTGGAGATTTCACACCATCCCCCATCCCGGAGAATTTGGCTACGATACCTGGCCCAAGGATGCATGGAAGGAAGCCGGTGCAGCCAATAACTGGGCAGGCATGACGCTCGACGAAAAGCGGGGCATTCTCTATGTCCCGACAGGTTCGGCCGTCTTCGATTTCTATGGCGGCGATCGACTGGGAAATGATCTGTTTGCAAATAGCCTGCTGGCCCTCGACGCATCGACCGGGAGACGCATTTGGCATTTCCAGGGAGTTCATCATGATATCTGGGACCGCGATTTTCCTTCTCCACCGGCACTCCTGACAGTGAATCGCGGCGGCCACGCTGTGGATGCAGTCGCTCAGACCTCGAAGCAGGGATTTGTGTATCTCTTCGATCGGAGCACCGGCAAGCCGTTGTTTCCAATTAGGGAGAGCGCTTATCCGCGCAGCGATGTGCCCGGTGAAGTCACCTCTCCCACTCAGCCGTTGCCCTTGGCTCCGGAACCGTACGGCCGGCAGCAACTCACAGAAGACATGCTCACAACACGAACGCCTGAAGCGCACGCGTGGGCCGTGCAGCAATTCAAAACCTTTCGCAGTGCGGGGCAATTCGTTCCCTTCAGCCTGGAGCGACAGACGGTAGTCCTTCCGGGCTTTGACGGCGGTGCGGAGTGGGGCGGTCCTGCGGTCGATCCAAAGACCGGTGTGCTGTATGTGAACGCAAATGAGATGGCGTGGACGGGCGGCCTTCAGAAGGATCAGCCAGGCGGCAGTCCAGGCGCAACGGCGTATCAGGAGCAATGTGCTGTTTGTCATGGAGTAGATCGTGCTGGCTCTCCGCCCGCCTTCCCTTCGCTCATCGGCAGTGAAAACCGCCTCATCGATCAGCAGATGATCGACGTAATTCATCAGGGCAAAGGCAGAATGCCTTCGATCCCGAATTTGAATTCCGAGCAACTGTCGGCGCTGTTGCAATATCTCAAGACTGGCGACACGGCGACTTCGACGAAGGGGCAGAGTGATAAGAGGGAACTGGCCGTCGTTGATGCGGGACAGAAAAATAATCCTGTTGGCGCTGGCGTCTATCAGCAGAACTGCGCAGCATGTCATGGAGATCGCATGGAGGGGGTTCCACCCGCATCTCCCACGCTTGTTGGGGTTGGTCAACGACTCGCAATTGCGCAAACAGTATCGATCATTCACGATGGAAAAGGTGATATGCCAGGCATGCCGGAGATTCAGGGTGCAGCGCTGGATGCTCTGCTGCGGTACCTCGGCGTTGATCTGACCGCAAAGCCCAACTACACGATGTCCGGCGGCGGGCCGGTGAATTACGTGTTTACCGGGTACCGAAGATTCCTCGACCCGGACGGCTATCCCGCGATAAGCCCCCCGTGGGGAACTCTCAACGCTATCAATCTGAATACCGGAAAATATTTATGGAAGATCCCGCTCGGCGAGTATCCGGCGCTTGCCGCGCAGGGAATGAAGAATACAGGCTCTGAAAACTACGGAGGTCCGATCGTAACCGCGGGAAGCCTGGTTTTCATCGGCGCAACCGTTTACGACAAGAAGTTCCGCGCTTTTGACAGCCGCACAGGACAGCTGTTGTGGGAGACTGAACTCCCGTTTAGTGGCGTCGCCACCCCGTCCACTTACTCCGTCGATGGCAAGCAGTATGTCGTCATTGCGGCCGCCGGCGGCAAAGATCCCAAGTCTCCGGCCGGCGGAATGTACATCGCATTTTCCTTGCCTTAGTCCAACTGCATCGTATCGGTAGACAAGGCGGATTCGTTTCACCTCATTTTTGCCTGCTTGACTACGGAGGTCGAGGTCGGCGAAGCTGTTCAGGTTGCGCCCCGTTTACCTGCGCTATTCAAACAGATCTCCAGGCGCGAAGATTGGTGTCCCGGATTGTCCGCACGGCAAGCCCTTTTGGGCTGTCTCCATAAAGATTACGTGAAAAGGTGAGGCGAATATGACCGCAGTACACTCGGATGCGCTCGTGTTTCTTGGCGCCACTGGAGATCTTGCTTATAAGAAGATATTTCCGGCCCTACAGTCTATGGTTAAACGCGGCCATTTGACCGTGCCCGTAATCGGCGTGGCGAAGGCGGGTTGGAATCTCGACCAGTTTCGCGCCCGCGCCAGAGACAGCGTTGAAAAACATGGCGGACTAGACCCGGCAGCGTTTGAGAAACTGGTCGGCTTGCTGCAATACGTTGACGGTGACTACGGGGACGACGGCACTTTCCAGGCCGTGCGCAAGGCCCTCGGCCCCGCCTCGGCTCCTGCCCATTACCTCGCAATTCCACCGTTCCTGTTTGGACCGGTAGTGGAAAAGCTCGTTAGCTCGGGCTGTGCCACAGGAGCGCGAGTCATTATTGAGAAGCCATTTGGTCGTGACGCTGAGTCTGCGCGAGCCCTCAATCAAATCTTGCTCGCCTCATTCAACGAAGCGCACATCTTCAGAATCGACCACTATCTCGGCAAGAGTGCCGTTCACAATCTATTGATATTTCGCTTTATGAACGCCTTCATGGAGGCCTTCTGGAACCGTAACTACATCGAGAGCGTGCAGATTACGATGGCGGAAGATTTCGGAGTGCAAGGTCGTGGTGCATTCTACGACCAGGTTGGCACGATCCGCGATGTGATTCAGAATCATATGTTTCAGGTCCTCAGCAATCTTTGCATGGAACCCCCAGTTCGAAACGATTGCGAGTCAATTCGCGATGAGAAGTCGAAGGTGCTCAAGGCCATCCCCTGTCTCTGCGCGAAGGACATAGTTCGCGGGCAGTTCGCGGGCTACCGCAGCGAACCAGGTGTGAAACCCGACTCGCAAACCGAGACGTTCGCAGTAGTGAAGCTTGAGGTAGACTCATGGCGTTGGAAAGGTGTGCCGTTCTTTATCCGAGCCGGGAAGAACCTTCCTGTCACCTCCACTGAAGTCTTCGCACGCTTCCGCAAACCCCCGACCATGATCCGTGACAGCGAACTGTCGCAGAATCATTTGCGGTTTCGCCTCAGCCCCGACATGGCGATAGCGATGGGCGTAACGGTGATGGCCTCCGGCGATGAAATCCGCGGTGAAGATGTTGAGATGCTGGTCAGCAGTCGGCCCGCACCGGGAGAAATGGAAGCCTACGAGCGGGTTCTCGGTGACGCTATGCTGGGTGACCAGACTTTGTTTGCCCGCGAAGATTATGTAGAAGAGGCGTGGAGGATTGTGGACGATGCATTGAATTCGGAGGCTCCGGTCCTTGAATATCGGCCTGGCACATGGGGTCCTGCTGAACCAGCAGACCTGACACCTCCCGGCGGATGGTTTAACCCAACCAGCGATGTTTAGCGGACGGGAGCGAATCTAATGGATGTTGAGATACTCAATGATGCGGATCTAGTGGCTGCGAAGGCGGCCGCAATTATCGCGGCGGAAGCACGATCGTCAATCGCCGAGCGTGGCCGCTTCATCATGGCGGTGAGTGGCGGGCACACGCCATGGGTAATGCTGAAGGCTCTGGCCGGCGAAGACCTGCCTTGGCGCGACGTGATTTTTGTCCAGGTAGATGAACGTATTGCCCCTGCCGGCGATCCAGACCGCAACCTCACTCACTTGCGCGAATCCTTGCTCGGCGCGCCGCTGAAACCCGATCAGATCTATGCCATGCCGGTTGAAGAGTCGAATCCGCCAGCCGCGGCATCTCAATATTCGAAGACTCTGGAAGGGATCGCAGGAGCGCCGATCGTTCTCGATCTTGTCCACCTCGGACTCGGCCCGGACGGCCATTGCGCGTCCTTGATCCCCGGCGATCCGGTGCTGGAGGTGACAGACAGGGACGTCGCGCTCACCGGAGTTTATCAAGGCCGGAATCGCATGACGCTGACTTACCCGATCATCAATCGCGCTCGACGGATTTTGTGGTTGGTAACTGGGAGTGACAAGGTGACTGCACTAGGGCAGCTCCGCAAGGGAGACGCGTCAATTCCCGCTGGCAGAATCCGGCGCGAAGAGTCTCTACTGCTTGCAGACCGTGCAGCAGCAGGGCAAAAAGGGTAGAGAGGGCGCTTCATGAAGGTGGGCATAGCCACAGATCATGGCGGCTTCGGGTTGAAGGAAGATCTGATCACGAGGCTGCGTCAGGCCGGACATGAAGTAAAGGACTTCGGTGCTCACAGCCTGAATCCGAGCGATGACTATCCGGATTTCGTTGTGCCGCTGGCAAATTCTGTAGTAACCGGTGAAGTAGAACGCGGTGTGGCAATTTGTGGCAGTGGAGTGGGCGCATCCGTTTGCTGCAATAAGGTGAAGGGAATTCGTGCTGCCCTTATTCACGATCACTTCTCGGCCAAGCAGGGTGTTGAAGACGATCACATGAATATCCTTTGCATGGGCGGTCGAACGGTAGGTCCGGAAGTGGCCTGGGACCTTGTTCAGGCGTACCTGGAAGCCCAATACAGCCGCGCTGAGCGGCACTTACGCCGCCTTGGGAAAATGGAAGCGCTGGAGAACAAGACGCGATCAGAGTCATGAGACACGCGTCATCGCGAACCCAATCACAGATCATTGTCATAGCGAACAATCGCATACGATAGAACGCACTCACCGCAGAGTCTGAACAAGGGTGGTACTGCTGGTAGCCATCTACGAGGAGGAGCTGTGACGAACCTTGGCTTTGACAAGCCTCTCTATATTCTTCCGTTCGACCATCGGGGCTCATTTGAAACCAAAATGTTTGGCTGGCACGAGCCGTTGACTGACGCGCAAACTGAAGATATCGCCAATGCCAAACAAGTTATCTATGAAGGATTCAAGCAAGGAGTCGCAGCCGGTGTTCCAAAAGGGAAAGCCGGCATACTTGTAGATGAGCAGTTCGGCGCTGCGATTCTGAGAGACGCGACTGCAAACGGCTTCACCACTGCTTGTCCGGCCGAGAAAAGCGGTCAGGACGAATTTGACTTCCAGTACGGGGAGGATTTCGCTGCCCACATTGAGGCTTTCAAGCCGACCTTCTGCAAGGTGCTGGTTCGCTACAACCCGCAGGGCGACCAGGCAGTGAATCAGCGACAGGGAGAGAGACTTCGCCGCTTGTCTGACTACCTACATGAGAAGTCTGAGAGTCGAATGATGTTTGAACTGCTGGTGCCTCCCGAGACGTCGCAGTTGGACAAACTTGGTGGAGACCAAAAGGCCTACGACTCCGAGCTTCGACCCCAACTTATGGTTGAAGCCATCACGCAGTTGCAGGACGCATACGTTGAACCCGATCTTTGGAAAATTGAAGGACTTGATCGTCGCGAGGACTGCGTGAAAGTAGTAGTAACAGCCCGCCGCAATGGCCGCGACAAGGTGAGTTGCATTATTCTCGGACGAGGCGAAGACGATAATAAAGTGCAGGAGTGGCTGAAAATTGCGGCTGCGGTTCCCGGCTTCGTGGGTTTTGCAGTCGGCCGTACCGACTTCTGGCAACCACTCGTGACGTGGCGCGCCGGGAAGATTACTCGCGAGGCCGCCGTCACCGAAATAGCGAATCGCTACAACGAATTCGCCGACATTTTTGAGCGCGCGAAAAACTAGAACCAAGACTTCAGAGAAAGTGGGGCTTCATGGAGCACTGTGCAACACTCGCTGACCTTGATCGACGATTCGGAATTGCTGGAGTGGCAAGCGTGTTGCCGGGCAATGGCGGGCTGCCTAAAGTAATCATCGCAACGCCGCGCGTTCATGCCGAAATGTATCTGCACGGAGCCCACGTTACTTCGTGGGGCCCAGCCGACTTTGGTGAAGTTCTTTATCTCAGCCCTAATTCGCTTTGGCAGGATGGACGGGCCATTCGTGGCGGGATTCCGATTTGCTTTCCTTGGTTTGGCAACAAGAAAGACGATCCTGGGGTACCCGCCCACGGATTCGTTCGCACAGCGTTGTGGAAACTCGAGGATATCTCCGTCAGTGGGGATGACGTCACGGTCAGCACGTTCCTCGAGAATAGCGAAGGCTCGTCTACCGCATGGCCTTCCGCCTTCCGTGTTGCGTGCCGTGTCACCTTTGGAAGCGATTTAATCCAGGAGCTGATCGTAACGAATACAGGTGCGTCACCATTTCAATTCGAAGAAGCATTGCATACGTACTTTCTCGTGGGGCAGGCACAATCGGCCTATGTGCAAGGACTGGCCGGTGTAGATTTCCTCGACAAGACGGATAACTATGCTCAGAAAGATCAAAGCGGCGACATCCGCTTTGTCTCTGAAACAGACCGAATCTACCTCAACACCCAACAAGACGTGACGCTCATCGATCCCGCAATCATGCGGCGTATTACAGTGTCCAAAAACAACTCGTCTACTACGGTCGTTTGGAATCCTTGGGACAAGGGCGCTCAAAGCCTGGCGGATCTTGGGGAAGGGCAGTGGAAACGAATGATCTGCATTGAGACGAGCAACGTCGGTCGCTACGCCATTCACATCGCCCCGGGCGAGACCCACACGATGACAGCGACCGTCCGAGTCACAGCTCTGTAGCTGGACCCACTCGAGCCAACTCCGCGTTGCGCTCTTCAGAAGTCCTAGCCGCGTTGCCCACACGTCTGCCCGTTGCTCGCTCATTTGCGATGGTGACAGCCATCTCGCCACGGGACTAGCATAAGGCAACCTATGCGCCGCTGGGAGATCCTTCTCTTGAATCCATATCGTGCACGGCCTCGTGCTTTGCTGCCAATTTTGGCCACCTTCTTCTTCGCTCTTCCAATTTGCGCGTCTGGACAGATATACCAGCAGAACTACAAGGGAACTCCATACGAGGACAGCCACTACAAGGGCGGCGCGCAGTCTGTTCCCGGAATCGTGGCGTGTGCTTACTATGATCGCGGCGGCGAAGGAATCGCGTATCACGATACAACGGCGAAGAATGAAGGTAATGGCGGTCTGAATCCTGCCGACGGCACCTATCTAAACGACTTCCGTATGTCGGAGGCCGTCGATACTTCCTACACGAAATTTCACGACCAGATCGACAATAATCCGTTTGACCTGGTTCAACCTCCTGAAAATCAACTCTATGTTGGTTGGACGCAACCAGGAGAGTGGTTCAACGTTACTGTCCTCGTGGCTCATGCAGGGACCTACACCGCAGATCTGCTCTATACGTCCAATCGTGGAGGCACTATTTCACTGGGCTTGAATGGAAAGTCGGCAACCGGACCGCTGAATATGGTGTCCACGTTCAATGCTTCCGATCCGCTCGCGTGGCGCCAATGGCATCATTGGAACCTAATGAAAAATGTAGTCAAGCTGGACCTTCCTGCCGGCAAAAATATACTCACCATCCACATTCTCACGGAAGGAAATATGAATCTCGCTTACCTGGATTTTAGAGAAGATCATTAACCACCGCCAGCCTCCGATAAACAGACGCGGGTTTTCTGCCAATTAATCTCAAAATGATTGCACGATTTACTCGCCTTCTGCGCTTAAGAGAGTGAAGGCAGTCAGAAAGATGCCTCCGGAATAGGAGACACTCTCATGAATCGAATCGTCGCAATCGCACTTCTCGGGTTCGCGGGCTTGGCTTCCGCCGGCTCTGCTTTGGCACAGGGGCACAGCGTCGAGGCCACGATTCCCTTCGACTTCGCCGTCGGGAACAACGTGCTACCGGCTGGCCATTACCTGATCGTGGCTCAGGACAATCACGTGTTGCAGGTGAAAAGCCGGGACTATGGAACATCTTCGTTGATAGTAGCCTTGCCCGGCGATTCACGCGGCCGCAACGACGGGAAATTGGTATTTGACAAGTGCAGGGATCAATATTTCCTGGTCAGCGCCTCCAGTTCTGCTGCGGATATAAGCGTTGTGATTCCGACATCACCCATGGAAAAGGAAGCTCGGTATCGGGAGGCACGCCTGAGCGTTCCCGAACAAACTTTGATCGCACTGAAGTAGCTTTGGGGTTCTCCGGGCCGCGGAAAGCTCTGCAGTTTGCGCGGGACTTGACTCCCAACAAGGCCTTGGCGTCGGGCGGTGTCCACTCCCCGCCCGCGCTTCGCTTCCAGCCATCCAGATAATTCGCCGCCCTGTCGAATTCTCGTTTCTTGCCATCTAGCCAAACGGTGTCTGCCGGTGTTAGCGTCTTAGCGTGCATTTCCGGTACGTATCGACCCCTGAGACAGCTAAATCCAACTCCCTCTCAGATTCTTCGAGACGCGGGTTCGTACCAACCCCTTGGTACGTTCTTGCCGGCGTCACCGGTTGCACTCGAGGTCATTTCTTATGGCAACTCTTTCCGTCGATCCCCGTGTCAGCAGCAGGACTGCTGATTTCGTCTCCCGAAAACACCAGCTCTACATCGACGGCCGCTTCGCATCCGCGGCGTCAGGCAAAACTTTTCCGGTCTACAATCCCGCTACTGGCGAAGTGCTCACCCACGTCCCTGAAGCGGAAGAAGAGGACGTCAACCTCGCCGTCCTTGCAGCCCGTCGTGCCTTCGACGACAGTGCATGGTCCCGTATGTCGCCTTCTCAGCGCGGGCGCCTGCTTTGGAAACTCGGCGATCTCCTTGAGCAGCACCTTGAGGAATTCGCCGAACTGGAATCCCTCGACAATGGCAAACCCTATTCCGTAGCGCGCGTCGCCGACGTTCCCCTTGCCGTCGATATGTTCCGTTATATGGCCGGCTGGGCTACGAAGATATCTGGCAAGAGTTTGCCGCTCTCCGCTGGTCCTGATTTTCACTCCTACACCTTGCGGGAACCAATAGGCGTCGTCGCCCAGATCATTCCCTGGAACTTCCCGCTCCTGATGGCTGCCTGGAAGCTGGCTCCTGCCCTTGCCTGCGGCTGTACCATCGTGCTTAAACTTGCTGAGCAGACCCCGATGTCGGGATTGCGCCTGGCGCAGCTTATCGACGAGGCTGGCTTCCCACCCGGCGTCGTCAATGTTCTCACTGGTTTCGGCGAGGGCGCCGGGGCTCCGCTTGCCGCGCACGACCTTGTCGATAAGGTTGCCTTCACCGGCTCCACTGAAGTCGGCAAACTCATCGTCAAAGCATCCATTGGCAATTTGAAGAAGGTCAGCCTCGAGCTTGGTGGCAAGTCACCCGCTCTCGTCTTTCCTGACGCCAACCTCGCTAACGCAATTTCCGGCACCGCCAGTGCGATCTTCTTCAACCACGGCCAATGCTGCTGCGCCGGCTCTCGCCTCTACGTACACGAGAAGGTGTTTGATCAGGTGGTCGAAGGCGTTAGCAAGGTTGCGGCAGACATCAAGCTGGGACCCGGCATGGATCCGTCCTGCCAGATGGGGCCGCTCGTCAGCGACGAACAGTATCGCAAGGTCGTTGGCTACATCGAGTCTGGCATCCGAGAAGGCGCGCACATCGCTGCTGGTGGCCCCGTCTCCGGTGTCGAACGAGGATACTTTGTACGCCCCACCGTACTCACCAACACAAGTCCGCGCATGAAGGTAGTCCAGGAGGAGATCTTCGGCCCCGTCGTCTGCGCCGTGCCATTCGCCGACGCGGATGTCGAAGCCATCGTCAAGCGTGCAAACGACACGGTCTACGGTCTGGCCGCGTCGGTCTGGACGCAAAACATCAGCCTCGCTCACAGGGTCGCTCGCAGCATCCGCTCGGGCACCGTCTGGGTAAATTGCCACAACGTCTTCGACGCGTCCCTGCCTTTTGGCGGTTACAAGCAATCGGGCTGGGGCCGTGAGATGGGTGAGGAAGTCCTGAATAATTACACCGAGGTCAAAGCGGTCACTGTCGCGCTCTGATTTCGGTCACAACAAACCATGGGCAGATGCGCGCTCCGCATCTGCCCGTTTGCACTTTGAGTTCTGGACGGAAGTCAGGGTAAAATCTTCACCATCGCGACACCATGGCTTGGCACATCTGCGGTGTAACTTTCCGTGTGCCGCCCCGCATCCTTGGCCGCCCATAAATCGCGAACCGAAGCCGACAGCGAGGATGGATAACCAATATCCTGCCACGTCGCCGTGATCTTTGCCGTGCTTGAGCCGCGGTTCACCAGTGCTACCGCGCGGCCGCCATCAGCGAGTTGCTTTGACCACACCTCAAGGTCATCCGTCCTCTTCACGCGTTTGCCCTGAATGCCCATGGGATCCTGGTCAACCGCGATCACTTCCTTGTTCAGCAGAATCTCCTTCGTGTCTGCCGACATATTGCTTATGTCGTTGCCCGCCAGCAATGGCGCAGAGAACATCGCCCACATGCTGAAATGCGTGCGATATTCATCTTTCGTCATCCCGCCATTTCCCACTTCAAGCATGTCAGGGTCATTCCAATGCCCGGGACCGGAATAGCTCTCAATGCCACTCATCAGATCCATGATCTGCGCTACGCCGAGTCCGCCCCAATCTTTTTTGCAGTTCCAGCAATCCTGAATATCGCCGGTGGAACGCCACATGTTCCCTACAGGACCTGCCCACAACCATGGCTTGGTCGAACCCCATTCGCAAATGCTGAAGAGAATTGGTCTTCCCGTCGCCGCCAGAGCGTCGCGCATCAGAGTATAGGAAGACAAACTGCTCTGTTCCGGCAGGGTGTTGCACCAGTCTTCCTTCAAATAGTCCACGCCCCAGTTGGCATACTGTTGAGCGTCCTGGTACTCGTGACCTATGCTACCTGGCCGTTTCGCGCAGGTCTTCGTACCGGCATCAGAGTAGATCCCAAATTTCAAGCCCTTGCTATGCACATAGTCGGCAAGCGCCCCAATGCCAGATGGGAATTTCTTGGAGTCGGCAATGATGTTGCCCGACTTGTCGCGACCCACTTGCCAGCAGTCGTCAATAACCACATATTGGTAGCCGGCATCCTTCATGCCGTTGCTCGCCATCTGGTCAGCGGTTGCTCTCACGACCTGCTCGCTGATGTTGTCGCACCCAAATTTGTTCCAGCTGTTCCAGCCCATTGGGGGTGTGCGCGCAACGCCGTTGTCCAGCGCCGCACCGCGCGAAGAATAAAGGAACATTCCAACCATCAGGCAGACTAAGAACGCAGGGAGTATGTGTCTTGTACGCATGGCAAACAAGCCTTTCGCAGTGATGAGAATTGATGCAGGTGTTCGTGCAGAATAATATTACCGCCTCACCCTTCTGTCATCACTTGAATGCGATAACTTACACCGGGGCTGCGCGACCTTCTTATGCGAAGACCGCGGGATCGTCCATCAGCCTCGCAACATCAGGGCTCGAATGATGCCGACAGCCTCATCCAATTCCATCAGCGAAACGCACTCGCGGTCACTATGTGCGCTAGCCATGTCTCCCGGCCCAAACACCACTGCGTGCTCTGCCACTGTTCCGAATATGCTCGCCTCAGAACCAAACGGAATCGAAGTTGCCTGTCGTCCTGAAGCATCTTGCAGTCGCACCACGAGGGAAGCATCCTCGTTCGTCTCAAATCCAGCCTGCTGCCGAAGAACATTGACCTTGAATTTCAAGCGGCTGTCCCTGGCGCCGATTTCCTCCATCATTGACTTCACCGCGTCCACTACGTATTCGACCGGTAAACCAGGAATAGGCCTCCATTCCAACAGGAAGGTGCATTGTCCCGGAATAATGTTCTTGGCGGTTCCACCGCTAATTGTCCCAACATTCAAAGTCGTAAAGGGCGGCGTGAAGAGATCGTGGTTTTTTGCTTCCAGGCCATGCGCAAGATGCTCAATGCCATGTATTAAACGGCTGGCAGCGTAGATGGCTGAGCATCCATGGGTTGGAAGTGCGCTGTGGGCCTCGATACCTGAGACAGTAATCTCCGCTAGGCAATATCCCTTTCCCGCCCGCGCCACGCGCAGGGAAGTGGGCTCTCCGATCACTAGACGCTTCGGCCGTATAGCGTCTTGAGCGATCAAATGCTTTGCTCCCAAACAGCCAATCTCTTCATCTGCCGTCAGCACGATTCTCAGGCTCTCAGCAAAGTTATCCGGAGAAATCTCAGAGGCTGCCGCCAGCAGGCACGCCAGAAATCCCTTCACGTCACATGCGCCACATCCATACAGAAAGCCCTCTTTGACGAATGGAGACAGCGCATTCGCCCACGTGGCTGAGTGCGGAACGGTGTCGGTGTGACAAACAAATGTCAGATCTACAACTGGGTTTGCACAGTCCTGATACGGTGGCGCGGCGATAAGGTTAATCTTCTCGATGCCTGCCGCATCGTAATAAGATATCTCCCTGGTGCTCCACCCAGCCCGCGTTAGCACCCCCGCGGAGTAGTCGATAACTCCACGATTGGAGATCGCTGATGCCGAATCAATCCCAACAAGTTTCAGCAGGTGATCGTGCGCAGAGGTCATCGACTCGTGTCGCGATCCGGCGTTGTCGCCCAAACTTTCTTATGCACTTCTTGATACTTGGCGACGATCTCCTCCTCCAACGGGTGCTTGCCGTCAAAAAGAATCTGCCGCCCTCCGACGAAAACATCCTTGATAGCCGAGCGGTCCAGACCGAAGACTAGCAGCGGCAGCAGGTCCTCAGCAGAGTGTCCTGCTATCGAAGGGTCATTCAAATCGATCGTAACGAAATCAGCGAACGACCCCGGAGATAATGTGCCCGCTGAAAGATCGAGCGTGCGCGCACCGTTCACCGTTGCACAATCGAACAGCCTCTCAGAAATCGGCACTCCGTCGATCTGATCCAGCATTGCCCTTTCTTGACGCTCTAGTCGTAGGTGATAGTCAAGTTGCCGAGCATCTTCAAGCGGATCGATCTGAGCCTGGCTGTCAGAGCCCAGAGCTACGCTTACTCCGTTCAGCGCGACCTTGTCCGCAGCAAGTACGCCGTCCCCAAGGTTACGTTCGGTCGTAGGGCATGAGCAGATCGTTGCTTTGGCATCGGCAAGCATCGCAATCTCTTCATCCGTAATGTGAATCGCGTGGACCGCCGTGAACTTCGAGTTAAGAAGCTTTTCTCGCGCGAGCAAGGCAACAGGGGTCGTGCCATATTCGCGAATGCACGCTTCGTTCTCTGCAATCTGTTCTGACACGTGCATGTGCACAGGCAGGCCCATTCCCCGCGCCCACTCAAGGATCTGGTTGAGAGCATCCAAAGGCACAGCACGGATGCTGTGCGGCGCAATACCATATCGAACCAAATCATTATCAGGCCAGAATTTGCGGACGAGCTCTTTTGAGTTGCTAACAAACTCGTCCGCGGTCTCGAAGAAGCGCAACTGCCCTAGATCTGGGGCCAGTTCATAGCCAGATCGTAGGTACGCTGAGCGGAGCAGCACAATGCGCAGGCCCACGGATTGTGCCGCGGTAATCACCTGCTTACTCAGCAGGTTCGGGTCATCGTAGGGCCGTCCGTCTGGAGCGGTATGCAGATAGTGAAATTCTCCAACGGTCGTAGTGCCCGCCCGCACCATCTCAAGAAAAGTCATGCGGGCAACATCGTAAAGTTCTTGCGGACCCAATCTGGCGGCCGCGTGATACATCGTCCCGCGCCAGGACCAGAAGTCCTTTCCGCTAGAGACTCTCGATTCCGATTTTCCCCGAATCAGTCTCTGGAAAGAATGGGAATGCACATTTACAAACCCGGGAATCACAGCCTTCCCCTGCAGCCTGATGGCAGTTACTCCTGAGGGAAATATCCTCCCGCTTCCGGTAATCTTCGCTTTATCAACCGATAGCTCCGCACCAGGGTGGAACTTGCCAGACCTGAAAAGGAGATCCGGCTGATAGGAGAAAGAAAGAGCCTGCGGATAGCCTTTGATCATGCGTGCCCTTCCTTATGAACCAGGTTGCCGCCTTCCGGACGAGCCCTGGCACCGCCGACCCAGACTTCGTGAACCGGGTTTGCACCAAGTGTGTACACTAGGTCGCGCCAGTCGCGAGATTTGAGAACGGCAAAATCCGCGGGCATCCCAACTTCAATTCGACCGGCGTCTTCCAGGCCTAATGCGTGTGCGGCGTTAGCAGTTCCAGCAGTGAGCGCTTCATGCGCGGTAAGTCCGTTCAGTCGCACTGCAAGAGCAAGCGCCGCGGACGCAGAGAAAAGAGGACTCGATCCCGGATTGAGATCTGTGCCAACAGCAACACAGGCGCCAGCCTCAATCAACTTCCGCCCCGGCGCCGCAGGAATTCCGAGATGCAGAGAAACCCCGGGCAAAATCGTGGCCACAGTATTACTCGCCGCAAGGGCCACGAGTTGGCGATCCTGGCACGCCTCCAGATGATCGACGCTCAGTGCACCAAGCCGGATACCCAGTTCCAATCCGCCAATTGCGTGGAACTGCTCAGTATGCAACTTGATCTTTAAGCCGTGCGCGACGGCACACGTCAGTACGGCCTCAGCCTCGTCAACGTACCAAGCTTCTCGCTCGACAAAAATATCTACCGCCCTCGCCAGACCTCGGCTCGCTACCTCTGGGATCAAGTCTTTTTGTACCCGTAACAAATAATCCGCGCGCTCGCTTCCGTCTGCTGGCGGTACATGGATCAGCAGAGTCGGAACAAGTCGCGCAGCAACGCGACGTTGAAGATGTCGAATCGCCTC
This sequence comes from uncultured Acidobacteriaceae bacterium, assembly GCA_963725995.1. Classification (GTDB taxonomy): domain Bacteria; phylum Acidobacteriota; class Terriglobia; order Terriglobales; family Acidobacteriaceae; genus JANXZS01. Next base: position 151,025 of record CAVSAX010000013.1, on the reverse strand, counting down.
AAGCATCGCAATCTCCGCATCCGGAGTAAAGCCATAGCCTGATTTCACTTCAATCGTCGTTGCGCCGGAGTCAAATAAAGCATTAAGGCGAGGAACCGCTAGCGCCACCAGCTCTTCCCGTGACGCAGCCTGTGTCGCCCTTACGGTGCTGCGAATTCCGCCACCCGCCGCCAGAATTTGTTCATACGTCGAGCCGGACGTTCTCAGCTCAAAATCAGCCAGTCGGTCTCCCGCCCAAACGGCGTGCGTATGCGGATCTACCAGGCCTGGTACCACCGCGCGTCCTGACACGTCGATTGTCGATGCAGCTTCTCCGCGCCAGTCCTCAGCCTTGCCCAGCCACAGAAAGCGGCCGTTATCGATTGCGATCGCTGCATCGCGAATGCAATTCAGATCGCTCATGGCTGAGCCGTGCTTCGCGCCAGCACCTTGCGGCGAAACAAGGTGCGTGATGCCTGTTATTAGGGTCTCGGCTTTCATTTCAAACTCGGCATATCCAGCCCGCGCTCCCGCGCAACGCGTTGGGCTTTTTCATATCCTGCATCCGCGTGACGCATCACGCCCATTGCAGGATCATTCGTCAGGCAAAGCCGCAGACGCTCATCCGCTTCCTCGCTGCCGTCAGCCACCGCCACCAGTCCCGCATGCTGGCTATATCCCATCCCCACGCCACCGCCGTGATGGAAGCTCATCCATCCCGCCCCACTTGCGATCCCCGTGGCGAAGTTCAGCAAAGCCCAATCCGATACAGCATCAGATCCATCCATCATCGCCTCGGTCTCGCGATACGGACTCGCGACGGAACCTGCATCGAGATGATCCCTCCCGATAACGATCGGGGCCGATAGCGTTCCTTCGCGCACCATTTTGTTAAACAGCAGACCGGCCTGATCCCTCTCACGATAACCGAGCCAGCATATGCGCGCCGGTAGCCCCTGAAACGCAACCTGCTCCGTAGCGAAGCCAAGCCACTCCTGCAGCCGTATATCGTGCGGGAATAGCTTCAGAAGCGCCGCGTCAGTTTTTGCAATGTCTACCGGGTCGCCTGAGAGCGCAACCCAGCGAAACGGTCCGCGCCCCTCGCAGAAAGAATCGCGAATGAAGGCCGGCACGAAGCCGGGATATGAGAACGCATCGCTAACTCCCGCCAGCTTTGCCTGCGCCCGAAGGTTGTTGCCATAGTCGAAGGCAATCGCACCGCTCTTCTGCATCGCCAGGATCGCGCCTACGTGCGCAGCAATCGATGTCTGCACGCGGGCAACGTATGACTGCGGATCTTTTGTGCGCAATGCATTCAGATCTTCATCGGGCAACGAAGTGGGCAGATATCCCCACATCGGATCGTGCGCGCTTGTCTGGTCGGTAACCAGGTCAGGCGTGAAGCCCATCTGCACCATCTGAGGCAGAATCTCAGCCGCGTTTCCTTGCAGGCCAATCGACATGGCCTTGCGGCTCATGCTGGCTTCGCGCGCAATCGATATCGCCTCTTTGAGCGACGTCGTGGCGAGGTCCAGGTACCGTGTCTTAAGCCGCCGTTCGATGCGACCCGCATCCACTTCGACGCAGATGCTCACACCGCTGGCCAGCTTGACTGCCAGCGGTTGGGCGCCGCCCATGCCTCCCAGTCCTGCCGTAACCGTAATCGTGCTCGCAAGCGTTCCGTTGAAGTATTGCTGTGCGGCGCTCTTGAACGTCTCGTAGGTTCCCTGCAGAATGCCTTGCGTGCCGATGTAGATCCACGATCCTGCGGTCATCTGGCCATACATCATCAGCCCTGCGGCATCCAGCCTGTCAAACTCCTCCCAATTCGCCCATCGCGGAACCAGGTTCGAATTCGCGATCAGAACGCGTGGCGCAAGGCGATGCGTCTCCACCACTCCCACGGGCTTGCCAGACTGCACAAGCAGCGTTTGATTATTCTCAAGCCGGTCCAGCGTCTCAACGATCTTGTGGTAGCAGTCCCAGTTGCGCGCGGCTTTTCCGCGACCGCCATAGACAATTAGTTCTTCCGGCTTCTCCGCCACCTCGGCATCGAGATTGTTCATCAACATCCGCTTGGCTGCTTCTTGAATCCAGCCCTTCGCGGTCTTTACATTGCCGCGTGCTGCCCGCACGGGAAGATATGCCATTAGTGTGCTCCAACAAGTGAGAGAGTGCGGGTAGCCAGGAAACCATCCTCCGCCAGAAACCTCGCGGCAGATTCCATGGGAATGGATAGGACCTGATCCTGAGTCCATGCCGGTACATGATCGCGGAACCGCGCCTTCGCTGATTCCAATACGACAGTAGTCCTCTCGCCACGCAGATCCAGCGCTCGCGTGGCAGCAAGCACTTCGATCGCAACCACCATCTCTGCCAGCCGTACGGTCTGCTGCAGTTTCAGCGCGGAGGTCATGCCCATGCTTACAAAATCCTCTTGATTGCCGCTCGTTGGAATCGATCCGATGGAGGCAGGACCAGCCAGAACGCGCATCTCGGCCACCAGCGCAGCCGCCGTTACCTGCGCCATCATCAACCCCGATTCTATGCCCGGACGATCGGCAAGAAATGCAGGCAGGCCTTCATTTAACGACGGGTTCAGCAATCTCTCGGTCCGGCGCTCTGAAATGCCTGCGAGTTGCCACACCGCAATCGCGAGATAGTCCAGCGCCAGCGCCAGCGGAGCCCCATGAAAGTTGCCGCCGGAAATGATCTCAGCGGATTCCCCAGATCCCTCTTCGTCCAAAAACACCAGGGGATTGTCAGTTGCGCTGTTCAGTTCGATTTCAAAGACGCGCCTTGCTTCTACAAAGCTATCCCACGCTGCCCCATGAACCTGCGGCACACAGCGCAGGCAGTAAGCATCCTGTATGCGTGCAGCACCGGTCCCTTGAGTTCGCCGGATCTTGCTGCCATCCAGTAACGTCAGCAAGTGTGCCGCGCTATGCTTCTGCCCAGGATGTGGGCGAGCCGCGTGAAGCCGCGCATCGAATGCCACCGGAGTTCCACGTAGCGCCTCCATGGTGAAGGCCGCGGCAGTCTGTGCGGAATAGAAAAGCGCTTCTAGTCTCGCTAATTCCAGGCAGCCGATGGACAGCATCGCCTGTGTTCCATTCAGAAGCGAGATCCCTTCCTTGGCCAGCAGTTCAACCGGCTCAAGCCCGGCGCGATGGAAACACTCGATGCTCGGCAGCACTTCCCCCTGGTACATCGCAGAACCCTCGCCAATCAGAACCAGCGCCATGTGGGCCAGGGGTGCAAGATCACCGCTCGCTCCCACGCTCCCTCGCGAAGGGATCACCGGCGTAATGTCATGGTTCAGCAGATCACAAATCCGCTCGGCCACCAGTGGACGTATTCCCGACAATCCCTTGGCCAGAACATTGGCGCGGATCAGCATCATTCCGCGCACCGCCTCTTTAGGCAGCGGTTCTCCCACGCCGCAACAGTGCGAGCGCACAAGATTCACCTGCATCTCTTCGAGTTCGTGCTCGCCAAGTCGTACATCGGCCAGCAAACCCACTCCGGTGTTGAGAGCGTAGACCGGCTCCGGACTATGCATAGCTCTGTCCACTGCCGCGCGCGAGGCGGCCATCTTTGCTCTGGCTTTCACCGAAAGCCGAACGCGCTCCTGGCACTTGGCCACCTTCACAACGTCTTCCATCGTAAGGCTTTCGCCATTCAAAAGAATCATGTCTAAATGTTAGGGAATCCTGCCATTTCAGAACATGGGGATTGAATGGAAATAGAGCGCCATCTCAGTTGATTCAGCGATAAAAATTAGCCGTTTCCAACGAATCGACTAAGATATATATGTTTAGACCCATCATCGAGAGGTAGACGGCATGCAATACGCGGAACTCGATACCATCGACAAAAACATCCTGCTGGAGCTTTCCAAGGACGCCCGCTTGCCCTTCGCGGAACTGGGACGCCGCGTCGGCTTGTCCCCTTCAGCCGCGAATGAGCGCGTGCGCCAACTTGAAAGTCTCGGAATTATCCAGGGCTATCGCGCAAACATCGACCTGAACGCTCTCGGATTCGCCATAACAGCATTTGTTCGCATGACCTGCGACGGTCAGCGCTATCAACCATTCCTCAAATTCCTGCAAAGCCTCGATTCCGTTCAGGAGTGCCACCATCTCACCGGTGGCGATGCCTTCCTCTTGAAGGTCATTCTCACCTCCACTCACGAGCTTGAAGGGCTGATTGAAAAACTGTTGCCCTATGGGGTGCCAACCACGAGTCTCGTCCTTTCAACCCCCGTCAATCGAAGTCAGGATGTCCATGTGCTTAAGGAAATGAAGATAAAGCCACTCCGCGGCCAAGCCTCCCGGCGCGGATGATTTGAAAGCACCGTGAAGAAACGCTGCGCGCGCTCCGAATACTTGCCAGTCCGCACCAGCCTTGGCATTCTATTGGCTGCTGCTGGTTTCTACGTAAGACTGGATCTGCGGCAATCTCACGGCCGCACTCGCAACGGGCTCCCTGAATACATCTCAAAATAGAAGATCCGCCGCGCTGGCAAATCGTTCAGCGACGATCGTTATTCGGACAGGAGTCCTCTGGTGACCGTCAGTCTGATCTGTTGGGGACGATTCTTTGACAGCGCAGGAAATCGCATTACAGTGCCCGCGCCCAGTACTGATCCCGGTGCACCATGGCTATGGGATTTAGTTGCCAGCCACGCACATAGCCTGGCAGAGGTTGGCTTCGATCGCTTACAATTGCCCCCTGCCTCAAAAGCCCAGGGAGGAGCGGGTGCCGGTTGCGACGGTTATGGCATCTATTGCCTTCGCGATCTGGGAACGCTTGACCAACAGGGCAGCACGACTACGCGCTACGGCTCAGCTGAGTCACTGCGTCGATTGGTGGCAGTTGCCCACCGCAATGGCCTGGAGGTCGACCTCGACATCGTGTTGCACCAACTCATCGGAGGCATGAGCGGCACCTATCGCTACAAGGCCGGCGACGGCTCCATGAATGGCCGTGGTCCCATGCATCCAGGATGCTTCCGCGCAGCTAACGTGCGAGACGATGTACCCGTGCCCAGGGACGACTTCGCCTTTGGCGACGAGAAGCTTTACCAGCGTTGCGAGCCGCCCGGCTACACCGTCAACGATGCTCTCGATTATGGCGATTGGCTCTTCCGCACGACAGGCGCTGACGGAGCCCGCTTCGACGATACTAAAGGTACCTGGCCGCCGTTCGTAAGCCAGTTCATGAATCACGGAGCCATGGCGAGCAGGCAATTCTACTCGGAATATTTCGATGGGGATCCCGGCAGCCTGAATTGGTGGGCCACCAGTGAGCCCATGAATGGTCGCTCCGGCGTCGAAGACTTCAGCATCCACTTCGCGATTCAAGAAGCTTGCAACAACTTAAATGCTCGCGCACTGAACGGAGCCGGCTACTCATCGTGGAGACCGGATCTCGCCTACGGCTTCGTAGACAATCCCGACACCGACACCAGCCCCGGCCAACAGGTCATTGGCTCCAAGCTGCTCGGCTATGCCTTCCTGCTCTCGATCGCCTGCCGCCAGGTCCTCATCTATGGCAAAGATTACTTCGGATCGAACGTCTGGCCTGGCGCCTACGGCCTGAAACCTTGGATCGACAACCTCATCTACATAAACCGGACATTTGCCTATGGTAGCTCCGTGACTCGTTGGGTGGATGACAAGGTCATGGTCCTTGAGCGCGACGGCAATGGAGGCGCGCTGGCCAGCAGCCCCGGACTCCTGACGTGCCTCAACTTTGATACCTGGAACCGAAGAACCATCACTTGTGCCACATCATTCGGATCGAATCAGCATCTGCATGACTACTCCGGCCATCACGGTGACATCTGGACGGATGCTCACGGCAACGCAACCTTCACCATCCCTGCGAACGCCGATGCCAAAGGCCAGAGCTATCTGTGTTTCTCGCGCGCCATGGCGGACAAGCCTGTGCGCGTCCAACCTCGAAACACCACGCAGGTTTTCTTCGGTGCGCCAGATCTGGATATTTCCGGCGCGATCCTCACCCAGCAGCGCATCGCCGGGCGCATCTATGTTGATCAGGGAACGCAAATCCACTTTGCGACAAATGCAAAAATAACCCCGACTCTCCTGGATGGAGGCGCGATCACCGCGAACAACAAAGCACCTCACGCCGGTTGGTATACGGTCGCCGTCAATACCGATTCGCCAGCAGAGATTCCGTTTGAGTTGGCGGTATCCTACGCAGCACCGTCCAAACTCTAGCCGGGCCCGCAAACGTTAGAAATTCAAACGCAGCAGCTCGCGAGGGAATAGATATGGATGCAAAGTGGAAGCGCCTTGCCCTCTTCGTATGGTTCGCTCTGCCGCTCGCTGGCCAGACAACTTCGGGCGTAATGTCTCCCGTCCTCACGCGCGCCTATGACAATAGCCGCACCGGCTCCAATCCGCACGAAAAAGTGCTTACCCAGACGCTCGTGAGCCAGCGTGGAATCAAGCGCCTCTTCAGCTTGAACATGGACGGAGATGCACGCGGTGTGGAAGCCCAGCCGCTGATCCTGCCGAAAGTGAAAATGAAGGATGGCAACCTCCGCGACGTGATCCTGCTTGCGTCTATGAGCAACAGCGTTTACGCCTTTGATGCGAGCGCCGGCGATAAGTTATGGACGGTCAATCTGGGCACTCCCGTCAACGGCAGTACTGCCATCGACATGTACAAAATCAACGACCATTGGGGCATACTCTCTACGGGAGTGATTGATCCCGATACGCAGATCCTCTATGTGGTTGCGTGGATCTCGGCTGACGGATCGCCGCAGAAAGCCGCCCATTCTATATTTGCTCTGCATATCTCCGACGGCAGTCAGGCCGCTGCGCCCGTGCCCCTCGCCGGCCAGTCCTACACCACTCCCTCAGGAGTGATTCAGCAATACAGCAGCACACTTCGAAAGCAGCGTTCATCGCTTGCCCTCGCCACCGTTAGCGGCCGCAAGACAATCTTCTTCGCCAGCGGCACCGTGCTTGAGACCAGCAAGGGCGCTGCCGGCTGGATCTTTGCCTACGACATTGCGACCAACAAAATATCCGCAGCGCTTGCAATGAGTGCTGGCTATGGAGCCGGAATCTGGATGGCAGGCTCCGGTCTCTGCGTCGATGCCAACGGCCTGATCTATGGCGATACGGGAAACGGCTCCTTCGACGCCAAAAACGATTGGGGCGAAACAGTTTTCAAAGTCAAATACGATTACGCATCAAAGAAGCTCGCCGTGGTCGACTGGTGGTCCCCATACTCTGACAGTGGACGTCTCGGCAAAGACCCTACCAAGTCCTTCCTGCCGGCCCCAGCTCAGCAGAACAAATTGGCCGGCGTCTCCGCTCCCAGCGAAGAGGCAAAGAATGGCGAGACCGCCGAAATGGAAATGCCTGTCAACTCCATGAAGGAGCGTGACCTTTCCAGTGCTCGCGTCGTAGGCAAACTCACCTACATCAAGCCTCTCGACATCAACAAGGGAGCATATGGAGATGAGGACCTCGGCTCTGCCGGCATCTCGCTCATCCCGGAGTACGGCGTTGTGCTCTCGGCGGGCAAGGACGGAATCGCCTACATCGTAAATCAGCACAAGATGGGAAAAACTGTTCCCGCGGATTTTGCGCACGCCGCTACCAACTACGCAAAGTTGAAGCAGCCTCCCTACTGGTACACCTACTACCCCGGACCGGTGGACGCAGCGCCCCAGGACTCATCCCTGTTGGATTTTCTCTTTCAGGGAAAAACACGTCACATGCACTCGACTTCTGTGCAGTACACCAGTCCTGTGCACGGCAAGATGCTCTTCTGCTGGGGCGAAAACTCAAATCTCAGGGCCTGGGCCATGGCTCCAAGCGGAGCACTCACGTACCTTGCAGAATCGGCCGAAACCGCCTCCCCCAACAATGTAAATTCGCCGGGCGGGATGCCGGGTGGCTTCATGTCGCTCTCCAGCAACAATAACCAAGCCGGGACCGCAGTTCTGTGGACGCTTATTCCATACGGCGACGCTAACTCCTCCGTTACGCAGGGACGCTTCATCGCCTACGACCCTGATAATTTTGTTACCTATCCCGACGGCAGCAAAGGCCTGCGAATCCTTTGGGACAGCCAAAGGTGGGGAATCCAGTTCAACTACAACAAGTTCAATGTTCCGGTAGTCAGCGGCGGAAAGATCTTCGTGCCTACGTATGACGACAGAGTCGATGTCTACGGTCCGGCGTAGTCTATGCAAGACCGGCCTCTACGTGGATCTTCATGATACCCGCTTTGACTCTGCGCAGCCTCCAAAAGCTCTTAAGTGTGCAAGTGCGAAAACTGAAGTACCCTTAGCTGTGGTTTTGGAGAAACAATGCCCCGGTCCCTCATAGTTATGCCCGATGACACGGCGCAGCCCATTCTGGATGCAATCAACGCCGCCACAAAATCCCTTCGGATCAAGATGTTCATTTTCTCCGACCCCGGTCTGCTGCAGGCTGTAGCGGCAGCTCACAAACGCGGCGTGAAAACGCGGGTCATGTTGAACCCGGCGCGGCGGAGTGGCGAGTCACAAAACGAAGAGTCGCGCAAATTCCTGAACGACGCTGGCGTTGAGGTCCTCGACAGCAACCCGGCCTTTGACCTGACCCATGAGAAGTCAATGGTTGTGGACGATGAGACGGCCTATGTAAAGTCGCTCAACTGGGAGCCCAGAAACCTGACAGAAACACGCGACTACGCAGTCGTTACTTCGCACAAACACGAGGTGAACGAAGTCATCGAGTGTTTCGACGCTGATTGGACGCGCAGCGAATTCAAGCCAGGGGAACACTCCCATCTCATATGGTGTGTCGGCAACGGACGCCAGCGCCTCGCGCAATTTATCGATGAAGCCAGGAGCACGCTCTGGCTGCAGAATGAGCGGTATCAGGACCCAGTTGTAATTGAGCATTTGGTGCGCGCCAATCGGCGTGGCGTGAAGATCCACCTCATGGCGCGGCCTCCCCATAAGCTGAAAAAGGAAAAGCTGCTCGAGGGCGTCGGTGAACTCCGCATCCTGGAAGACGTCGGCGCAAAGGTCCACCGGCTCAGACACGTTAAGCTGCACGGAAAATTACTGTATGCGGACGGCGTCCGCGCCATCATCGGCTCAATCAACATCGCGCCGGGCAGCTTTGATAGCCGCAGAGAGCTTGCTATCGAGGTGCGGGACGATCACATTATTCAACGCTTGGACGAAGTCCTCCGGGGTGATTGGGAGAAGTCGCGTCCCATGGACCTGACGGACGAAGGCTTGCTCGCCGAATTGGAGCAATACGACTGCAATGTGACCGAAGACCTGGGGTTGAAGGAACACGTAAACCACCACTCGAAGAAGGACAAATAAGTAGCTAAAAGGCGCTATTTCCGCGCAATTTAGGCTCATTTTTGACACATCTAAATCGTTACAGGTAACGATTTAGATGTGCGGAAAACTGCTTCAAGATCGACATGAATCGTCCCTCTCGGTCGTCTTGCCGCCAGCAAGTTGACATCTTTTCTTTCGGGTTTTCCTTGCCGTGAAACGCCTGTTGAGGTAATTTACTAACCAGTTAGTTAAATAAATGAAGGTCCTCAAAACAACCCGCCACCAAGCCGAACGCTCAGCAGAAACTCGTGACCGCATCCTCGACGCTGCGCTGCAGGAATTCAGCGCGCACGGGCTTGCGGGAGCGCGAACCGAAGCGATCGCGGTCACGGCCGGAGTGAACAAGGCGCTCCTCTACTACTACTTCGAAAGCAAAGAGAAGCTGTACCTGGAGACGCTGGAGAGGATCGCCGGCAAGGTGAGGGATGCGCAACTTGCGCTATTGACGTCGCAGGCGAGCCCAGGAGAGAGACTGCTGCGAACAGCGCTGAATCACTTCGACCGGATCTCGACTCAGCAGGAGTTTCAGAGCCTGCTGCAACAGGAGATGATTCGCATTCAGAAGGGCGAATCCAAGGCGCTGCCGTTCCTGGGCAAGCGTCTCTTCGGACCTACGCTGCTTGCGTTTCAAGCGATGGTGAAAGAGGGGATGGCCTCCGGCGAATTGATTGACGTGGACTGGATGCAGTTTCCGCTCGCGGCGCTGGGGGCCAATGTTTTCTATTTTCTGAGCGCTCCGATGTGGCATGAAGTCTTGCCCTTTGAGCCTTTTGCACCTGAAGTGATCGCATCGCGCCGGAGGGCGCTGGTGGAGTTTCTGGGGCAGGCGGTATTCAAGGACAGGGAGCATGGAGCGGAACTTGCGGAAAGAGTGCTGGCTGATTCGCCAGCGCCGGTGCCGGCAATAAGGGCGCCGTTTAAAACGAGATTGAGTATTGCGGAGGAACGATGAACGCGCGAAACAGGGTATTTCTGATACTGGGTCTGCTGACGCTTGGTTCGCTGATCTGGTATCTATTCACCGCCAGAACTTCGGGCGACTTGAAGTTGATTGGAACAGTGGATGCGAACGAAGTGCTGGTGAGCGCTCGTATCTCTGGCCGCCTGCAGACGTTGGCAGTGGATGAAGGTCAGCCGGTAAAGGCCGGGGAGTTGATTGCGACGATTGAGAGCGATGACCTAGATGCGGCGCACAGAGCAGCGCAGGCCACAATGGCGAGCCAACGATACAGGTTGGAAGAGACGGTTACAACCGAGCAGCAGACGCGGGGCGAGACTGGCAGCCAGACGGCGAACGCCGAAGCCATGCTGAAAGCGGCACAGGCTGCAGTGGCGCAGGCCGCCGCGAACCTGGAACGGCAGCGGGCGGATACAGAACGTACCGTAGCGCTGGCGCAACAGGGAGTAATGAGCGCCCAGGCGAAGGATGACGCGGTGAATAACCTGGCGGCTTCCAAGGCAGCACTTGATTCCGCGAAGGAGAATGTCTCCGCGGCCGAGGCTTCACTGCGCATGGCGCGGGCGCACGAGTTGCAGACGATGGCCGCCGCGCATACGGTGGCTTCGACTCGCGGGCAGGTAGCCAACGCGAATGCGCTGGCAGACCAGGCAAAGGTGGAACTGGGCTATGCGCAGATTTTCTGTCCGGTGACCGGAATTGTAAACGTGCGTGCGGCGAGGCAGGGCGAAGTGGTCGCGGCCGGTGCAACTATCGTGACCGTAATTGATCTGACGCAGACGTGGGTTTATGCGCCATTGCCGGAGACGCAGGCGGACACGGTACAACTGGGCGACAGCCTGAACGTAGAGATGCCCAGTGGGGCTACGATCCAGGGTAAGGTGATTGCGAAATCGCCGGAAGCAGATTTTGCGACGCAGCGAGACATCAACGGCAGCCGCAAGCGCGACATCAAGACGATCCGGTTGAAGCTGCTGATCGATAATCCCGGAGAGCGTTTTGTTCCGGGCATGACGGCCTGGGTATTCATTCCGAAGAGCAAAATGGTGAAGCCATGAGCGGTAGTGAGAATCCCAATGCGATCGTGGTCGAGAAGATCGTAAAGCGCTACGGGGATTTCGAAGCAGTGAAGGGCGTGAGCTTCGAAGTGGCCGAGGGGGAGATCTTTGGTTTGCTGGGCCCGAACGGCGCGGGAAAGAGCACGCTGATCCGCATGATGACGACGCTGATTCCGGTAACGGCAGGCAAGGCGATTGTTGGCGGACACGATGTGGTGAAAGATGCCGACGCGGTGCGGCGTTGCATCGGCGTAATTCCTCAGGCATTGACGAGCGATCAGGATCTGACGGTAGAAGAGAATCTCAGCATCTACGCCAAGCTCTACAGCGTGCCAAAGGTGCAGCGGGAGAAGAACATCAACTCTGTGTTGGAGGCGGTGGACCTGGTGAAATGGCGGGGCGCGCAGACCAAGACACTCTCAGGCGGTATGCGGCGGCGATTGGAGATTGCGCGCGGGCTGGTGCACGATCCGCGCATCTTTTTTCTGGACGAGCCAACGACGGGACTGGATCCCGTCTCGCGCATTGCTGTGTGGGAGATGCTGAACAACCTGAAGAAGACGCGCAATCTGACCATGCTGCTGACGACCCATTACATGGAAGAGGCGGACCGATTGTGCGACCGCATTGCGATTGTGGACCATGGAACGCTGGTGGCGTTGGGGACTCCGACGGAACTGAAATCCAGCGTGCCGGGCAGCGACGTGGTGCAGGTGCAGTTTGCCCGCGATCGTGAGGAGTGGGCGCAACGCATGGGAAAGTTTCAAGACGTGACCGATGTGCAATCAGAGAGCGGGGGCGTGTACCGCGTACTGACTTCAAACGGATCGCGCACGACGATGCAACTGGTGGAAATGGCCGCGGCAGAAGGCGAGACCTTGTCTTCGCTAGCGGTGCAGAACACCACGCTGGACGACGTGTTCGTCCATTACACCGGACGACAGCTTCGCGATGAGCAGGTGAAGGCTCACGCGTTTGTGATGCCGCCGAGACCGGGGATGCAGCCATGAACCGCATGTTCGCAATTGTGGAGCGTGAGATGCGGAAATTTTTCCGCTCTCCCGTGCTGATGATCATGTCGATGATGTTGCCGCTGGTGCAGTTGATCATTCTGGGCAACGCATTCGGCGGCAAGATACAGGGCGCGCGCGTGGGGGTAGTGGACCACGATCGTAGTTCACAGTCAGTGCAGGTGAAGGAGGCGTTCGACTCAGTCGGCGCGAACATCAAGACCTTTACGACGATTCCTTATGACGATGAGGTGGTGGCGCGTGAGGATGTGCGCACGGGGCGGATTGACGCGGCCGTGGTGATTCCTCCGCAGTACTCACGGCGTGTGTACGCGTCGGATGCGCCGCAGATCGGGCTGGTGGTGGACAACAGCGATCAGTTCATGAGCTCAAGCATCGAGGCGGAGATGCAGTCGCTGGTGAATGCGCTGAATGCGCCGGTGATTGAAGACCGAGTAGTGAAGAAGATCGCGCTCGAGATCGTAGAGCTGTACCCATATGTCGAGTACATGAAGTATCTGCTGTCGGGTTCGATTGCACTGGCCATGTATATATCTGTCATGATCGGCGGCGGCATGCTGTATATCGACGACAAGGCTCGCGGTGTGCATGAAGGCTACCTGGTAACTCCGATCACGAAGCTGGAACTGGTGATGGGGCTGAACATTGCAGGTGCGATGAAAGCGGTGCTCGCCGGGATATCCATCACGGTGATTGGCTCGCTGATGGCGGGGCTGGGCACAATCTTTCATCCGATGGCGATGCTGGAATTGCTGGTGCTGATTTTTGCCACGTCGATCGCATTCAACGGCATGATGTTTCTGATGATGGTGCGAGTGGACGATCCGCTGGTGCCGCGCGCGATGTTTGGCGTGTTGAACACGCTGCTGTTCTTCCCGTCGGGCAGCATTTATCCCATCGCAGCATTTCCGCCATGGCTGCGCGCAATCGCGCTGGTGGATCCTTTCACCTACGCGATTCACGGGTTCAAGGCGATCCTGCTGAAGGATGGAGGCTTTGTGGCGATTCGGACGGACCTGGTCTTTCTGTATGTCTTCGGTATTGCGACCCTGTTATTGGCGACGCCGCTCTTCAAGCGCACGCTGTAAGACAGTTCTCGTGGAATACTTAAGTGCGGCGTGAAGATGCGCCGCACTTATTGTTTTAGGGGAGATTAACAAGTGATCGTTCGCGTGCTTACCTATGGATTCGCATTGCTGCTCCCCGCTGTGGCCGGTGCTGCTTCGGCGCAGGAGCGTTCGATTGAGACCCGGGCCGCTTCATGCGAGAGTCTGGCGAATGTTGCGTTGACGGAGACGCACATTCTTTCGGCGGCCGTGGTTGCTGCTGGGGAGTTTACGCATCCGGACGGGAAGGCTCCAGTTGCGGACCTGCCTGCATTCTGCCGCGTAGTCGCGGTGACGAAGGCCACGATAAATTTTGAAATGTGGCTGCCCGTTGAGAACTGGAACGGAAAATTTGAAGGAGTGGGGAACGGCGGCACCGCGGGCTTCATAAGCTATGGCGCGATGGAGAATGCGCTGCGGCATGGTTACGCTACTGCGAGCACGGATACGGGACATGTAAATCATCCCGCAGGGAATGGGTTCGATTCGAGCTGGGCTTTGGGACGGCCGGAGCTGGTGGCGGAGTATGGATATCTCGGGCTGCATCTTGCGACCGCGTATGGCAAGCAGATCGCGCACGCATTTTACGGGAAGGACGCGGCGCATTCCTACTACGTTGGCTGCTCGAAGGGCGGTGGGCAGGCGTTGATGGAGGCGCAGCGTTATCCGGAGGACTACGACGGAATTCTTGCGGGGGATCCGGCCAATGATTTCACGTCGATATTTGCGGGAGCACATCTTTGGTATTCGATAGCTACGTTGAAGGATGCAGAAAGCTACATTCCAGCGGGCAAGGTGAAACTGCTGGCGGACGCGGTGAATGCGGCTTGCGATGCGCAGGACGGAATCAAAGATGGTGTGCTGGATGATCCGCGGCAATGCAGATTTGATCCGGGCGTGCTGGCTTGCAAGGCGGGCGAGGATGTGTCGGGCTGCTTCAGCGCGAAGCAGGTGCAGGCGGTGAGGGATATCTGGGCGGGCGGGCATGACGCGTCGGGGAAGCTGATTTTTCCGGGCCTTGTTCCAGGCGGCGAGGATGGATCGGGGGGATGGGCAGCGTGGGTTACGGGTAACGCGCCGTTTCAGGCTACGCACTATATTGCGGCTGAGGGTGCCTTCCGGTACATGGTCTTTCAAGATGCGAAGTATCACGTGATGGACTTTAATTTCGCGAGTGATCTTGAGCTTACGCGAACCAAGCTGAGTGCTTCAGTGGATGCAGTGGACGCGGATCTAAGGCCGATGCAGAAGCGCGGCGGGAAACTGCTTCTTTATCACGGGTGGAGCGATCCGGATCTGTCGCCACTGAATACGATCAACTACTACGAGCGAGTTGTGGCTACGGTGGGGAAGGATTCGCCTGATTTTGTGCGGCTCTTCATGGTGCCGGGAATGCAGCACTGCGGGGGCGGTCCGGGGCCTAATCATTTTGATGCGCTGACGGCGCTGGAGCAATGGGTGGAAGATGGAATTACGCCCACGCGGATCGTCGCGTTCCACTTGACGGATGGCGCGGTCGATCGCACGCGGCCGTTGTGCGCTTATCCCGAGGTTGCGGTCTATTCGGGGAAGGGAAGCACGAACGACGCCGCGAACTTCAGCTGCGCGGCGCCGAAACGCTGACGCTAGTGCGGACGGGCGGCGAGCAATTCGTTGACCCGGCGCATGATTTCGAAGGCGTCGGCCACGTAGAGAACATCGGCCTTACCGCGTGCCCAGCCGCAGTTGGCGTCGAGGTTGATGGCGCGGCGCTGGTGGATGAAGCGCCAGCCTACGACGTGGGGTTCCTCGCCGTGGCAACAGGTGGAGAGGCCCTTGGGATGACGTGGGGTTGATCCCGTCTGGCCGACCTGGTTGAGGTGGCTCATGCATTGCAGAACGGTCTGGCCTTCGCCACTTATGTCAGTGAGTGACTTGGTGCTTCCGAGCGATGCTTTCGCTGCGTTGAGGAAGCCGAGAATAAGGTGTTCTGCTTCCTGTGGGTGAGGCTGGCCATCTTTCTGCTTCTTGGTCCAACCTGCGCCCGCGACGAAGAGTAGAGCGGCATCGGGGCGGATGGTTTGCTCGCCGGATTGCGGCGCGTGGAGGCCGATGGTGCGGGTGCGCTGCGCGGGCAGTGCGACGGCGAGTGCTTCAACATGGGCACTGGCGGGCGCGCCCGCATAGGCCGCAGCGCAGCCCGAGTCGACGAGCAGGAGCCACGGACGCTGCGTGCGCGTGAGCACTCCTTCCATGCGCTGACGGTAGAACCAGCGTGTAACCGCGAGTCCATTGCTGGTGTCAATTCCGTTGACGTGAGTATCGATGCGGCCGTTGAGGCGATGCGCCACGCCGGCGAGAACGCGCGCGAGGCGCGAGGTGTGAGGCGCGATGACGATGGTGGATCCGGCTGATTTGGCGAGGGCTTCCGCTGCCGCGGCATCGCTGGCGTAGTGAGGCTCAGCGAATTCCGGCGCTTCTGCTACGAGGATGCGAACTGCACCGCAGGCGCCGATCTGATGCGAGGCGGCGCTGGTGTGGGCGCCGAAGATGCCCGCGACGAGCGTGGCGTTGAGGCCCCCTGCAGTGGCTTGCGCGGTAGTCAGCGCTTCGAGCGAGTGGCGCGAGAGTGAGCCATCGGCTTCAGTGTGGGCGAGATAAAGAACTGTCTCCATGATTGTCTTGTCCGTCTTCCCTGGTTCGTTGATCGTTGACTATCCGCGCGAGATCCATTCGACGATTTCGGATGCTATTTCATCCGCGGGCATATCTTTCACGATGCGTGTCTGGCGTTGTTGCTGCGGCAGTTGGACTTTTGCATAGGTCAGGCCTTCTGCTGTCAGTACAGTAGGCTTGGCCTTTTGCAGGGCGGGCATCACGACACGCATATTCTTCATGCCGACCTGGGGATCGTTGCGTGGCTCGCCGAGATTTCCTGTGGCCCAGCCAAGCAACGCGGGTGTGCCGTCGCAGTGGGAGACGAGGTGCTTGCCGCCCTCAATGCGCTCCATTACTTCGAAGGAACCGTTGTCGGCGATCGTGATCTGGTCTACGCCCTGGAACTGGTCGGTGATGCCGAGGCGCTCGCCTATGAGTTGCAGGGTGACGCCTGCGCCGCGGCTTGCGGATTCCCATCCGCCAAAGAGCAGCAGGCTGTTGCGATCGAGATCGGGGATCGCTGCGATTGCGTCAGCGAGGAGTGCCGCCGTTTCGTGCGCATCGGTGAAGCCGTGTGCCGGGCCGTCGATGGCGATCAGCTCAAAGGGAACCTTCTGCGCGATGGTCATCATGACCTGTTGCAGCTTGGCTTTCGGGCCCATGCTGACGAGCCACAGCCGTGAGCCGGGAAACTGCTTCGCGAGATTGGCCGCTTCGAAGAGGGCATGCGCTGCCCAAGGGTCGAAGACGGCGGGTAGCATGAGGTCATTCTTGAGGCGAGGTCCGGTGGGCGTGGTGACGGGCTCGAGAGTCTGGAGCGGATCCGGTACGATGCTGCCGCAGACAACGATGTGTAGTGGGTTTGCCATCTTCTCTCTATCCTTCAGCGCGGCATCAAAGTCCGCGAATGTCCAGTTGTGGTTGCAGGCATTTGCTTGTGCGGGTTAGTTCTCAGCGGAGTGGAGCCCTCCAGCGCCCGCGCGAAAGACGAGATTGGTGCGGCCTTTGGAGTCGGCCTGCGTGCAGTTCCACATGCAGGCGCCGCAGTGCACGCACTTCTCGCGGTCGAATGCCGGAAGGCCGCCTTCCCCGCTGGTGATCGCTTCACCCGAACAAATTTCGATGCATGTCCGTGCTCCGCAAGTGCGACAGGCTTCTTCGCTGCGGAAGGTTACGTGGTCGCGGAATCCAGCGGGCGCTTGTACCTTGCCTCCCATGAGGAGAGCATCCTGCAGGCTGACGAGAAGCTGGCCATCTAAAGGAATCTCGGGCCATCCGCAACGTGTCATGAGCGCGTCGTGGAGCGACTGGTTGTGGGATTGGCAGTCCTGGCGGATGGCGTCTATCTCAGAGATCTCGAGGCGGCCGCGATAGAAGTCTTCGAGACTGCGGATATTCTCGTGAGGCCGTTTCGGCTTAACGTGCAGGTTGAGAATGCCGTCGCTAAGTCCGGTGAGGGCCATGCCGGCCATGCCGGTAAGGAAGCCGTGCTGAAAGCCGTTGCGGGCGTGCTCGCCCACCTTTAATTCAGGCTCCAGCCAACTGGCGCGACGCCGCGCGGTGTAGACCTCGTCGAGGTTCTCGCGGGTAAAGGGCCGGTGGGTGCGCAACAGATCCAGCACGCCTTCCGCGAGCAGAGTACCGGTGAACCATGCTTCGTCCACGCCGGAGTTGGTGAGCACGTTGGTGCTGCCGGATCCCTCTCCGATGCGCGCACAGCCATCGAGTGCGAGGAAGGGTTCGCCGCGCTTGCCCGATTCCTGTAGAGACTTTGCTCCCCAGGAGCGCAGGCGGCCACCCTCGAGGAATTGCCAGAGATAGGGATGCTGAACGAAGTGTTGCAGGTAGCGGTACGAGGTGCGCACGGGGCTGTCAAACCATGAGGGCACGAAGATGCCGACTGATGCGACGCGGCTGGGATGCACGTAGAGGAAGCCGAATATCTCCGGTTCCGGATAGCCGATGGTATGAAAAACCGTGCCGGGCTGGAGAGTGGTGTCGTCGGGAAGATCGATTACGAACTTCATGCCGACGGCCCATTCGCATTGCTTATTTCCGTCGGGCAGGCCGAAGGATTCGTCGAGTTGCTGGCCGATGGCGCCGACGGGTCCGTCGCCGACCACGGTGAGCGCGGCGTGAATATCCATGCCAGCCATGAAGCTTGTTTCGGGATGGCCGTGCTTGTCCGTGCCCTGATCCATGAGGCGGATGCCGGTTACGCGCTTGCCGTCGAGGAGTGGCTCAGCCACGGGCATGCCGGGCCAGATCTGCACATTGCCACCGGCCATGAGCTGCGATCCCACCCACTGGTTGAACTGGCCGAGAGAGAGCACGAACCCATCGCCCTTATGCAGACATGCGGGAGCGAAAGGAATTTCAAGGGCGCTGTGCTGCAGCGGGAGTAACGGCTTGAGCAGGTTAAGAGCGCGATCGGCGATGCGCATGGCGAGTGGCCGTCGGCTGGCTCCGATGGGGTCGAGCAGGTAGACCAGCTTTTCGGCTGCAACATGCGCGGCCATTGGCACGTTCTCCGGATCGAAGTCCGGAAAAGTGGCGCGAATGGCGCGGGCGCGGGTAACGACTCCGGAGACGCCGAAGCCGATGTCGTCGGCACGTTCGTAGCAGATGACCTGTGGCGGCATGCCGGTGACAGCGGCGCTGTCGGCGATTGCAATGCCGTCCTCATCGATGAGGCCGCGCGAAAGCGTGGTGAGAAAGCCACCCATGGCGGGGCCGAATCCCACGCAGGCGATGTCGACATCCATGGAGGGACGCTCGATGACGGGTTCCACTTCCTCGGCCATCGGGGCTCCTATCGCGGGTAATCCAGTGCTTCAGGGATCATGACCTTGGAGAGCGCGCGAGCGGCGCGGTCCTTGGCGAGTTGCGATCCGGTGAGGCAGCCATCGAGTTGGCCGCGCATCTGGCGGAAGGTGCTGTTGTCGCCGCACTGGGCGCAGGGTCCGGCCTTGTCGGGGTGTCCGCCATCAGGCTGGATCACGTCAAGCGCGTAGGATCCGATGCCGGGGACGGAGCCTTCCCAGTCCTCGAGTTCCTCGGCGCGGAAGCAGCGCTTTGTTCTCGGGGTTGTCCCACGATGGATGGCGGTTGTAGCCGTAGACCAACTCGGCGCAGATGCGGCCTACTTCGCCGGCAGCACGCGCGGACTGCACGTGGCAAAGGTCGGTCAGGAATGCGAGCGTCCCGTGCAGGCCTTCGGCGACGACTGGATTTTCGGGGCCTTTGGCTTCGAGTTCCATCAGGTCGAGCGTTTGCTGCCGCGAGGCAAGCAGCCAGCAGAGCGCGTCGGCGAGCGGGAAGGTCACGCCCTGGCGCGCACCGCTGTAGAGCTTAACGCCGTCGGCATCGGTGGCGGTCTGCAGGTGGTTATAGGTCCAGAGCCACAGCTTCATGGCGGTGGCAAGGGCGCAGGCGCCGGTGCCGGGACGCTGGTCGGCGATGCGGCGCATGTCGAGGATCCATCCCTTGAACTGCGCGAGGAAGAGCTCGTCGGTCATGGTGACGCTGAGCTTGCGGCGCTGCACGGCTTCGGGGCCTTCGTAGGTGGCTTCGAGCTGCGCATCCATCCACTTGTGGCCGAGGAAGCCGGGGCAGTCTTCGGTGATGCCGTAGCCGCCCATCAGGCTGACGGCTTCGCGCATCATGTTGGCGCCGTGGCCGGTGTTCCAGAGCTTGGCGGCCGGGCACAGGACTTTGGCGACGGCATCGATAAGCGCGTACTGGATGAGTAAGTCGTTCTTGAGTTCCTGGTAGCGGACTTCGTTGCGCTTCTCGGCGGGTTTCGCTTCGAGCTCGAGGTACTCCATTGCCGACTGGAAGATGCTGCGGAAATGGCGAATTTCGGCGCGGGTGCCGCGGATGCCCATGCTTTCCAGGAAGGCGGTCTTCTCTTTTTCGAGCGGATCGAGGATGTCGAAAACGCGAGCGGCCTCAAAGCCGAGCGAGGCGCTGGCCTCACCCGTGGCCCAGATGTCGACCAGGCGATGGACGGCGTCCTCGCTGCTGCTGCAGGCCGAGTTCGTAGCGTAGGGTGCCGGGCTTGATCTGCTCGGCTCCGCGGAAGCGACTGCGCTGGTAGCGGATCACCGGCTCGATGGCGCTGAGGCAGCTTGGCGGAGGTCATGATGGCGACGGTGACGCGCGTGCGCCGGAAGACCGCCTCGATGATTTCGCTGTGGGTGTAGTGCGGAACGATGACGCCATCCTTGACGGTGTAGCCGCCGACGATGCGGCTGGCGGGCACGCGCAGGCTGAAGATGGGGTCGCGGGTGGAGGAGAGCTGATGGACCAGCTTGCGGGTCGGGGTGCCGCGGTCGAAGATGCCGGGGTCGGTCTCTTCAAGGATCACCATGCAGCGTGCCCTTGATGCGCGGGTCGTCGGATTCCACGGCGGCGGTGACGAAGTTGGCGAAGCCCATGTTGGTGATGAAGCGGCCGCGCTTTTCCACCTGGAGCATCGGCTCCTCGCCGTCCTTCCACTCGGCGACGCGCACTTTGCCGCCGAGCATGCCGGTATCGACGCCGACGTAGGGGATTGGCTCGGTGAGGCAGAAGGCGCCGCGCCACGGCTTGCGATCTTCGCCGGGCTGGGCGGGGGCGCACAGGGCTCATGTAGTGGGCGCGCTGCTCCGGCGTGCCGCGCTCGTGGATGGGCGAAAGGGCCAGGCATCCTGCCAGGCTGCCGGTGGCGGCGCCGGCGTCCACCCAGGCCAGTTCGAAGGCGACCAGCGCCAGCGCGAGATTCTTGGGTCCTTCGATGAAGCCGCCCTGCGTCGGGATCCATGAAGACGCCGGTGATGCCGGATTCGTCGAAGGCGCTGGAGCAGGGCCGTTCTTCTCGGGGGTCCACTCGTGGGTGCTGCGAGCGCCGGAGGCGACCAGGCGGGCGACCGGTCCGCGCGCCACCGCGCGCAGCTGACTGCACCAGCATCTGCAGGTCGTAACGATCGGCAAAGCGCCACAGGATCTGGCGGACGTCATCCCCGGGCAGGGTTCGGAGAGCTTGTTCTTGGACTACTGAGCTGGTTGTCGCCACGGTATTTACCTCAAGACACAACGGCCACGATTGTGCAGATTCAGGGGTAGGAGAGTCAGTGACACACGTCACTAGAAGACCGTCGGGCGCGGGGTGTGGTGAAGATCCAGATTCAATTGGATAATGAGAGGATGACGCACGTGCGAATGGACAAGTGGCTCTGGGCGGCGAGGTTCTTCAAGACGCGTTCGCTGGCGACGCGGGCCTGCGAACTGGGGAGAATCACGTCGAACGGGCAGCCCGCCAAAGCTTCGCGGGAGGTACATGCCGGCGACATGCTGCTGGTAAAGAACGAAGGCGGCGACTTCCAGGTAGAAGTGCTGGCGCTGAGCGACATGCGAGGGCCGGCTGCAGTCGCGCAGACGCTCTATCGGGAGACTGAGGCGAGCAGGGAACTGCGGCTAAAGCTCGCGGAGGAGAAGAAGCTACTGCCTCATTTCGAGGCCTTCGATGCAGGGCGGCCATCGAAGCGCAATCGGCGGGAGCTGAATCGGATCCGTGGGCGAGGTTAGGAGACGCGATCGCCTCGCTCAGGCCAGGTTGTTGGATCGGAGGGCCCGAGCAAGGCTGTCGTCTGGGCTACATCGTGTTGCGGGTATCCTGCAGCACATGGTCCACGGCATCGACGCGGATGAGGCCGAGCCGAGGGAATTCCAAATCGAGGATCATATAGATGGCCAGGGACATGACCCCGGCAAAGATGAACATGTGCGCCCAGTTGCGCTTCTTTGCGCCCGCGGCGCCGTAGCCCGCCAGGAATGCTCCAGTAAGCGCCAAGGCCAGCAGGGCCAGGAAGATGGCTAATGGAGGGTGCATCTCGATGGCCATTGCCCGTGTGGTGGTAATGTCGATCATGTCGTTGAGCGAAGCCAGGACCAGGGAGGTGGTGGCGGGTGAGCCGGCTTCCTTGCATCCGGCGACGGATTCAGACCATATCTTTCCCTGGAGAGCTTTGACCTTGGCGTCGGCAGCTTTCCAACCCGCTGGATTGTCGGGTATTGCGCGGTAATAGGCCAGGCGGGCGTCCAGATAGTCACGGAAGTCCTGCTTTATGGTGGGTTGCATGGCAGACGGCAGGAGATCCACCCTGAGGAAGGCGGTGCCGATTGCATTTGCCTCCTGCGTAACCAGATCGCGCCGGTGATCGAACCGAGTGGCTGCACCGGAGAAGGTGAAGGCTATCACCAGGCCAAGCAGCCCGTAGATCGCTCCATCCACAGTGCTGATTCCGGCATCGGCCGCATCGGGATCGCCCTTTTTACGGTAAATCCCGAATCGCCTGCCCGCTTCCATCATGAGCATTAAGAACACGCACATCACAGCTACGACAGAGGCAGGAATCAGCAAGTGAATCATCGGGTCTCTCCGGGCAGGGCACTCGGCTTATGTCAGGTCTGCCGCTCCTAGATTGAGGGGCGGCAGACCTGAACTTAGCGCGAATTACAGCGTTTTGTGCAGGGACGGCGACTACTGTGTCAGCGTGATGGAGTGCTTCAGGCTAAAGCTGACCACGGTTTCTGCCGGCAATTCGATCTGCTTGTTGCCAGTTGCCGCGCCGCCGATGAAGCCGGCGCCTGCTCCGATGCCAGCGCCGATTGCCGCACCCTTGCCGCCGCCCGCGAGTGCGCCAATGAGAGCACCCCCGGCAGCACCGCCAGCGGTCGTCTTGGCAGTTCGAGAGCCTTTGCCCTTGATGGTCTGCTCGTTGACGCTGGTGGTGACGGGATAGGTGACGCCTTTGATGGTGAGCGCGGTGAGGGTAATGTCAAGCTGGCCCTCGCCCTTGATCTTGCCCTTCTCCTTGGCGGTTACTACCGATCCCGTAGCGGAGGATCCCACAGGAACCGCGACCTCTCCCTTGACGCTGATGGAGTGCGCGACGGTGGCAGGAAAGCTCTGGCCGCTCTGGCTGGTCTTTGACGACAACGCCGTACCGAGCCTGACGGACACGGTGGTCCCGGCAGGAATGACCACTGGCGGCGGTGGCGGCGGAGGTTCAGCAGCAGCGGGCGCGGGTGCGTTGAGAGGGTTGGCGGCTGAGGCCTGGTCTGCCGTTGGCGGAGTTGCTGCCGGGGCCCCTGCTGGGGCTGCTGCAGGAGGATTCGATGCAGCGTCGGGCGCTGCAGCCGGAGCGGCTGCGGGTTGTGCGGATTGCGCGGGTGCCGCTGGAGTTGGCTCTGGAGCCTTGTGGCATCCAGCTAACAGGCCCAGAAGAATAGCGGTTGCTAGAGTCAAATTGCGAGTCATCATGGTCTTTTCAAGAAACCTCATTCAAGTAGTTTAGACGGTGCTTCTGTTGTACGACCAATCCGTCACGAGAACCAGCTTCCCAGTGTCCGATTTGATAAATTGCAGCGAGCTGAGATGCACGTTGTGCTCGTAGATTACTTTACCCACACAGTCGCGTACCCGCTACCCAAAACTCGCGCCGAGGTCTAGCTGATGGGCTGTGAATGTCATGTCGCCAAAAAAAAATGCGCCCCAGGGTCGCAAGCCCGGAGGCGCGGAAGCAAATGTCTATCTCTTTGAGCGGCAGCGCTGGCAATCTTCCGCGCGGAAGACATTACCGTCGAGTCGGCCGCTTCCGGGGAAATATCCTGGAAGCAGCCGGCACACATCGTTTAGTTGCTGCTGCCGTGCGGCGTTGTCCAGCTTCTTCATGGCCTCGTCGATGGCCTTCTTCATGCTGAGGGTGTCGGCGCCCTGGCTGGGCGGGAAGTCCTGCAGGCTCTTGAGATGCGCCGCCAGGAACGGCGTCGGCGGCGGTCGGCGCCCATAGCTTCTCAGCGAAGAACTTGCGACCGATCGTAGCCCCACTCGTGCGATTCGGGGTCCATCTTCTCCATGGGGATCCATCAGCAGATTGAAGACGTACGGCACGCTCGGGTAGTACTTGTCGTCGAACCAGTTGCCGTTCGTCTTGACGCCGATGTGCATCTTCCAGGCGTCGACGCGAATCGCCATCAGGTCGGTCTCGTCGTAGTAGAAGATTTCGCGGCGCGCCGACTTCTCCGTCTTGCCCGTCCAGTAGTCGAGGTTGTTGTAGCCGTCCAGGTGCACCTTGTAGGTCGTGCCGTTCATCTTGTAGCCCGTGAGCAGATCCTGCTTGAGATTAGGCAGGCCCGCGGCTGCGGCAAGGGTGACGTACAGATCTTCGTGGCTCTGGATGCCATTGGCATCGCGTCCCGCGGGGATGTGGCCGGGCCACTTGACCAGGCACGGCACGCGCAGGCCGCCTTCCCAGGTCGTGCCCTTTCTCGCCGCGGAACGGCGCATAGCCGCCGTCGGGCCAGATCATGAGCTCGTTGCCGTTGTCGGTGGTGTAGACGACGATCGTGTTGTCATCGACGCCGAGGTCTTTGAGCTTCTTGAGGATCGACGCCGACCTGTTCGTCGTGCTCGAGCATCTTGGCGCGGACGACGTCTTCCTCGGCGCGGCCTTCGTCGACCGCCATCTGCACGTACTTGGGATTCGGGTGCGACCAGATGTGGATCGCTGTGGAGTTGAACCAGACGAAGAACGGCTTGTCGGCCTTGCCGACGCGGTCGCAGGTAGTTCAGCGTCTCGTCGAGGACTTCGTCGTCGAAGGTCTCCATGCGCTTGCGCGTGAGCGGCGCCGGTGTCCTCGATCTTCTGCTTGCCGACGCTGCCCAAACTTGGGATCGATCGGTCGGATCGTCCGTGTCGGTGGCCCAGGTGTGGAGCACGCCGCGCGGGCCGAACTTCTTCTTGTACTCCGGGTTCTTCTGGCCCGGATAGTCGAGCTCCTCCGGCTCTTCCTCGGCGTTCAGGTGATAGAGATTGCCGAACCATTCGTCGAAGCCGTGCACGGTGGGCAGGAACTCGTTGCGATCGCCCAGGTGGTTCTTGCCGAACTGGGCGGTGGCGTAGCCGACGGACTTGAGCACCTCGGCCAGCGTCGGATCGCTCTTCTGGATGCCGCGCGTGCGAGCCGGGAATGCCGATGGTGGTCATGCCGGTGCGCACCGGCATCTGGCCCATGATGAACGCGGCGCGACCGGCCGTGCAGCTGGGCTGACCGTAGTGGTCGGTGAACAGGATGCCGTCCTTGGCGATGCGGTCGATGTTGGGCGTGCGGCCCATCATGCCGTGCGTGTAAGCGCCGACGTTCCACATGCCGATGTCATCGCCCAAGATGACGACGATGTTGGGCTTCTTCTGTTGCGCGTGGAGTTGAAAGGTCGATGCCAACACCGCGATGCAGATCAGCCACTTGATTCTTACAAAGTTCTTCATGCTTTCTCCATGCTTGCGTAAAGAGGGTTCAAGGCATGCGCTGACGGGGAAGACGCAGCGCTACTGACTATTTGTTCCTTCAACAGCACGGCCCAGGGGCGTATGCAGAATCACCTGGCTGAATCCGGAGAGCACTTGCATTGCAGGCTGCAACTCCCGGGCGGCGAAAAGGATAGCCGAGTTTCCGTTGCATAAAACGGCCGCCCCATCGCGTGCGAAATTCTGATCGAGAGAAAAATCTCGCAACCAATTGCCGCCCT
Organism: uncultured Acidobacteriaceae bacterium; assembly: GCA_963725995.1. Lineage (GTDB taxonomy): Bacteria > Acidobacteriota > Terriglobia > Terriglobales > Acidobacteriaceae > JANXZS01. Next base: position 125,285 of record CAVSAX010000013.1, on the reverse strand, counting down.
GGGCGTTGATGGTACGGACTTCAGTGACCAGTTCAGCTGCGCTCGCTGCCGGGATGTGTGGAAGGGGAACGATCGCGCTCAAGATGGCATTCCAATTCAGTTCGTTGTCCTCGTGCCTCGTGGGATCGAGCCGATGGCTGCGAAGATATTTCAAGCTGCCCGGCGTATCTGGCTCAGCACTTCTGCTGCCCGATACTTCTCAGTGAATCCGATCATGATCAGCTCCTTCACTCTTCGGGCCCCCTCACGCAAGTCAGACGAACAGGAGCATAAGAGATTGAGCGGATCCGATATATACGGATTACTACGTGGTTTGCGAGCGGAAAGTACGTGCTGGGTGAGGCGTGAGATTCGTAGCCGGTGATGCAGGGGTGGAAGAGGGCTTTGCAGGGCGATGTGCGAAGATATAGCATCCGATTCCCGGAGAGCTGAAGACTGCATGGGCGTGGCACGAAACCCAAAACGATGGGTTGCACATCTGCTGATTGCGGTGGGTCTCTTCGTCGTCTCCAGCCTAGCTGCACATGCCGTCACGCGCGTACTGATGGTCTTTCAGGACGATGGACACACCCCGGCGAACTCGAGAACCGAGCAGAGCGTGGTAAGTACACTTCGCCAGGCACTGGGACCGAGCCTTGAGTTTTATACCGAGCAGTTGGAATCCACGCGGTTCCCCGAATTTCGCGAGCAGACTTTGGCCAGCGTTCGATCGCGTTATGCCGATCGAAAGATTGATCTCGTGATTTACGAAGGAAATATTCCGACCGAGATTCTGGCGGGCATACCGATCGTGTACATTACCAACTCGAGCGAGGGCGTCGAGGGAGATGCGAAGAGTGGGAACTCCACCATGCTCCAGATCAAGGTGGACGTGCGCAAGACAATTGAGGTGGCCAGCAGGCTTCAGCCAAAGGTTTCCAAAGTTCTCGTCATCTCCGGGGTGTCTCCCTCCGACCTTGCTTATCTAGAAGAATTTCGGCGTCAACTGCAGACCCTGCAGCCGCAGTTCGAAATTGAGCTCGTGACAAACGCAACTGTAAATGAACTGCTTGCGCGAGTTTCGCAACTGCCTCGCGACACGATTGTTCTGCCGATCCAATACAGCCGCGATCCGGCTGGTCAGAACAACATCTCGCGCGATGTTGTTGCGATGCTGGCAAAAGCCTCGACTGTACCCGTCTACGCTGTATCCGACACATATATTGGAACAGGCGTGGTGGGCGGGTACGTAGTGAGCTGGGCGCGGACAGGCGAAGTTGCGGCGGAGATGGGTGTTGAGATTCTGCACGGTGCGGATGCACGACTGGTAAGTGCTCCGGCGGGAGGAACAGCGCTCTACATGTTTGACTGGCGGCAGCTCAAGCGGTGGGGCTTCCCAGAGTCGGAGCTTCCCAACGGCAGCGTGGTGGAATTCAAGTTGCCGAGTGCATGGGAGCAATATCGCTGGCGCATCGTTGGTGTTGTTGCGCTGTTGGTGCTGCAGACGGTCCTCATCATCGGTCTTCTGATTGCGCGGAAGAAGCGGAAGCGTGCGGAGGAATTGCTGCGCGAGATGACGGGGCAGTTGCTGCAGTCGCAGGACGACGAGCGGCGGAGGATTGCGCGTGATCTTCACGACGGCACCGGTCAGCATCTCTCAGGAATGGCGCTGACGATTGGGCAGGTGCTGGCGGATTTTCCGCCGGGGTATGAGCAGCTGCGCCGGTTGTTGCAGGACTCCCACGTGGCGAGCCGCAAGGCATTGAATGAAGTCCGCACGGTTTCCTATGTTCTGCATCCGCCGATCCTGGACGGCCTGGGGCTGGTGCCGGCTCTGTGCTGGTACCTGGAAGGACTGCAGAAGCGGTCGCCGATCCGGATCGATTTCGAGGCGCCCGCGGAGATTGGCCAGCTTTCTCCGGAGGCAGACCGCGCGCTGTTCCGCATGGTGCAGGAGGGCGTGACGAATGTGCTGCGGCACTCCGGCGGTACGGAGTTGAAGGTGCGGCTGACGAGTGGCGCAAAAGAAGTGAGGCTGGAGATTCAAGACAACGGCCACGGACTGAGCGCGGAACAGAGTTTGCAAAATGAAGGCGCGGCGATGCTGGGAGTCGGGATCGCCGGAATGCGAGAGCGAATCCGCCAGTTAAATGGCGAGTTCACACTACAATCGAGTTCGGACGGCACGAGGGTTATAGCGACAGTGCCTTTGGATGAGAAACGCAATGCTGCGCATCATGCTGGTTGACGATCACGATTTAACCCGCGCAGGTCTTCGCTACCTGCTTGAAAAGCAGAAAGGCTGGACTGTCTGCGGAGAAGCCTCGAACGGCAGGATGGCGGTGGAGATGGCTGAGAATTTGCGTCCCGACTTCGCGATCCTGGACATGAGCATGCCTGAGCTGAACGGGCTGGAGGCGACGCGGCAGATTCTGCAAAAGCAGCCTCAGATGAAGATCCTGATTTACACCATGCACGAGACAGAGAGAATCATCCTCGATGTTCTGGATGCGGGCGCGCGCGGTGTGGTGCTGAAGTCAGATGCAGGGGAGAACATGGTGGCGGCGGTGGAGAGCATCGCCAAGGGGCGCAGGTTTTTCACCTCGCGCGTAGCCGAGACGGTTGTGGAGTCTTACCTGGCAAAAAGAGGTACAAGCGGAGACTCGGCGGAACGTGGCCAGACGTTGCTCACAAGTCGCGAAAGAGAAGTGGTGCAGCTGCTGGCCGAGGGGAAGAGCAACAAGGAAATCGCCGACCGCCTGGACATCTCGGCGCGAACCGTTGAAGGCCATCGCAGCGAGGTGATGAAGAAGCTGAAACTCGGATCTCTCGCGGAGCTGATCCGCTATGCGATCCGCAGCGGAATGATCCAGGCCTGAGCCCTTCGCAGACTCAACGGTTGAACGTGTTCCACAATCCTTCCAATAAGAGGAGCGAAAGCAACAGCGCGATTACTATGCTCAGCGGCCACTTTTGAACGTTGAGAGCCTCGCCGCGCCTCAATTTGCGCAGGCTGTTCCAGTGCGACCAGGCAGCGATGACTGTGGCTACCAGCCCTATAACGACAAGACCAGTGCCAAAATGGATCGCACTTTGATGGAGGCGGATTGTTTCCGCCGTTTCTCCTTCCTGTCGTAGCGAACGGAAGAATCCAATCAGACCCAGCCCGAAACTTGCCATGGTGAGAGTTGTGCGGATCCACGCGAGCGTTGTGCGATCGAGCGCGAGACTCGTGCGAAAGCTCGCGAGGGTTGTCCGCTGCTGCGCAAACTCGACGCGCTTATCAGGAGTGGCGGGTTCGCCCATCTTTTGATTCATGCAGCTGAGGCCTCAACTATCCTCAGCGTTTCCTGCCGCCCAACAGTCCCGTAACTGCGGTGGTCGGGTTAGTCTTTCCCGCTGCTCCTCCGAGCTGCTTGGTCAGTTGATTCTTTGCAAGTTCGCCAGCTACGCCCTTCATATCCGGCGTGAATTTGGGGTCGGAAGTTGTGCCGGTTACGGCAAATGGGATGCTCGTCCCACCCCCGCCCCCGCCTTTGCCGCCAATTCCGGCAATCTGCGTGACGCCGCCAGCGACGTTACCACTCAGGTTAGCGGTCATGGCGAAGTTCAGCGCGCCTGAGGGACTGACTGTCCCCGATCCAGTGACGACTCCGAGAGCAGGCACGTTCAGGTTAATTGCATCTGCGCGAGTTCCCTCGGGAGCAACGTGCACATTCGCGCTCGCGTTCTGTATCGACGTGTCGTTGCCGCCGGTGGGCTTGCCAGAGAGTGCTGAGATTGCGGAGAGCTTGGATCCAAGATTGAAGTTGGCGAGCTTTGTGTTTGAGAGTGTGACCGGGCCGGCGATGACCAGCTTGTCCACCGGGCCGACTATCGTGGTGCTTACCGAGAGCGTTCCGCCCGTGAGCTGCGAGCCTGCGGGCAGTACGATTCCCATCGCAGGGAGCATTGCTTCGAGTTCGTCAACGGACATCCCGGGACCGTCCAGCTTCATATTGAGCGTGACGGGCGTTGTCGCCGCCTGATAGCCGCCGGTGAGATGGGCGACCGCTTTGCCCATGGTGATGTCGCCCTGAGACAGGGTGCCAGCCTGCGAAGTGAGGTTGTGATCGACCGTGTACTTAACCGTGACTTCGCGTTTGGAGGGGACACCCTTGGGGGCAAGCTTCAGACCCTTTGCGGTCAGAGTTCCAACGTTCTTTGCCGTCTGGCCGTCGGAGTTGAGCGTGGCATCGAAGTCTGCGACTCCCGCCATACCCATGGATGGATCAGAGAATTCAGAGATCTGCAGCTTGCTGACTTTTATCGCCGCTTCCAGCGGTGTGGCCGCAGCGTTAGCAGCGTTGAGCGGCCCGGCCTTGCCTTGCACATTCAGATCTCCGCCACCCGGCAACTCTGCCTTTACGCTGAATGGGAATCGTGACGTGGGTGACAGGTCGGTCACTTCAATATTGACCTTGTCGAAGGCGAGGGCCTTCTGCTTTGCGTCGGTGCTTTTAATGAGGAGCTTGCCATCGTTGACATTCAGTTTGGCAACGGAAAGTTGTGAGGGCGACGAGTCGGACGAAGCCTCTTTTGGAGCAGCGTTGCCGCCAAGGCTGGAGAAGTTCCACTTGCCATTGCTGCTGCTGATGAGATTGATCTGGGGTTCGTCGATCACTACTTCCGTAATGTGGAGCACCTTGTCAAATATCAGCGGCTTCAGTTCAACGCCGGCCTTCAATTTCTTCGCGGTGAGAAATGGCGTGGTGCCGAAGGCTGGGTCTTCTGAGATCGATAGCTCGTCTGCGGAGACAGAGCCGCCGAGGAGGGAGAGGCTCAGGTTGCCGACCTTCACCTGGCGCCCGAGCGCAGTGCTGAGCTCCGACTCCAACTTGGGACGGAAGCTGTTCACGTCGATCATGAGGGGAATTGCGATCAGAATGACGATGAGAACTGCGACTGCGATTCCGGCAATTTGGAGGATTCGTTTCCGATTCATTTCAGCACTCCTGTGTAATCGAGTTTTCTGAGCCTGCGGACGCGATCAGCCTTGCGCGTCCCTCAAATGTACTCGCGATTTAATGCCGAAGTCTCGCCTCCAGATCATTTAATTCGCGTTCGAGGTCGCCAAGCATGATTTGAAGCTCCTGCTGCAGGACCACGGGCAGGCTGCGGATGGAAGCCCATCGGCACACGATCTCACGATGATGGCGCAGCTCGATCAGGCGCTGGCCGTCATGTTCGTTCTCCGGGTTCGGCTGCCAGAGTGTGGACATAGGACCGACAACTTATCGCGGTTTGGGGAGGCGAAAACTATTTGGTTTGCGGTGGGAGTCTAGGTTAAGACCGTTAAACTCCCAGCGCGAAGTACTGCTGCGATTGCTGCTCGATCAATCCGTTACTTTCGTCCACGTACTGTCGGGGTTGTAGCTTGTCATCGCACCTGCGAGGGCCGGAGTCTGGTCGCCCAGGTTCTTCTGATAGACGACGCCATCCGTGTCGATGATGAACGTCATCACGCCGCTGACCTTGTACTGTGCCGGATAGGCCACCAGGCCAACACCGCCACTCAGCTTTCCATCAGTGACGTAGTTTTTGGCACCACCCATGGCTGCCGCGCCCTGTGCCTTGAGGATCCGGTAAAGATATCCGTGATAAGGCTGCGACTTACCACCGAGGCCGGCGCCGCTGTAGCCCTCTCCGCCAGCGTTCGCCAGAAATGGCCCTGCGGGACTGGGTGATTCACCTTCAGCCGTGTCCCAGTGCAGACCGTTCTGCTTGCCCGGATCGCTCACCAGCTTTTGTGCATAGAGACCGGCGGGCAATCCATCGTGGCCTGCTGCAGCGTAATCCTGCTGCGCCCCGATATAGCCACGGCACACCGCGATGGCGCCCAGTTCGTTGTGGCCGATGCGACGGTATACCAGCTCCTGCTGGCCGGCAGCGGTGTCAAAGCGCCACTTGCCACCGTCGTTCACTAGCGGGATAGGCATGGGCCAATTGTTGGGGCCAACCTGCAGAATCATCTCGTCGCCATCGGGAACGATGGAGTGCTTTGTGTTGTACGACTTCACAAAGGACTCGCGCGATTTCTTGTCCTGCACCGGATCGCCGGAGTAGACGAGATCCTTGCCGCTGTCTCCGAAGATAGCGAGCATCTCTTCCTGATTTCCGCTTTCCGATGCCTTCACCAGGGCGGTTACTGCGTCCTGCGCAGAAGCAAAGGTCCGTTGATCCACGGCGCGCGCAACTCCCGTGAGAATCAAAAAGAGCAGCGTGACAATCAAGAAGCCATTCGTAGCTCTCATCCGCATGTGCATGTCTCCTGCATTCCGTCTCTGAGTTGTCATGGCTTACTTTTTCCTTCCGCCCTGGGCTGCGCGGTTCTGTCCGCCGCTGGGAGCGCCCATGCTTTGGTGGCCGCGACTGCTGGCTTGCTTGTCCGACTTAGCGTTGCTGGATCCTCCGAAGGCACCAGCGGGCTGCGAGGGTGGACGGCTTGCCTGTTGTTGAGGGCGTGCTGCCGGTTGTTGACGATTGGCTGCGGGTGCACTTGGTGTTGTTGCAGGACGCGCAGAGGCCCCCTGACCGTATCCTCGGTCTCCTCCAGTATTCGCGGCGCGGTTGGTAGGACTGGCGTTGCCAGCTGCGGGACGCTGCGTGTTGTTTGCGGCTCCGGTACCTGCGTTGGGACGCTGCGCGTTGTTGGCTGCGCCTACGCTTCCTGCAGCGGCCCTATTCCCTTGGCCGGCACCTGCGTTCGGGGCATTTCCGGGGCGATTTGCTGCCGCGCCCCCAGCTGCCCCTCGATCCATCTGGCCCGCATTCGCTCCGCCTTTGTTGGCGCCTCCCTGGTAGGTGCTCTTACCCTTGAAGTCGCTGGTGTTGGCCTGGCCTGCACCTCCAGCACCGGGCCGATTCCCTGCGCCGGCGGCGGTGTTCGCGGCATTGCCGGGGCGGTTGGCAGCACCCTGGTAGGTGCTCTGCCCCTTGAAGTTGGAGTTGTTAGTATTCGCTGCGCGATTGTTGGCGGTTACGCCACGGTTTGTGCCGGGCTTGTTTCCAAAGCTGCCGGAACTGACACTCCCGGGGCGGTTGTTGTACTGCACGGGCTTTGCGTTGTAGCCCGGCCGGGTATTGTTGTTGCCGTTGAAGCGGTTGTAATAGTTATTACTGTTGTTTACGTAGATATTGTTGTTTCCGTAGTGGGCAGGTCGATTGTAATAGCCACCACCGTGGTAACCGCCGGGGTATCCGCCATAGACGGGCCTGTAGGGCGGCGGATAGTAAGGGTGCCCACCGTAGTAGCAGCCACCGTATCCCCATCCCGGAGAGTAGTAATTGTCATTATGAATGGCCGAGCCAACTGCAAGTCCAGCACCGAATGACAGCAGTCCGATCAGGGTGGCCGTGCCCGTGCTGACTCCCGAGGATGCTGGTTGCTCAACCGTCGTCGTGGTGGTTTGCGGCGGGTAATTATTGACGATCACGGTCTGGCCTGCTGCCGGCGGAGCAGCCACCGGCGGCGGCACATCTGCCGGTGGCGGCGCGTATGCCTGGGCGGGATCGTACTGCGGAATGTTTACCGTGTTCGGATCGGGATTCGATATCTCGACAATTTGCGCGCCAGCATCATTCTTCAGCGCGACCTTCATCTTCGGCGAGCTTCTGAGTGTGCCGTTGTCAACCGCCTGCGCACGGAGCCGCTGCACCGAGGCCAGGACCGCCTTGGGATCGGCTGTATAGGCTGCGCCCAGCTGCTTGGTCCAGTCGAACTGCGTGCACATCATGTCCACCACTGGACCGAAATGCATTAGCGCCTGGGCTACCGGCGTAAAGCCCGCAGCCTTCGATGCCTGATCCAACGCGGCATCCTTCAGGTTTGCATTCTGCTCCAGCGCGAGAAAGTTCCCGGCATCCATCACCTCCTGCGGATTCTTGGAGGTCTCCAGCATCACGGCCAGGACTGGATCGGGATAGAGCGCGATCGGTGCGAGTAATTCGTCCAGACCTGCTGCACTCAGGTTAACGTCCGGCAGCGTCACCGGGGTTGCGGCCGCCGCGTCGGGCGCGGGCGCCGTTTGTGCTGCTTGTTCCTGGGGCGCCGCGGCCCCTTCAGCGGGCTGCTTGCTCTTTGAACAACCTTCGACTCCGAACGCAAGAATCAGGGAAGCTATCAGGGGAAGAGTTTTATAGGCCTGTTTCATAGTTCCTCGTTTGCTTAAATCTGCTTGAATGGCGCGGCTCTTTGTTGCACTCGGTTCCCGATACCATTTGGTAAGGTTAGTCATTCTCTCGCTGGAGCCGTGATGTTGTCTATCAAAGGAGTGCCTTATTCAAAGATCTCGCATGTCGGGGACGCGTTCCGGGCACGATAACGGTGCGATCCGATGAATCGGCCTGGGTTCCTTGGAAGCGGCGCGAAACCAGATTCTCGGGAATATCGGCTATTGAAATCTACAGAGGTGGCGCAGAGGCAGCAATTGGACCTTGGTCCCATCCCTTATGCCGTGGCGAGGAGGCTGAGACACTTCGGCTTCCAGTCCCTGTGGAGTGTGGTGTGCCCGGCGTTATGCGACAGCGGTGGGACTGAACCTCACCTCGAGCATCGTGCAGTCGTCGTTGGCGGGAGTGGTGCCGCAGAACTTCCCTATATGCTCGAAGATCTGCTCCAGGTTACGGGCGACGGAGACGGCATCTTCGAGGCGCTGGTCTCCGAAGAACTCGCCCGACGCATCTTCCGCCTCGGTAACACCATCCGTGACGAGTAATACGCGTGAACCGGGCTCAATTCGGGTTGAGTCCGACGCGAAGACCGCATCCTGCATCAGCCCCACCGGAAGGTTGGATTCGGCCAGTCTCCGTACCCCGGATGGGCTGCAAAGCAGAGGCTGAATGTGGCCGCAGTTGATGTACTCCAGGTGGCCGTCGCGAGTGATCTTCAAGATGACCATGGTGGCGTACTTGCCTACGTTCTTGGCGCAGATGTAGCGGTTCACGACTTCGGCGATTGCTTCAAGGGGTTGCCCTGCAAGTAGCTGCGAGTAGAGCATGCCCTGAAGCGTAGACGCCAGGATCGCTGCAGAAACTCCCTTGCCGGAGACGTCGGCGATCACCAGCGAAATGCTGTCGTCATCCGCGACCAGTTCGAAGAAATCTCCGCCAATCTCTTTGCAAGGAATAGAGCGAGCGGAGATGCGCGCGTAGCTCAATGCAGGAATTTGCACCGTCATCAGGTTCTGCTGAATAGAGGCGGCGATGTTCAGCTCCTCCCGGTAACGTCGCGCATGTTCTTCGGCGATTGCAAGCTGCGCATTGTCGATGAGGGCTGCGGCCTCGGTTGCAATCGTCTTGAGCAGATCGCTGTCAACCTGCGTCAGATTCCCGGGATTGAGACGGCTGTCGAGATATAGAACTCCGAGGATCTCTCCCAGCGGTGAGGCTTCCGCTTCCCCCGCGGTGCGGCGTGCGTCCGTGCGCCGACTACGCAATGGGATACAGATCACCGTGCGGATACTCTGGGCCACCATGCTTTCAGAGCGGGCGCCAACTTCGGAGGTGAGCGTATCCGTAACTATAAATTCGCCGGCAGTGCGTGTGGCCTGTTGAATAGCGGAGTGCGAGACAGTCGAATCATCAACCAGGGACTCTCCAACGCTGCTACGGCCTACCGCGAGTTCAAGGTTGCCCGCTTCATTGCGCAGGAATACATAGCCGCGTTCCACTTTGGTGAGTTGCAGGGTCGTCTCCACCAGGGAGGCGAGAATCTGGTCCACGGCGCCGACAGTATTGAGCTTGCGGGCCGCTTCAAGAAACCAGCGCAGCTTCTCCAGGTCGGAGTTGGGCGAAGAGATGGACTGAATCTGGCCCAGGAGATCGCGAATGGTGGAGCCGGAATTTCCGCTCTGCACGTCGAAGCGCAGCACCGGGCCATCCAGCGATCCAAAGTGGATGGAGTCGTTGGTCGTCAGCTTGGCACGGTCAATCTTCTCGCCGTTGAGAAATGTTCCGTGGAGACTGCCGCTATCCACAAGGTAGAAGTCCGATCCGTCGTAAGTGAACTCGGCATGCCTGCGTGAAACCCAGGGATGAGTGAGCACAAGGTCGCGATCGGGCAAACGGCCCACGGTGAAGGGGACGTGGCTGATGACCTCTTGCGTCTCAATCGATCCATCGATCAGAACGAAGGGTGTAAAAGGTAAATCTGCCGCCATATCAGGATTCTCCAGGCCGGGCCTCTCCAACTTGCCACTGCCTCATTCGAGGCAATGATTCCAGTGGCTTAAGGTTCTCTTGTATCACTGAATTCCGCCCCGCGCCATATCTGGGTTGAGACGGCGGAAGGTTGGGTGCAAAGGGTAGCACTTGCTAAGCCTAAGAAACCTGCAGCCGAGCAGACCGGGAAGTGCATAAACCGCCACTGACTTAATATTGAATAACACTCGCCCCCTGCGCATACGAGGGCCGCCCAGCGGGGCGAATGCCGCTAGCTGCGTCGTGAGTCTCTATCGTGGAGAATTTTCTATCAAGATCGCAGTTCTGGTCCTTGTAAGCCTTTCGCTATTTCCGCCCAGCCTTCGGGCGCAGGCCGGCTTCTTTCATGCGTGGCAGGACCGGGTTCGCGCCACCACCGCGAATCAGCCGTCGTGGACCACGCCCCTGGTGACTACCTTTGCCGGCGTAACGCAGCGATTTCGGTTCGAGATGGCGAGGCAGGAAAATCCCAACGGGATTTTCACTTACGACTACGGAAACAGCAAGGGTGTGAACCTGATCCCGTTTGCGCGGACAGAGGTTGATTTTCGCTGGCCTCCATATATTCAGCACAATTCGCCCAGGGACAAGGACGGTGCAGGCGATTTCTCCATCGCTCCGAAGTATCGCCTCTTCGCGGCGAACGAGAGACACGGGAACTACTCTTCCGCTGCGCAGCTGATCGTCACGTTTCCGACGGGGAGCTATAAGAACGGCAGTCCCGTGGTGACCCTGACACCGACGCTGGTTGGAGGGAAGGGTTTCGGAGCGTTCGCTCTTCAATCGTCAATTGGGGCGCTGTTGCCGACAAGCTCGACAGCGACGCTCGGCCGTAGCATTACTTCGAATACCGTCGTGCAGTGCAATGCCCCCTGGCACCTTGTGCCGGAGCTGGAGCTGAATTCCACATTCTTCCGCGGCGGGCCCCGGGATGGGAAGAACCAGACCTTTTTGACGCCGGCGCTGATGATCAGCCGGATCAAGCTTCGGTCAGAGCCCAAGGACCGCATGGGGCTGACCTTCGGCGCAGGCGTGCAGATTGCGACTTCGAGCTATCACGCCTATAACCACGCGCTGATCCTTACCAGTCGATTCACCTTCTAGGGCCGGCGTGCATCACTGACCCTTCACCACCGGATAGCCTTTGTAGGCCCAGTCGTCGCCGAAGTTGTCTGCGATGTACAGCAGCTTGACGTTGGTAAATCCCAGCGTCTTGAGCTCCTTGTATGCGGGACGCACATTCGGACACCTGTCCCACGGGCAACACCCGCAGTACAGAACAATGAAAGTGTTGTGGGGCAGCGCCTTGACAAGTGTTCGCAACAGGTCGATCCCTTCGGCGCTCGATCCCGGAGCAAGGTACTCAGCGCCGGAGATATGCGACTGCGCGTAGAGCATGTGGGGACCAATGTTGAGAATCAGGGGTTGTGCCGACTTGGAGCCTTGCAGGATCTTCACCAGTTCTTCCGGTTGAAGAGTCTCCATGCTGGCCGATTGCGACACCGCGATAGAAGAGAAGATTCCGAAGACTGCTAACAATAGCCCAACTGCAAAAGAATTCCGTAACTGATGGAAAGAGAGTTTCATTCTGGCCTCGTGCTGTAGTATCTGCAGTTTAGTCCTGACCAGGGTCGGCGTGTGAGATGCCGAAGATCTGAGTGCGTGTGAGTATGCTGGAGTGGCGATTGACCTGACGGGGCCGCATCGTCGAGTATGTCAAAATCTTTGTCAGGAGAAACGCTGTGATTCGCGTAGACAACCTATCCAAGAAATTTGACGCGTTCACCGCGGTCGACAACATTTCGTTCGACGTGGCGCAGGGCGAGATATTCGCCTTTCTCGGCCCCAATGGGGCGGGGAAGACAACCACGATTAAGATGCTGACCACGCTGCTGCGGCCGACCAGCGGCACCATCCAGATGGACGGGCTCGATCCCATGCACAAGCAGAAGGAGGCGCGCCAGTCCTTCGGCATCGTCTTTCAGGATCCCAGCTTGGACCAGGACCAGACAGCCTACGAGAACATGGAACTGCACGGCGTTCTTTACCATATGCCGCGAAAGATTCGCTCGGAACGTATCGAGATCCTGCTGAAGTTGTTCGAGCTCTGGGATCGCCGCGACGCTTACGTGAAGACATTTTCCGGAGGCATGCGGCGGCGGCTTGAGATTGCGCGGGGCCTGCTGCACACGCCCAAAATTCTCTTTCTGGATGAGCCGACCCTGGGACTCGATCCGCAGAGTCGCAACCAGCTCTGGACCCACGTGAAGCACCTCAACCAGACTGAGAAGACAACAATCTTTCTCACCACGCATTACATGGACGAAGCAGACCGAGTGGCTCAACGTATCGCGATTATTGATCACGGCAAGATTGTTGCGCAGGGCACCTCCGCCGAACTGAAAGAGCAGACCGGGACGGACAGTCTCGAAGGTGCATTCCTTGCTCTCACCGGCAACACGATCCGGGACGAAGCTGCGAGCTCGGTAGACCATATGCGACAAGTCGCCAAAATGTGGAACAAGGGACGATAGACGATGGGTGCGATATACATTTTGTGGTTTCGGGAACTGAAGCGGTACGGCCGCTCGCGCGTGCAAATTATTGTCTCGCTGGGGCAGCCGGTGCTGTACCTGGTAGCTTTGGGTTTCGGCTTCGGACCCGTCTTTCAGAAGGCTGGTAACGGAAACTACCTGCAGTTCATGGTGCCGGGCGTCATCGGCATGACGGTGCTCTTCAGCTCAGTTTTCTCGGGGATCGCAATGCTTTGGGACAGGCAGTTCGGGTTTCTGAAGGAGACGCTGGTTGCCCCTGTTCCGCGTCTACACATCATGCTGGGGCGCACGCTTGGCGGCGCTACGGTTGCGGTTATTCAGGGTACGCTGATCTTGCTGGTGTGCCTGATTGCGGGATTCAGACCGCAGCATTGGATGGCGATGCCCGTCGCATTTTTCTTCGTCGCCATGATCGCGATTGTCTTTGCCGCGCTGGGTACGACCATCGGCTCGGTTATCAAGGACATGCAGGGATTTCAACTTATTATGAACTTCCTCGTGATGCCTATCTTTTTTCTGTCTGGCGCTCTCTACCCGTTGAACAATTTGCCGAAGGCACTTGCGATCGTCACGCGGCTGGATCCACTCTCATATGGAGTGGACGGGCTTAGAGGCGTGTTGACTGGCCTGTGGCACTTCAATTTCGCTATTGATATGGCGGTGCTGAGTATTCTTGCCGCAATTTTTCTGGGGACGGGCGCGTATATGTTCTCGCGAATTCAACTCTAGGGAAATCAACCGCAAGTGAGCGAGCGTGCAAAGTCGCGTGTGAGGGGCCAGGATGAACAGAACCAGGCAACTGGAGCTCGTAGCGGCGCTGTTAGCAGCGGAGAGCACTCTCGCGCTCGCTACTACGGACGAGTCCGGCCTGGCTGCCGTAGCGCCGCTCTTCTACATCGCGGACGAGGAGTTCTCGCTCTACTGGGTTTCTTCTCACAAAAGCCCGCACAGCCAGAACGTGCAACGGGATCCCCGGGTCGCCGTCACCGTCTACAAACGCACGGACAATTGGCGTGAGATATGCGGCGTGCAGATGCGGGGCAACGCCTACGCAGTCACAGACGCGATGCGCCGCAAACACCTGATCCATGTGTACAACGAGAGATTTGATCTTGGCAGGCTGCTGCGCACCGCTGTGGCCCAGGGCACGCTATATGTGTTTCGTCCCGATTGGCTGCGCTACATCGACAACTCGCGGGGCTTTGGCTACCGCTTCGAGTTAACTTTCGACTTGCCGCAAGCGCCTCCCAGCCTCGACTCCGCCTCCTAAAGCAACTCGCCAGGGCTCTTTCTCGGCTGGAAACTTGACATCGGGAGAACTATGGTCATAATCTTAACGCTGTTAAGTTAACGGCGTTAAGTTGGAGTGAAGGAGCATGACTGTTCAAGAGCGGCGGGTTCGGGAAAAGGGCGAGATTCGCGAAAAGATTCTCGACGCGGCGCGAGAACTCTTCGTTGAGTTCGGATACGACGGCGGGAGCATGCGCAAGGTGGCTGAGCGCATTGAATACTCGCCGACGGCCATCTACCTGCATTTTGCCAACAAGGAATCGCTCTTCCGCGAACTTTGCACCCGGGACTTTCTGGCACTGGCCGAGCACTTCCGTGAACTGGGAGCAATTGCAGATTCGGGCGAAAAGCTGAGCGCGTGTGGCTGCGCGTATGTCGAATTTGCCGTCGCGAATCCCAGCCACTACAAGCTGATGTTTATGACCTCGCGGCCAAAGATGCTGCCGCTTACCGACGAGCAATTCTCTCATCGCGGAAATCCGAACGAGGATGCATATGCATTTCTGCTGGGTTTAGTTCGCGCGGAGATGGCTGCGGGTGCTTTCCGCGAAGATCTGACAGATCCCGAGTTGGTAGCGCAGACATTGTGGGCGGCGGTGCATGGCGTGGCATCGCTTGAGATCTCCATGAATCACGATCAGTGGATTGATTGGCGTCCATTGAAAGATCGTCGCACGGCCATGATGACGGCAATGACGAGCTGGCTGATGCGTAGGAAGGGGTAACCAATGCCTCCGATCGCAAGGCGCAACCTCTTTCACGACCGGATCCGGCTGACGGTTACGCTCACCGGCATCACGTTTGCCGTGGTGCTTATGGTTGTGGAGCTGGGCTTTTTCAACGGATTCAGCACCACGACAACAGCTTTAATTGATCATTCCGGTGCCGACCTGTGGGTCGTCTCGCCGAAAGTGCCCTACATCGAGCAGGGCGGCTTCTTCAGCGAGCGCAAGCTGTACCAGGTGCGGGCCACACCCGGCGTTGAGTCGGCAGAGAAGTTCATTGTGCGCTTTGGAACATGGAAACGCCCTGACGGGGGACATGAGAGCGTTCAAGTGGTGGGATTCAATCTCGACAACCCGATGGGCAAGCCGTGGAACATTGTGAGCGGAAGCATCGAAGATTTACGGACGCCCGACGCGGTGATGATGGATAAGGATTACGCAAAAAAACTAGGAGTGACCGGCCTGGGCCAGGTGGTTGAGATTAACGATCATCGCGTCCGCGTGGTCGGCTTTACCCAGGGAATCCGCTCTTTCACCACTTCACCCTATGTGTTCACGCGCTTCAAGACCGCGCAGAACATCGTCAACATTAGGGAAAGCGACACGGTGTTCATCCTCGTGAAAGCTCAGCATGGGGCCGACATCAAGCAGCTGCGCGCCGATCTCGCCGGGCGCCTTCGCGATGTGGATGTGCTCGAGACCCGGCAATTTGCCGATCGAACGCGCGCGTACTGGATGTACACAACGGGCGCGGGCATTGGCGTGTTGATTGCGGCAATGCTGGGGCTGGTGGTGGGCATCGTGGTGGTAACGCAGACCATCTACGCCACAACCATGGATCATTTGCGCGAGTACGGCACGCTGAAGGCGATCGGCGCGCCGAACAGCTATGTCTATCGCGTGATCCTGGAGCAGGCCGGCATCTCGGCAATTCTTGGCTACGCGATGGGGATGTTTGTAAGCGTATTTGTGGTGCACGCCGGGCAAAAAGGAGGCGCTGCAATCCTTCTCTCGTGGCAAATGGGAGTCGTAATTTTTCTACTCACGTGGGTCATGTGCGGAATAGCCGCGATGGTCTCCATTCACAAGGTAATCAAACTGGACCCGGCAATGGTCTTCAAGAATTAGATGGCGGAGCAGACGATGCAATCGGCGATCAGGGTTCGCGGAGTGACCAAGACCTACGACGAGGGAGCATCAAGCGTGGTGGCGCTCGATGGTGTCGATCTTGATGTACACAGCGGCGAGGTGTTGTTGCTGATGGGGCCTTCGGGCAGCGGTAAGACGACGCTACTGTCGGTGATGGGCTGCATCCTGCGGCCGACCAGCGGCAGCGTGGAGGTGGCCGGCGTTGAGACAGCGCAGATGAGCGAAAGCAAGCTGCCGGCTATTCGGTTGCGGCACATGGGATTTGTCTTCCAGGCATTCAATCTTTTTCCCACGCTCACCGCCCGCGAGAACATCGAGGTTGCGCTGGAGCTGCAGGGCATTCGCGGATCGCTAGCACACAAGAGGTCCGGTGATCTGCTTGATGAGGTTGGTCTCTCTGACAAGGCAAATAGCTTTCCCGGCGACCTGAGTGGCGGACAGAAGCAGCGCGTAGCACTGGCGCGAGCGCTCGCCGGAGATCCCGAAGTACTGCTTGCCGATGAACCAACCGCAGCGCTCGATTCGCACACCGGGCGCGGCGTGATGCAGTTGATGCACGATCTGGCGCATCGGCGCGGCCGGGCCGTAGCGATCGTGACCCACGACAATCGCATTCTCGACTTAGGAGATCGCATCGCGCGCATTGAGGACGGTCGCATCGTTTCCGCTGCGAACGATTCGGTGCCGGCAGGCATGGTCTCACATACAGGCTCTTCAGCGAGTTCTACGAGGACGATATGAACAAAAGCTATTGGATGGCCGGAGCTTTGGGCGTGGTTGCGATCGGTTTCGCGGCGGTCGGAATACATCACCAGACTCGTCCCGCGGCGGTTGCGTCGAATACAGCTTCAGGCATCTCTCGAGGCGCATATGTTGCGGGTCCGGGGCGGGTTGAGCCTGCGTCGGAGGACATCAAGGTGGGCTCGGAGCTCAGCGGAAAGCTAAACGAAGTACTTGTAGAAGAGGGTGACTCCGTAGCCGAGCATCAGGTAGTCGCGGTGTTGGTGAACGGAGACTACCAGGCGCAGGTGCTTTCCAATCGAGCCGTGCTACGACAGCGCGAGGCCGAGCTGCGCAAGGTGATCAACGGAGCGCGGCTTCAAGAGCGCGGCGAGGCCTACTCCACCGTGCAGGAGAACAAGGCGGTGATGGAAAATTCGCGTGCCGAGATGGAACGCCGGGCCAGGCTATACGAGGCGGGCATCATTTCGCGCGAGGAGAACGAGCGCTACATTCGCCAGTACAACGTGGCAAAGGCGAAATACGAAGAGTCTGCGCAGCACCACTCCCTGGTCGACGACAAACCGCGTGAGGAGGACAGGTCCGCTGCCGAGGCTGCGCTGGACCTGGCAAAGGCGCAACTGGCCGAGGCTGAGGCGCGCTATGAGAAGACACTGATTCGCTCGCCGATTAACGGAGTGATTCAGCGCAAGCATCACCGCTCCGGCGAGAGCGTCAGCAATTCGTCGACGGTGCCCGATCCTATCGTCACGATTGGCGACAACAGCAGCCTGCGCGTGCGAGTGGACGTGGACGAGACTGAAGTTGCCAAGGTTAAGGTTGGCCAGCTTGCATATGTGACCGCGGACGCGTACTCGAAACAAAAGTTCGCCGGGCATGTGATTCGAGTAGGCAAAGAGCTCGGCCGGAAGAATGTCCAGACGGGCGAACCTACGGAGAAGATCGATACCAAGATTCTGGAAACGCTGATTCAGCTTGATTCCGGCGTGGAACTGCCCGTAGGTCTTCGCGTGGATGCATATATTGCGACGGCAGGTGAGGTCGCATCGAATTGAATTAAGACGTCTGTCCGGTTGCAGTGAGGTATTCTTGGCAAGTCGTGTGCGCCTGGTGACGCGCGGAGATTATGGCTGAGATTCGTAAGGTTCTGAAACTCGATGCGCGTGATAACGTGCTGGTCGCGCTGACACCGCTTGCCGCGCAGGAGACGGTGACATTTGGTGGCAAACTCTACGCGCCGGCGTCCGCAGTTCCCGCGAAATTCAAGTTTGTGGAATCGGATATGGCGGCCGGGTCAGAGGTCGTGATGTACGGAGTAGTGGTGGGCCGCGTTCGGGAAACGATTCCTGCTGGCACTGTATTGACGACACGCAACCTGCAACACGATTCCAGCAGCTTCACTGTTCGGAGTGTTGACTACCAATGGACTCCGCCAGAGATTTCGCAGTGGAAGCACCGAACGTTCGCAGGCTATCACCGCAAAGATGGCCAGGTCGGGACGCGGAACTATTGGCTGGTGTTGCCGCTGGTTTTCTGCGAGAACAGAAATATTGAGTTGCTGCGCGACGCGTTTGAAGAGGAATTGGGTTACGGCAAGCCCAACGATTATCGCCAGCATGTCAGGGATCTGCTGATTCATCGCAAGCTCTCGAGGTCACAGGAAGATCTGGCGAAGATCAGCTCCGGTCTTCGCGGCAGTCGTCCGTTTCCCAACGTAGACGGCATCAAATTTCTCGTTCACCAGGGTGGCTGCGGGGGCACACGTCAGGACGCGCGTGCGCTCTGCGGCCTCCTCGCTGGCTACATCCACAATCCCAATGTTGCTGGCGCCACCGTGTTTAGTCTGGGCTGCCAGCATGCTGAGATCTCGATGCTGCAGGAAGAATTTCGGCTTCGTGATCCTGAAAGCTCCAAACCCATTTTGATATTCGACCAGCAGGCCTCGGGCCTTGAATCCGCGATGCTCACCCTCGCTATCGACAAGACATTCTCGGCTCTCGAGCAGGCTAATACTGTGGAGCGCTCACCGGCGCCCATTTCCGCTCTCACCATGGGGCTCAAGTGTGGCGGTTCCGATGGATTCTCGGGTATCTCCGCCAACCCAGCGATCGGATATGTCTCAGATATATTGGCGACGCTTGGTGGCAAGTCGATATTGTCCGAGTTTCCGGAGTTATGCGGCGTTGAGCAAAGTCTGATAGACAGATCCGTCAGTGTGCCTGCGGCCGAGCGATTCGCCGAGTTGATGACTACCTACGCGGCTCGTGCAAAGGCGGTCCATTCCGGCTTCGATATGAATCCTTCCCCGGGAAATATCAAGGACGGGCTCATCACGGATGCGATGAAGTCCGCCGGGGCAGCGCGGAAAAGTGGCACCTCGCCAGTGGTTGATGTGCGGGACTTTCCGGAATACGTAACAGCCGCTGGGTTAAATCTTCTGTGTACGCCGGGGAACGACGTGGAGTGCGTGACTGCGCAGGTGGGCGCGGGTGCCAACATGGTTCTCTTTACAACCGGTTTGGGAACTCCAACCGGAAACCCCATCGCTCCAGTCATCAAAATTGCGACGAACACTCTGCTGGCAGACCGCATGTCTGACATCATCGACATCGACGCGGGCAGTATTGTTTCGGGTGACGCTACAGTGGAAGAGACGGGCTCAGCGATCCTGGATCTTGCGCTCGAAGTTGCCGGCGGCCACAGGTTCACCAAGGCCGAGATGCTCGGGCAGAACGACTTCATCCCCTGGAAGCGCGGAGTCTCTCTCTAGCGTTAGAGTGTCTGGTGGGTCACGCTTTCCAGTGTCGTGTCCTTCACGCCCTTCGTTTGCGTGACGCCGAAGTTGCGTACATCGTTAAGGACAAACTTCGGTACCGATGCCGACTCTGCACTGCGGATGTGGAAGAACTCGGCACCATCGACATCCTGCAGCACGAACGTCGGCCGCTCATCGGTAGACGCGGCAACGACGCGGACGTTGGAGATGTCGATGTTCTTTACGTGACGGATGAAGAATCCCTGCGAAGGCATCGCGCCGAACATTGCCGGGTCAGGATATGCGGCTTCCTTCTCCGGCGGTGTGAGCGCGGCCTGTTCCTTCGTGCCGCCCCCGCGGTGCTGAATGTAGATATTGGAGATGGTCACGTCCTCAATCGGGTGACCAGGTATTCCACTCAGGATGCAGCCGAACTCCGAAGTGGAATTTGAGCAGACGATATTGCTGATGTTCACTCGTCTCACGGCGCCCACCTGCGTTCCTTTTGGCCCGCGCAGCCTGCTGCCGAGCCGAATGAAGATCGGTGCCGAATTGATGTCGCGCATCGTAATGTTGGTGATCGTCATGTCTTCGAGCAGCGCTCCGTCTTCGCTCTCAAGAGCCAGTCCCTGGCAACCTTCGAAGACGCAATTGGAGACGGTGGTGTTCTTGAATCCTCCATTCGACTCTGTGCCGAACTTGATGCGGCCAGTCGCATGCATCGGGCGCTCCGAGACGAACGGCTTCCACGTCGCGTCAAGCATAGTTCCGGTGGCATACGCTCCGGTCACATAGCAATTGGTGATCACCACGTTCTCCGTAGCGCGGTTGTAACCCAGCGCAAAGCTGCTCTTGGGAACAATGGCATCGTCGTAGGGAGAATTGACCGAGCAATTGGAGACCCGCACGTTGCGGCAGCAGTCGATATCCATGCCGTCGCGATTGGTGTCGATGGTGAGCCCGTCGATGGTCAAATTATCTACTCCCGTGGCGAGTATGCCGAACCATCCCCCGAAGAGAATTTGAAAATCCTTCAGCAGAACGTTATGGCAAAGCTTCAGGCTGATGGCCTTGTTCCCCACGCCGGGTACGCCGGATTCCGGGCCGGGCCCGTAGCCTTTGCTAAGCCCGCGTCCCCAGATTCTGCCGGGACCAAGGATGGAAATATCATGCAGATTCTCGCCCCAGATAAGGCTGTCATGCCAGTGATTGTGCCCGGAATCCTGGTACTCCTCCCACGGCTGTTTGGGCTCCGGCGCATCGTAGCCGCCACTCTGGCCGGCCGGCGGTGGATCGGCTGCGATGATGACAGCACCCTGATCGAGATAAAGCGCCACGTTGCTCTTCAGATGGATGGAGTAGCACAGATAATTTCCGCCAGGAAAGACTACTGTTCCACCGCCTGACTTCTCCGCTGCCTCGATCGCCGCGTTGATCGCGGGGGAGTCGACCGTCTTGCCATCGCCCATCGCGCCGAAGTCGCGCACGGTCAGGTAGGCCGGAGAATGTTTTGATGAGGGCGCAGTTCCGCCTGCCTGGGCGAAGCTCGCTTTCGGATCGACGGCGGTGATTGCGGTTCCCGCTAGTCCCGCTCCAACCATACCAATGAATGTTCTGCGGTCGCTCGGCTGCATGCTTCGTGCTCCTCTATAGACGGACAATTCGTGGCGTTACTCAGCGTGGCCGATCGAGTTCTCGGTATAAGCTTTCTGCAGAACGAAGAAAGCCTTCTTCTTCTTGCCGTCTTCTGAGAAGACTCCCTTGCGATTGTAGAAATCCTGTATGCCGGGAAGTTCCCGCATCGGCGAACGGAAATCCATCAGCACCCATGGGCTCATGCCGCGGAGTTGGGGTATCTGGTTGAGCATGCGAAGCTGATGCTCATAGATGCTGGCCTGGAACTCCTCAGTCCACCGCGTGCTCGCGTCTCCGTGCAGCCCCGCCTTTGCGCCACCGCCCCACTCGCTCATGATGAGCGGCTTCTCGTAGCGAATATCCCAGTGCGTCTGGTCGGCGTCTGCCGCGGTCTTCTCGTACCAGCCGATGTATTCGTTGGCGCCGATCACGTCGAGAGCGTTGCCCAGCGGATCGTCCACAATCTTGGTGTTGCCTTCTCCCCGCACCAGCAGGGCGGCGGTTACCAGCCTGTTCTGATCCTGCTCGCGAACATCCCCCGCAAGCGTGGTGAGAAATTTTGTGCGTGCCGGAGTATTCGGAGTTTCATTTGCAACCGACCAGAGAATGATCGATGCCTTGTCGCGGTCGCGTCGAATCTCTTCCGTCAATTGCGCTTCGGCCTTCTTCAGCACGGCGGGGTCGTCGAAGTGGCACGCCCAGTAGACGGGTATCTCTGACCAGACCAGGATGCCCATGCGATCCGCCAGACGCGTCATCCGCTCATCGTGGGGATAATGCGCCAGTCGAACGAAGTTCCCGCCAAGTTCGTGGATCCAGCCTAGGAGCGTCTCCGCATCCTTCTCGCTGTAGGCGCGGCCCGTCCTATACGGGGCCTCGGCGTGGACGCTCATGCCCTTCAGGAAGATGGGCTTTCCATTCAGCAGGATCTGCGTGCCTCGCACTTCAATCGTGCGGAAGCCCATGTCGTCTTCCAACTTGTCTGCTCCGCTCTCGATGCTCACGCGATAGAGCTTTGGAGTTTGCGGCGACCACAGTTGCAGCTTGCTGTCTTGGAGAAGAATTTGCGCTCTGCCATCTGCATTAACGGTGCCCGTTGCGGTCGTGCTTTCCGCAACGCTCACTTTGACCGAAGCACCGGCAGCCGCGCCCTCAACATGCACCCAGCCTTCAATCGTGTCTGCCGTGCCGCGCTTCAGATGTAGATCGAATGCGTCGATGTACTGCTCAGGTGTCTCGAACAGGTAAACGTCACGCGTGAGTCCACCATAGTTCCACCAGTCCGTCTTGATGGTGGGAATTCCATCGGGAAGTCGCGTGTTGTCTACCGCGATGACGGCAAAGTTGTCGCCGTCTTTAAGCGCCCCGGTGACTTCGCAATCGAATCCGGTGAAGCCACCCTCGTGCTCGCAGATCTTGACAGTATTTACCCAGATATATGAGCGATAGTTCGCCGCGCCAATATGCAGGAAGACGCGCTTGCCGGCGGTCTTCTTATAGGTGAAATCCTTCTCGTACCAGACGGTCCCTTCATAGAACATGAGCGATTCACGCTGAGTGTTCCAGTCTCCGGGAACCTGCAGGGTCGGGGACTTTGCGAAGCTGTATTCCACCAACTGGCCGGGACCTGACTGCTTGGCGTTCATCGCATAGCCGTCGTTGCGGGCGTGCCCGTGGAAGTCGAACAGGCCGTTCTGATAGGGATCAATGATCGCCTGCCACGGGCCATTGAGGCTCGTGGAGGTGCGATGATCCGCGGCCGCGAGCACAGTGGGCGTCTGTTCCTTCGGTGCCTGCCCGAGGACGCAGGTGGCCATCGACAAGACGACAAATGTGCACATAGCCAGGCGTATGAGGCTGCTCCGCCGGTTAGCAATTCTCACTGCGAAGGGGAGCCACGGTGCATATCGAATCATCCACATCTCCTGACAGGGAGCGATTGGTAGCCGTTGTCGACTTAGCGGCATCGAGAACAACTTGAGTTCGCTCAAGTTGACCATTGTAGCGCGCCCGCGCGGCATGCGACGTTAGTCTTTGGTGCCCTGTGTCAGGAAGAAGTAAACGGCTGGGGTGACTACCAGCGACAGCAGCATGGAGACCATCACTCCGCCAATCACCGCGATGGCAAGAGGCTGCAGCATCTGCGAGCCCGCTCCAAGTGCGAGAGCCAGTGGCAGCATGCCCGTTACCGCAGCGAGGGCCGTCATAACGATGGGGCGCAGACGACGCTGGGCGGCTTCCATCATGGCTTCGCGGCTGTTCATGCCCAGCGCCCGGAACTTCTGATCCGCGTCCAGCAGAAGAATGCCGTTCTTCGCCACGATGCCTATCACCATGATGACTCCCATAAAGGAGGCTACGTTGAAGGTGCATCGCGTGATCAGCAGCGCAAACACCACGCCCGACGTTGAGAGCAGGGAAGAGACAAGGATCGCAATCGGGGCAAAGAAGTTGCGAAACTCCGCCAGCAACACGCCAAAGACGAGGATCAGGGCTAGCACCAGCACCTGCAGCAACTCGCGGAAGGACTTCTGCTGTTCTTCATAGGTGCCGCCGTACACCACTCGGACTGCGGCCGGCAGGTGCATATCCCTCACCGATTGTTGAACTCGCTGGATCGACGAGCCGAGATCGGAGCCCTCCAGCCTTCCCGTGACCAGCACCGTACGAACCAGATTCTCACGATAGATCTCGTTCTGCGGCGGCAGTTGCTCCACTTGTGCAACTGTGCCCAGCGTCGCGGTGCGGCCGCTCGTGGAGTTGATTACCGTGTTCTGAATCGCATCCAGAGAGCTGCGGTGGCTATCGTCGTAGCGTACGCGCACAGTGTAGGGACGGCCGTTCTGGATGATGGGAGTCGCAGCCTCGGCGCCTCCAATGATTGCTGCCGCGTCCGTCGCGACTTCATCGGGAGTAAAGCCGAGCCGGCCCGCAACAGCGGGATTTACCTGGAAGCTGGTGGCAGGACCGCTGATGGTATTGTCTACCCCGTTCAGCACGTCGACCACGCCCGCCTGCTTGCTAATGGTGGATGCGATTCGCGGCGCAAGCGTATTCAGTAGCTCGGCATTGCCCGACGACAACTTGATCTGGATCGGTTCAGGAGCGTTGGATAGGTCTCCGATCATGTCCTGCAGAATCTGGACGAACTCTATATCCAGCGCCGGTTCGGCAGCCTTCACCTTGCCGCGTACATCTGAAATGACTTCGTCGATGCCACGATCGCGTTTCGACTTCAGCTTCACCGTGAAGTCACCACGGTTTGCTTCAGTCACGGCCGCCAGGCCCATCTGCAGGCCGGTACGTCGAGAGATGCTTTCCACTTCGGGAGTGGCGCGCAGGATTCTCTCAACGTGCCGCAGCATGCGATCCGTCTCCGTGAGCGATGTACCCGCGGGGCTCAGGTAATCGAGAATGAAGCCACCTTCATCCATCTCGGGTAACAGGTCAGACCCCAGCGCGTGGTAAGCGAAATACGTGCCCACGATGAGCACCAGGCAGGCGATGCCGAGCGCCAACGGCTTGGCGATAGCCCATGACAGCGCGGCGGCATGCCACTCGAGGATCCGCTTCATGAAGCCAGTCTGCTTCTCCGGCTGACGCATCAGCTTCAGCAATTCTTCTTTATCGTCGCTAGCGCGGCCTTTGGTTGAAGGCGCGGAAGGAGTGTCGTCTTCATGAGTACCGCGGCGCAGCAGCACCAGGCTCAGGCTGGGCGTCCAGGTAAGCGCCAGCAGCAGCGAGGTCAGCAGCGCAAATGTCATCGTGATGGCGAGCGCGCGAAAAAAAGTGCCGGTAACTCCAGTGACCGCAACCAGCGGCAGGAAGACGACGATGGGCGTAATGGTCGAGCCAACCAACGGAATCGTGATCTCATGCAGAGCCTTGCGCACAGCTTCGATGCGGGATTCGCCTGCGTCACGATGGAGCACGATGTTTTCCACGACTACGATTGCGTCGTCGATCACGAGACCAACAGCGGCAGCCAATCCGCCGAGCGT
The DNA here is from genome assembly GCA_963725995.1 of uncultured Acidobacteriaceae bacterium. GTDB lineage: Bacteria > Acidobacteriota > Terriglobia > Terriglobales > Acidobacteriaceae > JANXZS01. Next base: position 100,216 of record CAVSAX010000013.1, on the reverse strand, counting down.
CATCAGGTTGAAGCTTTGCCCGGTCAGTTTAAGAAAGACGAACGTCACGAGGATAGTGACCGGAATGACCAAGCCCGCAACCAGCGACGAAGTCCAGTCGCGCAGGAAGAAAACAATAATGACGGTGGCGAGCAGAATACCGATCAGAATGGCGTCCCGCACGCTTGCGATACTCTCGCGAACCAGGGTGGACTGATCGTAGAAGGGGCGGAACTCTACGCCAGCGGGCAGGTTCTTCCTGAGCCGCTCCACTTCGACGGAGACTTCGTCCGCTACCGCGACCGTGTTGCTTGAGGGCTGACGTGCAATGTTCAACAGTACGGCAGGCTTACCCTCGGCGGTGACAATTTTATAGACGGGCATCGTCGCTGCGGTCACCTCTGCCACATCGCCGATGCGCACCGGAACGCCGGCCGCAGTCGTCTTCACGACAACCTGCGCCAGTTCGTCCGCGTTATGCACCTGCGCGCCGACCAGGCCTAGAATGAGTTCATGATTCGCTTCGTACAGCCCGGGCGAGTCAATCATGTTCGTGCGGCGGATCGCATCCAGCAGATCGGTGACTGTCACCCCGCTCGCCATCAGTTTGGCCGGGTTCGGAATTACGTGAACCTCCGGGACCTTGCCTCCCTGCACGATGACAGTGCTGACGCCAGCAAGCCGATTCAGAGGAGGCCGCAGATCGTAGGTCGCAATCTCCCACAACCGAGTCTGCGAAACCGTGTCTGAGGTTAGGCTGTATCCAAGAATCGGAAACGTCGCGAAGGTGAGCCGATTCGTAGTGATGTGAACCGTCGCGGGTAGTGACTGCTGCACCTTGGAGACTGCCGCATCCACCAATTGCAGCGTGTCGAACATGTCAACATTCCAGTTGAAGAAGAGGCTCACTTCGGCAGAACCGCGACTCGTGGTGGAACGCACTGTCTCCAGTCCCGGCACGCTATTGATTGCATCCTCGATCGGTTTGGTGACCGTGACCTGCATCTGCTCCACCGGCATCACGCCGTTGTCTATGCCGATGACGACGCGCGGAAAATTTGTCTCGGGAAAACCGAAATCGGCACCTTGTACGCGAGATAGACTCCCGCCATTGCCAGCGTGATCGTGAAAAAGAAAATCGTCCGTTTATGTTGCACAACCCAGAAGAGAGGAGGGCTCGGCTTATTTGGCGGCCACCCGTATCACGTTGGCCGAAGACGCACATTTACTGTGCGCCTCCGGCTTCTGCTTTCCCCCCGCATCCTTTTCCATCTCTGAAGAAGAAACGACCTTAACTTTCGATCCATCGTCGAGCGCGTAGGCTCCCGTGGTCACCACCTGATCGCCTGATTTCAGTCCGCTCAGGATCTGCACCATCCCTTCGTCTTCGATCCCAATTTCGACCGTTTGGGCTTTTGCGCACACCCTCCTGAACCAGCATCACTTTCTTCGACCCAGCGCTATCCGTTATTAGAGACAGGGAGGGAACGATCAGTGCGTCTTTAAGTGTGTTGCCGACGATCGCTACCCGCGCCGGCGTCCCTGGCTTGAGATCTCCTTTCGGATTTTCAACTCGAACCCAGACTTCGAGCGTGGTGCTCCCGGATCCAGTGCTGGGCTAATGAGAGTCACTTTGGCGTGTATAGGCTCATCAACTCCTGCTACTTTTATCTCCGCCTGCGCCCCCACTTTCAATCGTTGCGCTTGAGCCTGCGGCAGATGCAGTTTTGCGAGGAACGCCGAGGTATCCATTACGGTTATGAGCGGAGTGCCTGCGGCAGCAGTCTCTCCAGGATAGAGCGGCCGCTCCGTCACCACTCCATCGATAGGAGAGCGGATTTCGGAGTAACTCAATTGTGCCTCGGCTCCAAGGTATTTCCCTTCGGCTGAATCGAGTTGACCCTTTGCTGACTGCAACGCGGCAGCATGGCTCACAGATTGCAGCGACTCCAGATGACGGACCGCAATGTCGTTCGCATCCTTCGCCTGAACGAGTGCTGCTCTTGCGGCATCAAGATCGCGTCCCGGCAGGGCGCCCTGGGCGAAAAGGACTTGTCGACTATCAAACATTTTTTGCGCCACGTCCAGATTCGCCTTTGCCAGCTCTACATCCAGTTGCGCCTTCTGAAGATCCTCCGGCACCTGCGCCTTAGTTGCCGTCTGGTACGCGGCCTTTGCCTGATCGTAACCGCCGCGGTTGTCCATGGATGCAGCCGCCAGATCTTTATTCTCCAACTCTGCCAGCAGTTGGCCCGCCTTTACATGCGCGCCTCGCTGCACCAGGAATCTCTTCACGGGCGAACTAATCCTGGGCGCGATCGCCGCCTGGGCAAGTGGAAAAAGCACAGCGTCCGTTCGGATGTGCTCAGAAATCGTCTGAACCTTCGCTGTCGTCGCTTCGACATTGACCGCGGGCGAACGCGTTATCTGACGACCTTGCAGCGCGGCAAAGGTACAGGGACAGGCTACTGCCAGGAACGAGCGCATGTGCCGTGGACTTTCTCACTCCGACATCTCCTCATCGGGTAGACGTCACTCTCATTTACGGCATATTCCCGGTTAGGGTCTGCAGATTGGCCAACGCCAGTCTGTAGCGCACAATGCCATCAGCCTCCGATGTCTCAACTCCAGTCAACGTGTTCTGTGCATCGACAACTTCGAATACTGTGGCCTCTCCAGCCCTGTAACGAAGCTTGGTGAGGCGAAGACTCTCGCGCGCCGTCGTCCACACTCTTTTCCAGAGATGTGAGAGCGTCGCTTGCTGTGTGCGTCTCGGCATAGAATTCTTCCAGCTGCGCCATCAATCTGCGCTGCGTGTAGTTCAACGCAGTCCTTGCCGCCATCCGCCGCAATTCGCTCTGCTTCACCCGATCGTGCGTGGCCAGCCAGTCCCACACGGGAATGTCGAGCGTGACGCTCGCGGAGTAGCCAAGATTCCGAACTTCCCTCCGAGCCATTCACCGCAAACTGGGGAGCGTCGATGCCGTAGGTGTAGTTGAGCGCGAGACTTGGCAGGTAACCCGCCTGGCGATAAGTCACATCCTGATCGGCGGCCTGGACCGCGGCCATCGCGCCCTTCAAAGCTCTGGATTGTTTTTTGCGGCCGCGGCCTCAACCTCCGCGCGTAAGGCGGAGCCGGAGGAGATCGCCGTGTCGTCATGCCAGCGTGTACGGAGTCCGAGGATCGGCGAACAGCAGCACTCCAAGATCGAGACGCGCCCTTGTGCGCGCCAGAGTTGCGTCCGCCTGGTCACGCTCTCGTTGCTGCTGCTGCAGACTGGCCTTCACCACATCCGCGTGCGCCACTTCGCCTCCCGCTTCAAGTTGCTTTGATAGCGAGTGAAAATCTTGCGTCTCAATTGCAGATCGGCTAGCCACCTTCAGCCTCTGGTCGGACGCAAGCAAGGCGTAATACGCATTCACCACCGATACGATCAATCCTCGGCGGGCGATCTCCCGCTCCGCCTGCGACTGCGCTGAGAGCGCACCTGCGCGTCGGTAGGCGGCCACTTGATCCAGCCCGATCACCTCATTCACCTGGCCCTGGCTCATGTATTCGCGAACAGCGTTGTTGGCGATAAATTTCGGAGTCTGTTGCAGGCCCGGCCGTTCCGCCGAATTGATGGCGCCGTTGGGCTGCGTGTACAGATATTGGTTGTGGTATACGACATTCGGCAGCAGCGCCGCCAGCGCGATCGAGCGGTCGAGCGCTACACTTCCCTGATCAGCAACCGCACTGGCGTAGGTGGGATCATTCAATTGGGCACGGTGGATTGCCTCGTCCAGCGTGATCACAACGGGAGCGGCGGCCGTGGGGTTCTGCTCCGGCGCTACCGCCTGCCCGCTGGCTACAATGCCAGACACAGCCAGCAGGACTGCCGTCAGCATCCATGAGCGATCTTTCACCACAGACATTCCGGCTCCGTGCGCCCTCTTCCGCCGTAACTCATTCAAAACAGTAGTCCCTCATTCACAGTGTCCAGCCCCGATATAGTTTCAAAACTCTTCCCGTCCAATGTACATCGGTTGGTCCGGATCAGTACGATGCAAGAGTATGGCAGCCAGATGAAGATTTCCTGAAAAGCTTCCATCCCGACGAGCGGGAATCGACATCTCAACCAGTGCAGTCCCAGCGACAATCGCAGTTAAGGAGCAATCATGGATACAGCTAAGTTTTGGGCGGCTTTTACCGTAGGAGTTCTGGCCGGCGCCGCCGTGGCGCTCATCTGCGCTCCACAATCTGGAGCGAAGACGCGCAAGCATTTGAAGCGGAAATTGGACGGCGCTACTGATTACGTGACGGACTACGTTAAGGATGTGGGCGGAGACCTTAGCGATCGAGCCGGCGATGTAGTGAATCGCGGACGCGATGTTGTGGACGATCTTGTCAGCTCCGCGCAGAAGGCAGCGCAGAATGCTGCAAAGCGCGTTGGAGATATGGTCTAGCAGGCTTATTGAGCTGGAAAAACAAAGGCCCGGTCCGCGGACAGGGCCTTTGCGTTATAGGGTCTACTGCTAGTTGCTGAAAAGCAGAGTCCCGACTGACTTGGTCTCTTCGCCCACGCTGCTGACAGAGCGGTAGAAGAGCTGGTTGTTTTCCAGGTACACCTCGAGGAACGCCGGACGCTCGGTGATTCCGCCGGCGATCAGTGCCTCTGAGAGCGGATCTTCGACGTAGCGCTGCAGTGCGCGGCGCAGCGGACGTGCCCCGTAGGTGCGGTCGACCAGCGTCTTCTCCAGAATCCACTTCTTGGCTTCGTCGGTCACCGAAATCGTGATCGCCTTCTGCATCAGGTTGCTGTTCAGCTGCTGTACCAGCAGCTCGAGAATCTGGATCAGGTCCGCATCCGACAGCGACAGGAAGATGATGACTTCATCCAGGCGGTTGAGGAACTCGGGGTTGAAGGTTCTCTTCACCTCGTTCTTGACCAGCTCCTCCATCTTGTCCATCACCAGGTCTTCCCGATCGGACTGGAAGCCGAGCCCCTGCTTCTTCTGCAGGTGCCGCGCGCCGATGTTCGACGTCATGATGATGATCGTGTTCTTGAAGTCGACCGTGTTGCCCAGCCCGTCGGTAAGCTGGCCGTCTTCAAAAACCTGCAGCAGGATGTTGAAGACATCCGGATGCGCCTTCTCGATTTCATCCAGCAGCACGACGGAGTAAGGCGACCGCTTCACGCGTTCGGTGAGCTGTCCACCTTCCTCGTAGCCCACGTAGCCCGGAGGCGAACCGATCAGCTTCGAGACCGAGTGCTTCTCCATGAACTCCGACATATCGAAGCGGATCAGCGCCTTCTCGCTGCCGAAGAGGAATTGCGCCAGGGTGCGCGCCATCTCCGTCTTGCCCACGCCGGTCGGTCCCAGGAAGAGGAACGAACCGATCGGCCGGTTCGGCGACTTCAGGCCTGCGCGCGAACGGCGGATCGCCCGTGCCAGCGCCGAGATCGCCTTGTCCTGCGAGATAACGCGCCTGTGCAGCTCTTCTTCCACGCGCAGCAGCTTCTGGGTCTCTTCTTCCTTGATCGACGTGATTGGCACGCCGGTCCAGCGGCTCACCACATCTTCGATGTCCTCGCGGCCAACGATGCCTGCCGTCGAGTCATCGAGATGATACTTGTCGCGCAGGGCCCGCAGATTTTCGCGTTCCTTGCGTTCCTCGTCGGAGTAGAAGCGCGCCTTCTCGAATTCATGGTTCGCGATGGCGTTCTCCATGCGGTGAACGATGAACTTGATGCGCTTCTGCACCTCGGTGATCTCCTCGGGCAGGGAAGTCTGGCGCAGCTTCACGCGTGCTCCCGCTTCGTCGATCAAATCGATCGCCTTGTCCGGCAGAAAACGATCCGGAATATAGCGATTCGAGTGCGATACCGCGAAGATGATCGAGTCATCGGTATAGCTGACCGCGTGGAACTTCTCGTAGCGGTCCTTGATACCCATGATGATGCTGATGGCGTCTTCCTCGTTTGGCGGAGGAACCTTTACCGCCTGGAAGCGGCGTTCAAGCGAGCGATCTTTCTCGATCGACTTGCGGTACTCGGCCGGCGTGGTGGCGCCGATGCACTGGATCTCACCGCGAGAAAGCGCAGGCTTCAGGATGTTGGCTGCGTCCAGCGAACCTTCCGCCGATCCCGCACCCACTAGCGTGTGCAATTCATCGATGAAGATGATGGAATTCTGGTTCTCCATCAACTCCTTCATGATGGTCTTCAGCCGCTCTTCAAACTGACCGCGATACTTTGTTCCGGCCACGATCAACGACAAGTCCAGGGCCAGCACTCGCTTGTCCGCAAGGAAGCTGGGCACTTCGCCGTCAGCGATCTTCTGTGCCAGTCCTTCGACGATCGCCGTCTTGCCAACGCCCGGCTCGCCAATGAGTACTGGATTGTTCTTCGTGCGGCGGCAGAGAATCTGGATCACGCGCTCGAGTTCAAGATCGCGTCCAACCAGTGGATCAAGCTGGTTATCCATAGCCGACTGGGTCAGATCGCGGGAAAACTCGGCCAGCAAACTGGACTCACGACTCCTCGCTGAGGGCGGGGCTTTCTCCTGCGTCGCCCGTGCCAGTTCTTCGCGAATTGCCAGCAACTTCAGCCCGCGCTCATGCAGAATCTCCGCGGCAAAGCATTTTTCCTCGCGCAGCAAGCCCAACAGCAGATGTTCTGTACCAATGTGTTTGTGAGAGAGACGCTCGGCTTCCTCCGCCGCATATGCGAGCACACGCTTGCACTCATTCGAGAGAGGCAGATCGACGGATGTCGACACCTTCTCGCGAATCGTCGTGTGACCCTCAATCTGCTTGCGAATGGATTCAACCGAAGCATGGGAGCGGAGAAAGCGGTTGGTCAGCGCCTTGTCCTCGCGCAGAAGACCAAGCAGCAAATGCTCGGTCTCAATGTACGGGGAGCCAAACTGGCTGGCCTCATACCTCGCGAAGAAAATTACGCGACGTGCCTTTTCTGTATACCGTTCGAACATGTTCCCCCTTCACACCAAGCCTGCTCTGCCATCCATTCCCGCCGGAAATTCCCTGCGAAAACGCCTCCAGCAGCGTAGACTTCATTGCTCTTCCGTCTCTCCGCGACCCGGCTACTTCGCTCAAAAGAGACTCTTTAGGCTGGTTACCGGTCGCCTGAATCAGCGCTCCCGGGTCTCTGTCCATGGAGAAGGCACTCCATGTTCGGACTGTCTCCCAACCTGCCTGCCCTGCATCCTTTTGTCTACTTAAGACGCAGTTCGAACAAAAACGGTTCAAAGTACGATTTGCTCCGCCTCAAACGGTTGACGGAGTGACTTCCTCTACCTGCCCCTTGTCCAGACGCAAAACCCTGGAACAGCGTCGAGCCAGGGCAAGATTGTGAGTGACCAGCACGGAGGTCAATCCGTGACTATGGTGCAGACGCTCGATGAGGCTGAAGACGGTGTCTGCGGTCTGTCCGTCCAGATCGCCGGTAGGCTCGTCGGCCAGAAGCAGCTTCGGTTCGGTGACCAACGCCCGGGCCAGCGAAACACGCTGCTGTTCGCCGCCGGAAAGCTCTCCTGCGCGGTGACTTGCCCGATCCTGCAGGTCCACTTCAGCCAACCACTTCTCCGCACTTCTGAAGGCGGCCGCCTTCCGCTCGCCCCGGGCTAAAAGAGGCATAGCTACGTTCTCAATTGCCGTAAATTCGGGCAAAAGGTAGTGAAATTGCCAGACGTAGCCAATCTCGCGGTTGCGAAAAATCGCTGCCTGCGTGGCCGACAACGATGAAAGTTGATTTGAGGCGCAGTATACGTCACCGCCAGAGGGCCTATCAAGCGCTCCCAGCATGTGCAAAAGTGTGCTTTTTCCGGTGCCGGATTGCCCGACAATTGCCATCAGGTCGCCGGAGTGGACCTCAAAGCTAACCCCATCAAATAGAACAAGTTTCCCGCGGCCGGTTAGATATTCCTTGCGCAGGCTGACCACCCGCACCAGCGAAATACGCGCTTCCGATCGTTCCGCTCCGCTTCCCGACAAACCGGACAAGGTGGGGCCACCATGCTGCGGGTCGGCTTGAAGTGGCGATTCGACGGGGAAACTCTCCATGACTACATCTATCATCTCGCAGCGCGGAAGTCGCTACAACAGTAGTCACCAGGGGTTTGCCCAACAGTGCACACTCGGGAACCCAGGGAGGTTCAAAATCGCGCGAAAATGGGCCAATTTCGCGCACTTATAGCGCGCAAAAACCTCACTTATTGACATCGAAAAGGGCACTTAGGAGCGAAAATTCGCGCGTTTATTCGTAGCGCAGCGCCTCGGCAGGGAGCACCCTCGCGGCGGATGCAGAGGGATAAAGGGTGGCCAGCAGCGAAATGCCCAGGGACACTGTAGCCACAATCAAACCATCGATCCAGCGTGGCGCGAAGGGAAGATAGTCGATCGAGTAAACTTCCGCCGAGAGATGGATGAAGCGGTAGTGGCCGCCAATCCATGCCAGGGCATAGCCCAGCGCCAGCCCGATCAGCGTGCCCAGCACGCTGATAAGAAAACCCTGCATCAGGAAGATGCGGCGAACCTGAGCCGGTTGCACTCCGAAGGACATCATGACCGCGATATCGCGTGTCTTCTCCATCACCATCATGGTGAGCGCGATAAGAATGTTCAGTGCGGCCACGCAAACGATAAGGCCAATCACGATGAAGGTGACGATCTGCTCCAGGCGCAGGGCGCGGAAGAGTTCGCGATTCTGCTCCATCCAGTTGGTGGTCAGGAAACCGGGCCCGGCGGCAGACTCGATCTCGGTGCCCACGCGGTCGGCGTGATACATGTCATCCACTTTGAAGGAAATCACAGAGACCAGGTCCGGCTCTCCGAAGAGTGCCTGGGCATCGCGCAAACGCAGAAATGCCATGCCCGAGTCGTACTGGTAGAAGCCGGAGTGGAAGATCCCCGCAACGCGGAAACGCTGATACTTAGGAACGATGCCGAGCGGCGTCAATTCGCCTTGCGGGCTGGTCACCATGACAGAGGAGCCGACCTTGGCATCGAGAGTGTCGGCGAGATCGTAGCCAATCAGCAGCGGAGGCTCTGGCCGGTTGGTGGGTGCGTCGTTCGCGTCTGCCGGTGACTCGTTTACTTCTTCAAGCGGAGCGACGCTGCCCATGGTGACCTTGTCGAGAAGATCGCTGACGGTGCGTTCCTGCGCCGGAAGAATGCCCTTGATCTGCGCGCCGCCGGAGCGAGCGCCGCGCGATACCAGCACCTGGCCGTAGAGGCCGGGAGCGGCGGCGGTTACGTGTTGCAATTGACGCAGGCGCGCGGTGAGTGAGCGCCAGTCACGGATGCCATCACTCTGGACGCGCATCAGTTCGACGTGCGCGGCGGAGCCGAGCAGGCGATCCTGCAGATCGCGGCGCATCCCGTTGGTGATGGCCAGCGCGACGATCAGCGATGCGACTCCGGCAGCGACGCCGGCAATTGAGATCGTGGTGATGATGCCCACGACCGCCTGTCGCCGCTTGGCTCGCAGGTACCGCGCCGCAATGAAGAGTTCAAAGCGCACTAGCGCACCACGATCTTTGCCGACGAACCATTATCGCGCCGGTCATAGACGCGGACGGTGAGGATGTGTTCGCGAGCAGCAGGCGCAGACTTCTCGTCGGTTGGCAGCGGCGCGCGGAAATCATAGTGCTCGTGCAGCGAGTCAGACAGAGCACCCACGGGCTCCAGATATTGCCACGGCCCCGCGTCAACAGAGTACTCCGCTCGCGCGATCGGCGTGGCGTTGTCGGCGGCTTCCATCGTGGCGTGGATGACTGAGCCCTCCAGCTTCGCAGTCAGGCCGGATAGAATCGGAGGTGCGGTATCGACCAGAAATCGGTCGCTGATACGTTCGCCCTGCATCGCTTCGCCGGGAGTGTGCGAGGGTGCATCGCTGGCCACAATCTTGATGCGGTATGCGCCATCTGGCACAGTGGCTGTATCAAATGAGAGATAGCGATCCGTCACGTTGCGCTTTAGTAACAGCCACGGTTGCTCATCGTCACCGCGATAGTAAATATCGAAGCTCAGTTCGTCGCCGTTGTCATCGTGTGCCGACCAGCGCGCAGTGATGGCAGTGCGATCCTTCATCGCGGTCAGTGCCGCGGTGCCCGGGTCGGAGGGAAAGTTGATGCTATTGTTTTGCGCCGAGGGGAAGGTAATGGAGACGGTAGTCGGGGGCTGTGGCAGCGATTGCGGATTGACGCGCGCTCCCTGCTGCACCACAATTTCGTCTACCGCGGGCGCGACATTCACGGGGAGATAATTCAGCGTGACTCCCCCGATGCGAGCGCCGGGACGCAGCACTGCCTTCCACTGCACAAAGCGCGCCGCCGGCACACCGAGTGTGGGCTGATCCATCGCGACCTTCAGCCACGGACTCCAATTACGCTCTGGATTCTCAAGGTTTCCGCTGTGGGCGTAGAGGTCGAATTTAGCCGGTGTTGCTTCCTCCACTTCTGCGCGGCCCCAGCGTGAGAACAATCCCGCGTCGTAGACGTCGCTGAGGTAATCGCCCTCGGGAGCGGAAGCGGTATTCATGCGGTAGAGTTTGCCGGTGTTGCTGGTGGCGACATAGAAGCCGCCGGGTGCGTCGGCGAAGCCCGCGGCCTGCCCAGCCTTGAGGTGTGCAATGTCGGCGTATTTGCCCGCCGACTCAATACGGTAGATTCGGCCACGGTTCCCGGTAGCGGCCAGCAGTCCTTCGGGCGTAGAGCGCAGTGAATAGACGATGTCGTCGCGGCTCGACCAGAAGCTGTGCGGCGCTCCTGTGGCGGGGATTTCGAAGACCTCAGTGCCATCGGGAATGACCGTGTTGCCGTTGAATGTCTGGATCGATCCCGGCTGCACGATCGTGATCGTGGTGTTCACCGTTGTGATGCCCTGAACCGGCAGCGGCGGCAGGGGATTGCGACTCTTGTCACCCACGTTGGCCGCATACACGGTGCCCGCAGCAGTCACGGCCAGTGCGGTGATCTCGCGGCGTGGCGCGTCATACAGCACGAAAGCCTTGCCCGCTTTGTCGATGCGGTAGATGAGTCCGCTGCCGTCCGATCCGGCAATCAGGGTGCCATCGGGGGCGAATGCCAGGCAGCGAATGTGCGGCTCATCGCTGGAGAAAAACAGCTCAGCCTTGGTGGTGGGTTTCGCCGGATCCCAGCGATAGATCGCGCCCGGACCGCCGGCTGCGATGTAGAGACGGCCTTGCGCATCGAAGGCCATGTCCCAGATGTATCGAGGCTTCTCCTCGGTAGTCTCCGGGTCAAAGACCACCTTGGCGGTGTCGTCATTCTCGGGTGCGCCGGCTTTGGCGTGCGCGGGGTCGAGACGATAGATTTTGCCCTTGGGCAAGGTGGCTGCGTACACTGCTCCATCGGGGCCTGCGCGCACCGACTGGACAGACAGATCTTTCGTTTCGAAGAGGGTAGTGGATTTGCCTTCGAGGTCGACCTTGAGCACCGCTGCCGGCGCACCTGTTCCGAGGTAGGCATTCCCTGCGTGGTCTGAGCTGATCGACCAGACGTAGGTAGAAGGCGTCATCAGGACCTCGCGCTCTTCGCTGCCCGCTTCAAGGAATCCGTCGCTGCGAATGACCACGGACTGCGGTGTGCCTTTCTGAAATTCGTCGAAGCGCGACTGGGTCCATTGCCGGGTGCCCTGCGCGAGAGTCGCCGCGGGCATAGCGAGAGCAGTAGTGACGAGGAGGAGGGCGGGGAAGTGGAAGCGTCGCATCATGCTCATTCGAGTCTACTAGAGCAATCTTCCTGACGAGGCAATGGACGACGGGATCGAATGAAAACGGGCCGCGACATGGATGCCGCGACCCGTTTTTTGAAGCGCTGGTTGCTAGTTCGCTAGCACGGCGCGGTAGCGGACCTGGTTCTTCTTCACGCGGGCGATCGCATCGTTCACCTTCGCCATGGCAAAGCGCTCGGTCTTGGCCTGAACGCCATGACGTGCTGCGACATCGAGCATCTCTCGTATCTGTAGCGGACTTCCGATGGGGCTGCCGGTGATGCTCTTCTGTCCTGCGATCAAGGGGAAGAGGGGCAGGGTTGCGGGCTTGTCAGGAACGCCGACGAAGCAGAGAGTTCCCATCGGGCGCAGTCCGGCAAGGTAGGCCGACCAGTCTTGTTCCGCATTGACCGTCGAGATGATGAAGTCGAAGGAACCTGCCAGAGCCTTGAGAGCCTTGGTTTCACGAGTATTCACGAAGTTATGCGCACCGAGCGACACGCGCTTCTGCTTCCTTTGAGGCGGAGGTGGAGAAGGCGGTAACCTCGGCTCCGAATGCGCGCGCAAATTGCACTGCCAGGTGGCCCAGTCCGCCGATGCCCACAACGCCTACGCGTGAGGAAGGATTCACTCCGTGGGTGCGAATGGGGTTATAGACGGTGATGCCGCCGCAGAGCAGTGGAGCGGCATTTTCGCTCTCAAGCTTCTCCGGAATAGGAATGACGAAGCGGGCATTGGCGCGAACTGCATCGGCATAGCCGCCATTGCGGTGCACGGCCGTTCCCTGGCTTTGCGCGCAGAGATTTTCTTTGCCCTGCAGGCACCACTCGCATACGCCGCAGCTGTTCGATTGCCAGCCCAGGCCCACGCGCTGTCCCATTGAGAGGGTGGTTACTTCGGAGCCCACGGCGGAGATTTTGCCTACGATCTCGTGGCCGGGGATAAAAGGAAACTCGCTGATTCCCCAGTCATTGTTAATAAGGTGAATATCGCTGTGGCAGATGCCGCAGTGGGAGATCTGAATCTCGACGTCGGTCGGCTTCAGAGTGCCGGGTGCATATTTATACGGCAGTAGTTCAGCGCCTGCAGCGTGCGCAGCGTATCCGTTTATCGAACCCATTCAGTTTTTCCAGCCCCTCAAATGAATTGTTCAGTCAGGCAAATCGGAGGACTTGCCGTAACCTTACAGCAAGACGACGGTGCCTAACTAATCAATGCGCAAAGAAATAACTTGCAGGCCCATTAGCACGGCGTCGACTCCTATTGATGTTACCGGAATCGCCGATTCTCCGTTGAGGGTCATTTCCTGGGAGTTTCTGAGCGGCTCGAGGACGTTGGCCATGGAGATGGGGAGTTCGGGCAGGGTGCGTCCCTCAATCGCCGCTTGAGCGGATGGGGCGAGCAGCGTAACGTAGACGCGGTCGTTGGCGCGCAGGCCGTTCATCTGGGCAATGGTGGCGTTTAGATCCAATGGCTTACCGCCGGGACGGGGAGGCTGGGTGACGCGATCAAGAGCGGCTCCGTCGCTCACTAGCAGGCGCAGAGGGCCACTGGGCAGCGACGCCGGCAGCGTGACCGGGATGCGCAGATTCTTCGCAGAGCCATGGTATGGGCGAACCGTCGCCTCCACGGTGATTGTTTCACCCGCGTGGACGTCGGTCATCGAAGTGCGCGCGCCTTCCAACTGCATCGTTCTGCGCTCCGGAACGGCCTCTACATCCAGGTTGACGCTGCGAATGGTCGCCAGCCGGGTGGAGTTGCTGTAGATACGGGAGAATCGCTCTCCAACCATCAGGGCCGCGCTGAGATTGGCAGCCTGGGTTTCCGCGGGGGCGACCCAGTTATCGAGCGGGATCGGCGCGAAGCCCTCGACATCGATGTTTCCGCGGATGTGGAAGCTGGTGTCGCCACCAACGCTGTTGGAATCCTGCAGCGCCTGGTAGATGCAGACCAGGACGGCGGTGGGGGTGATCTGCGGCTGGTCGATGACTTCAAAGTGGAGGACTTGCGGCTTGACGCTGCCGTGCAACGTGACCGCGACGGGCACCATGCGGGCCGGTTGATCGAATGCTCCACGGATCGCGGAGTGGCGGTCCTCGGTAAACGAGCCCACCGTCTCCGTCGTGTTGACGATTTTGAAGGCGTTCATAGGGGAGGGCAAGGTGGCGAGGACGAGGGCCTTGGTCATAGGGATGGAGACCAGGCCGTATTGGGTGATGGGATGGCCGCATGCCAGCAGCTGCTTTGCATCCACGTAGGTGACGGTGCAGGTGGCAGCGATCTGCAGGTCGCCGCGGACGAGCTGCGCGCTGATGGCTGAGCCGGGAATGATGGGCTCAGGCTGGGGCTGGTTGGAGGCGCCTCCGCCGACCCCGGCAAGAGGCATCAGGCTGGTTCCGGCGAAGTGATCCTGCCAAAGCTTGACGGCTTCGGCATTGAAGCCCGATAGAACCAGCGACGTCTCAATCGGCACGAAGCCCTGGGAGGCGGCGACGGTGGTGGAGGCCATCTGCTGCGCCGGGCGGGAAGCGTCGCGCACCTCCAGCATCTGGGCTATCGGCGTGATGCCGCAAATGGGCTCCTTGCTGAACTCGCCGATGCGATACGAGATGGCTCCCAGCAGCTTACCCTCTGCATAAACAGGGCTTCCGCTCATTCCTGCTACTACGCCGGTGTACTCTGGTTTGGTGCCCTTGAGCCGTGCCAGTATCAGATCCTGGTGTGGTCCCAGGGCGCCGTTCAGTACCCCGAGGATCTCGACATCCATTGCTTCCGGTTGCACGCCCTCGAAAACCGTGTAGGCTACTCCTCGCAGACCACGGTGAACCTGGTCAAGGGGATAAAAGCCCGCGTTGGAGGGTGGCAGGGCAGACTGCGTCTGCGCCAGCAAGCCTGTGCAACTGACGAGGCCGGCAGCCAGAAGAAGTCGAAATGTTCCCTTAATACGGTTTCGCACGTCTACAGATTAGCGGTTAGCGCGGCTGCCGCATAGTGCATCACGCAACATACACTTCTGGGGTTGTTTATGACACGGATCATCCGCTGCATTCACTGGACACTTCGCCCTTCACAGCCTGCCCTGCTGGTGGTCCTGCTTATGGCCGCAGTGAGCGCTGCCACGCTCTTCACGGGTGCAGCCTTCGCACAGAACGCACCGGCCGGCCAGCAGCCGCAGCAGCAGCAGCAGCCGGATGACCAGGCGAATCCGGAGGCAGGCGGACCCGGTGGTGACGCCGGTTCGATCGCCCTGCCCAAGAAGAAGACTGCCGACCTGCCTCCCGCGCCCACTGAGCCAAAGGTAAGGAATCCTCCGGGGATGGGAACCTACTCCCTGCACGTCGATGTGCCCGTGGTGACCGTCGATGTAAGCGTAATTCTGCAGAAGACTCACCAGTTTGTGCCCAACCTGACGCAGGAGAATTTCCGCGTATATGAGGATGGCGTGGTGCAGCCGCTGATCTCATTTCAGCGTACCCAGGCGCCCATCACCGCGGTGCTGCTGTGCGAGTTTGCCCACAACAGCTACTACTTCGTCTATGACATGCGGAATGCCGCCTATACCTTTGCGGACCAGCTGAAGCCGGAAGACTACGTGGCGGTAATGACGTATGACATGCGCACGCAGATCCTGACGGACTTTACGCAGGATAAGCGGCAGATTTTCAACGCGCTGAACTCGCTGCAGATTCCCGGCTTCAACGAGACCAATCTTTTCGACGCGCTCTACGAGGCGCTGGATCGGTTGAGTCGCGTAGAGGGCCGCAAATATATCGTCCTGATCGCATCGGGACGGGACACCTTCAGCAAGATCACGCTCGACAAAATTCTGCAAAAGGTGAAGAACACACCGAATGTCACGATCTATGCGATTGGAACGGGCCAGGCTGTCCGCATCATGGCGGACGCTCATGGCATGGGTCAGATAGCGCAGCTGGACTACCTGCAGGCCGATAACCAGATGAACACCTTCGCCCGCATGACTGGTGGCATGTCGTTCTTTCCGCGCTTTGCCGCCGAGATGCCCGACATCTTCCATGTCATCAATGACACCATCCGCAATCAGTACCAGCTTGTCTACAAGCCTTCAAACTCAAAGCAGGACGGCTCGTATCGCAAGCTTCGTGTCGAGCTGGTGGACGCTGAAGGCCAGCCGCTGAAGATCCAGGACGAGAAACATCACCTCATGAAATACGACGTGATTGCCCGCGACGGCTACAAGGCAAAGCAGCAGGTGGAATAGCTGAATTCTGTCCCTGACAGGATCCTGTCGCAGAGCCGAAGGCGTCGTGCGCCTCAATGGATGCAACCGAGGGCGCCTCAAGTTAAAGTAATGAGACCGTGTTGTGCTGAACCAGCATCTCAAATGGTGCAGTGGAATGCCGGAGATTGAGGTCGAAAGAGAGACCATGGAAGCAAGCAAAGCATTTTCAGCACTCATTCGCGGCGGAGCGGTTGTAGCCCTTGCTGCATCTTCGCTCCTGTGGATGTCGGGTTGCCAGCCCTCGAAGACAGCGGCCACCAATGAAAACTACATAGCGGCCCTGAATAGCTACTATGCCGCCCACGATGAATGTCTCTTCCCCGGCGGTCTGCGGTTTCCTTACGAAGTAAGTGAGAAGGGTGGAGAGGTTGCGGGGGCTCCAGTAACGGCAAAGGGCCTGGAGGCGCTCAAGAATGCGGGCATGCTGGAGCGAACGGAAGACAAGGAACTGCAGGTCTATCGTTACGCGATGACGGCGGCGGGCACTCGCGCGACAGCAGCCTTCTGCTATGGCCACCGCGTGCTGACTCAAATCGACAGCGCCAGTGAACCAACCAAGGTCAACGGCTTTCCGGAAACGCAGGTCTCTTATCACTACAAGTTGATGGATGTTCCGGTCTGGGCAAAGTCGGACGCGATCCAGGCGGTCTTCCCGGCGATGGGCAAGGTGCTGAAGGACGGCGGCGAGGGCAAGTCGAGGCTTTCGCAAACCATGGCTGGCTGGCAGGTACCTGAGTAGTTTCGATCGAACGCTAAATCAAGAAGACCCGCGCCTCACTTTGAGACGCGGGTCTTTTACTTTCAGAGCCCGTTGTATCCCTAGTTTTCGCGCAGGCTCCGCAGTGCCGGGTAGATCTTGCGGAAGACCTTGTAGCCGGCTTCATAGGCTGCCACGGCTTGTGCCTCGGGTTCGACGCGTTCGGCCACCTGCAGTGCGATTGCGCAAGCTGCATCTGCTGTTGGCCACACGCCGACGCCTACGCCCGCCAGGATCGCGGCTCCGAAAGCTCCGCCCTCCTCGGCTACGAGAACCTCAGAAGCGTGGTTGTAGACGCTGGCCTGGATCTTGCGCCAGAGTGGACCACGCGCGCCTCCTCCGCCAAGGCGTACGCCCTTTACGGGGATGCCTAGCTCGGCGAAGAGCGTGAAGGTGTCGCGCAGCGAGTAGGCCACCCCTTCCAGCACGGCTCGGACAAAGTGAGCCCGCGTGTGTCCTGCGGTAATGCCGACAAACGCCGCTGTTGCCTGAGAATCGAGATGAGGTGTGCGCTCGCCCAGCAGGTAGGGCGCCCAGAGCAGTCCGTCGCTGCCCGCGGGTATCTTCGCGGCCTCGGCGGTAAGGTCGTCGTAGTTTGCGCCGGCCGCGAAGGTATCGCGGAACCAGCGGAAGGATAGTCCGGCCGACTGCGTTACGCCCATCACGTGCCAGCGGCCCGGTACAGCATGGCAGAAGGTGTGCAGGCGGCCCTGAGGATCGCGCACAGGGCTGTCTGTGGCCGCGAAGACCACGCCGGAGGTTCCGATGGTCGCCGAGACCGACCCGGGCATCAGGATGCCCATGCCGACGGCTCCAGCGCCCTGATCGCCCGCGCCAGCCACCACCGGAGTTCCCGCGACCAGGCCGAGGCCCGCAGCAGGCGCCGCACCTACGTGCGCGCATACCTCAGAAGACTCGAAGAGTTGCGGCAGCCACGACTCCGGAATGCCCGCGGTCTTGGCAACGGTTGAGGACCAGCGCCGGTTGGTCACGTCCAGAAGGAGGGTGCCGGAAGCTTCCTGCACGTCCATGGCGAAAGTCCCGGTCAGGCGGTAGCGAACGTAATCCTTTGGACAGAGAACATGCTCGATTTTGGCGAAGATCTCCGGTTCGTGATCCTTCACCCACAGCAGCTTGGTCAGAGTGAAGTTGGGCAGCGCCGGGTTGCAGGTAAGTTCGATAAGGTGCTCTCTGCCCAACTGCTGGTGCAACCAGTCGCACTGGGCGTCGGTGCGCTGATCGCACCAGATAAGTGCGGGCCGGAGAACCTTGCCGTGAGCATCGAGCATGACGGCGCCGTGCATCTGCCCGGTGAGGCCGATGGCTTCAACATTCGGCGAGGGATTGCCGGTGACTTTGCGGGCCTCTGCCAGGGCGCCGGTAATGGCCTCCTGCGTGGCGCGCCACCAGTCTTCCGGGTCCTGCTCCGCCCATCCGGGCTGTGGCGACCGGAAGGGCGCGTGCTCGCTGGCGGCAGAGGCGACCACCTTTCCCTCATGATCCACAATTACCGCGCGCGTTCCGCCGGTGCCGACGTCAATTCCTAATAGCCACACTTTCGTTCTCCTAAATCGATTTTTCAAATTCGACGTAAGCATATCACCGGAGGGTCGAATCCGGCTCCAGATGGTAACGGCTTACCGTATCCCCCAAAGGTGTTAGTTCTCGGCAGGAAAGGTTGTATGGACCGAAACGGGAAAATCGGCGAGTGTAATTGCTACCAGGCAGAGCGGTAAAAATTACCAAACAGGTTATAGAATACTTACGAGGGTCCGGGATGAGACGCATTCTGATCATTGATGACGAGGATGACATCCGAGAAGTAGCCGCTCTTAGTATGGAACTGTTTGCACAATGGGAAGTGATCAAGGCCCATGATGCAGCCGAAGGTTTGGAGCGGGCCGCGATGGACCAGCCGGACGCCATTCTGCTGGATATGAAGATGCCGAACATTGACGGTCGAGGAACTCTCGAACTGCTCAAGTCAAACGTACTAACTGCGCACATCCCTGTACTACTTCTTACTGCCCAGGCTCTCACTTCACAACGGAAGCAGCTGGAGGCACTCCCCGTGGGGGGAGTGCTTACCAAGCCTTTCGATCCAAGGACGCTGGCGGACGACATCTCGTGGCGGCTCGGTTGGAGCCGTCCCATGCCGATACAGCCCTGCACTCCGGGGCCGGTTCGCTGGGCCGTTGCCTAGAGTTTTTTACACCTCCAACAGGCTCCTGTCGGGCAGAAAATAGGCGAGCGGTATCAAAACCAGGATACCCACAGCAAGTCGCACTGACAGGAAAGCCAGCGGCACAGCCAGCAAATATAAGCCAATAGAGAGCGCCGCTTTTGCCTGCATGCGGCGGTACTGGCGTTCCAGAGCCTCATTGCCCAGGTTGTGGTGGCACAGCACGCTCTGCAGCCAGAAAAACGCGATACAGCACAAAGCCAACTCTCCCGCATAGACCGCCACCGCCAGAGGTGCGCCATGGCTATCGCCCAGGTATCGGGTGACGAATGGAATCAACGACATGCAGAAGAGGAGCAGGTTGTTTGACCAGAGCAGGGAGGCGTCCGGGCGCTTAGCCGTGCGCAGTTCGTGGTGGTGGTTTACCCACATGATGGCTACAACCAGAAAGCTGAGTGCATAGGCCAGCAAGGTGGGCCAGATGGCGAGCAGGGCGGGCACGGTGGCCTGCTGGGGCACCTTCAGGTCCAGGACCATGATGGTAAGGATGATGGCGATCACGCCGTCGCTGAAGGCTTCCACGCGTCCCATACGCTGCTCCGTTCTCGGAGCATAACAAAAGTGGTCTACAGGTTGGGTGCCAGCAGGCGTAGCAGGAAGAAGATCGCCACTCCGGCAAAGAAGATCAGCGCCATGTGGATGCCGGGCTCGCGGTTCACCTCGGGAACGAGGTCGGTGGCGGCAACGTAAATCGCCACTCCTGCCGATAGAGGGAGGCCAATTCGCGCCAGGGACGGCGAGAGATTGATCATCAGCACACCCAGAATGGTGGTCACAGCCAGCAGGACCGCTGAGCAGAGCGCCAGGGAACGGCTGCGCCCGCTGGCGAGCATTACGGAGGCCACCGTGAAGCCCTCGGGGACCTTGTGAAGAAATACGGCGAGGAAGATGATCCAGCCCAGCCAGGAAGAGAGGGCAAAGCCGGAGCCGATGGCTACGCCGTCAAAGAGCGAATGCATGGCGAGTCCGCCCACGACCGAATAGCTGGTGCGGACAGAGAGAAATTCGCCGGGGTGCGTCTCTTCGCCAAAGTGGAAGTGGGGAGTGATGGTGTGCTCAAGGAAGTGAATGATGCAATAGCCGGCTAGCACCAGTGGCGGAGCCCACCGCGCGGAGATGCGAAAGCTCTCGGGAATCATCTCGAGCAGGGCAGCGGCCATCATGAACCCTGCGCCCAGCGCGATGAAGTAACGCAGGTAACGCTTCTCCATGTTGGCGCGAACCAACACCACCCCGCCGAATATGTCGGCGAGGGCGGCGAAGGTTCCGAGGATCAGAGAGAGCCTAAAAGTGGACATGAACGGTCGGTGGAACGTGCTCTGTTAAGTCGAGGCAGACGGCGATGGGCGATCTCCGCGGCTATCCGCTGTGGCGAATATTGATGACATCGCCATCCTGTACCAGGTAGTCCTTGCCTTCCAGGCGCAGAGTGCCGTGAGAGCGCGCGACGGCCTCTGATCCCGCGGCGAGCAGCGTGTCCCAGTGAATGGTTTCGGCGCGGATAAAGTGCTTCTGCAAGTCGGTGTGGATGGCTCCGGCTGCGTCCTGCGCGCGCGAATCGACCGGCACAGTCCAGGCGCGGCATTCGTCCTCGCCCACGGTAAAGAAGCTGATCAGCCCGAGCAGTTCGTACGATTTGCGAATGAGACGGCGCAGGCCGCTCTCGGTCAGGCCGTAGCCCTCGAGGAATTCGGCTGCCTCTTCGTCTCCCATCTCGGCGAGTTCGGCTTCAACCTTGCCGCAGATGGCGGCTGCTCCCGCGTTGGGGCGCGAGGCCACCTCCGTGAGCTTGTACTTGGCCACGGATGCTTCGATATCAGCGCCCAGCGTCGTGCTCTCGGAGATGTTGAGCACGTAGAGCATCGGCTTTTGCGAGAGGAAGGTGAAGCCGCGGATCAACTTCTTTTCCTCCGCGGTCATTTCCATCTCGCGGAGAGGGATCTCTTTTTCCAGCGATTCCTTGGCGCGGAGCAGCAGCGCATTCTCCTTCACCAGTTCATCGGTCTTCTGCTTCTTGAGATCTTTTTCCAGCCGTTCCAGCCGCTTTTCGATCTGCGTGAGATCGGTAACCATCAGATCGAACTCGACGTTCTTGATGTCGCGCAGCGGATCGATCTCGCCGACGTGGGGAATGGAATCGTCCTCAAAGGCACGCAGTACGTGGATGAGCGCATCGACGCTGCGCAGGTTGGTGAGCAGGCCAGTTTCCTTGAGGGCCTCTTGGCCGATGGCGGCGACGTCGGCGTACTCGACCGTAGCGAAGATAGTGCGCTTGGGGTCATAGAGATCCGCGAGCTTCTGGAGGCGGTCGTCGGGAACCGTGGCTATGCCGATGTGCGCTTCGCGCGAGAAAGCTTTTTCCTCGACCTTGGCGCGGGTGAGGATCTTGAAGAGAGAGGCCTTGCCTACCTGGGGCAAGCCGATAATGCCAGTTTTCATGGTCTTCCTGAAGGAATGAAGTGCTTTGGGTCAACAGCTAATGATACAGGGAGTGGCGAGGCAATCCCTGCGGCTGGCCGTAAATGACCGGCAGGAGCGCAAGCGGATCTTGCCGCTCATACACTTCTGGTCAAAAAGTGGAAGCTACATTCGTGGCCGATGCGAATAGCGAAGGGCAGAGGCGATCGTCAGATGCGTTCTGGGCGTTCGGTCTCGACGGAGGCCGCGAGGAAGCCGACGAGCACGAGGCCGAGGAAGAGTACAGCCTCCTCAACATTCTCTGAAGTTCTGTGCAGGTGCTCGAAGGCTACGCGCGACGGATCGTCCAGAGGCGCAGCGTCAATGGCGCCGCCCGCTTCAACGCGGTACGTCTCCATGCGCGGGATGATGCCATATTGCGAGACGGCGGTAAGCGCGAGCATCAGCACGACGAGGACGAGCGCGATGTAGAGCTTGCGGCCGCAGAACATGCCGACGCGGCTCCCGAGAATGATGCAGAGAACCAGCAGCGCGCCGGCTACCATTCCTTCGTAGTGAAGCACGCGCAGACACGAGCCCACTATGCGTCCCGCGGTGTGCGTGTCCGGCGCCAGCATGCCGAAGGCGAACGCCGCCACGATGGGGAAGAAGAGTTCGGCCCCGATCCAGGCAATCAGGCAAAGCGATATGAGCGCGCGCAGAACGGTCTTCATGCAGGGGAGATTGTACTAGCTGGGAGCGTCAAGTCCAATATTATCCGCGCTCAGGACCCCGGGGCGTGCCCAAAACCGAGTCGCGCCCGATGAGTCGCTCGATGCGTTGAGCGATGGGAGGATGGGTGGAGAACAGGTTGGCAAAGCTCGCCCCGCCCAGCATTGGCGCCACGATGAACAGGTGAGCATTGGAGGGCGAAGCCTGCATGGGGATCCGTTTGGAGTACATATCCAGCTTCTCCAGGGCGCTTGCCAGCGCGTTGGGATTGCCGGTGATCTGCGCTCCCGTAGCATCTGCCTCAAACTCGCGGGTACGTGAGATCCAAAGCTGGATGAGCGTAGCCGCGATGGGCGCGAGAATGATCATGAAGAGACCGCTGAGTCCGCCGCCACGACGGTCGTCGCGACTATCCCCACCGCCGAAGAGCTGTGCGAAGTAGGCGAACCTGGAGAGCATGGTGATGGCTCCGGCAAGCGAGGCAACGATGGAACTGGTGAGAATGTCGCGGTTGCGAACGTGGCCCAGCTCATGCGCCAGCACGCCTTCCAGCTCATCGTCGTTCAGCAGTTGCAGGATGCCCTGCGTGACCGCTATAGAGGCATGCGCCGGATTGCGCCCGGTGGCGAAGGCGTTGGGAGAATCGGTAGGGATGATATAGATCTTCGGCATGGGCAGGCCGACGCGCTGCGTCATGCGCTCGACAACTTCGTAGGCGCGTGGCAGTTGCTCGCGGGTGACGGGCTGCGCCTTGTACATGGCCAGCGCCAGCTTGTCAGAGTAGAAATAGCTGAAGAAGTTCATGCCGAGCGAAACCGCGAAGGCAAGGATCATGCCGTTGCGCCCCCCGTATCGCCCGCCCACAAGCACCAGTACGACGGTCATTAGTGTAAGAAGAAATGCTGTCTTCATTGCGTTCATGATTGCCTGCTCCTACAGCCATACTCTAAGACGAGTGTGCGCCGGGAAAGATTCGCCTGCAAGTGTGGCCCCGTGAAAATCGGGGCCACGATGGGGAACGCATTCTCTATGCGTGGTCTATGCCACGCGCAACACCGCTCAGCCTTTGCGGGCCAGGGCTCGCTTCAGCAGCGTCTCCAGTGCAGACTTATGCTCGGTATATTCTTCGTCTGAAACCTTGCCTTGGAGTTTGTCGGTCTCCAGCGTAAACAGCTCTTCTTTGAGCGCTGTTAGAGTCGCGTCTGCTGACGATGCCGGGGTGGGCACTAGCGGCGATGCTACCCGGCCTGTGGTGGCCACAGGAGCGGCGCCTGGGGCAGTGGGCAGTGTGGCAGGCTTGCGCAGCAGGAATCCCGCGGCCACAGCCAGCACGACAGAAAGCCCGCCAAGAATCCAGTAGCGATACTTGTTGATCGGATCCTCACCGCCTACGGGTACGCCGAGTCCCCCGCCGGGACGATTATCCGCGCCGGCCGATCCGGGAGCTGCTACGGTTGGCCCTGCGCCATCCGGGCTGCCGGCACTGGCCTGCTGGCCATCCGCACCCTGCGCCTCGCGAGGCATTGATCCCGTACCTGAGACGGTGAACTCAAGAGACTGGCCTGGGGCAGCATTCTTCACGATGAAGGTCTGCGCGGTTACGTCCTCATTCACCGACTGGAAAGTGCCGGCCTTGCCAGGCGTAAAGGTCATGCCCTTGGGCAGCATGATGGCGAGGTTCTCCGCGCCCATCGCCAGGCGTGGCGTGAATTTGTAACTGCCGGTGTACGGCAGCGAATAGCTAAGCTGAAAGCGGGTCTCGCCGGGGCGCAGCGGGAAGGCGAAGGCGTAGTGGCCCTTTGCCTCCAGCGGCACAGGCGATGAGGCCACCGGCATTCCGTTAGGAGCCATGGCGGCTGACCCTTCGATCTTTGCGTCGAGAGGAAGGTAGATCTCGTAAGCGTGATCGCTGAACTGCGTACGCGGCGGATCGGACTGATTCTTGACGAAGTAATTCTCGGTGATCTTCAGGCCGGTGTTGTCGGCTTCGATGCGCAGGACGTCGGCCTCGGTGGAGATGCCTTCCACCTTGGTGGCGACATCGTAGACATCGATCTCGACCGACTGCGTGCCCGGAGGGGCCTGCTTAAAGTAGGAGCCCTTCATGTGTTCCACGCGGATGAGGTGCGGACCCGGATCGGGCACGTTGAAGGTAAAGCTTCCCTTGGCGTCAGTCTTGGTGCGGCCAGCCTCGGTCATGCCCTGCGTTAGATTCAGCAGGACGACATCATCCCCCACGGAGGGCTTGTTGACCGTCTTATTGGTGACGGTTCCAGTGAGCGACGCGGCTTGCGCGATGAGCGAGCCGGCAAGCAGGAGCAATGCCGCAATGGCGGGAGCGAGCGATCGTAAGGGCTTCATATCTACCGTTGATTCTAAATGGTGGATGGAGCGAAGAGTGAACCGGGCCCGGGGCGAAGTGCTCGCCGAAATCTCAGACCGGAGTGGTGATTTCAGAATCAGAGAGCCTGCGCGCCGCGAAGAGAATCGATCTCTGCCAGCACTTCGGCGGCTTCGTTTTCGAGCGAGGCTCGCTGTGCGGCATAGTCCTCTTCAGGATATTTGCCCGCGCGATATTCAAAGTTGAGATCGCGCAGGTTTTCGTAGACTACTTCGCGCCGCTCCTCCAAAAAGTCGAGGCGCGTTTTTTCGATCTGCTCTTCAACATGGCGCTCGGGCCAGAAGACGTACGCGAAGATGGCGAGGAGCAGAACTCCGCAGGCGATGGTGCTCATGGACGGGGATCTCCCTGGAATTCGTCGGTGTCGTGGCGGATGCGATCGCGCACTCGTTCGAAGGCCGGTGTGTTGGGAATGGCGGGCATGTCGACAGTCCGCAGCTTCCACTTACGCACCAGCATCGTGGTGGCCAGCATGCCGAAGAGCAGCACGGCGAAGGGCATGATCCATGCGACGCGATTGAAGCCCTGTGCGCTGGGTGCGGCCAGAACGGTGGGGCCATACTTCTGCACGAAAGATTGCAGGATGAGGTTGTCGTTGTCGCCGCGTTGAATGCCTGCCATTAACTCGTTCCGCATGCCGTCTGAGGCGGGGCAGCCTACGTGGTTGCACTCCAGCAGCACCTGGTTGCAGCCGCAACTGCAGATCATCTTGTGGCCGAGGTCGTTAAAGCGCGATCCAGGATCAGTAGCGCCCATGGAGAAAATCACGATCACCGAAAGCAGCGTGGCTTGCACGAGGCGCATTGCCGGACGAGAGAGCTTCTTCATCAGTCTCCCCCTCGCGAGCCCACTGCCTCTGCCTGCTCGTGCGCCACCGCGGGAACCAGGTTGCGCCGCGCGGCAAGAGCAGCGGTGAGATTCGGCATCAATGCGATGCCCGTGCCGAAGACAACGATGCCGACGCCGATCCAGATCCAAACGATGAGCGGATTCAGAAAAGCCTTGATGATGGGCAGGCCAGTGTCGGGATTCTTGCCCTCGTAGACCAGGTACAGATCCCACATCGGAGTGGAGTGATTAGCCACCATCGTCTGCGTCTGCTGGCTGGCAACGTAGAAGCGCTTTTCCGGTGCAAGCTGGAATTCCTTGACGCCCTTGCGATAGACATCGATCAGCGAAAACTCGGTATCGTAGTTGGCGTTCGTCTCCTGCGTGAAGCTCTGGCAGACCAGGTGATACGGCCCAAGGTCCATGCTTTGGCCAAAGCCCAATTCCTTTTCGACATTGCGATTGAAGGCTGAGCCGGCGAGCCCGACAAACATCACCACGATTCCGAAGTGGATGATGTAGCCGCCGTAGCGGCGCGTATTGCGGCGCGTCAACTGCACCATCGACGAGAAGATGTTCTGCCCGGTGTGCCGGCCGATGACGGCTGCTCCGCGAACAAACTCTGCGCTGATGGCGGTGGTAACAAGCGCGGCGAGCGAGAAGCAGACCAGCGCGTAGAACGAGCCCTCATCCTCCCACGGCCGCACACCGCACAGCATCAGAATGATTGCCGTCACTACCCCAGCTGCAACTGGCAGCACGAAGTTCTTGCGGATGCTGCGGAAGGAAGAACTGCGCCACGCCAGCAGCGGTCCGATGCCGGTGAGGAAGAGCAGGAAGAGTCCGATGGGAACAGCAACCCTGTTGTAGAAGGGAGCGCCGACGGTGACCTTGCTGCCTTGCACATACTCCGAGATAACCGGGAAGAGTGTGCCCCATAGCACTGTGAAGCAGGCGGCCAGCAGGACGAGATTATTGAAGAGAAAGCTCGACTCGCGGGAGACGAGAGACTCCAGCTTGTGCTCAGTCTTCAGATGGTCGCGCTGCAGCACGAAGGTGAACATGCAGACCACCAGCGTGAGCACCAGGAAACCGACAAACCAATTTCCGATGGACGATTGCGCGAACGCGTGCACGGAACTGACGATGCCGGAACGGGTGAGCAGTGTGCCCAGGATCGAGAGCAGGAAGGTGGAGAAGATCAGCCACACATTCCAGTTCTTCATCATGCCGCGCTTCTCCTGCATCATCACGGAGTGCAGGAAGGCGGTGCCGGTAAGCCACGGCATCAGTGAGGCGTTTTCGACGGGGTCCCATCCCCAGTAGCCGCCCCAGCCCAGCACGGCGTAGGCCCAGTGCATGCCGAGCACAATGCCGGTGGTGAGAAATACCCAGGTGACCATGGTCCAGCGGCGAGTAATGTGAATCCACTTTTCGCCGGGATACCGCATCATCAATGCGCCCAGCGCGAAGGCAAAGGGTACGCTGAAGCCGACGTAGCCCAGGTAGAGCATCGGTGGATGGATCACCATCTCCGGATACTGCAGCAACGGGTTCAGCCCGAAACCATCCGGGGGAATCTCGCCCGCAACCAGTGCGAAGGGCAGCGCGGCGAAGTTCAACAGCAACAGAAAGAAGACCTGAATCGCCGCGAGAATCGTAGAGGCGTATGCGGTCAGGCGAACATCGACCTTGTGGCGGAGGCGCAGCACGAAGCCATACGCAGCCAGCAGCCATGCCCACAACAGCAAAGACCCTTCCTGTCCTGACCAGAGCGCCGCAAACTTGTAAGGGCCGGGAAGGTCTTTGTTGGAGTGGTGCAGGATGTAGGCAATGGAGAAATCGTTGTGGAAGACGGCGTATAACAGGGCGCAGGCAGCGGCGGAGACCGCGACAAAGCTGCCGATTCCGGCGCGCCGTGCGGTTTCTGCCAGCCTTTCTGGAGAGATGCGTCCTGACGAGCCAGTGGACAACTGGCGAAGCGCAATCGCGCCTGCGATCAGGTTGTATCCGCAGAGCACAAGTGCGAGCAGAAGAGCGAAGCTACCGAATGCCGCCATAGTATATGGGTGATTGTCGCACCCCGGGCGGGGGGGTGCAATGTGATCTACATCACTCAATCCAGCTCATCAGGTCGCGTTCTTCGTCTCCGGCTCCGGCAACGGCCAGATTCTCGACATCAGGTAGCTCACGGCGAGGCCCATGAAGCACCCCAGCAGCACCTCGGCGACCTTGTGCAGGCCGTGTTCTACGCCTGTGAGCTTGGAATTGTGCGTTATTCCCGAAGCGATGACGATGGCTGCCGTGATGGGAGCTTGCCGCCACATTGTCGTGATGCGAACAAAATACGTTGACACGAGGACGCTTACCGCAAGAGCAAGGGGCAGCTTCCAATCGCGATGACCGCCCAGAATAAGGAAAAACAAGCCCACGCCGCAGCCTACCAGCACATTGGTAATGCGGGCCTTGAACATTCGGGCGGCCTCTTTCACCTTGGGGTCAGAGGCCGCGATCATTGATGCGATTGCCCACACAGGGTTGGTATCCGCGACGTCTTTGAGGAGAAACCACAGGATGGTGGACCCGATGAAGACGTTGAGCGCAAAGCGAATACCGGTAATATCTTCTGGCCAGAAGCGAGCCCACCACTTTATGGAAATCTTCGCTTCGTCCGCAAGCTGAGGCTCACTCATGGCTTTGCGGCTCGTTTCCCTTCAGGCGGTAGACCATGCCGGTCTTGGTGACGCCGAGCGCGAGCCAATCCTTCACAGCCTGTTGCAGGGTGATATAGAACTGCGCAACAAGCTTCTTCTGCTTTTCCGCTACGCTGGTCTTGTCGTCAAACTTTAGTTGGAAGGCAAATTCCCCAACAAGCGATTTATGCTCGCCGCGCGTGCGCCATAGGCCGATGTCGCACTTGCCCACCAGCCCTTTACCGAAGTCCAGCTGACCCAGGGGCAGCAGCACTTCTTCGACGATGCCCTCGTTGACCAGAGAGATCTTCTCGTCGTCCGCCCTCTTGATGCTGGCGAGCGCGGGGAAAACCTTGATGATGGTGGACATGGAGGTGCGATCTGACTCGTGCATCTGGCTCGCGCCGAATTGGCAGTTGTGTGAGTACAGAATGCGGTAGCCGCCAATCTGGTCTCTCAAGGGCAGCACTTCGGCCTTGAACTTGATCTGATACTTCCCGGCGATCCTCGGACGAACGTCAAACTTTGTGGCCATCTGCTCGTCGGGATGACGGAACTTAAATACGACTTCGGGATCACCCACGGGGAAGCCGTCCACGTAGGAGACGCGCCGCCGCAAAATGAAGGCGTTGTTGTAGAAGCGGAAGTCTGGTGTGTCGCCAAAGACGATTTCCCTGATCAGCGGCCTCTGCCCGGCCTGGGCGTCTTCGATGAATCCAACGCCGGTTTTCTTGGCAGTCTGCTGTACCAGCTTGCCAAAATCGCGGAAGCTCTGAACGGATGTGAAGCGATCCGGCTTGAGAATCAGCTTTGCTTCGAGATACTGGATCCGATCGAGGGGAGAGCCGTCGGCATAAGCTGCCCCTTCCGCAGAGGCGGGCGAAATCGGGGGCTTCGTCGGTTCCAGCTTGGCGGCCTTTGCGGCTTTCGCGGCCTTTTTAGCTTTTCCGTGCTTCCCGGGCTTCTCCTGCTTGTCTTTCTTGATCTTCTTCAGCTTGTCTTTTTTCTTGTCTGCCACTTAATCTTCCTCCCCCAACCATTCGCAAAGGCCTGCAATTGCCGACGCTGGACTCTGTGTCGCGTCTATGCGAGAGATATCGGCTGAGTGCGCTCAAGAGTTCAAGATGATCAGAGCGTGAGTCTATGCCACCAGCAACGGCGTACGCAACCAGGAATTTGCCGGATCGGATGCAAGGAGATTAGCGAACGCCCCACTCCCACATGCCGAAGTTTACGGCCTTGGGAACAGGGAAGCCGGCTAAACGGGCCAGCAGGCTGATCTGTCCGCGATGATGAGCCTCATGCGCGATCAGGTACCCGACAAAGGCAGTCGCATCCGGCTTGAAATTCTTGATGCGTCCGTCGCCATTGAGTGCAGTTTCGAGCAGTTTCCTGAGGGCTAGCGCACTTTCTTCGAGCCCTTTTCGCGTTTGCGCGATGCTGCAGGAATCTTTCTCCAGCGGCATGGGAAGTGCGGCGCCGGAGGCTGCTTTCAGCCACATGAGGCGAACGCTGTGAATGTGGGCGAATATGCTGGCAATATCGCGGCCTTTGCCGCCCGGAGGATCGGCGCGCCAGGCGCGATCATCTATGCCATCAAGGAGATAGAGGGTTATTCGACCATTGATATCCAGGCTTCGCAAGATCGCCTGAGCGGGTATGTTTTCGTCGATTTTGCCTGCGGATGCGGGCGTTTCAGGCATGGAAACTCTCCGTTATAGCCGTAATTGACCCCCAAAATACAACAATTTGCAGCGTCAACGGATGAATTGACCGGATCGCGCGAAAGATTTTGGGGGTCTATGTTGGGAGCGCGCGAAGCTTAGGCTGTGCGCGCTATTGGCTGGTCAAGGAGTTCATTTACCAACGTGATCAGTTCGCTGGGAGGGAAAGGTTTACACCGGAAAACAATTTCCAGCCCCTGATACTCTTCTTCCGCCTCAGGCAGGCCGCTGAGGACCAGGACCGGAAGGAAATTGCAGAAAGTCCGGATATGGCCAACCAGCGCCGGACCGTTCATCCCGGGCATGACGTGGTCAGTGATGACCAATCCCACGCGTCCGAGAACATTTGTATCTGTAAGGAGGGAGAGTGCTTGAGCGCCATCGCTGGAGACGACAACCAGATGGCCAGCACGCTCCAGAATTGCCTCCCTGGTTGCGGCCTGGATCTCATTGTCGTCAACCAGGAGGATGTATTGGGTCATTGGGTTTTTGATGAAATCCCCACTCTGCTACTCAACTGATGCGGCTTTCATAAAACCGGTTGCATCACTGGCAACCGAATTCTTAATCAGACAGTCGTCAAAAAGCAATGAAAAAGACAAAAAAGTATCGAGTTATTTCAACGTTAACTGCTGCTGAATAAACGATTCACTTGAGCAGGGCTATTCGATCCCCAGTTTGTGTTGCATCTGCTCCAGCGTATAGCCCTTTGTTTCCGGATAGATAAACAAAACCACCAGAAATTGAACCACCATCATGGCAGCGAAGAAGATGAAGGGATATGCACCGGAAGTGGCAGCCATCATGGGAAAGATGAAGGCGATGATGGCGTTGGTAATCCAGTGGGCGGAGCTGCCAATGCTCTGACCCTTGGCGCGGACGCGGTTGGGGAAGACCTCACCGATATATACCCAGATAACCGCGCCTTGGGAAACGGCGAAGAATGCTATATAGCCGATCAGTAGCCAAACCAGTGCTCCCTGATGCTGGTTTGTATGGAAGATATAGGCGACGCCGGAGAGGCAAAGGCCCGTGCCCACAGCTCCAATCAGTAGCAGGGTTTTGCGGCCCACCTTGTCGATGAGGCTCATGCCGACAAAGGTGAAGACCAGGTTCGTGAATCCGATGGCCACGGCCTGCAGGTCGCCGGAGAGCTTGCTGAAGCCGGCCTGCTCAAAGATCTGGTTGAGGTAATAGAGGATCGCGTTGATGCCGGCCAGTTGATTGAACATGCCGATGCTGATGGCGAGGAAGATTGGCAGCTTGTACCGCATTGAAAACACAGGCTCATCCGTCATGTGCCGCTCGAGGTGGACGGACTCGATGATTTCCTTGAGTTCAGCTTCAGATTCGGGCGACCCCATCATCTGTAGGACCTGACGGGCCTCGTCAATTCGGCCCTGCGTGACCAGCCAGCGCGAACTGCGCGGAATGCCGAAGAGGAAGATCAAGAAAAGCAAGGCTGGAAGTGCGGCGATGCCAAGTTGCCAGCGCCACTCAGCGGCACCCAGGTTGAGCGTGCCGATCACGTAGTTTGAGAAGTAGGCGAGCAGGATGCCGATGACGACGTTGATCTGGAACATGCCGACAAGTCGTCCGCGCCATTTTGCGGGAGCGAGTTCGGCAATATAGACGGGACCCAGAACGGAAGAACCGCCGACTCCAAGGCCGCCGATGAAGCGGAAGATGACCAGTGCCGGCCAACTCCATGCAAAGGCGCAGCCGAGGGCTGAGATGACGTAGAGGATTGCCGTGATGCGCAGCGTCTCGCGGCCACCAAGCCGCTGTCCGATGGCTCCAGCGCTCATAGCTCCGATCACGGTACCCCAGAGAGCGATGGAGACCGTGAGGCCCAGGCTTCGCCCGAAGAGGCTGGCTGAGGTCAGATGGAATACCTCAGAAAGCTGGCGTGTTGTGCCGGAAATGACAGCGGTGTCAAAGCCAAACAGCAGACCACCGAGGGCACCCACAAGGGTGCTCTTTACCAGATAGCGGTTGAGCGACATGGGTCAGAACTCCGTAGATGAATGTAGCAGATAGAGCCGGGCGGAATCAGTGACTCATTTCGCAATCAGGGGAAGAGACCCGCATCCTGGAGCGCAGGCGCGGGTCTGGGTGTTTGATCAGAGAAGACGCTAGGCGGTGGCCATTCTGGCCTGCTCAATTCCGTCGAGCGCCTGCCACAGGGCATTTGCGCCTGCGGTGACGCCGGCAAGTACCTGGGCGGCACATTCCGGCTCCTGCTCAAGACAGTTGTTGATGAGTTGGCGCCACACCTGGGAATGATGAATGTCGGCGGTGCGATGCAGTTCAAAGTATTCGCAGGTGGGATCGTCGGCGTTGTAGAGCGACTTGAGTCCGCTGAGCTTGGTTTCGGCCACGCGGGGGACCTGCGACTCGTAGGCGTAGAGCGCTCCGAGGGCTGCGGGCAGGGTGGCGCTGGAACAGAGCTCGCGATAGGTGCTGACCAGGCTCTGAATTTCGGGCAGCGTGGCTGCATCCATGGTGCTTGCAGGCGCTATTCCCGTCTCGAATTGCTTCCAAAGAGCAGCATGGCTGGGGGCATTCATTCCCTGATCCACACCTTCCTCATCTGTGGCGTTCGCAAGTATGGCGCGGCGCACTGGGCCTTCTGGCAGGCGGGCATGCAGGGACGTCAGATAAGTGGGAAAGGCGGATACGTGCTCATAATATTGGCCGGCGTAGAAGGCCAGGTTTTCGTGGGCAAGTTCTCCCCGGCTCCATGCCTGGTAGTAGGGATGGGTTAGAAGGTCGTGGCGGCTGAGAATTTCTTCGACTTGGGCCCAAAGTTCGGTGGATGTCATGGGTCTCTCCGGGGGAATCGGTAGATGTGTAGTCTTCGCACTCTAGCAAGATTCCCGGGAAAAGTCAGGTGGCTGATGGAGCCAGACGGACTGGGAGGAGACCCGCCGTGTTTGAACGCAGGCGCGGGTCTTCTATTTATGTCTTGCGGACGATGAGGTCGTTCTTCCAGAGGGCCATGACTACATCCATTTGGCTGCTGTGCAGTTTTTCAGGATCATCCGTTACTGCCCTCCACAACGTTGTAATGGACCAACTCTGCGGGTCGTTACTTAGCAGCGCTGCGGCGTGGACCGCGTAGGCCTTGTCTTCTCTCGACGCCGAGTAATTACCCGGTGGAATTCCTTTAACCAGTCCCTCTTCACAGAGACCCAGAAAAGCACTGCGAGGGCGACTTTTCTTACGCGCGGTGGGACTGGTGGGATAGAGCTTCAGCACGGCGCTTTCCCATCGAGTTTTCGGATCGAGGCTGGTCCCTTGCTGGCTCGCCATGAGCGCTGCCTGTCCATATCTATTCGCCATCGTGGATTGCCTCACATTTCGAGAATGCTTATTTTACAAGGATCGGAGTTGACGGGTAGCGCGGACCCTATCCGAAGAGGAACTCCTTGGTCCTTAATTCCTTGACCAGGTCGCGCAGCTTTGCGGCTTTCTCAAACTCAAATTTTCGTGCCGCCTCGCGCATGTCGGACTCGAGCTTGGCGATGTAGCCATCGAGGTCGGCCTGCGAGTGGAACTCCGGCAGGTCGGCGTCCTGCTCGGTCATGTCGGCGTACTCGGCTTTGAGAATATTGACGAGCGACATGTCGATGGGGCGCAGGATGGAGGTTGGCGTAATGCCGTGCTCCACGTTGTATGCGGTCTGCACCTCGCGGCGGCGGTCGGTCTCGCCGATGGCCTGCTTCATTGAGTCGGTCATCTTGTCTGCATAGAGGATGGCGCGACCGCTGATGTGGCGGGCGGCGCGGCCAATGGTCTGGATAAGCGAGCCGGAACTGCGCAGGAAACCCTCTTTGTCCGCATCGAGAATTGCGACCAGCGATACTTCGGGCAGATCAAGGCCTTCGCGCAGCAGGTTGATTCCGACGAGGACGTCATACTCGCCTTTGCGCAGATCGCGCAGCAGGCGGATGCGCTCGAGCGTCTCAATCTCGGAGTGCATGTAGCGGCAGCGGACGCCGACCTCAGAGTAGTAGCTGGAGAGATCCTCGGCCATGCGCTTGGTGAGCGTCGTGACCAGCACGCGCTCGTTTTGGGCGCAGCGGAGGCGGATCTCGGCGAGCAAATCGTCAATCTGGCCGCGCACGGGGCGAATCTCCACTTGCGGGTCGACCAGCCCGGTGGGACGGATGATCTGCTCGACCACAACTCCGGCAGCCTTGGTGAGTTCGTACGGACCGGGCGTGGCGGAGACGTAGACGATCTGATTAGTGCGGGTCTCGAATTCCTCGAATTGCAGCGGGCGGTTGTCCATGGCCGAGGGAAGGCGGAAGCCGTAGTCAACGAGGTTCTGCTTGCGCGAGCGATCGCCGTGCCACATACCGTGCAACTGCGGAACGGTGACGTGCGACTCATCGATGAAGAGCATGTAGTCGCGTGGGAAATAGTCCAGCAAGGTCGGCGGCGGTTCGCCCGGCAGCCTGCCGGAGAAGTGGCGCGAGTAGTTTTCGATGCCGTGGCAATAGCCGACCGACTTGATCATCTCCAGATCGAATCGGGTGCGCTGATGTATGCGCTGCGACTCGACGAGGCGACCTTGCGATTCAAGATCCTTCTCCCACCACGCCAGCTCGTCGAGAATCGAAGTAACCGCGGTTCCACGGCGCTCAGGCTGCACTACGTAGTGCGACTTGGGATAGATGGGCAGGCGCGCGTACTTTTGCCTGACGGTGCCAAAGAGTGGATCGATCTGCGAGAGGGAATCGATCTCGTCGCCGAAGAGTTCGATGCGGTAGGCGTTCTCATCGTAGGTGGGGTAGATCTCGATGACGTCTCCGCGCACGCGAAAGGTGCCACGGCGGAAGTCGGCATCGTTTCGCTCGTAGAGGATCTCGACGAGGCGTTTAGTGATGTCTTCGCGGCGGATCTTCTGTCCTTTTTCCAGCAAGAGAAGCATTCCGAAGTAGGCCTCCGGCGAGCCCAGGCCGTAGATGCAACTCACCGAGGCGACGATGATGGCGTCGCGGCGTTCGAAGAGAGAGCGGGTCGCGGAGAGGCGGAGCTTGTCCAACTCCTCGTTGATGGTGGCTTCCTTCTCGATATAGAGGTCGCCGGAGGGGATGTAGGCCTCGGGCTGGTAGTAGTCGTAGTAGGAGACGAAGTATTCGACCGCATTCGAGGGGAAGAATTGCTTGAACTCATGAAAGAGCTGCGCGGCGAGTGTCTTGTTGTGAGCGAGGATGAGGGCAGGCCGATTGAGGTGCTCAATCACCTTGGCCATGGTGAAGGTCTTGCCCGAGCCGGTTACGCCGAGCAGGACCTGGTGCTTGTCACCAGCGGCAATGCCGGAGATGATCTCTTCGATGGCGCGGCCCTGATCGCCGCGCGGCTTGTAGTCACTGACGAGCTGAAAGTCCATAGCGTCCCTGTTATAGATGCTACTCGATTGCCGAGGACGCAGATGTGCGCCTGCCTGCTGGTTATCGACGTGGCGGAGGGGGCATGGGGTAGTACTGCTGGCGGCCGTGGATGAGCCAGCGGAACATCATAAAGATTGCCCAGAAGAAGGCGCCGATTATGAGCAGGATGGGCAGGAAGACGATGGGCGGAAATACGGTGGCGTCGCCTCCCACGCGGGTGCGGTCTGCCGGATGAATAGTGCCGCCAAAGAGGACGAGATCGCGGCCGATGGAGGAGTCGCCGTTGAGGTAGATATCGCCGCCGAAGACGACCATGTCGCGGCGCGCGCCTTCATTCAGGTGAATGCTGCCAAAGAATACAACGACGTCGCCTTCGATCGGTCCCCTGGCGTCTACCGAGCATAAGAAGCAGACAATGTCATGGGCGGATTCGCCCTCGCCCACCACGATGTCGCTGCCGAAGTGGACGATGTCTCTATTCTCGGCCTTGGCAGGGAGTGCGCAGGCGGCTAGCAGGACACAAATTGTGAGCAGGCGCTGGAACATTCGAGGCTCTCCTGATGCATATTCAGCACAATCCTGATACGGGGGCGGGAACCAAAGAGTTCCCCAGAATAGCAGGGTGCTCAGGTGAGTTAACTCACCCTCTTAACTCGCTGCATTCACGGCGTCCAAGGCCTGAACCCATTCGTGGGCGGTATCTACCATGCAGTCTGGAGGATCGATTTCCAGAGTGTGTGGCGACAGGCCGAAGCGGCAGCCTAGTACCCAGGCGTCAGCGTTGCGCGCTGTGAGCACGTCCACGTTGGAGTCGCCGATCATGAGGGTCTCAGCGGGAGACACATTCGCTTCGCGCATGAGGGTGATCAAGGCCAGAGGGTCTGGCTTCTTGGTGGGAAAGCTGTTGCCGCCATAGATCTGGAAAAAGTAGGGACTGAGGCCGAGTGCGTCGCAGATGACCTGGGAGGGTCGGATCGGCTTGTTGGTGAGGACGGCCATCGCCCGCTGTGAGCCATCCGGCGCGGTTTTCAAGGCTTCCAACGACTCGAGCACACCGGGATAGACATAGGTGTTGTCGAGCAGGTGCTCGCGGTAGTAGTCGAGGAAGGAGGTGAGGGCCTGGCCGAGCGTGGCGTCGTCGTCGGGATCGCCGAGGGCGCGGCGCACCAGCATGGAGGCTCCGTCGCCGATGTAGCTGGCGATGACTGAATCCGGCAGGGGATGACGGTCAAAATGCAGCAGCATTCCGTTGATGGAATTGCAGAGATCCTTGCACGAGTCGACCAGGGTTCCGTCGAGATCGAAGACCAGCAGGCGAAGGGAATCGGTGGGCAGGGCGCGCAGGGAGTGAACCATACCGCTAGTTTAAAGGAATGCGGCTGGATGGAGGCTCCCAGCCGCATCGTGAGTGTGACAGGCCCTGTAACAACGTCAGTGATTGGCCCTAATGCAACTTCTAATGAATATGGACGCTTCCCGAGCCGGTTTCGACGCGTACCGCCGGGCCGCCGCCGTTAACTTTTCCGGTTACGTGATGTTTGTCCAGATTTCCCTGAACGGTGATGGGGACGTCGGTCTGGATTCCGCCCGATCCAGTGGAAGCGTCAAGGTCAAAGGCTGCTCCATTGACCGCGAGCGAAACGTCTCCAGAACCGGTTCCCAATTTCCATGCCGATGTGGGCTTGCCGGCGATTTCAATATTGCCTGAGCCGGTCTCAGCCTTTAATCCACCCTGAATATTGTTGAGGTGGATGTTGCCGCTTCCGGTGCCCGCTTTGACGTCACCCGCGCTGTTCTGCGAAGCGGTTATATCGCCCGATCCTGTTTCGAGCGAAATGGTTCCCATCAAGCCACTAGCGTCGATGTTGCCGGAACCGGTGCTGAGCTTGGAGTTCTGGCCTACGTCGGAGACGCGGATATCGCCGGATCCGCTGCCGGCGCTTAAAGTTACGCTCTTGGGAGCGGTGATGTCGTAGTCGATGGAAACGTGATTCAAACCATGATCTTTGCCGACGCGGATAATGTTTCCGGTCTGTTCGATCGGTGGATTGTTGACGACTTCGTTGACTCTCTGTTCGGCGGTCTGGCCTGAGTTGCCGCCCATCCAGTTATTGCTGGATTTGACGTGACCCTGAATGTGGATCTGATTGTCGGCGCCGGGCGTGATGCGGATATATCCCGAACCGGTTGACACGTTCAGGGTGGTGGCGCCGTTCACGGATAGCGTTTTATCAAAGTGGCCTTCCGCAGCAATGATGGATGTGGGTGCCAGCAGACCTACCGCGGCCAGGGCCAATAGCGGAATCGCAATTCGATGGGTGGATCGCATCTTTATTCCTTTCAAGGTGAAGTGTTTGCCTTTGGTCTGGCTACTGCTGTAGCACTACGGAATCGCCATCCTTCAGGCCTTCCAGAATTTCGGTACGGCTGCCATTGGAGATCCCTGCTTTAACGGGGATTTTTCTTTTACCTTCCTGGCCCTTGGTGTCGGGAATTTCTACGAACGCATTCTTCTGGTTGTCGTAGATGAGCGCGTTTTCCGGCACGGTAAGGACATTCTTGTGTTCTTCGATCAGGATTTCGGCGTTTGCCGTCATCAGTGCCTTCAATTCGCCGCCCGGGTTGTCGATGGAGACGCGGACCTCAAATGTGGTCACGTTGTCCTTCTCCACTCCGAGGGGCGCTATTTTGGTAACTTTTCCGTTGAAAACCTTGTCGCGGAAGGATTCGACCTTGATGCGGGCAGGCTGGCCCATGTAGACGTGGGCGATGTCGGCCTCGTCCACTTTGCCTTGTACGTAGACCTGCTGGGTATCGCCAATGGTCATAACCAATGTTGCAGTTGAGCCTAAAACGAGAATGGAACTGACGGCATCGCCAATTTCGACGTCGCGGGAGAGGATTACGCCGTCCATCGGCGAGGTGACGGTGGTGTAGCTGAGCTGTTCTTCAAGTTGCTCCAGACTGGCCTGGCTTTGGGCTACCTGCGCCTTTGCCTGCTTCAACTTGGCGGTGTCTACCGAGATCTGCGCACGGGATCCGTCGCGCTTGTTCAGGGCTGCCAGGTAGTCCTTGTTGGCATTGTCGAGGGCTTGCTGGGAGACGATTCCTTCCTTAGCCATCTGCTCGTTGCGATCGAGGGTGCTTTTCCACATGGGCAGGTCAGGAGCTGCGGCGTTGACCTTATCCTGCTCGATATTTGCCTCAAAGGTGGAGACGTTCGCCTGGGCGGCCTGAAGCTGGGCTCTTTGCGCGGCCACCTGGGCGAGAATCTCCTGCTGGTCAAGCTGCGCCAGCAGATCGCCTTTTTTTACTACCTTATTAATATCTACATAGAGCTTGGTAACAATGCCGCTGGCCTTGGATTTGACTTCGACCTTGGTAATGGGCTGGATCTTGCCGGTAGCGACTACGCTCTTGGCGATATCCCCTTTGGTGACTTTGCCGAGCCGGTTGGGATCGATTTTCGTTCCGCGCCCGTGCACAACCAGAACTCCACCTACGATCAGGGCGAGGAAGACTCCGATGCTGATCCACAACCACCGCTTCTTTGATTTACGTGCTGCCACTTGTACCCCCAACCACGGATGATAGTCCTTCGCCGTGAGGACGAAGGCCATCCGCCGGCATTGGGAGTTAGTACGCAGGTTCGCTGGCGCAGGTTCCCCTGGCGGCACACTTTTTGCTCCGATCCATCTGCTTTTCTGTGCAATGGCTTACGGCCGTCCGGTGTGGGAATCGATGGCCGCCGGGATGCTAGACTCGGAGGCGAAATGCTTGGATTCCTGCTCTTTCGCGTCGTCTCCGTGGCCATGCTGATTCTGGCCAACGGATTCTTTGTGGCGGCGGAATTTGCGCTGGTCAGCGTGCGGGAGACCCGCATCGAGCAGATGATTGCCCAAGGGATACCGGGAGCAAGGGCTGTCCGCCGCCTGCAGGAGAATCTCGACGATTTTCTGCCCGCGGTGCAGTTTGGCGTGACGCTCTGCAGCCTGGCTCTCGGCTGGGTAGGCGAGCCGGTGGTTGCGAACATCTTCATCCACTGGATGGCGAATATTCCGCACTCGACAGTGTATGCGCATGCAGTTGCCATACCGCTGGCTTTTGCACTGATTACCTACCTGCACGTCCTGCTGGGTGAGCTGGTTCCAAAGTCGCTGGCGCTTCGCAAGGCGGATCAGCTGGCAGTCGCTGTCTCCGGACCGATGGAGGTATTCATCCGCATTACCCGTCCTGCGATGCGCTTCATGAAGCACTCCGCAAACATTGTGCTTCGGCTTTTTCGTTCGCAGCGGATGCAGGAGGGCGCGGTACACTCGCCGGAAGAGTTGAAGCTGATTGCGACGGCGGCGCGGCGCATGGGCCTGCTGCCTGAATTTCAGGAAGCCCTCATTCACCGTGCCGTGGAACTGAACCAGATTCCCGCGCGAGAGATCATGACTCCGCGGCAGCGTATCTTCTCGCTTCCCGCGGACATGCTGATTGAAGAGGCCAGCGCACGGATGGTCGAGGACTTGCACTCGCGGGTGCCGGTGTACGACCCGACGCGTGGACCGGAGTTCATCATCGGCGTGGTCTATTCAAAGGATATGTCGCGGCTAATGCACTTTCGCATGAGCGCGCGGACACGCTTTGCACGTGCGCCCTTCACCGAACTGACGTTGCGCCAGGTGATGCGCGATGTGCTGGTGGTGCCGGAGACCAAGCCGGTCCTGGATCTGCTGAAGGAATTTCAGCAGCGCCGACGGCATATGGCGATCGTGGTGGACGAGTATGGCTCGACGGTCGGCCTGGTGACGGTGGAAGATGCCATTGAGCAGTTGATTGGCGAGGTGGACGATGAGTTCGATGAGGCCGCCAAGACTGTTCTGACTACCGCGTCAGGCGCGCTGCTGCTGGATGGCAGCGTAAACCTGCGCGATCTGGAGACGCAGATGAACTGGCGTCTGCCGCGCGAAGGTGGGGTGGAAACGCTGGCGGGATTCCTGCTGACCCGGCTGGGCAAGATTCCTCACGGAGGCGAGTCGGTTGAATTTGAAGGCCGCAAGCTTACTGTTGTCGAGATGAATGGACACCGCATCAGCAAGATCAGGGTCGAACGCTTGAGCCGAAGATGGAGAACCCCGCAGCAAGCGCGGCCAGCGGGAGAAAGCCCTGATGGCAGCATTGCGGTCGCTGCTAATGCGCATTCTGTATACCGTCCCGGTGATTTGGCTGGTGGTGTCGATGGTCTTTCTCCTGATTCACATCGTGCCGGGCGACCCGGTACAGCAGATGCTGGGTGAGGGCGCTACTGCCGCTGATCTTGCGACGCTGCGCCATCAGTATGGGCTGGATGTGCCGCTCGGTCAGCAGTATCTGCACTACTGGCATGGAGTGCTGCACGGAGACCTCGGCCGGTCTCTGCGGTTGAATGATTCGGTTACGCACCTGGTGGTGACGCGCTATCCGTACACGATGGAACTGACAGTGGCGGCGCTGATCCTTGCACTGCTGCTGGCAATTCCGGCGGGAATCTTGGCGGCGCTTCATCGCGGACGATGGCAGGACAACGCCATCGGTGTCGTCAGCCTGCTGGGGCTTTCGTTTCCCGGCTTTGCGATGGGGCCGATCCTGATTCTGCTGGTCTTCGACTGGGGTGGCTGCCGGTGTCCGGCGCTGGTTCGCTTGCCATCTTGTGCTGCCTGCGATCACCATGGGGGCGAGTCTGGCGGCGATTCTTACGCGCATGGTGCGGACGGCGATGCTCGAAGAGCTGGGCCAGGACTACATTCGCACAGCTCGGGCCAAGGGATTGCCGGAACGGACGGTGGTGTACAAGCACGCGCTGCGCAACGCGATGATTCCGGTGATCACGCTGGTGGGCCTGCAATTCGGCGCGCTGCTGGCCGGAGCTATCGTGACCGAGACGATCTTCAGCTGGCCGGGGTTGGGGAGGCTGACTGTCTCTGCGATTTCCAATCGCGACTACGCACTGGTGCAGGGCTGCATCCTTGCGATCGGACTTACCTATGTGCTGGTGAACCTGCTGACGGATGCGCTGTACGTGGTGGTGAATCCTCGGATCCGAAGCTAGAGAAAAATCTCCGCCTCACTCGTCGGCGCCACACTCCGCCTCACTCGTCGGCGCCACACTTCAATGTCAGCAACTCCGCCTTCAGCTTGCCGTTGTGAATTCGAAGAAAGCCCATCGACACTGGCAGAGAGAATCGGCGAGGGCCGCAGCTCCCGGGGTTGTAATAGAGCACCTGGCCGCGCGTCTCTGCGAGAGGACTGTGCGAATGGCCATAGATGACAGCGGCAAATCCCGCGGCAGCAGGATTCAGATCCAGCTTGTTGATCTCGTGCAACATGTAGAGATGCAGGCCGCCCACCTCGACCGCTTGCGTAAGCGGTAGAAGGCTCTCCGGACCGCGACGATCCACGTTGCCGCGCACCGCGAATGTGGGCGCGATGTTGTGCAGCTCGCGAAGAATATCCACGTCGCCCACATCGCCCGCGTGGAGAATGAGCTCGCAACCTTCGAGCGCGGGCAGAACTTCGGGCCGCAATAATCCGTGGGTGTCGGAGACGACTCCGACGAGTATTTCGCCGGGGGCGCGTTTTTTCGGAGCGAGGGAAGAGGTTTTCTTTACGCTCACAGGCCCACGCTCAAACGTGTTCTGGGATCGAGGTAGTCGCGGAGTGCGTCTCCTATGAAGTTGAAGCAGAGCACGCAAAGCATGACGGCGACTGCGGGGAAGACGATCATGTGGGGCGAGTCAAAGAGATGAGAGTAGCCCTCGTTGAGCATGGATCCCCAACTGGCCAGCGGCGGCGGAACGCCCAGGCCGAGAAAGCTTAGGGTGCCCTCGGCCAGCACTGCTCCCGCCATGCCAATGGCCGCCTGCACAATGATGGGCTGCAGGATGTTGGGCAAAATATGTCGCGTGAAGATACGCAGATCGCTGGCGCCAAGGGCGCGTGCAGCTTCAACAAACTCTCGCTCTTTGACGGAGAGCACCTGTGCACGGACGAGCCGCGCATAGCCTACCCATCCGCCGATGGAGAGAGCCAGCACAAGATTCAAAAGCCCCGGTCCGAGGAAGGCCACGAAGGCGATGGCCAGCAAAATACCGGGGAGAGCTAGAAACGAGTTCATCAGGAAGATATTGATTACCGTGTCGAGTGCTCCGCCGTAGTAGCCCGCGAGGCCGCCGAGAATCAACCCGAGGAAGAGCGAGCAACTGACCACGGAGATGGCCACCAGCAGAGATATGCGCGATCCATAGACCACGCGGGAGAAGATATCGCGCCCCAGTTCGTCGGTGCCGAACCAGTGCATGCGGGAAGGGGAAGCGAGGCGGGCATTCAGATCGAGCGCCGCCGGATCGGCCGAAGCCAGTAGCGGAGCGAAGAGCGCGCATCCAACAAAGAGGGCCAACAGGATGAGACCTGCAATCGCGAGTGGCTGACGCCGCATGGTTCGGGTTACGTCGTTCGTGGCCAATTCGTCCTCACCCTCATTCGTTAGCATAGCGCGACCGGCTGCGAGACAAGCAGCGTGAAGCGGGGTTAAAGAAAATACCACGGAAATGGGAGATGAAAGCACGACCTCGGATGAAAGTATGGCCTTGATGAGAATGCAAATGGAGTACGGGTTTCTAGGAGTGCTACTGGTGGTGTTCGCCGCAGTCGCAGCGCATGCGCAGTCTGCCGTCGAGCGGCAGATAATGGACCTGGCCAACCAGGCTCGTGCCCAGCAGGGATTGGGTCCCCTAGCATGGAATGCGGCATTGGCGGCTGCAGCCCGGCAACATGCGGCGTTGGTCGCGCGATCCGGGCAGCTCTCGCACCAGTATCCGGGTGAACCGGATCTGGCTGCGCGCATGACGCAGGCGGGGGCAAAGTTTCAGGTAGCTGCGGAGAACATCGCGCAGGGAACAAGCGCGGCAGAGTTGCACCAGGAGTGGATGAATTCTCCACATCACCGCGCCAACATCCTCGATCCTCGGCTCGATGCTATCGGTGTTGCGGTGGTCGAACGGGGCGGAAACCTCTATGCCGTGCAGGATTTCTCGCTTGAAGTCGCGAGCCTGGGGCCACAGCAGGTGGAAGCGAAGGTTACGTCCCTGCTGGTAGCTCGCGGCATCACTCCGATGGAGTCGCATGAGATTGCCCGAGCAACCTGCCAGATGGACCACGGAAGTGCCGGTGGGCCGCGTCCTATGTTCATCATGCGCTGGGAGGGGTCGGACCTGGGGCGCTTGCCGGATCAGTTGCAGGAGCGCCTTGAGACGGGCAAGTATCATAAGGCCGCGGTTGGCGCGTGCGGCGGCAATCAAGCGGGATTCTCCGGCTACCATGTCGCCGTGCTGCTTTACTACTGACGCAATCTGCAAAGGCCCTTCGCTATACTGCCGCAGGGGGCTCAATCTGGCTCCGGCCGGAGCGAACGACGATGAAGGATGTGGTGGTTATCGGAGCGGGGCTGGCTGGCCTGGAATGCGTGCGTCTGCTGGAAGAACAGCAGATGAATGTCGCTCTGCTGGAAGCCTCTGATGCTCCCGGAGGCCAGGTCCGCACCGATGTCGTCAACGGCTTTCGCCTGGATCGGGGATTTCAGGTGTTGCTCGACTCCTACCCTGAAGCGCAACGAGCCCTGGACTATCCTGCACTGTCATTGAAGCGGTTCCTGCCCGGTACGCTGGTGTGGCATAAGGGCAGCTTCCATCGCTTTGCGGACCCGTTTCGCGAACCTCTGGCCGCGACTGGCCTGTTGTTGGACCCAGTGATTTCCCTGATGGACAAACTCAGAGTTCTAAAGTTGCGCTCCCAGATAGTGAGCATCGGCAACGACGGCTATCTCGAGCGGCCGGAATGCACGACGCGGGAATATCTGCGGGATTTCGGTTTTTCGGATGTCACGATCAGGCGATTCTTCCAGCCATTCTTTGGCGGAGTTTTTCTTGAGATGGAGTTGGCCACTTCCAGCCGCCTCTTCGAGTTCCTCTTTCGCATGTTTTCCACCGGGTCGGCGTGTGTTCCGGCTCTGGGTATGGGCGAGATTCCGCAGCAAATCGCCGCGCATCTGTTGCCCGGCACTCTTATCACTGGCGCACGCGTAAAGAACCTGAAGCGATCCAAAGAACTGGTCACCGTAGAAGTGGAAGGGATGTCGCCGCTGGAGGCGCGCGCAGTTGTGTTTGCGATTGAGGAACACGACGCACGAAAACTCTTGGGGCAGCAAAGCAGGAAGCAGAAGCCTCCTCGCGATTGGAATTCCACCACGACTTTTTATTACGCGGCGGGCCAGGCTCCGGTGGATGAGCCGATCCTTCTGCTGAATGGCGAGGGTCCGCAAGCTGGGCCGGTGAATCATGCCGCTTTGATGACCAAAGTCTCTCGCGCATATTCGTCGAGCCGCGAACACCTGATCGCCGCGAACGTGGTGGGCGAGGCACCGGAAGACGATGCCGGAATGGCGGCGTTGGAACA
This sequence comes from uncultured Acidobacteriaceae bacterium, assembly GCA_963725995.1. Classification (GTDB taxonomy): domain Bacteria; phylum Acidobacteriota; class Terriglobia; order Terriglobales; family Acidobacteriaceae; genus JANXZS01. The sequence continues at coordinate 55,586 of CAVSAX010000013.1, read as the reverse complement.
AAGAGTGCGCGGGCACTTGGGGAAGTGGTTCGGCGCGCAGGCGCAGATGTGGAAAGTCGTTGGAGGTTACCCCATCCGTTACGCGCTTCCGCTGCAGAGGTCGGTGCAGTGGGCGAAGAGCGATCCTGCATCGAAAAATGGTGCGGTATCCAACATGGCGGCGCGGATATTTCTTTGTGGGGAATATCGCGAGACAGCATCCATCCAGGGAGCACTGGCTTCGGGCCGGCGTGTGGCGGAGGCGGTTGCAGCGGCTCTGAAGTCGTGAGTTTGAAGTGGACGGTGCGAACCGCAATCGCGTTTGTTGAGTGACACTGCGCAGCATTTTGCGGGTGGAACAGTCCTGCTGTTTTCGAAGGGGACCATTCGCCGTTTAAGAAACGAGTTCCGGCGCAGGAAGAGGGTTTTTTGACGCTACTGTGCAGTTTTTGATACAGTTTTGAGAGACAACTGCGCTTCCACCCGCCAAACACTCCTCAGTAGCTCAATGGCAGAGCATTCGGCTGTTAACCGAAGGGTTGTAGGTTCGAGTCCTACCTGAGGAGCCAATTCTTTTCTTAGACTTACGATTCCTCGATACCCCCCGATGTACCTCAAAAACGCCCGATTGTGGGGACTTTTGTGACCAAGCCTCCGCAAAACCCTGCGTATTTACAGGCGATTCTGCGCAATTCATTTCCGATTTTTCGACCAATTCCGGGTTCTCGCTCTTCGCCGTTTTCGTCGTCTTGATCGACCGTCTTGTCCCGTTTTCGAAACCATCCGGAGACTGTTGTGGCGACCCCTGAAACATTTCGGTGGTGCCGCGAGCATCGTCTCGAACTCTCTGCTTCTTGACGATCGACTCGAGTGCCTCTCGTTTGGCTTCCATGCGAATGTGGCTATAGTGCTTGAGCATCTGCTTCGAGACATGGCCGGCGATATCCATGATGGTCTGATCTCCGGCTCCGCTCTCGGCAAGATCCGTGATCAGGGTATGCCGGTTGTCATGCCAGCGTCCTTCGACCTGGGCGTTCTTGCGAACGTTGTTCCACGCTGTTTTCAGAGTCGTGACGGGACGGGTTGGATCCTTGGGTACCGGGTTGCCAAAGGGAAAGACGAACCACTCGGCGCGGATCTCGCCGAACTTCCAGCGATACCATTCCGAGTAGTCGGAGAGTACCTCGAAGAGCGATGAGTTCAACGGGATGGTGCGGCCTTCGCCGGCTTCGGTCTTGCTTCGTCCAACCGCCAGATATCCCTTATCGACGTGAATCTGCTTCCAGGTAATGTTCTTGATCTCGGCGTCCCGCATCCCTGCATTCAGCGCCAGGTTCAAGGCTAGGTAGATATGCGGCGAGCGCGCCTTGCGCGCCTCGGCAAGCATGCGCTCTTTCTCCTCGGTAGAATATGCTTTCCCTACTGTCTGATGAACCCGCAGCTTCAGTTTCTTTTTCTTGCGTAAACGCATGCGCAGCAGGTCACCGGATTCGTCCATGATGCGAAGCAGGAAACCTACCTCCTCGTTAATCGACTTCGGAGAGGCACCTTCCACCAGGCGTTCGTTTTGGTAATCGACAACGCTAGTCTCCGTGATGTCGACAAGCATGAGAGGGCCGAGAAGGCGCACGATGTGGGAGAGTGCATACTCTGCGAATACGGCTGATTGGGGAAGGCGCAGTTTGTACTGAAAGAAGAAATCCTCGGCCAAGTCTTCGATCGTGCGAATTCGATTCCGCCGCGTATCTTTGAGGTTGTTGAAGCCTTCCTCCAATTCCCGCCTGCGGTTCTGCTCCGCAATTTTCGCCAGCGTCTTGGACGGGGATTTCGTGCTTTCACGGAACCGGCGTCCGGCAAAGTAGAAGTCGTACCAATAGACGCCGCCACGTTCAAAGATTGACATATTCGCCTCCGCGTTTCCACGCCGCACGGCGCGGTTTGCTCAGAACATCAAGGTGTATTTCAAGCTGAGCCAACTTCGAGGTCTTCGTGATTGAGAGTTCATCGCACGCTGGCTACGAGTTGCGCCCCAGAGAACGCTCCCCAAGTTTGGTGTCCAGTGACTTCTTCCTGCGTCAGCGAGTCATAGTAGTTCGTGTAAGCAGTCTCCAGCACTCGCTGTTGCTGTATTTCCATCAGCTCGCGCAGTAGTCCATCCAGGGTTTCTGACCGCGACCTTGCTTTTCGTTCCTTTTGCATCTGGCGAAGGAAGAGATCAGATGCAAACGAAATGCTGAAACTTCTTTTGATCTTCTTATGCTGCTTCGATTGATGAGTCGGCATATTCGCACCACCAGTAGTGTACAAAGCGATTGGGATGGCTGAAACGGCGGATTCATCCGGACCTTCTGAGTTGAGATCTCTGGCGCAGAAGTGTTGATTGAACCCGTAGGGGATCGCTGCCGCCGGTCGGCCGCGTCTCCTGCCAGGCAGTTAGATCTTCCTCGGCATAGCGAACAAGCGAGCCGAACTTGTGAAACTTGGGGCCCTTGCTCTGAATGCGCCAACGCCGCAGCGTGGCCAGGCTGATTTGTGTTTGCTCGGATACTTCCGTTTCCGTGAAGAATCGTATGCTCATGGGGCTTCTCTCTTTGCGTGGATTTTGATCTAGAGCCCAGTTCAAACGCTCTGAGATCCGGTTCATCTCTCAATCGAGACTTCACCGGTCTTAATGGGCGAATGATGACAGCGTTCGTTACGGGCGTCCAAGACCTTTTACGTCAAAGTTGATGCTTTCGAGGCATTACGGCTGGAGAGGGAACTTGAGCCACCTTTGCGAAGGGCGGGGCGGGAGGTCCCGAGTGGAAAGGCAGTCCCATCGACCCCGACACCTTTGCAGACTCTGATTGGATGGAGAGGCGGAAGGGCGCTGATGGATGGCTGGAGCCTGCCGCTCGAGTTCTCGGTCGACCGTGCAGGAAGTCAATGTTAAGGAATTAATTTGTTATTTCATTGAAATTGTGCTGTGATTGTTGTACGCTGTGGGTTGAAGGAGAAGATCATGGCTACCAGTACTGCTCTGCCCCGTCCCGATCTTGCTGCTCACCGAGAGGCTTTGACCCTTCCATGGCCAGAGGTGGTCAAACGTCTCACAGAGGTTCTCGGACGGAAACTCACTGCGTACGTAGCCGGCGTAAAGGATGTTCGAGGGCTGGACCGGTGGATCAACGGTACCGCGCCTTACGGAGATGTGGGAGAGCGCCTGCGATTCACGTACCAGGTAGTGCGCACCTTGAGCCAGCACGATTCGCCCCGAGTCGTACAATCCTGGTTCACTGGTGTGAATCCTGAGCTGGGGGATCGTGTTCCGCTTCGCTTGCTCCGAGACGGCGACTTGGCCACAGTTGCCCCAGAGATATTAGGCGCTGCCAGGGCCTTTATCGCTGGAGCCTAGTTTTCATGTTTGAGACAACAACTCCTTCCACTCCCATTTTCCGGCTTGGGCGGCGACCAGATCCTTGGGAGCCGCCCGACTGGTCCCGCGCCCACACCGACGGCACGTTTGGCAATCGCTTCGATGATCCATCCGGCTACTACCGCGTGCTCTATGCGTCGAGCCAGCGCCTTTCCTGTTTCCTCGAGACCCTTGCGCGCTTTCGACCCGACCTAGCGCTATTGGTGGAGCTAAATGAAATCGAAGGCGAAGACGACTTCGTTCCGTTGGGACAGATACCGCGTGAGTGGTGCGACCGGCGAATGCTGGGCGCATGCACCGCGCGAGGGAGCTACGCCGATATCTACGCCGTCCAGTGGGTTAGTCATCTGCGCCGCACCTTGGCTGCCGAGTGTCTGAAGCTTGGGTTTGAAGACCTGGACGTCGCAGTTCTCCAGCAAGGAGAACCGCGTCGACTGACTCAACTAGCCTCGCTTGAAGTCTTCAAAGCCGGGATGGACGGAATCCATTACCGCTCCCGCTACGGACATGATCTAGAGAATTGGGCCCTGTTCGAACCGTTCCAAATCAGCGTCACAGACGACGCAAAGGCAATCGCATTGAACGATTCGGATCTCCTGCGAGCCTGCGAGATCCTGGGACTACTGATCGAAATCTGAAATCTGGGGTTTGGCGAGGTCGTGAACTTTAAAGTACGGTTGCGAAACAAATGCAACTTGCGTTCATTGATCGACCAATGCTAAAGTCGCCAACATCGTTTTCCTTTTAGTGACCCCTCACAAGTTGAATTAGATTCTGCGCCAGCGGTCAATTCTCCGCAGCGCAGCACGAAATCCGATAGAACAAGAAAGCAACATTTCCAGATCGAAAGATCAGTAAGCGGGTGAGCAAGAGCAAGTCCACTTCAATAGCGAGGAATATTACGATGAGCATTCTGCAGACCTCCTCTAAGCTCGCAAACATTGCGTGGAAGACTGCGCAATTCATCAATCGCTCTCTGCCGGAAATGCAACTTCCTACGCCGGCATGGTCCACTAAACCTCTCCTGAAAATGCGGGAGCGAACTTCACCACCGCTCGGTCCACGGACTACCCCTTCAGTCTGTCCAAAATGCTTACTCGAAACTCGCGACGGTGTGCTGCGTGGACGGCTTAACACGGCTGCTCTCACACATCATCCTGGAGTCATCGATGCGGAGATTCTTGAGGAAGCCGGGAGAGTGGTGTTGCGAAAAACGTGCGATAGGCATGGCCCCTTCGAAGACACACTCGCTACCGACGCGCAATTCTTTTGGCGCATTGAGAGCCTGTTTCCTGGCTACGACTTCGAACGGTCTGAGGAGGCCGTGCATGGCGTTCACAGTGTCCGGTATGGTCGCGGTTCATATGTGATTGTGGACTTGACGACGCGATGCAACATGAAATGCAACCCGTGCTTCATGGATGCCAATCAACTGGGCCACGTTCATGAACCGTCACTTGATGAAATAAAGTCTCTCCTCGATCACGCCGCCAACGTTGAGCCAAAGCGCGAGTTCAACATACTCTTCTCTGGCGGAGAGCCCACTTTATCGCCTCACTTTCTGGCAGCCGTAAGCTACGCATGCAGCCTGGGATTTGTCCGCCTGCACGTTGCGACGAATGGGATCAGATTTGTAGAAGACCCTGCCTTCGCAGAGAGCGCCCGCGAAGCTGGCCTACATGGAGTATTTCTTCAGATCGATGGCATGACTGAGGAGAAAAACGCTCATCGAGGAATCAGCAACTACTTGGACGTGAAGTTACGAGCGATCGACAACATCGCTGCGGCGGGAATGCGTGTGACTCTCCAGGTAACCGTCATTAATACCGTCAACAATGACGCGGTGGGAGGCATCGTCAAGTTTGCTGCGGAGAACAGTGATAAAGTCTTTGGTATCGTCTTTCAGCCAATCATGTTTTGCGGAAGAGATGAACAGATCGACGACGAGACGCGATATCGACACCGTTACACTCTGTCCCAGCTCGCATCTGATCTGAAGGCGCAATCCCCCGTGGAATGGGAGCCATTGCGGGATTGGTGGCCGATGGGATGCTACAGCAAATTCTCTACCTTGGTAGACATGATCTACTTAGATCGAGACCGTGGCTCAACATTTGTGAACGGGCATCCTGACTCCGCGATATTTAGCCCGCTGGTTGTAAATCGTCGGACGGGGGAATGGCAACCGCTTTCGTCGTTCTTCCATGTTGACCAATTCTTTAAAGACGTAAATACGATTATCGACTCTGCGCGAGGTCGAGCTCTGTCGAAAGCCCAGATGGCTTTGGCGATACTTCGAAACGTTGATGCGTCTTCGGCGCCAAGGGGCTTCCAGTTTGAAAATCTGATTCAACTGTTTCGGCAATGCATGCTTCGAATGGATGGCCAAAGAACGGATTGGTCATCTGAAATCTACGACCGCGATTCTTGGGCAGTTCTCTTTATCGGAGGTATGTGGTTCCAGGATCTGTTCTCCTACGAGCTACATAATATCCAGATGTCAACCGCGGTCGTTGCGGACGCTGGACTCGATCCTTCCCAAAATGAGGGTGTCGACGTCGCCTTCTCATTTAAGAATGCCGGAGGTTGGAGACAGATTGTGGAGCAAGCACGTAACGCCCCAACGATGTCGCAGTGGCACATGGAGCACGGGCGTCATGCAATCTTTGCGAATGGCCATATGGTGCCGATCGAGACATTGCACTCGTCTTCGAAAACTCGGGACGAATCAAATTTGTTGAGGGGACCCGTTGCAAGAGAATCGGAGTTACTTGCACACATAGATGAATAATCCAGATGGCTCGGGGCGGGGCGGTAGAGGCTGGACCGCCCAGCCTCGCCCTAACATAGCGTTCGCAGCGGGTTACCGTATCGCCAGGAATATTGCCCCGCCCTCGGCTGTTGATAACCCGTATAGGCAGAGCGCACGCCCGAGAAGAGTGAAGAACGGATCAAGGTTAACGGAGCATCCGAAGATTCATCAGCCTGTTCGTCATTGCTGCAGCACTCACCTGAAATCGCTTCGCCAAAAGACTGATGGCCTCTTCGTCATCCAAATTTAAATCGTGTCTTTTCATTTCTTGCTGTACGAGCCCTTTTGGCATCAGAAGAGCGGCCCCAAATTGGTTCGCTTCCACTTCTTCCTGATCGATACCTGCAGAGGAAGTTTCATCACGCCTAAACGTTACATGACGATCAATAAAGAGCTGCGACCTTCTGTTCTTCTTCGTATGTGACAAGTAATGCGCGATCTCGTGCGAAATGGTGAATCTTTGCCTGACCGTAGCATGGGTGGAGTTATAGCCAATCGCCCCTCGCTCGTCTTCAACAACGAGAACACCGGCAACGTTCTCGCCTAAAGCCGCTGCTTCGATCGTAAGATTCAATCGATGTGCAACGACATCAATTGCTACCGGCACGCGATACGTGTCCGTGTCTCGAAGGGTTCGTTCGGCCTTATCTTCTAGGTTTTGTCTTGTCATGTAATTTCCCGCTCGGGCGCTGTGTTTCAATGCTCGCTTTCAACTTGCTAACAAAACCGGTCAGAACCGTGATTGTTTCAGGATCGCCGTTTGCCGCATCTTTAGCGGCCGCGCCATCGTAGTGGAGGAGGGATTGACCGCATGGATTTTCGCGCGCGCCAAGGAATTGAATTTCTTCGCGGGACAAAGTGGTCTCTCGTTCGACCTTTTGAAGACAGTTCAGCAATTTGTTTCCGGTTACGAGGTCGAGGAGTGTCCATTGAGCTTGTGGGAGTTGGCAATACTTCAGGGCTTTGAAGTGTTCCGGCAGGTTAAGCAGAATAACGGCGGCGTGATCATTTGCGATCGGCCAGCACGCTCTATTGAATACACGCCACATCAGGGGTACAGAGCATGAATCCAACGCAATTTGTATGTTCGCTCAAGGCCGCAGCATTCGAAAATGTGTTCAATCCCGACCGATGCGAGGTGGCGTAGCAAGTGCAAGGGGAGGGGGATCTCCCACCCTTTGGAACGAAGCGAAGCGGAAGTGGAAAGGGCGGAGCGAAGCGGAGGGCTGCACAAGTGAAGCGCGGAAGCCTGGGGAAACCCCTTGCGGGCGCGAGGGGCGGAGCTCCCCTTAGGGGTTTTTGCTGTTGCTTTTGCTTTTCAGACGATCAGGGCCGGCGTTGCGGGCATCTGCCCACCTTTCCGCCTAGAGCAATTACCCCGTGGCTGCGGTCCATCGCATAGGTCTGCGACAACAACCACGCGTATTCCAAGACATCATTGCCGTGCTCATCCCTTGGCGTAGGGTGCTGGAATGACTTGAGAAGTTCAACGACGGGAAAACGTCCCATAAAAACCCGCATCTCAGCCACAACCGCTGCCGCGTCTGGATGATGAAACTCTACGGCCGATTCGAAGGTGGAGTCTTCAATCGCCTTCAGCGCACTCACAGCGGCGGACACATCTGCGGAGTCTTCGAATGGGCTGCAGACAAGTAGATCATGGCCCGCACGAGCGATCGCTCTGCCAAGTTCCGCCATTGACACTTCGAGGTCCGCTTTTTGCTTCTTATAGAGCGGGTCAGAATTCTCGACACTTACTCCGCCAATCAGGAAGATCTTCATAGAACCGATGTTAACTCCGCGTCCGAGAGGCGTCGATTTCTGACCTCGTCTTGTGTAAACCATCTATTGGGCTCGTTCAAGTTCCCGGCTTATTTCGTTTACGACTGTTGCGTACGGCTGATTGCGCGCGTCGATCACTTTCCTGTCCTTCAAGATTTCAGGAAGATGCTCTACCAGCTGATTTCCGGACACGATCACCGGTATGATCATTTTGCCCAACGCCTCAGCCGCTCCGATTTCGAACTGCACCCATTGGTTATGAAGCGAGTCTTGCGACAAGAAGACAATCACAGCAGTTGATCTTTGAAGTGCTTCACGTACCGCCGAGGAGACACTTGCTCCGGCAGCGATGTCGGTAGCGTCTAGCCAGCCAGCAATATTGGCCGCACGCAAGGCTCGTACAAGGTGCTCGACATGATCCCGATCGGCTTTGGCATACGAGATGAAGACGTTAGGCATGCGCGGCTGCTCCGTTCACTCTACTCGCCAATTGAGGAAAATATTGTTCGATGTCATTCAGGCGTAGGACATTGAGACCTTCGAGGATTCCTTTGCCCTGACCATTTGTTTCCAGATCGTCAAGCTCCATTCCGTAAAACACGGCCAGGATGGGCTTGTTCTGTCCCCATGCTGCGCCGATCTCAATCCAAACCCACGGCCGCTTTGAAGACCATGGAGTGAAAAGAGCAATTACCTCGTCGCTCGGTGCGATCTCACTGTGAATAATCTGCTTGAAGTTGGAGCCCTTTGGGATGTTGGTCTCATCCAAGAAAGTATCCGCACCGAGTTCCTGCGCTCGCTTTGCTATCTGCGCGGCAATCCAGCTGTCATCGCTGCCGTGTGAAACAAACAGTTTGTATCGCTTCGGTGGCATATGGTGAACTTTACATGACCTCTTAAGATCGAACATCGAATGATGCGATGCTTATCACTTCAAACACTCGTTTAGCCCTTTCAACATTAGATAGACGATTTCAGGAAGATTTCTACTATTGGAGAGGACGTCATTCTCCACTTCACTCAACCCATTGTTGAGACCGGCGAGTCCGACTGACTGCAAATACTTGAGTTCACCCGCATAGTCGACGGGGCTCACCTTGCTTGTCGCGGCGTCTGCTTGATAGCGGGCGGACATGGCTGCGAAAAGCGGTTCGGTCGATTGAAATGCTTCCGTGAAGGCTTCGGGCGATTCTCCCTTCAGCGCCTGAACGATAGATCGCGCGCAACCTCCAAATCCGCCGATCAAGTACAGCGGCTTCTTGGACCGAAGCGCGAGCAAGGCTTCCTCTAGGAGCCCTGGGTATTTGCCCTTGAAGCCGCGCACCTGACCTCCGAGAAGCACGCGGGCGGCGGTCAGGGCATTCATCTCATCCCTCATGACGGTTAATGACCGAGACCAAATATAACGGCCAGGCATATCGTCCGGCCCTACATATACCGCTGGATCGAGACCCAAATCTGCCGGTGGCGCTAAACGGTAGTCCCGTATTTCATCCATGTATTCGCGCCAGATCCCTGCGTCGATGTGAAGCCCGATGGGCCATGCGAGAAAATTGTGAATGCGCTCCTTCGTTCCGGCCCGATTGTGGCTGCGGACAAGTTCGAAAAGAATGGTTGTAAAACCGCCGGGTCTTAAGTCTCCCCCATAGGCGAGAGAAGCGCCTTGAGTGAGGAGATACCGCGAGCATTCCACCATCGCGTCCTCTAGATGAACCGACCCCATGCCAAGGTTGGCCAAGTCAGGCGAATTCGAGATGGATATTCCAATCAGCCGCCCCTTCAAACGCGGATTTGCTGACCCAGGAAAGGGTGCGATTGCGATTGCAGTAGGAGTTGCGACGGTGATGTTCGACGGATTGAGATTCTCCAAGAGCTCGATCTCTTCGTCCCCCAATGGTGGGTCTCCGATGGATCAAGGCGCCGGGGAACAGCGCGCGGCACACGTCGTCGAAATCCATCGCGGTGTGGTCTGTGCTGTGGCAAATCGCGTCCAATCATGCCATGACGGGGCACGTCAGCAAGTGGGTTCCCGGATGCCGGGTTGACGCGGCCGTTCCACGAGCCCTGCCCGTCCTCCGTGTCACAGCGAATGCAGTAATCGAAATAGGATGAGAGCACGCTGATGCGGTGGTTGATCGTCCGCGGCTGTCGCGCCTTGTGTGTGCGACTTGAAGTGACCGCTCCCTGCCTGCCACCCCGTGCGAACTCCGCAATGTAGCTGCCGACGATCTGACGAGTTACATGGTCTGGATCCTCGCCAGCGTTATGCAGCCAGCTAAAGAAATGTGCGAGACCCAAGGCGTAGGCCCGCCGCGTGTAGGCAGAGCAATCGCGCTGGCATAGTTCCGCCAGGAACCGATCGCATGATCCAACGCTCATACCTCGTGCATCACAAACGCGAAACGAGGCAACGAAACCTTCGGTCTCTCTCTGGACACGGTAAATCGCCATAGCAGCCATTTTCCATGACTGTCGCCGCAAGTGTCCTGAGGTGCATCCGCGTTTCATCGGCGCGTAGAATCCCGGCCGCAAATCGCGAGATAAGATGTCAGCCAGACAGAAGGTGCGGAGCTTCCTGAGCACGCCAGCGTCAAGGGTGACGTGGGAGAGAACCGCGAGCGTCTCTTCGCTTTCATCGAGAAACAGGGCATCGAACTGGAGTTCAACGAGCGCATTGCTCCAGCAATGGGAATCAGCTATGGCGGAAGGATCGCCCTGCTACCGGGACAGTCAAAGGCGGAAGAGTTCTCGACGCTTGTACATGAACTCGCTCACGAAATGTTGCACAAAGCCGAACGCCGCACTATGACCACGAAGGTTGTCCGCGAAACAGAGGCCGAGGCAATTGCCTTCATTGTCGGCAAGGCCGTAGGGCTCGAAACCGGAAGCGCATCCGCTGACTACATCCAGCTCTATCACGGCAATGCAGTGCTTCTGGTCGAGAGTCTTGAGGTCATCCAGCAAGCATCCGCCATGATTCTATCCGCCTTGGATCCGCTACTCTCCGAGGTGGCCACCGAGCAAACCGAGGCCCGGGCACTCGCCAGTTAGTTCGCTCTGTAACTGGGGGGCGATGCAAGCGTGCCCGCATACCCCACCTGTGCCTAACCGCCTCATCAGGAGCATCGTGATGTGCCACTTTCGCTAATCACCGACTCCACCACAAACCCGCGCCGCATCTTAGAGGACGGCTTTGAAGGAATTCGCTAACAGTATTCGAGCCGAGGGCGTTCTCACGCCCTTGCTTGCGCAACCTCTAAATGAGCGCGGCTTAGCTACTGCTGGGTTGAAGATCACTTACTGAGCTGCTGTATCGTAGTCTGCCTGCCTAGTTGGTTTATCGACGATGAAGCGGAAATCTGGCGTCCGATTGGCGTCCAATAAGCTGTTGGTGATGCTCCTTTGAGGCACTTTGGGGGCCATCCGCGTCCCCTATTTTCAATGATTTACGTCGGGGTGGCGGACTTTCACGGCGATAACACAGGTTCAGATCCGTCGGGGACGCTAATCATTTCAGCATTGTTCCCATGATTCCATCAAGTTTGCCGACCGACGCTGCCATGTATTCGGGCGATAGTGCGCATACCGCTGCGAGTACATAGAAACGCGCGCCGGGCCGGTCAAGCCGGCTACGGTAGCGAAAAAGATGAGTGTGCTCAAGCACTGCCTTCGTCTCTCCCTGGAATAGGGGCTGCTAAATGAGAATGCGGCAGCCGGTGCGAGACTTCCCCGGCTCCCACAGAGGAGGACACGATATCTCACTCCGGGCGAGTTGAATCTTTTGGGCACTTCGGCAGTGACCAACTAATAATTTCCGCAAACCCGTTGTTCCTACTGGTACGAAGCTGTAGACGGCGTCTTCACTCAAAATGGATGCCCCTCGTGGCGTCTTAGCGATATCGTGGGTCCTGCCGGTATTGTGATTTCACAATGATGCTTGTCATCTCTGAGCGATTCGAAGCTCGACTGGCAATGAAGCAGCATTTTCACCAATCAAGAATGGCGATCCCAATCTGGCTAACTCAGGCAGTTGGGATTCACTGAGCGGCTGATTCCATCCGTACAAAAGAGCTCCTAGACGATATGCGCCCGGCTTCAGGGTTGCAGCAAATATTCCGGTTTCGAAGCTGAAGAACCGCTCACGATCCTAGCCATCGCCACGTTGTTCGCGGTTCGCTTGTAAACCAATCGGGTGGCGAGCGGTCTAATGTGTCATGTATACGATTAGGGGAACCTTCCTTAGTTGCGCCACCGTATTGTTAGCCGGACTTGGAAGCGTCTGCAGCGGTGAGCAACCGGCAGCCAAACCTGACCTCTTGAACAGTCAAAGCAAGCAAATGATGGGCCCGAGCGGCATCGATTGCGGATCGGTGTCAATACGGGAGAATCCGAAGGATGCGACCGAGTGCGCGCTTGGAGCGCAAAAGGCAGGGGAACCGTTTCGCGTTCTTTATTATCTTCAAGGAATTGATTCATTCGTTGGCGACGCCATAGTCCGTACACCTGATGGAGCTGTTATAGCCCTTCAATATGACAGCGATCCGATGGGTGGTGGTGGGCGAGCGCACGAAATCGTATCTCCCAAGCGGTGTCCCGAACCCGTTAACCTGTGGGTCAATCCGTCCGGGCGCCTCAACTGCTTTCAAAGGGCGAGTTCGCCTCCACAAAGTGGGATGTCACCCAACGCTGAGCCTTACTAAGAGTTCAGTTTTCTTGGGAATTGCGCGATCGCTGTTATTCGAGCGCAGAGGTTGGGATCGAGAAAGGCGCTGATGATATCGCTTTGGCTGCAACTCAAGTCTGCTCAATCGGTGTTTAGAGACTACAAGGTGTTGCCAGGCCCCATCCATCCCCAGACTTTAATCAAGAAAATTGGAGAGATGCTTCAATTCGCGAATGCCGTCGGAAGGGAAGTGGCGCTCGAGAACGCCACGAAGAATGTCGAAGCTCTATCCCACAATCAAAGAAGCAAATTAGCTCCAGTCCGGCACAAGGCTCTCGCGAACCGGGGAGTAGAGCCTAGCTCTAATCCGCACTTCCTTCCCATAATTGCCGGCATACTTGATTGCTATGCCGCACAGTCCTTCGCCCTGCTGCTCAATCCGCTCAGGAAGAATATCGTCCGGTAAATAGACAAGCGCAATTCCAGAAGCACACTCTTTCGCAAACTCCGGGAGGAGTTTCTGAATTCGCGTTCTGTAGTAACGGCAAGTTTTTCTCGGATTTTTACCGACAACGCGTAGTTCTTTGCCGTGGATCACTGTTGCACGCCAGGCCGCCATTTGGAACGACTGGCAGACCACATCCTCATCATTGCCAGGAAAAGCAGATTGTGGCAGCGTCACGACGGTGGCGGTCGAATCAAAGTCTTGTCGCAGCTTCCAATGCCAATACTCATGAATAGTTGCCACGTCTGGGGCAGGCTGGTCGACAAATGGCTGAGGCGGCCAATTCAGGGCCTTTGCGATGGAGTTGACGACGTAGGGATCCAATTCCTTCGCTCGCTTGAATTCGTTCCAGGATTCCAGTGAGATGCCGACCATCTTCTGCTCCAAACCTCCGATCGAATGAACGAAACCCATAGACTTCGCGGAGTGCCTTGCGAAAGGGCGCAACAGGGGCGCCGCTCTTAGAGTGTACTCGGACCTTTAGCTACTCATTACTTGCACGGAGAAAAGCACACTCAGAACAGTGAAGAAGGCCGTCATCATCTTTTGGCGTCTCTCCTCCACCCATCGCGGACCAATTGACTATGTAAGCGACGTAGCGGTGCTGCGTAAATCGCGCACTGCTGAAGTGGGGCTCCCACTCGTGCTCACGAATCGTAACCGGATAGTCGCTAAATTCCCAATCCGTCTTACGGAAGGACAGAAATCTCTTCCAAAATGCGGCGATCTGGTTTCTTAAGCGGACAGCCTGCGCGACGGTCATCTGCAACAGTCTATGCTGTACGCGGGGAGTGTGGTGGGCTTCTCGGACTTAGCGCATTTTGGGGTAATGTCCGAGAGCCCGGTAATCCTTTCGCGACAGCGCATGCGCCCCCCCCGAATTCCTTTCGATAAGCGACTGCTATGAGGATTGGGTGATTCTCTTTCTGTTCAGTTACCTTTTGGCCGTTGAGCATTTTCGCTCCGTAGATCTGATTACTCCGTATCAGCCTAACTTCCGAATATCCTGGGACAACGGAATTCGTTAACAACAGTGTGATTTCGGGTTACCGCATTCACAGAGTTTCGGCCTATTCAGCCTTGCCCACTGAATGCTCTTTGTAGACTTTTTGGATAAGCTCGAAGGCCTGCTTCTTCTTCCCATCTTCTGAGATAAGCCCCTTGCGATTGTAGCCGTCCTGCAGCTTGGGGATGTTTCGAGTAGGAGAACGGAAGTCCATCAATATCCACGGGGTGACGCCGCGCAGTTGAGGAATTGTGTTGAGCATCACGAACTGGTGCTGGATGACGTAAGCCTGCTGCTCTTCAGTCCAGCGCTGGTTGGTCGCTCCATGGTTGCCCTGCTTGGCTTCCGCGCCAAACTCGCTCATGATGATTGGCTTCTGCGGGAGAGCCCACTGCATCTTGTCTGCGTCTTCGGGGACGCCGCTGTACCAGCCGATGTATTCGTTGACTCCCACTACATCCAGCGCGTCGGCAAAGGGATCGTTCAGTACGGCGGTGGTGCCTTCAATGTGAGCTGAGTTCAGGGCCGAGGTGATGAGGCGCGTGGAGTCGAGCATTCGAGCTTCATTGACGAGGCCGGTGAGGAATTTCGTGCGGACCGGGTTGTTAGAGGTCTCGTTGGAGACGGACCAAAGAATGACCGAGGCTTTGTTGCGGTCCCGGCGGATCATTTCTTGGAGCATGACTACGTCTTTGGCGTAGACCTCGGGTTTGTCAAAGGAGATGCGTTGCCAGTTGGGTATCTCCGACCACACCATGATGCCGTCTCGGTCGGCGGCCCGCTCCATGCGCTCGTCATGGGGATAGTGAGCGAGTCGGACGAAGTTAGCATTCAGGTCTTTGAGGTAACTGAAGATGGTTGCGACGTCTGCGTCGGTGTTGGCGCGACCTCCGCGGACCGGCGCCTCGGCGTGCATGTTGGCGCCCTGCAGGAAGACGGCTTTGCCGTTGAGCAGGATGCGTGTGCCATCGACGCGGATGTCGCGGAAACCGATGTCGTCGGTGAGCTTGTCGGCACCCGAAACAAGTGTGACTTTGTAGAGCTTTGGCGATTCGGGCGACCAGAGGGTCAGCTTGCTGGCCTTGACGCTGAAAGGTGCATTGCCGTCGGCGTCTGTCATTACAGTGGTTTTGGCGCCTGCCTCGGGAATGTCCACGGTGACTGAGGTGCCGGCGGGAGCGTCCAGGACGTGGACGTACCCGGAGATTTCAGTGTTGCCGGCTTGCCAACTTGGACCGTGGGCAAGGTGGACGTCGTAATCGTCGATGAAAGCAGTGGGCACGGTGACTAGGGATACGTCGCGGGTAAGACCGCCGTAGTTGAACCAGTCGATACCGACGGAGGGAATGCCATCGACAAGACGAGTGGCATCCACGGCAATGACGACGAAGTTCGAGCCGGGATGAAGCACCGCGGTAACTTCGCAATCGAACGGTGTGTAGCCGCCCTCGTGGTCGCAGACGCGCTTCTGGTTGACCCAGACGTGCGAACGGTAGTTGGCCGCGCCGACGTGGAGGAAGGTGCGGGTGCCGGGCTTGGGCTGGGCGTCGAAGTCACGCTCATACCAGAGAACACCTTCGTAGTTGAAGAGCTGGGGAACCTGCGTGTTCCAGTCGCCGGGCACCTTCAGGATTGGTGCGGTTGAAAAGTCGTACTCCTCATTGTGCTTGCCCACGATGTTGGGCTGGGTGTTCATCGCATACGACTTGTCGTTGATCTCGCCGCTCGCCGTGTACAGAGCCCGTCCCGGCGATTGATCGACGAGGTAATGCCAGTCGCCGTTGAGGCTCGTGACGGTGCGGCGATCGACTCCGACCAGGAGGGTCTGGAGTGGCTGCTGGCCCGATGCTGGAATCATCGACGCCAGGCATCCAAACATGACGACGCTCCTAACGACAATCGCGCACAAACCATTCGCGCGAACCGACGACAAGATCATAGCCAGCATCACCTCGATCTCGAGGTTACAGCCTCTCTGGCAGGACGGGCGAGTAATAAATTAGGCTAGGATTGGCTTGCGAATGCTGCACCGCGTTACGCGCAGTCGACAATGCTTGATGAGCACGGGATAAGTCATCACGCCTGCAACGCAGACCAGGATGTATCGGCCGAATATCGGAGAAATGCAAATGACTGTCACCCGCTTCAAGAAAAGCCTCGCTGCGGTTCAACTTGGCATGTGTGTTCTCGCGGCGATCGGGGCCGGCGCTCAGGTGGATGTGCTAACGCAGCATAACGACAATACACGGACAGGCGTGAATCTACGCGAGACCGTGCTTACGGCCGAAAATGTAAACAAAGCTCGGTTTGGGATGTTGTTCAAGCGGGTGGTAGACGATCAGCTCTACACGCAACCCCTCATTGTGACCGGTGTGGAAGTGGGCGGCGGAACACACGACATCGTGTATGTGACGACGGTAAATAACAGCGTTTATGCGTTCGACGCGAATGATGCAGCGGCTGCAGCACCCATCTGGCATGTGAATTTCGGATCGCCGGCAAACATGCACAGCGCGAACTTCGGCTGCCTGGACATCAACGGGCAGATGGGCATTATCGGGACGCCGGTGATTGATAAGGTGCGGGGGGTGTTGTATGTGGTGGCATTGACCCGGGCGGGCGCGGTGACAGGGCCACGTACAGGGTATACGCAAAGACTTCATGCGCTCGACCTGGCGACGGGCGCAGACCTGCCGGAGAGCCCGGTTGCGATTCAGGCTCCGGACTTTAATGCGCTGATGCAGAATCAGCGGCCGGCGCTGATGCTGGCCAACGGTATGGTGTATGTGGGCTATGCGTCTCATTGCGACAAAGAACCGTACCACGGCTTCCTGATGGCCTATGACGCGAAGACGTTAGCGCAGGTGGCGTGTATTCAACTCGTCTCCGACCGGCTCGGAGGCGAGTTTCTGGCAATCCGGTCAAGGGCCGGCAGCGGACGCTGAGGGAAACGTGTATGCGGTGACCGGCAATGGAAGCTGGGACGGCGTCCGGAACTTCAGCGAGAGCTTTCTGAAGTTCACTCCCCAACTGAAGATGCTGGACTGGTTCACGCCGACGAACCACTTTGAGCTGGACAAGGCGGACAACGATCTGAACTCCTCAGGGGCGACGCTGATTCCCGGAACGCACCTGGTAGTGGGCGGCGGCAAAGAGGGCGTGCTTTATACGCTGGATACGCGGAATCTCGGCCACCTGGGAGACGAACATGCATTGCAGCATTTCAAGGCTACCGCGTCGCATCTACATAGCCTCGTGTATTGGGAGAGCGCAAAGTCCGGCAACCTGCTCTATGTGTGGGGGCAGCGGGATAAAGCGAAGGTGTACAAGTTGACCGGCGACAAGCTCGGCGAAACGCCCGAAGTGATGCGGGATGTGCCGAACGAAGGGCATCCAGGGGCGATGCTTTCGCTTTCGGCAAACGGGAACAAGGGACGGTATTCTTTGGGCAGCAATCCACGCCACGGGAGACTCGTGGCACGAGTCGCGGCCGGGTGTCTCTGCATGCTTACGATGCCGACGACATCCGGCGCGAACTGTGGAACTCGCTGGAGACACCTGCGCGGGATGATTGCGGTGAGTACTCGAAGATGGCCCCGCCGACAGTTGCCAATGGAAGAGTCTATCTGGCAAGTTTTGGATCTGAAAATGTAGGCACAGGGCAGTTTTGTGTATATGGGTTGCTGCCTGTGCCGGATGCGGAGAAACTGGCTGCGCCGACAGCTGCCAAGGCGGAGTTGCAAGATGGAAATGTGACGGTGACGTGGGATGCGGTGCAGGGGGCGCAGGTTTATCGAGTGCAGCGGACGAGTTCCATCGAGCCGAGGCCCAAAGCGCTGGCAATGGGTTTGACGACCACGAAATATGTCGAACCAGCGCCGGAGCGAGGGGAGTCTTTAAGCTTCACGATCTTCGCAGTGGGGAACGATGGCGTGAGCGGAGGCTCGGCGTCGGTGACGGTTGCGCCTCAAAAGGCCGTGCCACGGGAGGACTGAATACGCGAGCTGCCATTCCCAAATTTCCGCGCTCCCGTAGGCCGCTTCGCTCCGGCCGAAGAAGCTCTCGTCGCGCACGGTGACGAGCGTGCCGTGAGGGGAAGGCTCGAAGCGGTAAGTGATGGTCGTCTCGCGGGTTCCCTGGAACGGGTGACCGTCGAATTTGCGGGTCATCACCAGTTTCTGGGGAAATCGATCTCGCAGAACTCGCCATCGGCGTGACCGCGCAAGGTTGCTTCGCGATCAATGAGCGGGTGAATAATCTACCTCGCCTACTCATGAAATCCTGTTCGATTGGACTGTACCCATTTTTGTACCCATGCTCTTTCAAGATAGGTCATAATTGGGCGAGTATGGATAGCAATTCTCGATTGGAAGAAGTTTGCTATATGCTTAGTGGATAACGACTTATAGCAACCGGTAGCAGGAGAAGGATGGGCAGATTCCTTGGCTGTTAACCGAAGGGTTGTAGGTTCGAGTCCTACCTGAGGAGCCAATAAATCAACAACTTAGCGAAGGTTTGAAGCTGGTCATTACGACCACTGTACCCATTTTTGTACCCATCTTCCTAATATTTAGACTCTGATTTTTATCGAAAGCAGACACGGAGATCCTTTCCGAGCGATCTCATTCGGCATCCCGCCTGTACCTTCTTCCTCTCTGTTATGAATAACATCGGGCTAACACCGACCGGCCTTGGCAACTGGTTGCAAAGGCAATCAACAAGGCCTTGCAATTCACGCGCAGAAGACTCCGTCGGCGCTTTACCGTAGGTTCGCAGCGATTCTCGGTTCGCTCATATGTTTCGAGCCGCAATGGTTATTTTTCAGGCTCATTTGAGCTACGACGTCAGCTATAATGAACCCAAGGATAACCGATGGTTCGACCAGAGAGTATTGCGGAAGTGATGGGTGGGATGGCCATTCTCGGCCGCCGTGTGCGGTCCATCGGCGATCTGGAAAAGACAATCTCGGTTGGCCTTCCCAAGAGGGCTTTGCGAATCACGGTTGAGCGAGTGTACCTGTCCACCGGCGATCGACGGCGAGCCATGTTTCGCATCGTTCCGGAGGCTACTTTCAAACGCCGGACCCGGCTTTCGCATGACGAGAGCGAGCGAACCGAACGGTTGGCGCGAGTGATTGCGGCGGCGGAGTACACATGGAACGACCGTGACGATGCTCGCGAATGGCTTACCAAGGCGCATCCCGAACTAGGCAAGCGTACTCCGCTCGAGACCGCGATGAGCGAGTTGGGCGCGCGTAGAGTTGAAGACCTCCTCGATCGACTCTTTTACGGCATTCCCGCCTGATGGTTGTCTTTCGCGTAGCTGACCGGCGCTTCCCAATCTTCGATGGAACGGGAGCCCGCCTTGTTGGTGGCCGATGGAACTCTCCAGGGCGGCCAGTGATCTATGCCGCGGAAACATTTGCCGGGGCGTTGCTCGAGATCTTGGTCCATTCGAATCTTGGTCGAGTGCCGAAGACGCATGCGGCGATTGAGATTTCGATCCCTGACACAGTTTCAGTCGAAACTCTCGATGGACTGAATCTTCCGAAATGGGACGCTGAAGATCAAAGCGCCAGCCGTGCTTTTGGTGACGATTGGCTCATGGCAGGTCGGTCAGCGGTTCTCATGGTTCCCAGTGCAGTCACCCGAGGTCACGAGCGCAACATCCTGATCAATCCGGAACATCCTGACTTCAAACTAATTGTGGCGGGCGCACCACTAGATGTTCAGTGGGATAAGCGGCTGTTTCAGCGCTGACAATGTGTCTCCAGTCCGCAGAAAAATCGTCCGGGAGGCAGGGTGGCTGACCCATCATGGGCGCGCTCAGCGCGACGAATCCACGAAAGCGTTCAGGTTCTGGCAGACGATCTGACACCCTCATTTTGCTCAAGCAAGTCCAGGTAGATTAGGTCAACGTGCCGTGCAGGGCACATCTCCGGGACCGTTGAGTCGCCAGTGGAAGCGATAAACCCCTTCTCATCTTATGATCACTAGACTCGAGCCGACGTGTGATCTAGCGGCCGGCCTCCTTCCGAGTCTCATAGTCCTCCAACGCTTAGTATTTCGGTTTCTATACAACCCTAAAATCGCTGCGCCGGAATCCATTTCAAATTACTTTCATCCGTCTGTCATCAGCCCGTTACGATGCGCGCCTATCGTCCTCGCAGCAACTCAAGATATTTAGATCGCGGGATTGACTCTTAATAAAGAGGCGGGGACACCCATCTTCCAAAAACTATTCATCACAGTCTTCTCAATATTCCTCCTATTCGTCACAGTCCCAGGCAATGCAGAAACTACTTCTGGCACTCTGACGGGTCAAGTGACTGACAATGTCGGTGCCGTACTACAGGGTGCTCAGATCACCCTTGATCCGAAAGCAGGCGTGTATGTGACCAATCGCCTCGGAGAGTTCCTCGTCCCTGACCTGCCTGTTGGAACATATAAAATAACGATTACCTATGTAGGGTTCACGCCCGTCACGAACACGGTGGAGATCAAGCCGGGGCAGTCAGCACATGGAGTGCCCGATCTTTTGTACCAGTTGGATTGTTAGTTTAGCGCAACGAGCTGGTTAGTGATCTCGTCGCCGTCGGGGGTGTGGGGAAGTGGAAAGCGTACTTTGCTTTCCACTTCTCCATACCCTGTTTTGATTTCGGTTTCCCACGTCTCCGGTGCTGGCGATCTATAGCCCAGCGAAGAGTGTGGCCTGATGGTGTTGTAGTGAACCCGCCAGCGTTCTGCCAGTACCTGTACCTCCTTCAACGAGTAGAAGATCTCTCCGTTCAGGAACTCGTCTCGCAGCTTGGAATTGAACGATTCGCAGTAGCCGTTCTCCCATGGAGACCCCGGCTCGATGTAGAGTGTCTTTGCCCCAGTGTCCGCGAGCCACTTCCGCAGATCTTTCGCGACGAACTCCGGGCCGTTGTCCGAACGGATATGTTCCGGAACACCCTTCACAACCATGACATCGGCCAAGTACTCGATGACCTTGGCGCTGTTCCAGCGTCGCTCCGGGCGAACCAACAGGCTCTCCCTGGTGTGTTCATCGATCAGATTCAACATGCGCACCGTCCTTCCATCATGTGTCTTCGCACTGACGAAGTCGTAGCTCCAGACATGATTGGCATGCTGCGGGCGCAGCCGCACGCACGACCCGTCGTTGAGCCACAACCGACCTCTTGGCTTCTGTCTCTTTGGAACCTTCAGCCCCTCGCGACGCCAGATCCGTTCCACCCGGTCTTTGCCGACATGCCAGCCTGCCCGTCGGAGCAGCGCCGTAATCCGGCGATAGCCATAGCGGCCATACTGGCTAGCCAACGTAACGATGGCCTGGGTAAGCGTATCTTCGTCGTCTCGCTGTGTCGGCTGATAGCGCTGCGTGCCGCGTGGCTGTTTCACCACACGGCACGCATGCCGCTCGCTCATGCCGTGCGCTTGCCGCGCATGGCTCACCGCACAACGCCGTCGTTCAGGGCTTAGAAGTTTCCCGAGGCGATGTCCTTCAACACCAGCTTCTCCAGACTCAGCTCCGAGACCAGACGCTTCAGCTTCGCGTTCTCCTGCTCAAGTTCCTTTAGCCGGCGAGCCTGGTCCACCTTCAACCCACCAAACTCCTTGCGCCAACGGTAATACGTCTGCTCGACGATCTCAGCTTCTTTGCAGGCTTGCGGTAATGTCTTCCCGTTCGCAACACTCACTTCAACCTGTCGCAGCAGATTCACGATCTGCTCCGCCGTATGCTTCTTCCCTCGTCCCATAGCCAGTTCCTCTCATTCCAGTTTGTCTCATCTCAACTGGTACAAAAGTGGCCGGGCATTCCACGTTTGGGACGACAGGTCATCCACACCCCACGAAGTATACGACCTACGCGTGGATCTATGAGTTTTCGGGGGCCATATGAACCCAGCGAAGCTCCATAGCAACACGGAACACCTTGAAAGTCTGGAAGGGATCATCGGACCGATTTGAGTCGAGCTCCGGGAATTGCCAACCCGCTTAGCGCGATCCAGGTGATATCTTGTTCCCGTGCGATCATCTTGGCTACTTCTCGTATCCGCAACAGCGTGCCTCGGCGCTGCGCCCATGGGATGGAATTCCTGGAATAGTTTTGCCAACATTGTGAATTCCCAGATTGTTCAGCAGCAGGCCAAAGCTTTGGCCTCGAACGGCATGAAAGAAGCCGGCTTCGAGTACGTTGTCATTGACGAAGGATGGTGGTTGGGAAAACGGGATGCTGCCGGCAACATCGTCGTCGATCCCAAACAGTGGCCTGCCATTCAGCCAGGCCAGCAAGATGGCGACATGGCCAACATTGCCGCCTACATTCACAGCCTGGGACTGAAGGCCGGCATCTACACTGACGCCGGTCGAGACGGATGCAGCATGTACCCTGACTCCGGCCCAATGCTTTTGAATACCGGCAGTGAGGGTCATTACGACCAGGACTTCCTGCAGTTTTCGAAGTGGGGTTTCGACTACGTCAAGGTGGACTGGTGCGGCGGCGCAAAGCTGGGGCAATCTGGCGCGGTCCAGTATGCGCAGATCGCGCGCGCCATTCAGAGCGCCGAAAAGATCACTGGACGCAAGTTGTATTTCTCAATTTGCGAGTGGGGCAGCCAGAATCCCTGGTTCTGGGGTCCGGGCGTCGGAGGGATTGAAAGCACTATATGGCGCACCGGCGGGGACATCATCCCGCCCGTGGTGGAGAGCCTGCACGATCCCGAACACGACAAACGCGTGATTACCGCCGATAACATCATGCAGTCTTTCGATGATGGATTGCATCCGGAAGCGCAGCATACCGGCTACTACAACGATCTCGACATGATGGTCATGGGCATGCGCGGCATGACCAATTCGCTCGATCGCGTCCATATGGGACTGTGGGCGATTTCGAGCGCTCCGCTGATGGTCGGCTCAGACCTCACGCGTCTTTCTCCCGCTACCTTGTCTCTGCTGACGAACCGGGAAGCGATCGCAATCCACAATGACCCGTATGGATTGCAGCCTATCAAAGTCGACGAACCTACTCCCGGGATCCAGATTTGGGTAAAACCGATGGCGACCGCCGGGCGGCGCGCGATCGGGATACTGAATCGCACAGACGCCTCCACCCAAGTCACCATTCATTGGGACAAACTGGGCCTGAAAGGCACCCCGAAATCGCTGCGCGACGTCTGGAACGGACTGAATGTCGAAACAGCGAACGGCACGGTCTCCGTTCCGGCGCGCGATCTTGCGTTGATGATCGTGGATGGAGAAGATAAATCGCCGGAGGAGTATTTAGCGAATCCAGGCAGCATCAGCGGGATGAAGGCGACGAGTGGGCCGACCTTTGCCACACTCCAATATGCAAACACCTCTGGACACGTGGTCGTGGTCCCGGTCAAAAGCACATCAGGACTGTTCACTTCCATCGCTCTCCCACCAACTGTCACGTCGGAAACTGGCACCATTGGTCTCATTCTGCCCCACGGAACAGCCGACCTCTCGTTCGAGCCGCAAACGGTAGCGATCCGCAAGCTGGATGTCTATGCTTGGTGAAACGCAGGGCGAACTAGAACAATACCTCTAATCCGCTCGACCTCGCCATCACTCATGGGTCCGAGCCGTCACTTCTCCAGAGTGAGGGCGTAGATATCGTCACTTCCAACATCGCGAAGCACTAGCGGGACGTCTGTCGGATCCAGGCTCATCGAAAAGCCGACTAAACCGGTCAAGTGCCCCTCCCGCAAGTCGGCGACTCGCTCCGGTTTTCCGCCTGTGACAGGAATCTTGAAGACACCCTGGCCGCTCCCCGAATCGGCTTCGGTGTTGCCGGACGCATCTTTCATGCGGGCGTCGTGGTGTTCGTTGAAAACGCACACCTGACCTGATCGATCCGCGGAGTCGGAGTCGTGGTGTTCTTTGAGTGGTACGGGCTTTAGCCCGTGCATTAAGCCGCAACCACGAAAGGGGCTTCAGCCCCTGAGGGACCGTTCCCAATTCAAGCCCGCCGTTCACTTTTTGCTAACCGCTTCTTAGCTGGCCAGAGTTTAGCTGACTGCCTTTTTAGCTAGCCGCCCTATAGCTGCCATTTATAGCTGCCCTTTGTCATCCCGACCGGAGCGAAGCGAAGTGGAGGGACCTGCGTTTCAACAGCGCAGCAGGACTCGTTGAATGGTACGGGCTTCAGCCCATACATAAACCCGAAAACAATGCGGGCTTTAGCCCTTGAGGGAAGAAGCCATAGAGCCATCTTTGGCGGATACAACTCATACGGGAATAGTCGGCTTCAGTATCGTCGGGACGCATCTTTCATGACGCTGTCGTATATGTTCTTTGAAAGGGCACCGCTTCATCGGTGCCACTACCTCGATCTCAGGTGCGGGGCTTCAACCCCCTTAGGGGACAAAGCCGCTCTCAGATACAGCTATAGTTGGTAGATACAATTCGTGCGGGAGCAATCGGCTCCGTCGTTGCCGGACGGAACTTCCATGCGGTCGTCGCGGGCCGGTTCCCGGCCTTGAACTGGCCTGCATCGTGCAGCGCCACGGCGACGAAGCCGCGGACGCTCATGCGACGCGAATCCGATTTCCGTTTACAGATCCCTGCTCAATAAGTGCATCGGCGATTTATCAACAACTGAGAATGGCTATATGTCAGCTAAACCCGTGATTCGCGCCGGACTCGACTTTGGAATCAGTGAGGATGATGCACCCATTTAGTGCTATAGGATTAGGGCTGAAGTTCAACTGCACACTCCAAGGAATTAAACGATGCCGGTGTCGTTCTCCCGTGGGTATTGTCTGCCAAAATGCTGCCTGCGCAGCACACAACTGGTTGTCTTGACCAGTTGTCTTGTCTCGTCGATTGCTCCGATTGTGAATGCCCAGTCGAAATCCGCCGCACACAAGGAAGTTGCCCAACTTGTCGACGAGAAGGCTGCGAACTTCAAACGGGTCTCGCAACAGATCTGGAATTATGCCGAGCTTGGCTATCACGAGGAAAAGAGCTCGGCGTTGCTCCAGGCCCAGCTCAAAGACGCGGGTTTCTCTGTCGAGTCCGGTGTGGCCGACGAGCCCACCGCGTTTATCGCCAGCTACGGGCAGGGCAAGCCGGTCATCGGAATTCTGGGCGAGTTCGACGCGCTGCCCGGACTGTCGCAGAAGCCGCTCCCGCAGCGGGAACCTCTTGTCCCCAACGCGCCGGGCCACGGATGCGGGCACAACCTGCTCGGATCCGGGGCAGCCCTTGCCGCGGTGGCCGTCAGGGAATACATGGAGACGAATCACGTTTCCGGCACATTACGCTACTACGGCGCGCCTGCCGAAGAAGGCGGGTCGGGCAAGGTCTTTATGGTGCGCGCGGGCCTGTTCAAAGATGTCGACGTAGTCCTGCACTGGCATCCCGGAGATCACAACAGCGTGAATAATGGCGGCATGCTGGCCGTCATTTCGGCAAAGGTCACCTTCCACGGCATAGCCGCCCATGCTGCCATGGCGCCGGAGCGCGGCCGATCCGCGCTTGACGCGGTTATGCTGATGGGCAATGGCATCGAATTCATGCGCGAGCATGTGCCGAGCAACTCTCGAATCCACTACATAATCACCAAAGGTGGCGTTGCGCCGAACATCGTTCCCGATCTTGCCCAGATGGATCTGGTTGCCCGTAACCCCTCCAACTCGGTGCTCGCAGACATCTGGGACCGCCTTCTCAAAATCTCGCAAGGTGCGGCCCTGATGACGGGCACCACGGTAGAAGTCACTGATGTTCGCAGCGACGCCAACATCATTGGCAACGATGCCCTGGCTCCGGTGGCGCAGAAAAACCTTGAGGAAGTTGGTGGCTTCACTTTGAGCGACTCGGAAAGGGCCTTCGCTCTCGAAATGCAGAAGACTCTTAGCATCGACACCCTGCCGAGCCTCGACGAAACTCACTCTGTCGAGCCCCTCCGCCGTGTGGATCTCAATGCGCCGTCGGCCTCTACAGACGTGGGCGATGTCAGCTGGACCGTGCCCACCATCGGATTCACTACGGCGACCTTTGTGCCCGGCGTAGCGCCGCACACCTGGCAGGCCTCGGCCTCGGCCGGCATGAGCATCGGCCCGGACGGCATGGTGGTGGCGTCAAAGGCGCTCGCGCTCACCGCGATTGATCTGTTCTCGAACGCGGCGCTGTTGCAGGCCGCGCGGGCCGATTTCGATCGCCAGCTGACCAGCAAAACGTACCACACCTTCATCCCCGCCGGGCAAAAGCCACCGCTCAACTACCGCGACAATTGAGACAAGTTTGCGATTGGCAGAAACAAACTGATGCGGCCAAGTCCGATTGTTTGGCTGTGTCTAGACCTCGACGTGCTGTCCCAAACACGCACCTCGGTTTTCCCCGGCAGAGCCAGTCCGAATTCACGCACCGCACCGGGCACGGGGCGATCACCGCTCTGATAGCCGCCTATGTGCCCGCGCGCCGCGCGAGGGGCGAGTAGCGAGGAGAAACCGAAAGATCGAATGTCCATAAGTGTCAATTGGCGACATCAGGACAATGCACTCATCCACCGTGGATTGGCTGACTGAATCTGATTGAACCATGATATGCAGTTTTGCGGCATCATCCAGACGCGGTTAGAGGAGACCCAATGTCTGTGATGATAGAACACAGCGAGTTTAGCTGATCTATCAGAGGCCTCGGGGATGGGGCGGATCCCGCACCCCGCCAAACGCGACCGTCTCGGGATGCGCAGCAGGTGCCACGACTGTCCAGGTCGAAGACGATTGCGAACGGACATGCCGCTTTGGTTCCTGGGGCCTTTTCCTTAGCGGGGCTTGTCTTGTAACTCTTTTGTGCGCGCTCTTGCTGCCAATGCCCGCAGAAACTGATGTCCGTCCATCCGGTACTTGAACGCCTTGCGTCCATCGATGAAGACTACGGGAACCTCATCGCTGTACTTCTCCTGCAACTGAGGGTCGTCATCAATGTCCACAGAGCGCCATTCAAAGTCGGCATCGCCCTGTACATGCCGAAGCGTCTCTTTTACTACGTCACAGAGATGACATCCCTTACGCGAATACACCATCACCACGTGCATAAGGACATTTTAAGCGCGTGCCGAGAAGGGGCTTGCTCGTCGATAGTGTTCCTCTGGGGCGTGGTAAAAGAGAAGGCAAGGATATGTGAGGTTCCAGCCTTTGCAGCCCCATGACATTCGTCGAGACCGTGCCCGCCCTTGTCATCAGTCGGGCGCTTGAACCGGAGCAAATCCAGGTTCTATTTGGGACATGTCTCCGTGCAAACGACTGAACGATACCTCGGATGCATACGGCGCGAGCCAGTCGCTAAGAATCTCTAACGAAGAGACTCCGAGATACCAAGGGCCCGGGACTTTTCGAGCACATGTCCCTATTTCACTCTAGCCATTAGCGTTCGCCCGTAACTCTCCCCTCAAGGACAATCCATGAAACCCACTCAGCTTGTTGAAGCGCTGCATGCGCTGATCGCCGAACGTGTGCCTCTGCATATCTGGGGCGCCTGCGGTGTAGGGAAGTCGCAGATCGTGGCCCAG
Organism: uncultured Acidobacteriaceae bacterium; assembly: GCA_963725995.1. Classification (GTDB taxonomy): domain Bacteria; phylum Acidobacteriota; class Terriglobia; order Terriglobales; family Acidobacteriaceae; genus JANXZS01. The sequence goes on along the minus strand of CAVSAX010000013.1, from coordinate 27,879 downwards.
GTAGCCGCCGATCTCGACCTGCAGTTTCTCGACATACGCGCCGTGCAACTCGATCCGGTTGATTTGCGCGGTTTGCCCCGCATCTTAGCCGATCAGACCGAATGGGTGCCCCCCAAATTCCTTCCGACAACCGGCGCGGGCATTCTCTTTCTCGATGAGCTGACTTCGGCGCCGCAGATGACGCAAGCGGGCTGCTATCAACTGGTACTCGATCGAAGGTTGGGTGAGTATGTTCTCCCAGAGGGCTGGGTAGTGATCGCCGCCGGCAATCCGGCTTCTGAGCGCGGCGTGCACTTTGCGATGCCGCGGCCGCTGAGGAATCGTTTTGTCCATCTAAATCTAGAGCCGGACATCCAGGACTGGTGCCGCTGGGCCGTGCGCGCCGGAGTTCGCCCGGAGATCATTGCCTATCTACGCTTCAAGCCGGCGCTGTTGCACGATGCCGAGGCCACCTCGGATGCAAACGCATGGCCCACCCCCCGCTCGTGGGAGATGGCATCCAGCGTTCTCAGCGGCTTCGCCCGGAGACAGCAGAGCCAGTTTCTCGCTCGGGACGACGGAAGTTGAGGCGGAGCTTCTGGAAGGAACCATCGGACCGGCAGCGACAACCGAGTTGCTAGCCTTTCTGCGTCTCTATCGTCAGCTGCCTTCGATCGAAGAGGTTCTGCTCAATCCAGCTAACGCCCCGGTCCCTGATGAACCGTCTGCGCAAATCGCTATCTCGACGGCACTGGGCCGCGCCCTGAGCGAGCACTCCATCGCCAGGGGGATCGAGTACCTCAATCGCATGCCCACCGAAATGCGGATCCTGGCGATGCGCGATGCAGCGGCGCGGGATCGCGCTATTACCCATACGCCCGAGTTTGTCCGCTTTGGCGTCGAACACGCGGAGGTTCTCCAATGATTACGGAACGAGCTATGCTTGCCGCGATCCACATCAGCATCTGGACCGCGGTTAAACACGATCGCAGGGTCAGCCGTGACGTTGCCAGCCAGCACGGTGCCCACCAGGGAGCGGGCCGCTACAACAAGCAGTTGCTCATGGGCGCCGACAAACTGGAGGAGTTGCGCACGCTGGCAGGGCAGATTCGACAGTATTTCTACAAAATCACGCTGCCGTGGTCCGACGAGGGATATCGCCTCCTGCCCGCGCATTTCTACTTCGATCTAACCGAAAAGATGCGGCAGTTCGAAGCTGCATTTGCCCTGGGTGTGGAAGATTTCCTCAGGGTCTACCCACACTACATTGAGCAGGTACGACCGGAGTTGAACGGGCTGTTTCGCGTTGAGGACTACCCGTCTGCGGAAAAACTGCGCGAGAAGTTCGGCGTCAAGGTAGAAGTGCTTCCCATTCCGACCGGAGACGACTTCCGGGTCACCCTCTCTCGCGAAGAACAGGCAAGAGTCGCCCGCGAGGTTGATGAGAGCGTACGCCAGTCATTGGTACGAGGTACTGAAGACCTCTGGTCGAGGCTCAGGGAAGTGGTTACGCGGATGGTTGAGCGGCTGAACGAACCGGAATCGCGCTTTCATGCGTCCCTCGTCAGCAATGTCTGCGATCTTGTCGACCTGCTGCCGCAGTTGAACGTTAACGAGGATGCAGACTTGAACAGGTTTGCGGTCCAGGTTCGGCAGCGGCTCTGTAACTACACTGCGCACGATCTCAAGAAGAACGAGATCCTGCGTGCCGTCACGGCAACGGATGCAGCAGAGATTGTCGCAGAGATGGATGCCGTTCTGCGCACCCGAGAGTCGCAGATCCCAATCACGAACGCGCCGACGGCGGAGGACATCTTCTCGCACATGTCGGCCTATATGGAGGTCCCAGTCACGCTATGAATACGCACACGACTGCAGCGGTTCGGATTCAGAAGGGTCGGACCGCTCTTCTACTCGATCATCCTTTCTTCGGGTCACTTCTTTTTCGGCTAAAAGGGCGTGAGTGCCGCGCGATAGACACCATGGCCACCGACGGGGTGTCGCTCTACTACAACCCTGACTTTGTAGATACGCTGACGGCCGCGGAACTGGCCGGAGTCCTTGCCCACGAGGTCATGCATCCTGCTTTGCAGCACCACACGCGGGGCGCCGATCGCAATTCCAGGCGCTGGAACATCGCATGTGACCTTGCCATCAATCCTTTGCTGCTCGATGCCGGGCTCACGTTGCCCAAGGACGTGCTGCTCGATCACCGTTTTCGCGGGATGAGCGCCGAGCGGATCTACAACCTGCTTGAAGAACAGGAAACGCAGGGCGGCCCTGAGGAGCCAACAGATCGGAACGATCGATCAGAAAGGCAAACCCAACCATCTTCCGAACCAGCTCAAGTACCATCCAGAGATGAACCAGGTGATGATCCGGATGTCCCGATAACACCTGGAGGCTGTGGTCAGGTGCTCGACGCACCAGCGCCAACAGATGGTGACTCCAATGCCGGACAGGCGAGGGAGTGGCAGATTGCCGTCCAGCAGGCCGAGAGCCTGGCCAAGCAGGCGGGTAAAGTACCCGCAGGCATCGAGCGTACCCTCGAGCAATCCCGGAACGCCGCAATCGACTGGCGCGAGTTGCTGCGCCGGGCATGGTCGGACACGATTGCCGCAGACTACAGCTGGATGCGACCCAATCGCCGTCACGTGTGGGCAGGCCTCTATCTTCCCGGTATCGTCCGCGAAGGCGTGGGGGAGATCGCCATCGCGGTCGATTGCTCGGGCTCGGTGAGCGCCCGTCAACTCGGGCTCTTCGAAGCGGAGATTCGTTCCATCCTCGAGGGGCAGCGTCCGCAGCTGGTCCACGTCCTCTACTTCGATGCCGAGGTCCACAAGGCCGAGGCCTACCAGGCGGGGCAACCGATCCATCTCAACCCGGTAGGTGGTGGGGGAACCGACTTCCGGCCATGCTTTGCCTGGCTTGCGAAGCGAGGAATTGTACCCCAGACTCTCGTCTTTCTCACCGATCTCTGCGGCACGTTTCCGGATCATGCTCCGACGTATCCGGTACTGTGGGCGTCCACCGAATCGCGGCCAGCTCCCTTCGGGCAAGTCATTCCCATGGAAGCGGCATGAGAAAGAGCACGGCCGACCGCTGTGGATTGCTCAGGCCCGGAGGCAAGCCCTCATGCTGATAAACGACGACGCGCTGTTCGACGCATGTCATGTCCACTGTCTCTGGTGAGTCTGGCATCACGGCCATAAATAGAAACTCCCCTGAACACTGGTAAAATGGGAGATAGAACGATGAGCACGGATAAGACAATTCGCAAGGTTACCGACTTCCAGGCACAAAAGCGAGAAACCTACCGCTATTGGCAGAGTGTCCCAATCGGTGAGCGCATCATCGCCATCTGTGAACTGAGCAAGACAGCTTACAGCTTGAAAGGAGTTGGCCTTGCTGGATCCCGATCTCCGAGACATATTGTCCGCGTTGAACGCGCATGAAGTGAAGTATCTCCTGGTCGGTGGGTACGCTGTTGGCGTCTATTCCGAACCTCGTGCCACGAAGGACCTTGATATTTTCGTCCAGTCAAGTCCAGAGAATGGCGAGGCCGTTTTTCGCGCCTTGGCGGAATATGGCGCTCCTCTTGAAGGCATGACCGCTGCGGACTTTAGTAACAAACCGGACTCCGTCTTTCAAATCGGGGTCCCACCCGTGCGCATCGATATTCTGCAACGCATATCCGGGGTCACATTCGACGAAGCCTGGGAGAACCGAATTACGGCCTTTATCGACGAGATACCAACGAATGTAATCTCAAGAGATGACCTGATTCGAAACAAGCTCGCCGCAGGGCGAAGGCGCGACCTGCTTGACGTAGAGGATATTCGCGAAGCCGCCGAATAGTTTTGCTCCTCACAGCGTTTCTGCCTGCCGCATACTACTTCTCTAAGCCTGACTCACTTTACCTTGTGCAGACAGCGACGCGTGATCTCTCCCGCGTAAGAGCCGAACTTCCCTGAAAACTCAGATGATTCCTTCCAGTTGATCAGGTTTGAGCCCCTTCCTGCAGATCCTCGCCAAGGCGGGCTCGATTTCTTTCCTTACAAGGAGATACCTAATGGCTTCGATAGCCCAGGAACACTCACTGTTTCAAATCGACGCTGAACTCGATGGGCTCCTCGATGAGATCGAGGAAGAAATTGAGAGCCGGGGCGAGGCCTCGGCGACGCTGATGGATCGCTTCCAGCATTTCTGCGAAGCGCACGGCGAAAAGGTCGATCGTATTGGCCGCTTCCTCCGGATGATGGAAGCTCGCGTCCAGTATTGCCGCGACGAGGCAGCGCGGTTGCAGGACCGTGCCCGCTCGACCGAGCGTAAGATCGACCAGACCAAGGGGATGGTTCTTTACTACCTAAAGAGCCGCGAACTCAAGAAGGTCGAGGGAAGGGAATTCACACTCCGGCTGCAGAAGAACAGCCAGGACTCGGTGCGCATTGTCGACGGCTCCCGAGTTCCTATGGCGTTCCGCAAGATCGAGGCGCGAGTGGATGGCACACTCTGGGAGGAGATTGTCGCGGCACTCCCACCAGCCATGGGGCGGGCGCTCACTGCCTCCATTCAGAATACGAAACCCGACAGCGAGGCTATCAAGGCTGCAGCTGGACTTGCGCAAAGCGTACCCGGTGTCGAGGTGTATCGCGGAGACCATTTGCGCATTGCTTAATGTTAAGACCGGAGCGGTACGCGACGTTAAGGCTCCGAGGACTGAATGCAGTGCAGACCATAAGCGCCTTGTTTGACCGAAGGTTCCAATCGTGGGACAACCATACCCATCGAAGTACGCAGGAAGCTACTCGTTGTCTCCGGCGGCCAAGCGGAAGCGAATCTCGAAATCGACGGACGATAAGGCCAACATCTCTTTTGAAAAAGGAGTGAGACCGATGCAAGCACACTTGAAACATGCGGGTCCATCATCTTTGCAACTGACGCTCGATCGCGAAGCAGCGATGACGATCGTCGCAGCTCTTCGCTTTGCCGGGCGCTTCCATGAGACCGTGCGAAAGTTGGAAGATCGGATAGCGGATCCAATCGAAGGCGCCCTTGCTGCGGATCGAAAGAAGACAGTCGGCTCCAGAGAGGGCCCCACGCCCGAGGCCGCATAGGATCCTTTGAGCTGCCCCTGGCACGATTAAACCATTCTGCCCAGTATTATGGTCAGAACGGCTATAATTATAGCTGGTACTGAGGGAGGTTTAACGATGGCCGTCTGGCAGGTGCAGGAGGCAAAGACACGTCTGAGCGAAGTGATCGAAGATGCCAACAATAAAGGCCCACAGATCATTACACGGCACGGCTCGGAAAGAGCGGTCATTCTTTCCATTGCGGATTACCGAGCACTCACGGCCCACAAGCCAGACCTGAGGGAGTATTTGCTGGGCGGCCCGAAGGTAGACAGTTTTGAGGTGGGGCGCGATCGCGATACCGGCAGGAAGGTCAGACTGTGAGCGCCCGGCTCCAATATCTGCTCGATACCAATGTCCTGTCCGAGACCCGCAGGAAGCAGGCCGATGAACGGGTTATCTCGTTCCTCGCCGCCGCCGAACCATCTGCGCTTTATATAAGCGTGCTTACGCTCGGAGAACTAAGGAAAGGTGTAGCCCTCAAAAAACGCTCCGACCCCGATTCCGCGAAGAAACTCGGGGCCTGGGTGGATGGTCTGGAATTCAGCTTCGCCGATCGCATCCTTGGCATCGATGCGGCGACGGCGAGGCTATGGGGAGAATTGTCAGCCCAACGCCCGAGGCCAGTCATCGACACGCTTCTTGCGGCAACCGCGGTCGTCCATGAGCTAACTCTTGTCACTCGCAATACGAGCGATGTGCAGGGTATCAAGTTGAAACTGCTTGATCCATGGAAGTGAGAAACAGGCGTTTCTCGAAGTGTGCTCAAAAGATGACTACCGGGAGTGCAAAACATGCGGTCCCCGACCGCTTCTAGTTTGAGCAGCATTGCCACTGTGATTCGTAATGCAGAGCCCCGGTACGCTGCATTCTGCTTAATCCTCAATGGTTTACAGGCCCGAGCCGATGATCGAAAGCCAGGCATGAGAATTCAAAAAACCTTGAATGAATGCGGCAAGTGGCACGGATGAACTGCAAACTGTGCGTATAAAGCCAGTGGGCTTCTCGCAGTGCCCAAGTAGTAACTAATGGGATGGTCCGTGTCGTTAGCACATGATATGTCCGGTGTTTATAGCAAGTGATATGTCCGCCTAGCGGGCGGCGAGGATGGAGCCATGCATATGAGCATGGAGATCTATCCGAGTACCGCGGCGGAGCGGGCGATGAAGTTACAGGAAGTGTTGTTACGAGCCACAACGGGGAAGATCAAGTGGTGGCAGGCAGCGGAGTTGATCGGCATCAGCGAGCGGCAGATGCGTCGATGGCGGAAGCGCTATGAGGCGGAAGGCTACCAGGGCTTGCTCGACCGGCGACGGCGGAAGCCAAGCAGCAGGCGAGTGCCGAAGAAGCAGGCGGAAGAAGTTCTGAGCCTCTACCGGGACAGGTACTTCGATCTGAACGTGCGGCACTTTCATGAGAAGCTCAGCGAGGAACATCAGATCGGGTTGAGCTACACGTGGGTGAAGCAGGCCCTGCAGGCAGCCGGTCTGGTGAAGCGCAAGGCCAGGCGCGGCGTGCATCGCAAGCGGCGTGAGCGGCGTCCACTGCCGGGGATGATGCTGCACATCGACGGCAGCGAACACCGGTGGTTTCAGGATGAGCGTCGGCACGATCTGATCGTGATTCTGGACGACGCCACCAGCGAGATCTACTATGCGCAGCTGGCCGAGGAAGAGACGACCGCCACCGTGATGGCCGGGCTGCGGGCAGTGATCGAAGAGAAGGGGCTGTTCTGTTCGCTCTATTCCGACCGCGGAGCCCATTTCTGGCTGACGCCGAAGAGCGGCGGCAAGGTCGATTATGAGCGCCCTACGCAGGTGGGCCGCGCCATGAAGGAACTGGGAGTGCATATGATCCCGGCCTACTCCCCGCAGGCGCGGGGACGCTCGGAACGCAACTTCTCTACCTGGCAGGGACGGCTGCCGCAGGAGCTGCGATTGCGCGGGATCCGAACTCTGGAGGGGGCCAACAAGTTTCTCAACGAGCACTACATCGCCGAGTTCAACCGTCGCTTCACGGTGCCGGCAGCGCAGCGAGGAACGGCATTTCTATCCTGCCGGCACAGGAACCTGGAGATGATCTTCACGCAACGCTACGAGCGTACCGTTGATCGAGACAACACCGTGCGCTTTCACAACCTGGTGATGCAGCTCGAGCGTGCCGAGTGGCGCCCTACCCTGGCCGGATGCAAGGTCATCATCCATCAGCACCTGGACCAGACACTGACCCTCATGATCGCAGGACATCGCGTCGGACACTACAGCGCGCAAGGAAAGCTCCTGACGCCGCTGAGCAAAAAACAAATCAAGGCCGTGGAAAAGACGTGGAGTGGAAAAGCCAAAAAGACAACTTTCCCACCCCACTTGCAAATCCCGCAGACTACGCGCGATTCGCACTTTCCCACCGCCTCTACGGCTACTAACTTATGAAACCGGACATTTCATTTGTTCTCAAAAGCGGACATTTTCACTTGCTAACGACACTAATGGGATGGTCCGCCGCCTTTTGACTTCCGGTGTTTTGGAGTATTAGGGGTGAACGAGGAGGCGTCCCATGGAGCTACATGCAATCGGTATCGATTTGGGCAAAACGGTCTTTCACCTGATAGGTCTGAACCAGAGCGGCGAGGTTGTGGTTAGGAAGAAGTTCTCGCGTATCCAGCTGCTGCGCTTCACCGCGAACCTTCGCGTGCAGTTGATAGGCATGGAAGCCTGTGGAGGAGCTCACTTCCTTGGCAGGGCGCTGCGAGAGCAGGGCCATGAAGTACGACTTATCCCGGCGCAGTACGTGAAGCCGTTCGTAAAGACCAACAAGAGCGATTACATCGACGCTGAAGCGATTGCCGAGGCAGTGGGCCGGCCCACGATGCGCTTTGTGCCGGTCAAGACCGATGAGCAGCTCGACATGCAGTCCCTGCACCGGGTGCGCGAGCGCTGGATCATGCGTCGCACGGCAGTTGTTAACCAGATTCGCGGTTTACTGCTCGAGCGCGGCATCACTTTGCGGAAAGGCAGGTGCCATCTGGATGCGGCGCTGCCCGGGATCCTGGAAGATGACACTGCGGCACTGTCGGGAGCAGTGCGCTTCCTGCTGGCCGAACTGAAGCTGGAGTTGGCGCAACTGGCCATCCACCTGGAGCAAGCGGAGGCGCTGATCCATAGGGGCGCCGAGGAGAGCGAAGCCTGTCAGCGTCTGGATGCAATCCCCGGCATCGGGCCACTTACAGCAACGGCGCTCATCGCGGCGATTGGCAACGGAGCGACATTCAAAAAAGGCCGGGAGTTCGCCGCCTGGGTCGGGCTGGTTCCGCGCGAACACTCCACCGGAGGCAAGCAGAAGCTGCTCGGTATCAGTAAACGCGGCAACCCCTACCTGCGAAAACTGTTTGTACAGGGTGCACGCGCAGTTCTGCAGTTCAGGGACAAGCAGTCTTCCGGTCTGAGGACATGGCTGGCGCAGCTCACATCGCGAACACACTACAACGTCGTCGGCGTGGCGCTGGCCAACAAGTTGGCCCGGATGGCCTGGGCCGTGCTCGCCAAGGGCGAAGTCTATCGGCCTCCGATGCTGGCCGACAGTGTCGTGTGCTGACTGGCCTGCAGATAACGCATGGCTAAAGCCAGGCTTGGAAATCGCATGCGCGATTCCCACATCTACAGTCCAGCGACTACGACTGCTGAGGAATGATTTCCTGCCAGGTCTGCTGGCGAACAACGAGATGGCACAACGGTCGAACCCGGCACTCTCCAAACCCGAAACCGGAAGAAGTCTTCCAAGACTGCCTAACTAAATGGGAAAAGAGTGCAGCGCATTCCATCCTGGCCCGGAGCACTGCTCCAACGAAGGCTGATTGGATAACGGCGAAGGCTTCATTGCAAGCCGCTAAACTGTGGTTGGTTTAGAGACCAAGGTCAGCGGGAGGAAGGAGCCCGGATGATCATAATAGGCTGTGATTTTCACCCCGGTTTTCAACAAGTAGCCATGCTCGATACCGAGACTGGCATAACGACAGAGCAGAAGCTGATGCATGCGAGTGGAGAGGCTGAGCAGTTCTATCGCAGGTTGCCTTCCGCTGCGTTAGTGGGCATCGAAGCGGTGGGCAATGACCAGTGGTTTGTTCAACTGCTGCAAAGACTCGATCATGAAGTGTGGGTTGGCGATGCAGCGCAAATTCGTGCCAGCTATGTACGGAAACAGAAGACGGACAAACGGGACGCAAAACATATTCTGCAGTTGCTGGTGGAGGGGCGATTTCCGCGCATATGGATACCATGCGCCGAGATGCGGGATCATCGCCAGTTGTTGGTCCATCGACATAAGTTGGTACAGATACGTACGCGGGTCAAGAACGAACTCCAGCACTTGATGTTGAACCAGGGTATGCAGAAGAAGCAGAAATTATGGAGCGGGGAAGGTCGCGCCATCCTCGCATCGCTTCCGCTGGAACCATGGACGAATCGACGCAGGGAAGATCTGCTCAACTTACTCGCCATGCTGGATGATCAACTGGAAAAGCTGAACGATGCGGTGGCGCAGGTTGCCAGCCAATATCCCGACGTGCGGTTGCTGATGAGCCAGCCAGGAGTGGGTGCGGTAACAGCTTTGGCCTTTGTACTTACGATCGGAGAGGTCAGCCGCTTTCAGCGCGGCAAACAAGTGGCCAGTTACCTGGGCCTGATCCCTCGCGAGTACTCCTCTGGAGGTAAACAGCGGATGGGCGGTATCAGCAAACAGGGCAACCGGCTAATGCGCTTCCTTCTAGTGGAGGCTGCGAACATAGCGGTGCGCTTTGATCCTGCGTTTCGAAAAGAATATCTACACCGCTGCCACCAGAAACACTTTACCGTGGCCAAGGTGGCGGCGGCACGCAAGCTTGCGATACGGATGTACTGGATACTTCGCACGCAGACTCCGTATCCAAATGTTCTCTCATCGAGGGTAGCCTGAAATGTATTCTGGTCAGCGCAAGCCAGACCGTGAGGCTGAGTAGGCGCCCTCGCACCCAGCACAGGCTGAGTGTCCGAATAAAGAAATCATGGCCGCATTTCGTGGCCGTATTGATGGTTGGTGGAGAACGTTCCACCGGAACTGATTCTTGAGAGGATCCGCTCGAGCCCTGGTCTCTAAACCCCGGCTCAGAGCGTTGCTTCAAGCAGCGGGCAGGATCTCTTTGCCCTTGACAACGCCTTCGCCCTTATTGACGTATACATTTGCGCAGACCAACCCGTCACTCTCATTTTTCGCTTGCGACAAGGCGGCGGACCATACATTCCGGTTGGGCGGTCACTCGCCAGGAACCGGAATTTTCGCCCTTAATGGCTCGACGAGTGCATTGGCGATTTAGTGTGATCCGAGAATCCCCGGCCAAATGTGCGTTTGAACGAAGCCGCTGGCGCGGCGGACGCTACCGCGTGGATGATCCTTAGCATTGGTGGCGGTGTAAGTTGTGGGTCACAAGGAGGTTCCTGTGACCCAACTTCGTCAGCTGATGCTGGATGAACTCCAGCGTCGTAACTACTCACCGAACACCGTGCGCTCTTACATCCACGCCGTGGAGGAGTTCGCCCGGTATTTCCATCGCTCACCGGAGCAGTTAGGTCCGGACCACATTCGTGAGTATCAGGTCCATCTGTTTCGGGACCGGAAGCTTTCTCCGGGCACTATCGAGGGACGTGCTGCGGCTTTGCGGTTTCTCTACGTCAAGACGCTCAGGCGAGCCTACCTGCCCGACCATATCCCGTTTCCGAAGCGTAATCAACGTCTACCCACGGTGCTGAGCCAGGATGAAGTAGCTCGGCTCATCGACGCGACCAGCAACCTGATGCATCGCGCTATGGTCATGACGCTGTATGCCACCGGCCTGCGCCGTGCAGAACTATGCCGGCTGAAGGTCGCAGATATCGACAGCGAACGCATGGTGATTCACGTCCTCGAAGGCAAGGGCGGCCGCGACCGGGATGTACCACTGAGCCCTAAGCTGCTCGATATCTTGCGAGAGTACTGGCGCTGGATGAAGCCTCGAACGTTTCTGTTCCCGGGCATGGCGAACAACTGGCGTGCGGATGTGCCCATCACGGAGAAGATTGTCTGGAAGGCAGTATCTGAGGCCAGGCAACGAGCCGGTATTACGAAGAGGGTTTCGCCGCACACGCTTCGACACAGCTTCGCTACTCATATGCTGGAGGCCGGTGCTGATCTTCGTGTTATCCAGGTTCTTCTCGGACATGCCAAGCTCGCCGATACCACGGTCTATCTACATTTGTCGCGACGCCATCTGCAAGCGGTCGCCAGCCCGCTCGAAGCCCTCCAGATGGTGGTGCCTGTCGCCGAGCTAAAACGACTGAGGAGACGCGTGCAGCGATGAACCGGCCCACCCTTGAGGTGGCCGACATCATCCACAGCGTGGGCAACAGCTTCTGGGAACGACACGGCTCGCATCTTGCCCATCAGCATCGCAAGGTGCTCGATGCGATCGCGCGTTGCCGAACGGCAGCTCTCGGTGGTCATCGCGACCAGTGTCTTCGCTGCGGCCATCAGGCCATCTCTTATAACTCATGTCGTAACCGGCACTGTCCTAAGTGTCAGAGCAACGCGCGGAACAAGTGGCTGGCCGCGCGCTCGGCTGAGTTGCTGCCTGTGCCTTACTTTCACATCGTCTTCACTCTGCCGCATGAGTTATCCGCATTGATGCTCCAGAACAAACGACTGCTCTACGACCTGCTCTTCCGCACCAGTGCTGCTACGCTACTTGAGGTCGCTCGTGACCCGAAGCATCTCGGAGCCGACATTGGTTTGCTGAGCGTACTCCATACCTGGGGACAGAACCTCGAACATCATCCGCACGTCCACTCGATCGTTCCGGCTGGCGGACTTGCACCCGATGGCTCACGCTGGATCGCTGCTTCTTCAGGTTTCTTCCTGCCGGTGCGCGTACTCAGTCGAGTCTTCCGCGGTAAGTTCACCGCTGAACTGCGGCAGTTATTCGACCAAGACAAGCTCGAGTTCCACGGCTCGCTCACTCAGATTGCAGAGACCGCGCAGTTCCGTCGCTTCCTGCGTCAGCTCTATCGCCAGGACTGGGTCGTATACGCCAAGCCGCCCTTCGGCGGTGCGGAACATTTGCTTCAGTATCTCGCTCGCTACACACACCGCGTCGCCATCTCCAACCATCGTCTGGTCAGCTTCGAGCATGATCGTGTCTCCTTCCGTTGGAAGGACTACGCCCATGGTGGCAAGCAGAAGGTCATGACTGTTTCCGCAGAGGACTTCCTTCGCCGCTTCCTCATTCATGTACTTCCAAGAGGGTTGGTCCGCATCCGTCACTTCGGACTGTTCGCGAACCGCCATCGCGCTGCTTCTCTTGCACGCTGTCGCTCCCTGCTCGGAGTATCCGCATCCGCTGCTCTGCCAGATGCAACTGCTAACCAGTTGCGCTGCCCCGTATGCTCCGGCCCCATGCTCATCATCGAACGGATGACAACCTCGCAGCCTCACTTCCGTTCAGACCTGATGCCGCAAAACCAGCCAAGGTATGTTTTCGACAGTTCCTGATCTTCACCCATGACTCACTCAGCCTTGATCCCCGTCAACCGTCCACGTGCTCTCGCACATAAACCACTCCTATGCCCACTTCGCTTCGCTAACTTGCAAATAGGCTCACTGATGTCACCTCTGCAATCAGCGTTTCACCACTGCGCAACGGCTCTATGGCCCGGACTGTCACATTCCAACCTCGCGATGCCACTCCAGAGCCAGATCTCACATATCGAAATCCCATAGCTCTCACCGCATCCGCCGCAAACGCCAGCCGCTTCCTTCAAACGGCCCTATCAAAACTGCCCCGAACAAATCTCGCGAACATCCTCGCTTCTTGGCCAGGGCAGCCCTGATAGGGTCCTATCGTTTCTGGGGACTTATCCGCGAAGGAGTGTCCAAATCGTGTTCGATGATTGCATTGGCCTTGTTTTCAACAGGTATCATCGACAGCTATGAAAACGGATTTTCCTCAGGCTCCCAGAGGCACTTCCTTGTCCTTCAGTGAGGATCAGCCTCTTAAGCGTGGGTCAATTTTGCGTGGAAATCAACTAATGAACCGTGCCTTTCATTCAGTCGCGCTGGCCGCGGCGCTTTTCCCATCCACCGCGTTCACGTCGCCGGCAACGCATCAGCCGTCCGCCGCGACAATGACCACGCAAAGGTTCGAGTTCATCTCGAACCGGAACCGGCTCTCCGGCTTTGTGGATGTTCCAGCGGGCGGCGCCGCGCGAGCCATGATCGTGATCATTCACGGCTACGGCAAGACGGACGTCGCCGGACGCACGTCATATTACGACTTGCGCAGCAGGTTCACCCAACTCGGGATCTCGACGTTGATATGGGACAAGCCCGGTTGCGGCGAAAGCAAAGGGACGTTCGACGCCGATCAACCGGTGGAGAGCAGCGCAATGGAAGTGTTGGACGCGATCCGGCATGCGAGAGTAAGCAAGCTGCCGGGGTCACAAAAGGTCGGACTTTGGGGCATCAGCCGCGCCGGATGGATCGCGCCACTGGCGATCACGCAAGATCGCAAAATTGGGTTCTGGATTTCGGTGAGCGGGACGGACGGCGAGGAAAACTTCCCCTATCTCCTGGAATCCAATCTGCGCATCGAGGGCCGAACGGAAGCGGAAAACAAACTCTTGCTTGGTGAATGGCGGCACGGCTTCGAGATCACAAGTCGGGGCGGGACGTTTGAAGACTATCTCGTGGCGACGCGAACCCTTCGGCGCGATCCGTTCATGGTATTCCTGTCCGACGGCAAGGACGAAGACGAGGCGGCGTTTCTCGCAGAGCAGAAGCAATTCCTGAGCGGCACATTTCACGTCGATGAAGCAACCGGTCTTATGATCTATGTGCCCCACTTCCAGCACATGCTCGCGCGGGTGAACGTTCCTGTGCTCGCCATCTTTGGTGAGAAGGACCGCAACGTGAATTGGCGTAACACTGTGGCGCTCTATGCCAAGACGATCGGTAAAAACCCGAACGCTAGCCTGACAATCAAAACCTTCCCTGATGGCAACCACAATCTGCAAGAAGCCAGGACGGGCGGGTTGCGCGAAATGCTACAAATGAGCGAACACCGCGCAAGCGCCGGTTATTATGAAGCGATGGCAGATTGGCTGCAAACGAATGTACTAAAGTGAGAATCAATTGGCAGCGATCAGTTGTCCGGATAGCCGTGCGAGTTCAACAGGTCGACGCAACACTTGCTTGCAGTTTACTAGCAGGGGTCTGGAACTCTAGAGTTTTTCGCGGTCGTTGGTTGAGGCGGAGCGCTATCTTGTCCAGCTCCGACTGCGTATAGCGTGACAGGTCCATTTTCTTAGGCAGGTATTGCCGCAGCAGCCGGTTGGTGTTTTCGTTTGTGCCGCGCTGCCAGGGACTGTGGGGATCACAGAAGTAGACTTTCACATCGGTGGCCACGCTGAAGGTTTTGTGTTGGGCCATTTCGTGTCCTCGGTCCCATGTCAACGAGCGGCGCAGGGAGACGGGGAGTTTACGAATGTGCCGGCTCAGCGCGGCGACGACAACGGTCGTCTCTTTACTGGGTATCTTGATGAGCGTCGTGTAGCGTGAGTGCCGTTCCACCAGGGTCACGATATGGCTGTTCTTGGTGCCGCTGATGAGATCGCCTTCCCAGTGTCCTGGGATCGCTCGGTCCTCGATCTCCGCTGGTCGTTCCCGGATCGAGATGGCCTCGATGATCTGACCCTGTGCATGTCCACTCTTGCTCGAGTGCTGCGAGCGGCGGATGAGGCGTTTGGACCGAAGGTGTCCAATGAGCTCTTTTTTCAATACTCCACGCGCTTGAATAAAGAGACTACGGTAAATGGTCTCGTGGGACACGCGCAGGCTCTCGTCCTTGGGATACTGGATCTTTAGCCATCCGGAAACCTGTTCCGGCGACCAGTCCAACATCAGTTTACTGACGACGATGTTTCGCAACCGCTCATGGGTGGCCAGTAGGCACTGCTTAGGTCGCAGAGCCAACCCCCAGGCTTCACCATCAGCTTCGCCCGCTCGGTACTCAGAACGGCCACCATGACGGGCGACCTCCCGGCTCACCGTTGAGGTTGCTCGGGAAAGGCGGGTGGCAATCGCACGAATCGATGAGCCGGAAGCGATTCCTCGCGAAATGTCCTCTCGCTCCGCTAACGTGAGCGCTTGGGGTGAGCGCCGACGGACGGCCGGAACGATTCCACCATGATGCGATAACAGCAGATGAATGGAGGTATGTTTGCGGCCGAATGCTCGCCCGATCTCATGCAACGACTCTCCCGCCTTCCAACGCCGCCAGATCTCTGTCCGCTGCGCCGCGGAAACCTCCACTCGCTTCCCTTGTGACATAAACACCACCTCCTGTGAGACCTCTCACTCAGATGGTGTTGCATCGACCTATTGAACTCGCACGGTTTTTCGGCCAAGTGGCGCGAGCACATTTCTAAAGTACCAATCGATTGATCAATGAATGATGACTTAGGGTTAATCGCCAACTACTTGCCAAAACTACCGTGACCTCCACACCGCGGCATTATATCTGCACCAACTATTCCTGAGAGCAGTCTTCGCCCATGTTTACCCAGGTTCGGGTCGAACGAAGGCGGAGAAAATCCGGACTGCTTTTTTGTCACGTCCTCGAATTTCTACTCTAGCGGTAATCGTCGGAGAACAGACTCAAATCGATCGAATCCGTGAGAGCTTTATATCCGGCATCCGTTGGGTGTCCATGGTCTCTGCTATCAAGAGCCGGAAGTATTCGTGCGGGTTGACTGGGATCACGGAGGACGCGATCGAAATCGATCACGGCTTCGTATTCCCCGCTGGTGCGGTTCCTCAGGCCACTCACTCCAGTAATGTCGTTCAGGACGCGATGAACCTGTAGGTTCATCTGGTCCCGAGCCTTCTGCATGTGCAAGACGTGCTCAGCGGCCATTTGAATCAGGCTGGCGCGATGTCGCCAGAGAGATCGTATAGCGCAGATGAATCCCGGCGTCCGAAAACTGTCACGAGACCGCGTGCTTCCAGGATCTGATAAATCGGAATCAGTAGACGCTGGTAGACTCCATCGCGACAGAATGAATCCCGCACTGCTCAAGCCAGTCGGCCAGCACATGCAGATCGGCGCCTTCCGGCGCCGACGGCAGAGCCAATATCCCACCCTGGTCCGGCAACTGGACCGCGATCTGCCGGAACTGCTGGCTTTCTTCGCGTTTCCGAAACATCTATGGCGGAAACTGCGCACCACCAACATCATCGAACGATGCTTCGTCGAAGTCCGACGCCGAACCCGGCCGATGGTCTGCTTCGTTAACGTGCAATCCGTGGACCGAATCATCTACTCCATCTTCCAGAGATTCAACCTGGACTGGAAATCCCGCACCCTCCGCGTTTTTACACAAGCAGCTTGACGTCACCTTCTCCCAAGTCCCAATGGACATCCCGTTGGGGCGCGCTTAAACTAATTCCTCCTGCTGTTCCCGGCTTACTCCACCATCCTTCTAGGAGAGCCACTGTGACTAAAAAGTGTCTTACCACCGCGTGTGCGCTGCTCCTATGCGCGCAGTTCTCTTCCGAGACCCGCCTGTTGGGGCAGCAGTGGAAAGCCCCCACTACGATGAGGAAGCTGGCCAACGGTCTTACCGTGGTGGTGTCGGAAGATCACTCCGCGCCCACATTTGGACTCTGCGTGAGCTACGGCATCGGTTTCCGGCTAGAACCCGAGGGTCGAACCGGTTTCGCTCACTTATTCGAGCACCTGATGTTTGAAGGGACGCCCAACGCGCCGAAGGGCGTTTTGGATCGGGTGATCGAAGGCGGCGGCGGAGCGACCAACGGCGACACCCGCTACGACTTCACCGAGTACATTGAGACCGCGCCAATCCCGGCGCTCGACCCCGTGCTTTGGATCGAGGCCGACCGGATGAAGACGTTGGATTTTTCGCCCAAGAATCTCGACAACCAGCGAAGCGTGGTTGAAGAGGAGGTGCGGGTCAACGTTCTCAATCAGCCATACGGGCTGTTCTACGCGATCGATCTTCCGGGCAAGGCGTTCGACACCTATCCCAACGCGCACAACTTCTATGGCGAGTTCAAGGATCTCGACGCCGCCCAAATTGACGATGTGCAGAAGTTCTACGAGCACTACTACGCGCCCGGCAACGCGGTGCTTGTCATTGTAGGGGATGTGAAGCCCGAAGACGTCTACTCCAAGGTGGGACAGTACTTTGGGGCCATCCCTGCCCGCGCGGTGCCGCCCAGGGCAAAGGTGGATGAGCCACGGCAAAAGGCGGAGCGCCGGGCAACCGAGACTGACACGCTGGCGAAGGTGCCCGCGCTCGCCATCGGTTATCGCATGCCGGGGCGCCACTCTCCGGACGCACTCTCCGGCGCGGTTGCCGGAGAGCTGCTGCACAACGGGCAGGCTTCGTGGCTTTATCAGGCGCTGGTCAAGGACAAGCAGGTTGCGCTCTCTGTCGACGGTGGCGTGAACTGGCCGCTGGGAACTCCGTTTGAGTTCAACGGCCCCACGCTGATGACCTCATTCATTGTCTATCCGCCCAACCTGACGCAGGACAAAGTGATTGCAGCTTACGATGCGGTGGTTAAGGAGCTTGCCGACCGAGGGCCAAGCCAGGAAGACATCGATCGCATCGTGGCCAAGATGCGATCGGATCTCTATGGCAATCTTGAGATTCCCATTTCCCGCGCATCTGCACTGTCCCATGCAGTGCTTTTTGACGGCAGTTTCGACTCGGTGTATCAGCTCCCGGAGGACCTTGCCAAGGTGACACCTGCACAAGTGAAGGCCTTTGTGGCGAAATACCTCGTGAACAGCAATCGAACCATCATCGATCGTGTCCCGGCTCCGGGTGGCGACAAAGCACAAGGGGGAGTTCAATGAAGATTCTGGTTATTTCTCTTTCCGCAATTCTGTTAACAGGTTCTACCCTGGCAGAGAAAGCCCCCATTCCGAAGGATCTGCCGCCGTACGGGCCGGAGGTTCCGCTGGCCGCCCCGGCGGTCAAGTCAACAAAGCTCGACAACGGTCTTACTGTGTGGCTCGTGTCGAAACCGGGCTTCCCGAAGATCGCGATTACGCTGGCTGTTCGCGGTGGATTCGCGACCGATCCGGCTGATCGGCCCGGGATCTCCGACCTTCTGACCAAGACCATTGACCAGGGAACGGCCACGCGCACGGCCAAGCAAATCGCCCAGGATCTGCAGGGGGCCGGCGGCGACCTCACCGGGAACCCCGGGAAGGATTCATTGATTGTCTCAACCAGCGTCTTGAGTTCGAAATGCGACCAGGCTCTCACGGCATTTGCAGACGTGGTGCGGAACGCTGGTTTTCCTGACGCCGAGGTGACACTCGCCAAGCGCAATGCCATCGATGATCTCAAGCAGAAGGAGTCCCTACCATCGTTCCTGGCTTCGCGCGCCATGGCGAAGGTGCTGTTCGGAAACCACCCTTACCACGTGACCTCGCCTACGGAGGAATCAATCACCGCCTCCACTGCCACCGACCTGCGAAGAATTTACGCCGAGCGATTCCGACCCGACCAGGCGTTGTTGGTAGCGGTAGGGGATTTCGAAAACGAGCGGATGCTTGCGGAGATCAAATCCCGCTTCGATGGGTGGAAGGCTCCGGCCACTGCGCCCGTGCCTGAGCCCGGCGTGTTCGCGGCTTCCGCGCAACACGTCGTCTTCATCGTGCCCCGGCCGGGCTCCGTGCAGACAACACTGCAGTTGGGAATGTTCGGGCCCTTGCGCAGCGATTCCGACTACGAGGCAGCCGCGGTGGCCAATGCGATCTATGGCGGCACCTTCGGTTCGCGGCTGACCTCGAACATTCGCGAGGACAAGGGCTATACGTATTCGCCTTTTGCCTCATTGCAGCCATATCGCGCGGTGGGCGTGCTGGTGACTCGAGCGGACGTCCGCAACGAGGTCACCGGACCGACATTCAATGAGATCACCTACGAGTTGAACCGGCTCGCCACCACTTCTCCCACCCCGGACGAACTCAAGCAGGCGGAACGGTTCCTCGTCGGTATCGAAGCGATTCAATTGCAGTCGCGTGAAGCCGTGGCCAACGAACTGGCACGCCTGTGGATCAGCGGACTTCCACCGGAAGAGATTGGCGCTTACGGGCGCAAGGTAGCGAGCACCACAGCTAATGACGTGAATGCAGCGGCACGCAAGTACTTTCCGGCAGCCAAGACCGCGGTCGTCGCAGTCGGTGAGGAGAAAGTCATTCGGGAAGCGGTGACCCCGTTCGGGATTCCCGTTCAGGTGCTTCAATGAGTGGAACTTCAGAACGGATCGCGCGGGCAGAATCCTGGGACCATAGTAGTAGCGGACAAACGCGGATGGCAACGCTGATTCTCAGGGAAAGGTACTCCCTAGCAGCCGATAAGCCGACATGTCGGGACAAATCCAGGAACAATCGGAGGCTTCCAGGTCTTCATGTTTATTCCGACCGCCCACATTGGCAGGATGGATTTCCGGAATTTGTATATGTGTCGGCATTGGTCTTCAGTCCCGTGATTTTCAGGACGAAAGCCTCATGAGCTTTCGGCGCAGCCTGCATTCTCACCACAAGTCCCGAAGCATCCTGCCGAAACGTCTGCTGCTTGCTTCCCACGAGACTCACTGAGCTGACGGATCCTGCGGGGCCGCCCTGCGGCAGTGAGCTGATCGTGACCTCAGTTCCAGCGGTCTTGCCCATCACGATCGCGTAGAGAACATCTCTCTTCACGGTGAAGTAGATGTGGTCGTCGCCCTTCTCCTCGAACTTCGTCCATGCGTGCGTATCGTAGATCGCCTCGCCATTCGTCTCCAGCCATTTGCCGACGGCGAGAAGCGTATCCTGCTGATCCTGCGGAATGGTTCCATCCGCCTTGGGCGAGACGTTGAGCAGCAACGTCCCGTTCTTGCTCACGGTATCCACCAGCCACCCGATCACGGTCTCGGGCGAATTGGCCTTCAGCCCGTCGACGTATCCCCAACTTCTCGTGCCGATTGGCCGGTCCACCACCCACGAGCCGGTGCGAATGCCGTCCGGCGGCGCGCCTTCGAAGTCGATGATCGAGGCGATCGTCTTGGTATTCGTTCCGGAGGGAGCAAACGCCGCCTTCTTGGTGGTGAACGAAACCTCTTTGCCCCAGCTCTTGGCTCGGTTGTAGTAGTACGCGGCAATCTCGCAGCTTCAATGGATCGATGTGCCGCTGATCCACGCCGTTATCGAAGTAGATGAGGTCCGGCTGGTACTTGTCGATCAGTTCGACATTGCGCTCATACCAGTTCACCAGGAAGCGCTTCATGGCGGCATTGCTGCGGTCCGCGTAGTTATAGAAGTCTGCCCATTTCGGATCGTAGAGATCGACCTTCTCGGCCTTCATTTTCTCCGCCAATTCGAGCGGAGGATTGATGAACTCGAAATTCTCGATTCCGTGATTCGCCACTCCCAGCTTCATCCCCTGCTTCCGCACGGCCACAGCAAGTTCGCCGATGATGTCCCGCTTTGGACCCATCTGCATTGAGTTGAATGGCGTCACCTTGCTGTCCCACATGGCAAAGTTCTCATGATGCTGCGCGCCCGGCATCACGTATCGCGCGCCTGCTTTCTTGAACAGCGCCGCCCAGGCATCAGCATCGAAATGCTCCGCCTTGAACATGGGGATGAAGTCCTTGTAGCCGAACTTGTCCGGCGGCCCGAAGTGTTCCGTGTGCCACGCGCGCGTGCTGTTGGGACCGCTATTGACGCCGAGCGCCATATCGTTGCCGCCGAGCACCTTCAGTACACTGTCGTCCCCGCCCGCATAGAGGAACTTCTCATACCACTCGTTGCCGTGTGCCGGCACCGAGAAGATGCCGAAGTGCATGAAGATACCGAACTTTGCCCCTCTGAACCAGCTCGGAACCTTGTAGTTCTCCTGGAGCGAATCCCAGGTCGGCTTCACCGGTCCGGGAGCCATCGGCGTCGGGATCTGCTTGACGGCGTCCTCCACCACTCGTTGGCTGGTCTCCGGAGCCATATCGAACCCCAGGCTGTTCCCACCCTCCCCGGCACACTGGGCCCTAAGGTGTGCCGAACAGTTCATCAGCACGGCACAGGCGATCGCCAGAATCGCGCACCGCGCAGTTCCCAGGCGTAGCTTCGGATTCCGATATCGAATGAAGTCGCTCATTTTGACTGACCTTTGTTTGGAAAAGGTGAGCAGATTACACACTTTGCGCATGCGATTTCTCCGGATTGATGGAGGCCGTTCCTCAGCTTCCGATGACACGGAAAATCCGACTGGATGACGCTTACGGCTCGGCAGATCCACTTGTAATGGTAAACGGGCTCCGCTCCGGGTTTCCAACGGCCGGGACCGCTGCCGGAAACCTGAAGCGTAGCCGACTTATGAGTACTGACCCGGCTCGGTGAGCGCATTGGCGATGATGCACTCACCGACACCAGCAGCTTCATAGACCAGGTAACAAGTGGCTCCCCATATGTCACCTCGCGAGTTGGATTGACTTGAAAAAGTAGAATCCTTACGCGGGACTGTAGGGATCGTCCACTTCGCCAAGAATTCCGCCGGGTTGAGTGACAATGCTAGGCCGCTATCGTTCTTGCCAGTTCCGAGGTTAAGATTCCGGTCAGCATCGGACAGAAACATTCCCGCTGAAATCTTTACTGCGGCTTAGCACAAGCCGCGGTAAGGGCTGCTGAACTTTCCAAAAAGCGCTTGGTCTCTATCTTTGTAGTCGCTTACCCAATGTTCTTCCCCCTAAATTGGATTTGGCCGAAGGAAATCCGTCTGCGCAAATTCTATTAAGTTCCTCTCGAAGACTGGACCACCCCGTTAATAGCGGTCCGTGTTCCTGAACAGACTCAGATCGACGGCATCTCCTAACGCTCGGTACCCACCGTCAGTTGGGTGCACATGGTCGCCACTATCGTAGCGCGCCAGCAACCTTGACGGATGATCAGGATCACGGAGCACCTCGTCGAAATCAATTACTCCGTCATACTCACCTCCCGTTCGGATCCATTCATTAACCTCTTGGCGTTTCTGCTCATTGGCTGGCGAGAAGAAAGGAAACGGTGTTGCCGGCACCACGAACCCTTCAAACGGAGTCAACGTGGCACCGTAGATTTTGAGCCCCTTCGCATGCGCGCGTTCGATCAGTTGTTTGTATCCTTGGATAATCTGATCTGCGCTGACTTCGTCTGCGGGGTTACTGCCTCCCGACCATCCTTCGCCAATATCTGCGTTGCCCAATAGCACGATAATGTCTGTTAACCCTGACTGGCTTAACACGTCACGGTCGAAGCGGGCCAAACCGTTGGGACCGAGGGAATCATGAAGCAATCTGTTGCCGGCGAGTCCTGCGTTCAGTACGCTTTTCCTTTCGTAGTGCAAAGCCATCAAGCGCCGTGCGAGTTGGTCGGGCCAGCGGTGATTGGCGTCGACGGTGGAATGCGTACCGTCCGTGGTTGAGTCGCCAAAGGTCGCAATCGCACCAGTTTCCCTGGGCGCCATCACTTCCACTCCAGACAGCCAGAACCAAGCCTGCGCTGACGCGGCGATCGGCATAACGCCGCTGGCCGAATAATCTCCCGACGGAGAAATGTAGGATGTTTGCCTCGCTTCGAAGTGCCAGGTTGCTGGTCCAGTAACTCCGGGCACGAAGATACTCACGGCTAAGTTGCCGAGCGCAGGTACTGCAAGGTCGACCGGATCACTGAAGACGGGTGCACCAGGCGAGATCGTAATAGACGTCATTCCACCGAAGGTCAGTTCCCGATCCGAGTTCGGCACGATCGCCGATCCTACCCCAGCCAAAGCTATGTGCGCCGCGCCAATGACGAGGCTCGTGGCCCCGTATGTGGACAGCCGAATACGTACTCGACGACCCCCGATGCTCGTGTGAACAATCTGACGAAGCGTCTGATTGTTGAATCCTGTGTTCGCCAATCCAGGAACGAGAAGGTCCGGTTCGTGCGGGGCCGTGGACCATGTCCCTACCCAATGTTCGTCGCCGCCTTCGCCAAAGGGGCCGGAATTGGCCGCCAAGCCGGCGCTGACGAAAAGAAGCGAGAGGATAAGCACTCCGATAATCCGCCGGTCAAGAAGACCTCGATTTGCTGAAGAAGTGTGGGTTTGCATTTTGACCTCCTTTAAGGTCAGGGAAGTCCAACACCGCACGTAGCATCCGTATGCGGCTCAGAGATCCCTTTAATCCTTTAGCGAGATTGGCGAGTGGGAACTACCATCAGCCATAAAGTTTTTTTGAGCGGAGTATATTCGAGGCGGAGGTCCCATTATTTCTTCCTCATCTGTGGACGTTACGGGCCTCTTGCGCGCATGGAGTGCCGGCGATCAGGCTGCTTTCGAGAAGCTTGCACCGATCGTTTATGGCGAATTGCACCGAATTGCTCGCGGATATATGTCGCACGAGCGCTCTGACCATACACTACAGGCCACTGCACTGGTGCACGAGGCATACCTGCATCTGATCGACATTCATAGTGTAGGTTGGCAAGATCGTGCTCATTTCTTTGCGATCTCTGCTCAGACGATGCGGAGGATTTTGATCGATCGTGCGCGGGCTAGCGCCGCGGCAAAGAGAGGGGGTTCTGCGGCACACCTTCAGCTCGATGAAATTCCGGAAGTGGGTTCCTGGCGTGGGAGCGAATTGATCGCTCTGGATGACGCGTTGACAGCACTGGTGCAGATGGACCCGCGGAAGGCAAAAATCATTGAGCTGCGGTTCTTCGGCGGCCTGAGTGTGGACGAAACGGCGGAGGTGCTGAAGATTTCAGCGCAAACTGTCATGCGAGATTGGAAACTGGCCCGGGCATGGCTTGAACGGGAGCTAGCCAAGGTCAGTTGAGAAGGCCAACTAGGCGCCTTACGCCATCACATTCAGTCTTGCTATACTCCATCGTCTATGCTGCCCGCGCGCTGGCAACAAATCGAGCAGCTTTATCATTCAACCCTGGCGCTCGATCCCTGTCATCGTTTGCAATTCCTCGCTGAGGCTTCGGGCGGTGATAAGACACTCTATGAGGAGGTGAAGTCTCTTCTTGAGCAGCCGGCTAGCGACCCACGCTTGGACCGGCCGGTCTGGGAAACAAGCGACGATTCCATAGATGCGCGATTGACGGCCGGAACTTCTCTCGGGACCTATGAGATCGAAGCTACCCTCGGCGCAGGGGGGATGGGACAAGTCTTCCGGGCACGCGACACACGTCTTGATCGCACGGTCGCGATTAAGCTATCGAAGCAACGTTTCACTACAAGATTCAAACGCGAGGCGCAGGCTTCCGCCGCACTGAACCATCCAAACATTGTTCAGATTTACGGACTCGAATCCGTCGATGGCGATGACTTCATCGTCATGGAATTCGTCGCTGGCCGCAGTCTCGCTGAGCTGCTCCGCGAAAAGCGGTTGAGTTTTGAAGAGGCGTTGAATTTCGCGAACCAAATTGCTGCGGCGTTGGCCGCGGCGCACAATGCTAACGTTGTGCATGGCGACATAAAGCCGGGTAACGTCATCGTAAATGACGCAGCGATCGCAAAGATTTTAGATTTTGGCCTTGCTTTCCGTGAGCATCGTACCTCTTCGCGTGACAAAACGCCTCCACTTGCCATTGAAGCCGGAAGAGATATGGTCCTCGGTACTCCTTCTTATATGTCCCCCGAACAGGCCGAGGGCAAGCAAATAGATGTGCGTTCCGATGTCTTCTCTACAGGCGCCGTGCTCTATGAGATGTTTACGGGAATTCGGGCCTTCACGGGCAGGTCAAGCGCTGAGATTCTGGAATCTTTAGTCCTCGCAAATCCGAGGTCGATTCATGAGTTAAGTCCTGAGGTACCTCTCGAGATCGAACGGGTCGTCTACAGATGCCTTGAGAAGGACCCGCAGCTTCGGTACTCCTCCGGCCAGGACTTGGCGAACGCACTCATTGAGTGCAGGCGGCCAGCGCAAGCGCATGGCTTGACCCGCCGTGCCTATGCTCTCGTCGCCACCGTTCTGATCACGGCCCTTGCCACGGCTGGCTGGCTGCATTCCCGATACCAAGGCGCGCGTTGGACTCGCGATGAAGCGTTGCCCAAGATCCAGGCTCTCATTCTCCAGGGTGATTATGTGAGTGCCTTCGCGCTCACCCGCACTGCCCTTCGCTATGCTCCGGACGATCCTCAACTGAAGCAACATTGGGCAAATGTCTCTTTGCCTTTGACGATGACGACTGCGCCTGCTGGCGCGAAGATCTCGATCCGACCGTTTGGCGATGCCCGTACGGCATGGGAGCCGATCGGCAAAACACCGCTCGAAGGAGTTCGTATACCTTTGGCCAACGTACGAGTACGTATCGAGAAGGACGGTACCGATCCTCTGGAGTTTGCTGCGTTCACCGCCATGTTACAAGGACAGAAGATAAGGTTGTATTCGACAGGTACGATCCCCGTCGGAATGGTTCCCGTCGCAGAACAGGCACCCCCTGCAGGGCCGGTCAAAATCATGCAGCTGCCTGATTACTTCCTGGACAAGTTTGAGGTTACGAACCGTGATTTCCAGAATTTTGTCGACTCTGGCGGCTACCGTATGCGGAAGTACTGGCACTACCCATTTTTAAAAAGTGGCGTCGAAATTTCGTGGGAGCAAGCAATGAAGGGATTCCGCGATAGCACCGGCCGCGAGGGACCGTCCTCGTGGCAGCTCGGAACCTTTCAAAAAGACCAGGCGGACTTTCCGGTGGCGGGTCTCAGCTGGTTTGAGGCTGCTGCCTACTGTGAATTTGTGGGCAAATCACTGCCGACAATATACCACTGGCAAAAGGCTGCGGGATTTGGCCTATTTTCCGACATTCTGCTCTTCAGCAACTTCACCCATAACGGTCCGATGCGGGTCGGCTCTAACAGCGGAATAACTCCGGCCGGGGCCTATGACATGGCCGGAAATGTCAAGGAGTGGGTTGAGAACAAAGCCGGAGAACGACGCGTCATACTGGGGGGATCATTCAACGAGCCCGGATATACATTTCACGATCTTGACGCACAATATCCTCTTACCCGCCTGCCCACATTCGGCGTTCGCTGTGCGTACTTTCCCACACCTGCCCCGGCGGCGGCGTTCTTACCCATCGTTCCGGCCGAGCGCGACTATTCAACCGAAAGGCCCGTTGGGGACGAAACCTTTGAGATCTTTCGGAGGATGTACTCCTACGACAAGATGCCGCTAATGGCTAAGACAGAGAGCGTCGACGACTCAAACGAGCTCTGGCGAAAGGAAACCGTCAGTTATGCCGCGGCCTATGGCGGCGAGCGGATACCGGCATATCTTTTTTTACCGAAGAACGTGAAACCGCCGTATCAGACTGTGCTCTGGGTCCCGGGGGGATACGCACAATTCATTCGGAGTAGCGTAACGGGGGCGAGTACGGATGCATTCGACTTCTTGCTTCGAGCCGGACGCGCTGTTCTCTATCCGGTATACAAGGGCACCTTCGAGCGGCGCATTGAGAATTCCAAAGGCGTCAACGCCTACCGCGAGACCGTGATTCAATTCGCAAAGGATGCTTCGCGTTCAGTCGACTATCTCGAAACGCGTTCAGATATCCAGATAGCTCACTTGGGATACTACGGCATCAGCTCGGGCGGAACGATGGGACCGGTGCTGCTTGCGCTTGATCAGCGCTTAAAAGCAGGCGTGCTATTGAGTGGCGGGCTGTATAGCGAAAAAGCGGCTCCGGAGATTGACATTATCAACTTCGCGCCGCGAGTCAAGGTGCCGGTCTTGATGCTTGGGGGACGCTATGATTTCACCACGCCTCCGGCCACTTTGCAGCAGCCGATGTTTCGGTGGCTTGGGACCATGGAACCCGACAAGCAATTCATTCAGTTTGATGCGGGACACGTTCCCCCTTTCCGAGATGTCAGGCGAGAAACACTGAAGTGGTTTGATCGTTACCTCGGACCTGTAACACCGATCACAGTCGATGATCGCTAACTGCCGCGTATCACCAATCCGTAGGTAACTCTTAGTTGTCGATAACAGGCCAAATCACTCATCGAGCTTGGATTATGGGCTATCTCGAATAGATCCTCGAAAACGCCGTTCTCGTCACTTGGCCGAATAGTCGTGCGAGTTCAACAGGTCGACGCAACACTTGCTTGCAGTTTACTAGCAGGGGTCTGGAACTCTAGAGTTTTTCGCGGTCGTTGGTTGAGGCGGAGCGCTATCTTGTCCAGCTCCGACTGCGTATAGCGTGACAGGTCCATTTTCTTAGGCAGGTATTGCCGCAGCAGCCGGTTGGTGTTTTCGTTTGTGCCGCGCTGCCAGGGACTGTGGGGATCACAGAAGTAGACTTTCACATCGGTGGCCACACTGAAGGTTTTGTGTTGGGCCATCTCGTGTCCCCGGTCCCAGGTCAACGAGCGGCGCAGGGAGACGGGGAGTTTACGAATGTGCCGACTTAGTGCGGCGACGACAACGGTCGTCTCTTTATCTGCGCACCTTGATGAGCGTGGTGAAGCGTGAGTGCCGTTCCACCAGGGTCACGATGTGACTGTTCTTGGTGCCGCTGATGAGATCGCCCTCCCAGTGTCCTGGGATCGCTCGGTCCTCGACCTCCGCTGGTCTTTCCCGGATCGAGATGGCCTCGACGATCTGACCCTGTGCATGTCCACCCTTGCTCGAGTGCTGCGAGCGGCGGATGAGGCGTTTG
>CAVSAX010000012.1:0-68444 GCA_963725995.1 uncultured Acidobacteriaceae bacterium | reverse complement strand
GAACCTTGTTGGCGCGGGCTGCGCGGTTGAGGATTTCGCCAGCCGCAACCATGCATTCCTTGTTTGCCAGGCCGATGGGCTTGCCGGCGAGGACGGCGGCGTAGGTGGCTTCGAGTCCGGCTACTCCCACGATGGCGGAGACGACAAAATCAGCTTCGGGCAGGGTAGCGACGCGGACGGTGCCCTCGGTGCCGTGCAGGACTTCTATGCCGGTGACTCCGGCAGCTTTGAGCTGGGCGGATAGCTGGGCGGCGGCGACCTCGTTGGCCATGGAGACGAGCAGGGGACGCCAGCGGAGGCACTGCGCGAAGGCGGCCTCGACGTTGCGGCCAGCGGCAAGAGAAGCCACGGCGAAGCGTTCAGGATAGCTTTCGATGATGGAGAGGGTGCTCGTACCGATGGAGCCGGTGGAGCCAAGAATCGCGACTTGCTTGACTGGGCTTTTCACTGAAAAGAGCGGCGCTGGAGAGGCTGCTGCACCCTTTGAGACTACCACGATGCCGGGGTGTTCCGAGGTCGAAAACGGCGGCTGGGCCTGGGCGCGCTGGAGGCGATGTTCCTTATCGAATACTAGACGAAGAGCGGTGGAAGTGAGACAAAGAACGATCCAGAAATTTGGTGTTTAGCCGGTGCAGGAGGCTGCGGATGCGCTTTAGAAACATGGTGGTTGGGTTGGCCATTTCCTTCGTCTTCCACGCTCACGATGCGAGGGCCCAGGCGCAGAACGCTACCGAAGTGGAACAGGTGCGGCAGGAGATGGAGCAGCTGAAGCACGACTATGAGCAGCGCATCAATCGCCTGGAAGCACGGCTGACGAAGCTGGAGAACGCCAACTCCGATCCGAATGCTTCTGTCGTGGCGGCGGCTGCGCCTGCACCAGCTACGAAAGTGGCGCCTCAAGCCAACACGAATTCAGTGGTTCAGAAGCCACCCGCAACCGTGGAGGAGGCCGCGCCGGTTCAGCCAGGGTACCAGGAGGCGACCGATTCTATCGGACTTGCACTGGCGTCGCAGGAGAACGCAGAAGTGCGGGAGCGCATGGAGAAAGTCTTGCGCGAATACGTGGACATCTCAGGGTATTTCCGGTCGGGCTATGGACGGGATGATGAGGGTGGGCCGCAGGTTGCGTTCCAGGCGCCGGGCGCGTTGGCCAAGGGACGCCTGGGCAACGAGGCCGAGAATTACGGAGAGCTGATCGTCGGCAAGAATTTCTATCTGCCGGGAGCGTTTTCGCTGACGCGCGGGCCCCAGGCGAACGGGGTGTCGTCGCAGCCGGTGGGTCGCTTCCAGATGCGCATGTCGATGTATAACCCGTACAGCAACTATGTGCAGCCGGGTTCGACGCAGTTTGGATTGGCCGAAGCCTGGGCCGCGATTGGCAACCTGAGCGTGAGTCAGCCCGCGATGAGCTTCTGGGCGGGCAACCGGTTCTATCGGCGGCACGACGTTTATATTGACGACTTTTTCCTCATCAACATGAGCGGCGGAGGGGGTGGAGTTGAAGGGATTCAGACGCCGATTGGGAAGCTTGCGGCTGCGTGGATAGGGCTGGGATCGCAGAGTGCGTTCACCGATGTTCCGCAGCCAGATGCGGTGAACAAGGCAGGCTTCAACAAGACGAATTTTGATTTTCGCCTCTATGACTTCAAGCTGCTTGGAGGCTCGGGAGAGCTTGCGTTTGATGTGTCGCGGGCAACGTCGGGCAAGGACCAGAATGGGCTGACCGCGCCCAATGACACGGGCGTATCACTGACGTTCATTCACACCAAGGAAAAGTGGCTGGCGATAGCAATCTGAACAAGTTCTACATTCAGTATGGCCATGGGCCGGCGCTGACATTCACCTCGGGCTTCGAAACATTTGTGGCGGATGGGGAGACTTTTATTCGTCCGAATGCCGCGGGGTCTTACCGCTTCAGGGTTGCAGACAATTTGATCTTTGAGACGGGGGATCATTTCGCGATCAGTCCGGTGGTGCTTTACCAGGCTACGGATTACAAGCAATACGGCGGCATGCAGTATTGGTTCTCCGCTGGAGTTCGGCCACAGTGGAACTTCAACAAGTATGCCAGCCTGGCCTTCGAGCCGTTCGTGGATTGGACGGACGACAAAGACACCAACGTCAGCGACTACCTCTTCAAGATGACCATTGCTCCGCAGATTTCTTTTGGATCCGGGTTCATGACGCGGCCGACTTTGCGCGGCTTCGTGACGTATGCGCATTGGGGGAATGGATTTGTGGGGAAGGTTGGCGGGCCTGACTACGCCACCAGCAACGAAGGCTGGACCTGGGGAGCCCAGATGGAGGCGTGGTGGTAGCGCTGACCGCACTCAGGCGCTAAATTCTGCTGCTCCTGTCATGAATTGAGAACGATTCGCATCAGCTTATCCCGATAGGCCGGAAGCGCGATCAAGCGCGCATCGTGCATCACTGCCACGTTGCCTGACGTGGCGTATAGATGATCCGTGTCCACAAAACCGGTATGGCGGACGTTTCCCATGTGAGAGCAAAACGAGCGCAAACAGCCCGTCGCCTGCTTTCTATTTGAGAAAGGAAATTCATGAACGACAGGCAGTCAGATTACGAACGACTGATCTCACCTATCGAGAACCGGATGATTCGTTGTGTCTGGCGCATCGTCAGAGATCCCGATGATGCGGAGGATGCTTTCCAGGAGGCTCTTGCCAAAATCTGGGAGAACTGGGACACGGTTCTCAGGCACCCAAACCCGCGGGCGCTGGTGTTGCGCATGTGCATCAACGCGGCATATGACCTGTTGCGCAGGAAGGCAAAGCGCCTCAAATGGCAGTATGCGGATGCATATCCAGAGGAGATTGCGGACCTGTCTGCTTCGGCCCTTCAATCGGTCACCGATGCAGAGGAGGGCGCACATGTGTTGCACGCTATCGGCACCCTCCCGAAGAATCAGGCGCGCGCCATCCTGATGCGCGCGGTCGAAGAAATGCCATATAGCGAGATTGCGATCGTAATGGACTGCGGTGAAGCGACTGTCCGCAAACATGTGACTCGTGCACGCACGAAGCTGCGAAGCGCGCTTTCATACTTGATAACGCCCAGCCGCAAGGAGGAAGAGACCCATGCCTAACCTGAATCATGACGTGGATGAAGTCATCCGGAGGAGCACTCAAGTGGACGTTCCAGCCGAGGTAAAAGAACGCATGCAGCACCAACTCGCGGGGCTGCGGGAAAGAGTTGAGCAGCGACCGCGAAGCGGGGTGCGCAACTGGGTTGAGGCGTGGAGATGGCTGTTATCCTCGCGCGTTGTCGCGGTCACACTAGCTGCCCTGGTGGTGGTGACGGCGTTGACCCTGATCCCCGCCGGATTGAGAGCAAACCATGTGTATGCGGCTGCCGCAGCTGAGATGAGGGATGCTCAATCTCTCGAATACAAAGTTGTGCTTGCTCCCTACACCGAGGTCGATTTCAGCTATCTTGCTCCCGCGTATCGCAGGGTGAGTTGCTCATGGGGCACTGAGATACGGAGCGATGGATCAGGAAGAGAGTTGGTCCTGATGCATCTGACGGGGAGTTACGTGATGGAAGAGGGAAAACATGCCGATGGTCTCGCCGAGTCGACCGATCTCGTCAACGGACTGAGGTCTTTGCCGAAGACAGCGCATCAATTCCTGGGCACAAAAGAACAGGAAGGCAGACGCTTGAATGGATATCGCATTCTTCATTTGCCGGCGGGCACGGTAAGTCCCGGTTTCAAATGGATGGATTTGTGGGTGGACGCCGGAACGGGCGATCCCGACCATGCGGACATTTCCATTCAGGAGGGAGGCAAGCCTCTCTACGAGATGCATATCAAGGAAATTCACGTTGGACGGCGAATTGACCGTGCTGTGTTCGATATGACTCCGCCAGCAACGTACAGGGCCATCAACACAGTTGGTGGGAACCAAGGCGACGTGCAGGGAGGACAAGAGACTCTTCGGCCAAAGATCAAGGAATCCGATGCAATGAGTGTGATTGGGATTCCGGTGGGTACCTCTTATCCGCAGACTCGTCTGGGAATGCAGCAGGTTCGGTCGTGGTTGAAAAAGGAGGGTGTAACTCCATCAGGCCCGCCTCTCATGAAATATGTGGCCAACACAGAGTGGTATGCAGGCTATTCCGTTCCTCTGAGCACGCCGGTTGAAAAGCCTTTTCGACAAGACAATATCCCCGCCTCCCTGGTCGCGTCGGTGGTGGTGACTGGTGCCTGGGGTCAAGACTTCAATACGGCGTGGGGGCACGATCCCGGCAGTCGTTGGGCAAGTTTTGTGATGTGGATAGGCAGGCAAGGCTATGTGCCGGTTGGACCGCCTACGGAGATTTGGTCTGGCTCTCAAACAGAGCCATTAAGCCAAACTACCGAGATGCGCATTGCCGTTGCCCGGAAGAACTGAATTGATCCGAACGGAGTGACGGAGCGATTGTGGATTCCAGATGGCACGTCAGCCGAGGCCACGTTGAGCCGGCTGACGTGCCATATTTCCTCGACTCTGGCTTCCACTAAGTTGTTTAGAAAGGCGATTGGACCAGCTGGGCGTACCAGAGGACGGGGGCGGCGAGCAGCAGGGCGTCGATGCGATCGAGCATGCCTCCGTGGCCGGGGAGCAGGGTGCCTGAATCCTTGACTCCGGCGCCGCGCTTGATGGCGGACTCAGCCAGGTCGCCAACCTGAGCGGCGACGTTGAGGATGATGGCGAGGAAGATCCAGCGGAAGATGGAGCCGGGGTAGGCGAGAAGGCTGCTTCCGCGACGGGCAAGCATCTCGGCGATAAAAGCCAGAACCAATGTGATGAGCACGCTTCCGATAATGGAGGCGACTGTGCCTTCCCATGTCTTATTGGGGCTGAGCTTAGGGGCGAGTTTGTGGCGGCCAAAGCTGCGCCCAATGTAGAGACCGGCTATATCTCCCGTCCACACCACACAAAATAGGAATGTTAGCAGCGAGGGGCCGTTTTCCTGCGCGGCCAGCCAGGGAAGAGTGGCCATGGAGAGGCCGATGTAGACGAGGCAGAAGACGGAGGAGGAGACGTCGGCAAGGACGGTGTCGAGGGGTCCGCGAAAGGCGCAGAAGGCGAAGATGGCGATGCTGAGGGCGCTGATGGTGGGCGCGACGCGATCAGGGTGGACCAGGCTGATGAACATGAGCAGCGCCAGGGCGATGATGACCAGGACGCGGGGAGTATGGGCTCCGCTGGCGTTGGCGAGGCCGAGGAACTCCCATGCCGCCAGACCGGCGACGATGGCTGTGAGGGTGGGCAGGAGCCACACAAACCGGGGGCCCTGCAAGAAGATCACGAGCAGCACCAAGGGGACGAGAATTGCCGCAGTCAGGATTCTCTTCATTCCTTGTGAAGGATACACGGAGTGTTGAATGGATGGCCTCTTTTGTTGGATTTAGGCGCGGGAGCCGGGGTGCTGGCTAAAACATTTGAGGAGGGCCGACGGGGGCTGGCGGGATTTGCTACGCGGCCCCCGTTCTGTTATGAAGACGCAGGCCAGTAATTGCCCGGGAGAGTGTATTGCATGCCGCAGGGAATGAAGTTTGCACGGGGAGTAGTTTTTGGTTTGGCGATCGCATTTGCGGCGCAGGTTTACGCACAAACGGGCAGCGCGGTGGTGACGGTTCAGCGCAAGGCGGGGAATGCGGATCCGATTCTGCAGGACAACGTGCTGGTATTTGAGAATGGCAAGCGGGCACCTATCACCCTGTGGGCACCGCTTACGGGGGAGCATGCCGGGATGCAGCTACTGCTGCTGATTGATGACTCGTCTGCGGGTGGATTGGCGAACCAGATCGAAGACATAAGGACATTCGTGCTGGCGCTGCCGTCGGCGGTGCAGGTGGCCGTGGGCTACATGTCAAACGGACAGACGGTGATGGCGCAGCCCTTCACGCGGGATCACGGGCTGGCAGCGAAGGCGCTGCGCCTGCCGCAGAGCATCCGTGGAGGAGGCAGCCCTTACTTCACGCTATCGTCGATCTCGCAGCAATGGCCCGCCGAAACAGCGACCGCGCGGCGGGAGATTCTGATGATCACAGATGGAATCGATCGTTACGGGGATACCGCGTTCAACGCCGATAATCCATATGTGACGAAGGCAATCGCCGATGCGCAGCGGGCGCAGATTTTGGTCTACACGCTCTATTACAGGGGAACGGGGGCGCTCAGCTACGACCAGGTGGCAAGCAACGGCGGACAGAACTACCTCGTTCAAGTTGCGCAGGAGACGGGTGGGAAGTGCCTGTATTCGGGGACCGGGAATCCGGTATCGGTGGTGCCGTTTCTGAATGATCTGAGCCAGATCATGAACAACCAGTACGCGCTTCGTTTCAAGTCCGTCGCCAAACCGAGCAAGGGCCTGGTGCAGATGAAGCTGAAGATGGAGACGCCGGGTGTGAAGCTGATTGCGCCGCAGATGGTGCCGGTAATCCCGTAGGCGATGAGCCCGGGCCTAGGGGGCGACGGCGTTGACGGGTTGTTCGGCGACGTTCTCTGTATCGGTGTTATCACTGAGCCCGCCGTAGCGGCGTTCGCGGCGCTGGTAGTCCTCGATGGCTTCGAGCAGGTGGACCCCGCGGAAGTCTGGCCAGAGGCGATCGGTGACAAAGATCTCGGTATAGGCGATCTGCCAGAGCAGGTAGTTGGAGATGCGCATCTCGCCTGAGGTGCGGATGAGCAGGTCAGGGTCGGGCATGTGGGCCGTGTAGAGGTGGCGGTGGATGTCCTCTTCGGTGATGTGACCGGGCCCGAGGTGCTTCTGCTTCAACTCTGCGTAGAGGCCGCGGAAGGCATCGACGATCTCTGAACGGCCGCCGTAGTTGAGCGCGAGGGTGAGGACGGTGCCGGTGTTGCCGGCTGTAGCGTTTTCGGCCCAACGCATTTTTTCCTGCACCTCGGTGGGCAGCTCGTGGATGCGGCCGATGTAGCGCAGGCGGATATTGTTGTCGGTCATGCGGCGGACATTGTTATCGAGGTACGTGCGCAGCAGCCGCATTAGGAAGTTCACTTCCGTTTTGGGGCGGCGCAGATTATTTTCAAGCGAGAAGGCGTAGAGGGTGATCCACGGGATGTGGAGACGGGCGGCGGTTTCGACGACGTACTGGACCGCTTCTGCTCCCTGCTGGTGACCGAGGAATCGTTTGAGGCTTCGCTTCCCTGCCCAGCGGCCATTGCCGTCCATGATGATGGCGACGTGGCGGGGCAGGCGCGCAACGTTGAGGCGAGCAAGGACCGCTCGTTCTTCCGGCGTCAACAGATCCACGTTGATGGGAGGGGATGGCAAGGACGTCCTCTTAAGCATCGACCGTAGCACAGGCGGTTTCATGCAGCAAACAGCGCAATTCTTTGCGCCATCGAACCTGGGTCGGCTCGATGGCGCGAGGGTGCCTTTTCGCTCCACCCCGGACCGCCCCGGAGGATGGAGCAGGCGGCAGAACTATGCCAGGCGGCGATTCCGGCCGGTAGCCATGTCGCGCACCTGGTTCAGGAAAACGGAGCGCTGCATAGCATCGAGCTGGGAAGCGTAGGAGGCCAGTTCCGCGAGGAAAGGATCGGCGAAGATGGACTCGGTTTCTTCCTGGCGCCGGCTGCGGCTATCGCGCAGCAGGTCACAGATATTGACTTCGAGTGCATCGGCGAGCCTCTGGAGAGAGGAGAGGGTGGGGCAAGCCTTGGCATTCTCAATCTTGGAGATGTAGGTGCGGGGCACCTGCATTCTTCCCGCGAGCTGACGTTGGCTCAGGCTGCGGCTGCGGCGAATATCGCGAACAGCGCGGGCAACCTGTGGCACTCCGTCGTCTTCTGGGGCCTCGTGGCTGGCTACAACCAATTGAGGCGCTTTCACGGGCGCTTCTTCCATCTCAAGTGGTTTGTGGCACCGGCGGCAGAGTGAGTTCGATGTCCTGAACTGCACCAGGCTGCAGTGATCGCAACGAAGAACCTCGCGGGCCTCGATGGGGGCTAAGGTAGTTGCCATAAGTTGTAGCGGAGCGCCAGAGCGGACGGTCCGTGGCGATGGAGGGCATTGTAAGCCCGAGTCACCACCAATTCTTGTTAACTTTCAGGGCACCGTACCTTTGTTGTCAAGTGAAAACTGTGAGTCGACGGGGAAAATATCGAAAAGACCCGTACAACTCCCAAGAAAACCCGGAGGGATATGGTTACGGAGAGCTATACACGCGAGAGAGCCTGGCAATTGCTGAAGGAATATACCCAGTCAGAGAGCCTGCTGAAGCACGCGCTGGCGGTGGAAGCCTGTGTGCGCGCCTACGGCGAGCGGGCGGCGGACGCCGATGGACTGGCGGGGCAAGAGGCGGCGGATCGGATCGAAATTTATTCGATGACCGCGCTGCTGCACGACTTTGACTACGAAAAATATCCCTCGATGGAAGAGCATCCCTTCGTCGGCAACCGCATCCTGACGGAGCAGGGTTGGCCGGAGGAGATTCGGACCGCGATTTTGGGCCACGCCGAGTATTCCGGGGTTCCGCGGGAGACTCACCTGGCGAAGACGCTGTTTGCCTGCGACGAGCTGGCCGGGCTATTGACGGCCTGTTCCCTGGTAAAGCCGACCAAGTCAATTCACGACGTGGAGGTGAGCGGAGTTCGCAAGAAGATGAAGGACAAGGCTTTCGCGCGCGGGGTGAATCGCGAGGACGTGGTCAAGGGGGCGGCTGAGCTGGGGGTGGAGTTGGACGCTCACATCGCGTTCTGCATTGCGGCGATGCAGCGAAACGCGAAGGATCTGGGGCTGGAAGGCAACCGGGATGCATCGGGTTAGCCGGCTTGCGGCCAAGAAAAGGGCCGCCGGGAGGCATACCCGACGGCTCTTTGTTTTGTGATTCGGCTTCGATTTTAGACTCGCAGGATCTCGCTCGCGGAGATGATGTCTGCAGCCTTGATCATGAAGCTGGTATCGGGCCGGAACTGGGGATAGGCTCCGGGCATGTTGGTTTCGAGCACGTCCACCATGATGTCCTCGTACTCGACGTCCACCGAGTTGACCTTCACAATAGCCTGTTCACCATCGGTCAGCCTCAGCACAACC
Source organism: uncultured Acidobacteriaceae bacterium (assembly GCA_963725995.1). Taxonomy (GTDB): domain Bacteria; phylum Acidobacteriota; class Terriglobia; order Terriglobales; family Acidobacteriaceae; genus JANXZS01. The sequence goes on along the minus strand of CAVSAX010000012.1, from coordinate 59,378 downwards.
GTCTTATTCTGCAAGTTCTGTACTTCCCTAATTTGCAAGAGCAACCTCCACACAACGATGCGATTTGTATCGCCGGGTGACAATAGAGCGCGGAAACAAGGCATGCAATGACCAATCGGTGCTATGCTGACGGGTTTTGAGGCGCGACTGCATGACCGAAAAACCTGGAAAGCCCATAGAGATCCCTGCCAACTCGTCCCGTGCTGCTGGTTTAGACCCGGTTAGGGTCAATAACGTTTTGCAGTCGAAGCTGGACGTTTCCAGCCCGCGCTCACGTTCCAACGCCTCCGGAATGCTAGACCTCGTGGCAGCAATTGGCCAGCAGCAGGCGGATATTTTTTTAGGAGGTGGCGAGAAAGCTACCGCCAGCCAGCACGGCAAAAATCGGCTGACGGCGCGGGAGCGTCTGGGGCTGCTGCTGGACCCGGCCACGGAACTGCTGGAGCTGGCGGTATTCGCGGCGTTTGGCATGTACGAGGAGTGGGGTGGAGCGCCCTGTGCCGGGGTTGTAGCGGGCCTGGGACGCGTTGCGGGGCGCCTGGTGATGATTATTGCCAACGATGCCACGGTGAAGGCGGGAGCCTTCTTCCCGATGACGGCGAAAAAGGTGATCAGGGCACAGACGATCGCCATGGAGAACCGAATTCCTACGCTGTATCTAGTTGATTCTTCAGGAATATTCCTGCCATTGCAGGAGGATGTCTTTCCCGACCAGGACGATTTCGGGCGGATCTTCCGGAATAACGCGGTGATGTCGGCGATGGGGATTCCCCAAATGACGGCGATTATGGGGATGTGCGTGGCGGGCGGGGCATATTTGCCGGTGATGACCGACCACGTGCTGATGACGGAGGGGAGTGGGCTGTTTCTGGCTGGTCCGGCGCTGGTTCAGGCGGCGATTGGGCAGAAGTACAGCGCCGAGGAGCTGGGCGGCGCGGCGATGCACGCGGAGATTTCTGGGACCGTGGACTTCAAGGAGCCGAACGATCACTTGTGCCTCGCGCGGCTGCGGTCGCTGGTGGGCAAGCTGGGGCAGAGGCAGCGGGCCCCCTTTGACCGGGCGGAGTATGAGGCGGAGCGGGATAAGCCCAAGTATTCGGCGGAGGGGCTGTATGCGCTGCTGGATCCCGATCCGGCGAAGCAGAGCGCCTACGACATGAAGGAGCTGATTGCCCGGGTGGTGGATCGTTCGGAGTTTGACGAATACAAGCCGGAGTACGGTCGGACGGTGCTGTGCGGGTATGCGCGGATTGGCGGCTATGCCGTGGGCATTGTGGCGAACCAGAAGCAGCACCAGCCGCAGATTTCGCATACGGGGGAGAAACGGACGGAGTTTGGCGGGGTGATTTACGCGGAGAGCGCGGAGAAGGCGGCGCGCTTCATCATGGACTGCAACCAGAACCTGGTGCCGCTGATTTTTATCCACGACGTGAACGGCTTCATGGTGGGGCGCGATGCGGAGTGGAGCGGGATAATCCGCGCTGGGGCGAAGATGGTGAGCGCGGTGGCGAACTCCACGGTGCCGAAGATCACGCTGATTGTGGGCGGATCGTTTGGGGCGGGAAACTACGCTATGTGCGGGAAGGCTTACGATCCGCGATTTGTGTTTGCGTGGCCAACGGCGCGCTACGCGGTGATGAGCGGGGCTTCGGCGGCTTCGACGCTGGTGGAGATCCGCATCCGGCAGATGGAGCGCGGCGGCAAGCACCTGAGCGACGAGGAGAAGCAGCAGGTGGTGGAGTCGATCAAGGCTGCGTATGAAGAGCAGACGGATTGCCGGTACGCAGCGGCGCGCTTGTGGGTTGACGCGATTCTTGATCCGGCGAAGACGAGAGAGGCGCTGATGGTGGCTCTGGAGGCGGTGGCGCTGAATCCCGAGGTGGCGAAGTTTAATGTCGGGGTGATGCAGACTTGAGGGGCTGAATGCAACTAACAAGAGGCATGAAGGACGACATTAAAGCGGTTCAGCAAATGCGCTTGCCTTGGTGGGGCGTCCTGTCTTGGATGGCCGCGTGTGCGCTTGTTGAATGGCCGTTTTATCATGCGGGCAGACTTGATCTTGGGCGACCAGTTCTGTACAGCATCGGGGTGATTGGGATTGCTACCGCCATCAAGTGGAAGTTCAGGCGGCATGTGTGGTTCTGGGGAACGATGACCATCCTTACCGCACTTCATGTCTTGCTAATTCTGCTGTTTCCCTGGACCACCAAGTGGATTCCGGTAATCGTTGTTATCCCCGTCGGCATCGCGGACCTGTACGCGATGCTCTGGGTTATTTCGGTTGTCGGGAAATTCATGGAAGGCCGAGGACCACTTCTCGCTGAGCCTAGAGGTCGACCTTAGCAGCCTTCGCCGTTCCGCTGGTGCGTAGGACCATGTTGCTGAATTCTTCTTCGCCGATGGCGCGGCGGAGTTCTCTGAAGCCGAAGAGGGAGAGGAAGGTGCAGAAGATGATGAGGCAGCGGATTGCCAGTTGATCGATCTGCACTTCGTGGAAGGCTTTGCCGATGTCGCCGTGGTGGATGAGTTCTTTGACGACTTCCTCGACGAGGTGAAAGGCGAAGACGAGCAAGCCATACAGAAAGGCTTTGTAAAGGACCGAGACGATGAGCGGTCGGCTTTCATACTTGTGGACAGCCTTGACGAAGTCTCCCAGGAGAATGACCTTTGCGATCACGAGGGCGTTGATGAGGGCAAAGCCGTAGTCGAGCGAGACCTTCTCATATCCCTTGAGCAACAGCGTTTTGTATGTAACGAGCGCGCAGAAAAAGAAGCCTAGGTAGACGAAGAGGATGAGCAGTTCCTTGCCTTCGCGTGCGGCCTTCTGTTTCATCGTTGATTTGGATTTAGGTTCTTCGCTCATCTAACTCTCTCCGTCGAAATCAATTCCGGTTTCATGTCCTGAAGGGCGGCTTCTGATAGCTTTTGCCAAAGGCCTCCGATTGCTCCGCCGGAGGTGGGGTGACGTTATCATGGCCCTGAATCATCTGCAATTCAGTCGGCTACAAAGCGCCGTTGATCGGATGTCCATCACGATTTGCAAGGGATGTCAGAGGGGTATTGACGGTGCGAAACTCGGAATATTCCCAAGGGTTGAAACGAATTCGAGCGACTTTAAAATGAAGGGGCGTCTGTTAGCTGGGAGGCGTGGAATGTCCCGGAAAATGTTAGCAGTGCGTCACGTAACACTGACTGCCTTGCTGCTGGGATTGATAGCCAGTCAGCCCCGTACAAGGCCAACCGCAGCTTCTGAGTCGAGTGAAAGCGCGACAACTACAACGGACGTTCAAGTGCAACATGTCTTCATCGTCATGCTGGAAAACCATTCTTATTCAAGCATGATTGGCAATTCAAGCATGCCGTATCTGAATGGGTTGGCAAAACATTACGCCTACGCAAAGTCCTACTATGCCGATACCCACCCTTCCATCGGCAACTACTTCGAAATAACCACCGGGCAGATCCTCACGAACAATGACAGCTATACGCAGACGGTGACGGCTGACAATATTGTTCGACATCTTGTGTCCGCGAAGAAAACGTGGAAGGAGTACTCAGAAGGTTTGCCCTCTGTTGGCTACGTCGGCGGCAATAACGGCGAGTATACGCAGCATCACAATCCCCTCTCGTATTTTTCCGATGTACGCAACAGCACGACTCAGCGGCAGAATCTGGTTCCTTTTACGAAGTTCCCTGCCGATCTGGCCAACCACGCGCTACCGCGATACTCGTTCATCGTTCCGGACGATGACCACAATGGGCACGATTGCCCGGACACGATTCCCTCATGCAGCGACAGTGAGAGGCTCGCCGCCGTGGATGGCTGGTTGCAGGCGCATATTGAGCCACTGGTTCTGAGTTCGGACTTTAACGCGTTTCGCGGCGGTCTACTGATCGTTGTGGTTGACGAGTCGAGCACAAGCGACACGGCCCACGGTGGCGGGCATGTGGCGTGGGTGGTGGCTGGTCCGGAGGTCAAGAAGGGTTACGTCTCATCCGTTCTGTATCAGCACGCGAGGACCCTGAGATTCACGTCGGAGGCGGTTGGGCTAACCACGTTTCCCGGCGGAGCTGCGTCTGCTCCCGATATGGAAGAGTTCATTACTGGCGATTGAGGACAGGACACTGCTTTGCTATCTTCCGGGAAGCGGGCGGCGGATATTCTGGAGGCATGAGTCCGGCTGCTAAGAAGAGATCGCGCAAGAAGAAGAAACAAGTGAACTGGCTGGCCTGGTCGCCGGTGTTGCTGGGCATTGTGGTTACGCCGTTTACGGTGCGGGCGGCTGGGATCCTCGCGCTGACGGGACCGGCGGCGCTGCGTATGCTCTACCCCTTTGCGCTGCTTCCTGCGGAGCACGTCTTCGGGCTGCGTGAGTCGCTGACGGACGTGGTGGCGCAGGCGATGATGTACCTGCAGTTCCCTCTTTATGGCCTGGTGATGATGCTGCTGATGCGCTGGAAGGTGTGGTGGGTGGCGCTGCTGGTGGTGCTGGGGCTGCATCTTGGCGGGGTTGGCCTGCTGTGGGCGCTGGATAGCCTGGCCCGATAAATCCACATCCAAGAAAACCCACATCGAAAGTGCATCGGCAATGCCGGTGCGGGCGGTGTATCGTGTTCGGTTGCGCTTTCGCGGGGGCCGGAAGGCGGCCTGTGAGCCGGGGCGTTCCCTGGAGAAGCGTGGGCAGGAAGGGTATGGCGATGGCCGGGGAGAGCAATCCAGGGGGCTCAGGAATAACGCGGATCCGGATACGCTTTCTGGTGGCCGCGCTGATCCTGGCGGTGGCGCTGCTGACGGCGAGTTTTCTATTTGAGTGGCGACAGCATGGGGATGTTCACGCCGAGGCGTTTGGCAGCCTGCTGAGCTTTTTTGCGGCGATTACGACGGCGGTGGTGACGCTGTTTTACGTACATTTCACGCGGCAGTCGCTGGCGGCGGCAGAGGCTGCGATACAGTTGCAGCGCGAGCAGTGGCAGATGCGCATGACGGTGAAGCCGCGCTTCTGGCTGGTGAAGCAAGCGCTTGATCCGGCGGTGAAGGTGCGCGACAAGGCGGTGACCTATCGCAAGGACATGGCATCGCGCTACAAGAAGGAATCGTCGCAGAGCAGCTTTTACTACGACACGATGAACTGGCCGCTGTATGCGGTGGATGTGTGGAACGACGGCGAGCGTTCGATGCGGCTGTCGAGCTACATGGTGTGGGTGCGCGAGGAGGAGAGCATTATGATCTCGCGGCCGGTGGTTGGCTTCGTGGTGCCGCCGAATGAGCTGCGCTCCTTTCCAATAACCGAGGAGCTGATTGCGCTGGCGTTTCGCGGCCGCCTCTTCATGGAGCGCTATGAGCGCATGCCGTGCGAGGAGACGGTGGTGGGATTGCGGCTGATGTATTCCGACTGGCGCGGAGACGATCACTCCAGCCACGACGAGTTTTACATGATGGTTGCCTCAGAGGAGAACCGCGAAGTGACAGTGGAGCGAATGGAGCGGGTGCGATGAAGAAGGATGTGAAGATCATCGAGTGTCCGCGGGATGCGTGGCAGGGATTGCCGAAGCTGATGCCGGCGACGGAGAAGGCTGCGTACCTGCGGTTGCTGGTGGATGCGGGTTTCAGGCACATCGATGCGGTGTCGTTTGTGTCTCCTGCGGCGGTGCCGCAGATGGCGGACTCGGAGCAGGTGCTGGAGTTTCTGGATGCGCCTGAGGACGTGGAGATAATCGGCATCGTGGTGAACGAGAAGGGTGCGGAGCGGGCGATTGCGACGGAGCGCGTGCATACGTTGGGATTCCCCTACTCGATTTCGCCGGAGTTTCTGCGGCGGAACCAGAAGCAGACGATGGAAGAGGCACTCGACAAGCTGGAAGCGATTGGGCAGGCCGCGTACAAGGCAGGGCTGGACGTGGTGGCGTATGTGTCGATGGCCTTCGGCAATCCTTATGAAGACCCGTGGGACGTGGAGGAAGTGATTGCGGCATGCGACCTGCTGGCGGACATGGGCATCCACCAGATCTCGCTGGCGGATACGGTAGGGCTGGCCACGCCGGGAGAGATTTCCGAATTACTGGAGGCGGTGCTGGAGGAGTTCCACGAGCTGGAGATCGGAGTGCATCTGCATGCGCGTCCCAAGGATGCGGCGGCCAAGGTTGCGGCGGCATACAAGGCTGGCTGCAGGCGCATGGATATGGCGATGGGCGGCCTGGGCGGCTGTCCTTTCGCGCTGGATACGCTGGTGGGCAACCTGGCCACGGAGACGGCCATCGCCGAGCTGAGGCGACTGGGTGCGGCGCTGCCGGAGCTTCAGCCACTGGCGGGATTGACGCAGGCCACACATGGCATCGAAAAGAAGTTTGGATTGCCTACCCAGTAAGCGCGCTTGTTCTCAAATACTTTCGCGGCAGGCGGCGCGTGCGTATTCTCTATTGAGAACGGAACAGAGGGATGCGCATGGCTCGATATGACACCATCCACACGCGAGAGTCGCACGGGATCCTGACGATTACGCTGAACCGTCCGGAGAAGCGGAACGCGCTGAATACGGAGTTGATCCGCGAACTGACGGAAGCGTTGCATGAGGCTGCGGCGGGTCCGTGTGGCGTGGTGATACTAACGGGAGCGGGATCGGCGTTTTGCGCGGGGCTGGACCTGGAACATTTGCAGAGTATGTCTGCGAAGACGGCGGAGGAGCACCGCGCCGATTCAGAGAGCATCGCGAGGCTGATGCGGACGCTCTACGATCTTCCCAAGCCGACAATTGCGGCGGTGAATGGTCCGGCAATTGCGGGCGGCATGGGGCTGGCGACGGTGTGCGATTTTACGCTGGCGGTGCCCGAGGCAAAGTTTGGCTATACCGAGGTGCGCATCGGATTTATTCCTGCGGTAGTGGCGTCGTTCCTGCTGCGGCAGGTGGGCGAGAAGCGCACGCGCGAACTGCTTCTGAGCGGGCGGATCATCAAGGCTCCCGAGGCGATGGAGATGGGGCTGGTGACGCGCATCGTGGCGGATCAAGACCTGATGCGCGAGGCGGATGCTTTAGCGCAGGTACTGTTACGAAATAGTCCTGAGTCAATGAAGGCCATCAAGCAGATGTTGAGCGGGCACGCGAAGGAGCGCCTGGACAGGGAGATTGAAGAGGCGATCGAGTGGAACGCAAGGCAGCGTTCTACGGAGGATTTTCGCGAGGGGGTGCGCGCATTTCTGGAGAAGCGCACGCCGGTATGGCCAGGCCGCGGCGAGTAGCATGTTGATTTGAATATGGGAAGAAGCCTTTTAAAGTGCTGCGCCGCGAGAAACCATGGCCCCTAGAACCCCTTTCAACTTCCAATTTGGAACGCAGGCGCAGAGGCAGGGATTTGCCTACCTGCGAACGGTGCCATTGCGCAGGCTTTCGTATTTGCTGCTGGCGGTGTTCTGCGTATTCGGCATTGTGGGCTGCATCGTGGACCTGCTGTCGCTGGGGCAGAAGCCGCTGATCACGGTGATGGTCTGGACTACCTTCACGGGGATGATGGCGGTTTTCGTTTTTCTCGTGACCATCCGCCGACCGCGATACGTGCTGGTTCCGCTGGCGCTGTGGCTTGTGGGATCGCGGCTGGTGAGTTGGGCGATCCATGTGATGGGGGTGCCGATGGCGCATCCTTCGATTGAGCATGGCGTGCGGATTGCCGCGATCGCCACACTGGATCTGAGCATGCTGGCGTGCCTGTTTTTTCTACTGTTCATTCAGGGCGAGGGCAGGCAGGCGCTGCGCGCACAGACGGAGCTGGCGGTGGCGCACGGCATTCAGCAGACGCTGGTGCCGGTGGTCGATGTGACGTCGGCATGGGTGGAGGTCTATGGCATCTCCACGCCGAGCGACAAGGTGGGCGGCGACATCGTGGATGTAGTGACGCTGAGCGATGGCTCACTCTTCGCCTATGTGTCTGATATCGCGGGGCACGGGCTTCCCGCAGGGATCCTGATGGGGATGGTGAAGACGGCGGTGCGCACGCAGCTTTTTGATCTGCCTAGCCCTGAGGCGGTGTTTGAGCGGCTGGCGGCGGTGTTGCCAGCGGTGAAGGAGCCGCACATGTACGCGACTTGCACGGCGCTGCGAATTTTTGGCCGCAGTGAAGCGGGCGGGCCGTATGTGGAATATGCCATCGCGGGGCAGCCGGCGATGCTGCACTACCGCGCGGTGGACGGCACGATCGCTAAGCTCGAGGATCAGCAGCTGCCGCTGGGGCTGGTGGTCGGGCCAGCGTATCGCGGCCATCGGATCGACGTGGGAGCGGGCGACGTGCTGCTCGTGGCTACCGACGGGATTCTGGAGGCAGAGGACAAGGGCGGCGAGGAGTTTGGGCTGGAGCGGATGGAAGCGCTGCTGGCGGCGAACAAGAGCGAGCCGCTACCGGCGCTGGCGGCGAGGATACACGCGGCTGTGCGCGCGAAGTATCGGCAGCTGGATGACCAGACTTTACTGCTGATCCGCGTGCTGGCTTAGCTATCCATTCACCACATGCTGCGGGTTGTGGGCGCGGAGTTTGGCGACAATCTCCGCAGCTGCGGCCCGGGCGAGTTCAGACTTGTCCGGCGGAAAGCTGATGGCGCCGACGCGGGCGTGTCCGCCGCCGCCGTAGCGCTCGCATACCGTAGCGAGATTCACCATGGTGGTGGGGTCTACCTTCGTCCACGGATTGGAGCCTACGGCGACCTTGGTGCGGAAACTCGACTTCGACAGCCCGATGGAGTAGACGGCCCCAGGGTGCAGGTAGTAAGGGATGAACTTGTTGAAGCCCTCGAGGGGATGATCGGTGATGTCGAAGTAGATTGTGCCGTCGATGCATTCGGATCGTTCGCGGATGAGCGCGAGCGCGGCCTGATGGCGTTTGAGCAGCGGAGGCAGCAGGTCGGCCACGAAAGGCTGTTTCAGGATGTCGCCCAGAGGCATCGAAGTGAGCAGCGGAATGAGCCGGGGTATGAAGAGCGGGTCCTCGGTGGATTCGATGACGAGGGTGAGCTTCATGGCGGGCTCGGCCATCTCCACGGCAGCCTCGGAGCTTTCGTAGAGGGCGCCGTCCACGATGTCGGCCCACTTGAGCATGTCCTTCATCGGCTCAGTGTTGAAGCCGAATTGTTCCCTGCCTATATCCGCGATGAGGTTTGTGCAGGAGGTGTAGTCGGGATCGTAGAAATGGCGTTTGGCGCAGGAGCCGTCGCGCTGGCCATCGAGAAAGTGCTGGTGATCGGCGGGAGTAAGGAAGGCGCTGAGGTGATGATCGAACCACCAGGTAATTTGGGGCGAGGGTGAATATTTGAAATCGACTATGGCGTTTTCATCGCCGGCGAAGTCGCCGTCCTGGAAGAGGGCCCCGGCGCGGTGGACCAGGCCGTGGTATTCGTATTCGTCGTCCTGCCGTATGCACTCGCGATGGAAGCGGGTAAAGAGCGAAGCCGAGCAGGCTCCATCAAAGCATTTGTCGTGATACAAGACGCGAACCTTCAATGCGCAACACTCCCTTGGCGACCGTGAGAAACCTAAAACAGGAAACAACTAGCATTGCCGGGAGTGAGCGGGAAGTCAAGCGGCGGGAGAGAAACGAGTGAGACAATGGGCATGATTGCGGATGGATTTCGAGATACGCAACGATGAGGATGATGGACGCCGAGTTGAAAGATCCTGCCCGTAAAAGGCTTCGCCCTTGGCTGAAAGTAGTGACTGGGCTGCTGCTACTGCTGATAGTGGTGGGGGCATCGTCGCTGTTTGGAGCGGCTTACTGGCTGAGATACGCGATGCGGGATTCGCTGCCGGTGCTTGACGGGACAGAGCGCCTGCGAGGTCTGCAGGCGGCGGTGACGGTGCGTCGCGACGACCACGGAGTGCCGCACCTGGAGGCGGCCAGCGTGGAAGACCTGCTGATGGCGCAGGGCTACGTGACAGCGCAGGATCGCCTGTGGCAGATGGACATGGCGCGGCGGAGCGCGGCGGGGGAGCTGTCGGAGTTGCTGGGCACGTCCACGCTGGAGCACGACAAGGCGCAGCGACTGCTGCAGATGCGCGCGACGGCGGAGCGCATGGCCGCCAATCTGCCGGAGCAGGAGCGGCGCTACTTTGAGGCGTATGCGCGCGGCGTGAACACATATATCGACGACCATCGCGAGCATCTTCCGGCGGAGTTTCGGGTGCTGGCGTACAAGCCGCGGCCATGGCGAATGGCGGACTCGATTGTGATTGGCCTGAGCATGGTACAGACGCTCGACGAGCGCTTCACGGAGAAGCTTGGGCGCGAAGCGATAGGGGCAAGGCTGTCGCAGGACCTGATGAAGGATTTGTATCCTACGGGCTCGTGGCGGGATCATCCGCCGACGGCAGCGGTGCCCGACCTGACGCAGCCGCAGCCGGATATTCCCGATGTGCCGCTGGATGAATCGCAGACGGCGCTCGAGGACCTTCTGCATCTGCGCGGGGTGCTGGGGAAGGTGGAGTGCGCGGCCTGCCAGCCTGGCTCAAATGAATGGGTGATCGCAGGCGCGCATACGGCGAGCGGAAAACCGCTGTTGGCGAATGATATGCACCTGAATCTCGGCATCCCAAACATCTGGTATGAGACTGACCTGAAGGCGGTAGATTTTCACGTTGCGGGAGTGACGATTCCCGGGGTGCCCTTCATTGTTGCGGGGCACAACGAGCATTATGCGTGGGGCATCACCGCTCTTTACGGAGACACGCAGGACATCTACGTAGAGACGTTGAATGATCGCGGCGAATACCAGGCGGCGGATGGATGGCACGCGCTGGAGCATCAGGAGGAGACGATCCAGGTGAGGGGCCGGGGCGCAGTGACCCTGGACGTGCGGTCGACTAATCATGGGCCGATCGTGAGTCCGATGCTGGCGCATGAGCAGCGCGCACTGGCTCTGCGATGGGTGGCGTACGACGGTGGATCGGTGGAGATTCCCTTGTATGACATGGACGCGGCGAAGGACTGGAGCGAGTTTCGTGCGGCTGCTTCGAAGTGGTGGGGTCCGACCCTGAACCTGGTGTACGCGGATGCAGAGGGACACATCGGTTACCAGGCGGTGGGCAGGATTCCGATGCGGCCCGGCGGGTTGATGGGGGTTCCCATAGCGGATACGCAGCATGAGTGGGCCGGGTATGTTCCGTTTGAGGCGCTGCCGTCCACGCTGGATCCTGCGCTGGGTTTGCTGGCGACAGCGAATTCGCGGATCACGCCGGATGGCTATCAATATCCGCTGACGCTGGGATGGGCATCGCCATATCGCAATGAGCGCATCTGGAAGTGGCTTGCCGGCAAGAACGGATTGAAGCACGAAGACATGCTCACGCTGCAGACGGATATTTATTCCGAGTCTGATCAGGAGGTGGCGCAGCGCTTCGCTTACGCGATCGATCACTCATCGAAGGCGGACGCGAGACTGCGGCAGGCGGCTGATCTGTTGCGGTCATGGGATGGAACGATGGCGACCGACTCGGCTCCGGCTGCGATTGTGAGCAGTGCGCGAGAGCAGTTCTGGCCGATGGTACTGGAGCCGAAGCTGGGAACGCAGTGGATGGCATACGAGTGGCCGGAGAGCAGCTTTGCGCAGGAGGAAATCATCATGCACGCTCCGCCGCAGTGGCTGCCCGAGCTTTACAAGGACTGGGACGACTTGCTGACGACGGCGGTGAGCAGGGGCCTGGAGGAGGCGAAGGCTCCGAATGACCTGGCGAAGTGGAAGTATGGATCGATTCATGTAGTGGAGCTGGAGCATCCTCTCTACGGACTGCTGCCCTGGGTGAAGAGGTGGACAGGCACAGGCGCGCAGCCGCAGAGCGGCGGGAAGACCACGGTGAAGCAGGTAGGCCGCAGCTTTGGGCCATCGCAGCGATTCACGATGGACTGGAGCGATCCTGACGCATCGACGGAAAATATCGTGATGGGAGAATCGGGGAATCCGCTGAGCCCGTACTATCGCGATCAATGGAATGCGTGGTACGGGGGCACTACGTTCGCGCTTCCCTTCTCCGACGTTGCGGTGGATGCAGCCACGAAACACACGCTGCGGCTGGCTCCATGAAGCTGCTTTCCTTTGAGCCGAGGGCGATCACGCCCCCGCAAGAAGTGCAGCCGGGGAATCTGCCGGCACTGGGATGCATCTTCGCGTGCGCACTGGCGGCTGTTGTGCCGCTGGTGGTGCGCGGGAATTCCTTCGGCCACGACTTTGATTTTCACCTGCTGTCGTGGATGGAGACGGCGAAGCATTGGCATGAGGGCGTGGTTTATCCGCACTGGGCGGTGAGCGCGAACTTCGGCGCGGGAGAGCCGCGATTCATCTTCTATCCGCCCGCAACGTGGATGCTGGGCGCTCTGCTGGGCACGCTGACGAGTTGGACAGTCGCACCGGTTCTCTTGATCCTACTGACGCTGTTTAGCTGTGGTGTGAGCCTGCTGGCGCTGGCGCGGGAGTATATGCCTCCAGCCGCGGCGACATTTGCGGCCTGTATTTACGCGGTGAATCCGTATGCGCTCTTCAATGCTTATGAACGCGCGGCGTATGGCGAGTTGCTGGCGGGCGCGTGGATGCCGCTGATCATGCTGTATGCGCTGCGGCGGCGGAGTTCGATTGCGCCGCTGGCGGTTGCGTTTGCGGGGATCTGGCTGACGAATGCTCCGGCGGGGGTGATGGCGGGATATGCGTTGGTAGGCTTGGCTGTGGTGGCAGCGAGATTTGAGCGCGGGCCATGGCCGCTGATTCGTGCCGGATTCGGCGGAGTGCTGGGATTGGGATTGGCATCGTTCTACCTGGTTCCGGCTGCGTATGAGCGTCGATGGGTGGAGATTGCGCGTGCGGTTGGCCCGGAGATGCGGGTGGAGGACAGCTTTTTATTCGCGCGCGGAGTGGGGGATTTTCACTCGGCGGTGTTGCGGACTGCATCGTGGATTGGTTTGGTTTTGCTGGTGGTATCGGCGATTGCGCTGGCGTGGGCGTGGCAGAAGCGGCGCAGCGACAAAAATGGCTGGCCGCTGCTGGCTGCGTCAACGGCGATCACGATTGTAGTTCTCTACCTGCTGACGCAGTGGAGCGAATTTGTGTGGCGATTTGCGCCGGAGATGCGCTTCCTGCAATTTCCGTGGCGATGGCTGCTGCTACAGAGCGTGGTGATGGCGGTGATGACAGGTTATGCGCTTCGCGCACAGGGGAAGTTTCCGCCGCGAGTGTTGATGGGAGCAACGGCGATTGGCTGCCTGGCGGGGATGGTGGTAGCCGGGATGGTGGCGTTCTATCAGCCCGAAGATGAGGACGACCCCCTGGCGGCGCAGGTGGCGACGTTCCGTTCCGGCGCGGGAATTGAAGGCACGGATGAGTACACGCCGTTGGGCGCTGACAATTCCGCGATCGAGAAGCACTTGCCTGAGGTGCGCTTGCTGGCCGCGGCAGATGGCGATGTGGCGGGGCAATCCTCGGAGGCGAATGCCGAGTACCGGGGTGGTGCCGATGAGTTGGCCGGACAGGTGGGGGTAGATCGCTGGGAGGTGCTGGTGAACTCAAGCGAGCACACCGTGGTGCGGGTCGAGACAGGGCGGGCGGGTTTCGCTGTGCTGCGGCTAATGGATTATCCGGGCTGGCAGGTGCTGGTCAACTCCAGCGAGTACACGCTGCGGCCGAGACGCAGGGATGGATTGATGGCGGTGCCGATTCCCGCTGGAACATCGCGGATTGAAGTGAAGTGGCGGCCCACTCCGGATGCAATCTGGGGCAGGGTTGCGACGTTTGCATCGCTACTTGTGCTGATGCCGGTAGCGCTGCTGGAACGGAAAAGAGAGCTGCCCAGTCAGGTATGATTGAAGAAATGCAAGCGAACGTGAGGGAAATTATCGAGTCCGGCGCAGGGTTGACGGACATTGCGCTGGAGCGTCTGCTACCCTCCGCCGACCAGGTTCCGGTCTCAATTCATCGAGCTATGCGGCACAGCGTCTTCGCAGGCGGCAAACGGCTGCGGCCGGTGTTGTGCATGGAGGCGTCGCGCACGATTGCGGGCACTCTGCCTGAGGGCGTTGAGGACCTGGGCTCGGCGATCGAGATGCTGCACACCTACTCCCTGATCCACGACGATCTGCCGGCGCTGGACAACGACGATCTGCGGCGCGGCAAGCCTACGTGCCATGTTGTGTACGGCGAAGCGATCGCGATCCTGGCGGGAGATGCGCTGCAGACGCAGGCATACGAAACACTGGCCGGGCTGAAGTGTCCCGGGACGGCAACGATTGAGATTATCCGGCTGATTGCGCAGGCTACGGGCACGGTGGAAGGCATGATTGGCGGACAGGTGCTTGACCTGGAAGGCGAGCATCACAAGCCCACGGCGGAGATGGTGCACGCGATCCATCGCGCAAAGACGGGAGCGCTGATCCGCGTGAGCCTGGTGGCGGGCGGGATCTATGCAGGGGCAAGCGCGGACGATGCGCAGCGTCTGCACGAGTTTGGCCGCAAGGCAGGGCTGGCGTTCCAGATTGCCGACGATGTGCTGGACATGACGCAGGACTCAGCGCAACTGGGCAAGACAGCGGGCAAGGACCTGGCCAGCGAGAAGATGACGTGGCCGGCGGTTTATGGAATCGAGAAGTCCCGGCAGGACGCGGCTGAGCTGATTGCGTCTGCATTTGAAGAGCTGGCTCCGTATGGCGAGCGCGCCGATGGTCTGAAGGCGCTGGCAAAATACCTGGTGGAACGAACGCATTGAGATTGCCGCGATGAGCGGCGATGAGGGCATGGCAATGGCATTGACTGAAGCGGATGTGCTGACGGCGTTGAAGGACTGCTACGACCCTGAAGTTCCGGTGAACATCGTGGACCTGGGGCTGATCTATGGCGTGGCTCTGGAGGCGGACGAGAGCGCGACACCGGCATTTCCCCGGCAGAAGGTGGCGATCCAGATGACGTTGACGACTCCGCACTGCCCGGCGCATACGATGATGGTGGAGCAGGTACGCAATCGCCTGGCGGGGATTCCAGAGATCAGCCAGACCGAGGTTAACGTAGTCTGGCAGCCGAAGTGGGGCCCGGAGCGGATATCGCCCGAGGGCCGCAAGACGCTGGGCTTCGAGTAGTCCCCTCACGGCCGCGCGCCGATGTAGCAACCGGCGCAGCTGCTACTTGCGAATGATGCGGCGAACGGTTTCTCCCTGCTCAGCCAACTGCTCGACGAAGCCTTCTACCTTGCCGAGAAGTTCCTTGGCGCTCTTCACGTAGCGGGGCATGCCGTCCCACCACTGCTTCACTGCCTCCGGTTCCTCCGCCAGGGCAAAGAGGGTGCCTGCTGCGGCGACGGCGACGCCAGCCTTTCTTTTTCCCGACAACAGCAGGATTACGCCCGTCAACAGGGAGCCAACGGCGACGGTACGTACCCAGGGAAGATCCTTCGCGGAGTTGGGGAGGCGCGCTTCAATCTGCTTCGGCAAGGTGGAGAGACTCATGGGGATCAGGGACTCGCTTTTCTTTGGATTGAGTAGTTGCATTCCGGTGCGATTATTCATGCGATGTTGGATGCGCTTAATCGAGATCGAAGTCGCGCAGAGGTTTCGAGCCGTCGTCTGGCGTCTCTTTCGCCTTGCGCAGAGCTTCGGCGAACTTCTTTGCCATCAGGTCGCCCTTGTTCTTTTCTGCATCGACGGCCTGGCGGAAGATGCTCTCCTTGCGCTCGTCCTGATCGCGCATGGCCTTGGCAGCGGTTTCGAAGTCCTCGAACATGCGCTTGCGCGGGGCAGGGGTATGGGAGAGGACGGCGTGGGTCTCGGCGTCAATCTTGAGCACGGCGCCACAGTCAGGGCAGGTGACATCGAACGAGTTGGATGGCTGGTTTGGCATTGCTTCTGGGGTATTGTAGGACACCCATCCGGCAGTGTGCCAGCGGCAGGTGGAATTACAGCAAAAGAGCCTTATGGCCGGGGCATTCCTGGCCTGCTTCTGCGACCAGCAGGTCAATGAGTGGCTGGCCGTAGCGCGCCAGGAAGTACTCTGCACCGATGAGGCGCTCCTGCGGATGCCGTTCCGGGAAGAGGGCGAGGGTCAGCGCCTCAGCGTGGCGGGCGAGGCTCGTTTCCTTCTGCAACTGGTAGTTGGCGGCGAGGCGGCGCAGGCGGTTCATCTGGTAGCGCATCTTGGAGGCGGCGACGCCGGCCGAGCGTCCCAGCCCGGCATCAAGGGACTGCATGTACCCGGTGAGGGCAGTGAGTTCGCTGTCGAGCGCGTTACCGGCGGAGGCCAACTTCTGCTTCCCTTCCACGGGCATGGAGCGCGCGCCCAGGCGCTGGGCGATCTCATCCACCGTCGATTGCAGCAAGTCGGGGAGGGTGAGGCCGTGCTGATGCATCACTCCGGCGACGGATGGCTCAATGAGCGTAGCGGTCAGGCGCGGCAGGATGGTGGTGGTACGGCCGAGAATGAGCTGATAGAGCGCCTGCGATTGCGCGAAGTAGGCGACCTCCGCCGGGCCACCGATGTAAGCCGAGGTGGGCAGAATTGCGTCCTGAAAAACGGAGCGCAGGTGGGCGTTGGGGCTGAGCAGCTCGGGTTCTGCGGCGAGGATGGCGAGGAGGTCTTCGCTGGTATATGTCTGCCTGCCGGCCTGCCACTTGCCATCAGGCAGGCGCTTGAGCGCCTGACGCGCGCCGGTGGCGCCATCGATGAGGAAGAGCAGGCTGGATTGGGCTGCTACCAGGACCTGTGAGTGATATCCGGCGGCGGCGAGTTGGCGATCGCGCTCCGTTAGGGCGTCGTGCAATTCGCCGGCACGCTCGATGGCCAGGCGGAGGATGCCCGAGCCCATGGCGTGAAATTCGCGCCCGGAGGCATCCACGACGATGAGACCGTGCTGCGCGAAGGCTGCGGCGATCCACTCGCCAAAAGCCTGGCCGAAGGTGCGGCCGGGGCGGTAGCTGGCGCGAAGCTGATCAATTCCGGCGGCGAGAAGCAACTCAGCCTGGTCGAGGAGAGGCTTGATCTCCTCGCCGAAGACAATTCCGCCGACCGGAACGCTGGCAGCGTGTGGACCCTGGTAGATGAGTCGTTCGACGGCGCGGCGTGCGGGCAGCGTGACGTGATTGACTTCAGCGAAGTCGTGATCCTCAGTGGCGAGCCAGAAGACGGGCACGTGGGGGAACCCTGCCGCGGTGGCGTCCTGCGCCTTGCGGATGGCGGTGGCGGCCTTGAGCAGGGTGTAGAGCGGGCCTCCGAAGAGTCCTACCTGCTGACCGGTGACAACGACGTTGGCTCCGCTGCGGATTTTTTCGATATTGGCGAGCGCGAGGGGATGGGTATTCTGGGCTGCCAGCAGGTCAGCTAGCTCAGCACGTGAGGCCGGAGTTCCGAAGGACGGGGAACGCATCCAGGCGCTGGAACGGGGGCCGGCGGCGTAGAACGGTGACAAAGGTTCCGGGCGCTCGCAGTAATCCTGGAAGAGGCGGCTGGTGTGCGGCAGGATCGAGATGGGGTAACACTCAGTTTGCAAAGCCGGACTCTCTTCCACAGGATCTCTTTGCCACAACTACTTTGACTGAACGCATAGACGGCCGCACGCAGAGTTCAGTTTCTCACGGGCGGCTGTTTATTCAATGGCTTGCGACCTGTCCGGTTCAAGATGCGAGCAATTTCCTCCCGTTTGCGAGAAGGCAGGTACTCGAGCGCGTTCAAGGCCAGGGAGCGATATGTCTGTACAAGCATCGGATGCCCTTGGAGGGCGCGAAGATGCAGTTCCACGGTGGCAATGTCGCCGCGGGCGATGGGCCCGCTGAAGCTATTGGCGGAGCCGCGGGCCACAAAGTTACGGATAGTGGCGGCAGCCATCGGAGCAAGCAGTCCGCGCGCGGCCGCGGGACTGAGACCGGCGAGGATGGCGGTTTGCTGAGCTGCGACCAATCCGCTGAGCAGGAGGGGCGAAGCCATCACGGCGGATGCGTGGTAGAGAACCTTGTTCTGCGAGTCGATGCGGAAGGGAGCGCCGCCGAGCTTGCGCACCAACTTGAAAAGTCTTGGGCACAGGGCGGCTGAGGACTCTACCGCAAAGGGGACGCCAGCGAGCGGGACGAGCCTGCGCGTGGGGAAAGTCATCACCGGTGCCACGCTGGCTACCTGGGCTCCTGCTGCGGCGGCCGCGCGTAGATCATCGATGGAGAGCGCGCCGCTGGAGTGAATGACGACTCGTCCTTTCAGAGAGCGGCCCAGCGATACAAGACGTGCGACGAGCGCGGCGGAGGTTTCTGCGATAGCGCGATCGGGCACACAGAGCCAGAAGATTGGTGCTTCGAGCGATGCGTTTTCGAGCGTGGTGAGCTTGAGGCCGCGGGGGCTGCGCGCGGGCTTGCTGCGAACAATGATCTCGCCGATGCGAATGCCGGCAGAGGAAAGGCCCGCTACAAGCGAGCTTCCCCAGTTCCCGAGGCCGATCACGGTGACGCTGGGCGCGGCTGGCGAAGAGGTGCGCCTGCGCGGCGAAGTGGAAGTGGCTTTTTTCATTTCGGTCCAGACGGAATGGTACCGTAAATGAGAAAGCCACAAGGATGAGGACGAATGGCAAAGACAAAGGCAGCACCGATCAAGAAGTCGAAGCTGATGGCGACAAGAACGAACCGAGGGATCCACGTCGAGTCGTCGAAGCTGAGCTATGAAGGACCCCTATTCAGCGTGTACACCGACATGGTGCTGGAGCCGGGGAGCAAGGTGTCGCGGCGCGATGTGATCCGGCACAACGGCTCGGTGGTGATACTGGCGGTGGACGACTCGCGCAGCAAGACCGATCCGTTGATCGTGATGGAGCGGCAATATCGCCATGCGGCTAAGCAGTACCTGTGGGAGTTGCCCGCGGGCAAGATGGATGCGGGTGAGAAGTCGCTGGCGGGGGCTAAGCGCGAGCTGATCGAAGAGACGGGCTATCGCGCGAAGAAATGGTCAAAGCTGGTGCGCTACTTTGCGAGCCCGGGCTTTCTGGGCGAGTGGATGCAGGTGTACCTGGCGGAAGGAATTTCGGCAGGCGTCGCCGAGCCGGAAGAGGACGAGTTCATTCACATCGAGTTGGTGCCGCTGTCCACGATCCTGAAAATGATCGATGAGGGGAAGATCATGGACGGCAAAACGCTGATCTCAACGATGCTTTATGCGCGCAAAAAAGGATTGCGCCCCAAGGCTGGTGCGAAGTCCAACGCAAAGGGTTGAAACGACAAGCATTGTGTATTGGAGATGCGCAGATCTGGCTCCCCGGCAGGTGCCGCGGGAGCCACTGTCTTTTTCCAGAGGATAACCATTTCGCCACGTGGTGCGTCTCTTTATGCAAGCAGGTTGGGTTCTTCCCCAGCCTCGATCTGCTCCAAGGAAGGTACGTGGCTTGTGGCTAATTACAAAGGCAAGGTGAAGTGGTTTAATAACGCCAAAGGTTACGGCTTTATTGGCCGTGACGATGGTCCAGACGTCTTCGTTCACTACAGTTCAATCCAGATCGACGGATACAAGAGTCTGAAGGAAGGCGATGAGGTCGAATTCGACATCGTGGAAGGCCAGAAGGGTCCACAGGCGGATTCGGTCATACGGCTACGCGAAGTCGCCTGAGGGCGGCTTTAGCGTCGATGTGCCGTAGCATTCCCCACCTTTCCACAAGCGGAGGGTGCAAGCCGAAGACTGGCAGTAGCCCAGCCCTCATAAACAATTGAATCGACTCCTGAAGCCCAGAGTTCCGCGATCGCGGAGCCTGGGTTTTCTTGTTGCGCGCCATGGCGGGCTGGTGGGCGATAATGGCTCCCGGAGACACAAGACACATGGACAACCAGACGATGGCCCGGATGCTGGCGGAGACGGCTGACCTGCTGGAGATCAGCGGCGGCGATTCTTTCCGCATTCGTTCGTACCGCAACGCCGCAGAGGCTGTGGAGTCAACCACGGTCCGGTTGAGTGTGATCGCCGCGGACGCGAAGAAGCTGCAGGAGATTCCCGGGATCGGCAAGGGAATGGCAGCGAACCTGCGATTTCTGGAGGAGACGGGCAGCCTGCCGCTGCGCGACGAATTGCTTACGAAGTACAAGGCGACGATGCTTGACCTGCTGAAATTGCCCGGCATGGGCCCGAAGACTGTTGGCCTGCTGTGGGAGGCGATCGGTGTGGGCGACATCGACGCGCTGGAAGCGGCGATTGACGAGGGCAAGCTGGACGGGCTGCCGCGTATGGGTACGAAGCTGGCGCAGAAGCTGAAGAAAGGCATCGCGGAGTATCGCAGGAACAGCGGCCGGTTCCTGATCGACGATGGCGAAGAAGCAGCAGAAAAAGTGATTGAGTGGCTGAAGAATTTTCCCGGGATTGAGGTCGTGATTCCGGCGGGATCATTGCGGCGCGGTCGCGAGACGGTGGGCGACATCGACCTGCTGGCTACAGGGCCGGCATGCGAAGAAGCCGTGGTCGCAGCGGCGGTAGAGCATACGGCGGCTTATCCTCCCATCGTCGACATTCTGGCCAAGGGGCAGAACAAGGTGAGCTTCCGGCTGCGCAGCGGGTTGCAGGTGGATGTGCGCCTGCTGCCACGCGCGTCGTATGGAGCTGCGCTGCAATATTTCACGGGATCGAAGATGCACAACGTGGCCGTGCGACAGCGTGCGCTGAAGCAGGGCTACACGCTGAGCGAGTATGCGCTGGCGCGGCTGGAAGATGGCTCGGTGGTGGCCGGTGCGACCGAGGAGGATATCTACGCGGCGCTGGGAATGGATTGGATTGCGCCGGAACTGCGCGAGAACAACGGCGAGTTGGAGGCATCGGTTGCGCATCGCCTGCCCAGGCTGATTGAGCTGGCTGACATTCGCGGCGATGTACACATGCATACCGACGCCACCGACGGCCGCAACACGATTCGCGAGATGGCTGATGCGGCGCTGGCGCGCGGCTACGAGTACATCGCCATCACAGACCACTCAAAGAACCTGGCGATGACCAATGGTCTGGACGACGTGCGCGCGCTGGAACACATGCGAAAAATCAAGGCTGTCGAGGCCGAGATGGAGGGGCGGATTCGCATCTTCGCGGGCATCGAGGTGGACATCCTGGCGGACGGCGAGATCGATCTCTCCAATGACGTGCTGGCGCAGCTGGACGTGGTGATCGGGAGCGTCCACAGCCTGTTTAACCAGCCCCGCGAACAGATGACGGAACGGGTCATTAAGGCGATTGAGAATCCCTATGTGCACATCCTCGGGCATCCGACGGGACGGCTGCTGTTGCGCCGGGAAGGCTTCGAAATGGACCTGGGTCAGATTCTGGCAAGAGCGGCAGAGCTGGGTGTCGCGATGGAGCACAACGCTTATCCCGACCGGCTGGATCTGTGCGATCGCGACCTGAGGCATGCCAGGGAGTTGGGCGTGAAGATCGTGATCAACACAGACTCGCACCACGTCAGTCACCTGGAAAAGATGCGCTACGGCATTTTGCAACTACGGCGGGCGTGGCTGACCAGGGAGGACGTGCTGAACACCCGGAGCGCGGGGGAGTTTCTGGCGGTTTTGCGGACTCGGCCATAGGTTAACCGGCAGAATTCGCAAGGCAGTGAGGGCGGTTCGCGGTAAAATCGCAGCACTGTGAACGATTCCTCTAAGAGTTCTGCCCCTCTCTCGACCGAAGAATATCTTCGCCAACACCAGGATGATGAGCCGGATTCCGGGCCGAACGCTCTGAAGGTGGTGCTGCTTGCCCTGGTGCTGGTGGTAGCCGCGGTTAGCGCGTATGTGTATTTTGGCGAGAAGCCGCCGGTGGCGGTGGGTGAGATTGTTCACCTGACCGCGGTGCCGATTCACCAGGAATCGCATATGGCGGCCGCAGCCGGGATGCCGGGCCAGCAGGAGGCCTTCGACCAGGTACTGGTTCTGGCGCAGGTCAAGCTCCGTAATCAATCCAAGGTCCCGCTTTTCCTGAATGACATGTTCGCTTCGCTGCAGCTTCCGGAGGATCTGGAGCGGCGCAGCCTGGCGGTGAACAGGACCGATTTTGCGCGCGCGTTTATTGCCTATCCGCAGTTGCTGCCGCTCAAGGGCGATCCTATTGTTCGCGACGTGACGATTCAGCCCGGCCAGTCAATAGAAGGGATGATGCTGTTTCCCTTCCCCATGACCCGCGATGACTACGAAAAGAGAAAGTCGCTGGACATCGAGGTCATCTTCCTGCATCAGAAGACGCTGGTTTTGCGCGCTCCGCAGTAGTCGCGCAGCTGATCTGACGAGCGAATATTTCCGATGAGTTGAACGCCACCCGTCTGGCTGGTGAAGCGCGCCCGTTATCGCTGGGTGCGTCGCCACAGGCTACTCCGCTGCCCGACCTCTTCCAAAGCGCAGGACCGGGCCGGCTTGGCAGATCCATGTGCTGCGGTTGTAGTAGTTGTCGTGGGAGAGCCAGCTGAGGTCTGGCGGGGTGCCTATGCCGGGTGGATCTTCAATGGGGCTGCGATACCGGACGATGGAATCGCCGATCGAGGTCCTGATGGCGAGTTTTTGCGTGAGATGGTAGTCGCCCGAGAGCATGATGGTTGTGGCCGGCCGCGTCACGATGAACTCTTTCGGCTTCACATATTGCGTTGGATACAGTGACGGGACGACGGGCAATGTAGCCGTCTCCGAGACGGTGCCTTCCCGAATCGCCAGCCGCAAACTGTAGAGCGGTCCTTCGTGCGCGATGTATAGGCCGACGCCCGCGCTCCATGTGGTACCAGTGCTTTGCGGTGCACCGTTTCTGTCGGCCTTTACCGGTGTGGGGCCGTTGGTTCTGTCGGCCGCGACGGTGACCCCTGACCACCGGTTAAAGGCATAGCTCGCGTCTACACCTGCTCCTGGTCCGCGAAGAACGATGTTGCTGAGATTTCCTACATCGGTAGTGATTCCGGGTGTGCCCATGGCAACCGAACGAATGTATGGCGCGATTTGAATGCGAGGATAGCTGCGAGCCCGGGCAACTTCTTCGTCGGAGGCGAGGAAGTGCGTACCGCGCATATATGCCTCGACCTCAGGATCGTGCTGAAAGTCGCGATACCAGGGAAACTTCATCCGCATTGCGTTGGCAAAGGTGCGACTTGGATTCAGCACGCCCCGTACGACCATAGGGAAGTGACGGTTGAGGTTTCCATCCTGAACGCGGTCGCTTACGAAACGGTCCAGGATGTCTTCTCCGATCATCCAAAGCGTCCCGACTACGGGCGTGATGATGAAGTCCACCCAGCCGGTGTTGTTGGTGTATCTGGGCTTGCCCGGTCGGCAACCTCTGCAATTGGTTGGCAGCGCATAGGTAAAGCCGCCCTCATTTCCTATGCCGGCCTCGCCAAGAGGGCTGATTTCGGAGTGAGTGCTGTAGACGGTGGCCCACAGGAACGCTTTGAAGCGACTGTTCCAATACTCCGTGCCGTCTCCAAACTCCGTTTGGCGCCCACGCGGGTCGTTCTGAACCTCGATGAAGCCGCTGACGGATCCCTGCAGTGGATGCCCGACGTAGTTGACCATGAAATCGTCGCCGTCGTTCCAGCGGCCCATGTTGAACTGCTGCATGGATTTTACGTAGTCGCGGAAGAAGGGCTTGTGCGCAATGGCGAGGCCGATGTTCTCGTCGGTGGCTGCACGGAAAAGATTCTCAGTGACGTTGAAGGCGAGGGACTGCACCAACAGCCCGCCCCAATGATACGAGCCGTAGGAAGATGCATCGTCGGGAGGAGGCTGCTGCGCACTACGACCTTCAACCATGTTGAAGGTCGGCAGAGCGCGCTGCAGCGCTTTTCCGGTGTGCCAGAGCGCCGTGGGATCGACGGTCAGCTTATCGTCAAGATCGAGATTGGCCGCGTTGCTGTCGTCCTGGATCACGCGGAACGGATCTGGCGGCGGAGGCACCAGTTTCGATGCACGCTTGATGACTGCGTTCGGCAGTGGTCCCTCAACCAATTCGAGAGGAACGACAACATCCGAGGCGGTAGATTGTTGGCCGACGTGGCCCGGAGAGTCGGGTAATCCCTGGGACTCAGACGAAGAACTCGCGGTGGTATCCGCAGGCGGTTTTACGGGAGATTCCGCACGCGCGATAGCTACGCCGAGGAGCACGCAGAAAAACGCGCGGAGACCGACCCACAGAAACAGCCGAGTTCGCACTGGGAGAAACATACAGAGTACCAATTGCGATTGTTTAGTTCTCACCTGCTGCTGAATTCGGAGTGGATCTCTGTATGTGCTTCACGCGGTGTGTCGCGGCGCACAACTAGAAGGGTGGGACATGTGTCACACCGGCACTCGTGAAAACCACAGTGGGTTCGAACAAAAACTATTGATTCACCCCCTGCATCGTGTTGTTGTCCCGATGCATGGCGGGTGTACGACTAACCTAAGAGGATGAATTATCGCGCTCCGCGGATCGCAACGTAGGCAAGGGGGCCTTGGTTCGATCGTTCTCAGAAGCGTCTTTATGCTGATGTGGGCCCGGGGTCGTCTCGCATGATAGCCATTTAATTAAATGTGCGACGGTTGCGAACTTATTCAGCCAATCAACTGCTGCGACAAGTTTAGTGCGTGTGGGGCACAAAACGTAGCGATTGCGATGAAAAAAGAGGAAGTATCCATACATTTTTAAGTCGAATTCGTTCCTCACTTTGTGAGTGGGCCTTGGGGATGCAAACCTTCGCCGAAAAGTTGTCCCGCATATGCGAATAAGTTACAAGGGGATCCTCATTACAGAGGATCCCCTTGCACTGTGCGTAGGTTCGCGAGTCGGTTGAGATTAACTCCTAGCTCTTGGGGGCGGAGATGTAACCAACTACCTGATTCTTATTGATGGCATTCACAACAAGTTCATATAGCACAGGAGTCTTTCCGGTGTAGAACTGCACCGGCTCATTCAGGCCCCTGTCTTTTTTCTCGATGGTCTTGTCGTCCGAGATCACGTTGAGGGTAAATTTATTTTTCTTCTGATCGGCCTTCTTGAGCACGAGGCTGACGATGCCTACGGGAACGGGCTTGCTGTTTTTGTTCAGCGTGAACTCGAAGTAGTTCCTGTCACCCTTGTGCTTCAGGATTTCTAGTTCGTCGTGATTATGCGCGATCAATCCGCTCTGGATGCCGAGATCGCCCTTCATGCTTTCAAGTTTGGTTTGCGTGGCGGCGAGGTCGCTCTGGGTCTTGGCGACATCCGTCTTGACGCCTCCGACTTCAGTCTTGACGCCAGCCACTTCGCCGGAGACTGCGCCGATCTGCGTATTGGTCGCGGCATTCTGCTTCTCGAGGCGTGCGGTATCGGCCTGCTGGCGTCTCATAAGCTCCTGCGCCTTGGTTTCGAGCCGTTCCTGCGTCATGCCGACAGATTGGCCAAGGGTCTCGGATGTCACTTTGAGGCGAGCGTTGGTTTCTTTCAGTTCTCCGGCCAATTTTTCGTTTTCTTCGTTTGCGGTAATCAATGCCGTCTCGGACTTGGCGAGTCGAGTGGAAAGAGTGTAGCTCCAGTACAGTCCGCCCAGGGCCGCGACGAGCGCAAGAATGATTCCGCCAACGTAGATTGATGTGTAGTCGCGTTCCGGCTTATCCAGCAAATCGGTCATTGTTGAGCCTCTCCGTTATGCACAGCAGTTTTCTATTCCGCAACCGTTACCGAGGTTTGACGCGCGTACTTTGGGCGGCGGAAGCTTCCTCCTAAGATAGTTCATTCCCGAGTAACGACCTAGAGTAAGTTAGGTTCCCCCCGGAAGCAGGGGTACTGCCCCTAAAATAGAGGGGTGAACAGAGCGGATGTGATTATCGCCGGGGGCGGCATTATCGGCCTCTCAACTGCGCTGGAGATGGCCGGGGCTGGGCTCCAAGTATTGGTGCTGGAGCGGGGCGAGGCCATGAGCGAGGCTTCCTGGGCGGCTGCGGGGATGCTGGCGGCACGAGACCCAGAGAATCCGGCGATTCTGCGGGAGCTCTCCGAATTCAGCTTGACGCTTTACCCGGAGTACCTTGAGCAGTTGCAGCGGCTTTCCGGACACATCATCCGTCTGCGAACCCGCAGAGCGGTGCAGGGTTCCCGCGTAGGCGAGAGGCTGCCGGTTGGGGCTTGTGGGTCAGTGGGTCTCAGGGCGGCGCGGGAGCTCGTTCCGGGGCTAAACGGGGAAGGCCGCCAATTTCTACTGCTGGAGGAGGACAGCCTGGATCCGAGAGATATTTGCCGGGCGCTGCCCCTGGCTGCCGCCGCCGCTGGAGTGGAGTTGGTGGAACAGACCGAGGTGCTGTCAGTGACAGCGCAAGGTTCCAGCGTCAATGTGGAGACGAGCGCCGGTAACATGACGGCGAAGAGTTTTGTGAGTTGCTGCGGGGCGTGGGCGGGCAGCCTGCGCGGATCGACGGGGCAGCTGGCGGCGGACCGGCTGGGAATTGAGCCTAGGAAGGGCCAGTTGGTGACCGTGGAGATGCCGGCGGAAGAGAGTCTGAAGGTGGTTCTGCGCACGCCGGAAACCTATCTGGTACCGCGTGGCGATGGGCGCATCGTGATTGGCGCAACCGTGCTGCGAGCTGGATTCGACAAGGCCGCGGAGCAGGACGTGGCCGAGATATTGTTCCGTGAGGCGTGTGCACTCTGGCCGCCATTGGCGCAAGCGAAGATTGTGGATACGTGGGCGGGGCTGCGACCGGGATCGGCAGATGGATTGCCGCTGATGGGGGCCTGCGGCGAGAACCTTTGGATTGCGGCCGGGCACTTCCGCAACGGGATTATGCTGGCGCCTGCGACCGGCAGGATCATGCGGCAGTTGCTGACCGGACAGCAGCCCGAGGTTGGCGTCGAAAAGTTCTCTCCGGCTCGATTTGCGCTGGCTGAAGGCTGATTTGGACGGCCGGGAGTTGCCCTCGCAACCTCGCGGCTCGCGGCGAAGTCTAATCCTGCAAGTGACAATGGCGAGGCGCTGAGCTATAAATCAAAGATATTTGAAAGCTGCTGCCGGAGCGCCGTTCAGTTCGCAAGACCGTGAATCGGCTCTCGCGCCGGCCGATTATTTTAAGCGCGAATCATAACAAACGAAGCCATTTACAGGAGAGCAAGATATGTCGACTTCGGTCGCGGTAAAAGGTCTGGAAGGTATTGTCGCAGCGAACTCCGGGATCTGCTGGATTGACGGAGACGCGGGTGTGCTGGCGTATCGCGGCATCGACATCCATGAACTGGCTGAGAAGTCGACTTTTGAAGAGACCACATTCCTGTTGTGGAATGGCCGCCTGCCCAATAAGGAAGAGCTGGCACAGTTCAACCTCGACCTGGCGGAAGCGCGCGTGCTCGATCCGGGAATCGTGGATATGATGCGGCGCTTCCCTCGCAAGGCCACGCCGATGGAGGTGCTGCGCACGGCAGTCTCCGCGCTGAGTTTTTACGATGAAGACGAGAAGCTAAATAATCACAGCTCCAATATTCGCAAGAGCTTCCACCTGACTGCACAGATTGCGATGGTGGTGGCGATCTATGACCGGATTCGCAAGGATCTGCCGATTATTGAGCCGGACAAGTCACTCTCCCATGCCGGCAATTTCCTATGGATGCTGAACGGCGAGAAGCCCATCGAGACGGCAACGCGGGCGCTTGATATCGCGCTGATCCTGCATGCCGATCATGAGCTGAACGCTTCAACCTTTGCTGCACGCGTGATTGCAGCAACGCTGTCAGATATTCACTCCGCTATTACAGGCGCGATTGGCGCGCTGAAGGGACCGCTGCACGGCGGCGCAAATGAAGCTGTGATGCGGCTGTTGTTCTCGATTGATAAAGAGGGCGACGATCCGGTGGAGCATGTGAAGAAGATGCTGGCGGAGAAGAAGAAGGTCATGGGCTTCGGGCATCGCGTGTATCACACCGAAGATCCGCGGGCGACGCATCTGCGCAAAATGTCAGAGAGCCTGGGCAGGGCGTCGGGTAATCCCAAGTGGTTTGAGATGTCGAGCAAGATTGAGCAGTACATCCTGAAAGAGAAGAAGCTGAACGCAAACGTGGACTTCTACTCCGCATCGACGTATACAACACTGGGAATCGATCTGGATCTGTTTACGCCGATCTTCGCAGTTAGCAGGATTGCAGGCTGGGCAGCCCACGTGATCGAGCAACTGGATGACAATCGCCTGATCCGTCCACGGGCTGAATATATCGGACCGGCCTATCCGGCTCCTTATATACCGATGACCGAGAGATAGAGAGCAGGGCGCGCTTCTCTCGCGCCCCGCTTCACACTCCTGCTGCTATCCGTTGCCGCGGCTTGCCGGGGGCACGATACCGCTCATGCGCAGATACTCGACCATCTGGCCATAGTGATCCATGCAATGCGCGAGGCCGAAGGCGATCATTCCAGCTCGAGTGCCCGTCTTAGTCATCTCAAATGCGTTGTCGGCTGTGATTGAGTCGACCGCTTTATGGGCCATGGCGAAGGAGTCCTTGAGCGCCTTTACGATGTCTGCCTTGGTGGTGAGCTTCTCGATGTAGGCGCCACCTTTCTCATCGGTGCCGGCGAATCCGCCAAAGAAATAATAATTGGACTCGGCGATGTGTT
This sequence comes from uncultured Acidobacteriaceae bacterium, assembly GCA_963725995.1. GTDB lineage: Bacteria > Acidobacteriota > Terriglobia > Terriglobales > Acidobacteriaceae > JANXZS01. The sequence continues at coordinate 30,858 of CAVSAX010000012.1, read as the reverse complement.
TGACCTGCTCGGCAAAGGTGCGCACTCCCTTGTACTCGCCCTGGGTAGGCGCAAAGTTGAACTTATCCTCGGGCATGGCCTCTGCCGCGCCGACGATCTCATTCTCAAAGTTGCCGAGCAGTTTGCCGTAGGTCTGGGCGGGTGGAACCTTGGATCCCACGGGCGGTGCGTCCGGCTTGGCCTGCGCTATGGCCAGCACCGGGCTTGCGAGTGTGCAACACAGTAGGAGACTGGCAAATCTGCTTAAAGTCTTCAATTACATACCCTCCGGGGGTGCGGTGTGGTGCGGGTGAAAGCGTAGCAGATTGGGCTGCGGGGAGGCCAGACCGGTCCCCAGTTTGTGACAGGACGCAGCCGGCAGGTGCCGAAAGACCGTAGAATAGATACTCGGAGAATCCCTTATGCACCGTGTTTACATGGACGCGAATGCCACAACCCCAGTGTTGCCGGAGGTAATGGAGGCGATGCGTCCGTGGTTTGACGAGCAATTCGGAAATGCATCATCGATACACTTCCATGGGCAGCGGGCGCGGGCAGCGGTGGATCACGCGCGCGAGGCCGTGGCGACGCTGCTGGGCTGCCGGGCCGCGGAGATCGTATTTACCAGCGGCGGGACGGAGGGCGATAACCTGGCGTTGTTTGGTATGTTATTGAGCCAGAGCGGGATAAAGCCGGGCGATCACCTGATTATCAGCGCAGTTGAGCACAGCGCCGTGCTGCACTCGGCGGACCGTCTGCGCGACCGAGGCGTCGAGGTAACAGTGCTTCCCGTTTCGCCCGCAGGGGTGGTCGATCCTGAGGACGTGCGGCGAGCGCTGCGGCCGCAGACGCGGTTGATAAGCGTGATGATGGCCAATAACGAGACAGGCGTGCTGCAGCCGGTGGTGGAGATTGGCGCGATTGCGCGGGAGGCGCGCGTCCCCTTCCACACCGACGCGGTACAGGCGGTTGCAAAGATGCCGCTGGATGTAAGGGCGATTGGCTGCGATTTGCTAACCATCTCAGGGCACAAGCTGCACGCGCCGCAAGGGACCGGAGCACTGTACATTCGCCGAGGAACGCAGATTGAGCCACTACTTTTTGGCGGCACGCACGAACGCCAGCGCCGCGCGGGAACGGAGAATCTGCCGGGGATCGTGGGCTTGGGCAAGGCGGCCGAAGTGGCTATGCGCGGGCTTGCGGAGGGCGTTCCAGCAAAGATTGGCGCGCTGCGCGACCGGCTGCAGTCTGAAATCCTGGTGAGCGTGGACGAGGCCGGCGTGAATGGCGGTGACGTGCCGCGTGTGGCGAATACGACGAACATCTGGTTTGACCATGTAGAGGCGGAGGCGCTGGTGATTGCGCTGGATTTGAAGGGGCTGGCGGTATCGGGCGGGTCGGCCTGCCAGTCTGGCGCGACAGAACCCTCGCCGGTGCTAAAGGCGATGGGTCTGCCAGAGGATCGTGCGCGGGCCAGCATACGCTTCAGCCTGATGAAGACATCCACGGTGGAAGACGTGGACTTTGCCGTCGCCCTCGTACCGCAGGCGGTGGCGCGGCTGCGCGAGCTATCTCCCGTGTACAACAGCCGGAAGCTTGCGGGAATCGCGAATGGTGGGAGCGCCCTGTGAGCGATACGAAGACCATAGCAGTGGCGATGTCGGGAGGTGTGGATTCATCCACCGTTGCGGCGATGCTGAAGGCGGAGGGCTACACGCTGGTGGGGCTGACGCTGCAGTTGTGGAACCAGCGGCGGCTGGCCGGTAAGGAAGGCATGCCGGAGCAGGTCCAGGGTCGCTGTTGCTCCATTGACGATGTGTACGATGCGCGGCACGTGGCCGAGGAATTAGGGATTCCGTACTATGTGGTGAATCAGCAGGAGCGATTTGAGCGCGATGTCGTGAAGCCCTTTGTGAGCGAGTATCTCGCCGGGCGGACGCCAATTCCCTGCTCGCTGTGCAACAACCATTTGAAGTTTGACCAGCTTTTGCTTACGGCGCGGCAGATTGGCGCGGAGCAAATTGCTACCGGGCACTATGCGCGCAATGATTTCGATGCGAAGCGGGGCCGATGGATATTGAAGCGTCCGGCTGACAAGGCCAAGGACCAGACTTATTTTCTCTTCGGTCTGACGCAGGAGCAGCTGTCGCGAACCATCTTTCCGCTGGGCAATTACAGCAAGCCGCGGGTGCGCGAGATTGCGCAGGAAGCGGGACTGGCGCTGGCCGCCAAGCCCGATTCGCAGGAGATCTGCTTTGTTCCCGGGGGGGACTACAAGCGATTTATGGAGGCATACCTGGAGGAGCAGGGGGAAGCATTCCCTGACTCTGCAGGTGACTTGGTAACAACAGCGGGTGAGGTGCTGGGCCAGCACGAAGGCATTCACAACTTCACTGTAGGCCAGCGGAAGGGGCTTGGTGTCTCCTCGCCGACGCCGCTGTACGTGATCCAGATTGACAGTGAGTCGCATCGCGTCACAGTGGGAGCCGAGGCGGACCTGGCAACGAAGGCGTTGCGCGCGCGGCAGCTGAACTGGATCTCGATTGCGGAGTTGAACGGCGAGATGCGCGTCCAGGTAAAGATTCGGCATCGCTTCGAGCCGGCGTGGGCCACTATTCGGATGACAGCTGAGGACGAAGTGACAGCCACCTTCGACGAGCCGGCGCGGGCTGTGACGCCGGGACAGGCTGCGGTTTTCTACTCCGACGATGAGGTTGTCGGCGGCGGCTGGATCGTCTAGGCGCAGTTCGGTTCTGCGCTACTTCAATCAACAGTGAGTGCTAAACGAAGAGGTCGCTGTCGGCCTTGGAGTGGTGTGGCCGTTCGCGCTGCAGGAGTACGTCGAGCGCAGCTCGCAGGCCATTGACGAAGCCGCTTACCTGGCGCACGGGAGCGGAGATGCCTTCCTTCACGCTGGCCGTGGCCGTGTTGATGCCGTCCAGGGTCCCGGTTACCATGCCGTCCACGCGGGCGGCTTGTTTTTGCGAGCGGTTCACGACGTCATCCACGGCACTGTTGATGTGCGCAGTCTGGCTGCGAACCGAGTGTGTGACTTCCGTGATGTTGGTGGCCATCACCTTGATCTTCGGAGAGAGATCGTCGGCGACGCTGCGCGAGGTGGCGAGGAGGGGGACGACGTGCTCGCGGGCCTCCTCAACGAGTTTGGTGACCTGGACAATTGCCTTGCGGAGGCCAAAGTAGACACTGACGAGCACAATGGCCTGGAGGAGAATGCCAATCGAGCTGATGGCCGTGAAGATAGCGATGACGGTGTCTTGCGGTGTCCATTGCTGCATGTCGTTCAGGCCTCTCGATTGGCATTCCTCAGATTCAACTGACCCAGCGCTGCTCTAGAAGTGGGTTGGTTCAGAAGGCTCGGTTGAGGACTTGTAAGCCTGCTTGCCTGCATCTACTGCAGCCGCAACCTTATCAGTCTGTTGTCCTACAAAGCCCTTGCTCTTGTCGACGAAGTCTTCCCACTGCGCGCGGCCACGATCGACATATTCCTTGCCGCGGTCCACATATTGACCGGCCTGTGTTTTCGCGCGATCGGCAAAGATGCTAGCCTGTTCGGCAGCTTCCTTGGAACGCTGTTTGAGATATTCGGATTTTTCGCGAGCCTGGGCGGCGATGTCGTCCCTTGTCTCGCTACCCGCTTTGGGCGCATACAGAACGCCGATCAAGGCTCCAATGCCAAGACCAGCAATGAACCAGCTAAAGCCGCTGCCGCTCTGATTTTCGTCTGACATACATTTCTCCTAGGTGCCCGTAAATGGCATTTGAAGCTATAGATCATACCAAGCGCCAAATTGACGCGGCAAACTACTGCCACGCTTATAGATGCCTGAAGATGAGAATACGCTGCCACGATGCCGCGCACAACGACCGTGACCGGTTGACACAATGATACTGCTGGACCTGTCGGCCGGCTCATTCTGTTGCGAAGTGGCTAAAGGCTCAGAATTCGAGTTTGGCTCAGCTGGCCTTGGCGTCGAATTGCGTTAGATGGCATACCTCCCTGCGTCGATCATAGCGCGGGCAACCACGCGGTTGAGCGCAACGGTATTCGGCGAAGTGTGTTTCGACAACCGACGGAAGATGGCCAGCTGGGTGCGAAGCATGTCGCCCTCGGCAACTGCGGAGAGTACCCGCCGAGCGGCGGTTTCGATGGCCGAGAAGCAGTGCTCCGCGTGAACCTTGACGATGGCCTGCGCAAGGCTGGCCGAGGCTGAGCCGGAGGCGCCCAGCTTTTGCGCTCGCAGCAACGCCGACTCAAACGAGTAGACCTGGATGAGCATGTCGGCCAGTTCGCCCATCACTTCCTGCTCGTCGACGAGGGCCGCCATGTATTTCTGCGAGGCTGCTCCAGCTGCAAAGAGCGTGATCTTTTTGGCGCTGGCAAGCAGGTTCACTTCAGCGGCGAGGGGATCGTCGGAGCTGCCGCTATCGTCGAAGGAGGGTGGTGCAGTGACCTCTTCCATCAGCTTTGAGATTGCGGGCATAAGGGCAAGCTGGCCCGACATCGCGCGCTTCATGAGCCATCCGGTAATGATCAGGCGATTGATTTCGTTGGTGCCCTCGAAGATTCGGTTGATACGCGAATCACGATAGGCGCGCTCGGCGGGATACTCCTCGACATAGCCGTACCCGGCGTAGATCTGCACGGTGTGGTCAACGACCATGTCCAGCATCTCCGAACCCCAGACTTTGAGGATGGAGCACTCGACGGCATATTCCTCCACACGCTTTTGAATTTCGCGAGCGGAGTGGGCGGCATCGCCCTCAAGGTTTGCCAGGGCCTGATCGATCATGCCGACGGTGCGGTAGGCCATGCTCTCGCCGACAAAAACGCCGATGGCTCCGTCGGCGATCTTCTGTTGCACGAGGCCGAATTCCGCGATGGACTTGCCGAAAGCCTTGCGCTCCTTGGCGTAACGGATGCTGTTGGTGAGCGCGGCGCGCGCTCCGCCAAGACAGGCCGCGCCGAGCTTGAAGCGGCCAATGTTGAGGATGTTGAAGGCGATGTACTGGCCCTTGCCTACTTCGCCGAGGAGATTCTCGACGGGCACTTTGCAGTCAGAGAGGATGAGCGGACAGGTGGATGAACCGCGGATGCCAAGCTTATGCTCCTCTGCGCCGATGGAGAGGCCGGGTGTGCCGCGCTCGATGAGGAACGCAGAGAATTTTTCCCCGTCAACTTTGGCGAAGACGGTGAAGAGGTCGGCAAATCCGGCGTTGGTGATCCACATTTTTTCACCGTTGAGGATGTAGTGCTTGCCGTCCGAAGAAAGCTCGGCGCGCGTGCGGACGTTCATGGCGTCGGAGCCGGAGGTTGCCTCGGAGAGCGCGTACGCGCCGATCCATTCGCCGCTCGCGAGACGCGGCAGATATTTCTTCTTCTGCTCTTCGGTGCCGTACCAGACGATGGGCAACGTGCCAATGCCCACGTGGGCGCTGAAGGAAACCGAGAAGCTGGCATAGAGAGAGAGGCGGTCGGCGATGATGGCGGAGGTGGTCTTATCCATCGCGAGGCCGCCGTACTCTTCGGGAATGTCTACGGCCATGAGGCCGAGGTCGCCCGCTTTGCGCAGAAGCCCGCGTGTGACCTCAAAATTCTTGGCCTCAAGTTGATCGGCCGCAGGGAGGACTTCATTTGCGGCAAACTGCGAGGCGGTGTCGGCGATCTGACGCTGCTCTTCACTGAAGTCTTCCGGAGTGAAGACATCCTGCGGCGTGCGGTTTTCGATCAGGAAACTTCCGCCTGCTACCTGCTTTGCGATGGGGGCTGCTGTGGTGGTCATGATTGCTCCTGGGTCGTTGCTTCGTTGCTAGCTGATAGCTCGTGGTTGAAGGACGGCTTCGACGTCGCCTAAGTTCCGCGGATTCCATCGGACAATACAATTTTTAACGTCCTGCTGTGACAACCAAAATTCAAGTTCGTCGCGGCTCGAGTATGGCTTTGAAGCCGGAATCCACGCGTCGTGATCTGCTTTATCAACTTTGAAAAGAACCTCCGCTTCGGCGCGATAGTAGATCTGCCCTCCTCGATATGCGCGGTCACCTATGCCAACTACAGAAATACGCGTGTTCAGAACCTCGCCCGGCACCGATGGCCAACTGTCGCGTGCAACTCCTAAATGCGGCTGCCACAAATTCGCTGCAATGAGTAGAAGCGCCACCAGGATCGCGGGAACGAGAACTGTGCGGGGGCGGATGTTGACCCCTGTCTTCAAACGTTCCGCCAGTGTTGCCACGTGTTTACGCATACTGTAGTTGGTCGAATCCCGAAGGTTATAGATTCTCGAAGATGCCGGCGGCACCCATGCCGCCGCCGACGCACATCGTTACCATGCCATAGCGAACGCCGCGGCGCTTCATCTCGTGCAAGAGCGTCGCCGTGAGCTTGGCGCCGGTGCAGCCCAGAGGATGGCCCAGCGCTATGGCTCCTCCATTCACATTTACTTTGGCGGGATCGAGTCCCAGTTGTTGCATTACTGCGAGAGACTGCACGGCGAAGGCTTCGTTTAATTCGATCAGGCCGATATCGTCCAGCGTGAGTCCTGCAAGTTTGAGCGCCTTGGGAATTGCGTAGACCGGGCCGACGCCCATCTCCTCCGGCAGGCAACCGCAGGTGGCGAAGGCTACGAATCGTGCCAGGGGCTTGATGCCCAGCTGGCTGGCGCGATCCGCAGACATTACGACCGATGCTGCTGCGCCGTCCGAGGTTTGTGAGGAGTTGCCTGCGGTAACGACGCCCCTTGCGTGAATAGCAGGCTTCAGTTTCGAGAGAGCCTCTAGCGAGGTGTCGGCACGCGGTCCTTCATCGGTCTGAAATACAGCTTCTTTGGTGGATGGTTTGGGGGCTCTCTCGGTCGGCGTTGTATTTGTAACCGTGACGGGAACAATTTCCTCGGCGAAGCGGCCAGACTGAATTGCGTCGAGTGCTTTGCGGTGGCTGGCAAGCGAAAACTCGTCTGCCTGCGCGCGGGTGATGCCGTATTTCTGCGCCACGCGTTCGGCGGTGAGGCCCATGTTGAGATAGGAGTCGGCGTAGTGATCCACCAGCCATGGATTGGCGCTGATTTTATTGCCACCCATGGGGACCATGCTCATGGATTCGGTGCCGCCGGCGATTATCGCCTGTGCGCTGCCGCCGCGAATGCGTTCCGCCGCGAGAGCGATGGACTGCAGGCCTGAGGCGCAGAAGCGGTTCACCGTCATGGATGAGACTGCAACAGGGAGTCCGGCGCGCAGGCTTGATATGCGGGCGACATTCATGCCCTGTTCGGCTTCAGGCATGGCGCAGCCTAGAATGACGTCGTCAATTTCCGCGGCGTCTAATTCGGGGACACGTTCGAGTGCACCGCGGATTGCAACCGCACCCAGATCGTCTGGGCGCGTGGTTGCGAGCGTGCCTTTTCCAGAGCGGCCTACCGCTGTTCGAACGGTGCTGACTATGACTGCATCTGCCACGAGTTGCTCCCTTCTGCTGCCGGGCGATCTACTCAAGCCCGTCGAATTCGAGCCATCTGCCGTTCTGGTAGTAGTGAATCTCAGACGACTTTTCTACGATTGACATCTGAATGCCATCGTGATCGATCGGGCCAGTCTTTGAGCCGACCAGACGCCTTACGGTCTCGGGCGCCGCAAGGTCGAGTCCCCAGGCAAACCCAAGCGTACCGTTGAGGCGAGCCTGCAGTCGATCGAGATCCTTGCCACTCTCCAGTTCGATGGGCAATGCCAGGGCGTTGCTGCGAAAAACGAGTAGTGAAGTGGAGCCCTCATGGGAGCAAAGGACCGCCCAGTCGCGGCTTCCCTTCTGCCAGAATTCGCCGTGGACGACGTTTTCCGGGCGGCGCGCTTCGTAGGTTTGCGGCACCATGCAATCGCGCCCCTCCAGCACGGTGCGCACTGCGGCGGGTAGCTCAGGAAACGCGGAGAGTGGGAGTCGCCGAATGCGGTAGGTCATTGTTTTGCCAGCGTAATCAAGCTGTCCTGATTCAACCTGCTCAGTAGCGGAAATCTGGGCCCGAAGCTCACTTCCGTGCGCGCACGCGAACAGGAGCAGCGAGATAGTTAGAGACGTTCGCACGTTCAATTCCTCAGTGGCTTGCCGGTCTTGAGTGTGAAGGCAATACGCTCCTGCGTTTTTCGCTCACTGCAGAGGGAGAGGAAGGCTTCGCGTTCGAGATCGAGGAAGTATTGTTCGCTGACCATACTACCGGGCGTGAGATTACCACCGCAAAGGATGTGCGCCACTTTGCCGGCAATTTTCACGTCGTGGTCGCTAATGAACTCGGCTTGCCGCATGAGGTGAATGCCGAGCTTGAGCGTCGGCAACACTGCTTCGCCCGCCACAGGAATCTTCGTTCGCTCTACCGGAGCTGCGTAGCCAGCATCGGCAATGGTGAGCGCGGTATGCTTTGCATCCAGGAGAACACGCTCACGATGCAGCGTGATGCGATCTGCATTCGACAGCAGGCCGAGGCCGCGAGCCTCCGCAGCAGATGTAGAGACCTTGGCCATGGCCACCACTTCGAGCGAGCGCTTGAGCGCGTCCAGCATTTCTCCGGACATGGCGAACTTTGCCGGTGGATCGTTGGGGGCTGGGTTGGCAATCGCGGCAGCCGCATCGGTGGCTCGCAGAGCCATCTCCTTCGTGCCGCCACCTCCGGGGACGAGCCCGACGCCGGCTTCCACCAGTCCCATATAGAGTTCCGCGTGTGGTTGACGGCGAGTTGCGTGAAGGGCGATCTCTGTGCCGCCGCCGAGGCAGAGTCCGAAGGGCGCGACCACGACGGGGCAGGGGCAGAACTTGATGGACGCGGTCATGCGCTGGAAGGCGCGCACCGCGAGGTCGAGATCGTCCCATTCGCCTTCCTGCGCGGCCAGAAGGAGTTGCAGAAGGTTGGCACCGACGGAGAAATTTTCCGCGTCGCCGGTGATTACAAAGCCGCGGAAGTTTTTCACGAATTCGCTGTCGGGCTGCAGTACCTGCGTAACGAGATGAACAATGTCGTCACCGATGGCGTTCTTGAGCGAGTGCAATTCGATACAGGCAATGCCGTCGCCGATATCGACGAGAGACGCGCCACTGTTCTTGCGAATGACGCCGTTGACTTTGCGGAACTTCGCAACGGAAGCCACGCCTTCGGCTTGAATTACCGGCTCGTACATGCCGGTAACAGGGTTGAAGCATGCGCGGCCAGAAGGCACGGCTGGGTCGTCCTTGTACCAGGAGGTGTGGCCGGCTGCGAGCAGCTTTTCGGCGTTGGCGCTTACAGGCTCGCCCATCGCACGCATGCGCTCGACTGTTTCCGGCACGCCAGCCGCGTCCCACATTTCAAATGGCCCCATCTCCCAGTTGAAGCCGGTGCGCATGGCGCGGTCGATGGAGGGTATGTCATCGGCAATCTCAGGCAGACGGTCCGCAGCGTAGTTCCACAGGCGCGCAAGCAGCGTCCAATGGAAGGCAGCAGCCTTGTCTTTACGCGGGTCTGCGGAGAGAAGCAGCTTGAGGCGCTCAGCCAGCGACTCTGCATTCTTTGCCATGTCGAGCGCGGCCATCTTGGCCTTCGCAAGGGGACGATAGTCGACCGTGTTCCAGTCGAGGGCGAGGCGCTGATCCTTGCCTTCGGCGTCTTTCTCCTTTTTATAGAAGCCCTGTCCGGTCTTGTCGCCCAGCCATCTTGCGTTCGAGCATGGTGCGGAGAAGGGCGGCAGTTGCCGCGGCGCTGGTATCGTTCCGGCTAAGTGTGAGAAGTTTGCGGCGACGTGGGCGAGCACGTCGATGCCGACCATGTCCGCCAGACGAAAGGTTCCGGTGCGCGGCCAGCCGATGGCGCTTCCGGTGAGCGCGTCGACGTCTTCGATGGAGAGGCCCTGCTCCATCATCAGGCGCACAGAGGTGAACAGAGTGAAAACGCCGATGCGGTTGGCGATGAAGTTCGGTGTGTCGTGCGCGTAGACAACCGACTTGCCCAGCCGCCGGTCGGCAAAGCTTGCCAGCGCTGCAACAACGTCGGGGTCGGAGTCGGGTGTAGGGATAATCTCCAGCAACTGCATGTAGCGCGGCGGATTGAAGAAGTGGGTGCCGAACCAGCGATGATGAAATCCGCTGCGGAATTCTTCGGAAGCCCCGAGGCAATCGACGCAACCGGCAGGCCGCTGGTGTTGGTAGTGAGGATAGCGGTGGGCGAAGGTGCGGCAGAATCTTCGCCAGCAGTGGCTGCTTGATGGCGAGATCTTCAGTGACCGCTTCGATGATCCAATCGCAGGCAGAGAGGAGTTTGAGGTCGTCTTCGAAGTTGCCGGGCGTGATGAGCCGAGCGCTGGACGTGTCGTAGAAAGCAGCCGGCTTGGACTTCAGGAGAGACTCGACAGCCTGCGTTGCAATGCGGCTGCGATTTTTTTCTTCACCGGAAGGAACGATGTCCAGTAGCACGACCGGGATTCCGGCGTTGGCCAAGTGAGCGGCGATACGTGATCCCATGGTGCCTGCCCCGAGCACAGCGGAGCGGCGGATGAGCGCAGGCCGCGTGAAGGTTCCGCTAGCTGTAAGTGTTGCCGATGCCGCAGTCGTGGTGGTGCTCATTTCGGAGACTCCTTGGGTGTTAGATTCGGCACCGCTTACCCTTGGGCGGAATACCGAAAACTGCCGAAGCATAATGAATGGACATTCATTTGGTCAAGGTGGCCACCTAAGTCGCCGTAAAACAAAGGCGTAACCTGCTGGAAATCAGGGCCATCGATCGAGGCGGCCTGGTTTGACACGGAGGGTGCAGGCAGTTAGTTTCGGAATCAAGTCCCCTCCAGCATTACGCGTGGCTCAGAGAGCGCGCAGCAGGGGGAAATCGAGGTCGCGCCAAAAATATGACTTTCTCTTTTCGTTCGGCTTTATGCTCGGTTGCCCTTCTTTGCGCCTTGGCTCTGTCGGCATCGGCGCAGGACCTTGCCAGTTTTGAGAAGCGGATCACAACGAAAGTATTGCCGAATGGCCTGACGCTGATTGTCTGTGAGAGGCCTGAGGCTCCGGTCTTCTCCTTCTGGACGATGGTGAACGCGGGAGACGCGAACGATCCCGGCGGGCAATCCGGGTTGGCGCACATGTTCGAACATCTGGCCTTCAAGGGGACCAAGGATATTGGTACGACCGACTATGCGGCCGAGAAAGTGGCCCTGGCGAAGGTTGAGGAGACCTACGCTGCCTATGACGCAGAGTATCGCAAGCGCGTGGGCAGAGATGAGACGAAGCTAAAGCAGTTGAAGGCGGATTTCGACGCTGCTGTTGCTGCCGCCCAGAAGTACGTAATCCCAAACGAATTTACTGAGATTGCCGAGAAGAACGGGGCGACTGGAATCAACGCCTCCACAAGCCTGGACTCGACACAGTATTTCTGGAGCATGCCGTCGAATCGCTTTGAGCTATGGGCGTATCTGGAGAGCGACAGGATCATGAATCCGGTGCCGCGCGAATTCTACAAGGAGCGCGAAGTGGTGATGGAGGAGCGCCGCATGCGTTCCGACTCTAGCCCCATCGGTCGCATGGTGGAGCAGTTTCTCGCCACGGCGTACGTGGCGCATCCCTACGGCAGGCCGGGCGTTGGTTGGGCGTCCGAACTGAGCCAGATTACCGCGACCGAAGCTGACGTCTTTCACAAGACCTACTATGTTCCGGGAAACATCGTGATTGGCGTGGCCGGCGACTTGAAGGCTGCAACGGTGATGCCGATTCTGGAGAAATATTTCGGCCGCATTCCGACTGCCCCGCTGCCCGAAGAAATGACGACGGTGGAACCTCCGCAGCGTTCAGAGAAGACAGTGACCATCCGCGAAGCCACGCAGCCCTTCTACATCGAGGGCTATCATCGGCCCGACTATCGCGATCCCGATGATGCCACCTATGATGCGATCACTGATATTTTCTCCAACGGGCGAACCTCGCGGCTCTATCGCAGCCTGGTGCGCGATCAACAGATCGCTGTGGCGGCAGAGGGGTTCAGTGGATTTCCTGGAGTGAAATACCCGGGCCTCTTCTCCTTCCTCGCCGTTCCTGCGCAGGGTCATACACCGCAGCAGATGCGCGATGCGATTCACAAGGAGATCGACAAGCTGAAGACAACTCCGGTAACAGATGACGAGTTGGCGATGTTCAAGACGCGCGCGCGCGCCGACTTGCTGCGCGGCCTGGCCGACAACCAGGGGCTGGCGGAACAGCTGGTGGTCTACCAGATGCGCTACGGGGATTGGCGAGAACTTTTCAAGCAACTCGACCGCATCGACAAAGTATCGAAAGCCGATATTCAGCGCGCGGCCAACAAGATTTTTCTGGAGAGCAACAGGACGTCAGCCATGATTGAATTTGAAGCGCCGAAAGCCCCGGCACAGGCAGCAGGGGGTGCAAAGTGAATCGATACGCGACGCTTGCCATGACAGCAGTGCTCTCTCTCTCTGCCCTCGGGCCTGTGTATGCGCAGCAACCCGAGCCGTGGAAGTCGATCCCAATTCCCCAACTCAACGCGTTTCATCCGCAGCAGCCGAAGCGCATCGCACTGCCCAATGGCGTGGTGCTGTTCCTGCAGGAGGATCACGAGCTTCCCTTTGTGAACGGCTTCATCGAAATTCGCGGCGGGTCACGCGACGTCGATGCAGCAAAAGCTGGCCTGGTGGATTTGTATGCGGAAACCTGGCGCACAAGCGGGACTGCTACGAAGAATGGCGATCAACTGGACGACATCCTGGAAGCAAAGGCCGCCAAAGTGGAGACGAATGGCGACGTCGATTCGACCAGCGTGGGATGGTCCTGCCTGAAGGCGGATGAGGACCAGGTGTTTGCCATCGCAGTCGATCTGCTTCTCCATCCCGCATTCGATAACCAGAAGCTGGAATTGGCCAAGCAGGGAGCCGCGGCAGGGATTGTCCGGCGCAATGAGAATGCAGGCGGCATCGCGGCGCGCGAGGCGGAAAAGCTGGTGTACGGCGCAAACAGCATCTACACGCGCGAGCCTGAGTTTGCAACGATTGGATCTGTAACCGTCGATGATCTTAAAAAGTGGCACGACCGGACCGTGGTCGCAAATAACATCATCGTCGGGGTGGTGGGAGATTTTGACTCGGCACAGATGGAGCAAAAGCTTCGCCAGGCCTTCGAGCCAATGAAGAAGGGTGTCCAGCTTGCAGCGCCGCCTGAGAAATTTGCCGGTCCCAAGCCGGGCGTCTATTTTGTGGACAAGCAGGACGTCAACCAGAGCAACATCTGGATCGTCGGCCTTGGCACTGAGCGGAAGAATCCCGACTTCTACGCTCTCACGGTGATGAATGAAATCTTCAGCGGCGGCTTCAGTTCGCGCCTGTTTCAGAAAATCAGAACCCAGATGGGCCTCGCTTATTCGGTTGACGGTTCGTACGGAGCCTCATACGACCACCCAGGAATCTTCCGCGTGGTAGCGGGCACCCAGAGCGCCAATACGGTGGATGCGACGCAGGCGATGCTGAAGGAGATCGATAACCTCAAGACGCAGCCTTTCACCGAGATCGAACTGCAGAACGCGAAAGATCAGATTTTGAATTCGTTCATCTTCCGTTACGACAACAAGGAAAAGATTCTCTTCGAGCAGGTGAAACTGGAGTTCTTCAGCTATCCCCCGGATTACCTCGACAAGTACCGGACCGCGATCGAGAAGGTCACCACCGCAGATGTAGAGCGCGTGGCGAAGAAGTATATTGATCCGTCCAAGCTGGCCATATTGGTTGTAGGCAATTCCACGGAGTTCGGCACTCCGCTGGATAAGCTGGGCAAGGTTGAGCCAATAGACATCACTATTCCCATGCCGCCGGGTATGGATGCTCAGGGCGGAAAGGGCCGTTGAACGAGATGAGATTTGCAATTGTGATCATGGCAGCGGGCAAGGGGACACGCCTGAAATCGAAGCGGCCCAAGGTCCTGCACGAGATCGGCGGAAAGCCTCTGCTGGCCAACGTGATTGCAGCCGCGGTGAAAGTGGTGCCGGCGGAGGACATCTACGTCGTCGTGGGACACGAGGCGGAGCGGGTGAAGGGTGCGGTCGCCTCCACCGGCGTGAAATTTGTTCTCCAGGCGGAGCAGCGTGGCACGGGTCACGCGATCCAATGCGCGCAGACCTCCGTCGAGGGATACGACCACATCCTCGTCTTGTCCGGGGACGTGCCTTTGATTCGCACGGAGACGATTGCCGGCATTCGCGACTTCCATCTACAGCAGCGTGCAGCCATGACGATTCTGAGTGCCGCGCCCGATGATCCGCACGGCTATGGGCGGGTGATACGCAGGGCTCCCGCGTCCGTAGAGGTTGCCGCCATCGTTGAGCAGAAGGCTCTTTCAGAGGAACAGGCTCGGAATCCCGAAATCAACTCGGGCATTTATGCCTTTGCGAGCGGTCCGCTCTTCCGCCACATTGGAGCGTTGAAGACGGCGAATGTACATGGCGAGTACTACCTGACAGATATGGCGCGGTTGCTTGTAGACGCAGGCGAGCGTGTTGTCGCACTGGAAGCGGAATTCCCGAATGAAGTGCTGGGCGCAAATACCATCGCAGAGATGATGCAGCTTGACGCGGCGATTCGCCTCCAGACTGCCCGAAGGCTGATGTCGGAGGGCGTCACGATATTTCGGCCGGAGAGTAGCCTGATCGATTCAGAGGTGCAGGTAGGCGCAGACACAATAATTGAGCCCGGAGTGCAGTTGCTGGGGAACACCAAGATTGGCGAGAACTGCCGCATTCGCTCCTACTCGGTCGTTGAGAATTCGACGATCGCCGATGGAGTGTTGATTCGCCAAGGTTCGATTCTCTCTGGCGCGACGGTGGAATCCGGAGCCGTGATTGGCCCTTATTCGCACTTGAGGCCGGGCAGTGAGATCGGCGAAAACGCCCATGTCGGCAACTTCGTTGAGACCAAGAAGGTGAAGCTGGGCAAGGGATCCAAGGCCAACCACCTGAGCTACCTTGGCGACTCGCAAGTGGGCAGCGGCACAAACATTGGGGCCGGCGTGATCACCTGCAACTATGACGGGGTAAACAAGCACACCACCAGAATTGGCAATGGGGTTTTTGTGGGCAGCGATTCCACCCTCGTGGCGCCGTTGACGATCGCCGACGGGGCCTATATCGCCGCCGGCTCCTGCATCACAGAGGATGTGCCGCCGGACTCCCTGGGCGTGGCTCGTTCACGCCAGGAAAACAAGGCTGGCTGGGCAATCAAGCGTCGCGAGAGATTGGTGCGGGCAAAGAAATCCTGACGCACGACCGGACGGCGCGCCTTCTGTAATCAGGCTGCGGCGGAGGCGTCTGGCGACTCGCAGGAATTATCCTGATCTTCCAGTTCTTTTTGCAGCTTGTTGCGCAGGGCTACCTTTGCGGCCAGCGTGGAGCGCACGCGGATCCGCGCGGACATGAGAATTCGCGGTACCTGGGGAGCAGGAATTGCCATCAAACCGGAGATTGACTGGGTCGAGTAGCCCTCAACGTCTTTCAGCAGGTAGGCAAGACGTTCAACCTCAGGAAGCTCGCTGATTGCCTCCTCGAGATCAGTTTTGCGGACGTTTCCGTTGTGCAGGGAATCTTTTGGAGAGGCCTGTGCGGGCACAATATTGCGGTCAAAGGTCATCTGCTGGCGCAACTCATCCATGAGGGCTGTATCAATCCCACCAGCGTCCGGCTCATCAGTTTTCTGGAACGCGCGCAAAAAAGTCTTTCCCAGCGTCTCTTCCGCTGCCACCTCATTGCCGATCATGTAGTAAGCGAGCGAGAAGACGCGATGCCGGTGACTGTCGTAGATATCCAGCTGGCGGTCTCGGAGAGGCCGCTTCGCGGAGCACATGACCGCAGGGGTCAAGTCGTCGAAAAATGCACGATTAGGGTTGAACAAATATCCCTCGAAAGACGTACCTACAGCGGTTGCCCCGATGTCCCTTTGGACGCTATTTTGAACAGAATTGTTTTCTCTGATAGCGCGAATAATGACTAATACGTAAACTTTAGCAGAAAACGATCAGGAAGGAATCTCTGCACATAGCTCCTATGTAGGACAGACGGCACCGCGTGTCCAATTTAAGATTTACAGGTTGACTCGCGCAGACATATATCTGGCTAAAGGCATCTCCGGTCACAAGCGGGCGTTCATCGGTCACAGGTAACAGCCAGCAGATGCAAGAGACTGATAAAATCCGCGTTGTGCCTACAGTACAGCAAAAGAGTGGAGACTGAATGGCGTCGGTTCGAATCCTCGTTGTCGATGACGACGAGCATGTGAGGGTAGCAATAGGTGCGGCGCTGAAAATGGCGAACTACGAGCCATTTCTGGCGAGCAGCAGCCGGGATGCCTTGCGTCACGTAGAGTTCGATCGACCGTACGACCTGGTTCTCACCGATATTTCCATGCTTGGCCTGGATGGGCTCGCCCTGCTGGAACGCGTAAAGCAGGTCCAGCCGGACACCCCAGTCGTGATGATTACCGCAATTCAGGATATCGGGACCGCCATTACGGCCATGCGGCAGGGCGCCTACGACTACCTGCTGAAACCCTTCGAAAACAAGCAATTGCACAAGACCGTCCAGCGAGCGCTCGATTACCGCGGTCTGGTGAAGCAAAATGCCCAGTTCCGCCACAACCTGGAGCAACTCGTCTCGTCCCGAACCGAAATGCTGGGTCAGGCGGTGGCCGACCTGGAGCGCTCCTACGACATCACGCTGGAGGCGCTTGGAGATGCTCTCGATCTGAAGGACTCCGAGACCGAAGGTCACTCAAAGAGGGTCACTGCGTTTACCATCGCTCTTTCCCGGGCCATGGGCCTTAGTCCCTCTGAAATCAGAGTGATAGCGCGCGGAGCCTTCCTGCACGACATCGGCAAAATGGCCATTCCAGACGCGATTTTGCTGAAACCGGGAACGCTAAGCCGGGATGAGCAAACGGTGATGCGCGAGCATTGCGCTCGCGGCTACCACATGCTGCGCAAGATTCCGTTTTTGCATGAAGCCGCAGAGATTGTTTTTAGTCATCAGGAACATTACGACGGCTCAGGGTACCCGCGGGGCCTGCGGGGTGAGGAGATTCCGCTGGGAGCGCGCGTTTTCGCAGTGGCGGACACCTTGGATGCGATCACCTCAGACCGGCCATACCGTGGCGCAAATACGATGGAAGCTGCGCGCAGAGAAATCAGCCGCTGTGCTGGAACACAGTTTGACCCTGGCGTGGTAGCAGTCTTCCTGAGCCTGCCGGATCAGCTGTGGCTAGACTTGCGAGCGGAGATCAGCGTTCATAATAAAGGGTTTACTCCATTCGCGTATCCCGCCGAGCAACGCTAACCGGGCCCGTTGAGCGTGGAGGTTGTTATGGCAAAACTCAACTCCGAAGATATCCAGAGCAATCTCAAATCGATCCCCGACTGGGGTCTTCAGGACGGGGAGATTGTTCGGACTTTTGCGTTTCAGAGCTTCGTCCAGTCCCTTCAGTTTGTGAATCGCGTCGGAGAATTGGCCGAGACTGCAGGACACCATCCAGACATCGACATTCGCTACAACAAGGTGAGGCTCGCGCTGGTTTCACACGATGCAGGTGGCCTGACCGACAAGGATTTCAGCCTGGCATCTGGTTGCGACAAAATTTACGCCGCCGCTAGTAAATAGCGTCGTCGTCGGCAGGGAAAGTGCCTGACTGAGCTGGCGGCTGTTGTTGCATGCTGGATATCTGTCGGCGATTCCAAATGGCGAAGGCTATCCCGCCGAGGAGCGCTGAAGAAAGCATCAGCAGTCCGGTTCTGAGCCGATCTCTTCCCTTGTAAGTCTCCTCAATCCCTTGTTGCGGACCCTGGCTTTCAGCCTCATTGGATGCTATTGCCGTATCTTCCTCATTATTCAATGTTTACTTCCCTTTCTCGGCACGGGGAAGGCCCGCGTCGCACTGCAAACAATACGTTAAATCATACAAGTTGGCCGAATAAGTCCGAAATCTATACCGGAAAGTGAATTTAATTTTCTGATCTCCTTGCATTTGTACCAAAAGATGGATAGACTTCAGGAATTGCAACAGTTGTTTGGATGCAAATGCGGTCGGCGAACAGAAGACAGATCCTGCAACCCGACGCTTACTTCTGCATCTCATATACTGTGTGACAATCGCGGATGGCTTGATCGAGCAAGTCTCTCAACCATTCGGTCATGGAGTTTAAGTACAAGTTGCGTCACTGGCCTCCCGGCACGAACAATAAACCGTTCGTGCCGCCTTTTTTTGCCTCAAATGAACCGGTGGTCTGGATTCCCTTCTAAGCTTGGATTTAAGATTCATTTGACCGCGTGGTTCGACAGGGAGTGTTTATGAAGCGCGTCTTGCTCAGTCTTATGCTGGGGCTGGCTACGGCCGGCGCCTTCGCGCAATGGTCCAATCCCGGCGACGACGTACCGGCATACAATTCCCAGCCGCCCACAGCGAAGCTACCACCCATTCTTGCGGGAAACCAGCTGACTGGGCCATCTTTTCACTATGCCTGGCAAAAGCAGGTATACCTGATGGCGGTCCAGATTCCGGCGGTACTCCACCAGCTGCCTTGCTACTGCCGCTGTGATCGAGCACTCGGCCACAATAGCCTGCACAGTTGCTATGAAAATACGCATGGGGCGGAGTGTTCCACCTGCGCTAAGGAGGCTGTTTACGCTTATCGTTTGACCAAGAAAGGCGTGAGCCCCAAGCAGATTCGCGAGGGTATCGAGCGCAAGGAATACGAGTCAATTGACCTGGAAAAGCTGGGGTCTTAGCGCCGTAGATCAGGAAGTGGACCCTTATTCGTAGGGCAAAGCATCCCATGGTTTAGCGGTAGAATGGTTTCAGAGCGGTCTGGCGATGATTAAGAATCACGAGCTGCTGAAAGGATGGGGGCGTCACGGTTTCGACGGGATCGGTTGTGGTAGAGATGCATGCCGGGGGGCGGGCACCCGTAATCGCTTGCAAAATGATAATTGCCGATAATCAACTGGCATACGCAGCTTAATTAAATAAGTTGCCGTTCTCCGTGGCTTCGTCTGTGGGCTACGAAAGAACGTCGCACAGCAGACTGGTTCTCGATGCTACGTCCGGGCTGAGAGAATGAGATTCACGGGCTAGGGTTGCGCGTATTTTGTCCGTTCTGAGCGCGCAGACCGAAGTCTCTGGAACGTGACTGAGCATGGAGTATCTCTACTGTCTTCGGTTTCGGACGCGGGTTCGACTCCCGCCGCCTCCACCATACTTAACCTATTGAAAACAAAGCCATAAAGTATTATTTCTTTTGTTTTGAGTCAAAAACGTGTCTAATACTCCCGCAAAGCTAAGAGGGCACGGGAGAAGACACTATGAGCACGACCCCACTAATTACCATCTACGTTCGGCACTCTGCCGGTTGCAAGTACGAAGGCAATGAATTAGCCAGGCGCTGCGACTGCCGCAAGTGGCTGCGCTGGACACAGCACGGGACCCGTCAACGCCGCAAAGCGAACACCCGCTCCTGGGCGGAGGCCGAAAGGGTCAAGCGCGAACTGGAAGACCAGCTTGCCGGTCGCGTGGTGGAAACGGACGAGACCGGACGAGACATTCGCTCCGCCATTGACGTGTTCGTCGCGGCCAAGCAAATTGAAGGCCTAACGGCTGACCTCATCGGCAAATACAAACTGTGGCTCGGTCGCTTGGCCTCTTTCTGCGAAGGCCGGGGCGTGTTCACCGTCCGGGGCATCACGGGCGAAATAATCATTAGCTTCTGTAAGGATTGGGAGCGGGTGTACCCGTCCGCGATGACCCGCTCAAAGCTCCGCGAGCGCTACAAATCCTTCATGCGTTTCTGTCACTCTCATGGATGGGTAACACGGCTTCCCGAGTGGCCGAAAATTCTGTCGGACAACAGGGCGACCACAATGCCGTTGACCGATGACGAATACGACCGCTTGCTTGATGCTGTGTACGTCATAGTGAAGGCCCCGCAGGACGCCGTCGTGGAAAACCAAACTTATGCGTACTGGACGAAGCGGGTTCGTGGGTTGTTCCTGCTAATGAGGTGGAGCGGCTTGTCCATCATGGACGCCTTAACGCTGTCGGCGGGACGAACTCATCGAGCGCGACGGGGAATTCCATGTCGTAACCCAACGGACCAAGACCGGGACGGACGTATCGGTCCCCCTGCCGCCAGACGTGGCCGTTGAGCTTCTCGCCGTCCACAACGATAACGCAAGGTATTTCTTTTGGAGCGGGCAAGGCTCCGAGAAAAGCATATGCGGAAATTGGGGGAAGCGTTTCATCGTCCCGGCTTTTCGCGAGGCTAGCATTAACCGGGGCGGCCACATGCTCGCCCATCGGCTCCGCGATACCTTTGCGGTTGACCTCTTACAAAAAGGCGTACCCTTGGAGGACGTGTCAAAGCTCTTAGGCCACACCAGCATCAAGGACCACGGAACGTTCATATGCGGCGTGGGTGCAGGGGCGCCAAGCTCGGTTGGACGCCCTTGTTAAGGGGACTTGGTCCGTGCGTCCGAACCGAAGCGCCGGACCGCCAAAGTGTGACGATGACCAAACGCGCGAAGTCAGACGCCGGGAACATCATCACGGATGCTAATTCCGAACATACAACGATACATAACTACACGTACGGAGCGGAAGGCCACATAGCTTGTTGTGGTGGGTACCTAGTGTGCGATAGCACTCTAGGAATCGGGGGTTTTCGGAGCAGTACGCACGCGAGGATGCTTCTTTCGGCAAGTTTGAATCTCGGGCGAGTGGTCGAGCAACCCAAGACTCAAATCACGAGGAGGCGGGGACCAATCATCTCCGCCTCTAGGCATTCTGTGACCGAGCGCAGAGACCTCTCCGCAGGTTGCTGATTAGACATCATTTGACGCCTTAAGAAGTCCTTACCTCAAGCGTCTTAACTCCTATTGAATCCTAAAGGTTTTGCATGCCGAATCATGGCAGGAAATGTTAACAAATGTTAAGGTTTGCGGGAGCGAAATTACTGAGAAATCCCAAGGTTGGGAGACCGGAGTTGCTAAGAAATACTAAGTTTTCCGAAGCGGATTACAGCCTCGTCCTTATTAACATTTGTTAACCTTTTGAGTACTAAAAAGCGAGTTTTCGGAACAGTACGCGCGCGCGCGCGCGCGAGGATGTAGCTCACTCCGATACTTCTTTCGGCTAGCTTCAATTCCTGCCAGGAAAGCCCCCTCGATGGCCTACATCGCATCGATCCATTGCAAGTAGGTAAGGGATCTCTGAGCACGCCGGAATCTCTTCCGGCTTTGCGACTGGCGTGGGGAGAGTTTTTTGTCGTTACAGAGGGTACCGGAAAAAAGATTACTTCTGTCCGGTGGAAGACACAACTATTTGACTTTAGTAAGTATGATTCCGACCTCGCGATTTGATTTGCGAAGGAGCCTACCGTGCACTCTTCCCGGGGCGTCCTCATATTGGGGCATGATCCAGCTCTGCTTGAAACCCGCAAACTAGTACTCAACAGGGGCGGTTTTCAAGTCTGGACCACCACCAAGGTGACTGAAGCCGTCGACTGCCTCCTCCATGAGCCTGTCGATCTCTTCATCCTCTGCCAGTCACTCCCTGCCCGCGTATGCGAGCACATGCTGGAAACTGCCCACACCCTCCGCCCGGATGTGTTCAACCTCCTCCTGGGTCGCCAGCAATTCACTGCGACGGTGGAGAAGCACGATCACTACTTCTATAGCTTCATGGACCCGCCCGAGCTTATCTTGGTTCATTAAACAAAACATAACCCACTAGCCCGTCCCAGCTATTCGGGCTCTTCAGCCGCAGGGGAGGGTTGTTGGTCTTGCGTGTGGAGACGGGTCCCTGAATAGAGTATCGCAAGAGAACGAGTTCCTACCGCACCATTGACGAGCGATGCGGAATCTCCCTGCTTGTTACGTCGCTCAGCGACAGTGGCTCGCCAATGGACCAGGGTTGATAATCACCACAGCTCTGGATCAGACGACTAGGCGCCTCGCCGCCAAACGCTCGAAAGTCTTTCACCATATGCATCTGATCGAAATACCCTAAGTCATGCGCGACATCGAGCCATCTCGTTCCCGACGAACGCTTTCGATCGAGAGCCATTTGAAAGCGTCGCAGACGGGCAAACAGCTTCGGTGAGAAGCCCGTCTCTGCGACAAACTTCCGTTCGTAGCTTCGAATGCTCATGAACGACTCGCGGGCCAGTTGTTGAATCCGCATGCCGGAGTCGCCTAGAAAGAGGTTCTGTGCAGTGGCCATCGTTCTGGTCTCCGGACTCGCATGCTCGGCAAACGGCAAGAGCGTTTCGGTCGCTACCCGGATCCGGTCAGAGAAGGTATCGCACTCGCCGAGTTTGAGCCAGAGCTCGGTGATCCACGGTCCGAACACGTCCCTTCCTTCGAACTGCTGGTCGGCAAACTCGGCCGGAGGAATGCGAAATAGCTGCCAAGAGGCGAATGGCCTGAGAAAGATCCCAAACGACAAGACGGATCCGGTGAAGGAAAAGCAACCCGGAGAGCGTGTCTGCGTACCGAAGCAATGGATGCGGGGAACAATGGCTCTCGGGCCTGATACTACATGCAGCGTTGGTTGACCGTCGAGATAAAAAGCCAGAATGTTCTCAAGCCCGGCCAGGGCAGTTTCAATGACGGATGAAGTCTGCACCAAAATTTCCCTCTGCGCAAAGCAATGGATGAATGGTGTAAGACGGGGGTCAGGCGTAGCCGACTAAATTGTGTGCATGTCGAGATCTTCCCATCTCGCCGGCCTCGGCCGCGACATCAAAGTCCAGCCAGTCGGCGCGCCTAACTTTGGCGCGTTTTTACTAGTCCAAGATACTCTCCCTCACCAAATATCAATCAGTAGCCGCAACCAGGTGGAACGGCTCTCGGGTTCGCCGAGACCGGCGAATCGGGCAATGAAACGCATTCAAAGGAGAAACAACATGGCAATCGTGGGAAGTCGGCAGCAAGCGACGCATGGTCACACGGCTCATGATGGCCCCCGTGGTGTCGACTTCTACTGACCAGGTACAGCTCCGTGGCCCGCGCTCAAGGCGAAAATTCAACGTTCTCGGCTGGTATCGAGGAGCCTAGGGCAGACGAAAACAACCCTCGTCTCGGCTCGCCGATCGCAGGGTCGTGGATATTTAACGTCAACATTCCCGGGCCGGGATACGGCTCATTCTCTGATCTCTTTCGCGGCCGGCGGGGCCGTAATCACCAGTGCTTCACTCCCTGGTCCCTCTTCTCCGTTTTACGGCAGCTGGAAGCACGTGGGACCGAATCGCTTTCCCGTGCTGCTTCTATGCTTTCGTGGCCGATGCCACTGGAGTCGGAGTGGCGACAAGGCGAGTTAGTCTGGAGCTACAGCTGACCAGCCGGAACGACTTGGTCGGTAAAGCTGTGGCGTCGGACTGCGACTTGCAAGGAGAGAACTACCGTGCCGGCCGCCGAGTTCGAGAACACCGGCAAAAGAATCATCCCGGAATAGCTGTGGAGCGGTACCTCCCCAAAGGAGGGATTAGGCATGGCTCGGCCAGACACAGCTCATAGGCTCGCGGCACCGGAGCCATGCCACCTTCTCAAGGATCTTGTCCATCGTTATGGATTATCCGCAACCCGGAAATTGGCAGCAAGAAGCGAGCCAGAAGTGCGGCAGTTCGATAGAGCGGTTGACCTAATCCGTCATCGAGTGGCCTGCAAAGGCCTAAAACGGAGGGCTTCGACTTCGAACTCTCCAATCTCTACATCACGAAAGAAGACCTTGTAGAAGTCTTCTGCAACAAGTTCAAAGCCGAGATCCTCGAAGCGTAAGACTTCGCTAATGAACACTCTGTCCTTGTGCCAGCTGATGTCTCCGCTGTTATTCACCCTGCGAGTCACGAACCCCTTAGGGTAGACAAAGTCGATCAGGGCGCGCGGAAGCATCACGGAACTGGGCTGATAGATACTGCCAGGAGTCTTGTTGTTCAGGCCTTCGTGCGGCCGCTCGTGGTTGAACATCTGCCGAAACCCATCGAACTTCTTCTGCTGCAGCCGTAGTGTGGTGGCTGCGGGTTCGTTGTATCTTCCTTGAGAGTTCGATGCATCCGCTCATGGCGCCCGTTCTGCTGCGGTCTGCCGGGCTGAATGCGCTCATGCACGATGCCCAGCTTCATCCATCCAAGCGAGAACTTCGACAAACCCAGTAGACCAGTACCAGCAAACGGAGCCCCGTTGTCTGTTCTGATACGTGCTGGCATGCCGTACTCGCGCATAGCCGCTTCGCAGACCGCTCTTACCTGACTCAGATCCATCCGCGAGACCATCTGGCAGCGGATCAGGTAGCGGCTGTGAGCGTCCGTGATGGTGAACGGATCGCATCGTGCCCCATCGCCCGTACTGAAGTAGCCTTTGAAGTCCATGCACCAGAGCTGATTCGGTGCTGTCACCTCGGAGAATGGTTCCGAGTAGGGTGTCGTGCGCCGCTTCTTGCGTTTTGGACTGGTCAAACCGGCACGCTGGAGAATGTTGCCGAACGTGCTGGCCGCTGGCCAGTCCACGCCCGGCTCCAACTGCTCCAGCCTTGCCTTGAGCTTGCGCGCTCCCCAGGACGGGTACTTGCTCCGCAACGCCAGAATCGCGTTCTCGGTCCTCTCCGGCGTCGCGTGGGAGCAGCTATGAGGCCTACTGCTTAAGTCTAAGAGCCCTTCCGGTCCGACTTCCTTGTATCGGTTGATCCAACGGTATCCG
This sequence comes from uncultured Acidobacteriaceae bacterium, assembly GCA_963725995.1. Lineage (GTDB taxonomy): Bacteria > Acidobacteriota > Terriglobia > Terriglobales > Acidobacteriaceae > JANXZS01. The sequence goes on along the minus strand of CAVSAX010000012.1, from coordinate 6,133 downwards.
GTAGGCCGTGACACTCCGAACTCACGACAGAGGTCCGAGACTGACATCTCTTCCTTTTGGTAGCTCGACAAGAACTGCAGGCGCTGATCCACGATACGACTCTCTTTCCAGGGCATACCGCATCATCGTGCGTCCGACCAAAGCCGAGGAACATCATGGTTCCGCTTCGCTGTAACGCATGTCCTTGGTCTGTTTTGTAACGCAAGTGCTAAGTACGCTCATCACCCCGCCCCTTCAGTGGTGATCTGATACCAGTGTCTACTCCTGCAAGTGGGTATACAGTGTTTGCCGCGACACCCCGAACTCTCCCGCCAGTTTCGCCTTTTGCTCACCAGCCTTGACCCGCTCGCGAATCTCCGTCACCTGTGCTGCTGTCAACGATGGCTTGCGACCCTTATAAACGCCAGCTTTTCTTCGCAATTGCGATTCCCTCAAGCTGCCTCTCCCTGATGAGCTCCCGCTCGAACTGTGCTACCGCTCCGAGTATGGACAGCATGAGATTCGACATCTTGTCGTCCTCGGCTGGTGAACGTGAGCGACTCCTTTCACAAAGCGAACCTCGACTCCCTTGCTGGTGAGTTCCTTGACCATCTTCCGCAGATCATCCATGTTCCGGGCTAGCCGATCCATCGAGTGCGACAACAAGAGTATCACCCTCGCGGAGGTATTCGAGGGCAGCCTGCAGTTGTGGACGCTTTGTGTCCTTACCTGACGCCTTGTCGGTGAACACCTTGTCCAATTCTTCACCGTCAAGCTGGCGGACGGTGTTTTGATCCACGCTGCTGACCCGGATGTAACCGACCGTCTTGTCGTGTCTCTTGGCTGGTGTCATGTCAACTCCCTTTTCAACTGTCAAGATAGACTCTAGACCACTGTCGCTATATGTCAAGAAAATAATAAATGAACCCTAGTTGGACGCAAATCATGTCAAGCTGGCGCGTCTAGATGGCGTATACCCTACCTTGACGTGCAGATGGCTCTGTCTGAAATAAAAAGCACATATAAAGCTTGACACCCACCCGCTGAGTGCTACTATGTCTATACCCAAATAAAAGTGGGGAGGGGGTTTGTGTGTCTTTCGCACTTGTAAAGACGTTAAACTTATTGTGCCTCGTTAAAACCCTTCAATTTGATTGTTAGCCTTTATCTGCAATGGTGAGAACGACTTGAGATTATTCAAGAGCATGTAAATTCATTTGGCGAAGACGGGCTCGGTTTCAGGTGTCAGTAGCACTCACTTCCATTAACCGGATCTCCGCTGACGTCGCAGCCATGCTGGCCAAGCGAGGCCTCGTCCATGAGGCAGTTCTCCTTACAAAATGCTTTGGTCATCGCCAATGTCAACGGCCTTACTGCATCAAGTGCGAGAGCAGAAGGGCATACAGACAACGCAAGCATCTGGAAACAGCTCTTCCTGCCCTCATTCGTAAACATCCCGGTTGTCAATTATGGCTTCTCACCGGTGCTGCTGAAGACAGCCCCGATGTAAACACGTATGCCAAGTCTGCCGTCCGTGGCATGAGGAAGTTGCTCAAGCATGACCGCCTACGCAATCGTGTCATCTCTCATTTTTCGGTACTTGAAGTAGCAAAGAATAGGGGTAGGACGACACCGTGCGCACATGTTCACACTTTGCTTGTCACCAAACCCATTCACGCGGGCAGGTATCGCATCTCGGAGCCTGGCTGGATTCTTATGTGGGAACAAGCCTGTCCGTTAGCCCGCCAGCGTGACCAGTCGATTGCTCTAAAGAGGAAGCACCCAAAGAATCCATGCAGACACCCAAGCTTTCTGGTCAAGAGGGCGGGTGTAGCTGGCGAGGATCTCACCCGCCTAATTAAGTACTGCACCAAATTGGCAGCTCCCAAGAAGATTGCACTTACGTATCGCGAACTAATGCGAAACCCGGATGAGTTTATTGCGCGCATCGATTCGCTAAAAGGCGTCACACGATTCTTTGGAGGGCTTCACCGCAAATAGGGCGTTGCTTGCCTATAGGGGCGACTGGACTCACGCCTAAACAATCGCTATTTGTTTCGCACTACCTAGCCAACGGATCTCTACGACCCGCTCACGATGCCCCCAAGTCTTCTCGATGCGCACAGACAGCTCGAGCGCAAATTCTGTTGGTGGGTTGCCGGCGAGCCCCCGGAAGTAAACACCATCGGATTGTGGACCCCCACAACCCCCGTACCGGCACGCAGGATTACTTCGTGATCGTTGTTTATCTCCTGTACTTGAATCGGATGTGCTGCGGCACAGTCATTTAGAAAGACTGTAGCTCCTCCATTTTCCGGCGATGACCGTAGTCGAGACATTTTCCGCCATAGTTAATCACGCTAAAGGTCAATCCTAAATTGCTCTCACTCTCGATCGCGTTTGCGCCTGCTATGCCCACCGAAGCCGGTGCCAACGGTCCACCCGTACCTGCATGGGTGACCGGTGGGAGTAGTACAAGGAACAAGACAATAATTATTGAAGCCCTCATCGCGCATCCCTGAATACGAGCGCTTTCGTCATGCTGGACAAAGTGAGCATGCCCGATTTTGATCGAAGGCCGACCTCCGTTTCAGTGAGAATGATCGTGCTAATGATAGGTGCTGCTGTCGCGCTCATTTATAAATCTCCGCACTACGTAGGGGAAAGTTGAAGTGTTTAATAATCCGAACCGCTACTTCGGCTCGCAATCCTGCTTCGATCGCCGGTACATATAATCGTCTTACTAACGCCGCGTGGGGCAAAGAGAGAGAACGCCGACGGTGGCCGCCGATCTCTGCAACCGGTTGGATTGTTAGTGTAGTGTCTTGATTGATGATGGAGAGCAGGTCCGGGTGGGGTTTCTCCGGCCTCTTCCCCTTCAGGTGCGGAAATCAGAAAATTCGGCGATGCATCATGCGGAGGTTCGGAGAGTAAGAGGAAGCCAAACCAACCTTGAAGCGTCGTCGTCAGAATTCTCCGCCTTTCCAAATGGTGGACATGCGAGGCTATCTTCCCATGTCCGCAACAGATCAGCCGAAATCTGGTGCTCTTCACGACTTGATCGTAGTCCAGGCGCGCCGCTCCCGGGCCCATCGAAGCATCTGTCCATTGATCCGAGCTTCGAGCATATCGTCCATCGGGATAGGCTCGAGTTGTACATTTTGGTACGCGATCCGTCGGCTAAGCCGAGAGGGATAGTTATGTGTCATCTACATGAGATCGCCAAACCAAACACTCGGGTACTGACTACGACGAGAATCCGAGGCCTTACTGATGCCTTGGTGTCCATAGCCTAGTACGACGTGCAGTTGCTAAAAGCTGCCAGCGATCAGCTTAGTCAGCCGGAAAGGCGCCCTCTCGCCTTCCGTAAAGAGGAGGAAAGAAGCAGCCGCTAAAAGTGGCAACGCTCGGTCGACGTCTTTCCTTCTTCCGAACAGCGATGATGCTATTTTTCGCCGGGGCATGACGGCCCCTTCTCTGCCCGACCGCCCCGGGGGGGCTTTACCGACAGGCCGCCGGGGGGTCTAAGTAAGTTTGCTCTTATCGCGGGCGGGACCTTTGGTGGTTGGCAACTGAACCGCAACCTCGAGGTGAGAGCCTGGCGCAACCACCGTATTTGCCGGGGTGTCTGCCCTATTACGATCGGGGACTTCTTGGGGCCCGGTCTTTTGATCGGATTCTGAGTAGACAAGGCCGGCTGAGATCGCGAGAGAATGGTCGACTGCGGGAGACTTGTCTATCAAATCGGGAACGGGAACGCTGGAACATTAGCTATCACGTAATGAGCATCGTAGTTTGAGTTGCCCCCCATCCGGGTGCGCTGTCGAGTCCGGGAAAAATGATCACATGTGCCCAGCCCGCTGGATTCGACGTATTTCAGCCAATTCTGCGGCGGTGAAAGCCAAAGCGAAGGCCGCGACGAGCCCGTCGCAGTTCGCTGTAAATAATCGCAATAAGGCTTGCGCGCCAACTTAAAGCCAGCTCCAACTTCAGCCATGATGTTTCCCGAGCCGACAACCCGACCACACCTGCAGCGGCATTATTGAGAGCCGTAAACGTGACTGTGGGGTCATCCTTAGCACGGCCGGCATCGGCGAGACTAAAACTCCAATAGGTAGCACCGCCGTCTGGGTGCGTCGGAAGTCGGAACTGGACGTCTACATCGGAGTAGAAGAGGTTAGTATTTACCATCGAGTGCGCGCTGAAATCGCTGATCGATCGATGGTGTTGTTCCCCAGCCTCGGTGGAGGCCTCCCTGCGTGTTCATCACGCGGAGTGTGGCTGACGCTATGAGAGTATTCGTTTTGAGGGACCGAACAGCGTTGATGATAGTATGGTAATCCGAACGTACAGGTTGCCATTTATCCTTTCTCGACCAGGTACCGCATGTTGGGGGTGCGCGGAAGCGATCACGGCGCCCCGACCTGAAACCCTGCGTGCAATCGAGTTCTCCTGTGATTTCTTTGGGAGTCGCTGAAGCCGACGAGGACTCAGGCGACTGTACCCGGCAACAACTTCTCTTCGCGTCCAGGGCCCGGGCTGCAAAGTAGTCGATGGCGAATGGTGAATAGAACTTCTTGCAACGACGAGGGCGACGGAACGCAAATACCCTTGTAGTCAAGAACCAGCCTGAACATTTGCCATGCTGCCTGCGGCGACAGGTCGTATCCCGTATTCGTTGGTTGTGGGCGGTCGTAGAACTTGGTTATCTCCGCGGGCTCTCACGCGCGGAGATGGCCACCTCAAACTCCGCTCTCTTAGCAAGTGATATCTGGCGCTTGGGCTTCAGTGTTTGGGGGATCGGCATCTTCGAAAGCAGTCACTGTAAGGCCTGTACCCCCAACGCATGCAAACGTGTCGCTGATTACGAGATGCCGTCCGGCCCAGCGGTTGTTGAGAACTGGGCTATATGTTGGAGGTTCTTAGGGGTTACTCGGATGACAATCGCGCTATTCGGCGTGAAACCGGATCCTTTGACTGTGATAGTAGTCGAAGCCGGTGATCCTACCTTATTTACAAGAATGCTTCGCAGGGTGGGAGGCCCAGCTGGGATCGACGAAGTCAGGTCCATTTGCAAAGCTGTTCACGGTCGCCAACGGCAGGCTGTGCACATTACCGTTCAGTTGGAACCTTGCCTTGATCGATTCGGTGGGAATCCAACGTTTCGTGTCATCTTGACGAAGTAGATCTTCGCATCATTCCCTGCGCGTGCGAGCATCGTGCCGTGCGCAACCGGCGGCCCCACCGTGACCTGCGCCAATAGCTCGCTGTATGCGCCGGTCGGTCCCAGGTACGCCGAACACGCCGTGGGGACCGAATACGCCGTGATACGTGTCTTCGTCAGAAATATGCCTCGCAAGGCCGTTGTCGATCCAGTAAATTTCTGGGTAACCTGGCACATAGAAGATTTGACCGTTTAGTGTTGGAGTCGGTTGAGGCAAGGTAAACTTCCTTTCAAGGAGTTAGTTTTTATACGAAGGCGGCCCTCACCGCATAACTAAACTGCTGCAGTGACTTCGACGGCCGCCGCATCAGTTATGGATTCGGAGGGGCCAGTGGCCTTGATCGCGTAAATCCCTCCGCTGGGATCCGAAATAAACGGTGCGAAGCTGCCGTCCCATGGTACCGCCGCGACCGGTGCACCGGGCGTGGAGCTGCCCTCCGACACCGGCCTCCAGGGTTGCCAACCTTGATAAGGGGCTCCTGATGTCGTGAAGACCTCACCGGTGACGTCAGCCATAAACAAGGTGAAGAGGTTTCCGGAAAGTAGTGCGGTAATTGAGGCGCCAGGCGTACTGGTGAGTCCCGCCACTGATTCCCAGCCATAGCCAGGCGTGGCCTTGATCGCGTAAATCCCGCCGTGGGGATCCGAAATAAACAGGGCGAAGCCGTCTCCCCACGGTATCGCAGCAACCGGTGCACCGGGCGTGGTGCTGCCTTCCGACACGGAGGTCCAGGATTGCCAAGTAAGCCCCATATCAACCTCCCCTTCCCACAATCAACGGCTATTTTAGGCTGCCCACAACGACGATTCCTGGAGCTTGCCCATGAGCACTCCGCAAGTAACATCTACGAACATCGCCGTTCGCAACGAAAATTTCAATCAAATACCTTATCAACAGGAGCAGGAACTGAACCAAACACACACAGCCAA
>CAVSAX010000011.1:0-232044 GCA_963725995.1 uncultured Acidobacteriaceae bacterium | reverse complement strand
ACGTTCTCGGGACCGATCACCTCTTCCCACCAGCGAGCGACCCAGACTTTTTTGCGCGTGCCGCGCTTGAAGAGGGAGCCGCGTTGAAAACACCTGTTACGGGTCATTCGTTCTCCGAACGTTGTCCGCCTAGGAACTTGTTGAAAAAGGTTCCGTTTTGGAGCGTGAGAGAGAGGTTGTTCATCTAACAAACATGCGTGGAGACGAGCGGGTTCAGGACGGGATGTTCAGCTATGTGACGCTGGAGCAGCGTGTTCCTCAGGAGCATCCGTTGCGAGAGATTCGCAGCTGACGGACGAGGTTTTGCAGATCGCTGAGCGCGGAGTTCGATGGGCTCTATTCGGACTAGGGGCGGCCATCGATCGCGCCGGAGTATGTGCTGCGGGCGCTGCTGTTGCAGGTGTTCTATCTCGGTGCGCTCGGAGCGGCTGCTGGTCGAGCAGATCGACTACAACCTACTGTTTCCGCTGGTTCGTGGGCCTGGGCATGGACGACGCGGTGTGGAACCATGCGGTGTTCTCGAAGAACCGCGACCGTCTGCTGACGTCGCGAGGTGGCGCAGCAGCTTCTTCGCGGAGGTGAACGAGCAGGCAAAGCCGTTCATGTCGGACGATCACTTCACCGTGGACGGCACGCTGATCCAGGCATGGGCCTCGCAGAAGAGCTTCCGCGCGAAGGACGGCTCGGACGATGAGGGTGGCGACGGCTCGAACTTCCACGGCCGGAAGCGCACCAACGACACGCATCGAATCGACCACCGACCCGGATGCGAGGCTGTACAAGAAGAGCTATGGCAAGGAGTCGAAGCTGGCGTATCTGGGCCACGCGCTGGTGGAGAACCGCAACGGACTGATCGCGGCGGCGATGGTGACTCAGGCCGACGGCTACGCCGAACGCGAAGCGGCTCTGCTGATGCTCAAGGATAAGCAGAAGGACGCTAAGCGGCGGATCACCGTGGGCGCGGACAAGGCCTTCGATACGAAGGATTTCGTGGACGCCGCGCGCAAGTTGAATGTCACCGCGCATGTGACGAAGAACGACAAGAGACGCCGCTCGAACCTCGACCGGAGAACCACCCGGCACCCCGGCTACGCCATCAGCCTGAGCCGTCGCTGGCTGGTCGAGAAGGGCTTCGGATGGCTGAAGCAGACCGGCCCGATCCGCCAGGTGAAGCTGCGCGGACTGCACAAGGTGGACTGGCTGTTCGTCTTCAGTTGCGCCGCGCACAACTTGTTCAGGCTGCCCAGGCTGATCGCACAACAACGAACGGCCTGACTCGGGGGAGCAGCGTGCCAAAGGACGGATCTAACACCTGACACCATCTCCCGCGAGGCTCTCAGAGCGGCATAAAAACTGGACCAACTCGAGTTATAAACGCACTTCAGATCCACAATCGCAAGAATCTCCAATGAATCCGTGTAGCCGCGGAGATTTTCAACAAGTTCCTAGGTGGCAGTGCGTCTGCTGGAAGAGTATTCCCCGGGGAGCCGTTCATCAACCGTGCCTCAGGCCGTTCACCCAGGTACGTACAGCCGCGAGATCGAAACGAAGATACTTTCCCACTTTGATGTGCGGAATACGTTCCAAACCCCGTCTCCGCGTACGTCCATAAATCCACGAAGTTGGGACGTGCAGTGTACGTGCAATTTCCTCGACCGTCAGTAAATCACCATTCGATTCACCAATAGCCATAATGGGCCCGATTTCTTGCTTACGTGTATTCGTCGATTCCCGTGTACGTACCCCCACTGCCGAAATGCACGTGCAGTGGTGATCTCCATCAATGTACCTCTGCACGTGTAGGACACGCTCAGGTCATTCCGGAGTCTCGAACGACATCAATTCACCCTCCGAACGTGAGTCGCGGCATCACCCAAGCCTCTTCACCCCTCGCATAGAAGTAATCGATGACCGTCTTCATCACTCGCCAAACAAATTCGGACACCTTCTTCTCGTGGAGTTTGATCGACCGTGAGGTGGTGACGCGACGCAATCCGACAGGCGCGTTCAAGAGCATGTCCTTCGACAGATATTTGGATAAATAAGCGGCAGAGCGATGCACGTCCACGTGTTGTATGTGAACGTGCTCACCTCCGCCAACAGCCGACCAAGCTTTCTTAGCCCAGGCCTGCTCGATGTAGCGATCAATCGCGATATGGATGTGCGCGAGACCTGTCGATCTCTGAAACTCGATTACCTGCACGTACGTAGGCGCTTGACCAAACGTCGGAGCAAATAGACCCGGAGTTTGCTCCAGCATTTGCGGATGTGTCTGATAGATCTGACCTGGACACGCGCTGGACGTATCGCAGTACAAGCCTCCGTGCCACCTGGCTCTCTCGAAATGCGAGTAGAAAGTTCGGCTTCCGACGCACTCATTAGCGTTCGCGGATCGAGCGTCAAGGTCAAGAAGCGAGTCAGCTTGTGGCGAATAATCGCCCCCAGAATGCACCCGTGATAGTGGCTCGCTTTACGCGGACCGCAACGTGCGCACGACCAACACTTGCAACGAAGCCGCACGAACTTATGGGAGTTGCCCTGTAGCGCCGGTCTCGCGTTGCGCGGTGTCCACTGTGGGCTAATCCCGGCCGCCTTAATCCCCTTTAGCGTCCATGCCCCACAGCGTGGATTCTTTGGCAGTAGTCGAACGCGGGGGTGGAGGCGCATTGCATCCCTTTCGGGATTTGGCAATTCCGCTTGCTGGCATTGGTCCGCCCTCAACGCTTGTTACGATTACTCGTTAGTGCGGTGAACTAAGAAAAAAGAACGCGCGCAACGCGCGCGATATGAGTGGGGGCCAGCCCCCACACCCCTGCGCGTTTTTAGGCTGATAGGGAGCCGCTGTGCGTCCCCACGGACTCCACGGTTCATTGATGGTTCGTTAGCGCTGTAAACACGCGTTAACGCGAAGTGCGAGGCATTGTGGGTGGGAGGCAGACAGCTTTCGGCTGTCATTTGCTGTGAGTGTTGGCACGTATCAGCCACCGGAACGGGCGCGACCCCGTTTTCCCCGGATTTATGAACGCACCGCATCACGCCTCCCATAACGAGTTCCGCTCCGTCGAATGCCGTTGGGCTTCGAGAGTGATTTCGATCTGTTTGGTCAAAGCGACGTGCGTCTCCCGGATATGGTCCCGGAGTGAACGAAACTCCTCGGGAATATCCGCCTGGCAGAACCTCTCAAGGCAAGGACCACAAAACGGGATAGAAGGGGTGCATTTTTGAAAGCGAGGACTAATGCGGTTGGCAGACGACTGCGCAGACCGAGTAGTCCACGGGACGACTACAACGGGTACAGATCTTCATGGCATTCACCCAAAACCGATTCGCTTACGTCAGCGTTTGCCGCTTACACCGGCATCAACACGCTCAACATAGTCGCAGTTTCGAGAGAGAAATAGGAGAGATAAAGTGGGGCTACCTTAATAGTCGGTAGCCACCCATAACGAGCTGCTTGGCTCTTCGGAAGTGATCCTTCACGGTGTCCACGTTATTGAGGTGAGGAAGCATCTCAACAACTTTCGAATGGTGGAATGCCCGGCCCGATTTGTACCAGTTGAGATGAGACAAACTGGAACAAGAGGAGTTGAGTATGGGACGAGGCAAGAAGCATACGGCGGAGCAGATCGTGAATCTGCTGCGACAGGTTGAAGTGAGTGTTGCGAACGGGAAGACGTTACCGCAAGCCTGCAAGGAAGCTGAGATCGTCGAGCAGACGTATTACCGTTGGCGCAAGGAGTTTGGTGGGTTGAAGGTGGATCAGGCGCGGCGGCTGAAGGAACTGGAGCAGGAGAATGCGAAGCTGAAGCGTCTGGTCTCGGAGCTGAGCCTGGAGAAGCTGGTGTTGAAGGACATCGCCTCGGGAAACTTCTAAGCCCTGAACGACGACGCTGTGCGGTGATCCATGCGCGTGATGCGCATGGCATGAGCGAGCGGCGTGCGTGCCGTGTGGTGAAACAGCCACGCGGCACACAGCGCTATCGGCCGACACAGCGAGACGACGAAGATACGCTTACCCAGGCCATCGTTACGTTGGCTAGCCAGTATGGCCGCTATGGCTATCGCCGGATTACGGCGCTGCTCCGACGGGCAGGCTGGCATGTCGGCAAGGACCGGGTGGAGCGGATCTGGCGTCGTGAGGGGCTGAAGGTTCCAAAGAAACAGAAGCCAAGAGGTCGGTTGTGGCTCAACGACGGGTCGTGCGTGCGGCTGCGCCCACAGCACGCCAACCATGTCTGGAGTTATGACTTCGTCAGTGCGAAGACCCATGATGGAAGGACGGTGCGCATGTTGAATCTGATCGATGAACACACCAGGGAGAGCCTGTTAGTTCGCCCGGAGCGACGTTGGAGCAGCGCCAAGGTCATCGAGTACTTGGCCGATGTCATGGTTGTGAAGGGCGTGCCGGAGCACATCCGTTCGGACAATGGCCCGGAGTTCGTCGCGAAAGATCTGCGGAAGTGGCTCGCGGACACTGGGGCAAAGACACTCTACATCGAGCCCGGGTCTCCATGGGAGAACGGCTACTGCGAATCGTTCAACTCGAAGCTGCGGGACGAGTTCCTGAACGGAGAGATCTTCTACTCGTTGAAGGAGGTGCAGATACTGGCAGAACGCTGGCGGGTTCACTACAACACCATCAGGCCACACTCTTCGCTCGGCTATAGATCGCCAGCACCGGAGACATGGCAAACCGAAATCAAAACAGGGTATGGAGAAGTGGAAAGCAAAGTACGCTTTCCACTTCCCCACACCCCCGACGGCGACGAGATCACTAACCAGCTCGTTGCGCTAAACTAACACTCCAACCGGTACAAAAGATCGGGCACGCCACCTGGAGATGATCTTCACGCAACGCTACGAGCGTACCGTTGATCGAGACAACACCGTGCGCTTTCACAACCTGGTGATGCAGCTCGAGCGTGCCGAGTGGCGCCCTACCCTGGCCGGATGCAAGGTGATCATCCATCAGCACCTGGACCAGACACTGACCCTCATGATCGCAGGACATCGCGTCGGACACTACAGCGCGCAAGGAAAGCTCCTGACGCCGCTGAGCAAAAAGCAAATCAAGGCCGTGGAAAAGACGTGGAGTGGAAAAGCCAAAAAAGACAACTTTCCCTCCCCACTTGCAAATCCCGCAAAGAACGCGCGATTCGCACTTTACCACCGCCTCTACGGCTACTAACTTATGAAACCGGACATTTCATTTGTTCTCAAAAGCGGACATTTTCACTTGCTAACGACACTTCCGGATTGCCGGTAATCCAGGCACGATGAGCCGAGAGAGTGCGGCATCCCTTGTCACATGCACGGGTGACGGAGCGCACTGATCAGAACTGTTTGTAGTTATCCAATGTTTTCGCGCCTCACCTCTCCGAAGAGCAGTCCCCGCGGAGTACGTCCCGCCAGTCCCGATGCATCACCCCCAGAGGCCCAGGTCCAATCTCTAAGCCGCGTTTTCCATCGCACATTCGCACTTACGGGATCGGGCTCGTTGTTCAAGGAGATCGCCCATGCAAACGTCGCATACTCCCCGCCAAACTGGAGTTTACAGGCTCAGTCCCGAGCGGATTCTGGTCAAATTGTCAGCGGCAGTTTTCCTGGCCGTATTGGCGCCGTTCGTCTGGGCTGCTCGATTCATTCCCGTGTCGCCGACGTTTGCGAGCGGGGGAGTTCCGCAGCAGGTAATTACGGCAGACGTTAACAAGGATGGAATTCCAGATCTGATCGTCAGTAATGACAATGGCAAAGTCACGCTGATGCTGGGAAAAAGTGGCGGCACCTTCGCGGCTCCAGTCACGATCGTGACTCTCGCGGGCGGCGCACCGGCGGCGGCGGTGGGGGACTTCAACGGTGACGGTGTGCCTGATCTCGCTGTGCTGGCGGCATCGTCAAACAGTGTGTGGATCTACGTTGGGCATGGGGACGGCACGTTTGCATCCCCAACCAAGACCTCGACTCCTGCGGGGCCCACCCAGATAGTGGTGGGCGACGTGAACGGAGACGGCCATGCGGACGTCGTGGTGGCATCCACAGTTGGTTTGAGCACGCTGCTGGGTGACGGACATGGTGGTCTGCAGCCCGCGATCACGACGAGCGTTTCGATTCGCACCAGTTGCCTGGCTCTGGGTGATTTGAATGGAGACGGGCGGCTCGACCTGATCGTTGGGAGTTTGGATAACAACGCGGAGTTTCTCGGGGTAGGGGACGGCCACTTCAAACAGACGTCCAATGCCATCGACGCGCAGGGATTCGGCGTGTCGCAGGTGGTGCTTGCTGACCTGGACGGCGACGGCAACCTGGACCTGGTTGCGAGCGCTCTACCTCCTTATTATCGCGGAGGTTCGGGGTCGGTCGAAGTTTCCTGGGGAAAGGGAGATGGAACGTTTGTAATTGGAGCATCGTATCCCGCCGGTGGCAGCGAGGCCGGGGTTGTTGTAGCAGATTTCAACGGAGATGGCCGGCCAGACGTGGCGGCTGCGAATTCGGACAGCAACTCAGCCAGTGTGCTGATGAACCAGGGAGGCAGAAAGTTTGCATCCGCGGTCAGCTATCGGACTAACAGGCTGACCTACTTTTCGATTCTGCCCAACTTGCTTACCACGGCAGATTTCAGTGTGGATGGGCACCCCGACTTGGCCGTCGCGACGCAGACTGGGGTTCAGGTGATACGGAACCTGGGCGCCGGGAAACTGGCCGCCCCTGGCGCGATTGAGGTTGGCGGTTCCGGGGGGCCTATGTATGCCTTGCGTTTGAATGCCGATGTTCACCAAGACATTGTGATGGAACCCGCTTTTCCACCGAATGGTATCGGCTATGTCATGACCATCTACGGCGACGGCACCGGGCAATTTCCGCAGCGGTTCAATTCAGGTCAGGGATCGTATCCGAGCTCTGCGGGATTGGGAGTTGGAGATTTCAATCGAGACGGGCGGCTGGACCTGGTGTATGGGCAGGCGGACGTTGGTGTTTTCACTCTGCTGAATTCGGGCGGCAATGCTTTCACCAACGGACCGCCCTCTGGTATACCCGCCACGTACGATCTGGTGGCTGGGGACTTCAATAACGACGGCTATTCTGACCTGGTCGTCGACGATGGTAATAACGGTACCGTGAACCTTTATCTGAATAAGGGCGACGACACCTTCCGTGCGGCGGATTCGTATTTCACGGGTGCATTCACGGTATTGATACAGGCGATGGATATCAACAAGGATGGGAAGCGCGACCTGATTCTGACTGACGATCACAGCAAGGCGGTGACCGTATTGCTGGGAAACGGAAACGGCACCTTCCAGGCGGCGCGGCTTTCGCCGGTTTCGGAGGTTCCTACTGGTTTTACAGTTGGCGACTTCAATCGCGATGGAAAACTTGACGTTGCGGTGGCGCTGAGCAAATCGATCGAAGTGCTGCTGGGGCGCGGGGATGGCACGTTCGCGGCTGGCCCGAGCTACTCCACGCCGACGGGTGCGTATAGCTTGATGCAGACTGATCTGCGCCATGACGATAAGGAAGATCTCCTGTTCACCGATGGCCAACTGTTGTGGCTGATGTACGGCAATGGGGATGGAAGCTTCCAAGGACCCATCTCGTACAACGTGGGTTCTAGTCCGATTTGGCTGACAGTGGGCGACTTCAACGAGGACGGCGCTCCCGATGTGGCTGTGGCTGAGTCACAGAGCTCCGCACTTACATTGTTGTTGAATATGGGCGGCACTCGCATATCGCTGAAGAGCAGTGCGGCATCGGTTCACGTAGGCCAAGCCGTCACGTTTACGGCAACCGTCGCGGCCAGTGTGCCGGGAGCACCGGTACCGACCGGGACCGTAGCATTCAAGGACGGGCCGAAGGGGATCGGGTTCGTGCATCTTGCGAACGGTAAGGCCACGTTCACGACCTCTTCGCTGAGCGCAGGCACGCACACCATGACGCTGTCGTACTGGGAGACGCCTGCGTTCAACCCACACGTGTCGTCTCCGATTACGGAAATCGTGGTGCCGTAGGAGTGCGGCAGATCGGCGCCGGTTTATGCAGAAATGTCAGATCCAGTCCTGGCTAGGACAATTCATGACCGTCGCCGAGTCACTCATCGGCGTTCCGGCTTGGTATTCAATGTCGGCTTGAATTTACCGACCGTCGCTGAATACTCGATATGGATAGGTATATTTGTGAAACCGGGTAAAAGTTAGTATCAGGGCCAACGAGGGTGTCAGGGCTCATGACAAGCTAGAGGGGATGGATGCTAGTACACATCCTTCAGATAGCGCTTCTGCTTCCTCATTCCCTTGAGATACTCTTCGGCATACTCTGCGCCTTTGCCGCTGTGCATTGCGATCGCCTCCCGCATCGCCGCCTCTACGTCCGGAGCCATCCGCTGCGAATCGCCGCAGACGTAGAAGTACGCGCCTTGCTCCAGCCAGCGCCAAAGTTCTGCCGACTGTTCGCGGATCCGCTGCTGCACGTAAATCTTTTCACTCTGATCGCGTGAGAACGCAGTATCCAGCTTCTGCAAAACGCCGCTCTTTAGCCACGCCAGCATCTCGTCCCGGTAGAGAAAGTCCTGCGATTCCCTTTGTTCGCCGAAGAAGAGCCACATTGGCCACCGCCCGCACCCGGCCTGCTTATGCTGAAGGTGCGCCCGGAAGGGCGCCACGCCTGTGCCCGGCCCGACCATGACCACCGGCGCATCCAGATCTGCGGGCAGCCGGAAGAGCTGATTCGAGTGGAGGAAGATCGGTAGCACGCCGCCCTCGGGCGTGTGCACCCCAATCTGTCCGGAGCAGACGCCCTGTCGCTTCCGGCTGTGGCTTTCATACAGCACGACACGCACAGAGAGATGCATAGTATCCCGATGAAGCGCCTGGCTCGACGAGATCGAATACAGCCGCGGGACCAGGCGCGGCAGCAGCTTGAACAGCAGCTGCGCATCCTCTAATTTCGCCGGATACTCCTCCAGGAGATCCGGAAACTCCCGCCCCCAAAGATAATGCTCGAAGTTCCTCTTGTTCTCCGGCAACACCAGAGCTGCCAGATCCTCATTGCCCGTCATCTTTGCCCAGCCGCGCACCGTCGAACTGGAAAGCTTGCCGATCATCAGCCACGATGTCAGCGCCTCGCGCAGGTCGAGAGCCCCGCCGTAGAAATCCGTCACCGGCTCATCGCCCGTAAATCCCAGCAGCCGTAACACCTCGTCAGTCGCCTCTCTGCGGTGCTCGGGGATTACGCCTGCGGAATCTCCCGGCAGATACTGGATTCCCGACTCGCCGAGCGACAGCTCTATGTGCCGCGTCTCTTTCTCCGACGCTGGTCCGCTCAGCAGCCGGTTTACCAGTACTGTCGCCATATAAGGGTGGTGGCGTGTGTAGATCTCTGTTGGCCGGTTGGCGCTTGCTTCGCTGGCTGTGCCGATTCGATCACTCATCGTACCTAAGATTAAATCACCGGTTGCGCCGACTCCCGCAGCTTATTGATATCCCTTCACGCGAAGCAATGTTTTCACGAGTTGATATCGGATCCCCGCTCTTGTCCGCCATTCCAGTGGAATGAATAGAATGGGCATAAGCATGAACTGGCGATCGGTAGCACCGCTCGCGAGAGTCAACATGACATTCATCCCGATAGCTAAATCGGCGGCCAGCGGCACGGGAAGTGCAGTTGTCGCAGGATGCAGGCGGCGCGATCTTCGCGAGCTTTCGGTTGGATACGGGCTTATTCTGCTCGCAATCTGGACGCCGCAACCCACGCAAAGACTGTTCTATTGGACTGCCGTTGCCTGGGTATTGTTGGTTACCTGGATCTCGTTCGACGGCTGGAGCGCAATGGGGCTGCGCGTGTCGGGCTTGCTGCGTTCTCTATGGTTGGTTGGCGCGGCGCTCCTGCTGGCGGCGGTCGCTTTTGCCATTGCCAGCCGACTCCACACTCTGCATCTGCCGGGCTACCCCACCATGCTTGTGAAGCGCTACTGGGGCTATACGATCTGGGCACTTCTGCAGGAGTTTCTTCTGCTGGATTTCGTATTCCTGCGGTTGCAACGGCTTCTGCCTGGCACAAAAGCTGCATCGATTTCGGCAGCGGGCCTATTCGCAATTGCCCACCTTCCAAACCCCGTCCTGACGCCGTTGACGTTGATCTGGGGTCTAGCAGCATGCCTACTCTTCCTTCAGTATCGCAACATCTACACGCTGGCCATGGTGCATGCCATCTTCGGCATCTGTATCGCCATGACGGTTCCTGGTCCGGTAGACCACAACATGCGTGTCGGGCTTAGTTATCTGACATATCGACAGCACGGCCACCATCACCTCAGCCAGAGGGACCATATCGTATCTACGGATGCATGGGTAATCGCGGATGCTCCGACGCGGCGCTCCTGACGCCACGCCCGGCCATAAAAGATTCCCGCTATCGCGGCCAGCAAAACGTAGCGCCAATTGAAATGAAAGGCACGCTTGTTCCAGTGAGACAAACCAAATAACAGTGCCGTAAGGAGAAGCGCAGGGAATCGCCCTACGCGTCTTTCCAGCAGGTTCTGCAGCCATCCGCGAAAGAATAGCTCTTCAGGAACTGCAATGAAGAAGAAGGTGAAGATGCACGCGCCCGCAACCCTTGGGAAGGATGGCAAGGACATGTGAATGTGCAGGAAGCCAATACTCAAGCCGAGGGCAATTGCGATTGGCGTGTAGAACGATAGTTCGCGCAGTCCAATACCAACATCACTCAGGCGAAGACGCAAATCGAATCCAACTCGATCGAGCCGGCGGAGCATGAGCAGACCATAGATTCCAGAATCCAGTAAGAGCATCTTGCCAAAGACAACGAAGGCTGGCGGCCACACGTACTCAAACCAACGAAGATCGACAGCCAAGCCCAAGGCGGCGAGAACAAGAAAGTCACGCCAGTTGCCATGTTGATGGGGATCGACGCTCCGTGCCTGCCACGTCAATGCAGAAACCACGATCGGTAGCAGCGCATACAGCGCCAGCCAACGCCAGCGGAAGGTTCCGGTGGAACAAGCAACCAGTGCATAAGGCACGCACAAGACGGCTGAGCCGAAGATTCGAGCGCTCGCCGGGAACGTCTTCTCAGCGCCCGCCAGATATTTAGCAAAGAACGCCGCTGCCAGGTAAGGGATGAGTAATAAGAGGGCCGCGATGATAATTGCGGGGCTGAACATGAGGAGGTTCCAGTCTAGGGCGTTTTCGCATGACTAGCGAATGAGACGCAATGCCGCTTGAGGAACGCAATTGCTGCTTGTATTTAAATTGCCCCCCGCTACCACACTATCGCTGTATGGAGGAATGTTGGAAATGTAGGAGCCAAACGAAGGTTTCTTAGGCTCGGAAATGCGATCTGCTGAGTACTGACGTGCTGAACGGACGGGCGATGAGGCGAGTGAACGCGTCGCTGTCGGATTGATAGTACAAGATCAAAGAAATCCGCGCAGTTAGCGTTTTGACTTTGGGTTAGATCATCCGCTTTATTCACGTATTCGGTGGGTGTGTGCTACTCACATCTCCGCGCATCATCGAGACGCGCCGGAAGCCGCGAGGAGCACATTGATTCCCCATGGGTCAGAAATCATCGGCGCCCCCGAGGTGCTGATTCCCACTGCGTAGCCAGCTTTCTCAAAGCTTGCCAGGGCATGCGCAACGTCTTCCGCGCCAGGCAACACAAGTTCCCAAAAGAGGAGACGAGCATCTTGCCTGGACGCAGGCGGCGAACCTGCTGCCCACACGTTGAGGCCAACGTGGTGATGGTAGCCACCCGCTGATGTGAAGAGCGCGCCGGGATAGCGCCAGGTCATCAGGTCCAGCCCCAGCGTGTTGTGATAGAAACTCCGGGCTTGATCCAGGTCTCCCACGTACAGGTGGACGTGGCCAATTGTGGTTCCGACAGGAGCGCCGGTCCAGCTCCCTTTTGCCACCGACAGCAGTTCATTGAGGCGCAGAGGATTGACCGCGGCCACGAGTTCATTCCCCTCTACCGTCCATTGCGAGCGGGGACGATCTGCATAAACTTCGACCGACAGACCATCGGGATCTGTCAGGTATAAGGCTTCGCTATAGAGGTGGTCGCTTGAAGCGAAATCAGCGCCGTTGCGGATCAGGTATTGAACGAAGCTGCTTAGTGCATCACGAGTCGGAAGCAGAAATGCCGTGTGGTAGAGTCCGAGTCTTCTGCGCAGACCGATTGCATGGATGCCCGGCGTACCATCCAATTCCAGCAGAACGTCTTCTCCGCTCTGCGCACCAAGGCGAACCAAGTGTGGGCCCTGCCCGTGTACCGCGGGAACGACTAAGAGGCCAATTATCTCGGTGTAAAAGGTTACCGACTCCTTGAGGTTCGATACAGCCAAACGTACGCGGCCGACGCGACTGGCAGCGGGCAGGCGATATTCGGGTGCCGGGATACCAGCCTCTACGGCATGTTTACCGTGAGATAGAAGCGCTGACATAGTTCACTCCTAAGACCAACTGTTTGCATTGAGGTTAGGCCTTGGCGAGTGCGCTGCTCGGCGACGGAGTCATCACGATCGTCGAGGCAATGTTGGCTACGCGCTGATAGGAGGCCAATCGGTCGGCATGTTCATAGGTATCCGTCACGGCGATCACCTCGTTCGCCCCGGTATCTGCCAGTAACTTCTCGAGTCCCGCTTTCACTGTTGCATTGGAGCCCACGATCGCGGCACCCAGTTTGCTCTCTACCGCCGCCCGCTCCCAGTCCTGCCATAGCGGTTCCATCGAATCTACCGGGGGTAATAATTCAACGGGCTGGTTCCGGATCAATCGCAGGAAACGCTGGTGCGAGGTCGTGAACAATCGTCGTGCTGCATCGTTGGTCTCTGCGGCGATTACCTGCACCGCGACCATCAGGTGAGGCTTACGGAGTTCGGCGCTTGGTTGAAATCGCTCATGGTACATCTGCGTTGCCACTTTCAAGTATTCAGGGGCGAAGTGCGCTGCGAATGCAAATGGCAAGCCAAGCATCGCTGCCAGTTGTGCGCTAAATCCGCTCGATCCCAGCAGTGTGATCGGAACGTTGCTCCCCTGTCCTGGAATCGCTCTCACAACTTGTCCAGGTTTTTCAGGTCCCAGGTAGGATCGTAGTTCCTCGAGCAATGCGGGGAAGTCGTCGCCACTCTGCTGCAGATCACGACGTAGCGCTCGCATTGTGTGCATGTCTCCACCAGGTGCACGGCCCAGGCCTAGATCGATGCGACCTGGATAGAGGGCCTCAAGGGTCCCAAACTGCTCGGCAACCACCAGCGGCGCGTGGTTCGGCAACATCACTCCACCACTGCCAACACGGATCGTCGTGGTTGCCCCCGCCACATGCCCAATTAGAACGGGCGTGGCTGAACAGGCAAGCCCGGCGATCGAATGATGTTCGGCTAGCCAGTAACGCTTGTACCCCAATTTTTCAACCTGTCGCGCCAGGTCAACAGAACGCGCAATGGCGGCGCCGGCAGAGTCGTCCGCCCGCATGCCAACCAGGTCCAATACCGAAACAGTCAATCCTTTGCCCATGCAGATTAGATGAACAGGTCCGGAAAGCGATGCGTACTTATGTATCTCGTGAGACTATATCGACCAATCTTTTCTTACGAGAGAAACATCTAAGCTGCTGAAGGTCGATTATGCCCATCATTCGAAGTTGCCAGAACTGTGGCGCCAGGAATCGCATCCCCGCCTCTCACCTTGCGGACTCAGGACGCTGTGGAGCATGTAAGGAACCGCTGCCGCCAATTCACGAGCCGATAGCGGCTGACCCTCTTCTCTTCGACGAAGTGCTGCGGGATGCGCGCGTTCCCGTGCTTGTCGATTTCTGGGCGGAGTGGTGTGGCCCGTGTCGCATGGCCGCGCCTGAAGTCGCACGCGCTGCCACAGAGATGGCCGGTAAAGCCCTGGTCCTAAAAGTCGATACAGAGAAGTACCCAGAGCTGTCCGCTCGCTATAACGTGCGCGGCATACCCAACTTCGCTGTGTTTTCCAACGGAAAGCTCGTGCAACAGCAGGCAGGGCTGGTGGGCCATGAACAGATGGCGGCATGGCTAAACTCCGCTCGAAGTGCCGCTGCACGTTGAATGTATGAATGCGAGCCAGGCCTTCTCGCTTATCTTCCAGCATCCTCACGAATCGGGTTTCGGGAGACATCGCCGCGACAGGCATTCTATGAAATACTTCCCAATTGAAAGCCATCCATGCGAGGCTGTCTGATTGTGAAGACGAATACCGTCGGGATGACACGCCGCAACTTCTTGAAGAACGGCATCGTGGCAGGTGCGATCACATCTCTAGAAGCGTCTGCGCAAAACGTTCCCGCGGTCACGCCTCCTCCCGACGATCGCGCTATCTGGATCCAGATCGCCACCCGTGTCTCGAATCCCGTGCTGAACGCACTCAGCGAGCGCAAGCTCAAGTCCACGATGCCAGTTGAAACCGCCCACGGTAACGACGGCGACCGCCGACAGTTCACTTACCTTGAAGCAGTAGGTCGCTTATTGACGGGCCTTGCGCCTTGGCTTGAATCGGGGTCGACGGCAGGGCGGGAAGGGGAGCTGCGTCAGCAATACGCTCTCCTCGCGCGTCAAGCGATCCAGTCCGCTACCGATCCCGCGTCGCCCGACTACATGAACTTCAACAAGGGGCAGCAGCCCGTCGTCGATGCAGCTTTTCTCGCGTTGGCCATCCTGCGTGCCCCCACGGAACTCTGGCAGAAGCTCGGCAGTTCCACCCAGCACCAACTCGCTGAAGCTCTTCAGTCCACCCGCGTCATACTTCCCGGCTACAGCAACTGGCTTATGTTTTCCGCGATCATCGAAACGGCGCTCGCGCTCATGGGAGTCCGGTGGGAGCCCATGCGCATTGACTACGCCCTTCGCTCGGTCGATTCCTGGTACAAAGGCGATGGTGTCTACGGCGACGGTCCGCCCTTTCACTGGGATTACTACAACAGCTTCGTCATACAGCCAATGCTCCTGCATGTTCTCGATGGCATCTCAAAATACGCTGACACCTGGAATCACTATCAGCCATCCGTGCTCGCCCGGGCGCAGCGTTACGCCGCGATTCAGGAGCGCCTCATCAGCCCCGAGGGCACATTTCCTCCCATAGGGAGATCGCTCTGCTACCGGTTCGGCGCTTTTCAGCTCCTGGCTGAGGTGGCACTGCGCAAGCAGCTTCCCGACGGCGTGGAGCCGGAGCAAGTGCGTTGCGCACTCACCGCCGTCATGCACCGCATGATTGACGCGCCCGGAACTTTCGACGAGAAAGGCTGGCTGCAGATTGGCTTCTATGGACATCAACCCGCCATTGCGGAACCGTATATCTCCACCGGAAGCCTCTACCTCTGTTCTGCGGCATGGCTGCCACTGGGCCTGCCAGCTTCAGACCGCTTCTGGGCAGGCGAGGCAAAGCCCTGGACTTCAAAGAAAATTTGGAATGGGGAAAATGCAAAGGCGGATCACGCTCTGGATGACATTTGATGCTTTGCCAGGAACTCGGTAACGACATGAAAACGGTAGCTTCGGCAAGCAGCAATGCGTCGGTAGTTAGGAGACCGCTACGCACTAATGTCTTAAAGGCGAAATAGCCCCGGAAAACCCCACGAAAGGATGACAGGGGCTGCTAATCTTTAGCGCATGGCCAAAACGCAACGAGACATTTTCGCGGGGCTGATTCGACTGCACGTCCTGCACCATGCGAGCCGGGAGCGGATCTACGGGCTCGAGATGATCCAGGAACTATCCCGACATGGATACCGTTTAGGTCCCGGCACGCTGTATCCGCTTCTCCACGGCATGGAAGCTCAGGGACTGTTGCGATCGAAAGCAGCCGTCGGTGGTGGAAGGCCACGCCGCGTGTACACCGCCACTGCTACTGGCCGTAGAGCTCTCAAAGAAGGCCACGAGAAGGTTCGTGAATTGTTACGGGAAATGGATGAAGACTAGTAGATACACCCGCGCCGCCTTCCAAATAGCTCAGGCTTTGACACGAGCCAGCAGCTAACAGTCTCTGCTCGTTAGATAGTGCTCTTGCATTATTATCGAATTTCGATATACCTTCATTTTGTCAGCGCTCAACGGCTTCGAAAGAAGGGAATTTGCGCCAAATGCCTCTTCTTCGTCTGCGTTCTCCTGTAGTAACCGGGTTATTGCTTCCGCTCCTGCTCCTGCATATGACCGATGCACAGCAAGCGGAGGCACCTCTCACGCTCAATTCAGTGGTTGAGGACGCCGCCAGGAACTATCCCACCATACAAATCTCGCAAGAGGAGTTGCATGCTGCAGGGGCACGACTTGAACTGGCGCGCACCGCTTATTTGCCTCGTGTCGACGCTCTGGCGCAATTCAATCGTGGAACCCGAAATAATGTCTTCGGTAGTCTGCTCCCGCAGAGTACGATTCCATCGATGTCCGGGCCCGTCATTGGTACCAACAACGGCGGTTCGGTTTGGGGCAGCGCCGCCGGTGTACTCGTTGTATGGCAGCCTTTTGATTTTGGAGCGCGATCCGCGAATGTTCGTGCCGCGGAGGCAGAGCGGGATCGCGCGGCCGCCGCCAATCTTCGGACTCAACTCGAAGTCGAGACGGCGTCTGCCGACGCTTACCTGTCGGTAATTGCCTCACTGCAAATGCGAAAGGCAGCGCAGACAGCGGTTCTCAACTGGGAGACGCTGAGAGGACGCATACACGCATTGGCAGCGGCAGAGCTTCGGCCTGGTGCGGATGAATCGCGTGTTGATGCTGAAAAAGCAGCATCGGCCAACCAACTGGCTCTTGCGCAACAGGCAGTCGATTCAAGCCTTGCCACGCTGCGGAAGTTCGAAAGCGGTTCGGCAATCTCTTCCGCTACTGATCAAAAGCTGTTGACCAAAGCTCCTGAGATTATGGGCGAGAATGCATCGTTCACGCCAGATTCAAACCCGCTGATGGCTGAACATAAGGCGGCGTCCGCAGAGAATGAAGCGCAGCTGAAAGCGCTTGAACGAAGCTGGGTTCCGCTGTTCAATCTTGAGGGCTCAGCGTACGCACGTGGCACAGGTGCGGAAACAAACGGAGATCGACTCTCCGGCGCTAACGGGCTGGCCCCCAACGTTGGCAACTATGTAGTGGGCGTGAATATCACTTTCCCGGTGATGGACTTTGCCAGCATCCACGCGAAGGCTGCGATGCAGGAATCATTGACAAAGGCGGCAAGAGCAAATGAAGACCTGACCGCGAGAAATCTGAGAGAGCAGTTTGAACAGGCGCTCGCGGAACTTCGTGCGGCCACGACCATCGCGCAGAACACGCCTGTGCAGTTGCAGGACGCGCAAACAGCTCTTGATCAGGCGACGGCGCGATACAAAGCAGGCCTAGTAGCGATCGACGATGTGGCTCAGGCGCAGCGATTGCTTGTGCAGGCCGATATCGACAACTCCATCGCGCGTCTGAATGTGTGGCGCGCCTTCCTGAAAATTCAATACATCCGTGGAGACCTGCAACCTTTCCTGCAGGAAGTCAGTCGCTAAAGGATTAGATCAGGCATGCGTCTTGTTCTTGCAGCTCTTAGCCGTCCCCTTACCGTGATTGTCGCGTTGCTTGCGGTCATCGCGGGATTCTTTATGGCTGTGGGGCGCATGCCGATGGACATTTTCCCCCAGGTGGGCAACCCCGTCATCTATGTAGCCCAGCCTTACGGTGGAATGAACCCGGCCCAGATGGAGGGATATCTCACTTACTACTACGAGTATCATTTTCTCTACATCACCGGCATTGAGTCCGTCGATAGCAAGAGCATTCAAGGTGCTGCCTTGATGAAGCTGACGTTCCGTGAAGGCACGAACATGGAACAGGCGATGGCCGAGACTGTCGGATACGTCAATCGTGCGCGCGCCTTCATGCCGCCCGGCACTGTCCCACCTTTCATCACCCGCTTTGACCCGGGCAGCGTTGCTGTGGGTCTGCTTCTTTTCTCAAGCAGCACTCATTCACAAGGCGAACTGCAGAATTTCGCTCTAAATCAAGTGCGTCCGCTCTTCGCCACACTTCCCGGCCTGTCCGCACCTCCACCCTTCGGCGGCAATCAGAGAACGATCGTTATTAATCTCGATCCCGACAAGCTGAAGCAATATGGCATCTCACCTGAGCAGGCGATCGCGGCTGTAAGCAGTGGGACGGTTGTAGTTCCATCAGGCAATCTGTACGACGGGTCGCTCAATCGCATTGTGCGAACGAACTCGGCGTTAGGATCCGATCTTTCCGAGTTGATGAATGCGCCCATCCATCCTCGCTCAGGCGCCAACGTCTACCTCCGCGATATCGGGACCATCGAGAACGGCACCGACATCGTCACGGCATATGCACACGTGGACGGAAAGCGCACGGTGTACATCCCGGTTACTAAGCGTTCCGATGCATCGACGCTCTCCGTCATTAAAGCGGTCAAAGCGGCGATCCCGAGCTTCAAAAAAGCCATTCCAGATGACGTTGATGTCCGGCTCGCCTTCGATCAGTCAGGCTATGTCTCCAACGCAATCAGCGGGCTGATACAGGAAGCGCTGCTCGGTGCACTGCTGACTGGCCTCGTAGTATTTCTCTTCCTGCGCGACTGGCGTGGAGCCCTGATTGTAGTAGCGAATATTCCCTTCGCGCTGTTCACCGCTGTCGTTGCGCTGTGGGCTGTCGGGCAGACCCTCAACATCATGACCCTGGGCGGCCTGGCTCTCGCTGTCGGTGTGCTCGTCGACGAAGCTACCGTCGAGATCGAGAACATCCATACCCAGATGCTTCCTGGAGTGTCGAGAGCGCAAGCCGTTCTGGAGGCATGCAAGCGCACTATCATTGCTCGGCTGCTCTCCATGCTCTGCGTGCTCGCCGTATTTGTGCCCTCCTTTTTTATGAAGGGCGTCGGACGCCAGCTCTTTACGCCGCTGTCGCTGGCCGTTGGCTTCGCGATGATCGCGTCGTACCTGCTTTCGAGCACTCTGGTGCCAGTCTTTGCTGTGTGGATGATGTCAGAATCGCACCACGGCGAAGAGAACGAAGGACGCTTTGGGCGTCTTCGTCTCTGGTATGAGGGCTACCTGAATCGCGCCCTCAGGAGCAGCCGCATAGTTGTCGTTGGTTACTTCGCCGTCTGTGCACTGCTGCTATTTGTGTTGTCACCATTTCTGGGCACGGAGATTTTTCCTGACGCCAACGGTCCTGTTTTGAGAATGCGGATCAAGGCTCCGATTGGAACGCGCATCGAAGAGACGGAGCCACAGCTACTTCACGCGCTGGATCTTATCCGTAAGGTAGCGGGCGGGAAAAACGTGGCAACCATCTCCGACTACGTAGGTGTACAGCCGTCGAGCTATCCGGTGAATTTGATTCACTTGTTTACGGCCGGTCCCGAGGAAGCAATCGTACAGGTCCAGCTTTCCAGCGGCCACCCCAACGATGAGCAGTTGCGTGAGGATCTGCGGGCTTCATTTCAGAAGCAGATGCCAAATCTGCAGATGTCGTTCGAAGGAGGCGATATCGTCTCTCAGGTCATGAGCTTCGGTTCGCCAACGCCGGTTCAGATCGATGTGCAAGGCATCGACCTGGATCAGGACTACGCATATCTTTCTAAGGTCGAAGCTGAGCTGCAGAAGCTCCCATTCCTGCGCGACATTTCGGTCGTTCAGGCGCAGCAATATCCCACCGCTGAGATCAAGATCGATCGCGATTATGCTGGTCAGTTCGGTCTGACCATGGCCGATGTCACAACATCACTTGTGCCGGCAACGGGCTCCTCGCGTTTCACAGCTCCAAACTACTGGCGCGACCCCAGAACTGGCAACGCTTTTCAGATTCAGGTTCAGGTTCCATCCAATCGCATTCAGGGTCTAGCTGCTCTGTCGGTGCTACCCGTCATGCGCGATGGGCAGATGCAGCCCCAACTTGATCAAGTTGCCACCCTGCAGACCGGAACAATGCCGGAGATGATCGAGCGCTTTAGCGGCCAGCGTATCGTTAGCGTCACTGCAAACCTTCACGGCATTGCACTCGGAGAAGCGCAGAAGAGAATAATCGACGCATTGAAGAAGGTCGTAGCGCCGCCCAAGGGAGTTGCGGTAGTAGTGCGCGGCCAGATTCCTGCCCTGGAAGAAACGATCTCTGGGCTGCGCATCGGTCTGCTTCTCGCCATTGCGACGATCTTTCTGCTTCTGATGGCGAACTTCCAATCCATTCGCCTTCCCTTGGCCGTTTTATCGATGGTCCCAGGCGTTCTTGTTGGAGTAGTGACTTATGTCTGTTACTTACTCGCACAACGCTGAATATTCAGTCGTTCATGGGAGCCATCATGGCAGTTGGCATCTCCGTTGCAAACTCCATTCTCCTTGTGAGCTTTGCGGAGCATGCCCGTCATAAAGAGAAGGACGTCTGTGGCTTCTGCACTGGACGGAGCGACCAGGTCGTCTGCGCGCCATTCTGATGACAGCCACGGCGATGATCTGCGGCATGCTTCCGATGGCGATTGGCTTCGGCGAAGGTGGCGCACAATCCGCGCCACTAGGTCGAGCGGTCATAGGTGGTCTGCTTTTCTCTACAATCACTACCCTTACCGTTCTGCCAACCATGTATGCGGTGCTGCAAGGCAACGCCAAAACGCAGTCCAACTCACTCAACCCTGAAGATCCAACGAGTCGCTACTATGCAAATTCCTAAAGCTGCCGTTGCTCTGCTGCTACCCATCTGTTTCCATTTAAGTTCAGGGCAAAGCGCTACCAAGATTGCGATGGTTAAGGTCGAGAGCCGCAGCCTTTCACGCACAGTCCCTCTGACGGCGGAACTCACACCGTTTCTTCAAACGGAGATCGAGGCGCGAGTGCCGGGCTATGTTGAGAAGGTTCTTGTCGATCGCGGCAGCAAGGTGCGGCGCGGCCAACTTCTAATTATCCTCTCCGCACCGGAAATGAGTTCACAGACGAGCGCAACCGAGGCTGCACTCCGCCAGGCAGAGGCAGACGTCGCCCAGGCGAAGGCGAATGCGGTTGGTGCCGCAAGCACTTATGAGCGCCTTCTGGAAGCTGCCAAGACTCCAGGCGCCGTTGCCGGCAACGAACTGGTCCAGGCTCAGAAGCAAAAGGAAGCCGCTGAAGATATCGTTCAAGCGCGAGAAGCCTCAACCAAGGCTGCCTCCAGCCAGTTGCTTTCGACGAAGGAGATGCAGGCTTACTTGCATGTGATCGCGCCCTTCGACGGGATCATCACCGAGCGACTGGTTCACCCGGGTATGATGGTAACCGCCGCAAGCCGTCAGGCACTCCTCCGGCTGCAGCAGACATCACACCTTCGGCTTGTGGTCCCCGTCCCTGAGGCCTACGTCGGAAATCTCACTCGCGGAAAGCAAGTCGCCTTCCGCGTGCCCGCTCACCCCGGAAAGAATTATTTCGGTACGATTGCCCGAATTCCTGAATCGCTCGACACGCAAAGCCGCGCCATGATGGTGGAATTAGACGTTCTCAATGGGGACGGCTCGCTTTCACCTGGAATGTATCCAACCGTCGAGTGGCCTGTGTCCACTAGCGACAATCTGTTGTTCGTTCCTAGCTCGAGCGTGGTCACTACAACGGAGCGCACTTTTGTCATTACTTCTGTCAATGGCCGTGCGCATTGGGTTAACGTCCACAAGGGGCCCGCATCAGGCGACCAGATTGCCATTCGCGGGGACGTGAATGCAGGTCAGTCCGTTGTGAAGCAAGCTACGGACGAAATTCGGGAAGGAACTCCCCTGCGATAGAACCTAGCGGACCGCTGTTGTCAGAGTCGCATAGTTGTTTTGCCACACCAGGTCTTGCATATTCGACTTAATGTGCGTCGTATTCAAAATATTGCTGCCAGCCGTGGCGTTCACCTTCACAACCAATTGCACCAAACGAGCGAGTAGCAAGTTGATGCAGACTGACACCGATCGTAGGCAGCTCCGAAGTCGCCATCCGCTCAGGGCATGCGAATGTTAACTCCGGCCGCGGTCGATCGAAGCACCTTCCTATTTATCTGGTCGAAGCTGCGGTCGCTGACACGTCCCCTTGCAGTAGCAATCCGTTGTATGCCGACCCTGCCAACAGGCGACCCTGGTAGTTCATCGCCCAACGAACGATAAAGGGCGCGTCGGGCGCCTTCTGCCACGTCTTGCCCAGATCCCTACTTTCGAATACGCCATATCCATGCTGCGTAGTGGCCAATAGTCGTTGACTCTCCGCGTCGTAGCGCACTGCCAGGACGTCACTCTTCGGCAAGCCGCCCGTCACCGGCCGCCACGTATTGCCACCATCAGCCGATCGCAGTGCGCCCTCGTGTGAGCCCAGCCAGATGGAAGAATCGGGCATCGAAGTCAAGCTGTACAACTCCGTCACCTGCCAGGGAAGTGTCACAGCCTTCCAGGTTTTGCCCCAGTCCCGCGAAATAAACCCGCCCTTATGACCGATAAGTGTTGCGGTGCCGTCCTCGTAGCCGCTCACATCTTTGAAGTCGCGTTCACCTTCAACATCTTGCCTATACCATTTGCGCCCGTGGTCTACGCTTAGAAAGAGTCCTTCGTTCGTGGCTGCATACCAAACGTTTTCTCCGATCTGGAGTGCGCGTACACGCGGTGCAGTGGCGTCGGGAATGACTGGCTCACTTGGAGTTTTCGGCTTGGCCGCAGGTGCCTTTCCTTTGCGAGCGACAGGCTGTGGCGCGACTGCTGCTGGCTGCCCTTGCGGCATCGGCCCTGCGATCATGCTGGCGGGCTGCCACGAGCCGGCTGTCACTGGCAAAAAGAGAATTCCGTGATTGGTTCCCGCGAATAACACTCCGTCACTGGACTGTTGCAAGGTCAGGATGTCACGATCAGCTAGTCCACGGCTCGATTGACGCCAGCTCTTGCCGGAATCTTCTGACACAAAAAGTCCACCCATCGCTCGGTCGTTCGCAACGCCCGCGTACAAGTGAGTTGGATTTTTCTGATCCACGACCAGGGCGCCTACCACACGCCGTGAAAAGCCACGGTTCGATGCTGTGTTGTGAACAAAGCCGTCGTCGCTTGCAAGCACTCCTCTGAGATCTGTTGCAAGCAACACTCGATCGGGATTGCGCGGATCGATCAGCACGTCATTCACAATCACGTCGGCCGATGACACCAGTGCCCACTTTACGCCGCCATCCACTGTCTTCCAAAGCCCCCCGGTGGTGCCGGCGTAGACAATCGATGGACGCACGGGATCCTGCTTCAGCACCCGCGTGCGGATGGCCGAGTGGGGAAGGCCCTGCACGCGGTGAAAGAGGTCCGCGCCGTTGTCACTCCTGTAGATCCCCGAACATGCGCTGGCATACACGCGCGAAGGCGTCTTCGGGTCAACGATAATGCTGAAGACATCCGAATCATCCAGCATTCCATCCTTGGTGTTGTGCCAATGCTCTCCCGCGTCCGTTGTCTTCCAGGCCAGGTGCCGCGTGCCCGCGTACACGATGTCCGGATTCTGCGGATCAACGGCGACCGAGACGAAGTTCTTCATGGATGAGTGGTTCTCAAGAACCTCAGGATTCTCCGGTGTCATTCTTGCCCAGGTTGCTCCCCCATCGCGGGAGCGGAACACGCCATCCAGCGCACCGAATACGAGAGTGTTGTGATCACTGGGCGACATCGCAAAGGCGCGGATGGACTTGCCGTGCGCGCCCTCCAATGCCCGCCACGTGTGGCCGCCATCATCGGAGCGAAAGACGTCGCCCTCTGAGTCATGGAACAAGCCCCACCCCGCTGCGAAAATGGTCGCTGGATTCGTCGGGTCAAAAACGATGTGATCGATCACGTAATCGTCGGCCGATCCTAAGTGGGCAAACATCTCCCATGAGGTGCCGCCGTCCTGCGACGCAAATATCTGGCCAACGCTGGTGCCTAGCAGAATGTGACCGGGATTGCTCGGATCGTAGGCCAGGCTGCGCACATTACCGCCCTCCGGACCAATCATTTGCCAATCGGATGCAAAGCAGGGAATTGCCAGTAATAACGCCACACAAAACAGCAGCTTCGCATGTATGCCAGGAACTTTATGCATTCCGCAGAACTCCATCCGTCTAGTAATTGGGGTGCTGTATAGATGATATTTCGATTTGGTGTTTGCGTCCCCATAGAAAGCGGCAGTAAGCATGCTGCAAAAGTGCAAGGACGACAGCTGACTACTTCACGGCATCATGCTTACGTCATAGAAAACAAAGCCCAGCGCCCCGCGAGTTTCTGAATCGCGCCTCAACGCAAGAAGAAGGCCGGTGATTGCCAAATGGCATTCACCGGCCGGCAGTTTGACCAGTACGTTCACCTATTGCGCTGGAGGCGCCGCAGGCTTGGCCTTGTGGGACTTCTTCGGTGCGGGACCCGTGCGCGATTGTCCTTGGACCGCACTTTCGTCGACTACAGTACCCTCATCGGACTGCCCAGAGCACATCGTTCCGTCTTGCACAAAGTAGAAGCGGGTCGATTTACCCTTGGTACCGCCGTCGCGAGGCACAATACGGCTGGCATCGGACTTCGTCGGTCCATCGGTGGTGAGGTAGTACTTCACGTTGACTGAGCGTTGCGCACCCAGCGTCTTCTCCTTAACAACCTCCTTCTCGTCTGTGTAACCAACAATGTGCAGCTTGCCATTGGGCTGTTGTTGCAGGCGAAGAGCAAGTTTGTCGAGGGTGTCCTTGCAGTCGTTGTCTACACGCCACGGCTTCTTGGGATTCTTTTCGAAGGTGCACTCGCCCCACTCTTCGATTGAAACGCAAGTGATCACCGGCGGAGGAGGAGCAGTTACGGTAACGGCCGCCGTGCACGTGCCGGTCAGGCCACGAGCATCTGTTGCTGTCACCGTCACGCTGGCCGGTCCTCCCGGATTACCAGTGGTGTCGAGAGTAGCTGTAGTTCCACTCCCGCTCACCGCGCCACCCGTAGCTGTGTATGCATAGGTAGCAATAGGTGAGTTATCTGGGCTGGTCGCGCTCGCTGTGATTGTGGCAGCTTCACCGGGCTTCACTGTGCTCGGGTTGGCGGAGCAGGTTACCTGTGGCGGATTATGCGGAACGTTTACGTTGAAGTTGGCTCCGCAGTGGGATACGTTGTAGTTCTTCGGCCCCTTGGGGTCGGTTATCGTAGCGTCTGCAGTGTGAGTGCCTTCCGACATCCCTGCTGTATCCACCGTGACCGTCTGCGTGTCAGTAGCTGAGAGCTTCGCGCCGGCACTCGTCCACGCATAACTAAGAGCGTGCTTTGGATTGTAGTTATTTCCACTAGCGGTCACAGTTACAGGTTCACCCACCATCACGCTCGCTGGAGTTGCCGAGCAGGTGGATGTGGGCATAACAGGAGGCTTGCCCCCAAAGGTGAAGACGGCACCACCAACATAGCGATAGCTGTTCTGATAAACGCTGAGGGGATTCTTGACGTCCGTCCAGAGGTAGCTTACTTCGAAAGGTCGAATGGAGAAATGGTCGCTGACCGCGAAGTCGAGGCCGACACCAGCGTCACCTGCCCATCCTCTCCCACTTGGGCGCGCGCCCAACTGCACGAAGCCAAGTTGATCAAAGATATTCTGATAGACAGAGCTGTGCGCGCCGCCAAAGAGGACTTGGCCATAGGGACGAACCTTGCCGAAGCGCCTGCCGAACTGTGGGCCGATCATGTATGTGAACAGATTGCCCGAGATGGAGGCAGTAGCACCGATCGGATTGAACACAACCCCTGGCGGTAAGGTCACCGGCCGGTTCTGACTGGCGTAGTCCAGCACTTCCGCCTTCAATCCAAACTTGCTGTTGAAGTTGTAATCGACAGAGCCG
The DNA here is from genome assembly GCA_963725995.1 of uncultured Acidobacteriaceae bacterium. Taxonomy (GTDB): domain Bacteria; phylum Acidobacteriota; class Terriglobia; order Terriglobales; family Acidobacteriaceae; genus JANXZS01. The sequence continues at coordinate 206,234 of CAVSAX010000011.1, read as the reverse complement.
CCGCCACCGTTCAAAGTCCAATATTGGCCGAACTCATAATGCAAGGTCTCATAGTCGATCGCTTGAAAGTGCACGCGGGAATAGTCGAGCGCAATCTCCCACTTCGGGCTCTCCTGCGACCATGCCGCGGGGCCTAGCAACATTACGGCCATAGTGATAAGTGCAGTTTTCAGCTTCATCAAATTCCTCCGTAACTCGTAATGATCCAGCAATCTTGATCACCAGCCAGGGTCTGTCAAAACCCGAGCGCCTCGTGGGCTATTTCGTCTGGGAGGCTTCGCTGAGCCTCCCCAGACGGTTTGGTGCTTCAATGCACAGTGAGAACCATTTTGTCGGTCGCGGAACTTCCGTTTATGCTGGCTGCGGCCGTCACAGTGGTTGCTCCCACCCCCGTGCTAGTAGCCAACCCAGTTCCGCTCACCACAGCCACCCCAACATTTGCTGAGGACCAGGTCGACTGATAGGTGAGGTCTTGAGTTGTCGCATCGCTGAAGGTTCCCGTGGCTATGAACTGTAGTGTTGTGCCCAACGCAATGCTCTGAGGCGCGGGTGTTTTGGCGAGTGTTGTGACGGCCAGTGATTGTAGGGTGGCACTCGACACAGTCAAGAGGGAAACGCCCCTTTGTGAGTCGAGGACCGCGGCGATCGTGGTCGCGCCCGAGGTGATGGCGGTTGCCCATCCCGCCGAGCCAACGGAGCCGCTGATAGTCGCAGTAGCCGGAGTCGTTGAGATCCATGTGACTGAGGAGGTGACATCCTGCTTCGTTCCGTCTGCGAGCGTAGCGACGGCGTCAAACGCTGCCGAGGACCCCGGTGCGAGGCTGACAGGACCGGGCGTAACCGCAATCGACGTCAGGTTCTGCACGGCAAGTACGGCGGTCTGGGAGACCGCGCCCAACTGTACCTTCACCGTAGCTGATCCCGCCGCTACCCCGGTTACCACCCCCGTCTTGTCTACGGTGGCAATCGATCCGTCGGTCGGTGTCATGCTCCACGTTGAGGCTAGATTGATGGGCTGTTTCGTTCCATCACTGAACGTGCCAACCGCTTGGAATAATAGGGTTGAGCCGATCGCAACACCCGTTGAAGCTGGCAGGGTTGAGCCGGTCGTACCGCCAGCAACAGTCGGGAGGAGCGCGATCGAGGTCAGCGTGGCCGAACTTACGTTCAGTGGTGCCGCACCGGTCACACTGCTCATGGAAGCCTGAATCGAAGTAGCGCCCTGGGCCACTCCAAGAGCGACTCCCCCTGTGTCCACAGTGGCCACCGAAGGCAATGTGCTGCTCCAGGCCGCGTCCGCAGTAATGTCCTGCGTCGTCTGGTCGGTCAACAAGGCCAACGCTTTAAAGTTCAATATTGTGGACGGAGCGATTGTTTGAGTCACCGGCGAAACTGTGATGCTGGTGATGGTTGCATCGGTCACGTTCAGAGTGGCGACACCAAACACGTTGGTTGCCGCATCCGTTGCCATGACCTTCACCGTGCCCGCGGCCAGGCCAGTGGCACGTCCGGTACTGCTAACCGTCGCAACCGCGCTTGGCGTTGGATTCGTCGCCCAGGTCAAGCCCGTCATCCGGCGTTCCCCGCCGTCCGTGTACACTCCGTACGCTACGAATTGATGGCTGGTTCCCTTGCCGATCTTGGCAGTGGACGGAGTTGGGCCGGGAACGATAGTCGAGGCATCCGCCACTACAATACCTATCAGCGTCGGCGGCGTAACCGTGAGTACGGTTGAACCGGTAACCACGCCGGCGGCCGCTGGAAAAGTAGCGGAAATCGTCGAAGTGCCTTGCTCGTAAGTTGTAGCGAGTCCCTGCGGACCCACGGTCGCGACAGGCTTGGTCGACGAGGTCCAGATCGCTATCTGCGAAATGTCCTGCGACGAACCATCACTGAACGTCCCCGTCGCAGTGAACTGCTGCGTATTTCCCGCAACCACGGATTGGCTGCCCGGCTGAATCGCTATTGCTGTGAGATAGGGAATAGTTTTTTCAGAGCATCCCGTAAGCGCCACTAAAATTGCCGTCGCTGAGACCAGAAAGATCTTTTTCAAGGAACACCTCGCATTTCATGAAAGTAGTGTTGCCGCCATTCATCCATCCGTAGGGCGTTGAGTGTCCTCGTCAAATCGCGCGCACAAATGCACGACCAATCGACCAGGATAGGGCCCAAGCAACATCTGCGTAAAAAGGGAGACGACAGGACCACAGAGAGCTACGATTTGACTAAAGACATCTGTTCCATCGGTACGTGGGGAAACACTGAAGTGGACCAGCATTAACTGTCCGCTGCTCTTCTTCAGCGAAGCGCACAGGTACGGGAAGGTTGACCGCTGATTGCCAGACGGCCGCTCGGCGCACTGAGCTCTTCAAATCTGTAGGGGCCCGCATGAGTCGCGCGACTGAACTCACTTAACTCAACATCACGTCATCAACGCGACTGCGATTCACCAAAAAATCGTGACCGGGCACCTCGACACCCGAGCATTCAGTTAAGGGAGCGCTGTTGTCTGAACTTTTCCCCACCTTCTCAGCGCATCTGGTTAAGTGGCGGGAAATTGTTGGTAGCAATAACGTCCTTTACATAGCAGGAAAATGTTGGAATTCGAATACGGTCGAAATAATAACTCAAAAGGCGATACTTCGATCAGATTTAAAGCTAACCCGGATCACATCAAAACACAGGAATCACTTCGTTTTCATCTCATTGAAAATAAATGCCCTACTTCAGGTGCGCAACCAGTTAATATCAGCACAGAAGTTATTCACTAAATGAAGCTTGTTGTTCATCCTGTGGACGCGCGAGTTCACCAAAGCTTCTCCGCCCCTCGTGAGACACTCATGGGCGCATTGAAAGGTTCTTTGACCTACAGCCTCTGAAATTTTTCTGCCGGGTCAATGATGAACGAAGTAATGGGAATTTCGAACCGACGAGGGAATCAATGAACAGACGTAAATTCCTGGGCAGGGCAGCGGGAACCGCCGCTTCCTTCGCACTCGCAAGGAATCAAAGCGCTCTCGCCTACGCGGCAACTCCACTGCAAGGGCGATTCATTACTCATGTCTCGGTCGTGCGCGTGAATCAGATCGAAGTCACTCCTACTCGGTCCATCGGGGAAGACGAAGTACCCGACAACAGTATTGCGAAAATTCGTTCGAGACGGGAAGCATTTGAACGCGGCTGCCCCGGTGGGAAGATGACCTGGGCGATCAGCTGGCTGGCCCTGAATGACAACCGTCAGCAATATAAAGATGCTCGGCGGCTGCTGGCGTCATATCACGATAAGTACGGCGATGAAATTACCTTCATTCCGGGTGGCTACTTCGCGCCAATGTTCGACACGCGCGAGAACAACCGCGTAACTATTCACAAAGCGCTGCAGATGGTCTCTGCCATGGTGGGAAATGGCTACCGGCCAAAATGCCTGGTGGCCGGTTTTATGGATGCAAAGAATCAGAACTTTCTCGCCAAAGATGAAGGCGTCCACGTTTGCCAGGGCCAGATCTGGAGTCAGCACGGGATCGACAACGGAGACGGCGACGGCGGCATCTGCTATCCCTACTACCCGAGCACCGAGCACTATCTCAAGCCTGCGCAAAGCAAAGCGGACTTTATCGATTGCGTATGTCTTGACGGCTGGACCTGCGACTTTCTGGCCGCGCGACGGAATGGCTTTGAGGGTGGCTTCAACAGTCGAATGGGAGTCGGGCCAATCGAGACGGTCGGAAACCTTGGACCGGCGGTAGGCCGCAAGGAAATGATGGATACCACTGCGATGCATTTTGATACGGGGCATGCCTTAAACGGTTTTGGATGGGTGACCGGGATCTGGGAGGTGTCAGTTGGCCACGACGAAGACCTTGCATATTGGTTGCAGGCGGTCAGAGAGAGGTGGCCGGACACGAGCGTGCTGACCGAAGGCGACTTCGGTATGAAGTGGCGCGAGCATAATCCAACCAATGCGAAGCTGAACTATAGATTTGATGCCAAAGGTACGGGTGCACCCGGTTCAGAAAAAGATCTCGAAATCAAATGGTTCATGAACAAGGAATTTCGCCTGGCTACGCTGCGTAACTGGGTCGCCGGCACCGCAGCCTCGGTCATTGACTTTACGCGATATGATCTGCCCGCACAGGAACCGCAGGTGCTCCAGCGCGAGTGGAGTCTTATGAACGTGCTCAATCAGAAAGGTACACGGCCGCAAGATAAGCCGTCGCCGCTGGCGCAACTATCGCCGGCAGACCAGCACCTTATTTATTCACGGTATCCAGAGCTAAAGTAGCGGACGAAATCCGCACTCAACACTTCCAGCAGCCCTCTATTTCTCGCTACTGGGAGGCACGAGCCCCTTCAGGCGCAGGTACAGGGCCAGCGTGGCATATTGCTCGTTATCGTGCGAGACAGTTCCCCACGCCAGCCCGATGCGCGAGCGTTTCACCGGCCCCACTGGCTTCATCTCTGACATGTTAGCGTCGGTCAGCGAGGCAAATGCTTTGTCGCACTCTGCGAACGACGCCTTCAGCGCGTCTATGATTGTTGCCTTGTCGGCGGTATCGGCAGGCGGCTTCGTCCAATCATTCTGATCCTTGCCGTTCATCGCTCCACAGCTGCGAAACTGGGCTTCGGTCACATGATTTACGACCCGGGCGAATGTGCGGATGTCAGGCGTCGGCTTGTAAACATAGTCCGCTGGCGGCATCTTGTCCGCTGCCTTCATTACGTTCGGCTTGATCCGTTCATAGCTCCCCTGGACTTCACCCGCTACTGTAGTCACGCTGGCTTGGGGAGCCGCGGGCGTCTGACCGAGCGTCGTTCTCTCGCATACCAAACCAGCCAACACCATGACGGTTATCGCCGACACCGTTAGCTTCATCTCGCACCCCATCTCAAAGATTAGCCGCGTCGTCTCTCGACGTGGGTTGGAACTTACAGGACGAACGAAGTTACTTCGTCATCGCATTCGTATCAAGATAGCCTTGTGGCGAAATTCCGAAGGCATCCGCAACACGGTTGAAAAAAGCGAACATCGCGGTGATGTAAACAGCCTCAGCAATCTGCGGCTCGGTCCATCCGTGGCCTCGAAGCGTTTGCACGTCTTCCGATGTCGTGCGATACGCCGCCTCGGTCACCTTTGTCACATACTCAAGCAGCGCCCGCTCGGCGTCGCTTAAGCCCGCGTCGTCAAGATTGCCTTGTGCCAGCGCTTGTACCGTCTTCTCTTCTGCTCCCTGTACACGCAGGAAGTAAGCATGTGAGTCCAGTCAATATGGGCAACGGTTGAGCCACGAAACCCAGCTTGCAATGGCCTCCTTCGTCCGGCGATCCAGATGTCCCTGAGAGAAATGCACGGTATTGCTGAAGCTCATCACTTCGCGAAGAAAATCGGGCCGGTGGCTGAAGCACTTCAGAATGCCCGGCATTTGTTGGCGCCCTGACTGCGCGCGCCATTCATCGTAGACTTGCGCTACTTCGCCAGACGCGTCGGCATCTTCAACAACCTTGATCTTGGTCTTGTCGGCCGTCATGGCTCGCGCCTAGCCCCCTCTGATATTCCGCACTATAGCACGCAAGAACAAACCGATGAACACGCCCCCGCAAGAAATCTTCTTGTCATTACGGGTCTCTCAAGCACAGCATGTGCGCCGTTGCGGTCCTTTGTTAAAGGACGATTCGATGCTCTCCCATTCGCCGTGTAACACGCTCCCGGTCCAGGTATTCCAGTAGAGGTATCGCAAATTTGCGCGATAGCCCTGTGAGCTGTTTAAACCGGGCCACATCGATCACCTCGCCATGCAGAGCTCCAATCTGAGCCCTCAGTTTCTCGAGAGCGCCATGGTGTACACAGATAGCGTCGCTGCCGAGCTTCACCAGCGTCTTCTCACGCAATAGCAGCGTCATCAATCTGCGCATCTCAACCCGATCAATACCGAGCTTGAGCGAAGTCTCTTCCGTTGTCGCAGGCGTTAAGCCGCCAGATTCGTAGCTGGCAGCAATCGCGATCAGCAGCTGTATGTCCTTAGCGAGCAACACGCGGTCGAATTGAAAAGGAAAAACAAACTCCCCCTCGATTCGCAGCTTTTCTTCCCTGGATAGCTTATCAACAATGAAGTCGCACATCGCAACGCTCAGACGGCACTGGCTTCTCAATTCCGATCGCTTGAGCCCTTCCAATCCAGCGGCTCGCACCCGCTCCTCCAGCGCCTTCATTGCGATTGCGCCGGCGGCTTCAATCGCATCTCGCGACGCAAGCAGATCATCAGCGATGCGAGTCAGTCGTCCATCTTGCAGCCCCGCCGACTCCAACAGCATCGCGATTCTGTCAGCCCTGATCCCTGTCTCACTGACGAGATGGTTCACAGAGCTTCCATCCATACCGCGTCGCGAAATGCGGAGCAGAAGCTGTTCTTCGAGGCTTGCGCTCTTGAGATCAATCAGCCATGCCATGCACTTGGATTTGCGGAGATTCGCGAGCGGATGAGCGTCCAGCACTCGCCCACCACCGATAGTCATGGCGGGCGAGCTTTGACGAATCACAAATCGGTCGCCGGGAAGCAACACAATAGGCTTGCTCAGGCTGAGCCGCATTAACCGTGTGCTCCCCGGTACGGCAGCCTGATATTCATAAAGAAAAACCGTCGCCATGGCTTCAGAAGCGAATGCGTGGAAGTGAAGGCTAGACCTGTGTTTCAGTTCTGGCGCGTGAGGCAGAAGAGTCACCTCGACATCAATCGTGTCGACCGATCTAATAGTCGTTGGTTCGACCAGAGTGTCGCCACGGCGTAGTGCAGAAGCCTCCACTCCGGTAAGGTTCAGCGCAACACGAGATCCAGCCTCGGCCTGTCCCTCGGAGCGATTATGAACTTGTATCCCGCGTAGTCGAACCGTGCGACCGCCAGGCTCAACTGCTAAGGCTTGACCGTTCTTCAGCGCCCCAGCCATCAATGTCCCGGTGACGACCGTTCCGAAGCCCTTCATCACAAACGCTCGGTCCAGAGGAAGTCGAGTCGCGCGGTGCGTATCCCTTCGCGGCACCTGCGAAGCAATCAATGCGAGCTGCTGCCGAAGCATCTCCAGGCCTTCTCCAGAATGCGCGCTCACAGGAACGACTGGCGAAATGGCCTCGTCGAGAACTGTATGTTTGAGAAACCGCCTCACAGACTCGCGGACTTCATCCAATCTCGCAGCACTTACCGCATCGGTCTTTGTGATCACGGTAAGGCCGCGTTCAATTCCCAACATCGTACAGATCGCCAAGTGCTCCTCGGTTTGTGGTTTCACGCCCTCCTCAGCGGAAATAACCAGCATGATCGCGTCGATACCGCCCGTGCCTGCAAGCATGTTTCTTACGAACAGCGCATGTCCCGGAACGTCGATAAAGCCCAGCCGCAAATTAGCCCCGTCCGACGCTATAGCATCAAGCGCAGCAAAGCCCAGGTCAACCGTAATGCCTCGGCGCTTCTCTTCTGGGAGTCGATCTGTGTCGATGCCAGTTAAGGCGCGGATCAGCGCCGTCTTGCCATGGTCAATGTGACCGGCAGTACCAACTACGACTGACCTGCGCGGCACAGCAACGTCAAAGAATGGCGTCGATGGGCTAGGCTTGGGATCGAGGGTCATCGCTTATGTGCCAGACGTATCCGCGTGTGATTGAATCACTGATAGTTGGTCCTGAATCGCAGCTAGCAGGAGCGGATCGGAATCAGGATCGACGGTGCGCAGGTCCAGTAACACGCGGTCGTCCTCAATTCGGCCAATGACGGGCGTTTCTGCGTGGCGCAATGCCAGCGCGAGAGCCGCAGAGCTCATTTGTGAGTGAGCCAGCGAAAGAGCATGGCTGCTCAACCCCGCTTTAGGAGTCGTCCCGCCACCGATCAGGCTAGTTACCGGCACAATCTCGACCGACAATTCCGGGTTGTCAATTCTGGCCTTGATCCATTCGCATCGACTGCATACTTCAAGCGGAAGAATGTTTAGCATCCGCACAATCGGGATCAGGCCCGGATCATCCACGAGGTAATCGATCAGCGTGCCCTCAAGCGCCGCGAGGGTTAGCTTGTCCACGCGAAATGCCCTATAGAGTGGGCTCTGCTTAATGCGATCGATCAATCCCTTTCTGCCAATTAATATTCCGCACTGAGGACCGCCCAATAGTTTGTCGCCACTCGCCGCAACTAAATCGCAATCGTGTTTTAGGCACTCGCTCAAAGTCTCTTCGCCGCTGATTCCAAATTGTTCCAGCGAAAGAATAAGTCCGGTTCCCTGGTCCTCAAATACTGGCACGGCATGCCGCTTTCCAAGAGTGACCAGATCCTCCAGCGCAGGCCTCTCAACGAAGCCCTCCATGCTGAAGTTGGATTGATGCACTCGCATGATCAGTCCGGTGTTCGCTGAAAGCGCATTTTCATAGTCAGCCAAACGCGTGCGGTTGGTCGTGCCCACTTCCTTCAGCACCGCTCCGCACTTCTCAAGTATTTCAGGAATGCGGAATCCACCGCCGATCTCCACCAGTTCTCCGCGCGATATGATCACATCTTTTCCGTCGGCTAACGCATTTAACGCAAGGAAAGTAGCAGCCGCGCAATTATTCACCACGGTTGCGCTGTAGCCATCGCTTATGCCAGTCACTGTGCACCCAAGCACCTTCAAGATGAGTGCTTCCATGTGTACGTCTCTGCTGCCGCGTTCTCCTGATGCCAGATCCAGTTCGAGATTGGTGTATCCACTGGCGATCTCCACGATGTGCTCAAGCGCGGAACTGCTGAGAGGTGCGCGCCCAAGATTCGTGTGAAGAACAACGCCGGTGGCATTGATAACAGCTCGCAAGGAAAACTGAGATTCGCGATTCACGGCATTCTCAACAAGGCTGGGTAGAAGTGCGAGTTGTTCCATCAGGCTTTCGCGTGTGTGAAGCTCTTTTGAAATCTCTTCTCTCAACCGATCCAGGGCGAGTCGAATCGAGTTCACAACCGCACTGCGCGGGGCCGACAGAAGAAGCAATGCAAAACGCGGACTCAACACGAGATCGTTAAGCGAGGGCAGAAGTTTATACATCGCGTTCGAGACCGTCACATTCGAAGCTTCATTTTGGGCCACTGCAAACCTCCAGGATTCGAATGTGATCTCTGCCTTTATCGCAAAATAATTCCCGGCTTGCCCGCACGAACGCAACCTATCACCCGGGCATCCAAGCCTGCACTTTGGAGTGACGTGAGGAGTGCCCCGGCACCTTCTGGTGCAACCGACATGAGCAGTCCACCTGAGGTTTGTGGATCGTACATCAGCGTCCGCAATTCCTCTGAGATTGTGCTCTCCGGCGATTCTGAAACAACGCACTCTGCGAACTCACGATTAGCTCGCAATCCGGCGGGAATCGCTCCAAGGCGAATGGCATCCAGCGCACCCTCGATCCTCGGTACAGCTTCCGCGTCAATCTCAAGAATCACATCGCTGCCCATTGCCATCTCGCGTCCATGGCCCATCAGGCCGAAACCCGTAACATCCGTCATGGCGTGCACGCCATCATGCTCCGACGCGGTGGTTGCGGCAACACTGTTTAGTGTTGTCATTGAGCGAATTGCGCGCGCCACCCATTCCGGGTCTGCCTTTTCCTGCTTCAACGCTGTGGTAATCACCCCAGTCCCAATCGGCTTGGTCAGGATCAAGGAATCTCCTGGACGCGCGTTCGCATTTGTATACACGTGCTCAGGATCGACGATGCCGGTCACCGCATACCCGAATTTGATCTCGGCATCGCGTACCGTGTGTCCGCCTACAACAGTGCAGCCAGCCTCAGCCATCTTCGCCAGGCCACCTCGCATGATCTGCTCCAGCACATCCATGTTTCCATCTTGCGGAAAACAAACCACGGCCAGTGCGGTCAACGGGCGCCCTCCCATTGCGTACACATCGCTAAGAGCGTTCGTCGCTGCGATCTCGCCAAACGTGAAAGGATCATCGACCAAAGGCGTGAAGAAATCGACAGTTTGTACAAGCGCAGCGTTCGCTCCAATTCGATAAACGCCTGCGTCATCGGAAGTGTCAAAGCCCACCAGCATATTCGGATCTGTCTGTACGGGGAGCTTATCCAGAACTGCCCTCAGAGACCCGGGAGCCAACTTGCTCGCGCATCCGCCTGCCTTCACTTGCTGCGTCAGCTTGATAGTTGAGGAATGCAATTATCTACCTTATTTGCGAGTATTCGCGGTCCGTCGCAGATAAGTAGTATAGATACAGAAGTCCCCATGAGGAAGGAAGTGCTTAGGCTCCGGTGATCCTCCCGGTCTTCAAAACCGGTGGTCGTCCTTAACGGGCGACGGTGTGTTCGACTCACACGCACTTCCGCCAGGCTTCGGACCAACCATTCCCGGCAGCCCGCAAAAAGCAAGCCGATGGAGTGCAGTGCCGCAGGGGCTTCTCCCACGAGTGAAAGGGATTTCGCCGCATCACGAAATCCCTTTCCTGCATCCTCAATGGCGGTCTTAAATCCGGGACCCTAATCGGCCCTCGTTGATCCCAAATTTACGCGGCCGCCAGGATAATCGTATGCGGACTCATCGGAATGGGATGAGATGTCGCGATGCTGAATCCGGCCTGTCCATGCATGTTGGACAACTCGGAGAAAGTGTACGCGTCGCCGCCCACTGTCGATGTCAGCATCGTCATGCTGAACGCCGCCGCCATCGGGGGAGAGACGCGATCCTCATTCGGAACAAACTCCAGCGTAGCCGCGCAGCCTCCAGGCTTTAAATAACTCCTTACCTTCTTCAATAATCCGATGCAGGTCTCCGCATCGAAGTGATGAAGAAAATTGGTCAGGAGGATCACGTCATACGGTCCGCCGAAGTCGACATCAAAAGCACTGCCGGGCAACATGTCATACCGTTCATGCACGCCAGCCTTACGCGCGTTCTCCAGAGCAACGCGCAAAACCGGCGCCCAATCTAATCCGGTCACGTGCGCCTGCGGATTCTGCTTGGCAACCTCGATGCCGAATAATCCATGTCCCGCCGCAATGTCCAGCACCCTGATCGGTCCGGTCCGGCCTTCCAGCACCACCGCGCCTAAGGGACCGGCCAGCGGTGCCATCATCGGTGCCATGTTCTGCGCAAACTGCACCCAGACGGGATTGTCTGGCTCCACCGTTCCGTCGCCGGGCAGCACAGTCCGCCCGCTGCGGACAATGTCGGCAAGCTGCTCATAGGGAGCCCGCATCTCCGGGAGTGAGAGGAATTGCGCAATTGAAGCCAGGCTGTAAGGCGAACTTGGATCCAGAAATGCCGCGCTCGAAGCCGTGTGCTTGTAGTGCCCATCCACCTTTTGAAGAAGCCCGCAGATTACCAGGAAGTCGCACAAGATTCGAGTGCCGCGCTCCGAGGCCGATGCATGGCGAGCGATCGTGGCCACGTCGCCCGGACCCTGGCCCACCGCTCGGAAGATATCCAGTTCAATCGCTGCTTTCAGCGCAAAGGTGCGTTGGTAGGCCTGCAGATTCTCAAAGACAATTCCCGGTGTCAGCGGTCCGTCGGATGTGGCTTCAGGTTGCATTCTCTATCTCCTCGGTTGTGGCAGTTCTACTTCGTCCGCGCTTTCGTTAATCAACATTGATGAATTCGTGCCGGTTGACTGTAGTTATGCGCGCGTCGTCCGCGCTCCATCGCCACCTATAGACACGCTATTTCCATTCATTGATGTCGTCGGGATTTGTAGCAGCAAGTGATTCAAATGGCATGCCCTCAAAATTTCACTCTTGCGTTCGCAGTCAGCAACTCCTACTTCCGCGCTTTAGCTTCGGCGAACGACATGCCTCCGACGATCTGCCAACCCGCCGGCACCCTCCATGCATGCGTAATCGGGCTCGTCTCCGCTTCGCCCTTGTCGATCTTGTCTATCCATTGGCCGATTGCTGAGCAAAGGCGGCACATGCAAGCATCGCCAGCATCGCCAGCAAAAGCACCGCCCACACTCGCTTGATATTCAACTTCGCCATTACTTCAGGCCGACAACCATCGAGTCGGGTCCTAGAAGATGCTCCACCCGCGTCTCGCGGAAACCGGCTTCCTTCAGCCAGCCGATGCATTCCGCCCCGGTATAGTCAAACCCACCCGGCGTCTCGATCAGCATGTTCAGGCTCATCATCAGGCCGAACGCATTCTGTGAGCGGTCATCGTCGATGATTGCGTCATAAACCACTAGGCTGCCACCAGAATTCAATGCTTCGTAAGCCTTCCGAACAAGCATTCGCTTCTCGTCCACGTTCCAGTCGTGCAGGATGTGCCCCATGGTGATCACATCCACATTCGGTAGCGAATCGTTGAAGAAGTTGCCAGCCTGGAAGAGCACTCGACCGTTGACCCCGTTGAGCGCGGAGTATTCCTCGAAGATTGGACCAACCTCTGCCAGGTCAAAGCCGATTCCTTGCAGATGCGGATTTGCCAGTGCAATCTGCACCGCTAGATCGCCCTGGGCTGTGCCAATATCCGCATAGGTCTTGTAATTAGCCCACGGAAACTTCTTCGCGATCGTCATGTTCGAGCCGTGGCTTATTCCAGACATTGCGGCCAGGAATGTCTTGAGCCGCGAAGGATCGGCATACATAGCCTCGAACGGAGACGAGCTCCCCTCTTCCTTCGCCTCGTTTTGCTGCCGCCCCGTACGAAGAGCCTCCGTCAAATGGTTCCAATGCCCGAAGAGCCGTGAGTTCGCCATCTCCAACATGCCGCCGATATAGCTCGGCTTCCGCCTGTCCAGAAAAAGATCTGTCTCTGGCGTGTTGGAATATGCCCCGTTTGACCGCTGCAGAAATCCCAGCGCCACCAGCGTGTCTAGGAAGTCACGCGCAGACCGCGGGTGAAGCCCCAACCGCCCTGACAGCTTCTCGAACTCCTCCGGGCCGTTCGCCAGCTCTGTAAATACGCCCATTTCAACGGCACTTAGCAGTGTCTTCGAAGACCAAAATCCCAATCCCACGTGCAGAATTTTCCCTGGGTTTAGAGCACTCTGTGCGCTCAACGTATCAACCGACGTTCCACTCATCTCTGTTCCTCTCGTAGGTCTCAAAAACTAGTTGTTAGCGCAGCCCTGAACGCACAGACCACGTGGGCTGCAGGAGCATCTGAACTTCATCTACGCGCAGCCGGGATCACGGGTTCTGCGGAGTTGCTGCGATTGCAGGCCGTGTACGGCGATATGCAGAACATCACCGGAACTTCGCAGTTCCCAGGTTGGGATTTGTGACGGGCGATTCGTTGGCATGCAGAGAATAATTGGGAGCGTTCTTGAGATAAATGCCAACGGCGCTGACAGAATCACGCAAAACGAAGAAGCTTGATCGTGAAATGAGGGCGCCTTTTCCGCAGCCGAAAACAGCTTTGATCCAGAAGCTGGGACTATCGACATGTGTACCCAAATTGACGATTTCAGTTCCCCTCGGAAGGTGACAAATTGTGACCTATATCACACATTGAAGGCAAGTTATTTCTCGGCTCCCTGCACATGGCACGAAAGGTGACGACTGAGCGGTTCCCATAGTAACTGCCCCCGCAATCCGTAGTTGTTACTGAAGAAGTAGAAATAATCTGCTTGCTTCTGACACGGGTCACAGTCGACAATTCGCAGCCGCGGCGTCTCTCAAAAAAAATCTGGCACCGCGTAGATTGGAACTCACTCGAAAGGACATTTTCAATGGCTCAATACTTGGTGCAAGTCGCATACACGCCGGAGGCATGGGCGAACCTCGTCAAGAACCCGCAGGACCGCATTTCTGTCGTCAGCAAGGCCGTCAAGAAGCTGGGGGGCAAAGTGCAGAGCGGCTGGATGTCCTTCGGCGACTACGATACAGTCGTCATCCTCCAAATGCCCGACAATATCGGGGCGGCCGCTTTTGCCATCGCCCTCGGCGCCGGCGGCGCCTGTAAGAGCGTCAAGACCACGCCACTGTTCTCCACCGCAGATGGCCTCGCCGCCATGAAGAAGGCAGCGACCGCAGGATATCAAGCGCCAGCGTAGTTAGCCGGTGTACCTCGCCGGCGCGTGTCAAAGTACAGGCGTGCGTCGGCAAACCCGCATCCCCACCTCTGATCGATGAATCAATCATTGACCCGGACAGCTTCCTCTTGTAACTTCTTTCGAGATACCCGCCCGAGGAAAACCCTATGTCCGAGACGAACGTTGCTCTCATCCAGAATACCTATGCCGCATTTGCTCGAGGCGATGGCCCGGCCGCTTTAGCGAACATGGATGCCACCATCGTGTGGAACGAAGCCGAGGGCTTTCCTTACGCAGACCGCAATCCGTATGTTGGTCCGGCCGCTATTGGTGAAGGCGTCTTCTTCCGCCTTGCTACCGAGTGGGACAACTTTCAGGCCGTCCCATCCGACTTCCTCGATGCTGGCGATACAGTCGTCGTCCTTGGTCGCTACAAGGCGACCTATAAGGCTACGGGCGCGCCTCTCGACGCTCAATTCGCCCATGTGTGGCGGTTGAAAGATGGTAAGGCCATCAGCTTCCAGCAATACACTGATACCGCTCAGGCCGCTCGCGCAGTTCAAGGCTAGGGCGGCACAAGCCCCTCTGCCAGGTGCAAACATCATTCGCACCCGTCATTCACTCACTCATCCTGATCTTCCCTAGAGATTTACTTGCAACCCGAAGGTGCCTCGCACGGCGGCCACCCACTCCTCGTCGGTCTGGGCGCCCGAATTCACCCATTGCTCGTCCGTCATGGATGTGCGCCAGGCTAGCAGTCCCGCCGCGTCGGGGCCAACTGGATGGCGCAATTGCCAGGTCCCGCTTTCCACGATCTCGCGGATCTTCTCGCCAACCACATAAGGTGACACAGGATTCTCCAGCGAAGCTCGAAATAACTCCATCATTCGCCGCGATTGCGGATATGGAGTGTCCTTGGGAATCTCTCCGCCTTTGCCAAAGATCGGCGTTGCAATCACCCCCGGTTCAACGATGGAGACGTGGATATTGAACGCCCTCACCTCCTGCGCCAGCGACTCGCTCAGCGCCTCCAGTGCAAACTTCGACGAGGAATATGCGGCCTGTGGCGCAGCGGAGAAGCGGCCTGCCACCGACGTCACGTTGACGATCCTGCCTGACTTCCGCTCTCGCATTCCGGGCAGCACGGCCTGAATGCAGCGAAGAGCTCCAAAGTAATTCGTCTCCATCACGCCGCGGAAGACGCTCAGAGGAGTCTCCTCCACCGCCCCCATGTTCGCGATTCCAGCATTGTTCACCAGTACATCAATTCCGCTGGCCTCCTTGAGTATTGCGCTAAACGTGCTCTTTACGGATTCATCCGAATCCACATCGAGCGGCAAAAAACGGAAGGCCAGCTTCTCTTTGGCCGCAATCGCGCGCAGGCCTTCGCCGCCTGTTTGAGGATTGCGCATCGTGGCATAGACAGTGTGTCCGGCGCGCGCAAGCGAGACCGCGGTGGCCTCGCCGATACCCGTACTCGATCCAGTGACGACAGCAATGGCCATGTGTGCTCCTAGAGTATTGAGTTTTTTTGAACCGGCTCCTGCAGGATCGCGATCTATGGATGCAGCGGCGCGACGCAGGGATTCTGTTACTTCGGCGGATCGGCAAACGAATGTTGCACAATGGTCAGCGGCGACACGTACGCTGGCTTAACGTATTGGTTCACCAGGAATTTCTGCCCGTCCCGGGTTACGTCATACGTAAACAAATCGGTAGAGGAGATCGGAGCGCGCCCCCGCACCTGGAACAACTCCACTGGTGTGCCGGACGAAAATGTTTCGCTCACATCGACCGGAACCGCCATCAGAACCCCGGTTGGACCAAGATAGAAAATCTCTTTGCCATCATGGCGCCAGCGTGGCTCGGTGCCGCCTGCTCGTGAGATCTGCCACTTGCCCGCAGCGGCCGGAAATGTAGTGACGTAGACCTCCCAGTCCCCGGATTCATCCGAAGCATAAGCCACCCACTTGCCGTCCGCCGAAATCTGCCCGTTTGACTTCGCCGAATGACTCGCAAGAAAACGCGTAGGCGTGCCGCCAGAGATTGGCACCAGCACCAGTTCGGAGCCTTGAGACTCCTGTTGCGTTGTCTGCATCGAACACATCAACTGCTTGCCGTCCGGAGTCCATGAATTCGGAATCAGATCGAAAGCGTCCGCTGCGCCAAATACCTTGGCATCTGCGCCAGCCTTCAGCAGCATTTTTTCCGGCTCAAGACCATGCGCCTTCTTCAGCTTCACATCCAGGCCTCCGGCATTCGACCGATACGCAATCGAGCTGCCGTCCGGCGACCACACCCCGTCCGTCTCTTCCGCAGGATCGAAGGTAAAGCGCGTGTTCGTGCCCCTCTTCAGGTCTTCAATCCAGATATCGAGGTTGTTCTCTCTCAGGTCAGTGATATCCACTGCTACCCGGTCTCCCTCAGGCGAGAGCGCCGGATTTGCCTGCACACTCGTCTGCCCCACCTTCCCCAATTCATGGCCCGCCCTGTCAAACCATGTCAGCATGGACTGGGCACCCATCGGATTCTTGTTGTAGATCACGGTGCCGTCCGCAGCTGCAGTAAATGCAGCCCGGTAGACAGATGGTTGATACGCAACCGTGTCCACAATTACGCGCGCATCGCCGAAGATTGAGCCCTTCGAAACATCCAGCGGTACCGCGACCAACGACTTCTTCTCATCCACGTAGAGCAGGTGGCCATTCGCGTATCCCGGATTCGATCGAACCTCGAGTAGCAATTTCAGGTCCTTGCCTGACAGCGACCCCAGGTAGATAGCCGAAGCGCGCCCCTCTTCTTCCGAGCCAAACCGTGCCTTCAGAAATAAGAAATGTTCACCATCCGGAAGAAACAGTGGCCAACGGTGCGAATCCTGCCCCACCGGCATCAACTTGCCTGTGAAAGGTTCCGCGTGGCCGCCATCTGCGTCCACTCTCCAGATAGGTCCGCCCACATCCGGCGCAAACAGGATGATGTTCTTCGCTCCCCAACTTGCGCCTCGCGCATAGCTGGCCTTCGCCAGTGTTCGCGGGGGAGCCTCCGGAGATCGCGACCTTCTGCAGTTTGTCATGCGCAAAAAAACCTATCTCCGCGTCATCAGGCGACCAGAAGGGATAGCTGGCGCCCTCGGTTCCCGCGATCTCCGCAGCCACAGGCGTTCCCACGCGCTGCACGAACAGCATGGGTATCCCCGTGTTCTCGTCGGGCGAAACAAAAGCCAATAGCTTTCCATCCAGCGAGATTGCCGGTTGCGTCACCTCGCCCGGAACGGGAATGGCAAACTCCATCCGGACCCTCGCAGATTCTGGCCGCGAGAACAGCCACGCCAGCGCCGCCACTGCTGCCAGAAAGGCAAACGCGAGCGCCGCCCACATCCACCTTCGCGTCGTGGGAGGCGCCGCCCCAACCGCGTGAGCCACACTGGTCGGCTCCGAACCCGATAAAACCCCAAGCGCGAATGACAGATCCTTTGCTGATTGAAAGCGTTGCTCCGGACTCTTCTCCACGCAGCGCCGCACAATGCGATCGAGCGCCGGAGCAACCACCGGGTGCGTCCCCGATGCTTCCGGCAGATCATCCTTCAAAACCGCAGTCATGGTCTCCGCTGCGGTATCGCGGTGGAATGCTCGCTTGCCCGTCAGCATCTCCGACAGAACCGCGCCCAACGCAAAAATGTCAGTGCGGCCATCCACTGCCTCGCCTCGCACCTGCTCCGGAGCCATGTAGCTCGCGGTCCCCATCACCACACCGGCCGATGTGCGCAAGTGCGTCATCGTCGCGCCCTCAGCCTCCACCGGCCCCTGTGCCAGCTTCGCAAGCCCGAAATCCAAAATCTTGGCGCGGCCATCCCGCGAGATAAAAAGATTCTCCGGCTTCAGGTCGCGATGTACGATCCCCTTCTCATGCGCGGCGGCAAGTCCTTGCGCCACCTGGACCCCGTAATCGATCGTTTTACGCTGCGAAAGGGCTCCGCCATCCAGCAACTCGCGAAGGCTCTCCCCCTCCAGCAACTCGCACACCAGGAAGGGCGAGCTATTGTGATGACCAACATCGTAGATAGCCAGAATATTGGGATGGTTTAGGGCCGCGACAGCCCGGGTCTCCTGCTCAAATCGACGCAGTCGATCACCATCGCCGGCAAAGGACTCCGGCAGAATCTTGAGCGCGACATCCCGCCCTAGCCGCGTGTCCCGGGCGCGATACACCTCGCCCATTCCGCCAGCTCCCAGCAGGGAATCGATCTCGTAAGGACCAAGTTTTGTGCCAGAGGTCAGGGTCATCCGTGGGGATTATATTTCATTGGCGAGGCGACTGCTCCAACCCAGCTTCACCTGTTAAAACTTCTCTGCGCGCATCAACACAAGATGAGCCGCGAAAAGGTCTTCCACCGCTAGCCCCAGTGACTTGAATACTGTGATCTCGCGATCATTCAATCGCGCCGGAAGTTCCCCGAGTTCCGCCGCGATGTGCGATGCTGTCCAGCGTCCTTCCTTCATCCCCATTACGACGTCGCCCGCCTCTTTCAGCGCCGCCTCGCGAGAGTCAACTATCAAACGTGATCGTTTCACCAACACCGGATCAAGCTCCCGCTTTGACGGCACGCAGGATCCCACTGCGATCACGTGCGTTCCATCGCTGACCCATTCGCTCTCAATCACCGGTGTAGCGGAGTCCGTCACCGTCACCACTACGTCGGCCCCTCGGACCACCGCTTCGGCACTCCCCGTCGCGCTTGCTCCGGTGTCATTGCAGAATTGCCGTAGCCGCTCCGCGTTCGGACTCCAGGCTCGCACTTCGCGAAAATCTCTCACTAGCTTCAGAGCTTTGAAATGGCTCCGCGCCTGCACTCCCGAGCCCAGAATTCCCAGCACCCGCGCATCCTTACGCGCCAACTGCCGAGTGGACACAGCGGAAACCGCAGCCGTCCGAGCCTCGGTAATATAGCGCCCGTCGAGAAACGCCAGAGGCACTCCCGTCACCGGGTCGAGCATCACGATCACCGCCTGGTGTGTGCCCAGCCCGCGTCCAGCGTTCGACGGGCACACCGTCAGCAGCTTCGCGCCCAGCGCAGGAAGTGACTCGACGTACGAAGGCATCAATCCAAACAGCGCCTGCTCCGCACCAAACTCCAGCACCGTGCGGACGGGTTGACGCACGGGTCCAGCCGAGAACTCAATCAACGCCCGCTGCATTGCCTCAATCAACTCAGGCATGCTCAGTCGGGCGCGTACCGCTTCCTCGTCAAAAAATCGCGGAGTATTCAAATCTCTTCCAGTTGTCGCAGCATCCAGCAACTGCATCATCCTACAAGCGCCGCGCATTTGAAGCACGCTCTAGTGCGAGCCAAACGCAGTGATCACGCTCCCTACGCCGACGTATACATGCCCGTTCACTACAGTGGGCACCGGCCACTTGCCCGCCGTGCTCATAGCACCGCTTATGTAGAGCACATTGCTAACGTTGGTAGCATCATTCGCCCTCAGAGTTCCGGTCGCACGGTCAAACGTCCACAGCACACCGTTCGTATCTCCGTTTGAAGAGATCGCGGGCTGGGCCCCCGGCCACAGGTAAGTGAATGATCCTGTCGCGACGGGAGTCCCAGACAGCAAACCACTACTTGGGTCGAGTACAAAGGTCTTGATGACATCGTGGTTCGCGATAAAGTACACGTTCTGTTTCCACATGGCGGGGGTCAGGAAGCAGGGCATCCCCGAGTCTCTGAAGGAGCCCGTTGCGCCCAGCTGGTTGTCCAGGCGCTGAATGACGTTGTCGCTCGTGGTGTTGTACCCACCCATCTGATCTCGATTCATTACGTAGATAGGTGTAGGTTTACCGCAATTGATCAGCTCGTGAACGTAAGCTCCGGTCTGATCCGGCACGATCAGAACTCCGCCTGAGCCCAGGTCAGCGTCGATCGGCTCCAGTTGCACCTGGTTGTAAGGCGTGAAGAAATCAAGCACCTGCAGGCTCGGACTGAGCTTTATTACCGACTCGCTCAGGTTCCTCGTCGAGTCGTAGTAGCCGTTTCCGCTGGAAACATAAACATTCCCATCTTCATCCGCGGAAGGCGCGCCGGAGGACATCCAGATGCCACCGCCATTTCCGCTAAGCGTATTGTTGTATACCGCGGTTTGAGCAAGTGTGTTCTCGTCGAAAGCGAAGACATATCCATGGTACGGAGGGATGTCGCCGATTCCGCCGAAAGAAACATACACCGTGTGATTCGCCAGCAGCAGGCCAGCTCGTTGCATCTCCCGCGCGTCGGTGAAGTTAGCGTCGGAAATCACCGCCGATCCGGCAAGCGCGTCCAGTCCGGTCTTCACGTCAATGGAATGCAGGCGATGCACGAGTGTTGTACCGGAATTTTCGAGCGTAGCCACTACCACGTACAACACCCCGGCATCCGGATCAATCACCGGCGTGCCGACCATGCCAATCTTAGCCATCGTGCTCGTGACCATCGAGCCGGGTATTGGCGTAACACCGTTGGAGAGGAATGTTCTCTGCCAAAGCTGCGTCCCGTTATCTGCGTCAAATGCATAGACGCTGTCGTTGTCTGTCGTTATAAAAACCACGTTGTGCAACGTCCCACCCAGATTCAGGGCGTTCATGTACAAAGGCTGACCCCAAATCACCCCGTCCACCACTTGGTTCCAGACGCTACCGAAGCTTGCTGTATTCACATTCGTGGGCGTCAGCACAAACTCCTTCGGCTGCAAACCTGTGCGAGAAATATCGTTCTTCCAGGTTGTGTAGTGCACCAGGTTTATGGTGACCGTAGCCTGCGCAGTAAACGCAGTGCCGGTGGACGCGGTCGCCGTAACTACGCAGCTCGCGGCAGTTCCCGGTGCAGTAAAGACGCCGCTATTGGGATCGATGTTGCCGCACGACGTGGACCAATTCACCGCCATGTTCGCGGTGAAGGGCAGTCTGGCCGTGGCGTAGGTTGAAGGGCCACTCGGAGTGATATTGATCGGCGAAGTCACCGTCGCATTCGTCGTCGCCGTCTGCCCGCTGCCGTCCGTCGTGGTTGCCGTCACGCCGCATACTCCCGCGGCCAGTGCCGCGGTAAACAGTCCGGCATTGGTATCGATGCTGCCGCAACTGGCGCTCCAGGTCACTGGCATATTCGCCGTGAACTGCTGCGTGCCTCCCTCGCTCACAGTCGGAGTAAGCGGTGTGATCGCTAACGCCAGCGACCCTCCCACCGTGTCTACAACCGTGGCCGTATAGGCCGGCGAGCCGGTTGCCGTCGCGGTGATAGTACACATGCTTCCGGGCGGTGCGGACGCCGTGAACAATCCCGTACTGCTGATGCTTCCGCAGGAGGCGCTCCAGTTAACCGCCATGTTGGCGCTGAACTGCTGCGTCTGGAATTGCGCCGTCGTCGTCGAAGAAGCCGTGATGGTGATCGGCGACGTCACCGTTATTGTTGTCGAAACGCTGCCATTTGCAGCAGTCGCGGTTACAGTACATGTGCCCGGCGCCAGCCCTGCAGTAAACAGCCCGGCGTTTGCATCAATGCTGCCGCAATTGGTGCTCCACGTCGCCGGCAAATTCGCCGTGAATTGCTGGGTGCCTGCTTCGCTTACGGTCGGCATCAGCGGCGCGACCGTCAGCGACGGCGCGGCACCTACCGTGTCAATTGCGCTGGCGGTGTACGCTGGCCCACCAGAAGCCGTGGCCACAACCGTGCAAATGCTGCCCGGGTTTGCGGAGGCGGTGAACAGTCCTCCAGCCGTGATGCTGCCGCAGGAGGCACTCCAGTTCACGGGAGCGCTGGCCGTGAACTGTTGGGTCTGGAACTGGCCCGTCGCAGCCGTCGCAGGCGTGATCACAATAGGAGAACTCACCCCGACCACTGCAGATGCAGTCTGGCCGGTGCCGTTGGTCGCCGTCGCCGTCACCGTGCACGAGGCAGGCACCAACGGAGCAGAATAGAAACCCGTTGTCGGAGTGATGCTTCCGCAACTCGCGGACCACGTTGCGCCAATGTTGGATGTAAATTGTTGCGTCGCACCTTCGCTCAGACTAGCGCTCGTTGGTGTGATCGCAAGGTTGGTCACTGCCGCGATTACTTTGTCATATCCATACACCACATACGGTGTACCGCTGGCAGCCACTGCTTTGATCGTGCAGTACGTACCCACCGGCGAAGTAGCAGTGAACAATCCGCTCGCGGTTATCGCCCCACAGGAGGCTGTCCACACCACGGGACTGCTCGCCGTAAATTGCTGAGTCTGTCCCAGCGGAGTATTTATTCCGGAAGGCGTCATCACAATGGGAGACACCACGTTGGCATTCGCCGTCGCGCTCCCGCCCCCGGTGGTTGCTGTGGCCGTCACCGTACACAACTTGGCATACAGCGGCGCTTTGTAAAGACCAGACGCGCTGATCGTTCCGCAACTCGGGGTCCAGGTCACCGCGTTGCTGGCAGTGAATTGCTGCGTAGCCCCCTCATTTAACGTCACACTCGTGGGCGTGACTGTTAGCGGTCCCGCCGCTCCAATTGTGTCCACCACGCTCGCCGTATATGCCAGGCCGCTCGATGCCGTTGCGGTGATCAGGCAGTTGCTGCCCGGACTCGCGGATGCCGTGAAGAGTCCGCCCGCGGTGATGCTTCCGCATGACGACGTCCAGATCACCGCCTTGTTCGCCGTGAACTGCTGTGTCAGACCCTGCGTCGTTGTGGTCGAACCCGGCGTGATCAGGATCGGCGAAGTAATTGCCACTGTAGCCGAGGCAACCTGTCCACTACCATTGGTCGCAGTCGCGGTTACTGTGCAGGACGTAGCCACCAACGGCCCCGTATAAAGACCCGAGGCACTAATCGAGCCACAACTGGCCGCCCACGTCGCGCCCACGGTGGAGGTGAATTGTTGCGTGCCGCCTTCCGCAATGCTCGCGCTCGTGGGCGCGATGGAGAGGTTTGTCAGTGGCGCAACCACCTTGTCGTAGCCATACACGACGTAAGGAGTACCGCTCGCGGCAACTGCCTTAATCGTGCAGTACGTCCCCACCGGCAAAGTCGCTGTAAACAACCCACCGGTAGTGATTGTCCCGCAGGACGCAGTCCATACAACAGGACTGCTCGCCGTGAATTGCTGCGTCTGTCCCAGGGGAGTGTTCACGCCGGAAGGAGTCATCACAATCGGAGACACCACGTTGGCGCTAGCAGTCCCACTCCCACTGCCATCCGTCGCCGTTGCCGTCACCGTGCACAACTTGGCGTAAAGAGGCGCCTTGTACAACCCGGTGGAGCTGATCGTTCCGCAACTCGGCGTCCAGTTCACCGCTGTGTTTGCCGTGAACTGCTGTGTCGCTCCCTCCGATAACGTCACCGAGGCAGGCGCTACCGTCACGGCCATCAGGTCTGAGGCGCTCATAAACAGCAGCATGTAAAACGCAAAACGAAGGCAAGGGGAAACAGCACGCATAGCCGGACTCCATTTTTTGAAGAGCTTTTTGCGATCCCGAAAGATGGCGGGAGGAAATGACAACAGAGTGACAGCAATGCAACGGAGCCCGTTCAGCTTCACTATCTTTGGTTCGTGCACGAATAGCGTGGTTGGTTGGCAGGATTTCAGGAATCGAGCTGGTCTGATTCCTCGCTAGAGTATGCAGGCTTTCGCCCGAATGTTAAAGCTGTTTCAATTTCACATTCAATTACGAGGCCGCATGGCAGTAACGTTTATCGGTAATGCTGACCTGTGACTAGACTACGTGACACAACCATCCAATTTCATTGACTTGCAGTGGAGCCTCCCCTACGCTACTTCGTAGCATGATCGGCGAGACCCTCTCCCATTACCGAGTGATAGAGAAAATCGGCGGTGGCGGCATGGGCGTCGTCTACAAGGCCGAAGATATTCGGCTCGGCCGATTCGTCGCTCTCAAGTTCCTGCCCGACGAAGTCAGCCGCCAACTCCCCGTCCTCGAACGCTTCCGTCGGGAAGCCCGCGCGGCCTCCGCGCTGAACCACCCCAACATTTGCACCGTCTATGACATCGGCGAAGAAGACGAGCGCGCCTTCATGGCGATGGAATACCTCGAAGGCCAGACCCTGAAACATCGCATTGAGGGCAAGCCTGTCTCCACCGAGTTCCTGCTTGAACTCGGCATCCAGATCTCTGACGCTCTCGACGCCGCCCACTCCAAGGGCATAGTCCATCGCGATATCAAGCCCGCCAATATTTTCATCACCAAAACGCGCCAGGCAAAGCTGCTCGACTTCGGACTCGCCAAGACCGATACCCGCCGCGATATGAACGCGACCGCTGACGCTACAGGAAATCAGCTTGACCTCACCAGCCCTGGCAGCGCCGTAGGCACCATCGCCTACATGTCGCCCGAGCAGGCCCGCGGCGAAGAGCTCGATGCACGCACCGATCTGTTTTCCCTCGGCGCCACGCTCTACGAGATGGCAACCGGCAAGCAGGCCTTCGACGGGAATACCTCTGCCGTTATCTTTGAGAGCATCCTCAATCGAAATCCCGCGCCCTCGCGGCAGTTCAATCCCAACCTGCCGCCACAAGTGGAGCGCATCCTCGACCGTGCCTTGGAAAAAGATCGCGACCTGCGCTACCAATCCGCCGCCGAGATGCGCGCGGAATTGAAGATCGTCAAGCGCACCCTCGACTCGCAGCGCACCGCTATTTCGCACTCTGCGGCCACCAGCAACGAGCATCCGTCGCAGCCCCCCTCACCATCGGCGGACTCAGCGTCAACCATCGCAACCGCGCCAGCACCATCCGTACAACGCAGCAATCGATGGCCCGCTGTTCTGGCCGCCGCCCCGATCGCGCTTCTCGCCGGTTCTGCCATCGGCTGGTTCGTCCATGCCTCCCACAGCCGCACGGCCCCTGCGGTCTACCGCCAGCTCACCTTTCGTCGTGGAACTATCCGCTCTGCGCGCTTTACTCCGAACGGCCAGTCTGTGGTCTACGGTGCCGCTTGGGAAGGCAAGCCCGCCGAGCTCTTCATCACCAGTCCCGAGAGCCCGCAATCGCGCTCGCTCGATCGCCACGGCGAAGAGCTAATGAGCATTTCATCCACCGGCGACATCGCTTTGCTCGTCAGTGTGAATGCCACCGGAACCTATACTCAAGTCGGAACACTGGCCCGCATGCCCATCAATGGCGGCGATCCACGCGATATTCTCGAAGCCGTGCAGTGGGCAGATTGGGCTCCCGACGGCAAGCAACTCGCCATCGTACGCGACACAAACGGTAAGAATCGTCTCGAATTTCCCATCGGCAAGATCCTGCGAGAGACACCAGGTTGGATCAGCAATCCCCGCGTCTCTCCCGATGGCGAGATGGTCGCATTCCTCGAGCATCCCCAGGTAGGCGACGATGCCGGATGCGTCCACATCGTTGACCGGCAGGGAAAAGACAAAACCCTCGCCGAAGGTTTTCTAAGCGTCGAAGGACTGGCTTGGGCTCCCTCCGGCAAAGAAGTATGGTTCACCGGGAGCACCAACGAGGGCAACGGCCGCTCCCTAAACGCGGTCACGCTCGCTGGAAGCGAACGCGTCGTAGCTCGTGTCCCCGCCACATTGCAGCTTGAAGATATCTGGCAGGATGGCCGCGTCCTTCTCTCCCGCCAAAGCTGGCGTCGCGAGTTGAGCGGACTCATCGCTCCCGCCACCAAAGAGCAGGACTTCTCCTGGCTCGACTACTCCTTCCCGGCTGAGCTATCGACAGACGGCAAGCGTTTGCTCTTCGATGAAGAAGGAGTAGGCGGTGGTTCCGGCTACTCAGTCTATCTGCGCAAAACGGCGGACGAATCCGCCGTGCGCCTCGGTGACGGCGAATCAGTTACACTCTCGCCCGATGGCAAGTGGGTCATCGCTCTCACCATGTCTTCTCCCGCACAGCTCATCCTGCTTCCCAGCGGCGCGGGCGATGCTCAGCAAATCACGCACGACAATCTCTACCACATCTGGGCGCGCTGGCTGCCGGATAGTCAGGGCATCATCTTCACCGCAAAGGAAGAAGGCCACGGCGCTCGCATCTACCTGCAGAAGTCCATCACCGGCAAAGCAGCCCCTATCACTCCTGAAGGCGTCGATCCCCTCGCCATCGCGTTGTCGCCCGACGGAACTCAGGTTGCCGCTATCGGCCCTGACAGCCTGGCCTATATCTATCCGGTAGCGGGTGGCACGCCAAGCAAGGTTCTTGGATTTCAGGCCGGTCAGCAGCCCATTGAATTTGCAGCGGACGGCAAATCTCTCTACGTCTACCGTCCCGGAGATTTCCCTGCCAAGGTCAGCCGCATCGATCTCGCCACAGGGCAGCGCACTGACTGGAAGAGCCTGGCCCCCGCCGACCCTGCTGGAGTCAGTCAGATCGGACCCATCGTCATGACTCCCGACGCCACCTCTTACATCTACGGCTACCACCGCACGCTCTCTGACCTCTACTTGGTTGAAGGCCTCAAGTAACCAGCTCGTGCGATGTGCGCTTCTCTATAAGCCAATCCAGTGAGAACATTCCGGCGCCAAAGATCAGTACCATCAACGAAGCGAATAGAAAAGTGTAGGGATCGGCGACATAGAATTTGCCGGGATCGCTGAATATCGATTTGAGAGCTTCACGGTCCGCCGTCACATAAGCCACCAGCATATTTATCGCGAGCACCAGCCCCGTCAGGCGGCTGAACAATCCTAGGATCAGCAGAATTCCACCGAAGAATTCAACGTTCGCAACAAACAGTGCGTTGAATGCAGGCAAGGGAATCCCGAGACTGGTAAAGAATTCCGTGATCTTGGATAGGCTGTGGAGTTTCCCCCATCCCGTCTGCGCAAACTGCCATCCCCAGTACAAGCGCACCAGCAAAAGAAAAGGGGATTGACCGTAGGAAGCAATCCTGCTGAAGGAGGAGTAGCAGGCACTCATGCCTGCCAGAATTCTGTTCGTCATTGGCCGTCTCCCGCTACCGGCTCACTAACCGGGCAAAGCCAGCCCAGTACGGCCCATTGGTGAAAGCACTCCTGCAAATAACCTGGGCGCTCTTCATCCGCCATCGAGCTATCTTCAAACACGTTGAACACCTCGCCCAGTGGCTTGCGCGCTTCCATCGCCTTCAGCATTCGGAATTCTTCCGGCCGCAGGCGCTTGTAGTACACGGTGAATTCCTGTCGATGCACTGCCAGCCATAGCTCGGTCGGTTCAAGATCCGCCACCCTCCGCACTGCCTTCGCTCGTCGTATCGCAGTCGCGTTATTGCTCGAAGTCTCTCCGCTCCGGGAATCCTTCCGTACTTCAATCAGCAGGTCATCCACTGGGAACGCAACCTGCAACAGCCGTACATGGGGTTGCAGGCTAAAGCACGTTTCCTCGTTTACCTGTGCCAGCAACTCCGGCGTTGGCGTGGGACGCGAGGCTGCGTCGTAGGCCTCGATGTGCGCCCACTCCAACTCCACCACATCCTGCGCAAGGCGGCTTCGCGCTCCCGTCAACTCTTCATTCCGCCGCAACCATTCATGCAGCCGTGCGCCCAGGTCGCGAAGCGTGTATGACGTCGACGGACACTCCACCAGGTAGGCGCGCATCACCCGCTCAAACTGCCTCCGCCCCAGCACCGCCTGCAGCCCCGGGAAGTCGTCCTCGAAGCTGGAGTAGAGGCGAAACCAATACTGGCGGTTATAAATCTCCAGTCGTTCAAACGACGTAAGCCTGTCGTTCGGCTTGATGAATGCCGCAGCTTCGCCTTCCATCGCGGTGCCATCGCGTCGCTTTTTGCGCATCACCTCGTTGCGCGTCAACGGCTCCATCGTGGCCGCGGCCATGCGGCGCTGAACCTCCAGCAAAGTCGCGCTCATGTGGTCGCCCCCTGCGCCGTCAGCGCATCTGCTGGTTGTCTTTTCAGAAAACTATTCGCTTTCAACGCCTCACTGTGAACCTCGTCGAAGGAGGGAATGTTGTCGTCCCATTCCAACAGCGTTGCCGTCGGTCCACAGCGTTCAATGGCGCGCTCGTAAAGCTGCCACACCGGGGCGATGACAGGATGATCGTGTGTATCCAGCGTGTACTTCTGAAATTGCGAATGCCCCGCAATGTGGATCTGCGCTACACGTTCGGATGGCACGCTGTTTACATATTTCAAAGGATCGAAATTGTGATTTCGCGACGAGACGTAGATATTGTTCACGTCGAGCAGTATGCCGCAGTCCGCCAGTTCCACCACCTCGTTCAGAAATTCCCACTCCGTCATTTCTGAAAGATGAAACTCGGCATAGCTGCTTACGTTCTCAACAGCGACAGGGATCTCGACGAAATCCTGCACCTGGCGAATCTTCTCCGCAGTCACCTGCGCGGCCTCAAAGGTGTAAGGCATCGGAAGCAGGTCATGCGTATAGCGCCCATCTACGCTGCCCCAGCAAAGATGGTCCGTAAGCCAGGGAGTTCGTGTGCGCCGAACAAGTTCTTTCAGGCGGCGCAAATGTTCGCGATTGAGCGACTCGGCCGACCCGAAATACATCGACACTCCGTGCTGCACCACCCGGTACTGCTCCAGGATGTCGTCCAGCACTTGCAGCGGCCTTCCGCCGTCGACCATGTAGTTTTCTGAAATGATCTCGAACCAGTCAACGACCGGCTTTTTCTCGAAGATGTGTTGGTAGTGAGGAATTCTGAGACCGATCCCGACACCATAATCCGTAAAGCCGTTAAAACGATTCGGGGGCATAGATCGTCTCCGTCGAGAAGCTCTCAACCAGGGCATGCTCCCAGGAATGGGAACAAGTGTTGCTCAGAATTTCTGAGGCATACGGCCCGCGGAGCGCGGCTGGATCAGCTACACCCCGCAGGCAAGACTACGGGTCGGGCCTAGTTCCTGAAGGTCGGGGGCTTGGAGCCGTCGGTCGCGCAGCTCCCCGTTCCCTTGCATGAGTTCTTTCCGTCAGCGCCTTGTCCCTTGCAGGCGTTCTGACCTTTGCAGGCATGCTTCGGCTTCGGGTCGTCGGTATTGGCGGCGGCGCCTGCGATGGCGCTGGAGACAACGGTGCTGGACATATGTCCGTTTACGGGTTGTGCCTGGATGCGCGTCGCGGCCCCACCGAGAAGTCCGGTTATGGCTGCGGCTAGACACATGGATTTCATGGAGTTCGTCATGGGGGAAGGCTCCTGATTTTTAGATTCACTCGCCGTCCACAGGGCGGGCGATGTGTTTGTATAGCTGAGACACGCAAAAGGCGTCAAGGTTACAGCCGAGACTTAAAATTTGCTATTTTGCTCGAATGAATCTCAAAGCGATCTCCGCAACAATCTTTCAAACGGGCGAGCTCGAGTGGCCCCTGAAATGCGTAAATACCTGAGTCGAATACACTCACATTTTTGCGTTGAAAACACGCTCTAGCGTGCCAAAATCGTGCGTTTTTTGACGTCGAAAAAGCAGCAAAATAGCGCTAATTTTCATCTGGATTTCTTTCGAATTAACACCAATAATGACCGTTTGAAAGGGGAGAAAATGAGCGAGGTAAGAGTACTGGTCGGAACCAAAAAAGGCGCATTTGTGCTCACTTCCGACGGAAAACGCGAGAAATGGGACGTGCAAGGCCCCCACTTTGCAGGCTGGGAAATCTACCACGTAAAGGCATCGCCCGTTGACCCGAATCGGATCTACGCCTCGCAAACCAGCAGCTGGTTCGGACAGGTAATTCAGCGTTCAAACGACGGCGGCAAAACCTGGGAAGCGACAGGAAACAAGTTCACTTATGACGGCGTTCCCGGCACGCACCAGTGGTACGACGGCACTCCGCATCCGTGGGAGTTCAAGCGGGTGTGGCACCTGGAGCCTTCTCTAACGGATGCAGAGGTCGTGTACGCGGGAGTTGAAGATGCAGCGTTGTTTCGCTCGGCGGATGGCGGCGGCACGTGGGAGGAACTGAGCGGGTTGCGTGGGCATGGATCCGGGCCAAACTGGCAGCCAGGCGCGGGGGGGATGTGCCTGCATACAATCCTGATCGATCCCAGCAATCCCAATCGCATCTTTATCGCGATCTCGGCGGCGGGTGCATTTCGCACCGAAGACGGTGGCCAGACGTGGACGCCGATTAACCGCGGGCTGCACTCTCAGTACATCCCTGATCCGAATGCTGAGGTAGGGCACTGCGTGCATCGCATTGCCATGCATCCCTCCCGCCCCAATGTGCTCTTTATGCAGAAGCATTGGGACGTGATGCGCAGCGACAATGGCGGGGATCAATGGCAGGAGATCAGCGGCAACCTGCCCACCGATTTTGGATTTGTAATTGATGTCCACGCGCACGAGCCGGAGACAATCTACGTGGTTCCCATCAAGAGCGATTCCCACCATTTCCCGCTGGATGGCAAGCTGCAGGTCTTTCGCAGCAAGACAGGCGGAAACGAGTGGGAGGCGCTGACGCAAGGCCTTCCACAAAGCGATTGCTACGTGAACGTATTGCGCGACGCAATGGCGGTTGATTCGCTGGACAAGTGTGGCATCTACTTCGGCACCACCGGCGGGCAGGTGTATGCGTCCCCCGATGGGGGAGACAGCTGGAAGCCCATCGTGCGGGATCTGCCAGCAGTATTTTCCGTTGAGGTGCAGACGCTGCCATGATTCGAGTGATACTCCCTGCAAACCTGCGGATGCTTGCGAACACGGATAGCGAGGTGAAGCTTGAGGTGGAGGGACCGGCCACGCAACGGTCGGTCCTTACGGCGCTCGAGGGCCGCTATCCCGCATTGCGCGGGACCATCCGCGACCACGTGACCGAGCAACGCCGGCCATTCGTGAGATTTTTCGCGTGTGAAGAGGATTTGTCGCACGAATCCCCTGACGCCCCACTGCCGGAACGCGTCGCGAACGGCGCTGAGCCCTTTCTGGTAGTCGGAGCGCTGGCCGGCGGGTAGAAGCTTGGTCGGCAGCAATGGCGACCTGCGCGCCGTCGTAAAATAGGCCCACTTGCATACCGCTGAGCAATTCGATCGTCTGACCGTGGTGCTGGTGTCGACGCGCAATCCGCTGAATATTGGCGCGGCTGCACGGGCCATGAGCAACTTTGGCTTCCTGCACCTGCGTGTAGTCACTCCTTATGACGTGGCTTTTCGTGAAGCGCGTTCGGCAGTGGGCGCTTCGGCGGTACTGAAGGACGCCGAAGAATGCGCGACCGTCGCCGAGGCGGTGGCCGATTGCACGCTCGTGGTTGGCACGACCGCTGCCGGACACCGCGATCTGCTGGAACCCTTACGCGAGTTGGGGGATGCGGCGCCGCTGATTCAAGAAAAGATGCAATCAGGGCGCGTGGCCTTGCTCTTCGGCTCAGAGAAGCGAGGCCTGACCAGCAAGGAGATGAGCCACTGTCACACGCTGCTGCGTATCCCCACTCGCGAGGAGCATCTCTCGATGAATCTTGGGCAGGCAGTTGCCGTCTGTTTGTATGAGATTGCGCGACAGGCGCGAGAGCGCAAAATCGGGTTGAAGCCACTCGAGGCCCACGCGACAGCCGCGGAAGTGGAGCGAATGTCTGGCGTCTTGCTGGAGACGCTTAAGGCGAGCGGATATGTAAATGACCCGGCGCGTTCGGATATCGAAGAGCGTGTCCGGCGACTGCTGCTGCGCATGGAGATGCGTTCTCCTGACACGGAGATCTGGCTCGGAATGCTGCGGCAGATTACCTGGAAGCTGAAAACCGGTGTGAAATAGACCAGCGTCGAAAGCTCCATGCTCCAAAGCAAAGCCTGTTCAGCTCAAAGAAGTGAGCGGCTGGCCTGGCAATTAGCACTTCTCGTTAATACTTCAAAAGTTACTTTTGCATTACCTAAGTGCAGATCGCGATAACTGCACAGGTACTTTCTTGCGGCCTATAGGCGACAAGAGTAATATGGCGCGTTCCCAGCAGCATAAGACTTGTGAGTTTTCAGGGATTGGTCGCTGAGGACCGCTCCCTTTGCACTGCTGTACCACTGGAGAACTACCTTGGTGTCGCCGGCACGAGCGCGATTGCGGTCGCTAGTCCACTTGCTGACTCTCGCTGCGCTTGTTTGCGTCGGCCGGTCGGCCGATGCGCTGGCCCTTACCTCCTCGACGACGCTCACACTCTCCACCTCAAATACGGAGGTAGGGAATGTAGTTCAGTTGACCGCTGCTGTGATGCAGGGCTCCTCCGCCGTGACCATGGGCAGCGTGACCTTTTGGAG
This sequence comes from uncultured Acidobacteriaceae bacterium, assembly GCA_963725995.1. Classification (GTDB taxonomy): domain Bacteria; phylum Acidobacteriota; class Terriglobia; order Terriglobales; family Acidobacteriaceae; genus JANXZS01. The sequence continues at coordinate 174,081 of CAVSAX010000011.1, read as the reverse complement.
TGGAACTCGGTTGCTGGGTACAGCGTCCATCGCGGGCACCAATCCGGGACGGAACTATCTAACCGGATCGGCGAGCCTTTGGATGAAGTTTGGTCCAGGCACCTACAACGTGACGGCTCGGTTTGTGGGTACGTCCACCGTGTCCGCAAGCACCTCCACCGCTCAACGCCTGACAGTGTCTGGCATGGAACCAAGCGTGACAGCGGTGGCGGTTCGGGCGAACGGGGTCAACTTTGACTTCAATGTGTCGGTGACCGGTTCGGGGCTGGGCACGGCGACGGGCAGTGTGCCAGTGACTGACCGGACGACCTCCACGAGTTTGGGCAACGTAGCTCTGGTGGCAGCGGGGCAGACACTGCGGCCTCAGGTAGCGTACGACACGCGGGCTACTCCAATGTCAGTGGCGATCGGCGATCTAAACGGCGACGGCATTCCAGATTTGGTTTCAGCAAATAGCGGTACCGGCGATATCAGTGTTCTGCTGGGCGATCCGAATTCTGCGGGGAACCTGTTGCGGCAATTTCGACAGGCGTCGGGGCGTGGAGCATCAGCGGTCGCGATTGCCGATGTGAATGACGATGGCGTACCAGACATCGTGGTGGCCAACGCAACGGATGGAACGATCAGCGTGGTTTTGGGGAGTGCCGACGATCCGGGAGCCGAGTTTGCAACGCAGGTTGTTTACGCGGTGGGTATGGCTCCGGCGGCATTGGTAGTGGGCGATGTGAACGGGGATGGCATTCCGGACGTGATGGTGGCAAACAGCGGCGACAACACGCTGAGCGTTCTGATAGAGAACGCTGGGAACCCCGGGAGCCTTCTGCCGGCAGTGACATATGCGACGGGCAGTGCTCCCGCGTCAATTGCACTGGGAGACTTTACCGGCGACGGAACCGTCGACATTGCAATTGCGAATTCTGGCGAGAACACAGTGAGCATTTTGCCGGGGGACTCGATCCATGCGGGGCAGTTCCTAGGGAGGGTGAATGTTGCAGTGAGCGATTCGCCGGGCGGGCTGTTGGTGGCGGATCTCAATAACGACGGGCGGTTGGACCTGGCCGTGACGTTTGCAGCAAAGAACACCGTTGAAGTATTGCTGGCTGATGCTGCGCACGCCGGGAAATTTCTGCCTCAGCAGACCTACGCTGTGGGCGTGCAGCCTTCTTCACTGGCGGCGAGCGATCTGGATGGGGACGGGCTACTGGACATTCTCGCCACCAATAGTGGCGACAAAACGCTGAGCACGCTACTTGGGGATAAGGCGCATCCGGGACAATTCCTGTCGCCACAACTCTACCCGACGGCGAATGTGCCCACGGCGGTCGCAGTTGCTGATTTCAATGGCGATGGTGTGCCGGATGTTGTGGTGGCAAATGCCGGTGTCAACGGCGGTTCGAACACGGTCAGCCTGCTGCTGGGTGGAACGATGTCGCAGGGGGCGCTCACGAATGTCGCGCTGACCGGGAACGGTCCGCACACTGTACAGGCCACGTATCCGACAGGTGCTTTATATACGACGAGCATGGGATCAGCTATCGCGACGGTCACACCCATGGCAACCGTTACGACTCTGAGCGTAGGCGTGGGAGGAGCGCCTCTGCCTGTTTCCGGAATCGTAGGATCAACCCAACCTGTGACGTTGACGGTGTCAATCGCGCCAGGAACCGTGCAGGGACTGACGGCTGGCGGGAGTGTTAGTTTTACGGTGAGCAACACCGATTGCATCATGCCCGACAACGATCGGTTTCGATGGAAATGGCAACGGGACAGCGACCTGCTCACTGGTGCTTCCGGCAGGACTTCATAGCCTGAAGGCTGCCTACAACGCCACTGTGGGAGGACACTTCGCCAGCAGTGCTTCGGCGGTGATCCCTTTAAGTGTGGTTGTTCTAACAGCGAGCAACCTGATTCTTACCGGACCAGACAAAGCGCTCGCAGGCCAACCTGCCGAGTATTCGCTCGTTGTGACCGACCAACTCAACAATGTGGTCACGAGTTTCGTGGACACGGTGCACTTTGGCAGCAGTGACACGAATGCCGCCTTGCCCGCGGACTACACCTTCTTGGCGCCGGACCTGGGCCGGATCTCTTTTGCGATCCTTTTCGGATCGGCGGGTCCGCAAACGGTGACGGCATCCACGGGATTGCTTACCGCAACGCTGCCGGTGCGGGTGAGCGTATCTTCCATTACGACCTTGAGCGTGAATTCACTGACAGCATCGCCCGGGCAGGTGATAACCCTGATTGCGAATGTGCATGCTGCCGGCATTCCGGTCTCGGCAGGCAGAGTGACGTTTCTCGATGGCAAGCGGGTGCTGGGCGCGGCACAGATTGTCGGGTCCGGAGCGGCTTGGGGATTCACTGCGGGTAACGCGCAACTCAAGGTGCGACTCGGGCTGGGAAGCCATGTAATCACAGCGAACTTCGGCAGTCTTCGTGATGTGAACCTTCCGGCCCCAGAGGACATATAGCGCCGGAAAGCAGCCGACATCCATCGCGACAGGTCTGTGGAATGGCGATGGCGCCATCGATGTGGCAATTCTGAATGCAGCAGACGGCACCGTAAGCGTCCTCATGGGAAATGGCGATGGAACATTCCAGGCGCGGCAGAGTTACAGCGTCGGGAGCGGTCCCGCCGCGATGATCTCAGCGGATCTGAACGGCGATGGGGTTGCTGATCTGGTTGTCGCGAATGGTGGCGATAGTAGCGTGAGTGTGCTGCTCGCAAAGCAGGATGGCAGCTTCCTCCCGGCCACAACTCTCTCCGTGCAAAGCACCCCTGCGGCTCTGGTTTCAGCTGATCTGAACGGCGACGGAGCCGTGGACCTGGCAGTCGCGATGCGTAACCGCGACTCGATCAGCATGTTGATGGGCAAGGGAGATGGAAGTTTTCAGGCAGGCTCGTCTCTGGCGCTGCCTCACATGCCGGCGTCGTTGGCCGTGGGAGATTCAAATGATGATGGGAAGTTGGATCTGCAGGTTGCCAACAGCGATTATGCTGGACTGACCACACTTTCTGGCAATGGTGACGGAACGTTTCTGACCGCGACCGATCGGGCCTTGACCTTCATCGCAGGATCCGTCGCGATGGCAGACTGGAATGGAGACGGACTCACGGATGCGCTGCTGACCAATGCGGCGGGGCCGGATTTCAGCGTGGAGCTGACGACAACTGCAGTTACCGTGCAATTGATGAATATTCCGTTGCTTGGGCTGGGTTTGCACAACGTACAAGCGAGTTATTCACCGGGCTCTGGAGTTGCTACTACGGCGAGTGATTCGAATATTGTGCCTCTTGCAGGCGGACTAGCAGCTCAGACAATCAGCTTCGGCGCCGTGGAACCAGTGACGTATGGAAGCTCACCAATAAACTTGAGCGCAACTTCAACTTCGGGCCTACCAGTGACTTTCAGCGTGAGTTCAGGTCCCGGACACATCAGCGGGAATACGCTGAGTGTTACCGGCGCGGGCCAGATCGTAATCGCAGCGAATCAAGTCGGCAATGCGATGTGTGCGGCTGCACAGACCGCGTATCAGACGTTGACTGTGAATCCCGCTCACCTGACCGTTACGCCCGATTCGGCCAGCAGAGTCTTTGGTGCTTCGAATCCGGTGCTCACAGGCGTTCTCGGAGGCGTCGTGAGCGGAGACTCCATCATCGCTACTTATGCGTCTGCTGCGGACCTGCTTACAGTTCCCGGAGTCTATTCCTCCGGAGCAAAAGCAATACACGCAACGTTGCTGGATTCGGGCGGACGCATCGGGAATTACGATGTCACTCTGAATACGGGGACTCTAACCATTACGAGTGCGTCGCAGACTATCACGTTCGACGCGGTGCAGTCGGCCACTTATGGAGGTTCCTCAGTCCAGCTGAGCGCGACTGTTAACTCGCCTCTCTCGGTTGTCTACACGGTATTGAGCGGCCCGGGAAGAATCTTGAATAGCTCACTCGTGCCAACGGGTGCAGGCACGGTGGTGGTACAGGCAGACCAGGCAGGGAACGGCAGTTATCTCTCAGCTACGCCGGTTCGCCAGTCCATCACGGTGGACCCTGCGCAGCTCACGGTAAAACCCAACGCCGCTGCTCGTAGCTATGGAGCTCCTAACCCTGTCTTCACAGGAACCATCAGCGGTGTGGTTGCTGGGGATTCCATCACGGCGATGTATGCTTCGGCCGCGACAGCAACAACGCCAATGGGTGTGTACGCCAGCGGAGCGAACGCGATTGCAGCGACTCTGGTTGACCCCAACGGGCGCCTGCCCAACTATGTTGTGACGCAGAGCCAAGGTACGTTGACCATCACGCAGGCTTCGCAGACGATCACATTTCCGGTCCTGGGCACGACTACATATGGCGCCGGCGCGATTGCTCTGGCAGCTACATCGACCTCGGGATTGAGCGTTTCTTTCCGAGTTGTAAGTGGACCGGGAAGTGTCAACGGGAGCATATTCGCCGCGACGGGCGGGGCGTGGTCCTGCTTGAGGCTGATCAGCCGGGCAACACGATCTTTCCGGCCGCAGCGCCGGTGCAGCAAGCTGTGACGGTGAACAAGGCCCAATTGACGGTGACGCCCAACGCGGCCACCCGCTCTTATGGCGCGCCGAATCCCACTTTCACAGGTGTGGTTACCGGCCTGGTTGCAGGGGATGCCATCACCGTCAGCTATAACTCATTGGCTAACGCGGCGACACCCGTCGGCGTGTACTCGTCGGGTGCATACGGGATCACGGCAGCGGTCTCCGATCCCGGCGGCCGGTTGGGCAACTATCTGCTTTCGCAGAACGTTGGCACGCTGACTATTACGCAACCGGCTCAAACAATCGACTTTGCCCCGCTCACGCCTGTTACTTATGGCGCCGTGCCGATCACGCTGAATGCCACTGCTTCGTCGGGGCTACGGGTTTCATATCGAATTGTGAGTGGTCCCGCTGCGGTGTCTGGCAGCAACGTAACTTGTACGGGTGCAGGAGTCGTGGTTATTGAGGCTGACCAGGCAGGTAACGGAAGTTTCCCGCAGCGGCACCAGTGCAGCAAAGCATGGTTGTACACCGCGCACCGCTCACCATAACGCCCAACTCCGTGTCAAGACAGTACGGCCAGCCCAATGCTACGTTGGCTGGAAACGTAGCGGGAGCCTTATCGGGCGACGCATTCACCGCCTCCTATTCGACCACGGCGACTGCCGGGAGCCCCGCTGGCACTTATCCGATTACAGCAATCCTGAATGATTCCATGAACAGGGGCGACAATTATTTAGTCGCGGTGAAGTCTGCAACGGTGACTGTTACGAAAGCCCAACTGACAGTTGCGGCCGACAACGTGTCGCGTCCTTATGGCTTGACCGATTTTCTTCTAACAGGAAATATCTCAGGCGCCTATGCAGGAGATGGGATCACGGCGAACTACTCCACTGCGGCGACATCCATTTCTTCCCCGGGGACATACGCAATTTCCACACAGGCGCAGGGTGCGGATGCTTCGAACTACAGCATAGCTACCGTCCCAGGGGCTCTGACGATCACGCCCGCGAATGCAACCGTGAGTCTGGCGCTTTCAACGCAGTCTGCGGCACCGGGTTCGAGCGTCACTCTGACGGCAAGCGTCGTCTCTTCAACGAGTGGCTCTCCCAAGGGGACGGTCACCTTCTTCGACGGGCAGACGAGCCTCGGTATCGGCAATCCAGATGCAAGAGGGCAGGCTTCACTTTCAGGGACAGACTTGGCCGCAGGATCGCATAGCGTCACCGCGCTCTACAGCGGCGACGCAGATTTCCACGCTGCTACATCTTCCGTTGCGACCCTTGTTGTTGGCACTCCCGACTTTGGCGTTGCGAGCGACGCCGAATCTCTGACAATTGCGCCGGGACATTCCGGAACCGTAGGCTTAACCGTGCTTCCGGTCTTTGGATTTAGTCAGCCAATTGTTCGCAATTGCGGTTCGCTGCCGACCTACTTGTCCTGCCAGTTCAGCCCGAGTTCAGTCACGCCAAATGGAGTTCAGCCGAACGCTGTGCAATTGACAGTGTCAGTTGCGGCCACTACGTCCTCACTTCGTAGCAGTCGCAATATGATGCTGGCTAGAACTTTGCCTTTGGGGCTGCTGGCCATTCTCCCGATGTATTGTGGGCGGCGGCGCTGGCATCGATTGGTGGGAATGATCGCGCTATGCTTTGCGATCTGCGCGATGCCGGGCTGCGGAGGCGGGGGCAGCGCCGCACCTCCCGCGGGTACGCAGTCGCCAAAGACGCCCCCGTCCGGCACACAGACGGTCAGCATCACCATAACCTCGGGGGGCATCTCACATCAGCTTCCCTTGAACGTTGTGATCAAGGGCTCTTAGGGTTGGGCGAAGAGTTGCTCATGTGGTGAGCTATGAGTCTCTCTTTCGCCGCTTCGTACACCTGCGGCGGAAGAATTGAAAGAGTTGTGAGCTGTGTTTTGTTTACATAGGGCCGTCCGGCAACTATGCGCTGCGCATAGGCTTGCGTGATGCCGGGAGCGCGCATCAGCTCAGCGATGCTGGCGCGGTTGATGTCAATTTTGGGAGGAGGAGGCGAGACCACGCGAGCGGGCGGCTGATCGTTGATGCTCTGGGCAAAGAATGGTCTGACACTTGCGAGAACTGGCAACATTATCAGCAGGATGGCGGCGAAAGCCGAGGCTGGCCGAGGACGGAACGGCGGGCGCGACGAAGACGATTGCGGGCTGGCGGTTGCAGGCATGTACTGAGCGTGAGCTGACCCTAATTCTAGTTCGGCGACGATAGTTTTTGGAAAGTGTTGACACGAATTGGGAAGGCATTTAGGTTTCTACATAGACATGCAGATCCGCACACATCATCGTCATGCCCATCATCGCCATGTGACGAACGTGTCGGCGGACTCTTCTGGCCACTAGAACTGGCTGGAACCAGAGATCAAAGAAAGCCCGCCGGCGCGATATCTGCCGGCGGGCTTTTTGTTTCTCCCGACGGCATCCGGCGCAGACCAATGGAAGCACTCAACTTTCGATAGGACGTGTGAAGAGGATGAACGCGGAAAAGATTGACTTCGGAAAAATGGACGGACTCGTCCCCGGAATTGTGCAGGATGCCAGCACCAAGGAAATATTAATGGTCGGCTTCCTGAACGAAAAAAGCTACGCCAAGACGCTCGAGTCTGGCTTCGTAACCTTTTGGAGCCGGACGCGCCAAAAGCTGTGGATGAAGGGCGAGACCAGTGGCAATCGCCTGCGGGTTGTGCAAGCTTCTACGGATTGTGATCAGGACACTCTGCTCTTCCTTGTTGAGGTAGAGGGCGACGGTTTGGTTTGCCATGAGGGAACTGTGAGTTGCTTTACGCGCCCGATCACGCTCCCCGTCGCGGCGGAAAAGGAGAGTGCGTAATGGCAAACAAATTACGTCTCGGCCTTCCCAAAGGCAGCCTGCAGGATGCAACCATTGCGCTGTTTCAACGTGCCGGCTGGAACATCTATGCCAATGGCCGCTCCTATTTCCCATCGATCGACGATCCGGAAATTGAATGCATGCTGATTCGGGCACAGGAAATGGCCCGCTATGTAGACCATGGTGCACTTGATGTCGGTTTGACCGGAATCGACTGGGTGGTAGAGAGCGGTCTCGATGTGGAAAGCATTACCAGCCTGACCTACGCCAAGCAGAGCCGTCGCAAAGTTCGTTGGGTTCTGGCGGTGCCGGAAGACTCGCCTTATCAGAAGGCCGAAGATCTGAACGATAAAATCATTGCGACAGAACTAGTGGAAGTGACGCGGCGGTATTTTGCTGCCAAGGGCGTTCGGGTTCGCGTCGAGTTCAGCTGGGGTGCGACAGAGGTTAAGCCGCCCACGCTCGCCGATGCGATCGTTGAAGTGACTGAGACGGGCAGTTCGCTCAAGGCAAATCGCCTGCGCATTATTGACACGGTGATGGAGAGCGAAACGCGGCTGATTGCGAACCGCGATGCCTACAAGGATCCGTGGAAGAAGAGCAAGATCGACAGCCTCGCGCTAATGCTGAATGGAGCAATCGATGCCCAGGGCCAGGTTGGACTCATGCTGAACGTTGGCAAGGAGAATCTGGACAAGGTCCTGGCGATTCTTCCAGCATTGAATTCGCCAACCATCTCCACCCTGAGCAACTCCGAATGGGTGGCAGTGAACACGATTCTGGAAGAGGGCAGCGTGCGAGACGTTATACCCAGGCTAAAAGCGGCTGGGGCAACAGGTATCGTGGAGTTCCCACTGAACAAGGTCGTGTTGTAAGGAAAGTGATCATGAAACTGGTGAAGACCGGCGGACGCGCAGCTAAGGCTGAACAACTGCTCAGGGAACTGGAACAGCGGAGGGTAGCAGCGAGTGATTCGGTGCTGCCCGCCGTACGCGGGATCGTTGGGAGTGTACGTCGAGGCGGTGACAAGGCCCTGCGGCGCTATGCCACCACACTCGACGCACTTCCGCCGAAGTCACAGTTACGCATTACTCGCGACGAGATGCGTTTAGGCTGGGAGGAAACGCCTGCGTCCCTCCAGAATGCCATGCGTGCGGCAGCAAAAAATATTCGCGCCTTCGCAGAGAGACAGATGCCGTCGGAGTGGAGCTTCACTGCCGCGCCTGGTTTGGTCACAGGGCAGGTCGTCCGCGCGGTTGAGGCGGCTGGCTGCTATGTTCCCAGCGGCCGCCACCCCCTACCGTCAACTCTGCTGATGACCGTGATACCGGCGCAAGTTGCAGGGGTAAAGCGAATCGTGGTGGTGTCGCCGCGGCCCGCACGGGAAACGCTTGCGGCCGCATGGATGCTCGGTGTCGACGAGTTTTACAGGATTGGTGGCGCGCAGGCAGTTGCTGCGCTTGCCTATGGGACGGAGAGTGTCGCGAAGGTAGACAAGATCGTTGGACCGGGAAATCTTTATGTCACGGCTGCGAAGAAACTCATTGCCTTCGACTGCAGCATCGACATGCTGGCGGGGCCAACTGAGATTGTCGTAACGAGCGAGCGCGGGGACCCGGCGGCTATCGCCTCCGATCTCGTAGCGCAAGCTGAGCACGATCCTGAAGCACTTCCGATATTCGTAACAACGGTGGACACACTTGCCAAAAAGGTAATTGCTGAAGTGCGCGAGCGCGTGAAATCAAATTTAACTGCGCATCAGTCTGTTAAAAGGAATGGCATCGTCTTCCTTGCGGCATCGGTGGAGGAGGCAAGGGAGGTCACTAATCGGCTGGCACCTGAGCACCTTACCGTTGATTCAGAATCCGATTTGAAATGGGTTCGTAATGCCGGCTCGGTGTTCATAGGGCGATACTCGCCGCAGCCCATGGGCGACTATGTTTCTGGTCCAAACCACACGCTACCTACCGGAACCATGGCGCGCGTTCGCGGCGGGTTGAGCGTGATGGATTTCGTGAAGATCGTAACGGTGCAGCGCTACACTCGCCAAGGTTTGGCTGCACTAGGGCCCTCGGCCATTGCACTTGCCGAGGCAGAGGGACTCATGGGTCATGCGGAAGCCATCCGCGCGCGAGGCATTCGTGGGTGACCGGACCACCATCGTGAAGCCGGCGCCGCGCCGAGCGGTCGAGCGTATGAAGGAGTACCACCCGCCCTTGGGTGGCCGCGACTCCATGCGGCTGGACTTCAACGAGAACACCATCGCATGTTCGCCAAAGGTGTTGGAGGCGCTCGCACGGATTTCTGCCGGCAAGTTGACGAAGTATCCCGAGCGAGCAGACGTGGAAGCGCAGGTGGCAGCGCACCTCAGCCTACGTGCAGATCAGGTCGTACTTACAAATGGTGTGGACGAGGCAATTCATATTCTGTGCGAGACGTATCTTGACGCGGGCGACGAACTGCTGCTGCCAGTGCCGACATATACGATGTACGAGGTTTATGGGTCGGGAACCGATGGCAGGATCGTGACGGTGCAGGCCGGAGATGACTTTGCCTTCCCATTTGTAAGTCTGATGGCAGCAGTCACGCCGGCTACGAAGATTATCGCGATTGCGAATCCGAACAGTCCCACTGGAACAACGGCAACGCGCGATGAAATTCTCGCTCTGGCGCAGCATGCTCCACAGTCAATCGTATTGGTAGATGAAGCTTACTTCCATTTCTTCGGCGAGACGGTTGCAGATCTTATCGGAAGAGTGCCGAACATGATCCTGGCCCGCACATTTTCCAAGGCTTATGGCCTTGCTGGATTGCGCCTTGGCGTATTGGCGGGCGCTGAAGAGCAGATGCGGTGGGTGCGTCGTGTCTTGTCTCCATATAGCGTGAACTCGTTGGCTCTGGCTTGTCTGCCTGCGGCTCTGGGGGATGAAAACTATCTGCGTTGGTACGTGAATGAAGTGCTCGCTGCGCGGGAAGCGTTCATGAGTGGGCTGAATGGGTTCGGAGTGAAGTGGTGGCCGAGCCAAGCAAATTTTGTGCTCACCCATATTGGCAGCAAACACAAAGAGTTTGTTCAAGCAATGCAGCGGCGAGCGGTACTGGTGCGAGACCGCTCCGCTGATCCCGGGTGCGATGGCTGCGTGCGGGTCACCGTTGGTACTCGAGAACAGATGGGGCGAGCTCTCGACGCTTTCGGAGCCAGCTTGAAAGAAATTGGATGGGCAAGGTAAGCCAGATTCGAGGAAGCGACCATGATGGCTGTTAAGGCACGAGCGAAAAAGTCGAGGGAGAAGAAGCGGACAGCCTCGATTGAGCGCAAGACGAACGAGACCAGGATATCGCTGCAACTGACATTGGAGGGCACGGGTACCTACAACATTTGCACCGGCATCCGTTTCTTCGATCACATGCTGGAGTTGATGACGCGCCATGGTGCATTCGACCTGGACCTCAAGTGCGATGGAGATCTCGACGTTGATCAGCATCACACGGTTGAAGACATTGGGATCGCCCTCGGCGAAGCGTTTGACAAGGCCGTGGGCGATAAGAAGGGAATCCTGCGAGCGGGATACTTCCTGATGCCAATGGATGAGACGCTCGGGATTGCTGCTGTCGATCTGAGTGGGCGTGTGGCGTGCGTCGTGGATACGACGGTTAGGGTGAGGTATGTTGGCGATCTGCAAAGTGAACTCGTTGAGGACTTCTTTGAAGGCTTCGCTCGCGGCGCACGCGCCAATGTGCATGTGAAGGTTATGTATGGCCGCTCGAGTCATCATAAAATCGAGGCCCTGTTCAAGGCGTTTGCGCGGGCATTACGGGCCGCGTGTTCGCGAGACAAGCAGATGGGCGAAATGCTGCCGAGCACCAAGGGATTGCTTTAGATCTGGAGTCGGCCGGAGGTGCGGACATGATTGCTGTGATCGACTACAAGGCGGGAAATCTTACCTCGGTAATGAAAGCACTGCGCGCGGTTGGCGCAGAGGCCGCTGTCACGGCAGACCCCGAGGTCGTTCGCAAAGCAGATAAGGTGGTACTGCCGGGAGTTGGACATTTTGCTGCGACACGCCTGCTTCGGGACTATGGACTCAGCGATGCTGTCCTTGAGAGCATTGCGCGCGGCACTCCGTTCCTTGGTATTTGTGTCGGACTCCAATGGCTGTTTGAGGGAAGTACCGAGGCTATGGATGACAGGGGACTCGGGGTGTTTGCTGGTAAATGCGAACGCTTTCCTCCGGGCGCGAAGGTTCCCCACGTCGGCTGGAACTCAATTGCGGTGAGATCGGGTTCCCGCCTGATGGCCTCTGTCGATACCAACGACTTTGTCTACTACACACATTCTTATCGCGCCCCCGTCATACACGATACAGTTGCTGTTACAGAATATGGCGGACCCTTCAGCGGCGCAGTCGAGCGAGGCAATGTGATGGGCGTCCAGTTTCATCCGGAGAAGTCTGGTGCAGCCGGCTTGCGAATTCTCTCGAACTTTGTGGAGTTGTGAAGAATGCTGACGAAGAGGGTGATTGCCTGCCTGGATGTTCGCGACGGAAGAGTTGTGAAGGGCATTCAATTTGTAGATCTGATCGATGCTGGAGACCCGGCTGCGTTGGCTGCGCGGCACGCCCGTGAGGGCGCAGATGAAATTGTGCTGTTGGACATAACCGCTACCCACGAGGGCCGCGGAACCTTGCTGGAGACGGTAAGACGAACCGCGCGCGAACTTTTTATTCCCTTCTCTGTGGGTGGAGGGATTCGCACCGCAGATGATGCTGCCGCCGTATTTGATGCAGGCGCGGATAAGGTCAGCATCAACTCGGCGGCGCTTGATCGTCCGGAATTGATAGACGAGATCGGCCGGAGCTTTGGGGCCCAGGCAGTGATCGTCGCTATCGACGCGCGGCGCGACCCGTCGGCAACAGATCCGGTTGCCCAGGCTGAAGTCTTCGTTCATGGTGGGCGCAAGCCGGTAGGCAGGAAGTTGCTGGACTGGGCGCGGGAGGCGGAGCAACGAGGAGCAGGCGAGATTCTGCTGACATCGATGGATTCGGACGGCACTCGCGCCGGGTTTGACTGCGAGCTGACCGCATGCGTGAGTGAGGCATTGCAGATCCCGGTGATCGCGTCCGGTGGAGCGGGCACCGCTGCCCACTTTGCGGAGGTCTTTCGTCGTGGCAGGGCACATGCTGCGTTGGCTGCAAGCATCTTTCACTTCGGCGTGTCTGACGCGCGAGAACTAAAGCGCGAGCTTGCTCGAGAAGGGATCCCAGTGAGGCTGCCATGCTGATTCCTTCTATCGATTTGTTGGGTGGCCGTATTGTTCAGCTTGTGCATGGAGAAGAGCTAAAGCTCGCTTTTGACGACTTCAGCTATTGGATCGACCGCTTCAAACTCTATCCCTTGGTGCAACTGATCGATCTGGACGCTGCGATGCGGCAGGGTGAAAATACGCAACTGATCGAGCGCATTGCTTCCGAGTTGCCCTGCCAGGTTGGCGGGGGCGTGTCGTCGGTTGAGAAAGCAAGAGAGGTGCTCAAGGCGGGCGCGCGACGCGTGATCGTGGGCTCCGCGTTGTTTCGCGTGAACAGCGAATCGAGTGGGATCAGCCAGGTGAACATTGAATTTGCGGAGAAACTGGCTCGCGAGATCGGTGTAGACCGAGTCGTGGCGGGCGTGGACACGAAGGCAGGACGTGTTGCCGTGAAGGGATGGAAGGAAAGCGTCAATCTCACTGCCGATGATGCCATCGTTGCCCTGGAACCATACTGTGGTGCATATCTCTACACTCACATCGACAAGGAAGGAACGATGCAAGGATTTCCTTTTGAGGTAGCGGAGCGGTTACGCCGGAAGACCAGACGTCAGCTAATCGCCGCCGGGGGAATCTGCACTCAGGACGAGATTGACGCACTCGATGCGATTGGTGTGGATGCAGTCGCAGGGATGGCGATCTACACCGGCGTGCTGAGTGCTTGAGCTTTAGCCGTGACGACCGGCCCGGCGCCGTAGCAGGAAACCTACCAGGCAGAAGCAGCAAGCGAAGACAAACGCAACCCACGCCTGCATCCCACGATGTCTGTACCAGGCGAGCGCCGAGTCTACCCACCAGGCAACCGCGATAAGATACCACAGCATTTCTCGGCGCATTGGGGCAAGAATAGCAGTTCGTCGTGGACTTGCATCCACAATTGAATTGTATTTGTACCTGGGAATGCATCTATAGGTACTGCGGTATTGGAGATGGCAATGCGTAAGGGACCGATTCGGTTGGCAAAGAGGCTGGACGAGGTAGGGTTTTCAGACATCGTCGTTGTGCGAAATAAAGTGATGGACCTGCGGGCCCAGGGCAAAGAGATACATGCTTTTCACGGCGGGGAGCCTTTTCATGAAACGCCGGACGCAGTGAAATATGGTATGGTTCGCGCTCTGGTCGAGAATCGAACAAAGTATTCGCCTTCCTCGGGAATCCCACCGTTGCGCGAGGCTTTAGCTGAAAAACTCAATGCAAGAAACTCAATTTCGGCCGCCGCGGAAAACGTAATTCTGACGACGGGTGCGGCTCACGCCATCTATGCCGCATTTCAGGTCGTGCTCGATCCGGGAGACGATGTCCTTCTATTTTCACCGTTCTGGACGCCGATACGGGACATGGTAACAATGGCGCAGGCGAGACCGCTGCTGGTGCCGGTCAACATTGCCCGGCGAAAGGGGATCACTGCAACCCTGGAGCAGTTCACCACAGCGCATACGCGCGCCATCTACTACAACTCTCCGGCAAATCCCACCGGCGTAGTTTTCACGAGGGCTGAGGCTGAGGAGGTGGCAGCCTTCGCCAAGAGCCACAACCTCGTGGTGATCGCGGACGAGGCTTATGAAGACCTTGTGTACGATGGGGAGCACGTCTCGATAGCATCACTGCCCGGCATGGCCGAACGGACGATCACGACGTTTACCTTCTCTAAGAGCTACGGCATGACCGGTTGGCGCTTAGGCTATGCGGTCGCCGGAGAGCCCTTCATGACTGGTATGCGAAAGCTTGTTCTGTATTCAACCAACGGCGTGTCGACGCCGTCACAATGGGCTGCTCTTGAAGCGCTCTCACTTCCCGTGAGCCACCTGATTGGCCATCGTGAGGAGCATCGCAAACGGAGAGACCTGTTGGTGAAGGGCTTGAATGAAATCGGCCTGGAATGCGAGGTTCCGGCCGGCGCATTCTATGCATTTCCGTCCGTGAGCAAGATCGCCAAAGATAGTCGCAAGGCGGCTGCTTTTCTTCTCGAGAAGGCTCAAGTCTCGACGGTGCCGGGTGTTGTTTTCGGCGCGCAAGGCGAAGGCCACGTTCGCTTCGGCTTTTCTGTTCCTCCTGAGTCAATTGAGGCGGGATTGGATGCGCTGCGGACTTTCATGAAGTAGAGCGCCAAGATTTCCGCTCAGCGGTCCTGGCCGCCCGTGGCGTCCAACGCCTCATGTCGCGCTGCGCGCAGAATCCGAGCTATATGCTTCAGGTGCAACTGGAACGCATAGACACGGAGCACCTCGCTAAGAGGAAAGTTCAGACTCGTGTGGCGTATTTCCAGAACTTTCGCCTTGAGTGCAGCAATGTCTTTTTCCGGATCGAGCCCGGGTTTGCGGATGTCAAAGCGCCAGCACTCCACACATTCAGCCAGATGCTTAAAGCTCTGGCTGATCGCAATTACAAGGTTGCTTAACTCGGGTTCCAGGCGCGAGGCATACTGATCGTCGCTGCTTTCACGCACGGCCAACTCGAGCGCGAGCAAGGCGTCGAAAATGGAACGGCCGAACTCCGAGAGAAGAGAGAGGCCTTCAATCGATGCCGGGCCGCTGGCGGGTTCGTTGCGCGCAGCACGAAGGAGCTGTTCGTTTGCGCGGACCAGCGATTCAACGGCTTCCTTGTTAGGTTGGAATTGCTCAGGCAGATCTCCGCGAAAGCCCTGAAAGATGGATTCAAAGAGCAGTTCCTGCGCCTGGAACTCCTGCGCAAGCCCGGATTGGAGATGCTGTCGAGCGCGACGCGGCAGAACCAGGACTGAGACGGCAAGAGCCACCACAATGCCGAGGACGACCTCCAACACGCGGTCTAAGGCGATGGGCCAGTGTGAGCCATTGCGGTCCACCAGCATGACGATCGTGATCGTAACGCCAGCCAGGCGTGAGCTGTTCTTCAGGTTCAGCAAGCCGCACAGGACCAGCGCCACCAGAATCGTGGCCGCAAAAACCGCAGGATGCCTTCTCCACGGAGACGCGAGAAAACCGAGCACGGCACCGATGGCTGTCCCGATGAAGCGATCTCGCGAAGCGGTTACGGTTGAACCAACATTTGACTGCAGCACGATAATGGCGCTGATCGCTGACCAGTAGCCTTCATGCATCCCGAAGTGTAGCGAGAGCCAGTAACACAGCCCTGCAGCCAGACTAGTCTTGATGCCTTGCACCAGCAAAGTCTGTCGGCCGAATCCTAAGATTTTGCCGAACCATGACACTGGCGCTTCAAGAGTTTTGGAGACGGGAGTGGCTGCCATTTGGTGCGAATCGATCCAAAGTCGAAATGCGAAAGGTTGCTTCTATTATCGCCTTTCTGGCGAATTCTTGATATGAGGCCCGCGCGTGTATGGTGTCGTAAAGATTGGCAAAATTCTGCGGTTTTGTCTGACAATCGCCTTTATTTCTGTAACTATGGGACATGGCGACTTTTCTTACACAAACAATCAGGAAAGCCCTGTCTCGCAGGTTCTCTATTGCCGTTCCATGCCTGATGTCTCTCGCGATGATAGCGGCGCCTGATGTGCGCGTCATTGCCGAAGAACTGCCGGATTCCCCAGGTGCAGTGCTGGCGCAGCAGGATGCCCCACCTGCACCGACTACGCCAACAACAGAAGAAGAGAAGAAGGCTCAGCTCAAAGGCGAGCAGTCGAAGCGCATCTTCGGTATCATCCCGAACTTCCGTTCGGTATCGGTGGATGATAAAGTGCCGCCGATGACTGCAGACGAGAAGTTCAGGCTTGCGGTAAAGAATACCTTCGACTACTCGACTTTCCTCACCGTTGCCGCGGGTGCCGGAATTTCGATGTGGAACGATAGTTATCCCGAGTTTGGTGACGGAGCTGATGAATTTGGAAAGGTATATTGGCGCGCTTTCGTCAATCAGGCGATCAATAATCAGACGACCGTATTCCTGGTGCCGGCCGTCACACACGAGGACCCGCGTTACTTCACACTTGGCAGAGGGTCTTTCATGGACCGCACCAAGTACGCTCTTACGCGCATAGTTGTTACGCGCAAGGATAGCGGCGGCTCCACGTTCAATACCTCGGAGATTCTGGGCAGGGGTAGTGGCGCAGCTCTCTCCGTGTGGTATTACCCGGAACACTATTGGACCTTCTCGGAAGTGGCAACGAGATGGGGCGAATCGATTGCCATTGACGCCGGCTGGAACTGCTTCAAGGAATTCTGGCCAGACATTCGCTTCAAGCTGACCGGCGAACGAAAATAGGCGCCAATAATGCTGTTTTGAACGCGGTTCAGTCTCCATGCTGGACCGCGTTTTTCTGTGCCCGAGAGTGTGGGCCGTTTAATATCAGGGAGTCGAAATTCCATTGCGAGGCAGCGTCATGGTCCGTGTCGGTGTGCCCGAGATAGTTCCCGTCCAGTGGTTGAAATTCTTTCCGCGCGAGGCGGAGATCGTGCGACTGGCTCCTGTGCCGCCCGCCGGAACCCACATCGACTTCTGGATTCCACCCCTCTTTCCAAAAGAGGTGGCCGCGATGTACCCGCAGCTGACGGGCGTTAAAGTGGTGCAGGCACTCTGGGCAGGCGTCGACGCCTTGCTTGCGATGTTGCCACCCGATCTGATTCTGTGCGATGCGCAGGGCGCGCACGACATTGCCACCTCGGAGTGGGTGGTTGCGGCGATATTAGGCTCTTTGAAGTATTTTCCGCTCTACAGCGAAGTTCAGCGCTCGGGGGAATGGCGAGGTCGGTGGAAAGCAGATGGCGAATACCAGGCTATGCAGGGACTGAAGCAAGTCTCATACCCGCCGGTACAGGTGGAGGAACTCTTTGGCAAGACCGTGATGATTGTGGGTTACGGAGCGATCGGTCGGGCAATCGAGGCTCGCCTGGCGCCTTTCGGCGTGGAGTTCGTGCGGGTGGCTCGCCGTGCTCGCGAGGGAGTCGAGCCGGTCTCCCGTCTGCCGGAGTTGTTGCCCTCGGCCGATGTTGTAGTGCTGATCGTGCCCCAGACCGCAGAGACGAGAGCCATGATCGGTGCCGAAGAGCTGAGCTTGATGAAGCAGGGATCGTTGCTGGTAAATGCGGCACGCGGACCGGTTGTGGTGACAGATGCGCTGCTCGAGGCGCTTAAAGCGGGCAGGATCCGCGCGGCAATAGACGTCACTGACCCCGAGCCGTTGCCCGACGGTCACCCGCTGTGGGGCGCTCCAAATTTGTTGATCACGCCCCATGTCGCCGGATCAAGTCCACGCTTTCTAGAGCGGCCCATGCGGCTTGCCGGGGAGCAGGTAGAGCGATATATCAAGGGCGAGCCGCTCAAGAATGTGGCTGCGGAAGGCTACTGACCGCTAGCGAAGCAAGCCGCCACTGGGGCCGGACCACTCGTCCACAACAATGCCGAGATCATTGAGCGTTTGGATCGTAGCTTCCACGTTGCGGCGAATCTCCGGGCGAGCCGCTTTGTTGGTTGTCGGCGCCTCTGCAATTGCCACAACACGCCCATAAGGCCAAGCCTGCGGCGGCAGTGAAATCAGGGCCCTGGGCAGCTCGGAGATGCGAATCTGCAGCGTCTGTTTGCGCGCATTAGCAGGGCGCAGAAGACCCCCTTGGCCTGCCGGGCTGGGGTTGGCATCGGGCATGATTATGCGCAACGTCAGCATATCTTTGTCCACACTCACAAAGGGATTTGACCAGCTGTCCTGGCTGCGAACGGCTAGGTACAGACTTTTGGAGGGCGGCGGAATTTGGTCCAGCTCCTGCCTCGTTTTATCCCGCGCCAGGGAGGCCTCCCTGGCAGCCTGTGTTTCCTGGTGCGCGGTTGTAATTACGGCAGCAGGACTCTTAACACGCGAACATCCGCCCATCGCCAACGGGAGCGCCAGGGACAACAGGACTAGCGCAAAAGGGGCCGGGAAACGGCTGAGGCGCGCACGAACGGGGAATAAGCAAGGGATCAGGGACACACTACAAGCATATCAAGGCGTGCATGGCGCTGCAGGTTCTTCGGGATCGCGGCGGCCTAGATCCCCTTCCAGATGGGCTGGCGCTTTTCGAGGAATGCCTTAGTGCCCTCGTCCTTGTCTTCGGTGGAGCAGCAGTAGCCAAAGGCGCCAGCCTCGAGGCTGAGAGCGTCCGCGAGCGAAAGGTCAGCGCCGCGATGCACTGTATCCAGGCAAGCTTGGATGGCCAAGGGCGCCATCTGCGCGATCTTGTTGGCGATTTCGAGCGCGCGTGATCTCAACTCCGACGATGGAACGACTTCATCAACCAGTCCGATTCGTAGCGCTTCAGCCGCAGAGATGATTTCGCCAGTGAGGAGCAACTTCAGCGCTGCGCCTTGACCCACGAGACGCGGTAGTCTTTGCGTGCCACCGTAGCCGGGGATCACTCCCAGCTTAAGTTCGGGTTGACCTAGTCGGGCCGTGTCGGCTGCGATCCGTAGCGTGCAGGCCATTGCCAACTCGCAACCCCCACCGAGTGCAAAACCATTGATGCAGGCGAGAACAGGTTTTCCGCACTGCTCGATCTGATTGAGCACGGCATGGCCGCGCGCGGAAAACTCCTGGCCCTGGTCGGCAGAAAGTTCTGCGAGTTCTGAGATGTCGGCGCCAGCGGCGAAGGCCTTTTCTCCGGCCCCCGTCAACAGGATCACCCGAATCGTGCCGTCGGCTGCAAGTTGCTGGAAGACTGCTTCAAGCTCGTCGAAGGTTTGCCGGTTCAGCGCATTGAGAACGCGTGGCCGATCAAGCGTCACTACGGCGATAGGAGGAATAAGTTCGAGCTCAATATTTGCGAACGGCATCGTAGCCTCTGGCGCGCCTAAGTGTCAGCCTTCTTAGCATTCGTGCGGTCGCGCGAAATAGCGTCAAGTACCCCGTTGAGAAAGTTGATCGATTCCGGCGCGGAATAGCGGCGGGCAATTTCAAGCGCCTCGTTGATGATGATGGGAACAGGCGTGCTCGGGAAGCCAAGCATCTCCGCTACTGCACTGCGAAGAACATTGCGGTCAACGGCAGGCATCCGTGCCAGCCGCCAGTTAGCGGAGTGGTTCTCGATGAGCTGATCGATCTCCTCTTCGCGAATCGAGGCGACCCGAAAGAGATCTTCCGCGAAGCCGCGAGTGTCCGCTTCAATCTCTTCGCGAGCCTGCCAGAAAGTCTGGCGAACTTCCTCCGCAGTCTGCTTGCCGATGTCTGCCTGGAAGAGCATCTGCATGGCTAGTTCACGGGATTTGCGGCGGGAACCGGTGGCGGTCACTGGCTGAGTCCTGCTGCCAGCTTGCTGTGCAGCGAAACCATTTCGATGGCGGCTACGGCGGCTTCAAAGCCCTTGTTGCCGGCCTTGACTCCAGCGCGGTTCAAGGCTTGTTCCAGAGTTTCACAGGTCAATACTCCAAAGGCATGTGGCACTCCCGTCTCCTGCTGGGATTGGCCGATCCCGCGAGAGACTTCGTTATAAATAGCTTCGTAGTGAGCCGTTTCGCCGCGCAACAAGCAGCCCAGGGTGATGATGGCATCCACTTGCTTCTTTTCGGCAATGGCGCGAGCAGCCGAGGGGATCTCCCACGCACCGGGAACTCTTACGATTTGGATATCCGCCTTTTTGGCACCGCTACGAACCAGGCCGTCTAGGGCGCCCTGGAGCAGGCGGTCGGTGATGACAGCGTTCCAGCGGGCCACCACGATGGCAAATCGCATTCCGATCGCGGAGAGATCGCCTTCAACGGCGACCGGTTTGCCCCGTTCGATGTCGTTCCATTCCCAGAAAGCAAACGGTATCCCAGGAACAGGTTCCACCGTAAACATGCGGGATTTCCAATTCGTTTCTTGGGTAGCAGTCATGCGACGTGCAGCTTCGGAAGCACCGCAGGATTCCGTGAGCCACGCGCTTGCTCGTTCCCGAACTGCATCGAGGCTGGTGACTTCAACGAGGATCTCTGCCGTCGCCGGCAGCATGCCATCTACAAATTCGAGATTCCCAAGGGGAGCGAGGAAGGGAGCGCTTCGGCTCAACTCTTCCTCCCAACCCTTGCCCGGCTCGAACCCGAGCACCGAAAAGAAGCTCGCCAGCTTGTCGAAGACGGCGGGTGTGCTGGCAGAACGCACAAAGGTGATTCCTTTAATCATTCCTTGACTTTATCATTTTGCCTGCGCCGCCAGCCGGCGCTTCAGCAACCTGACATAAAGCCAGCCCGACAATCCGGTGGCGGGACTCAGCACTATCCCTGATTCAACTGAGTGAACTCCTTCACCTGCAGGCGATAGTCAATAAGCAAGCCGATGCCGATGAGTAGAGGGATGATTCCCAGGGCTGATCCATTCAGGGCGTCCATCTCTTTTTCTACCCACGCGATAACGCCAAAGGAGAGCGCGATGCCTATCCCCGTCGAAATGAGTATGATTGCGGTCCGGCGGCCCCGAGCAATCAGCCGCGCAGGATCCGCGGTATTGTCGAGGGGAATCGGAAGCCCCTTCTCAAGCGCCAGCATCTTCTCGCGGTTTTGCAAGCGCCGCACAGAATAGGCAAAGTAAAATGCTCCGCAGACGATTCCGAGGATCATGCCAAAGAGCGCAATCGGTATCCAGTTTTCATGCATGATGGTTTCTCCGTTAAATGTACTGGCGCAGTTGGACCGGAGGTTGCGAAGAAAGTTTCAGCATGTCTCGTGAAACTTTTTGGGAATCGTGAGGTCTGAGCATACTTGCAGCTGACAGGGGACCAATTCGAGCTGATTGTGCGCGAGCAGCAGTCTCTCGTCTTCCGCACGCTGATCCGCCTGACTGGCGGCAATGACCGCATCGAGGATCTGGCACAGGAGGTCTTCCTGCGCCTGTATCGCGGGCTGCAGCAATTTCGCAACGACGCAAAGGTGTCTACCTATCTTTACCGAATCATCCTCAACGTCGCGCAGGATGAGTGGAAACGAAGGAAGCAGGAACGGCAGCAACTTTGCTCGCTAAGCAATCCCGACGACGACTGGGAAGGCCGCCTTTCGCATCCCTCAGAGAACGCTGAGCAAACGCTGGGACGCAAACAATTGTGGATTGCGATTGAAGCGGGACTGCAGGAACTGAGTGAGTCCGAACGATCTACCATCGTTCTCTACCATCAAGAGGAGTGCACCTACGAGCAGATCGCACTGGTGCTGAATCTCCCAATTGGTACGGTGCGCACGCACCTGCACCGTGGCCGCGAAAAGCTGAAAGCGATTGTGCGAGAGAATCTGAAATCTGAGAGGAGGCAGGCATGCGCGAAGACAGGATGAGCTGCCAGCTGCTCCGAAGTAAATTGTCGATGGATCGTTCGAGCTCTTTGACTCCGGAAGAATTGGAGCACCTGGAAGTATGCGGAGTTTGCACTGGGCTGCTGTTGGACGAGCAACTTCAGCGTAAGCCAACGCCACACGTGCCAGACACTTTTGCCGCCAGAGTGACGGCCGCCGCCACCGAGCAGCGACAGGCAGCATGGCGTCCACGCCGTACTGGTTTGACCGCGGCGCTGGTGTTATCAGCGACCCTTCTGGCCGTCGGAATGGTGGTCAGCACCGTTCACCCCCCGCACTTCACCGTGGCCTGGTTTGAATTCGCCTTGCAGGCCACCACCGCTGTCGAGGCCGCTGGCCTGACACTCTGGGTGGCGAAGGAGTTCTGCACGTAATTTTTCCTGGAGCCCGGCAACATCTGTCTCGAACAAAAGGCCCGCCAAATATTTGGCGGGCCTTTGTTTTCTCGGAAGATTCCAGTCAGAGTCTCTAGGTTGTGGCTCGAGGCCTCGCAGCTAGAAACTGCGGTGGCACCGGGTTCCCGTTTCCATCCAGAAGTTTTGGGTCAACTTGTTGAATATCTACCGGAGTCGCGCCGCTCACGTCGATCAGATGCAGCAGATTGTCCCCCGATGTGCCCACGAAGAAGACGCTGTTGTCCGGAGCAAAGACTCCGGCAATCGGCGCCGAAGCCGCGCCAGCTAAGGGGATTGTACCGAGCGTGCTGGTCGGGATCTGGTAGAAGGGCAACGCGCCGCCCGATGCCGCGGTTGCGCTGTTATAGGTGACGAAGGCCAAAGCCGAGTTGGGATCCGATATGACCTGGTTGATGCTGGCCACATTCGCCGGAAGAGCCTTCTGGGTAAGGATAGTCGATGGAATCGACACCCCGGTGTTTGCCGGGCAGGCTCCAGTTGGAACCGTTACTCCGATGTCAAAGAATGTGGAAGGATTGGCTGCCAGGATATGTTGTCCGTCATTCGAAGCCGCGACGTGAGCAGTGGTCGCGCCAACCGACGCAGCCAACGGGTAGTACAGGGGACTCGAGGGTACTGTGGTGTCCGGGCAGAACCCATGCGCTATCGTCTGCGAACCGGTTAGGAACGCGCCCACGCCGGGTACTGTGACTGCCGCGTCTGGCCCGCAGAAGGGGTTATACGGCGGGTTAGGAAAACCTGGCGGCGCGTAGACACTGTTCAGGTTGTTACTCGCCATGCAGGCGCTCGAGCCACTTTCGTTGCCTGAGATGTCATAGCTGCTCCACCCAGTGAAATTGCTGTGGATGTAGAGCGTGGTGGGGCCAACGATATACAAAGTATTGCTGTCAGGCGTAAAGGAGGCGGCCGTGCCTACGCCCCCGAAACTTGTCGAGGTTCCGCTGGTGAAGTTATAGAGATAGAAGACCTTGCGAATCTGGTCGTTGATGACGACTGTTGCACCGTCGGGTGACACGCCGAGGACCACGCCGGGTACCGAGGTGTCCTCCTTTGACAGTCGATTAGACGGTATGGAAAAGACCATCAATTCGCGATAACTTCCGAAGTACAAAGTACTGCCGCCCTGGTCCATCACCATGGAGTTGGGGAAATAGGGCATCTTGATCGCTGCACCCACGACTCCTGTCGACAAATCTACCGGCGCGAAGCTCTGTGACTGGGTGCTCGCCACCCAAAGCTGGGTACTGCTTCGCCCGGCGGTATTCGCCGCCACGGAATTGCTCACCACCGGCTTACCGTTGCCGAAGACACCAACCTCATTGATTGGAGACGAATTGCATGTTGGCGGCTGGCAAATCGCCGTAATCGAGGTGCTTCCGGGGAAGTTTGGCGTGACAATCCCGGTGGCACCGACGTTGATCTGGGTCGGGTTGGTGGATGTGTATTGCAAAGTGACGCCAGTAAGGGTGACACCATGGACATCCTTAACAACAGCGGTCAGTGGCTGTGGCGCTCCCTGCTGCACGGTCTTGCTGGTGGTTCCGTCAACGTAAGTTAGAGAAATGCTCGCTGGCGGGCAGGTGTAGAAGTATCCCGCCACGCTCGACGTCTGCGAAAGTGTCGCTGTAATCGTAGTGGAGCCCGGGTTCAGAGCGGTGGCCTGTCCAGTCGTGTCAATCGAGACAACATTGGGATCGACAGGCGTGTAGGTCAAGTTTCCGACGTATTGCGAGGGGATAATATTGCCCAGTCGGTCCTTGACCACGGTGGCGCTGCTCAGCGCGTAGCCCAGCGTCTGGTTCTGCGAGATACAACTCGTTTGCGTCGGGATACTGATACTGGATATTGCCGGGTGCACATAGACCGCGACGGTGTTGCTGGTGGCGCCTCCTGCACTCGCGGTCAAATAGGCGACACCACCTTGAAATCCATTGGAGTTGGCCGCGTTTGGCGGTGTGCAAATAGTGAAGTCAGGAGTTCCGCCTGCGCTGCTGCGGTTCCACGTACCTCCGCATACCTGTCCGCTGGGAGAGACATCTGCCAGTTGAAGATTGGTGCTGCCATACGTCCAACTGCTGACTGCTATTGCGGTAGCTGGAGGGCAACTAGATGCGCTTGGAGTATTGAGTTGCCCAGTCTGACCATAGGCCAGAGATATGCCGGTGATCTTGGGGTCCAGGTTGATTGTTGCTATATCAGTTCGCTTTGGGCCGTAGCCTACACCATTGCAATATGCCGCGCTCGGGTTACTGCTGCAGCCCGCAAGGTTGATGGCGACCGGAAGGACCAGGAACAACAAACACATCAGGATCAGAAAACGACGCATGAAACCTCCCCGCCAACGGCAGCCAGGCTGCAATCGGCGGTCATACCGCAAAAGTAACGAGAAGAACCCGGTGATCCGCAGAGCCGCGGACCCAAACCAGTGAAATGCTCAAACTCTGAGTGTAAAAGGTGAGAGAAGGCTTCGGCAAATGCGCACAGCAGCATTTCCGATCCCGATGCCCCTTTTGGACGTCAATCCGCAGCTGGCATGTATTGCTCGAACCATTCCAGGGCCCGGTCGAGAACATCCCGCCGGTGATCTGGCGAAGCAAAGCGATGGCCCTCATTGGGGTAAACCACCAGCTTGGTGGGCACATGCTGAGCTTTCAGCGCGTGCCAGAACTCGAAGGACTGGGGCGCTGGACACTCTCCGTCGCGATCGCCCACAACCATCAGCGTGGGAGCCCTCGCTTTGTGAATAAAGTTGATAGCGGAGCTCTTGTAGTAGGCGGCCGGGTCATCGTAGACCGAGGCGCCGAAGTAGGGGACCATCCACTGGTCAATAGAGTTCTGACCGTAATAGCTTTGCCAGTTGGAGATGCCCGCTCCCGCAACTGCCGCGTGAAAGCGGTTCGTCTGGGTCACTGCGAACATGGTCATGAATCCGCCGTAGCTCCAGCCCGTAATGCCGACTCGGGTTCCATCGATGGGATACTTTGCTTCCACTGCGACCACCCCGGCAAGTATGTCGCGCAGGTCGCCATACCCGAAATCCTTGCGGTTGGCCGCCGCGAAGACTTCGCCCTGCCCATAACTGCCGCGTGGATTGGGGAGGAGAACAAAATAATCCATCGCCGAGAACGGCGCTGCTCCGAAGTTTGCGGCAGGCCACGCAGGCACTACCGCGGCGGCTGGTCCTCCGTGGACATAGACAACAAGGGGGTATTTTTTTGCGGGGTCATAGTTCGCCGGCTGCAGAAGCCAGCCATCCACATGGAAAGCGTCGCTGGTCCAGGTAATCGGCTGCGCAGCACCCCATGACGGCTTTAGCGCCTCATTTGAGTGAGTAATCTGAGCAAAACGCTTGTCAGCACCGGCGCCCCAGATCCAGACCTCAGGCGGCTTTGTGAAGGAGTTGCGCAGAAGTGCGACGGTGCCATCCCTCGCAACGGAGAGACTCATGTCCAGATCGCCGGATCCTATGTGTTCCGGAAGAACAAAGGCAGCGGTCGCATCGTCGTTGCTGGTGCCGGTACTTACGTCGAGCGAATTCCATCGGCTGGCACCCGATGCGATCTCGGTGAACGCGAGCTTGGTATCCGACTCCCAATGCAACCAGGCGGGGGACGTCGGCAGTCCCGGCGTGAGATTGCGTGCTGGGCCCCCAGTGGCCGGAAGGACGTAGATATCTCCTCCCGTCGAGCCCTGATCGCTCATCAGCCCGCCAATCAGGGCAATCTGCTTGCCGTCTGGCGACCAGCGGGGCACGGCTACCTGCAGGCCGTGCAGGGGGGTGTCAACCTGATTCGGATCAAGGATCGAGCGAGGCTGGCTGCCGAGGGCCTGTGTGTAGAGCTGTGCAACCCACCAGTTGTTCTCCCCCGGGGGCGCCGCAGCCACGTAGGCGACTTGGTCAGAGCCGGGAGACCAGTCGAATTCGTAGACGTGCAGGCTGCCTGGCGAAATCAATCGCAGGGAGCCGGTGCCAGCGTCCATGGCCGCTACCCTCTGGATTTCAAGACCGTCTTCGCCAATTACCCCAGAAGGTGGCTTCATTGCGTCCAGAGCTCCGGCGGAGCGCGTCCCGCTCTCGACATAGAGGAAGCCTAGGCTTTTGCCGTTCGGGGACCACTGTAGAGAGTCCACCACACCCCGCAGGTTGCCCAGCTTGCGAGGCGCGTGACCTGCCTTTGCGGCCGCCAGGAAGATCTGCGACTGCCCGGGGCTGTCGCAGTCGGACAGAAAAGCGAGCTGTTGCCCATCGGGCGACCACGCGATCTGCCCCTCGTTGCAGGAGTCGGGAGCGGAGACGGCCGATATTTGACGAACAACTGAGGATGCGGAGACCTCGGCAAGCTCGACGCGCGAGTGTCCGCTCGCAGCATCCACAACCCAGGCAATCTGGCGGCCATCGGGACTAAGAGCGACCTGGCGGAAGGTGCGAACGCTCTCGAGGTCTGAGAGGAGTCGCGCGATGCGGGTTTGCGCCTTTTCCGCGCTGGAGGGGGATGTCTGGGGGAAAAGCGGGACGCAAAAAGCGAGAAAAAGAGGGGTAAGCAGCGCAAGAACCAGCGCAGCAGACCGCCGCGCGGGAAGCTGGAGATTCGCGGAGTTCATGGCGGGAATGCTAGCATGATGAAGGTGGAAACCCCCAGTAGCGTGACTGTTTCACCTTGGAGTCGCGTTTTTATCGATTTTCCGGGGAATTCACGCGCTTTTGATTGACGCTGGGTCGTCCACTTGGTATTGTAAAAAGGTTCCGCGAGTAAGCGTCTGCAGTTGTAGGTTAGCGCAGACGCCGCAATTGATCCGCAGAGGCTGGCAGCCTACCAGGGAATCTGGCACGGCGCTGGCCACGTAACATACTGCGGCATATCGCATCGGTGCCTGCGACACCTCTCACCTTGAGAGGCTATGTGGGCCGGAAACACGAAACGGAGCTGGCTTTTAAGGGCGGGCATTCGGGGAGACCTGAAATGCGCGGTCTGGAAACGCGCGGCCACCGTCGTGGGTCTCGTCTGGTAGGGAAGCAAGGCGGACGCGAAGCAGTACTTGGGGAAGCTTTGCGCGAGAAGCGTTGCGCTAACGCGCGTCGCTATCTGCGCGCCCGGTTGCCCGGTACTTGCTGTCGAGTCGGTTGAATTCAGGATTTGTAGTTGAAGGTGTAAGGAGTCAGGTTTGCCTACATTTAGTCAGCTTGTCAGAAAGGGCCGTACCGCACCGCGGTATAAGACGGCCAGTCCGGCGCTGCAGGGTTCGCCACAGCGGCGCGGGGTTTGCACGCGCGTCTACACCCAGACGCCCAAGAAGCCGAATTCGGCATTGCGCAAGGTTGCGCGTGTGCGCCTGACCAACGGAATCGAAGTCACGACCTACATTCCCGGCATGGGCCACAACCTGCAGGAGCACTCAATTGTGCTCATTCGCGGCGGCCGTGTGAAGGATCTGCCGGGCGTTCGCTATCACGTAGTCCGCGGCACCCTGGATTCGGTTGGCGTTGCGAACCGCAAACAGAGCCGTTCCAAGTATGGCGCCAAGCGCGCGAAGGGCGGAGCGAAGTAAGCTCGCCGGAATAAGGGTTAGGAACTATGCCGAGAAAAGGACATATCGCCAAGCGTGAGGTCGCAGCTGACCCCGTTTACAACTCGACGCTGGTAACGAAGTTCGTCAACTCCATGATGTGGGGCGGAAAGAAGTCGACGGCTCAGACCATCTTCTACACTGCCATGACAAACCTCGAGCAGCGCGGTGGTGACGAAGCGCTCAAGCTCTTCAAGAAGGCTGTCGAGAACTGCAAGCCGCTTCTGGAAGTAAAGACGCGGCGTGTAGGCGGCGCCAACTACCAGGTGCCGATCGAGGTCAATCCCGATCGTCGTACCTCGTTGGCGATTCGCTGGCTGGTGAACTACGGCCGTGCGCGCGGCGAAAAGGGCATGATCGAGAAGCTCAGCAATGAGCTGCTGGATGCGGCCAACGGACGCGGCGCAGCGATGAAGAAGAAGGAAGACGTTCATCGCATGGCGGAAGCGAACAAGGCCTTCGCCCACTATCGCTGGTAGTTGCCCGAGGCGTTACGCCTGGAGCGACCGGATGAGAATTTGCCCGCAGGTACGCGAGCGGGTGGAATGAATGTGCAAGAGAACCGCAGGCGAACGCCTGCAAGAGTGAGAGATACAAAGTGGCTCGTCAAGTACCTCTAAATCGTTGCCGGAACATCGGAATCATGGCGCACATCGACGCCGGGAAGACGACTACGACCGAGCGCATCCTGTTCTATACGGGCATCACGCACCGTATCGGGGAAGTGCACGAAGGTACCGCAACGATGGACTGGATGGAGCAGGAGCAGGAGCGCGGCATCACGATTACATCCGCCGCGACGACATGTACCTGGAAAGACATCCTCATCAACATTATCGACACGCCTGGCCACGTGGACTTTACCGCCGAGGTGGAGCGTTCGCTCCGCGTTCTCGACGGCGCCGTTGCCTGCTTTGACGCCGTTCACGGTGTCGAGCCGCAATCGGAAACAGTGTGGCGCCAGGCGGACAAGTACGGCGTTCCCCGCATTTGCTTCATCAACAAGATGGACAAGGCAGGCGCCGACTTCGAGCATGCAATCGATACGATTCGCAAGCGCCTGAATGCGCGTCCGGTCGCGATCCAGATCCCCATTGGCCAGGAAGCCGGCTTCAAGGGTGTCATCGACTTGCTGGAGATGAAAGCTATTCTCTGGCACGACGAGACCATGGGCGCGAAGTACGACGTTGAGGAAATCCCTGACAATCTGCGGAAGAAGGCGGAAGCCTTCCGTATGCAGCTGGTGGAGTCGGTTGCCGAGAACGATGACGATATGCTGCACAAGTTCCTTGAAGGCGAAACGCCAACAGCAGCAGAGCTGAGGGCATCGCTGCGCAAGGCGACGATCAGCATGAAGCTCTTCCCGGTGCTGTGCGGATCTTCCTTTAAGAACAAGGGTGTTCAGACGTTGCTGGATGCGGTGGTTGAGTATCTGCCCAGCCCGCTGGATATTCCTCCGATGGAAGGTCACAACCCCGACAAGATGGAAGAAGTCATCATTCGTCATTCGGATGACAAAGAGCCGTTTTGCGCACTGGGTTTCAAGATCATGACCGATCCGTTCGTCGGCCAGTTGATCTTCATCCGCGTGTATTCGGGACAATTGAAGACGGGTGATTCCGTTCTCAATCCGCGTACCGGAAGAACGGAACGTATTGGCCGCCTGCTGAAAATGCACGCGAACAAGCGCGAAGAGATTACCGAGATCCTCGCCGGCGATATTTGCGCCTGCGTTGGCCTGAAGAACATGATCACGGGCGACACCATCTGCACTGACAAGGCGCCGATTGTGCTCGAGTCGATCACGTTCCCGGAGCCGGTTATCGATGTTGCGGTAGAGCCGAAGACGAAGACCGATCAGGAAAAAATGGGAATGGCGCTGGCTAAGCTGGCGCAGGAGGATCCCACCTTCCGGGTTCACACTGATCGCGATTCCGGCCAGACCATCATCAGTGGTATGGGTGAGTTGCACCTTGAAATCATCGTGGATCGCATGATGCGCGAGTACAAGGTGGAAGCCAACGTCGGCAAGCCGCAGGTAGCGTATCGCGAGACGATCCGCAAGGCATCCGAAGCGGAAGGCAAGTACATCCGCCAGACGGGCGGTTCGGGTAATTACGGTCACGTAAGAATCCGCCTGGAGCCGAACGAGGCGGGCAAGGGTTTCGAGTTCATTAACGATATCAAAGGTGGCGTTGTTCCGAAGGAGTACATCAAGCCGACGGAGCAGGGCATCCGCGAAGCGCTGCAGGGCGGAATTCTTGCCGGTTACGAAGTCGTCGATGTTAAGGCGACCCTGTATGACGGCAGCTATCACGACGTTGACTCGAACGAAATGGCCTTCAAGATTGCCGGATCGATGGCATTCAAGGAAGCAGCCCGGAAAGCAAGTCCAGTGCTGCTCGAGCCGGTGATGGCAGTCGAGGTGGTTGTGCCGGAAGAGTACATGGGCACAATTATTGGCGATTTGAATTCACGTCGCGGTCGTATTGAAGGCATGGAGCATCGCGCTGGTTCGCAGGTCATCAAGGCCAACGTACCGCTGAGCGAGATGTTCGGATATGCAACGCACATGCGTTCTTCTACCCAGGGGCGGGCCAATTACTCGATGCACTTCGCCCGGTACGAGGAAGCTCCCCGGTCGGTGAGCGACGAGATTATTGGCCGCAGCCAGGGCAAGTAGGACGCGGTAATTAGTGATCGTGGGCTCAAGTTGAGCCCGAAGCGAATAACTGAGTTCTGTTGAACGAGCGAGAGGGGACACGATGGCGAAGGAGAAGTTTGACCGTTCGAAGCCGCATGTGAATGTGGGCACGATTGGGCATATTGATCACGGGAAGACGACGTTGACGGCGGCGATCACGAAGGTGTTGGCGAAGCACAACCCGAAGAACTCGTTCCGTTCGTTTGATTCGATTGACAACGCTCCGGAAGAGCGAGAGCGCGGCATCACGATTGCGACGGCGCACGTAGAGTACGAGACGGCGAACCGTCACTATGCGCACGTGGATTGCCCCGGACACGCGGATTACATCAAGAACATGATCACGGGAGCAGCGCAGATGGACGGCGCGATCCTGGTGGTGGCAGCGACCGATGGTCCCATGCCGCAGACCAAGGAGCACGTACTTCTGGCTCGCCAGGTAGGTGTTCCCTACGTGTGCGTGTTTCTGAACAAGTGCGATGCAGTGGACGATCCTGAGCTGATCGACCTGGTGGAGATGGAAGTACGGGAGCTGTTGTCGAAGTACGACTACCCGGGCGACGATCTGCCGGTGGTTCGTGGCTCGGCACTGGGCGCATTGAACGGCGAAGAGCAGTGGGAGAAGTCCGTTGACGAGTTGATGGACGCGGTGGACAAGAATGTTCCGATGCCGGCGCGTGCGATTGATCTTCCCTTCCTGATGCCGATTGAAGATATCTTCTCGATCTCCGGCCGCGGCACGGTGGTGACGGGCAGGATCGAGCGCGGCAAGGTCAAGGTGGGCGAGGAAGCCGAGATTGTGGGCTTCCGCGAGACGCGCAAGACGGTAGTGACGGGCGTCGAAATGTTCAAGAAGCAACTGGACGAGGGCCTGGCGGGCGATAATGCGGGGCTTCTGCTTCGTGGCATCGCCAAGGAAGACGTGGAGCGCGGCATGGTTTTGGCCAAGCCGGGATCGATTACGCCGCACACCAAGTTCACCGGTCAGGTGTACGTGTTGTCGAAGGAAGAGGGTGGCCGTCACACGCCGTTCTTTAATGGCTACCGTCCCCAGTTCTACTTCCGCACGACGGACGTGACGGGTACGGCGAAGTTGCCGGAAGGTACGGAGATGGTGATGCCGGGGGACAACGTGCAGCTGGAGATTGAGCTGCATACACCGGTGGCCATGGAGAAGGGCCTGCGCTTTGCCATCCGCGAAGGCGGACGCACGGTAGGCGCCGGTACCATCGCAGAGATCATCAAGTAAACGGAATTCAAATGCTAACCCGGGAGGTCTCAAAAGGCTTCCCGGGCATGAAAGAACACGACAATGGTAGGACAGAGAATTCGAATCCGGCTCAAGGCTTATGACTATCGGGTGCTTGATACCTCTACCGGCGAGATCGTCGATACGGCGAAGCGCACCGGCGCCCAGGTCGCAGGACCTATTCCGTTGCCGACCGTAAAGAACAAGTATTGCGTGCTGCGTTCCCCGCACGTGGATAAGAAGTCGCGCGAATCGTTCGAAATCCGTACGCACAAGCGCCTCATCGACATCCTCGAGCCGACACAGCAGACCGTGGACGCGCTGATGAAGCTGGATCTTCCGGCCGGCGTGGACGTTGAAATCAAGGCATTCGAAAAATAGCTGGCAAGAACCCCGGCAGTGCGCGGCAGCTGTATGGCCGGCGCATGATGAGGAGGAGAGACGATGGCAGTCACAGGAATTCTAGGTAAGAAGATCGGCATGACGCAGGTATTCGATGAGAAGGGTGACGTTCACCCGATCACCGTTCTGCAGGCGGGTCCGTGCGTGATCACACAGCTGAAGACGCTTGCAAAAGATGGCTACGAGGCAGCGCAGATCGGCCTGGTTGAGTTCGTGAAGAGCTCCAAGGTGAACAAGCCGATGGCCGGTCACTTCGCCAAGAGCAGTGTTCCCCCCGTCAAGCTCATTCGGGAAGTTGTTTACGAGCCCGAGGTCGCGGCCGCAGACGGCGAAGCTGCAAAAGGTATCAAGGCGGGCGACAAGGTCCTGGTCGACATCTTTGCTGATGACAAATATGTCGATGTGATCGGAACCAGCAAGGGACGAGGCTTTGCCGGTGTTGTTCGGCGCCACGGTTTTGGCGGCGGCCCGAAAGCACACGGACACATGTTCCAGGTGCAGGGTTCGATCGGTGCATCCTCCTTCCCCTCGCGCGTTTTCCCGGGTCAGAGAATGCCAGGTCATTACGGCGTGGATCGGGTTACGGTTCGCAATCTCAGGATCCGCGGTATCGATCTCGAAGAGAATTTGTTGATGGTGGAAGGTGCGGTTCCCGGACCGAAGGACGGATACGTCCTGATCTCCAAGTCAAAGGCTCCGCCGCGTGAGCGTCGTGGTTTTGGCGGCTCGGGCACAGTTGATCCTCTGAAGGCTTCGAAGAAGGCTTCAGCCAAGAAGAAATAGCACTTGCCGGCCAGGTGGAAGCACCTTTCACAGGTGCAAAGCCCGGAAGGCAGCGAATTGAGCTTAGGCAAGCGCAGCAGCAAGCGCGGCCGGCTTGAAAGAGAAGACGATGGCAAACTTTGACGTACTAGATCTCGGCGGAAAGAAGGTTGGCTCAATAGAGCTAGCCGATGAAGTCTTCGCCCCGAGCCAGGTGAACGAGGCTCTGCTGTGGGAAGCGGTGAAGCACTACCGCGCCGCCCTTCGCCAGGGCACGGCAGCGACCAAGAATCGCACGGATGTCTCCGGCTCCGGCAAAAAGCTCTGGAAGCAGAAGGGCACCGGCCGCGCACGTATCGGCTCAGTGCGCTCGCCGCTATGGAGACACGGTTACACCGTACACGGACCTCAGCCCCGCTCGTATGAATACGCCTTTCCGCGCAAGAAGCTGTTGGGCGCACTTCGCTCCGCGTTGGCGGCAAAACTGGCTGACGGCAAGCTCACCATCGTGGAGAGCCTCGAGCTGAAAGAGCCGAAGGCAAAGCTCTATCGCGAAGCCCTCAACAAGCTGGATGCTAAGCGTACAGTCCTGATTGTCGAGAACAGCCAGACTTTGGGCCGCTCAGTAATCCTGGGCGCGCGCAATTTGGCCGGTGTCGAATTGATGCTGGGCAATGAAGTACATCCCTATGATCTTCTGCGCAATGAGCGCGCCATCTTCTCGCGTACCGCTATCGAAGCGCTGCAGGAGATGCTGAAGAAGACTGTCTCGAAGCGCAAGCTCGCGGCAGCCCAGGCGGAGGTGGCCTAAATGCCGACCCTGTATACCGTAATTCGCAAGCCGCTCATCACCGAAAAGGGATTGGGCGTCAAGGAGACCGAAGGAACACTGGTCTTCGAAGTAGCTGCCGCCGCAACCAAGACGGAAGTGAAGCAGGCGGTAGAAGCGCTGTTCAAGGTGAAGGTCTCCGGTGTACGCACCGCGAACTTCGTCGGCAAAGAGCGCAGGCGCGGCAAGTTCTCCGGCTATCGTCCGGACTGGAAGAAGGCGTATGTACGCCTGAAGGCCGGCGAAAAAATGCCGGATTACGTCAACAACCTGTAGTGAGTTGCAGCCAGTTTGGCTGTGGGTTGTGGAAGCAAAATTTAGTTCGTGCACTGCGGTTTTAACTGCAGGCTTAGAACTGGGAAAAGCTGAAGGCTAGATGCTAGCAGCTGAAAGCTGAGAAGAAGACGATGCCGATCAAGACATATCGACCGATCACACCAACGCTGCGATTCAAGACGTCCCTGGTCAATGACGACCTGACGACGGATCAGCCGCACAAGCCGTTGCTGGCAGTGAAGCAGCGCACAGGCGGACGCCGCAACTCGGGTCAGATGACCATTCGCCATCACGGTGGCGGACACAAGAAGATGCTTCGTCTGATCGACTTCAAGCGCGACAAGTTCGGTATTCCGGGCCGCGTTGCCACCATTGAATACGACCCCAACCGCTCTTCGCGCATCGCTCTCATCAGCTATGCCGATGGCGAGAAGCGCTACATTATCCAGCCGGTTGGCCTGAAGGTCGGCATGACGGTAGTCAGTGGACCTGACTCCGACATCCTGGTTGGGAACGCTCTGCCGTTGAAGAACATTCCCGCAGGCACCACCGTGCACAACGTCGAGCTTCGTCCCGGCAAAGGTGCGCAGATGGTACGTTCGGCAGGTGGATCGGCACAGCTCGTTGCCAAGGAAGGCGACTACGCTCTTCTGAAGCTGCCTTCCGGCGAAACCCGCAAGGTGCTGGTGGAGTGCATGGCGACTGTTGGCCAGGTCGGCAACACCGATCATGAAAATGTATCGATCGGCAAGGCGGGCCGCAATCGCTGGAAGGGCATTCGCCCCACCAACCGCGGCGTCGCTATGAATCCTGTTGACCATCCGCACGGTGGCGGTGAGGGCAAGACTTCCGGTGGACGGCATCCAGTAACGCCTTGGGGCCAGCCGACCAGGGGCTATAAGACTCGTAACAACAAGCGCACGGATGTCTTCATCGTCAGCCGCGCCAAGAAGTAAGTGCAGAGATAGGCAGGCAGAGATTGTCTGCAGGGTTTGGGCGCTGATCGCGCCACATGCAGGAAGAGCTGAAAGCTAGAGGCTGGAAGCCAGGAGCTATCGAGTTATGGCACGTTCCACAAAAAAAGGTCCCTTCATCGACGGGCATTTGATGGTCAAGATCAACGTCCTGAACCAGGCGAACGAGAAGAAGGTTTTCCGTACCTGGTCACGGCGTTCCACCATCCACCCGGACATGGTGGGGCATACGATCGCAGTGCACAATGGCAGAAAGTTCGTTCCGGTGTACGTAACGGAGAACATGGTTGGGCACAAGTTGGGCGAGTTTGCGCCGACGCGCACGTTTAAGGGGCACTCTGCGAAGGCCGCAGAGTCTACCGCAAAGCCGCGCTAACTGCCTGAGTGTCAGGTTTGGACGAAGAGTTTAGAGAAGGATTGGGAAGGCAAGCCAATGCAATTGGACACAAGAGAATTCCGGGCTGAAGCGCGCTTCCAGCGGGTATCACCGCAGAAGGCACGCCTGGTGCTGGAGCTGATCAAGGGCCGCAGGGTGGAAGAGGCGCTGCATACAGTGGCTTTCACCAAGAAGGGCGTTGCTCCGCTGGTCGAGAAGGTTCTTCGCTCGGCGTTGCAGAATGCCAACTACCTGAGCCAGGAGCAGGGTCTCGATGTAGATGTGGACAACCTCTATGTCAAGACTGCTGTCGCAAATGACGGACCGCGGCTTAAGCGGATCCGGCCTGCGCCAATGGGACGTGCCTTCCGCTATCAGCGTCGCACCTCGCACATCGTAATTTCGGTGGCGGAGCGCAAGCTGGGCGGTTTGGTTACCACCGCTGACTCGGGTACTGAGACGGTTAAGAAGAAGGCTGCGCCGAAGAAGGCCGTTGCCAAGAAGGCTCCGGCGAAAAAGGCCGCAGCAAAGAAGACAGCATCGAAGAGCGCAGCCAAAACCAAGAAAGCTGCGAAGTAGAGGAAGCTTATGGGACAGAAAGTCCATCCTTACGGATTTCGGCTCGGCGTCAACAAGCCGTGGAGGTCACGCTGGTTTGTTGAGCGGGACTACGACAAGCTGCTCGTCGAAGATGTTCACCTGCGTCGCGAGCTGAAAGAAAAGCTCAAGGCCGCAGGTGTCAGCTCGGTGGAAGTGGAGCGTCCGGGCAACAAGCTGCGGCTCATCATTCGCACAGCTCGTCCCGGCATCGTGATCGGCAGGAAGGGCGCCGAGATCGAAAAGCTCAAGGGCGAGTTGCAGAAGCGCACCAACCGCGATGTCTTCATCGACATCCTCGAGGTGAACAAGCCTGAGTTGGATGCGCAGTTGGTGAGCGAGAACATCGCTCTGCAACTGGAGAAGCGCGTTGGCTTCCGTCGCGCCATGCGTAAGTCGGTTGACTCGGCTCTGCGCTTTGGCTGCAAGGGAATCAAGGTTCGCGTGTCGGGCCGCCTGAACGGCAATGAAATCGCCCGTTCGGAGTGGTACCTCCAGGGTCGCCTGCCGCTGCACACGCTGCGCGCGGACATTGACTATGGATTCTCCGAGGCGCACACCACGTACGGCATCATCGGCGTGAAGTGCTGGATTTACAAGGGCGATATCTACGAGCAGAAGCGCCGCCAGCCACAGCAGGTCGGTACCACGGCGTTCTAAGTACGCTTCGATGCGCATCCTCCGGCTACAGTCGGGGATGCGGCAGAAGCACTGGTTTAGGGGTCGGTTCGAACCCCTAGTTGCGGGTATTAAGCATTTTCAAGCTGAAGGCTGGAAGTAAATGGCTGGAAGCTGACAGGATTTCGCTATGTTGATGCCAAAGAAGGTCAAGTATCGCAAGCAGCAGCGCGGGCGCATGAAGGGGAAGGCGTGGCGTGGAGCTGAGTTGTCGTTCGGAGACTTCGGCCTGAAGGTCATGGAGTGCGGCTACATTACCGACCGCCAGATCGAAGCCAGCCGTGTTGCCATGACGCGCTTCATCAAGCGCGGAGGCAAGATCTGGCTCCGCCTGTTCCCGGACAAGCCAGTCACCAAGAAGCCCGCCGAAACTCGTATGGGAAAAGGCAAGGGCGCGCCGGATCACTGGGTTGCCGTGGTGCGGCCGGGCAAGATTCTGTTCGAGATGGAAGGCGTGCCGGCAGAGATGGCTCAGGAAGCAATGCGCCTGGCCTCACACAAGCTTCCTCTCAGAACGCGTTTCGTACAGCGGCATGACGCAAAGGTTGCGGTCGCGGCCAAGTAAGAGCGAGAGAATTCAAGGCCGGGTTCAAGGCTTAAAGCCCTGACGGCTGGAGAGACAAGGCAATGGAAATCGAGAAGATCAGAAATCTGAGCGACGGAGAGATTGAGCAGCAGCAGCGTCAGGCTGCCGAGCAGCTCTTCCGCCTCCGCTTCCAGACCAAACTGGGGCAGAACGAGGGCGTCAAGAAGCTGCGTCAGCTGAGGACGGATGTCGCTCGCATGAAGACGATTGCGCGCGAGCGCGAGTTGGGCCTGCACGGTGAAAGCCCGAAGACTGAAACCGCCGCGCCTGTAAAGGCGAAGAAGGCAGCTACGAAGAAGAAGAAGGAGGCTCGCTAAACAATGAGCGAAGCCACGGTAACGAGCGCCCCGACAGGCGATACGCAGTCCCGCCGTAACGAGAAGGTTGGCAATGTAGTTTCGACCAAGATGCAGAAGACGATCGTCGTCGAAGTCGAAATGCGCAAGGCCCACCCCAAGTACAAGCGTGTGATGAAGACAAACAAGAAGTTCTATGCGCACGACGAGCAGAATTCTGCCCGGGTCGGCGACGTGGTTCGCATTCGCGAGACGCGGCCGCTGAGCAAGCTGAAGCGCTGGCAGCTGGAAGAGATTGTGCGCCGCTCCACCCTGGCGCAGATTGAAGAGAAAATCCCGACCGCGTAAGGGGTCGGCGTTCGGGGTTCGGCTGGAAGATGCCGGGCCAAGGAGAGTTGAGCTATGGCAGTGCAGATGAGATCCATGCTGGAAGTGGCCGATAACAGCGGCGCCCGCAAGCTGCAGATGATCCTACCCCTGGGCGGATCGAGCGGCAAGAAAGCCGGGCTCGGCGACATTATTACCGCTGCGGTCAAGGAAGCTTCGCCGGATGGCCAGGTCAAGAAGGGCAAGGTCGTCAAGGCCGTGGTGGTTCGCACGCGCAAGGAGTATCGCCGCCGGGATGGTACATACATCCGCTTCGATACCAATGCCGCAGTGCTGATCAACGATGCCGGTGAGCCGGTGGGAACGCGTGTTTTCGGCCCCGTTGCTCGTGAGTTGCGCGAGAAGAAATTTTTGAAGATTGTTTCGCTTGCCCCCGAAGTTCTTTAAGCGCGGGGAGCAGGAGTTAAAGGGAATACTATGGCGAGTTTGAAGATACAGCGGAATGACAGGGTGAAGGTCATCACCGGCAGTGATGCGGGCAAAGAGGGACGCGTGCTGCGCGTGTTGCCGGAAGTGAATCGCATTCTGGTCGAGCACGTGCGCATGGTGAAGAAAAACGTGCGCCCCAATCCGCAGAAGAACATCAAGGGCGGCATCGCCGAGCAGGAAGCGGCGCTGCACATCTCCAATGTGATGCTCGTCTGCGCCAACTGCGGCCCCACGCGGGTCGGCTACAAGTTTGAAGGCGACACCAAGGTGCGCGTCTGCAAGAAGTGCGGACAGACCCTGGCAGGCAAAAAGAAGTAGGGCTTCCCGTCTCGCGCTGAGGAAGGCCGGGACAATTCGTCACGCAACGGTATACGGGGCGTTACCCAATCCGGGACCGTGAAAAGAGAGAGAAGAAGATGGCTGGAAAAGCAAGATTGCGCATTAAGTACAACGAGGAGATCAGGCCTGCTCTGCAGAAGGAGCTGGGTCTCTCGAATACGATGGCGGTGCCGCGGATCG
Source organism: uncultured Acidobacteriaceae bacterium (assembly GCA_963725995.1). GTDB lineage: Bacteria > Acidobacteriota > Terriglobia > Terriglobales > Acidobacteriaceae > JANXZS01. The sequence continues at coordinate 135,122 of CAVSAX010000011.1, read as the reverse complement.
AGAAGATCGTCCTGAACATGGGTCTGGGTGAAGCCACGCAGAACGTCAAGATCATGGATCCGCTGGTTGCGGACCTCGCGACCATCGCCGGCCAGAAGCCGGTAACCACGCGGGCGAAGAAGTCCATCGCCCAGTTCAAGGTGCGCGAAGGCATGCCCATCGGCGCCATGGTTACGTTGCGTCAGGACACGATGTACGAGTTCCTGGACCGCCTGATCTCGGTCGCGCTGCCCCGTGTTCGCGACTTCAAGGGCGTATCGACCAAGAGTTTCGACGGACGCGGCAACTACACGCTGGGTATGCGCGATCAGCTAATTTTTGCTGAAATTGACTACTCCAAGGTAGAGAAGCTGAAGGGCATGAACGTCACCATCGTGACGACAGCCAGCAACGATAACGAGGCGCGTGCGCTGTTGAAGGCGTTTGGCATGCCTTTCCGGCAGACAGCGTAAAGCGACGAGGGGAATAAAGACGAAATGGCAACCACTGCAAAAAGAGTGAAAGACGCGCGCAAGCCCAAGTTCAAGTGCCGCAAGCACAATCGTTGCAAGCTGTGCGGACGGCCGCGCGCTTACCTGCGCAAGTTCGGCGTATGCCGCTTGTGCTTCCGCTCGCTGGCTCTCAAGGGCGAGATTCCTGGTGTGGTCAAGTCCAGCTGGTAACGGCTTTCCTGTCCAGGGAATGCGGCGTAACAGCCGCAATAGATTAAGCATCGTGCTGAACGAGCATTGAGCACACAGACATCCCCGCAGGTTCTCTGCGAAGCAGAGCGAACGGGGGATGAAGGAGATAGAATGAGCAGTCTTACCGACCCCGTAGCGGATTTCCTGACGCGTCTTCGCAATGCGATTCGCGCGCGTCACCAGAAGCTGGATGTCCCGGCCTCGAAGCTGAAGACAGAGATCGCCCGCATTCTGAAGGAAGAGGGCTACATCGCCAACTACAAGGCCGCCGAGGAAGAGGGCAGGGCTGTACTTCGGGTTTATCTGAAGTATGGTGCGAACAACGAAGCAGCAATCCGCGACCTCGCGCGTGTGTCCCGGCCCGGTTGCCGCGTGTATGTCAGCCGCGACGAGATCAAGCGCGTACAGGGTGGCCTGGGTATCGCGATCCTCACAACTCCACGCGGAGTGATGACGGGTCGTCAGGCACGCCGCGAAGGTGTTGGCGGCGAGATTCTCTGCGAAGTCTGGTAGTTGCTTCGCGCACGGCGAATCGTGGCCTTCGGTCACAGGACGCACTGGCGCGGAAGGTTTAAGTTTTAAGCGCAGCGAAGGCTGCGCAGCTGCAGTGGAACGAGGCTTCGCATACGAAGCAGCGGGACTCGCAAGCATGAAGGGTTTAGAAAATGTCGCGTATAGGCAAGAAGCCGATTCCGTTACCCTCTGGCGTGAAGTATACCGTTCAGGGCAACACTGTTCTCGTCGAAGGGCCGAAGGGCAAACTTGAGGCACTCGTGCCGAAGGGCATTACGCTCGAGACAGTCGATGGAGTTCTTCACGCGGTTCGTGAGAACGATTCGCAGGCCGCGCTGCACGGGTTGACCCGCGCGCTGGTCTCGAACGCAGTTGAGGGCGTAACCAAGGGTTGGACCAAGGAACTGGACATCGTGGGTATCGGTTACCGTGCGGAGCTGAAGGGTAAGGGAACGGTGGTTTTCACGCTGGGCTACTCTCACCCCATTGAGTTTCCCCTGCCGACCGGCATCGAAGTTACCATCGATCCCAAACAGACCCATCTGACGGTGAGCGGTATCGATCGCCAGAAGGTTGGCCAGGTTTCAGCGGATATGCGCTCGCTTCGCAAGCCCGATCCGTACAAGAACAAGGGTGTGCGTTACACCGGCGAGAAGTTGAAGAAGAAGGTCGGTAAGACGGGCGCCAAGTAAGACCGTCGTCGGCAGGCAGCAGTTTCCGAAGACTGACCAACAGATTTTAGAAAACCGAACGGAGACCGCAGTGCGGCTCCGCTGATAGGAAACAAGATGATTCCGCAGAGACAGAGAAATGTAATTCGCCAGCGCGTCCACTCCCGCATCCGCGAGAAGATGGAAGGTACTACCGAGCGTCCGCGCCTGAACGTATACCGCTCCTTGAACCACATATACGCCCAGGTGATCGACGATTCGCAGGGTGTAACCGTGGTTTCGGCATCGACTCTTGCAGCCAAGGCAAAGACCGGCGGCAACGTTATGGCAGCCAAGGAAGTAGGCAAGATGATTGCCGAAAAGGCGCGGGAAAAGGGCATCAAGAAGGTCGTCTTCGATCGTGGCGGATATCTTTACCACGGTCGTATCAAGGCATTGGCCGATGCCGCGCGTGAAGCGGGACTTGAGTTCTAGCTATTGAGTTATGGCATTGAGCGCGGCGCTTCAGGTGCCACGCAGAAGGATCAGGAAGCGAATGGGAATGCAGAAAAAGAAACTCGATGCAGGTCAGTACAACCTGAAGGATCAGGTTGTGGCGATCAACCGCGTCACCAAGGTCGTCAAGGGCGGCAAGAATATGTCCTTCGCGGCGCTGGTGGTTGTGGGCGACGCGTCTGCCGGAGTGGTGGGCTATGGTTCGGGCAAGGCCAAGGAAGTTCCCCAGGCAATCCGCAAGGGGATCGAATCGGCCAAGAAGAACCTGGTTCGCATCAACCTGACAGAAACCACGATTCCGCACCAGGTGCTGGGCCGCTATGGTTCTGGCCACGTGCTGCTGAAGCCGGCGCCGGAAGGCACGGGCGTCATCGCCGGAGGCGCAGTTCGCGCCGTGATGACCTCGGCCGGTGTGCAGAACGTGCTCACCAAGAGCCTTGGAACAGCCAATCCGCATAACGTGATCAAGGCCACATTTGACGCGCTCGTACAGCTTCGCGACCGCGAAGAAGTTGCGGCAATGCGTGGCAAGAGCGTGCAGGAGCTATAGCAATGACAGACAACCAGACGAAAGCAATGATTCGGATCGAGTATTTTCGCTCCCAGAACTCGACGCCCGTGAAGCATCGCAAGGTCGTTAAGGGACTGGGCTTTACCCGGTTGAATCAGATTGTGGTCCGTGAAGACACACCGTCGGTCCGCGGTATGGTGAAAGCGATTCCGCACCTGGTCCGCATCGTCGACTAGGCAGCGGTCAGGGCAGAGTAGTTGAAACAGCGCGTGAGAACACAGCATGCGCACTAGAGCGCGAGTCGCACAGAGATGGCGGCGTTGAGCGAGGGGAAAATGGCAAAGAATCTATCGAATTTAAGAGCGCCGAAGAAGGCGAACACCGGACGCAAGCGTGTCGGGCGCGGTATGGGCTCGGGCATGGGTAAGACCTCTACCCGCGGCCACAAGGGGCAGGGTTCCCGCTCGGGCACCAGCATGATGCGCGGCTTTGAAGGCGGCCAAATGCCGCTCCATCGCCGCCTGCCCAAGCGCGGCTTCACCAACATTTTCCGCACTGAGTACACCGTGCTGAACCTCGATCGCATCGTCGAGATCGGCGAGACCGAGCTGACAGTTGAAAAGCTGGTTGCGCTGGGCTTCATGAAGAAGCGCGATGGCCTGCTGAAAGTGCTGGCGAACGGCGAGATCACCACTGCAGTCACAGTCCATGCTCACAAGTTTTCCAAGGCCGCGCAGGATAAGATCGAGAAAGCCGGCGGCAAGGCAATCCTGATCGCGTAATCGCGGCGGGTCAATGAGTGGCAGGGGGCTCTGGGAACAGGGCGCCTGATCGGAAGTCTTAGAAATGTTTGAGAAAATCGCCAATATCTTCCGCATTCCCGACCTGCGTAAACGAGTTTTGTTTACGCTGGGTCTGCTGGCCGTCTACCGGCTGGGCGCACACATTCCCACCCCCGGGGTTAACACCAAGCTGCTGGCGCAGTTTTTTGAGCAGCAGAGCGGAAGCGCACTGGGCCTGGTCGATCTGTTCAGCGGCGGCAACCTCCGCCGGCTGACCGTATTTGCCCTGGGCATCATGCCGTACATTACGGCGTCGATTATCTTCCAGCTGCTCACCGTTGTGTATGAGCCGTTGGCGCGGCTGCAGAAGGAAGGCGAACTGGGGCGCCGCAAAATTACCCAATGGACCCGCTATCTGACCGTGATTCTGGCGGCCATTCAGTCCTGCGCCATCGCCGTCACGCTGAATAGCGGTGCGGGTGGCGTTTCTTACGTTCTGAACCCCGGCATCGGATTCATTCTAATGACGATGCTCACCCTGACGACGGGTACGGCATTCATCATGTGGCTGGGCGAACAGATTACAGACCGCGGTGTCGGCAACGGCATGAGCCTGCTCATCTTTTCCGGCATCGTCGTGGGTATTCCCCGCGGAATAGCGGATTTGGTGGATAAGGCGCGCACCAACGCGTGGGGCGCCTTGACGGTTCCGGCCCTGCTTCTGTTGGTCGTGGCAATGATCGCGATCGTCGCGTTTATCGTCTTCGTTGAGCGCAGCGAGCGGCGCATTCCGGTGCAGTACGCCAAGCGGATTGTGGGACGCCGCCTTATGGGCGGCCAGTCCACTCACCTGCCATTGAAGGTGAACTCCGGCGGCGTTATGCCAGTCATCTTCGCCAGTTCCATTCTGTCGGCGCCATTGCTCTTCGCCAACGTCAGTTTTGTCCACAACAGCAACTTCCTATCACGGGTTTTCGAGGGCATGCGCCCCGGCGAGCCGTGGTATGAGCTGCTTTATATGGTTGCGATTATCTTCTTTGCTTACTTCTACATATCGATTGTCTTCCGTCCGGACGACATCGCGGACAATATGCGGAAGTACGGTGGTTTTATTCCGGGGATCAGGCCTGGCAAGCGGACCTCCGATTACATTAACGACATACTTACGCGCATTACTCTGGTAGGCGCGTTGTACCTTATCGTGATCTCGCTGGTTCCTCAGATCCTGATCAGCGGTATCCACCTGAATAATTTGTGGCTGGTTGGCGGATTCTTCGAAAGACTGCCGATCTGGGTGACCCACGGGTTGGGCGTCAACTTCTACTTCGGCGGCACGTCGCTGCTGATCGTGGTCGGCGTCGCCATGGACACGGTCAACCAGGTTGAATCCCAGCTCATCATGCGACACTATGAAGGGTTTTCCCCGAAGAGCGGTCGCATACGGGGAAGGCGGAGCTGGTAGTGAGCTCGACCATATCGGAATCGGAAGCGGAACCTGCGACAATGACCGCGCAGGCAGTGACACCCGGGCCCATCTTGTTACTTGGAGCCCCGGGCGTTGGCAAGGGGACTCAGGCACAGGAGATCGTCGCCGCCTGGCATATTCCTCAGATTTCGACTGGCGACTTGCTGCGGGCCAATGTTGTACGCGGCACTGATCTTGGCAAGCTGACCAAGGAGATCATGGGGCGAGGTGAGTTAGTCCCCGATGAGCTCGTCAACCGCATGGTGGCGGCGAGACTGGCCGAGCCGGATACCGCCCGGGGCTACATCCTGGACGGATTTCCGCGAACCCTGGGGCAGGCTGAATGGCTGGACGGACATCTGGCAGAGCTGAACAGCCCTCTGCCGGTGATTGCTGTCAGCATTCGGGTGGGCTATAATCAATTGTTGCGTCGTATTACGGGTCGGCGCAGCTGTCCCACCTGCAAGCATATTTATAACCTCTATTTCCAGCCGCCGAAGTCGGATATGGTGTGCGATGTGGATGGCACACCGCTGGTGCAGCGCGCGGATGATACAGAGAAGGTTTTCGAAGAGCGCATGCGGACATATGAGTCGCAGACGACTCCAGTGATTGAACATTATCGCTCGCTGGGGCGCTTCGAAGAGGTGGACGGCGAGCAGGCGATAGGGCAGGTTGCGGCGGGAATATTGGCCGCCATTGAGCGGTTGAGGAGCTGATTCGCCCATGGCGATCATGATTAAAACGCCGCAAGAGATTGAGAAGATGCGGCGTGCCGGCAAGATTGTTCACCAGACGCTGGAGTTGGTGCGTAGTCTGGTGAAGCCGGGGGCCACAACCTGGGATCTGGAGCAGGCAGCGGAGCGCAAGATCGCCGAGCTGGGTGCTGTTCCGGCATTTAAGGGGTATCACGGTTATCCCTGTGTGCTTTGCACCTCGGTCAATAGCGAGGTGGTACACGGAATTCCCTCGGGACAGCGAGTGCTGCAAGAGGGCGATATTGTATCCATCGACTGCGGTGCGGTCATTGATGGGTACTTTGGCGATTCAGCCATTACGGTTCCGGTGGGCGAGAATGTTGCGCCGGAGACACTGCGTCTCTTAGAGGTGACCAAGGCCTCGCTTGAGAATGCGATCCGGACAGTAAAGGTCGGAGCAACGCTGGGCGATGTCGGTGCGGCAGTGCAGGAAGTGGTTGAGTCCGACGGTTTTAGCGTGGTGCGGGATTTTGTTGGGCATGGCATTGGCACGCGGATGCATGAAGATCCGCAGGTTCCGAACTACGGCCGGCGTGGCATGGGATTGAAGCTGCGCGAGGGCATGGTGATCGCGATCGAGCCGATGGTCAACGCCGGCAAGCCGGGTGTTCAGGTGCTTGGAGATGGCTGGACCGCGGTTACGCAGGACGGAAGTATGAGTGCGCATTTCGAGCACACGGTCGCGGTAACGGCCAACGGTGCGGTCGTGCTGACTTAGAAGGATTTGGAACCCAGCCTGGGGCGAAGACCTCGGGCGGAATCAGGACACGGATTGTCGAAGGAAGACGCGATTGAGGTAATGGCAGTAGTGGTGGAAACGCTGCCCAACGCCATGTTCAAAGTCGAACTGGAGAACAAGCACCAGGTTCTGGCGCATGTTTCCGGTCGTATGCGGAAGAACTTCATCCGCATTCTTCCGGGGGACAGGGTTGCGGTGGAATTGAGCCCATACGATTTGACGCGTGGGCGGATCGTCTACCGGTACAAGTAGAGTCGACAGGGTTCAGCAACCAGTTCTCGGCGGAATTTTCCAGCTGGAAACTGTGTTTTAGTCAGGAGTAGTAGATGAAGGTTCGGGCATCAGTTAAGAAGATTTGTGACAAGTGCAAGGTCATCCATCGCCGCGGTGTGGTGCGGGTGATCTGCGAGAATGCGAAGCACAAGCAGCGCCAGGGTTAATCTCTGCCTTTGCGTGTTCAGAAAGACGCGCCGACCGCCGCAAGGCAGGGGCTAGTTAGCCGAAAAAGGCTTGCGATGAACCCCGAGGCTCGTTTCAACCGGCAAGCTGGAAGTCCGGCAAGCCAATAACCGCCGTAGTCGCTCGCGTGACCTCGGCAAGCAAAAGGAATCAGCATGGCACGTATTGCTGGCGTCGATCTGCCCCGCAACAAGCAGGCACGGATCGCGCTTACGTATATCTTCGGGATCGGCAACCCGCGTGCGCTGCGCATCCTGGCAACGGCCAATGTGGACCCGTTCAAGAAGATCCAGGATCTCGGCGAAGACGAGGTCAACCGCATCCGTACGGCGATTGAAGACGAAGGCAATGTGGAAGGCGACCTCCGTAAGGATGTCTCCATGCACATCAAGCGCCTGATCGACATTCAATCCTATCGTGGGCTCCGCCATCGTCGCAGCTTGCCGACGCGCGGTCAGCGTACGCACACCAACGCCCGCACCCGCAAGGGGCCGCGCAAGGGTACGGTCACGAACCGTAAGAAAGCGACGTCGAAAACCTAATGGCAAAGCCAGAGAAGGGCACTGCCGGCAAGGCAGGCAAGAACAAGAAATTCAAGAAGCGGGAACGCAAGAATGTTCCCTACGGATTGGTCTACGTCCAGGCGACATTCAACAACACCATCGTAACCATCACGGACGGTCAGGGCAACACGCTTTCCTGGAAGAGTTCGGGATCGCTTGGCTTCCGCGGATCGCGCAAGGGCACGCCGTTTGCGGCCCAGCAGGCAGCAGTGAACGCGGCCAACCAGGCGCGTGACCATGGTCTTCGCTCAGTTGACGTACGCGTCAGCGGTCCGGGATCGGGTCGTGAATCTGCGGTGCGTGCGTTGGCTGCGGCAGGATTGGACGTTCGTTCCATTCGCGACGTTACGCCGATTCCGCACAACGGCTGCCGTCCGCCGAAGCGCCGCCGCGTCTAAGCAGCGTGGTACATGCTGCCGGTCATAATGGCCAGCGGCCAACAGAAACAGGGGATCGGGACGAAGGAGAGCCACTCCGTAAACCGATCGTCCTCTGAAACAGGAGAAAGAAATTGGCACGTTATACCGGACCAGTCTGCCGCCTTTGCCGACGCGAAGGCACGAAGCTCTTCTTGAAGGGCACCAGGTGTTTCTCAGAGAAATGCGCGATTGAGAAGCGCAACTTCGCTCCCGGCCAGCACGGCAAGGACCGCAAGGCGAAGATCGTAGGCTACGGCCTGCAGCTCCGCGAGAAGCAGAAGGCCAAGCGTATCTACTTCACGCTGGAAGGCCAGTTCCGCGCATACTACGAGAAGGCATCCCGCGCGCCCGGCGTCACCGGCGATTTGCTCCTGCAGCTGTTGGAGCGTCGTCTCGACAACGTGGCTTTCCGCATGGGTCTTGCCACTTCCCGCCGCCAGGCTCGCCAGATCGTTCGCCACGGACACGTGGAAGTGAATGGCCGCAAGGTCAACATTCCTTCCTTCCAGGTGAAGGTGGGCGACGAGATCAAGGTGCGCGAGAACAGCAAGAAGCTGACGCTGCTTGAGAATTCGCGTGAGTTCGCGAGCCACCAGGCGCCGCCGCAATGGCTGACGATGGATGCCGCCAACCTCACCGGCAAGGTAATTGCCCTGCCGAAGCGCGAAGACATTCAGCTGCCCGTCAACGAACAGCTGATCGTCGAACTTTACAGCAAGTAAAAGCGAGGCGGTGCGAGCCGCCTGCACTTCTTGCCAGATTTTCCGGACGGCGCACGCCAACCGGAGCACGACCGCGGATACTCGCGGAGCACTTAAAATTCACGAGGGAGAACAGGCGCGGCCGTTGCAGAATGCTTCGCGACGCTAGCCGTGCAGGAGAGAGATACAGATATGCTTTGGAGAGGATTTCAAAAGCCAAAACGTCTCGCGGTCGATACCGACTCGCTGACAGAGAAGTATGGGAAGTTCAGCGCTCAGCCTTTTGAGCGCGGCTTTGGCACCACCATCGGGAACGCCCTGCGGCGCACCTTGCTCTCGTCGATTGAGGGCGCGGCTGTTACCGCCGTCAAGATCGAGGGCGTGCTGCACGAGTTCCAGTCGATCACCGGCGTAGTCGAGGACGCGACGGACATCATCCTCAACCTGAAGCAGATTCCCTTCAAGTTGAACGGTGAAGGTCCCAAGGCACTCTATCTTCGCGCCGAGCAGCCGGGCGTCATCACTTCCGGCATGATCGAGGCTGATGGTGACGTTGAGATCCTGGACAAGGACATCTATATCGCGACGGTTAGCGAGGGTGGCAAGCTGGAGATGGAAATGCGCCTCAAGCGCGGCCGCGGCTACATCTCTGCTGACAAGAACTTCGATTCCGACCTGGGAATTGGTTTCATCCCGGTGGATTCGGTTCACTCCCCGGTTCGCAAGGTGAACTATGCGGTAGATGCAGCGCGTCTCGGTCAGATCACCGACTTTGACAAGCTGACGCTCGAAGTCTGGACCAATGGATCGGTGCTTCCCGCCGACGCCGTGGGTCTGGCCGCGAAGCTGCTTAAGGACCACATGAGCATCTTCATCAACTTCGAAGAAGAGATGGAAGCAGAGGGTGCGGCAGACGAAGGCCGGATGCAGTTGCGCAATGAGAACTTGAATCGCTCGGTGGAAGAACTCGAGCTTTCTGTGCGCAGCTACAACTGCCTGAAGAATGCCAACATCCAGACAATCGGCGAGCTGGTCCAGAAGACAGAAGCCGAGATGCTGAAGACCAAGAACTTCGGACGCAAATCCTTGAACGAAATCAAGGAGATCCTGGCGCAGATGGGCTTGTCGCTTGGCATGAAGATTGACGAGAGCGGAAACGCGGTCCCCGGACCGACGAGCGTTCTGCCGGCGGCAACGCTGGCGGCAAGCTACAACCGCTTCGATGACGAGGATGATGAAGAGGGTCTGGATGCGGATATTCCGCTGCAGACTGAGCCAGAAAACTTCTAAAGAACGTAGTCAGTTCTCAGCAATCAGTTGCCGGTGATTCTCATCGGCAACTGGATACTGAAGACTGAGAACTCAAGATAGAGAGATTCGACCATGCGCCATCGCAAAGCAGGATACAAACTCGGACGCAACACCAGCCACCGCCGCGCCATGCTGCGCAACCTGGTCACGTCCATTCTTACTGAGGACCGGGTAGAAACGACGCTTACCAAGGCGAAGGCTGCCCGTCCCCACGTCGAAAAACTGATCACGCTTGGCAAAAAAGGCGATCTGCACTCCCGCCGCCAGGCTCTCTCCTACCTGATGACAGGCGAGGCAGTCACTCGCTTGTTTGACACGGTAGCGCCCCGCTACGGCGACCGCAACGGCGGCTATCTACGCATTGTGCGCACTGGCTTCCAGCGCGGCGATGGCGCGGAAAAGGCCTACATCGAACTCCTCGGCACCGAGCAGCTTCTCGACGAGAAGCGGCAGAAGCGCGCAGAAGTTCGCACCAAGCGCCGCGCCGAGATGGAAGAAGCTATGAGCAAGAACGATACCCAGGTCGAAGGCAACGAAGCCAACGGCTAGTTTTCTTCCACCGCTCACAGCGCTTTCCAGAATCAACGAAGACCGCACCTCAATCCGGGGTGCGGTCTTTTTTCTTTGGCGCTACTTTCATGCGTCCCTCACAGCATCCCGTCATCCAACAAAACGGTTGTATGAAATGGAGGCGCAAATGAAAGTTGTACTGTATGGCGCGACGGGTATGATCGGGAGCCGCATCCTGGCGGAACTTGTTGCACGCGGACACAGCGTCACCGCTGTGGTCAGGAATACAGCGAAAGTCCCCGACCTCTCCGGGGTGCTCCCCCTGCATGGGGACATGCTTGACCCTGCAAGTGTAGCGAGCAGTGCGCGCGGGGCTGACGCAGCAATCAGCGCGTTTTCACCGGGCGTTGAAGCTCCAGATCAGACCTTGACGGCAGCCTTTCAAACCCTGGTAAAGGGTCTGAAGGATGCCGGCGTCAACCGCTTGATAGTCGTTGGTGGCGCAGGCAGCCTTGAGGTCGCCCCCGGACTCCAACTGGTTGACACTCCCCAATTCCCGCCCGAATGGAAAGCGATCGCGGAGGCTCATCGCTACGCGATGCAGGCGTTACGCGATTCCGATCTTGACTGGACTTCTCTCAGTCCTTCGGCAATGATCGCGCCCGGCGTCAGAACCGGGAAGTTTCGATTGGGAACAGACCAACTTATCGTGGATGAAAAAGGAGAAAGCAGGATCTCTGCGGAGGACTACGCCGTCGCCCTCGTGGATGAGTTGGAACGTCCGCAGCATCTCCGCCGGCGATTTACCGCGGGCTATTAGTTCGCAACTGTACTTCGGGAAATATCAGATCAGTAGTCTGGGTTGCGATCCGCCGCAACGAGGGCTTGCTGCCGCGCGCGCGCGAATAGGAAGTACATCGCGATAAGCAACTGCACCATGAATGCGCCCGCCATATCTACGGCTACGTCAAACGGAGAACTCGTGCGCGAAGGAAGAAGCTTCTGATGAAGTTCGTCGCTGCTTCCAACCGCCAACGTACACACCAGTGCCAGCAGGGAACTGGTCTGCCACTCCTCCACGCGCCGCCCTAAAAACTCGCGAAACGTGAGAAACCACGCGCGAAAGAAAAGTCCGCTGAGCAAGCCGTAGCCAATCGCATGCCCAGTCTTGCGGATGTTGCGATGAATCGTATCCCACGCCCCATTGCTGACTGGGCCAGCCAGCAACTCCCATAGATGTCGCAAGGGTTGACTCGTATGTGCAGACGAAAATGTATCGGTCGATTCCCAGACAATAATGGCGATGCCAAGGATAGCCGGCAACCACGCAGACAGCAGCCTCCAGATGGGCTGGGGCCTATTCAACATGATAGTTGGGAGCCTCACGCGTGATGATGACGTCGTGCACGTGGCTTTCGCGCAAGCCTGCATTGGAGATGCGGACGAATTGCGCTTTCTCGTGCAGGTCGTTGATGCTCGCGCAGCCCAGATACCCCATCCCTGATCGCAGGCCGCCGACGAGTTGGTACACCATGGCTTCGAGCGGTCCGCGATACGGCACACGTCCCTCGATGCCTTCCGGCACAAACTTGGCCAGACGATTCTGCGAGTTCCGCTCGCGGCTCACCACACCTTCGCTCATGCGCTGCGATGCGGCATCCTCGAAGTCTTCTTTGCCCTGGAAATAGCGTTCCCCTGAACCCTGTGCCATGGCGGTGAGCGATCCCATGCCGCGATACGCCTTGAATGTGCGGCCTTGGTACAGGATGGTTTCGCCCGGACTTTCATCCACTCCGGCGAAGAGCGAGCCGATCATGACCACACTGGCGCCGGCCGCAATCGCCTTCGTGATGTCCCCGGAATACTTGATGCCACCATCGGCAATGACGGGAATTTGCAGCGGCTTGCAGGCGCGATAAACCTCGGCAATCGCGGTGATCTGCGGCATCCCGGCGCCGGTCACCATCCGTGTTGTGCAGATGGAACCAGGTCCGATGCCAACCTTGATAGCGTCAGCTCCAGCGTCGATCAGGGCCAGCGCGCCCTCGTAGGTCGCCACATTCCCGGCCATCAGTGCCACTTGAGGAAAGCGCTTCTTCACTGCGCGTACTGCTTCCAATACCCGCGAGGAGTGGCCGTGCGCGGAGTCAATCGCGAGCACATCCACGCGGTAGCGAACCAATTCAGCCGCGCGCTCAAGGAAGTCCCCGGTAGCTCCCAGGGCACCGCCAACCCGCAGACGGCCCTGTGCGTCCTTGGCAGCACTGGGATACTTCAACTTCTTCTGGATGTCCTTGACTGTGATCAGCCCCTTGAGTTCGTACTGATCATTCACCACCAGCAACTTCTCCACGCGGTGTGTGTGCAGGATCAGTTCCGCGTCTTCGAGTGTCGTGCCCATGGGCACTGTGATGAGGTTTTCCTTCGTCATCACCTCGTTGATCGGGATATCTGTGCGCGTCTCAAAGCGCAGATCGCGATTGGTCAGAATGCCAACCAGCTTCTTGTTCTTTGTCACCGGAACGCCTGAAATCTTGAAGCGGCGCATCACCTCGAGCGCGTCGGATATCGGCTGCTCGGGATCTATCGTTACTGGATCCACGATCATTCCGCTCTCAGAGCGCTTGACCTTGTCGATCTCCCCGGCCTGTTGCTCTATCGTCAGGTTGCGATGAACAATGCCGAGGCCGCCTTGCTGGGCCATAGCGATGGCCAGACGTGACTCAGTCACCGTGTCCATCGCGGCGCTCAGCAGTGGCGTGTTGAGTGAGATCTCTTTTGTGAGGCGCGTCTCAGTGTCCACCTGGGCGGGAACAACTTCGCTGTAGGCAGGTACCAGCAGGACGTCGTCGAAGGTCAAAGCTTCCGGAACCGGGAATTCAATCATGTTGTTTTTTAAAAGACAAAGCGTCCCAGCGGCGCTTGAGAATATGCTTAAGCTGGAACGGCATCCTGCCATTGTAGAAGGGCATTCCCGCAAGGGCAAACCGGGTCGCACCAAAATCGCTGCACTATGCTGAGGAAATGGGCCGGAAATGGACAAGTCGCTGATTGCTGAATGGCTGCCGGGGCAATGCGCTTTCAGGCATTTCTTGGTCATTGCAATCACGGCCATCTGTCTGCCGATACAGGCTCAACAGCCAGCCTCCCAGCCCGAGCGGGCCGCAGGCGGCCAGCCACGCCGGTTCGTGGTGGCGAAAGCTATTTCGCCGGGCGGCACCGTTAATTTCGATGTCAACGATGCCGATGTCCGCATTGTCAGAAATCTTGATCAGGCCCAGGTCCGTCTTGAGGTTGAGGTGGAAACCGTGCGCCTGGAACCCGAGCAGGCGCAACACCTTTGGCTCAAGCAGTTCGACGTGGAAGGCGATAAAGTCTCGATCCACCTTCAACTTCCCACCGACCGCTCAGCCGGTTCGGTCACCCTGTACGTTCCCACACTTATATCTCTCGTTGTGAAACAGCACGCCGGGCGTCTGACTGTAAACGGAGTAAAGGGCGACAAGAACCTGAATGTTGGTTCGGGAACGTTGACACTGCGCGAGGCCGAACCATTGTCATATCAGCATGTAAAGGTGGCGGTGGGCGTAGGCCAGATCACCAACGAAGTCTTCCACGGCAAAGAGAGTGGACTGCTGGGCCGCACGCTCGTCGTGGAGGGAGGCGGGACGTATCAACTGCTTCTACACGTAGGCAACGGAGACATTTTCCTGACGCCGGAAGACGGTGGCTCGTAGCAACACGTCCGGTCGGCCAGCGTTGAAATCTCGCCCTGTCACCAATACCGAGATGGGCTCGTTGGAGGTTGAATTCCGGCAGAAAACAAAGTATTCTACAGAAGCAGACAAGTTTGTCCCTGGCTTGTACCAGTGGCCGGGAGAAATGAGTGGGCGAGAGCCCACTTTTCTTTTGCGGTAAAAACGGCTCCTGCCGATGTTTTGGCGGATAACCGTATGCAACATATGGCACTCAATCTAGACACAATTCGCTCACTTGCAGACCGCATCGCGGCCGCGCATGGCCTTGAGGTAGTGGAGATTGAGTACCTGGGTGGCAGCAAGCAGAGAATTTTGCGGGTATTTATTGAGAAGAATGCCGAAGAGCGAGCTCGGCAGTCTGCAGCGGCGGACACTGATTTACCTGAAAAAATTGCCAGCGGCGAGTTGAACATCGATCAGCTGGCCTGGGTTACCCACGAGGATTGCCAGAGTTTCAGCCAGGATTTTGGAACGCTGCTCGACGTCGAAGAGCTGGTTCCGGCAAACGACTATTCGCTGGAAGTCTCCTCCCCGGGTTTGGATCGAAAGCTGTATAAGCGCGATGACTACGAACGCTTTCGTGGAAGCATCATCAAGCTGCAGACGTTTGAGCCGGTGGCTGGCAACCGCCATTGGCAGGGCAGAATCACCAGTGTGGGCAAGGATTTCGTTGAGCTCAATCTTGCGGCACTGAAGCAGAAGGGAAAGCGCCAGAAAGCTGGCGCCGCAGATGCGATTCAGATTCCGCTGGCCAATATTGAGAAGGCCAACCTGGTGCCCGAGATTTAGGGCAGCCAAGCCTCTCAGGGCATCTAAAGGCATAGCAGTTGACGTGACGCAGTAACAGCAGAAACGCAATCGCCCAGGGGATTGCGGCAGGTTCGGCCCTCCACACCCGTCTTTCGTAGGCTGGATGGAGCCGAGGTAACAGGGCAACAGGACCGGGATCACAGGACCGGCTACAGAGAGAAGACCTATGGCAAGTGTGCTGTATCAGAGTATCGAGGCGCTGAGTCACGAAAAGGGGATCGATCCCCAGATCGTCGTGTCAGCAGTGGAAGACGCGATTGCGCTGGCTACCCGCAAGTACTACAAGACGCAGGAAAATATGCGCGCCGAACTCGACAAGGAGTCGGGCGAGATCCGGGCCTACGTTTACAAGACGGTGGTCGAAACTCCGGAACAGATCGAGGACACCGTCAACCAGATTGCGCTGGATGACGCGCGGGGGCTTGCACCTGAAGTCGAAGTAGGCGGCGAGATTCGCTACTACAAGCCGACCGACGTTCTGGGCCGCATCGCCGCACAGATGGCCAAGCAGGTCATCTTTCAGAAGGTGCGCGAAGCCGAACGCGATACAGTTTTTCTCGAGTACAACCACCGCCTGAACGAAGTGCTCACAGCCACCGTCAAGCGCGTGGAGCCGCAGGACATCATCTTCGACCTCGGCAAGACCGAAGCGAGAATGCCTCGCCGCGAGCAGTCCCGCCTGGAGCAGTTTGCCGTGGGCGAGCGCGTGCGCGTGGTTCTGCTGCGCGTGGATCGCGCCGCAAAGGGACCGCAGGTGATTGTGTCGCGTGCTGCACCGGAGCTGGTTTCAAACCTGTTCCAGAGCGAAGTGCCTGAGATCTACGACGGCACGGTGGTCATCCGCGCAATCGCGCGCGAGGCGGGCGAACGCACCAAGATCGCGGTCATGTCCCGCGATAAAGACGTCGATCCCGTCGGCGCCTGTGTCGGCATGAAGGGCATGCGTGTGCAGTCCATCATTCGTGAACTTCGCGGCGAAAAGATCGACATCATCGAGTACAGCGAGGAGATTACAACCTTCGCTGAGAAGGCTCTGCAGCCCGCCAAGGTAAGCCGCGTAAGCATCGCGGACCTGGGCGATAAGCAGATCGAAGTGATCGTCGACGACACGCAGCTTTCCCTGGCCATCGGCAAGAAGGGCCAGAACGTCCGGCTGGCAGCGAAGCTGCTGGGTTGGAAGATCGACATCAAGAGCGAAGAGGAGAAGCGTCAGGAGGTTGAGCAGCAGATGCAGGCCATGTCTGGCGGCCCCTCTACTCCGATCGAACAGGTTACCGAACTGGGCGAGGCAATCATTCAGAAGCTGGTGGCGCACGGCATTACAACCGTGGAGGCGCTGGCGGATATGACCCCCGAAGAGCTGGAAGAAGTTCCCGGTATCGGCGAGAAGACACTGGAGAAGATCAGCGTCGCTGTCCGCCACTACTTTGGCGAATACGAAGAGGGCGAAGAGAGGCCCGCTCCAGCGGAAGTGGCTGCGGCTGCGGTCGAAGACGAAACCGTCGCCGGATTGTCTCAGGAAGATGAGACGGCGACCGCGGAAGACGGCTCTGGCCTGGTGGAAGATGACGTGGCTGCGGCGACGATTGCCGAGATGACGGAGTCTGGTGAGGAAGCCGGGGACGAAGGCGTGGTTCCGGCGGATCCGGGCGGCGAAATCATCAGCAATCTGGTTGCTGCTGACTCGGAAGACCTGGCGGAAGCAGCCACGGTGCCGGGTGAGTTGAAAGAAGAAGATGAGGCCGTGGGCGAACTACCAGCCCGCAAGGTTGTGGTGTCGCCGGAGCTCCCAGTGGAGACACACCCGCTGGAGCCAAAGGCAAATCGGGATGAAGAGGGCGGCGCCTAAATGGTGTCCGCGATCTTCAGCAGCGCATATTGCGCGATTTCAGGGGATAATAGCAATTGCATTGAGACCCAGCGTCGAGAGGGTGTTATGACCATCTAGGGCTTATGGGCAGGTGCCAAAAAGGGGCGGATGAGTAAAGTTCGAATCAACGATTTAGCTCGGGAACTGGAAGTCAAGAGTAGGGAAATTCTGGACGTTCTGACAGCAGTAGGCGTTACGGAGAAGAAGACCCACTCCAGTTCGCTCGAGGCAGACGAAGCGGAACGCGTACGCGTCCACTTTCAGCGTGGGGGCCGTAGTGTGCCCACCAGCTCACACAAAGCAGAGAGCGAGCCCAAGCCCAAGATTGATTGGTCGCGCGTAACCAAGCCTGGTGACGTCCTCAAGGCGATCCAGAGCCGGAATGAGGAAGCAGCGGCCGAGCGCGAGCATCGTCGTGTTCCGCCCCCTGCTTCCCCGCCCAGCGCCCCCGTGGCAGCCTCTGCCGCGACGCCGGCGAGGCCAGCGCCCACGGTGCATGTAGCGCCTCCGCAGGAGGCAGCAAAGCCCGCTCCGCGCAAAATTGTGCCACAGCCCAGGCAGGAGCCACGCATCGTTGCGGCGGCCCCCGCGATTGCTGCAAAGCCGCCGGCAGGTCCGGTGGTGGCTGCCCCACCGCCAGCGAAGCCAGGCCAAACCGAGTCCAGGCCCGCAATTGCCTCTTCGGTTCCGTCCACGCCTGTTGCGGTTAAGCCGGCAACGCCCGCGGTTCCACCTGCTCCGGTTTCTGCTTCGGCACAGCCGCAAGCCATAGAAGTGCCTGCACCGCCGGCCACAAGGCCGGAAGCGGCCGACATTTCCGCCACCGCCTCTCAGGAAGCCTCCAGTGTCGTTGAGTCCGCTGTAACGCGGCCTGTAGTCGAGGTTGTAGAGCCACAGGCGGCCGAGCCTTCGGAAGTAAAGCCCCCGGTTCCCCAGCCGCCGGTGCGTCGCGTAATCATGCCGCAGACGGGTCCGCGGCCTGTGTACACAGCGCCGCCGCCACCTCCTACCCCGCCTCCTACGGTCAGCGCACCTCAGGCTGCTGCGGGACCGGCAGGAATTCAGCGGGGACGCCCCATCTTTGATCGTGGCCGCCCCGGCGGCGGACCTGGCTTTGGCCAGCGTCCACCCATGAGCGGACCCGGCGGTGCGCCTGGCGCTCCCGGAGCTCCCGGCCGTCGCCCGATGCACCCCACGCGTACCTCGCCCACCGGCGGACCCCCAGGCGCACGCCCTGGAATGGGCGGTCGTCCCGGCTTTGGCGCACGTCCCGGCTTTGGACCTCGGCCCGGCGGAGCCCCTGGCGGCGGCATGATGCCTCCTCCCGGAGAAGCGCCGCGGCCGCAAAGGCCGACCGGACCAAACCGGCGTCCCGGCGGCAACAAGCGCTACGAGAAGAGCAAAGAAGGCTCGATGAAGGGCTTTGTTCCGCCCCCACGTATGGGCGGATATGCCTCGCAGGAGCCCGTTCCGATCACTCGCACCATCACCGTCACCGAAGGCGTCAGCGTCAAGGAACTGGCGGAGAAGCTGGATGTGCGTGGCAAGGACCTGATCGCATCGCTGTTGATGCGCGGAGTCTTCGTCACCGTCAACCAGTCGCTCGATGGCGAATTGGTCAAGGATATAGCGCGTCAATTCGGTGCCGACGCTACGGTCATCACCTTTGAAGAAGAGATGGCCAACGAGGCTATCGAAGAGATTCTCGAGACCGAGAATCCCGACGAGTTGGAAGTCCCGCGCTCACCCGTGGTAACAGTCATGGGCCACGTGGATCACGGCAAAACGTCCTTGCTCGATGCCATCCGCGAGACCGATGTGGCAGCCGGCGAAGCTGGCGGAATCACCCAGCACATCGGCGCTTACAAGGTTCGCTTCAGCAAGGAAGGTTCACCCGCCCACGGTCGCGAAATCGTCTTCCTCGATACGCCGGGTCACGAAGCCTTCACCCGCATGCGCGCACGCGGAGCCAAGGTGACGGATCTCGTCGTCATCGTGGTCGCAGCGGACGACGGTGTGATGCCGCAGACCCTCGAAGCTATCGATCACGCGAAGGCGGCGAACGTGCCGATCATCGTCGCGGTCAACAAGATCGACAAGCCTGATGCAAATCCTGACCGCGTAAAGCAGCAGTTGGGCGATCGCGGGTTGGTACCGGAAGCATGGGGCGGCGAGACGGTCTTCGTCGACGTCTCTGCGAAGAAGCGTCAGAACCTCGATCTGTTGCTGGAAATGATTTGCCTGGTAGCCGATCTTAAGGCGCTGAAGGCCACTCCTGACCGCAAGGCCGTGGGTACGGTAATCGAGGCCAAGCTGGATCGCGGTCGCGGCGTAGTCGCCTCGGTACTCGTTCAGAACGGCACCCTGAAGTCCGGTGACAGCTTCATCATGGGCAATACCTTCGGCAAGGTTCGCGCAATGTTCGATGATCGCGGCCGGGCAGTCGAAATTGCCGGTCCATCCACTCCTGTCGAAGTCCTCGGCCTGGAAGGGATGCCGGATGCCGGCGATACCTTCCTCGTCGTTGCAGATCGCGACAAAGCCAAGGGCATTGCTCAGTACCGCAAGATGAAGGAGCGCGAATCCCAGCTTGCCAAGTCTTCGCGTGTCTCCCTCGAGGGACTTGCGGAACAGATCAAGCAGGCCGGCGTCAAGGAACTGCCGCTAATCCTCAAGGGCGACGTGACGGGCTCTGTCGAAGTGCTTGCGGATTCGTTGCAGAAGATGTCCACCGAGAAGGTTCGCATCAAGGTCATTCATACCGGCGTTGGCGCCATCACGGAGAGCGACATCCTCCTGGCATCGGCATCCAATGCCATCGTGATCGGCTTCGGCGTGCGGCCGGGTCGCGAGGCGTCAGAACTGGCAGAGCAGGAAGGCGTGGAGATTCGCCTGCACTCGATCATCTACGAGTTGCAGGACGAGATGAAGAAGGCCATGCTTGGGCTGCTTGAACCCACCATCAAGGAGAATTACTCGGGCCGGGCGGAAGTGCTCAACATCTTCAAGATTCCGAAGGTTGGCACCATCGCGGGTTGCCGCGTAACCGATGGCGTCATCAAGCGCGATGCGGAGATTCGTATCCTGCGCGATGGCGAGCAGTTATTCAAGGGCAAGCTCTCTTCACTCAAGCGCTTCAAGGATGACGCAAAGGAAGTGACGAACGGCATGGAGTGTGGTATCGGCATTTCCAACTTCAACGACCTGAAGGTTGGAGATACGATCGAGGCTTTCGTCACCGAGCGCATCGCGGCGGTTTTGACGGCCTAGAAGCCTCACTAGTACAGCATAAAAGGGCGTGCAGACTATCTCTGCGCGCCCTTCCTTTTGCTCGCAGCACGCCTGTTTTTCCGTCGAATCTGGCCGAAAGGTTGGCTACGTAATTCGCCACACAACATTTTCTCCGCCAGTTTTTTCTCGATGGGTGTCATTTTGATTCGGAGGGGCGTAGAATCCATCTTTCCTAGCGCGGTCCCTTCAAAGGTCAATCCAAAATATGTACCGTGCAGGATTTTCTAAAGCGAGGTGGAGTATGCGGAACTTTGTGTCACGAGTTTTTGTGGGGATTTGCGCTGTGGCCCTGACCATGATGCTTGCCGGTTGCGAGCACCACAGCAAGTCAGAAGGTTATTTCCTGGTAGTTACGAACGCCAAACTGCCCTATTGGCAGACGGCCGCTGCGGGGCTGCAAAAGGCAGCCGGAGAATACGGCGTCACAGCAGACATGTACGGTCCTGACACATTTGATCCTCAGGGCGAAGTGGCGGCATTTAAGAACGCAGTCGCACACAAACCGGCTGGCATCCTGGTCTCGGTAGCGGATCCATCAATCATGGCTCCTGAAATTGATGCCGCCCTGCAAGCGGGCATCCCGGTAATCACGATTGACTCCGACGCGGCCAACAGCCATCGCCTCTTTTTCATTGGCACGAATAACCTGGCAGCAGGACGTCTCGGAGGCGAGCGCGTCGTTCACAAGCTGAACGGCACCGGCAGCGTGGTTTTCTTCAGCATGCCCGGCCAGCCCAACCTGGACGAGCGCCTGAAGGGCTATCAGGACGTCTTCGCAGCTCACCCAGGCATGAAGGTCGTGGAAGTATTCAACATGAAGGGCGACTCCGGTACCGCGCTGGACAAGGCTACCGAATACCTTGGGCGCACGGGAGCAGCCAAGATCGACGCGTTCGTCTGCCTGGAAGCCTCCGCAGGAAAAGACGTAGGCGAAGCCTTCAAGCGGACCCACACCACCGATAAGTTGTTGGTGGCAATGGACGTGGATGAGGATACTTTGAACCTGGTAAACGCCGGGATCATTGACTCCACCGTTGCGCAGAAACCCTTCACGATGGCGTACTTCGGTTTGAAGCAGCTTGACGAGATTCACCATTACCCGCTGAAGTCTTTGATGACGGCGTACTCGGTAGACTCGTTCTCGCCCATACCATCTTTCGTTGACACGGGCACGACTCTGGTCGACAAGAGCAACGTGGACATTTTCCTGAAGGCCCGAGCGGACGCTCAGGCGAAGTAGAGCAGCTGTAGAACGCTGGAAAACCGCCAACTTCGGGCCTGGTTGCCGGATGATGTTGACCTTTGTTTTGCAAGGGCGCTATCATCCTGCTCCCGAGGTAACCGCAGATGGAGTTCGCTGACTCGATTGGCCAAATCCTGAAACAGAAGGGGGACGTCTTCTCCATGCCCCCTTCTGCTTCCGTCTACGACGCCGTGGTCTGCATGGCCGAAAAGGGTGTTGGCGCTTTGCTGGTAATGGAAGAAGGCAAGGTTGTCGGCATACTCTCCGAACGCGACTACGCTCGTAAAATCGTGATCAAAGGGAAGAATTCCAAAGACACTCCAGTCCACGAGATCATGAGTAGCCCGGTGATCTTTGTCACGCCCCAGCACACTGTGGGCGACTGTATGCGCATCATCACCGAAAAACACATCCGCCACCTCCCGGTAATGGACGGCGACCGCGTAATCGGCGTCATCTCGATCGGCGACCTCGTCAATTGGGTCATGCATGCTCAGCGCGAGACGATTCGTCATCTTGAGTCCTACATTACGGGCATGAGTAGCTGAGAACGCAGTCAGCCTGGCAGCAGATGTGTCGAACAACTCCCGCGTGCCCAGCCGGCCCGTTGAGCGGCCCTGACGAAGCTGCGCAGACCGGCCGTTCAGCACCACGTTTCGGCCCAGATTGCCTCTTCCCGTGCAGAATTCAAGCCACGCTGGCGATGCCTCTGCTTCTGGCGAAGGGTGCGCATCCAACAACCCTGATATCGAGCTGCATAGGAGCAAAGCGATGAACGAATCCCCTCAAAAGTCAGGCACAGAAGCCGCCAGGACAGTGGATTACATGCGGCCCGGGCTCCGCTCCCTCACACCGTACATCGTCATCCGGGGTGCTCCCGGCTTCATTGACTTCCTGAAGTCAGCATTCGATGGCAAGGAGCGGCTGCGTGTGCCCCGACCCGATGGATCCGTCATGCACGCTGATGTCGCCATCGGAAATGGTGCCGTCGAGCTTGCCGATGCGAACGATCGCTATCCCTCGTCCCCGACAGACATTCACCTCTACGTGGACGACTGCGACGCCACCTATAAGCGAGCGCTGCTCGCAGGGGCCACGTCGGTACTTGAACCAGTCGATCAGCCCTGGGGCGACCGATGGAGTGCGGTCAAGGATGCCTTTGGCAACCACTGGTACATTGCCACTGCCGGCTGGACACCCGGCCCGGAAGGAATTCCCTCAGTGCAGCCCTATCTGCATCTGCTCCACGCCGAAAAAATAATCCCCTTCCTCGAGGCGGCCTTCGGAGCGGAAAACCTGGGAATTGCCACCTCGCCGGAGGGATCTGTGCTGCATGGAACCATCAGGATCGGCAACGCCACGCTGGAGATCGCTGAAGCCGATGGCGAATTCCAGCCCAAGCCCTGCCACCTGCATCTCTACGTGCCCGATAGCGATTCCGCATACAAGTCCGCGCTGGACGCAGGCGCCATTTCCGTCGAGGCGCCACAGGACAAGCCCTACGGAGAACACGCGGGATCTGTGAAAGATCCCTTCGGCAACACCTGGTTCATCGCAACCTATCTCGGATCCCGGTAGGGGATCTGGATAAGCTCTCAGCTAAGGATTACAGTTGCATCAGCATCGTTGCCCAGCCAGATATCAACGGCAGCCGAGCGCCATGCGTGCCTTTCATCTTCAATCAAAACGGATAAGCCCATGAATCTTGACTTGATCCAATCCGCCCTCCGCGAGCAAAAACTGGATGGCTGGCTTTTTTATGATCATCACCATCGCGATCCCATCGCCTATCGCATTCTTGGCTTGAACCCCAGCATGCACGTCACTCGTCGCTGGTACTATCTCGTGCCTGCGGAGGGCGAGCCGCGCAAGCTGGTTCATCGCATCGAGCAGGGCCGGCTGGATACGCTTCCCGGAGAAAAAGGCCTCTACTCCTCGTGGCAGGAACTGGAGGAGGGGCTGCACGTTATGCTTGCCGGATATGACCGGCTGGCCATGCAGTATTCCCCGCGCAACGCCATCATGTACGTCTCCATGGTGGACGCCGGCACCATCGAAGTCCTGCGCGAGTTTAGAAAGACCATCGTGAGTTCCGCGAATCTCGTCAGCCAGTTTGAGGCCGTCCTCACCGAAGAGCAGATTGCCAGCCACTACGAGGCGCAGTGCTCCATCGACCACATACTGGCCGAGGGATTTCTTGAGGTGGGCCGCAGGCTGCGGCCTGCTGACGGCTCCTCTCCACAAATCATCACGGAGTACGATCTGGTCGCCTGGCTTCAGGAGGCGATGCGCCGGGATGGTCTCGAATGGGAGAACGGCCCCAATGTTTCCGTCAATCAGAACGCCTCCGATTCCCACTACGAGCCAACCGCCGGAGAATCAAAGCCCATCCGCGAGAACGACTTTCTCCTGATCGATATCTGGGCCCGCAAGCAGACGCCGGGCTCCTGCTACTACGACATCACCTGGAACGGCGTCGTGGGCCGAGAGCCCAGCGAGCGCGAGCATCTCGTCTTTCACACCGTGCGCGACGCACGCGATGCCACGGTAAGCCTGGTCAAGGATGCTTTTGCCCACGGAACGCCCCTGGCTGGCTGGCAGGCCGACGATGCGGCAAGGCAAGTGATTCGCAAGGCCGGCTTCGGCGAGTATTTCACGCACCGCACAGGCCATAACATCAGCGCGGAGATACACGGCAACGGCGCCCATCTCGACAACCTTGAGACTCACGACGAGCGCCTGATCCTGCCCCACACCTGCTTTTCAGTCGAGCCCGGAATCTATTTGCCTGAATTTGGCGTGCGCAGCGAACTGAACATGATGACCTGGCCGGGCAGAGCCGAAACTACAGGTCGGGTCCAGACTGAGCTGCTTCGCATCTAGGTGGACACCCCGGGATGACCGGCAGAGTTTTGTGAGGAAAAGACTTAGAGACCCACGTCCAGCAACCCCGCCTCTAAGGCGCGTGGGTGCTGTATATTCAAGAAGATGGCCTCAAAGGTTGAAGTTGCAGGAAGCAAGGGAACCGGAGTGGGTTTCCTCTACCTTCCGTTGATTCTGGGCTGGCTGGTGCCGGGAGCGGGACATGCGCTGCAGAAGCGCTGGGGCCGTGGCGCTCTGCTGTTCATTTCCATCACCAGCATGTTCGTACTCGGGCTTCTGATGCAGGGCAAGCTCTACGCGCCCAATGCCGGCGATGTGCTTGACATGCTCGGCTTTGCCGGCGACCTCGGCGCTGGCTTGCTCTACGTGGTTGGCCGGGCGCTCGATCTCGGTCACGGAGCGGTGCAGGTGGCTACTGCTGACTACGGCACCAAGTTCACCGTCGTAGCTGGCCTGCTCAACGTCATTGCCGCAGTGGATGCGCACAACATCCGCATTGGGAGGAAGGTATGACCTTCGCTCCTTCTCATTTCACCGCGGTGCTGCTCTTTGCCTTGTTTGCCTCGGTGGTCTTCGGCATTACGCAGCGCTCCACCACCAAAGCGATGGTCCGTTATGGCGCCTATTGTTTCGCCATGTTCATCGTCGCTGTGATGGCAGCCAGCTGGGTGATGTACTTCATCCGCCGCTAGTCGTCGCTTTCCCAAACCACCGCGCTGAAGCGATGCTTGCTCACATAGCCGCGCTGCCTGTATAGCGCCACGGCGTTCGCGTTGCCTTCCGTAACTGTCAACGTGAGCGAGTGAAAGCCGCGCCCCCGCAGATCGTCCGCGCAGGAGGCGAGCAGCAGACTCCCGAGTCCGCGACCCCGGTACTCCGGCGTGACGCAGATCTGTGTCACGTGACCCACATCATCCCGAACCCGGGAACAAAGCAGCAGAGCCACCAGCTCATTGCGCTTCCGGCTTGCGATCACCCGCGAAGCCGCCGAGTCGAATATGCCGCACCCGGGAAAACGCACAATGTTATGCAGAAAGCGCAGTGCGCCGGAGACAGTGCGGTACTGGTCGTTGATCCGGCTGTCCAGATGTCCGTCGTAGGCATCCACGATCAGCCGCCCCGCGCTGGTGAAATCCGTATCAACCCAACGGCGAATCTCCATCTCATCGGAAAGTCCCCCGCGGCTGGTGAAGCGGGGAGGAAGCTCCGTCACCGATGGCTGGTTCAGACGCTGCTCCATGAAGAGGCGGGGGTAGACGTTGAAGCCGTTACGCTCAAAGACCTCGCGATGAACTCCGTGCGCATGCAGCAGCAGTTGTGACTCGATGCGATTGGTCCCGGGAGAGCCCTGCAGCAATTCGATGATGTGCTCCAGCAGCCGGACCTCGATCTTTGCCGCGGACATCGAATCCGGCTCAGTCGGCGCCGCGAATACATCCCCAATCACAGCTTTATTGGCTTCGTAGACGCAGAAAACGTAGCCCGACACCCGCCCATTCTCCACCGCAACGTAGCCCGGCAGTACATGCGAGTCGAGATACTGCAGCAGCAGGCTCGCTGACGCGCGATAGTCCCAATCCAGCTTCTCACCCCAGACGCGGCTCTCCTCTTCCAGCACCGGACGCAGTGTGCTGGCCGAAAAATGTCGCAGGTCGAGAATTTCAAACTGGATCGCTGATGTCATATTGTGCTGCTTGCCGAGGGATGGCGCGACGATTAAGCGCATAGCACCCGCACCCGAATCTTCTCATGGCCGACGCACTTTCGGCACGAATCCCCTTCTGCGTCGGCCGGAGAATTAAGCGTGACTCTTGCTGGACCCCAGCCATAGCTCAACTGCGAGCGTGTTGATCGAAAAGCCGATCCAGAAAGCGATGCCAAAGAACTGTGGCGGTGTAAGGTGGGTCAACGCGCTCGTGGCGAAGAATACTCCCATTACCGGCCGCGTCGTAGCGATGCCCAGAAGAATGGCAATTGCGCGCGTGAGCCAGCGCCGTTTCAGCGCGTCATCGCCCCGGCGGCTGTACCCTCGCGCACGGAAAAGTGAATAGAGAAAAAGAGTGTTGAAGAAGAGGACGGCAGAGATCTCTACCCATCCGCCGACGGCATAGGCGCTCATGCTGTAGGCCGTGATACCCACGATGGCGCCAAGTGGAAACAGCAGTCTCTCAGGCCACACCGCATCAGAGAAGCGCCGAAGATAAATCAGCGGTGCGATCAACACAAAGGCCAGCGCAGGAAGAATGTGCGCCAGCGTCAACAGCGCATGCGATTGAAATACCGCGTCCAGCTGGGAAAGTTGCGGCGGAGCTGATCGGGTGGGATGCGCAAGCGCCACAAGACGCCGTATTACCACGGCAACAGCAATGACAATGCAGAACCAGAACCCGGCGCGCATCCATGCGGGCGGAGAAGCGTCCCTTAGTTGGCCAGCTTGCCCCAGCGCGGCATCTCTCTGCATCGCCCCTCCATGCTCACGGCTGCACTTGCCGCTTTGCCGCCACCTTGTAAACAACCAGGTTTTGCGCCGGATAGGCAAAAAGCAGATCGTAGCTCCTCCCCTCGAGGTAAGGGAGGATCTCCGCAGCAAAGGACTCCCGGGCGATCAGGATGTGCTCTCCCGGAGGCACACCGCTCGAGCGCTCGTAGTTGTACACCATGTGGTTGCGATAAAACGCAACGCCATATTCCACATCGCGGCGCACCTTGTATACGGCCACAGGCTCGTCGGGGGCAGCAACTTTCTCCAGAAGCAGCGAGAGTGACCGCGCTGAATAGCTCTCGTCAATAAGTTGAATGTTTCTCTTGGTGCGGTGCAGCGTCGCGATGCCGAAGAACGGGCCGATTCCAAAGATGAAGAACAGCAAGACCACCATCGGCACCATGGTGGCGATGCGCAGGCGTCGCACTCCAAAACGGGCTACGGTGAGCAGGATCAAAGCCATCACAGCCAGCCCCGCGGCCACCGCCACCAGGATCGCGTGTCCCGGCACAGAGGTGCCGGAGTGCGATATGAGCCACGGCAACAGCAACGCCACCGTGGTCATGGACCCGGCCAGCAATGCATGCAGGATGAGCAACACAGGCCGCAACCCGCGCTCACGGATACGGTTCAGATAGTCGCCGGTCAGGATGGTGAGAGGAGGAATTGCGGGAAGGATATATCCGGGAAGCTTGGATCGTGAGAAAGAAAAGAAAACGATCGGTATCAGCGCCCACAACACGAGAAACTCTGGAAATGCATCGCCGGCTCTCGTATGGCCGACGTATCGGTCTTTGCAGCGCCGTGCCTTCCACTCCGCAATCGATTCCTGAATCGCATCGGTGAACGCCGCCATCGCGATCACCGCCCACGGCGTCAACGCCAGCAGGGCGATTGGTACATAGAACCAGAAGGGCTGGTCGTGCTGGTATCGGCCCGTGGTGAATCGTTCAATGTTGTGTTCCAGAAAAAAGACCCGCAAAAAGTTGGGATTGCGGCGCTGCACGGCGATGAACCAGGGGAGCACCATCGCCAGGTAAAGAATGATGCCCGGCCACCACAGGCTCCTCCTCAACAGCGACCACTCCCGGCGCAGTGCCGCAAAGGCCAGCACTGTTACCAGCGCGAGAAACGGCGCTACCGGACCCTTGGCCAGCGTCGCAGCACCAACGAAGAAGTAAATATCAAAGAGCCAGAACTTGCTGCCCGTCTCATACCACGCATACCAGCCCAGCATTCCAATGCAGAATGGCGCAGCCAGTTGCATATCGGTGGACGCACCTCGGGCGAAGGCGATGATGCCCACGCAACCCGCGGTAATCAGGGCCGCGTCCAACTGCCCGCCGGGACGGAAGCGGCGGATATGCAGATATGTCAGCGTGACCAGCACAAATGCAAAGCTCGCCGAGGGTATGCGCGCTGACCAGTCGTGCACGCCGAACTCGCGGAAGGCAAACATGGCGCGCCAGTAGTAGAGGGCAGGCTTCTCCAGCCACGGCTTGCCATACAGGATCGGCGTAATGCATGCCTCCAGGCGTCCCTCGATGCCCTGGGCATGATCCAGCTTGGTAAGCATCTCGTGCGCAATCTGTGCGTAGCGAGGCTCGTCCGCGCCCACCAGCCCGATGCCGTCGCCCCCCAGGATGGGCACCAGCCCGTAAAAAAGAAAGAAAGCAGTGAAGGCAAAGAGAGTCAGAGCCTCAAGTGAGGTGGTCAGCACCGGGAAGCGCGGAGGCGCTACCGTGTCCCGGCCCTGCAGAGCCTTAAGGTTAAAAGAGATTCCCACGTTCGATGCTATCTCGGGTGTGCGCATTTGCCGGACTCGCGAACCATGGAAGCCGACGCGACAAGGCTATCAGATTGGCACAGAATTGGAGAGCACCGACTTGCGGCTCATACAACGTCGTGAACGTTATGGCCGATCTCTTGCCGCAGGAAAGCAAGAATGCAGTCCGCCGCTTCGTGCAGTGGGCCCGGCAGGGTGCATCCGCTGGCCCGCTGGTGCCCGCCCCCGCCAAAGTGCTGGGCTGCCTCGGCAACATCCACCTGCCCCTTGCTGCGCAGGCTCAGCCGCACCCGGTGGTCTGGCAGCTCCCGCAGAAACGCCGCCACCTCGACACCCGCAATGCTGATGCCGTAGTTCACGATGCCTTCGCAATCTTCCTCCGCGGCGTTCGCGCGAACCATGTCGCTGTGCGTCACCCACATCCAGGCAATGCGCCCCTCGCGCTTCAGATTGGAGAGCGCCGAGCCCAGCAGCAACATCTTCGACGTAGGATTCGCGAAGTAGATCTCCTGAGCAATCGCCCTGGGGTCAGCTCCGTGCAGCACCAGCTCACGCGCCAGCGCAAAAGTATTTTCATCCGTGCTGCCGTAGCAGAAGCTACCAGTATCCGTCAGCACCGACGCATAGATGCAGGTTGCAATATCCTGCGTAATGCGGGCCCCGGCGGCCAGCGCCAGCTCATACACCATCTCCCCCACCGCGCAGGCCTCGCGGTCGATCCAGTTCACGTCGCCGAACTCGCGCCCGCTGGCATGGTGATCGATGTTCACGATCCGCTGCCCGTCGAGGCCCGCAATCCCTGTGCGCTCCAGCCCGTCGCATTCCAGTACGATCACCGCGTCGTAGGTGGCGTCCACTCGGCTCGCACAGCGCACCTCGCTCGCGCCGGGAAGACCGCTGTAGATCAGCGGCACGCGGTCGCTGCTAACAACATCCGCGTGCTTGCCAAGCTGCTCAAGCACTGCGGCACATGCCAGCACTGAGCCCATGGCGTCGCCGTCGGGCCGTGCATGCGATGTAACGAGAAAACGCTGCCCCTGTTCGAGGATGTCAAGAATCGCGCGAATTTGCTGGTAGTGCTCCATGGGTCGGGCCTGTCTTCGAGCCTTGCTCGCTCCTACTCTTTGGCTGCATCCTTCTCCGGCTCGGGAGTTGCTTTCGCCTTCTTCTTCTTTTCCCGGCCCAAAAGCTGGTCGATGCGGTTCTTCATCTTCTCTGAGCGGTCAATGTGGAAGCTCAGGTCCGGAACATGCCGGACTCCCATCACTTCCAGCAGGGTATGGCGGATATGTCCGCGTGCATTCATCAGCGCTTCCACCGTCTCGGTCTCTTCCTTCAAACCTCCGTCGACGGCAACGTAGATCCGGGCCGACTTGCCCCCGGGGTTGAGAACAACTTCGCTGATGTGGCAAAAGCTGATACGCGGATCAGAAAGCTCGCCGTCAATGATGGCGCTGATCTCTTCGCGTAAAGCCTCTGCTACGCGGTCCCGATGATATTGGCGAGCGCGTGGTTCTGGCATGGGGAACTTCCTTAGGTAAACCGTTGAGGATATCAGAGACGGAGCTTGCGAGTGTCAGAAATCTTGCGGGCTGCGAAAGGCGCAGTCCTGCCGCCCGGAAGCGGGGATTAATCGCTTACTCGTCAACAAATTGCCAGAACGAGTCGCTGATCTCCGCCCCCGCATCGTTGGTGATGCGCGTGGCGGCATTCTCCACCTGCTGCATCAGCCCCGCCAGGTAGTCGCGCGAACGCGAAATCGCGCAGATGCCAATTGTCGCCGATTGCCACGTCACAGCCTCGTCCAACTCTGCTACCGAGACGTTGAAGCCCGTCTTCAGCTTCTCCTTCAGCGAACGCACCACCTGGCGCCGGTCCTTCAGAGACTGCGCGTGCTCAATACGAAGTTCAAGCGTAAGCGTGGCGATGGGCATCGGTAAGCTGCGCAGCAATGCGCGACTTTCATCATATTCGCAGGCGCAGGGTCACGAAGATCTGCGCCTGCGTTCTCCACGCAACATCTACTCCGGAAAGAACAGCGCCACCTGCTCCCGCTTTGGCGGCTTAGTGGCCAGGCTCACCACTACCAGGCACAGCAGCGAAGCCACCAACGCGGGAAAATGGCGTCCCGCTGCGCCAGCACCGCCGGCAAGTGATGCTTCACGACCGGCACATCCCAGAAGAACGTCACCAGCGTGCCCGCAGCAATCGCGCTGACTGCTCCCGCCGCATTTGCACGCCGCGCTATAGAACGCCGCCAGAATCACCGGCGTCAGCGCCGCCGAATAGATCGTGTACGCATACAGCGTCTTCTTCAGCACCGACTCCGTCCCCAGCGACTGGAAAAGCGCCCACATCCCCAGCAGCACCACCATCAGCCGCGCTCACAATCAGTACCTTCTTGTTCGAAGCCTCGCGGCGCTGATATACCGGACATAGATATCGTTCACCAGGTTCGTCGCTGGCGAGAAACAGCCAATTGTTCGCCGTCGAAATAATCTTCGCGAAGATCGCCCCCATCAGCAGAGCCCCCAGAACCAGCGCCGGGCACCCTCAAACCCATGCAGCGCAGTAGTAAGCCATAATCTCCCGCGGCGCCTTGCTCACCTCCCCCGTGGGAAACAGCGCCGACCCGGTCACCGCAATCGCCACAATCACCGTCTCCAGAATCACCGTGCCGATAATCCATCCCACCACCGCTCGCGCGCATCCTTCTCCGACCTCGCCGAGAAGAACTTCTGATACATCGACTGGTTTCCCAGCAGCAGCAGACACGTCGGCAGAAACAGCTCCAGGCACTGGATCAAGCTCAAATCGCCCAGCACCGTGAAGTGGCTCGCCGGCAGCGCCGCGTGAACGGCCCCCCATCCTCCAGCCGTGTGGATCAGCACCGGCAGCGCCAGGCACATCGTCACCGTCGCCAGCAGGCCGATAAACATCCATGTAAGCCACCGACGCCATCCCGGCAATCGCCGTAAACACGATCACGAAGGCCGCAATAATGTAGCTTGCCCAGGATCGGCGTGATCACGTCAGGAAAGATCAGGTGCAGAATGTCGCCGCCGCCGATGAACTGGTAGCTCGTAATCGCCGTGTAGGCGAAGCAGGATCGCGATCACCCCCAGCACCCGTGCCGTCTGGTTGTAGCGCGCCTCCAGCAGGTCGGGAATCGTGAACTGCGCAAACTTGCGCGCCCGCGGAGCGATGAAGTAGATCAGCAGCAGCCCGGCCCAGCCCCCTCCTCCCTGCCACAGCGCCACGAAGCCATGCTTGTAGGCGTTCTCCGCTCCGCCCAGCAGCGACCCGGAGCCGATCCACGACGACAGCAGCGTAAACACCAGCACAAACGCAGGCAGCGACCGCCCCGCCACCAGGTAGTCGGCCTTGGTCTTCACCTTGCCCAGACGGCACCAGCGAAACGGTAAGCAGCGTGAGTACGATTGCAACGAGTACGGCGGCGTACAGGTTCATTCCGTTCCTTCACGTTCCTTTGCGGTCAGTCGTACTCTGTGGCTTAATCTGAGAGTGTACCGGAAAGCGGTCGAGCGAAGGAGCGGCGGAGCGGCAATCCCGATCCGCTCACCGGCAATCACCACCACACCAGCGTAGGGAGAAGGTTTCCATGCCAAGGTACTTCTACTATCTCAAGCTCATTCCACCGCGCACCACTTTCGTTGAAGACATGACGGCGGAGGAGCGCAAGCTGATGCAGGAGCACGCCGCGTACATGAAGCAGCTATTTGCTGCAGGGAACATCGTCATCTACGGGCCCGTCAAGGCCGCCGATGGACCCTTCGGCATGGGCGTGCTCGAAGCCGAAACCGAAACCGAGGCACGCAAGATGATCGACAACGATCCCACCATCCTCGCCGGCATGAACACGTACGAAATCTCCCCCATGGTCATCGGCGCCGCCCGCGGCACCAAGGACTAGGTGAGCGTACCGGTGATCCTCTACGTTTAGACCGGGGACATGGTTTACAAGCCCCTTGCTGTGAGAGTGACTCCGATTGCGGATTTCGGGGAAAGCGAGCCAACTCATGGGTACCCGAAGTTGCCTATAACCTCGCTTTGCGGTTCTTCACTGGAGGGCGAGTCGTTTATAGAACACTGGCTGCATTGTGTGCCCGGACTTAGAAATCTCAATTTGAATGTTTGAACCTCTAGGGTCCATAGAAAATGCCAGCTCATCCCCTTGAAGCGGTTCGCCAGATGTCTTGAGGAAAGCCTTCGAAAATTCAATTGTTCCGTCGGAGTCTTGCTTCCAAGTTCCTTTCGCATGACTCACTACGCCGCCATGAGTCACAGCCTGGTCAAACGAATGATCCACGCTTAAAACGAGCGTCGCGGGAATTCCCGGTGCAGTATACGTGCCTAAAAGCGAATTGCCGGAATCCGCTTTGCCATACCAAAGGACGTGATACTGCCGGAGCCTTAGGGAGACAAACAAGCCCAAGGTCTTATGCATGTCGCTGAAGGTCGTGCCGTCTGGCTCAGGTTCGTTACCCGAGACCATGAGAAACTCTCTCGAAAAGGAAATGCCACCTTCTCCCACGCGCCGCCATGTCCCTTGAGAATGTTGTTCGATGTTCCCAAGCCGTACAGCTTGTTGAAAAGTATGGTCCGGATTCAGTACGAGCGTCGATGTCTCAGCGCCATTTTTGAAAAGGTATTTCCCTACGGCAACGCCATCCCCATAATTCATAGCGACGGTGCCCCACATTAGAAAACAGCCAAATGCGAGAAGAAGTCCGCCAGACGCTAGCACCGACTTTTTCATCCTGTTCGTTTTGCCTTTGAACATACGAGGATAGCGTAAACATAAATGTTCCCCAGCAACTGTGGCAGATCCTAGCCAAGCAAATTCTGTATCTCTGCCCCGGTGCGTCCGGCGACGCGGATCACCTTGTTGCGGGACCGCAAACCGGAGAGCACCGTAACGGCCGAGCGAGGAACGCCGCACAGCTCCGCAAAGAATTCGATCAGCGCCTCGTTCGCGCGGCCTTCCACCGGAGGCGCGCACAGGGCCACTTTCACAGCAGCATCCGCGCCCTCGCCAAACGTGCCCGTGATGGCAGTCTTCTTCGCCCGCGGATGAACCTTGACGGCGAAACTTGCGCCCTGGGCCGAGTCGCGAACCGGAATCATTTCGGATATTCCCGCTCGCCAAAGAGAGCCGTGCCGATTCGCACCACCGTCGCGCCCTCCTCGATGGCAACCGCAAAATCTCCCGACATCCCCATCGAGAGTTCCCTGAAGTTCAGTAGCGGATGCGCCTGGCACAATCCCTCCCGCAATTCGCGAAGCTGACGAAAATAGGGGCGCGCCGCTTCGGGATCCTCATCATACGGCGGCACGGTCATCAGCCCGTTCACTTCCAGCGCGCCCAGCGTGGGCAAACGCTCCAGCAACTCGGCCAACTCTCCAGAGTTCGGCACCAAGCCAGTCTTGGTTTCTTCATGGCTCAATTTGATCTCAAGCAGCACCGGCAGCTTTTCGCCCCGCGCCGCAGCGGCTTCGTTCAATCGATCCGCCAGCCGCAACGAGTCCAGCGAATCGATGCCGTCGAAAAGCTCCACCGCTTTGCCGGACTTGTTCGATTGCAGGTGCCCGATCAGGTGAAACTCTGCCGACGGTAGATCGGCCTCACCCAACGCGGCAGATTTCTGCGCGAACTCCTGCACGCGGTTCTCCCCGAAGAGAGTCACCCCGGCCGCAACGGCCTCAAGAATTGCCTCCGCAGGATGCGTCTTCGAGACGGCCATCAGCCGGACATCGGCCCGCGTTCTGCCGGCGCGTTGGCAGGCTGCCGCAATTTCAGCTTCGACCCGTTCCAGCCGTTCTTTGAAGGAAGAGCACTCCCGGTCGCTCACGCCGGGCTGGACCACGACGACGGATCATTCAGCAGCCTGCGCCCCATAACCACCACCTCTTTGGCCAGCGCGTCGAAATCCTCCATCCGGCTGCGATGATTCGTATTCGCCACCCGGATGGCATAGGTACCGTCCAGAACCGTGCCGGAGACGATGAATTTCCCCGACTCCTGCAGCCGCAAAACCAGCTCACGATTCAGCTGATTCAGCCTCTCCGGCTCGACCGGTGGCGCATCCTGCGGGGGATATCGGAAGCACACAATATTCATCGCTACCGGTGCTAAAAGCTGCAATTCCGCATCATTTTCGACCAGTTTTGCGAGGTGCGCAGCCTGCTCCATGTTCTGCTCAATCAGCGCCGCGTAGGTCTCTATCCCATGCGTTTTCAGCGACATCCAGACCTTAAGCGCCTTGAAGCTGCGGGTCAGCTCGATGCCTCGATCCGAAAAAATCATTCCACCCGCCAACATCCCCCTATCCGTCTCCTCCAGGTAGCTGGCGGGGGTGGCGAAGGCCGCGGTATGGGCGTCCCTATTGCGGATCAGCACGCAGCCGATGTCGAACGGCAGGTACATCCACTTGTGCAGATCAAAGGCGAGCGAGTCGGCCAGCTCCATTCCGCGAACCATCGGCGCGTAGCGCGGAGAGAGGCGCAGCAACGCCCCGAACGCTCCATCCACATGAAACCAAAGGTCTTCTTCGCGGCAGATTGCAGCCAGTCCGGGAAGATCGTCGATCGCTCCCGTGTTCACCGTTCCAGCGTTCCCCACCACCGCGATGGGCCGAAATCCCTGCTCCCGGTCAGCCTTGATCTGGACTTTCAGTGCTGCAAGATCAATGCGGGAGTCGGAATCGACTGGAATCTGACGTAGAGCGCGATTGCCCAAGCCGAGGAACTCCATGCTTTTGCGCGCCCACATGTGCGTTTCAGTGGATCCGTATACAAGAAGCGTAGGGTGATCGCTTTGCAGCCCCTCTTCGCGCAGGTCGAATCCTGCCTTGGCGTGCCGCGCCACCGCCAGGCCCAGAAGGTTTGCCATGGTGCCGCCGCTGGTCAGGATGCCGCTCGACTCCACCGGCATGCCCATCATTTCCTTCAGCCACTGCAGAACTTGCTCCTCCAGCAGCGTGGGAGCCTGTTGCCCGCCTCCCAGGTGGGCGTTAATGCCGGAGGCGAGCATGTCGGCCAGCATTGCCAGGGGCGTGCCATTGCCGCGAACCCAGCCCCAGGCGCGCGGGTGGCGATTACCGCTGGTGTAGGGCAGCACGTTGTTCAGGAACTCCTCGTAGACGCGCTCAGCGGGCTCCGGAGCCGTAGGAAGAGGCTGATTGAGCGCGGCCTCAACATCGGGCGGCACCGGCTGCCAGGCAGGCTGCTGGCGAAGAGTCGCCAGGTGATCGAGCATGTCGTCGAGCATGCGGTGGCCAAGCACCCGCAAACTGGCCCAGTCTTCGGGATCGAGTGTCAATTGCCGGATTTCGGCTTCGGTCAACATTGCCATGCGGAGTATGGAAAAACCTCGCTAAGTCTCAGATGTATCACGCTAAAGAAGGAAGCAACCGATTCGGCTCAGAATTCGAATGCATTCGGTAGCACGAAAGGTGTAGCCTGTTACCACACTTAAGGGTATATTCATTCGTTACCAGCTATGGACCCAGAATTGCGACGGGAGTTGTAGAAGTGTCCGTCTGCAGTGTTCTTCCATTTGGGGAGAAGGAGTGCGGATCTGGGATCCGTGACACCGGGTAGCAGGCGAATTCGAAGGTCTCCGAGGCAGATGCTAATGCGAGAGACCCGCAGTGCCGATGTTCATATGTGAGAGAAGGTATATCGTGGATGATCTTTATATAACCCTGCAGTCTGCGCCGGACTGGCTTTGGATGGCCGTAGTGGTAGGTCTCGTAATCGCACTGATGGTCCGGAATCAGCGCCAGGCCTATGCTTATGGAGTCTGGGACGCGACCCACAGGCCGGACGCGCCTGCGGTGGTGAATGTTCTGAATACGGTGGAACGCCGGGCATGGAAAGATGGCGAAGTGGCGCATCTTTTTGCTACAGATGTGCAACTTGCCAGCACATCCAGAAAGCGCCATCACCTGTAGGAGCACGGTTTCCGTGCTGGTGCGCCGGGTTTGGTGCCCGCGCTGAGGCTCTCGTTCGCGAGACCGAAAAAACTTTCTTCTCATTCCAGCGAGTGTCCCCGCCGCTGCCTGTAACCCGTATCGATTCCCGCCATCCCGGTCCTCAGTGACCGCGTGCTTCCAGATATTTCTCTACTTCGAGCGCCGCCATGCAGCCCGAGCCTGCGGCCGTAATAGCCTGGCGATAGCGCCGGTCCTGCACATCTCCAGCGGCAAAGACACCCGGCACTCGGGTAAATACCTGATCCGTCGTCTTGATGTAGCCATCGTCGTCCAGATCGATCTGACCGGCGAACATCTTCGCATTGGGAACGTGACCGATGCCCAGAAACATTGCGCTGACGGGAAGAATCGACTCTTCGTTGTTGACGGTGTTGCGCAGGCGCAGAGCGCGAACTTCCTTGTCTTCCGCGCCCAATACTTCCAGTACCGCCGTGTTGGTGCGGAATTCGATATTGGGATGAGCAATCGCGCGGTCCAGCATGATCTTCGAAGCGCGGAATTGCTCGCGGCGATGAATGAGCGTGACTTTCGTGGCGAATCGCGTGAGGAAGAGAGCCTCTTCCATCGCAGAATCGCCGCCGCCAATTACGGCGATCTCTTTCCCGGAGAAGAAAAAGCCGTCGCAGGTGGCGCAGGAACTAACGCCGTGCCCGATCAGCGCCTGTTCTGAGGGAAGCCCGAGCCAGCGCGCCGAAGCACCACTGGCAATAATCAGCGTGTGCGTTCTGACCTCTTCTGAGCCGAGGTTGAGCACGAACGGGCGGCGAGACAAATCCACTGAGACCAGGTGGGCCATCTGGAACTCGGCGCCAAAGCGGGCAGCCTGGCGCTTCATGTTTTCGATCAGTTCCGGTCCCTGGATTCCCTCCGGCCAGCCGGGAAAGTTCTCCACCAGCGTGGTGATGGAGAGCTGGCCGCCCGGCTCATGGCCCTCGAGCACGAGGGGTTTCAGGTTGGCGCGCGCACTGTAGATCGCCGCTGTGAGTCCGGCGCAACCGGAGCCGAGGATGACTGTTTCGCGAATCGTGTCAGACATAGAAGTTCCTTAGATTGTAATGGCCGGGAAGATTGAGCGAAACCCGGCGAAGGAATGCAAACCCGTGAAGTGTCAGATTCTCGAAAGCGTCAAACGATGCGCGAGGAGTGAATCTCGGTAGTGGCCCCGCGTCAAACAGCATCTTTCCTCCATCGCTGGCCGGCGCTTAAGATGAGCGGCATGGCGAATCTTACATTGGTCTATGGTCTGCGCCTCCTTCCCGCGGAGGAGGTCACCGAGGTGGGTGATGCACCGGTAAAGCTCAAGAACGGACACGAAGCGCGGGTGACAATGCACATCCTGGAAGGCTCGCGCGAAGAGATCGAGGCCCAGTTGCGCCACAGCATTGATGCCTTCTTTGACTTCTATCCAGAAATCTAAGCCTGCGTTCCGATTCGGAATTAACCGTCCGATGGCTCCCGATTCGATTCTGTGAATCGGATCGCACGTCACATTGGTGTGCGCGTGCTCCTCCTCCATGTCCCAATTGGAAGGAGCACACGTCGCGCTTGCCGGTGTTTACCCGGAACACCCTCGGGGACCGCGATCTCAAATGCGTTGCGTGTGGCTACCTGTTGCCAGATGGCAGGGGAGAGCAATGCGCAACGTTGTATCAGCATCGACCCGCAGGTTACCTGTCCGAAGGCTTCTGGCAGGCGCCATCGCGCTTGTCATGACCGCGAGTTCCGCCTTCGCCGGAGGACCCAGATGGGTCGCGGGCAAGAGCTATTTCGATCCTGCAGCAAAGGGCATTCCGCTCCACTGGAAAGATGGGAATCTCCGCTACTATCTAGACCAGGGAGACCTGAACCTACTTGTGAATCACTCTGCGGCCCAGGCGATAGTGGCAGAGGCTGCGGCTCAATGGAGCGGCGTTTCCACAGCCGCGGTCAATGTAAATGAGGCGGGCGCGCTTGACGAGGATGTGAGCGGCGCCAATGTGAGCTCTACCCCAGGCGATGTTCCCTCAGGCTGGACGGCGATGCCTGCCGATATTGCGTCATCCGCCACGGGTAAACCGCTGGCGGTGATATTCGACGCCGATGGTGCGGTGCTGGATGCGTTGCTGGGCGACGGAGCCAGCGACCCTCTCGCTTGCACGCAAAACAGCGTGACCGTGCGAGTGGACAACACGTCCACTGACGGCACCTTCCAGCATGCCTTCATGCTCTTGAATGGGCGCTGCACACAGACGCTGGAGCAGTTGGAGACATTGAAGCAGGGAGTCGCGCGGGGTTTTGGGCGGATACTCGGGCTGGACTGGTCGCAGGCGAACGACGAGATTTTTCAGGGCAATTCCGCTGACTTCAACAATCAGTTGGCGGGCTGGCCGCTAATGCATCCGATCGAACTTGGCTGCGGCAATACGGGAATGCCCTGCATACTGCGGGGAATGCAGCCCAGGCCAGACGACATTGCGGCGCTGAGCCGGCTCTACCCGGTGACGGCGAGCAATATCTCAGCATTTCCCGGAAAAACGCTAACGGCGGCAGCAACCGTAGCGATTCAAGGAACGGTGCGCTTTCCCACGGGGCAGGGAATGCAGGGCGTGAATGTTGTGGCTTACCCGGTAATTCCCGGAACAACTGCGCCCGATCTGCGCGCTCCCGTCTCGGCAGTCACGGGCGAGTACTTCCAGGGCAATCAGGGCAATCCTGTTACGGGCTGGGTAGACGCGCAGGGAGATCGCTTTGATCGCTATGGCAGCGACGATCCCGTGCTCGAAGGTTTCTTCGACCTGAGTGCGATACCCCCGCCTGCCGGAGAGGCTCAGACAGATTATCTGCTCACGTTTGAGCACATTAATCCGCTCTACTCCCGCGAAGCATCCGTGGGAGCACAGGCACTGGGCACGCCGTATCCATCGGGTACGCTGCCTTCCATTCTCATTCGCAATCTCACGGCGGGATCCAGTACGCAGCAGGACATCGTGGTGCCGGATGCTGCGCGCGAGACACACAGCAAAGACGGCAATGAAGGCGCTCCCGCAACGCTGCCTGTGGGCGGGGAATGGGGCGGACGGCTCGTCGGCTACGGTCACACGGGCTGGTTCGCCATGGCGGTAAAAGGGGACCGCTTCTTCACCATCGAGGCGCAGGCTCTCGACGAGCATGGGCAGTCTAGCGAGAACAAGGCGCGGGTCGTGCTGGGCGTTTGGGATGCTTTCAACGATTCGGGAAGCGCCTCGGTCATTAACTCGGTTCAGGCAATGAACAGCTTCACCGGGGGAGACTTTCTGAGCGTGGTGACGGCCGCCGATGGCCAGCTTCGCCTGGGGGTTGCCGATGAACGCGGCGATGGCCGCCCTGACTACGTGTACCGCGGGAGAGTGCTCTATGCGGACACAGTGACTCCTGCACGGCTCGGCGCTGTCGGCGGCACAATCACAATTCGCGGGATGGGATTCCGTGCTGGCAACCAGGTCATGGTTGCGGGAGTGCCTGCGGCCGTCGCCAGCGTTTCTCAGACGCAGATCACTGCCATGGTTCCTCCGCCCCTCCCAGGAAGCGTTGGGGAGGTAGTGGTGGAGGTGGACGATCCGGTGACGGGAGGCATAGCCAGGATCGGCGGGGGGTTGAGTTTCGATGCGGCGGATGGGGATGACCTGAATGTTGTGGCGGCTCCGGAGGGCATCGTCTCGATGAATGTGCCGATGCCGTTTGTGGTGCGCGCAATGGATCCGGATATGAATCCTGCTCCCGGTGTCACCGTCACCTTTGCGATCGACTTTGGCGGCGCGGTGCTGGGTTGTGGCAAACCGGTCTGTAGCGTCATCGCGGGTGGGGATGGGCTCGCGCAGATGATGGTATCGTCTGTTGCCGCTGCGGAGGCTAGCGTGAGCGCCAGCCTGACCAATGGCGCTTCAGTAAGAGTGGAATTTACAGGGGCGTCCGCTCCGTCGATTGCCGCGTTGAATCCCCATCTGTATCTCGCTCGTGGCGCTGTCTTTTCGTGGCAGCCGCGTGCTCTCGTATTGAGCGGCGGGGCTGCGGCAGCGGGACAGACAGTGACGTGGAGTGCTGACGCCGGTGTTGCGATGCTCGCCTCAGCGAGCGTCACAGACAAAGGTGGCGTGGCATCAGGCCAGGTGCTCGCCGGACCGCTGGGCCAGTCGGTTGACGCCAACATTCGCGCCTGCGTCAACGGTGGGACATCGTGCGACATATTCACCGTGTCGAGTGTGTATCCCGAATTTGCCGGACTGCTGGAAGTCAGCGGTGCGGGGCAAACAATGCAGGTGGCGGATGTGCCGGCGCCGATCGTGCTGCAGGCGGTTGATGCTGGTGGACATCCCCTGGCCGGAGCGGTGGTGTATCTTTACCAGCGACTCTCAAGCTGGGCTCCGCCATGCGCTGCACAGGACCGGTGTGCAGCCGCGCCCGTGCTCGCAACGCAGGCGGTCAGCGCAATCTCTGATGCTGATGGTTTCGTGACGATCGTTCCGCTCTCGCAGGACGGTGTGGCAACGCGGCTCAGCGTTACTGCATCCACGGGACTACTCGCTGCGGTCGATTTCCAGATTGAGCGGCATCCTTAGCCTCGACCACACA
Organism: uncultured Acidobacteriaceae bacterium; assembly: GCA_963725995.1. Lineage (GTDB taxonomy): Bacteria > Acidobacteriota > Terriglobia > Terriglobales > Acidobacteriaceae > JANXZS01. The sequence continues at coordinate 93,814 of CAVSAX010000011.1, read as the reverse complement.
CGATTCCCAGCTTGAATGTGTCGTTCGCCGTCTTCGCCGCATCTCTTTAGTGACGGGCTCATGCCCCCAACCTCGAAGGAGGATCTATGGCGACTGAGTTTCGAACAGGAGATACCGCGCCACCAAATCTTTTGCCCCTTATGGTGCCGGGACGAATTGATGGACGCCGCCCGCGCGTCATTGTCGTGGGCGGAGGATTCGCCGGCATCAACGCCGCCAAGGGCCTGGCCAAACTTCCGGTGGACGTCACGCTGCTCGATCGCCGCAACCATCACACCTTTCAGCCGCTCCTCTACCAGGTGGCGCTGGCGGTTCTATCGCCCGCAAATATTGCGCAGTCCATTCGCACCATCATGCGCGATAAGCCCAACGTCGAAGTGCTGATGGACGAAGTTATCGGCTTCGATGTGGCCGAACGCCGCCTGTCGATGAAGAGCAATGCGACGCTGGAGTACGACTATCTCGTTCTCGCCACCGGATCCACTCACTCCTACTTCGGCAAGGATGAGTGGGCGAAGTATGCTCCCGGCTTGAAAACAATTGAAGACGCGACCGAGATTCGCCGCCGCGTGCTGCTCGCTTTTGAGCTCGCCGAGCGGCAGATGCTCGAGACCGGCTCGCATCCTCCATTAAATTTTGTCATCATCGGCGGCGGTCCTACTGGCGTCGAGCTTGCCGGTGCCATCTCCGATATCGCGCGCCTCTACATGAAGCATGACTTCCGCCACATCGATCCTGCGAAGGCTCGCGTCATCATTCTTGAAGGTTCGCCGCGCGTGCTTGCCGCCTATCCGGAAGATCTCTCTCAGAAGGCCGTCGAGCAGCTACGCCAGCTCGATGTCGAGGTGCATTGCGGCACTCACGTAACCGACGTGCAGCCGGGATACGTGATGGTCGGCGATCAGCGCTACGATGCCGTGGTCACGCTGTGGGCTGCGGGCGTGCAGGCCTCTCCCCTGGGCAGGCTGCTGGGCGTCGAAACCGACAAACGTGGATGCGTCATCGTCGATGGCTATCTCAACCCTGCGGGACATCCCGAGATCTTTGTCTGCGGCGACCTCGCGCACGTTGAGGAAAATGGCCGCCTGATCCCCGGAGTAGCGCAGCCTGCCATGCAGATGGGCACGCACGTGGCCCGCATGATTGGGCAGGATCTCAAGCGCAAGCCGCGCACCAAATTCCACTACTTCGACAAGGGCGACATGGCAACCATCGGCCGCCTGGCCGCCATCGCCAAGATCGAGTGGCCCTTCAAGGCGCACTGGTGGGGCTTCCCCGCATGGTTCGCGTGGCTGGTAGTGCACCTCTATTTCCTCATCGGATTTCGCAGCAGGTTCTCGGTCTTCCTGCAGTGGGCCTATACCTACTTCACGTTTTCTCGCGGCGCGCGCCTCATCACCGGCGATCAAAACCTTCCCGGCTGGAATGCGCAGCACGGCGCCCAGCAGCAGACCCTGGCGGAGCCTCTCGATCTGACTTCACCTGAGGCGCATGCGGCCCATGCAAAAAGGTAGCTGGCGGGAAGAGTTCGTTGCGTAATCCGAATTCTTCCCGCTGCCCTATTTTCCCGCGAGGTGTTTCGCCAGCCGATCGAGGTTATCCTCGTTGCCCTGCACGGCGAATCTCTTCACCCCATCAAAGACGGCCGACGTTTCAAACAGCTGTCTCCATGTAATCTTCGTGTCGTCTCCCAGTTCTTCGAAGAGCACCGTCAGACGGAATCTAGGTGGCGACGTGTGATCAATCACGATGCGTTCCGGTGCCGCGACCTCCACGAACGTGATCTCCCCGGGGTAGTCCTTCCCGTCAGGGCCGTGCATGGTGTAGCTCCACAAGCCTCCGGTCTTCATCTCGCAAACATGGAAGGTATTTGAGAAGCCTCGCGGTCCCCACCATAGCTTCAGCTGGTCGGGATCGGTCCACGCTTCGAATACCGTTGCACGCGGCGCCTGAAAGACGCGGGTGGTCACAATTTCACGGCGCACGATTTCTTCATATGCGTTCGTCATTTTCTCTTCTTCTCCTCTCGTTTCCCTTCGTCTCGTTTCCTGGCTTGAATCCCTTTCAGGTGCTCGTCCAGCCGGTCAAAGCTCTCATCCCAGAATCGTCGATAGCTCTCCATCCACGCATCCACTTCCTTGATCGGGCGAACTGAAAGCCTGCACGGTCTTCGCTGCGCCTCACGACTGCGCGTAATCAGTCCCGCTTCTTCCAGAATGTGCAGGTGCTTGGTTAGCGCAGGCCCGCTCACCTTCAAAGATTTGGTCAACTCCATCACCGGCAACTCCCCGTGTTGAAGCCGCGCCAGAACCTGTCGGCGGAGTGGATGCGAAAGCGCGGAAAAAGTGCGATCGAGGTCAAACATTAATTCACTATATAGTTAATTAAACATATTGGCAATTAGCAAAAGAAATAACGGCTATGATTGAGAGATAAGTCGGACTGTTCACGCCTATGGTCGTTTGCTCTATCAAGACGTTTTTCCGAGGCCCGCGGTTTGCGCGCAGCCAGCCCATTGCTGGCGAAGGCGACGTAATTCGTTGGTGGGAGAGCCGGCGCTTATTCTTCAACGTGGTCGTTGGAGGCACCGGCATAGTCACTTGCGTCCTGCTAATTGCTTGCGCATTTACGGCGGACTGGATGGTTGGAGAGCCGATCGGCATGCCTGACGGTCCTCTACTTGGAGTCTTTGGTATTTTCCTGTACGGAATACTCGCAAACATCTGCTACACGGGAGGATGGGTCTGCGAGCTACTCGTTAGAGCGGCCAGTAGAACAAGTAACTCGACCCCTTTCGGAGTGAAGACATTCCGTATAGGCGTGGGGTTTTCGGTCTTTATCACGCTCTGCCCAGCGGTTATATGTTGGTCTCTTTTCGTTATTACTCTGTTGAAGGGGCAGAAACACGGGCCGGTAGAGGGCTATTAATACGCGATGATTAGGACCCGAATTCGCACGGCACGGCGATTTCGCTAACCTAGAAGTCCCGACCTGAAGCGCAAGAAAAGCCGTAGGAACAACGAAGGGTGGAAAGCCATCGTGCAGCCTTCCACCCTCTAGTGCTGTTTGCCTGCGATCCAGCGCCTTTGAGCTAGACCGGGACCTGCTGCTCGGCGGTTACCTTCACCGGAGTGAGCCAGCCAAAGCGATCCGGGCGCAGGCCGTTGGCCACTCCGAAGAACTCCTCAGAGAGTTGTTGCGTGATCGGGCCAGTCTGGCCGTCGGCAACTTCGATCCGGTCTACCGAACGAATCGGCGTGACCTCGGCTGCGGTTCCCGTGAAGAAGACCTCATCGGCGATGTAGAGCATCTCGCGCGGCAGAGCCTGCTCCACCACCGGAATGCCGAAGTGGCGCGCCAGCGTGAGCACGGAGTCGCGAGTGATGCCGGAGAGCACCGAATTCGCCAGCGGAGTTGTATAAAGAACACCGTTGCGAACGATGAAAAGATTCTCGCCTGAGCCTTCTGACAGATAGCCATTCACGTCGAGTGCGACGCCTTCCTGGTATCCGTTCATATCGGCTTCCATGCGGATAAGCTGCGAGTTCATGTAGTTGCCGCCCGCCTTCGCCAGCGAGGGCATGGTGTTCGGCGCAAGCCGGTTCCACGAAGACACGCAGACATCCGCGCCGTGCTCGCCGCTCACATACTTGCCCCACGGAAAATTGGCGATGTAAACCTCAACCGGGTTGTTCTTGGGATTGACGCCCATCTCGCCGTAGCCGCGCAACGCAATGGGGCGAAGGTAGCAGGGGGCGATGTTGTTGCTCTCCACCAGGTCCACCGCGGCGCCGCACAACTGATCGAGCGAATAGGGCAGCGGCATGCGATAGATCTTCGCCGAGTCAAGCAGTCGCTGCATGTGCTCCGGCAGCCGGAAGATGGCGGCGCCCTGGGGCTGCGCGTAGCAGCGAATGCCTTCAAATACTGAGGAGCCATAGTGAACCACGTGGCTCATCACGTGGAGTGTTGCTTTCTCCCAGGGGATCAGGTTTCCGTTGTGCCAGATGCTGGCGGTTGTCTGGATGGGCATTGACGAGAAACTCCTTTCGGACATGGCCAGATTACAGTGTTCCGCATACAGGTGTCATCCCACGAAGGGCTACAGGCGGGCACAGGGGCTCTCGCACGCGACGGTTTTTCACTCGGGATGCGCTGCAAGAAATCTCTTGTATTGGTCGCCCAGCACCTTAGATCTGCGAATCCACCAATAGCATCTGCCCTTGCAATACCTCGATATGTTGCTTGATTTGCGCCGCCTCTTCCGGCCCGGGCAGCGGGTCTTCTTTGCTTTTGTTGAGGAAGGGCCCCAGGCTGATAATTGCGTCGCGGACCGCTTGCCGGGTGGCAACATCTATCTGCTCCTGCTGCGCGTAAATGTCGGAATACTCTCGCGCCAACTGGTAGGGCATGTAAGCGAAGGCGCCGGTCGACTGCGCGGTTTTCCAGCTTATGTTCTCGAAACCCTGGAAGGTGACGCTGATAGCCATTTCGCCCTTCGTGGGCGGCTTCTTCGTCTTGATGATCTCCTTCAGAACCTCGACATCGTGACTTAAGTCCTTCTGTTCCTTCTGCAGATTGGCAACAGCCTCCACCAATACTGTCGAGTTGTTTTCTATCTCCCTATGAAGGCTGCTTTCCGCTTCGTGGACGAGATGGCGATGATGCATCCACTCCACGCAGCCCTCAAGCCCGAGTGCGATCAGCAGGCCGATGGTGATTGTGGCCAGGTGCACAAAAAAGTCTCGCCAGGTGTGGACGGATTCATGGGGTGCGTGGACGTCCAGCATCGTTCAGCTCCTCGCTTCGCGCTTCTCGCCACTAGCCTAGCAAAAGTCAGCGATTCTATGAGCTTCGATGCTGCCGGGTTGGCTGAAACGCGGCGCTGTGGGGTAACGTCAAGAGGTATGCTGAATCCCGGAAATCTCGGTCTGAATGAATTGCACTCGCCCTACGTTCGCTTCTCTGTGCTGGCGCTGAGCTCCATCTTTTTTCTGGTTGATCCTTTTGCTGCGATCCCATCGTTTCTCGCGATCACCGCAGGAGCGGACGCGCGTCGTCGCCGGCGCATGGCGTATCGCGCATCGGTGACCTGCTTTGTCGTCCTCACATCGTTCGCAATCGCAGGGAAGCTGATCTTCTCCATGTTCGGCATCACGCTGCCGGCCTTTGAAATCGCAGGTGGATTGATCCTGTTGCTGATCGGCATTGACATGCTGGAAGCAAGGCGCTCGCCTACGCAAGAGTCTTCAAGCGAAGCAGAGGAGGCGGCAGCCAAGGAAGATGCGGGTATCGTGCCTCTAGGCATTCCCATGCTGGCCGGCCCCGGGGCGATCTCGAGCGTAATGGTGCTGGTGGGCCAAGCTCCAGCAAAGTGGCCGAACTGGCAGATGGTCTCGATTCTATTGGCGATTGCTATTACGGCCGCCACCAGCTATTGGGTCCTCGCAGCGGCAGACCGCGTTCGCAAGTTTCTTGGCGAAACGGGCATTCGCATTCTCGTCCGCATCATGGGCCTGCTCCTGGTGGCCCTGGCTATGCAGTTTTTCGTGAACGGCCTGATGGACCTGGGAGTGATTGCTCACCCCAGCTAGAAAGCACTCAAAAAGCGCTCCAGCGTGCCAAAAACGCGCAATTCGTCACCTGTATTCGAGTGCGTTTCGCTAGGCCTTGCAAGCACTTAAGCGCCTTTTCAACAGCTACAGCGCGTTTTCAACAGGCCCGTCAGCTTGCGAAGCCGCCCGGCGGTTGATAGTATCCAACCTGTCGCAGTGATGGATTTGGCTCGTAATTTGTGAGTTAAAATCGAGAAATGCGGACCAGATGCAGTTGCAAAGCAGCGCACTGCATGTTACTGTTGTAAAGCGATAGAGCAGTGGGATAAATATGCGTCACCCCCGCGGATCGATGTGATCCGCACCCGAAGTTCGGGAGTGAGCGACGCAGTATGTTCGACGGGCCATCCAGCCCCAGAAGGTATTACCTTCCAGAGCGAACAATCCATTGCAGGACCGGGGAGAATTTCTCCTCGCGGGCTAAGTTGCCCATGCGAGAGCTTACGCTCCGCAAGAGTTCTTTCAAATTTTAGTGCTGCACGATCCCCGTGAGGGGTGCGAACGAGTGAAGTAGCTGGCTGCCATAGGCGCCGACCTTCTCGGTCCGCAAGCGATCTGAACGGCTTCACTTGACGGCAACTGCGCCAGGTAAACCGCAAAAGTTCAGAAAAAGCTTGACAGAGTCATCAAACTTCGATAGTTTTGGAGAGTTCGCGTAAAAATGCTCTGCGACGAAAAGTCGCGAGTCAAATGCAGCGCAACAAGTTCGAGGACACGCAGCCGTTTCGGCTGCGTTCCTCGATCCAAAGCGGCCCGCTCAGGCGGTCACCGGCGTGGATCTTTGACAATCAGGTTGAACATGCCAGTCGTGAGAATAAGAGAAGTTTTGGTTTGATCATTCTCACAGTATTAAAAGCTCTCGCAGACTTTCGAGCTCTGCGAGGCGGTTCTTCTCTCCTCGACCTCCGTCGAGGGAGAAGACGAACAGTTTCAAACGAGAGTTTGATCCTGGCTCAGAATCAACGCTGGCGGCGTGCCTAACACATGCAAGTCGAACGAGAAAGTGGAGCAATCCATGAGTAAAGTGGCGCACGGGTGAGTAACACGTGACTAACCTACCCTGGAGTGGGGGATAACTGAGGGAAACCTTAGCTAATACCGCATAATACCTACGGGTCAAAGGAGCAATTCGCTTTAGGAGGGGGTCGCGGCAGATTAGCTAGTTGGCGGGGTAATGGCCCACCAAGGCAGTGATCTGTATCCGGCCTGAGAGGGCGCACGGACACACTGGAACTGAAACACGGTCCAGACTCCTACGGGAGGCAGCAGTGGGGAATTTTGCGCAATGGGGGAAACCCTGACGCAGCAACGCCGCGTGGAGGATGAAGTCCCTTGGGACGTAAACTCCTTTCGATCGGGACGATTATGACGGTACCGGAAGAAGAAGCCCCGGCTAACTTCGTGCCAGCAGCCGCGGTAATACGAGGGGGGCGAGCGTTGTTCGGAATTATTGGGCGTAAAGGGTGCGTAGGCGGTTTGGTAAGTCTTGTGTGAAATCTTCGGGCTCAACTCGAAGTCTGCACGAGAAACTGCCGGGCTTGAGTATGGGAGAGGTGAGTGGAATTCCCGGTGTAGCGGTGAAATGCGTAGATATCGGGAGGAACACCTGTGGCGAAAGCGGCTCACTGGACCATAACTGACGCTGAGGCACGAAAGCTAGGGGAGCAAACAGGATTAGATACCCTGGTAGTCCTAGCCCTAAACGATGATCGCTTGGTGTGACGGGTACCCAATCCCGCCGTGCCGAAGCTAACGCGTTAAGCGATCCGCCTGGGGAGTACGGTCGCAAGGCTGAAACTCAAAGGAATTGACGGGGGCCCGCACAAGCGGTGGAGCATGTGGTTTAATTCGACGCAACGCGAAGAACCTTACCTGGGCTCGAAATGTAGTGGACCGGAGTGGAAACATTCCTTCCCCGCAAGGGGCTGCTATATAGGTGCTGCATGGCTGTCGTCAGCTCGTGTCGTGAGATGTTGGGTTAAGTCCCGCAACGAGCGCAACCCTTATCACCAGTTGCCATCATTCAGTTGGGCACTCTGGTGAGACCGCCTCGGATAACGGGGAGGAAGGCGGGGATGACGTCAAGTCCTCATGGCCTTTATGTCCAGGGCTACACACGTGCTACAATGGCCGGTACAAACCGTCGCAAACCCGTGAGGGGGAGCTAATCGGAAAAAGCCGGCCTCAGTTCGGATTGTAGTCTGCAACTCGACTACATGAAGCTGGAATCGCTAGTAATCGCGGATCAGAACGCCGCGGTGAATACGTTCCCGGGCCTTGTACACACCGCCCGTCACATCACGAAAGTGGGTTGCACTAGAAGTCGGTGAGCTAACCGCAAGGAGGCAGCCGTCCAAGGTGTAATTCATGATTGGGGTGAAGTCGTAACAAGGTAGCCGTAGGAGAACCTGCGGCTGGATCACCTCCTTTCTAAGAGAGAACGTCATGGCACTCAACTGCTTCCGCGATAGCGGACTTCAGCGAAAGCTGAGGCGCAGGTGGGATGTTGCCATGTACCCCTCGAATAAGGCGCAAGCCGAGTTTGAGGGAGCTTGAATCAGGCCATCTCTGCTTTTCCTAAGTCAACACCGATGGTCAAGAGCGGCGTAGCTGCTCTGCATGTTCAACCTGGTCCTCGAAACTTTCGAGTATAAGCAAGACGAGAGCAGTCGGGCTCAGCGTAGCGTATTCTGCAGTATCGGGGTACGGGCTACTGGGCAGGAATGCGAGCGATGCCGGGCCTGTAGCTCAGTTGGTTAGAGCGCACCCCTGATAAGGGTGAGGTCGGTAGTTCGAATCTACCCAGGCCCACCACAGTTCACAACCGACGGGGCTGTAGCTCAGCTGGGAGAGCGCCTGCTTTGCAAGGCAGAGGTCGCAGGTTCGATCCCTGTCAGCTCCACCAACCTCTGATACTCGATCTGCTTGAAGTTGGAAGCTCCGTCGCAAGATTGGAATTCGAACTTTGAGCAGGGTTAAGTCAGTGAATCCGCGAGGAGGAAGGCTTGACCAGTTCATATCCACCCCAGGGTGGAGCCAGCAGAAATGCTGGCAACTGGATGTTTGACAACGAAATCGATTGGGTAAATACATTACAAGGCTGAGCAATGCCTCGGGACTGCGATCGTATCGCAGGGCTCGAGAGGTTGTTTAGTTGAGTGTCTTTAGGATAGTGCAATGACAGCTGGTGTAAGCCAGCCCGATTGCACAAGCGGCGATTTAAATTAGGTTGATTCCAACCAGGAAGGCTTCTGCAAAGTTAGAAGCGATCCCTGCGAAGAGTTAATTCTATGGTCAAGCTACTAAGGGCGCACGGTGGATGCCTTGGCAGAAACAGGCGAAGAAGGACGTGGCAAGCTGCGATAAGCTTCGGGGAGCCGCACACAGGCGTTGATCCGGAGATTTCCGAATGGGGAAACCCACTATGGCAAACCCATAGTACGGCCCGCTGAATACATAGGCGGGTACGAGCGAACTCAGGGAAGTGAACCATCTCAGTACCTGAAGGAAAAGAAAGAAACCTCGATTCCGATAGTAGTGGCGAGCGAACTCGGAATAGCCCAAACCCGTTGCATTTCGGTGTATCGGGGGTTGTAGGGTCCGCAACAGTAGAGTTACCAATCTAGTCGTTAGTCGAATCCTCTGGAAAGTGGATCCATAGAGCGTGACAGGCGCGTAGACGAAAGCGATCTAGACTCGAAGCGGATACCTGAGTAAGGCGGGGCACGTGAAACCCTGCTTGAATCCACGGGGACCATCCCGTAAGGCTAAATACTCGTTTCTGACCGATAGTGAACCAGTACCGTGAGGGAAAGGTGAAAAGCACCCCTGTGAGGGGAGTACAAAGTACCTGAAACCGTGTGCCTACAAGCAGTGGGAGGGCTATGCCTCGCAAGAGGAATGCCTGACCGCGTGCCTATTGCATAATGAGCCGGCTAGTTATTCTTGTCAGCAAGGTTAAGCGTAAGCGAGCCGTAGCGAAAGCGAGTCTGAATAGGGCGAATAAGTTGGCAGGAATAGACGCGAAGCGGGATGATCTACCCTTGGCCAGGTTGAAGGTGGGGTAACACCCACTGGAGGACCGAACCGGTGTTTGTTGAAAAAAGCTCGGATGAGCTGAGGGTAGGGGTGAAAGGCTAATCAAATTCCGTGATAGCTCGTTCTCTCCGAAATAGCTTTAGGGCTAGCGTCGTATGATTTGCATTGGTGGTAGAGATCTGGATGGACTAGGGGGCTTTCCGGCTTACTGAATCCAACCAAACTTCGAATGCCAGTGACAACCAGTACGGCAGTCAGACTGTGGGGGCTAAGCTTCATAGTCGAGAGGGAAACAGCCCAGACCGCCTGCTAAGGTCCCGAAATTACAGTTAAGTGGGAAAGGAAGTCGGAACGCCCAGACAGCCAGGAGGTTGGCTTAGAAGCAGCCATCCTTTAAAGAAAGCGTAATAGCTCACTGGTCAAGCGGTCCGGTGCCGACAATATAACGGGGCTAAAACTGTATACCGAAGCAGCGGATGCACACCTTCTGGGTGTGCGTGGTAGGAGAGCATTCTCAACAGCTGTGAAGCCAGACTGAGAAGACTGGTGGAGCGTTGCGAAGAGACCCTGCCGGCATAAGTAGCGATAATGAATGTGAGAACCATTCACGCCGAAAGTCTAAGGTTTCCTGAGGAAGGTTAATCCGCTCAGGGTTAGGCGGTCCCTAAGGTGAGGCCGAAAGGCGTAGCCGATGGACATCCGGTTAATATTCCGGACCTCCCATTCCATCGTTTGACGATGGGGAGACGCAGAAGGATAAGCAGGCCCTCCTATGGCTATGAGGGTTGATACGCGTAAGCTGGTTCGTCCAGGCAAATCCGGACGGGCTTAACAGTGAGGCGTAAAACAGTAGGGCGTATGCCCGAAAGCTGCCGATTCCACGCTGCCGAGAAAATCCTCTAAGGAGAGGGGATGGGAACCGTACCACAAACCGACACAGGTAGACGAGGAGAATATCCAAAGGCGCTCGAGTGAAGGCTTGTTAAGGAACTCGGCAAATTAGCTCCGTAACTTCGGGAGAAGGAGCGCCCCGGTAGCGTGAAAGCGCGAGGGGGCCGCAGTGAAACGCGTACGGCGACTGTTTAACAAAAACACAGGTCTCTGCTAAGTCGAAAACGACGTATAGGGGCTGACGCCTGCCCGGTGCCGGAAGGTTAAAAGGAGAGGTTAGCCGCAAGGCGAAGCTTTGAATTGAAGCCCCGGTGAACGGCGGCCGTAACTATAACGGTCCTAAGGTAGCGAAATTCCTTGTCGGGTAAGTTCCGACCTGCACGAATGGCGTAACGATCGTACGACTGTCTTAACGAGTTGCTCGGCGAACTTGTAGTACCGGTGAAGATGCCGGTTACCCGCAGCTAGACGGAAAGACCCCGTGCACCTTTACTACACTTTTACTATGAGTTATGGTTCTTGCTGCGCAGGATAGGTGGGAGGCTTTGATACCAGGTTCTCGGACTTGGTGGAGCCAACGGTGAGATACCACCCTGCGAGTGCTGTGATTCTAACCTCCTCCCGTGATCCGGGAGAGGGACATAGTAAGACGGGTAGTTTGACTGGGGCGGTCGCCTCCTAAATTGTAACGGAGGCGCGCGAAGCTACACTCAGGCTGTTTGGAAATCAGCCGTCGAGTGCAAAGGCATAAGTGTGGTTAACTGTGAGACCTACAAGTCGAGCAGATGCGAAAGCAGGCCTTAGTGATCCGGTGGTTCTGTATGGAAGGGCCATCGCTCAACGGATAAAAGGTACGCCGGGGATAACAGGCTGATCATTGCCAAGAGTTCATATCGACGCAATGGTTTGGCACCTCGATGTCGGCTCATCGCATCCTGGAGCTGTAGAAGGTTCCAAGGGTTAGGCTGTTCGCCTATTAAAGCGGTACGTGAGCTGGGTTCAGAACGTCGCGAGACAGTTCGGTCCCTATCTGCTGTGGGCGTAGGAGATTTGCGGGGGGCTGTCCTTAGTACGAGAGGACCGGGATGGACGAACCTCTTGTGTTCCAGTTGTCTTGCCAAAGGCACGGCTGGGTAGCGAAGTTCGGTTGTGATAACCGCTGAATGCATATAAGCGGGAAGCACGCCCCAAGATGAGATCTCCCAACCCAAAAGGGTCAAGAAGGGTCCAGGAAGACCACCTGGTTGATAGGCTGGAGGTTGAAGTGCAGTAATGCATGTAGCTTACCAGTACTAATCGCCCGTTCGGCTTGTCCATAGAATTAACTCTGCGCAGCAAATCGCTGCCTAGATACATTCGACTAGACACAGCCGCGTAATGAATTACTAGAAACACACCCAATCGGTTTCGTTGTGAAAAATCAGGTTGAATGGCGCCAGATTGCCACGATAGTCCGGGAGAAACTGCCCGTTGACGACAGTAGGCTGCAGAAAACCTCCTGCCAAGCGCCCTTCTCAAGTTTGCCGGTGACCATACCGCGAGGGTCACACCCGTTCCCATCCCGAACACGGAAGTTAAGCCTCGTTGGGCCGATGGTACTGCACGCGTAAGTGTGTGGGAGATTAGGTGATCGCCGGCATTAAATAAGCAAAGGCCGTCCAGCATTCCTGGACGGCCTTTTTGCGTTTGGCTCTACTTCCATCCCACTTTTCCGCCATTATTTTTCGCTTCGGATCCGCTTCAGTTCAGGTAGGCTCAGCCTTGTGAATCCTTTGCACTTGCGTTCCAGCAAAAAGCTTCCCTGCCTTCTTGCGCTCGTCGTACTTCTCTCCGTCCAAAGAGGCGGAGCCGCGGCCGCAAATCCCGAACTCCAGGTTGCTCCATGTGCGCGCGTCTCTCTAACGGCCAGCTACCTCGCCGAGCTAAAACCCGGCGTTGGGCCTACGTATCACTTCCGCCTTACCAATGAGACTGAGCATCCCATCGTCCTGGCACGCCCAATCCCCAGCAGCGCGCACTGGTTCACCCGGGATGGCGAGCACTGGTATTGGAGAGCCTCTGCTGGGGGTGGCGGATCCTTGGTCGACGCTATGGTTCCTAACGGGAAGATGTTTGTTTACCGGGCGACCCAGCCACTCGCACCCAACAATGTCCTTAAAGTAGCTCCACATTCCACCACGGAGTGGGAAGAGGGTGCCAAGGATAACCCAGCACTCGAGTTCAAGCCCAGCTGCTCCATCTGCAATCATCCCGAGGATCGCGAATTCCGGGCGATTTTTGCTTATGCCTATCTGCCGCTCCCCGAAGACAAGGCACTCGGCCTTCTGCCTTGTGGCATCCGATCGTCGCCGGTGGACGTGCCACCCATCCGCTAATTTGAAAAGTCAGAATCAATCTACAACACGGAATCCGCAGTGGAGTTGCAGGAACTTCTTAAAATCCTTCGCGTCTATACGTACGTTGGAGGAAACACCCTATGCTGAAACCCGCAACCCATCTCGCGCTGACCGGACTGCTCTTCCTTGGAACATCCGCCAGTGTTGTACTTGCCCAGGCAGCCGCACCGGCAGCGCCGGACGCTCCACCACCGCCTCCCGGAATGCACGGCCATCACATGATGGCGCAGAATCCCGATAAGCAGCTCGCGCATATGACGGCCAAGCTGAATTTGACCGCCGATCAACAGGCCCAGATCAAGCCCATTCTGCAGGACCGCAACACGCAGATGATGGCTCTGCACTCGGACACCGCTCTTGCAGGACCCGACAAGATGGCAAAGATGAAGAGCATCAACCAGGACACTCACGCCAAGATCGAAGCGGTCCTCACTGATGAGCAGAAGAAGCAATGGGCTGAAATGCAGGCACAGCAGCGTGAAAGAATGCAGCAGCACATGCAGGAGCATGGCGGCGGCATGGGAATGGATGCGCCCCCGCCTCCTCCGCCCGCTCAATAACGAATCTCAACAGGGGAAGCAGAACAGAAATGGCCGCCTTCAACTTGAAGGCGGCCGTGTTGCTTTGGGCCGACGTCACTGCTTGGCTGGCTCTACAACCGTGACGCCGGTTTGCTGTACCGCGTCGGCACGGAATTTCTGGTAGCGGTCATTCTGAAAGTGGATGTTCTGGCGAACGCCCTTCATCAGCAGGATGCGCGCCGAGAACCGCACATCCCCGCCCGTTGGTAGCCACAGTTCGTGGTTCACCAGGCCCTGGTCGAAGGTGAAACTGCTGCCCTTCTGCACGGACGCGAGCAGCCCTCCGCCAATCTTAAAATTGTCATCAATGCGAGCTTCCATGCGCGCCACTTCGCGATCCTTCTCATCAATCCACACGGTGCCGGAGAGCTTCTTCGAGATATCCTCCGTCATCCCGTGCGTCTTCGCGTGCGGATCGCCCACGAAATCAAATGCAATCGTCGAGCGGTCTTTGTAAGTCACCCGCCGCGGATTGCGGATCGAAATAATCTCCAGCAAACGGTGGACGGAAATCGCGTCCCCGTTCAGCGGATCACCCGGCGCCGTCTTCATCGCCTTCTCCACTTCCTTGTTGACGCGGTCCTGCTCTTTCTTCTGCTCGTCGGCGCTTAGCTCCCTGCCATCTTTCTTGATCGCCCGCCGGATGGGGTGCCCGTTCACAAAGAACACCTCATGCTCCTCCGTCGTAACTTTCTTTACCTTTCCGTTGCCGTCTACGTCTTCAACGCGGGAGGTCTCCAGAAACGTGTAGTCCTCGCGCACCCTGTCGATGCGCCTCTGGTGAGCTTCCACTTCGCGCAGGAGTGCACCCACATCCGGGATGGTCACCCCCGTGGCCTTGTCGTCCGCCCCCGCAAGTCCAGCCGATAAGAACAAAACGCAAAGAAGCGGAATAAAGCGCAAACGCATTTCTCCCATTGGGTAAGTGGCCTTAAGATACCCTATACACTTAGTTGTTCCTGGTGTTCCCCCATCAGCAGGCGCCACGCACTCTGATAGTGAAAGTTGAGGTTCACCACATGGTTTTGATATTGCATTGGTTCGTAAATGCCATCGCGTTGCTGATCGTGGGACACTACGTCCCCGGTTTTGAAGTCAAAAGCTTTGGCTACGCGCTGCTCGCCGTCCTGGTGATTGGACTCCTGAATGCCACCCTCGGGCTGCTGCTCAAGATAATTACTTTTCCGCTTAGCATTCTCACGCTCGGCCTCTTCCTGTTCGTCATCAATGCGCTCATTCTCATGTTCGCAGGGAAGATTGTGCCCGGCTTTGAGGTTCACGGATTCACCGCTGCATTCATAGGAGCCGTCGCCCTCGCGATCATCAGCATGCTCTTCCACATGATCACGAAAAAGGTTCGCCGCGCCGGCTCTTAGCTGGAATGTCAATGAATTTTTGATTAGGGAGTAGTCGTCTGAGGAGCGTCAGCAGGAGGCGTCTCCTCGGCATCCTCAACCGGTTGCTGCGCGTGTGCTGCACCGTGAGGTAAAACGCTATGCCTCGCCCGTGAGTTCGACCGAACCCGGGCGGTGCGGCTTTCCCCGGTTGCCGGCGCTTCCACCGGCTTTACCGGCACACGGATCGCCCCGGCAGCCTGCACTCCTGCCGCAGGTACGTGCCTTACCGCCCCCGGAATCGACGCATCCGGAACCGAGCGGGAGAAGTGAATCGCAAGTCCCCCGGAGATCAACGCCACCACAAGAACCGAGGCGGCAATCCGCGTGCGAAACCATGGAGAGGGAATTGCGGTTTGCTGGATCAGGCGTGCCGCGCTTAGCCGTGCTTCCACTCGCTCATTCAGCCCGTACGGAACGTCCACCCCCCGAAGCAGGTGCAGCGCGTTCTCCACGTCGGCCTCTTTTGAGGATTGGGGCTGATTGCGAAATGGTCGAGGATCGGTCACATCTATACCCTCTCGAGCATGGCAGCCAACTGGCGTCGCGCACGAAACAGCCGCGACCTTACGGACGAATCCGTCGTGCCTACCACTTCCGCGATCTGCGGAGTGGAGAGTTCCTCAAAGGCCGACAGCAACAGGACTTCCCGTTCCTTCTGCGGCAATTTGTCGATCAATGACAGTACGTGCGCATGCTGTTGAGCGGCAATCACACGGTCATCCGCTTTCAAACCAGAGGCGGCAAGAACATGCGTGAGCTGGGCAACGTCTTCGGTTTCCGGACGGATTTTGGAACGCCGCTTCTTGTCCAGCACCACGTTCCACGTAATGCGCACCAGCCACACTCGCAGGTCGCGAATCTCGCCTAGTTGATCCTGGTGCCGCAGCACGCGTAGGAATGTCTCCTGCACAGCGTCTTCCGCTTCCGCCGAGTTGCGGCTTACCGAGTAGGCCACACGATACAACGCACCGGAGAACTCTTCCACCAGGGCGCTGATCATCTCGGACGCTTGCGTGGGCGCAGCAGCGGGTGCCAGAGCCGTTGTGGCTCCAATCCAATTCACGGCCTGGGCTTCAGATATCGTCATCGTAAAGAAACGCTGAATCTAACCTACAGACGAACCCGCCGTAAGAACGCTCACGAAATTCCGCCGGCATGTTGAATAAATCTGAAAAAGCCCGCATCGGCAATCACCGTTGCGGGCCATCTCGAATATCTCCTTCGTTACCGTGCGGGCTTGGCTGACGGACCGGCAAGTTTGGCTGCGGCGATCTGGCCTGCTGCACCCGTCTTGTCCTTGTCCTTCAGTTCCGCGTAAATCTTCTTCGCTTCGTCGGGCCGCGTGGCTTCGTACATTCCCGCCAGCTCCAACTGCGCCGTCGCCGCCGGAACTGTGGCAGTAGGCTTGGCGATGAGCTGCTTGTAGAGATCGATGGCTTCGGTGTCACGCTTATTCTGGCGATACAGTCCCGCCAGTGCCAGCTTTCCAAGAGCCGCCAGGTTCGCGTCTCCGGAGTCAGCGGTCTTGCGGAATGCCTTCTCGGCCTCACCCGTCTGCGACATTTCCATGAAGGTTACGCCCGAAAAGTATTCCGCATTCTTGCCGGACAGCGTCCATCCATACTTTTTCGCGGTTTCCACAAACTGTTGGTTCGCAGCTTTGGCACGCTCCGGGTAGGAGGCGTAAGACTCCTTCGCCATCTGCTCCGGCATGCCCGCCTGGCGCACGGGAGAGCTGTAGATCGTCATCCCCTTGCCGAGGGCAATCTGGGCAGCCTGCGTCTGCGCGTTGTAAACCATCACTCCGGCAATAACGGCCACAATCGCTAGTACCGCGGGCACAGCGACCTTCAAAACCGTACTACGATGCGTCTGCAGCCATCCAATGCTGCTGCTGGTGGCGGTAACAAAACTATCCTGCTTCAGTGCGTGACGTGTCTGGGTATCCACGAGATTCCTTCGAATTCCTTATGGGCGGGAGCTGACAGACGAGCACAGGATATGTGCTTCAGTCTGCGTAGAGATACTAAAAGTGTAGCAGCGCTGTATTTGGCTGGTCAAACGAAGGAAAATGACTCTTCAGCCCCATCAAATCAAACAGTCGTCCGAATCGGGCCACAAGACCTTAAAAATCTTCCAGCTTGCCGCAATCGGGGCGCCCCGTTAGGCTGGTAGTGCGATGTACGATGATTTTCACGTAACCGACCGCTGGACCGGCGAAGACCTTCATTGCACCTGGAAGGCAACCGTCGTCGCCATCTCCACCCGCCATGCGGATGCGGTGGACATTGGTTTTAACGTCAATGGACGATCCATTTGGATCGCCTTGCCCACCGTGGCCTGGGTGGAGCAGAAAAAGCGCACCGGCAAGGTCATCACCGACGCCCTTGCAGCTCAAACCGCCGGGCATTATCTCAAGAGCGCCATCGAGCAGGGACTGGACAGCACTCGCGAGCTGTACACGATTAGCGTCGAGGAGGTTCTGGAGCACCTCAACGCCGTGCTCGAGGAAGTCCGCGAGACTCATTGGCTGCCATCACTGCCCGTTATCTAAGCAGTTTTCATGGCTCCCGCCCTATTTTCCCGGGGGTTCAGCATCCAAATCAACGCCACTTTTGCCAACGCTGAGCCGTGAGTGGGACAATAACCCGGGCCGTCCCCCAATGGCCCGTCTGGCGTAAGGAGAATGCTCGATGGGCAGCGCTTCCGTTTCCAAAAGTCTCAATGATCTCGGCACCGCCCCCCGCGCGAAGAGAAATCTTTCCACCCAGCAGTTGGTTGAAGCCGCGCTTGCCAGCGGCGATACCATCCAGGCCGCAAACGGCGCGTTGGTAGCCCTTACCGGGGCCCGGACCGGGCGCTCCCCCCGCGATAAATTCCTGGTGGAAGACGACCTGACGCGTACCCGCGCAGACTGGGGCAAGGTCAACCAGCCCTTCTCCGCGAAAAAATTCGATGCCCTGCTGGAGCGGGTCATCGATCACCTTCGCCAGCGGGAATTGTTTGTGCTGGATCTGTTTTCCGGTGCCGACCCTGCGTATCAACTACCCATCCGCGTCATCTCGGAATACGCCTGGCACGCGCTTTTCGTAAAGCAACTCTTCATCCGGCCCACCGAGAGTGAACTCGCTACGCACGTTCCCGAATTTACCGTGATCTCCGCGCCCGAGTTTGATGCCGAGCCGGAACGAGATGGCACTCGCTCCGGCGCATTCATCCTCACTGACTTCACCCGTCACATCGTCCTCATTGGAGGAACCAAGTACGCCGGTGAAATGAAGAAGTCGATCTTCGGCGTCATGAATTATCTGCTGCCCGACCGCAACGTCTTCCCGATGCATTGCTCCGCCAACATCGGCGACAACGGCGAATCCGCCTTGTTCTTCGGTCTCTCCGGAACAGGCAAGACCACCCTCTCCGCCGACCCGCTGCGCCATCTCATCGGCGATGATGAACATGGATGGAGTCCCACCGGCGTCTTCAATTTCGAAGGCGGCTGCTACGCCAAGTGCGTCGACCTCTCTGAGGAGAAGGAGCCGCAGATCTTTCATGCGATCCGTTACGGATCGGTGCTTGAGAATGTCGTGCTCGATCCTGCCACCGGCATCCCCGACTACTCAGATATTCGCTACACCGAAAATACCCGTGCTGCCTATCCTGTCGAGTTCATCGACAACGCTGTGATTCCCGGCGTTGGCGGACATCCGAAGAACGTGCTCTTCCTTACCGCAGATGCCTTCGGCGTCCTTCCGCCGATTGCCCGTCTCACACCTGAGCAGGCCATGTATCACTTTCTCTCCGGATATACCGCAAAACTCGCAGGCACAGAAGCAGGACTGGGCTCAGAGCCTGTGCCGGATTTCTCCGCATGCTTTGCGTCACCGTTTCTGCCACTTGCGCCACGCGTCTACGCGCAGATGCTCGGCGACCGCCTGCGCGAGCACAATGCGCAATGTTGGCTGGTGAATACGGGATGGACCGGTGGCGCATTCGGCGTCGGAAAGCGCATGAGCCTCACCTACACACGCGCCATGGTTCACGCCGCAATCGACGGAGCGTTGAAGGATATTGAATTTGTAACAGAAGATGCATTTAATCTCAGCATCCCCGTTTCCTGCCCCGGCGTGCCTTCAGAGTTGCTGCATCCGCGCAATGCCTGGGCAGACAAACAGGCCTACGATCAGCAGGCGGAAATGCTGGCATCGAAGTTTGAAGAGAACTTCGCGAAATTCGATGCGCCCGAAAATGTTCGCGCCGCCGGACCTCACGGCAAGCGCGCCTGAACGCACCCGGAGATGGAATGTTCGCACGCAGACTGCGCATAGAACGCATCGACGCATCGGGTGAGCGCACAGCCTGTCCCATCAAGTGGATCGATAACTTCGCCATGCGCAACTTCACCAACGACGCGGTCTTCGATGACACTCTTCCCGTTGCCGATGGCTTGTTGGAAGCGGGCTATCGCGTGCCGCTCGATCGCCTGCAGGTTTCTATCGAAGATTGGTTTCGTCGAAAAGGTTATCTGCGACCCGAAGAAAAAGTTGTCGTCACAGAAATATCGCTTTAACCTTCCCACCACGAATCCCCTTATTTTATGCGGCTGCGGGCAACGGTAATGCGTCCGATGTGCTCTTACTTGCCGTGCAGATCTCGCGGCGAGCGAATCTTCCCCCACCGCTCCCTGTTCCTGCTGCACGGGCCCAATCGCAATGCTTTTTCAGGTTAGGTATGCATTCAATTTCTGTGGGTGGATGGAGCAATCAGTCATGAAGATGGAATCGCTTAAAGAGTTGTACGTGGAGGAATTGCAGGACCTCTACTCCGCGGAAACACAGATCACCAAGGCACTGCCCAAGATGGCCAAGGCCGCAACCAGTCCGACTTTGAAAGACGCATTCGAGAGCCACCTCGAAGAGACCAGAGAACAGATCAAACGGCTTGATCAAATTTTTGAGAACCTCGGCGAAAGTTCCAAAGGTAAGACCTGCGAAGGCATGAAAGGCCTGCTCAAGGAAGGCGACGAGCTTATGAAGGAAGACGCCGATCCTGAAGTGCTGGACGCGGGACTTATCTCCGCAGCGCAGCGCGTTGAGCATTATGAAATGGCAGGATACGGCACTGTTCGCACCTATGCCGAGTTGTTGGGTGAAGACGAAGCCGTCGCGCTGCTTGAAGCAACTCTGAAGGAAGAGAAAGCAGCCGACTCCAAGCTCAGCAAGGTCGCCAACAAAATCAACGTGCAGGCGAACAAGGCTGCTTAAAAAATCGAGGGTCGGAGTAAGTATCCGGCCCTCACCCTGATCGGCGTCCCCGACGGACGCGCAAAGTTCAAGTGCAGTTCAAACCGCAAGGAGGAAAGTACATGTTTCTAGGAGTAGGGTTCCTGTTGATACTACTGTGGCTCGCCGGATTCTTCATGTTCCACACCGCCGGTTTCCTGATCCACATCCTGTTGCTACTCGCAGTGGCTTCGTTCCTATTTCATTTCCTGCGGGGCAACACCTCGACTGTATGACGCTGTAAATAGGGCCCGAATAAACAAAGGCAGATTCTCCGCCCTACTTCGCGGACAATCTGCCTTTTTGTTTCTCCGAATGGTTACTCGTTCCAATCTCTATTCGTCATAGTGCAGAAGGCTGAATACGTCGAACTCCCGGAAGCGATCCTTGCCTTTCAGGAAGTCCAGCTCCACCGCGAATCCCAGCCCGACAATGTCTCCACCAAGTTGACGCACCAGCTTGATCGTCGCTTCCATCGTGCCGCCCGTCGCCAGCAGATCGTCCACAATCACTACCCGATTTCCCGGTTGAATTGCGTCGAGATGGATCTCCAGCGTATCGGCTCCATACTCCAGGTCATAGGTAACCCGGGCGGTAGGCGCAGGTAGCTTGCGCGGCTTGCGCACCGGAACAAAGCCAGCGTTCAGCCTGTAAGCCAGCGCCGGACCGAAGATGAATCCTCGCGCCTCAATGCCCAGCACCAGGTCAATGTCCTTGCCAATGTAGTGGGCCGCAAGAGCATCAATCAATTGCGCAAAGCCCTTCTTGTCCTTAAGCAGCGTGGTGATGTCGTAGAACAGAATGCCCGGCTTGGGAAAATCAGGCACCGTGCGCACCAGCTTCTTGAGCTTGTCGCAACTAATTTCGCCCGTATCGGAATTCACTATGCGGTCACTGTCCACTGCCTTGATCTTGCCATCGAAACTCATTCTCTACCACGCTCCATCAATCTGAAATGATCCCAGCTCTTTGCCTTCTTCATCTGCCAGTTCCTGCTCAATCACGCGATCCACACGGCTTCCGCGCGATCCCCGATGCAGCGCCGTACGCAGCGCCGAGAGTTCTTCATGGCTGCCCGCCGCAACAACTTCTACATCGCCATCCTCGGTGTTGCGCACCCAGCCTTTAAGGCTCAGTGCCGCCGCTTCGCGATGAACAAACCAGCGAAAGCCCACGCCCTGCACTCTTCCCTGTATTAGAAAACGACGGACCATAAAAGACTTGAAAACGACGCACTACACAAACGAAGTTGAGTAAACCAGTAACGCTCAGTGCAGGATCGATGTCAGTGTTGCAGAAGCCCGCACGCCGTGCAAGCGACTCACATCAATTCTCATCGCCGCCCCAATGAAAAGAGGTCCCGACGTGCGAGACCTCTTCCACTGCTCGCCGGAATCTATGCCCGCGACAAATATGCGCCTTCCGCCGTGTCCACGCGGATCTTTTCGCCTTCGTTAATAAACGGAGGCACCTGCACCACCAACCCGGTCTCGAGCTTTGCAGGCTTCGTCACGGACGACGCCGTAGCCGACTTCAATCCCGGCTCCGTCTCCACTACCGTAAGCTCCACCGTCTGCGGCAATTCCACGCCCACCGCAACTCCGTCAATAAACGAAACTTCGATCGTGAGATTCGGAATCAGGTACTCGACGGAATCGCCCAGCGTGTCATGCTTCAACACCGTCTGCTCGTAATTCGTAGGGTTCATGAAGTAATAATCGTCGCCATCGGCATACAGAAACTCCATGGCAACTTCGTCCACGATGATGCGCTCAATGGGATCGGGCGAGCGAAAGCGGTGCTCGAACATGGCGCCGGTGCGAATATTGCGCAGCTTTGCCTGGATGAAGGCGCGCAGATTTCCGGGTGTCCGGTGCTCGACAGAAAAGACCATGTGCATCTGGCCGTTGTGCTTAATGATCATGCCCGGGCGCATTTGTGTGGCGACCATAGGGAGACAGCTCCTTGATTGTGCTCTTAGTTAGAGGGTTCCGACGCCGGTCCGCAGCCAGAAGGCCGCTGGACAGTGAAAACGTGGCTTAAATGATTGTAGCTCAGCCCCTGGCTCAAACGCCCCGATCGCGCCGCGCGGCCGGTTTAGGCACCGAATATTTTGGAAAAGAACCGGCCAACGCTATGGAAAAACCCGCTCTTCTTCGGCTTCTTTTCCGGCGCAACAGCAGTAGCCGTTTCCGCGACCGGCGCCGGAGCGGCAGCAGCCTTGGGCGGCGGAGCGGGCGCGGGTGCAGCACTCGGCTCCACTCCTGCTGCACCAGCAGCCGCAAGGTCATGGGGATCGCCCGCTTTGCCCGTCGCGCCGTTATACGTCAGTGGAACCGTCACGCTGGCATGCACCTCTCCCGCCGGAACGTCGGGCTTTGCCGGAGGTGGAGCCAGCCCCTGGCTCACTGCCAGCGGAAATGTCGTGTCTTCTGGCGTTGAGGACGGCCCGCCCACTTTCGCTCCCACCTGCGCGGGCTTGTCCGAGGTCGTTCCCGCCGTCGCCACAGACACAGGAGCAGTACAGCCACAGGGCTCCGGCTCGTTGTCCACCACGTCGCGAAGGCTGCCATGCTCAAACAGTACCCGCTGGTTCGCCTGCACGCGGTACACGCCACCATCGAACAAGCTGCTCACCGTAACGTAAGGAGCATTGTCACCGTGATTGTCCACGCACGTATCGCCCTTGGGGCTCACCCGCACGCTCACATTCGCCGTGCCCGGCCCGGATAACAAAATGCGAAAATCCGGCGTCATCAGCACATCGGAATATTTTCCAGTGACGTAATTCGCTTCCAGCGCGCCGCGATCCAGCGCCATCATCAGCGCCGTGGAATCATCCTTCTCCACACTGCGATCCTTCGCCAGGTGCACCGTCGTCGTAGGGCATAGCTTCAGATCTCCGCCCCGCGTCAGCGAAATCTGCACCGCTTGCTCGCCCGCCGTAATCGCGCTGCCGTTGCCCAGCAGCATCTCGCCCGAGTGGACGTCCACTGCACCGGACACCTTTACTTCATGCGCGGAGGTGCGCCCAATCGGCTGCTGCGCCTGCGCCATCCGCCCAGTTGCTGCGGCCGCGACTGCTGTCAGCGTCCATACCTGCCAAGCCCGCAAAATTTATAGCTCCAGAAAATTCTTGATCAGTTGCTTGCCGTTCGACGTCAACACGCTCTCCGGATGAAACTGCACGCCCTCCACCGGATATTTGCGATGCCGCAATCCCATGATGATCGTGCTCCCGTCCGGCCGCGTCGTGCGCGCGGAAACTTCAAGATCCTTTGGCAGCCCCTCTTCCGCAACAATCAGCGAGTGGTAGCGCGTACACGTCATTGGACTCGCGATTCCGGAAAAGATCGTCTTTCCGTCGTGCTGTACCTCGCTCGTCTTGCCGTGCATAAGTTGCGGAGCACGCACTACATCGCCGCCAAACGCGGCGCCAATCGCCTGGTGCCCCAGGCACACGCCAAGGATGGGAACCTTACCGGCAAAGTGCTGAATCAAGGGAATGCTGATGCCCGCTTCCTGCGGCGTGCAGGGGCCCGGCGAAAGCAGGATTCGCTCCGGCCCGAGCGCTTCCACTTCTTCGACCGTCAGCTCGTCGTTGCGGCGGATCACCATCCGCGCGCCCAACTCCCCCATGTATTGCACCAGGTTGTAGGTAAACGAATCGTAGTTGTCGAGGACAAAGACCATTCCATCCAGTGTATCGCTTCTTCAAATGTCCAAACTCCCGAGCGCCGCCAATCGGGCGCAAAGAAAGAGCGGACGGCTGATTGGCCGTCCGCTCCCTGCTTTCAAAACGCCGTCCTTTGTTTTGAAAGCCTTACCGATTGATGTCCGTAAGCGCAGGCAGTGAGGGAGTATTCTCCATCTGCACCGCCTGCAATTCCCATGGATTCAGCCCCAACGCGCGCAGAATCGATGGCGCCACCATGCGGTTATCCACCGCTCCTTTGATCACCCTCTGTCCCAGCCCGGGGATCGAAAACAGCAGACCGACGCTGGTGTCATCGGTGGAGAAGCCTCCGTGCTCGGCAATCTTCGCCGTGTTCTTCGTGTAGATCACGCCCAGGTTCGGTTGCACAATAATGTCCGGAACCCGGCTATCCTTCTTAGGATCGTTGAACAGCAACTGCAGCGTGTTACCGGAATAAATCTTCTCTGCATGGATCGCCTGCTGGTTCTGCTGCAGGATATCCGCGTTCACGTCCGTCAAGGCAGAATCCGTAAGCCAGATCAGCGAGACACTGTCTGTCATCTCGAATGCGACGGAGGTCCCCAGAAAATCCGCCGGGTCCTTCACCCCGGTATTCTTCGTTTGCAGCCGGCTTTTATCGATCGGCGATTGACCATGTTTCGTCGCCAGCACGATCAGGGTCTCGTCATAAATTCCTTCGCTCTTCAACGCGTTGATGAACATCCATATGTCCTGGTCAGCATGTGCCAGCGCTTTGCTCAGCTCCGCGCTCGGTGTGCCAACTTCGTCGATGTAGCCGGCATTCGTCACTTTCTGACCGACGCTCACTTCCTGAAAATTCGAACCGAACAAAGTTGGGACAATCCATTTCTTGCCGGTGTGGTCGAGCCCTTTAATCCAATTCAACACCGCATCCCGCTTCAGATCGTCGTACTTGATCGCCTCTTCCACGCTCGAGGTCGCCAGCGAGTCTCGCGAATCCACTTCCGGGGAGTAGTAGTCGTCCAAACCCTTGCCGCTCGGTCCAAACAGCATCATGTAGGCGCCCAGATGCTTATCAGACCAGGCGGTTGTCCCGCCGTGCTTCTTCACAATTTCGAATATGTTATTCACCCGGCTGTACATCCACGGATAAACCGGCGAGCAGCCTTTGGAAGGATCGCGCGGTAGGCGATCCTCATTGATGCCCCCACCGCCATCAATCACATTCGGATTCTTGTCGATGGTCTGATCCATCAAGACTTCCGTTCCAATCACGGAGCAGTTCTTGTCGCCCAGCGGAGTCACTCCATCCTGGTCCACCAGCGGAGGCGACAACTTGCGGTCATACGCGTCGTCGTACCACACGCCCGTAGAATTCGGCGAACCGCCCGTAACGATTGCCAGAATTCCCGGAAAGCTGTCGCTGGGCTTTGACGACGTGGCATTCGAGTATCGAACCCCGTGCTTCGCCAACTCTGCGAACGACGAATTTGGATTCGACTGAATGTAGTTAGCAAGATCGATGGCGTGCAGGCCGTCGAAGCTCAGCACCAGCACGTGCTTCACTTCCGGTGAATTGTCTTTTGCCTGTGAAGGAAAGGGAACTGCGCAGAACAGCATCGCGGCGGCTGCACTGCATTTCCAAGAAAAATGCGAAATCATCTAATAACTCCTTGAACGACCTCTGGATACTGCCCGAGGAACTTTCTCTGCAGGTCAGTCAAAGGCACTCTAGGAGTCCAATGTTTTCAATCCGGTTAACCGGATTTTAAAATTCCGCGCATCTCCATCCTGCTGTGCGCGGCATCGTAACGGGTTTCGAATCTCCACCGCTACATTCCACCATTGCAACCCGCCCCGCGCAGCCGTAATCTGACTAGCGAAGTGGAAGGAGACGCATCATGCTCGCCGTCTGGGTAATCCTCAGCTTCTTTACGATCTTCTTTACGCTGCTGATTTGGGCATCGCATGGCCACACGGAATCGCATAACCCCGACGAGGGTGAGTTCTAAAGCGTCCGCAGCCATCAATGCGACAAGCTATGCGTCGCGTGCCCGCTCAATCGCGCGCACCACTGCCTGTGCCTTGTTCAGCGATTCCTGGTACTCGCTCTCCGGAGAAGAATCCGCCACAATCCCCGCGCCTGCCTGGATGTATCCCTGCTTGCCCTTCAGTAGCATCGACCGGATCGCAATACACGAATCAAGATTGCCTGAGTAATCCGCATAAAGAATGCTGCCGCCGTAAACGCCCCGCCGCGTCGGCTCCAGCTCTTCAATAATTTCCATCGCGCGAATCTTTGGAGCGCCCGACAGCGTACCCGCAGGGAAGCACGCGCGGAACGCATCCACCGGAGTCATATCCTTCCGCAACTCTCCTTCAATCGCGCTCACCAGGTGCATCACGTGGGAATAGCGCTCCACGAACATCAGGTCTTTCACTTTCACGCTGCCGTACTCGCTCACGCGCCCAACATCGTTTCGCCCCAGGTCCACCAGCATCACGTGCTCGGCGCATTCCTTCTCATCGGCGAGCATCTCCGCTTCCAGCCGGTCGTCTTCTTCCTCATTTTCTGAGCGCTTCCGCGTGCCCGCAATCGGCCGATACTCCACCGTGCGGTTATGCACCCGCACCAGCAACTCAGGAGAAGACCCGAGCACGTGCGTCGACTGCGTCTCTCCCTTGTCTTCCAGGTCCGTCCGCAAAAAGTACATATATGGCGATGGATTCACAATCCGTAGCGATCTATAAATCGAGAACGGATCCAAATCCGGCACAACATCCAGTCGCTGCGAAATCACCGCCTGAAAAATGTCGCCCGCCGCAATGTATTCCTTCGTCTTCTCCACCGCCGATAAAAACCGCTTCTTCGATGTCCGGGGAGTAATCTTCAGTTTGCCGTGCGTCTTCGCCCTCGGAGTCTTGGGCAGCGGGCTCGCCAGCCTGCGTTCCAGCCTGCCCAGCCGCGTCATCGCCTGCTTGTACGCCTCCTGCGGCTTCAGCCGAGTCAGGTCGGCCGTCACCACCAGCAGAATCTCCTTCTTTACGTGGTCAAACGCCAGCACTTCATCAAAAAACAGAAAGCAGGCATCCGGCATTCCCAAGTCGTCTTTCGCCAGCGATGGCAGCTTCTCTATTTGCCGAACCACGTCGTAGGAGAAGAATCCCACCGCACCCGCCGTAAAGGGCGGCAGTCCCCTCAGTCGGGCCGGTTTGTGCCCGCTCAAAGCTTCCTTTAGCAGGATGAAAATATCTCCTTCCACCGTCCGCGTCCGCTTGCCCTCGGTAATCCGCACCGAAGTCCCCCGCGACACCATCTTGCGGAAAGGCCGCACCCCGATAAACGTGTACCGCCCCACCTTTTCGCCGCCTTCCACTGATTCCAGCAGGAAGCACTCTCGCTCATCCGCCGCCACCCGCAGAAAGGCGGACACCGGAGTCTCCAGGTCCGCCGTGATCGTCCGGTAGACAGGAACCAGCGTGTGCGTACGGGCAAGTCGCAGGAATTCGGCGCGTGTAGGTTTGATCTGGTCGCGATGCGGCATGTGATGGTCATGTTACATCGCTCGCCCGCAATTCCTGAAGCGCGCCCCCCAACCTCCGCGGCGCGAATTTCGTCTCCTCGCCAGCGACTCACCATCTCGCCCCGCATCCTATCTCCCTGGGTACCTTCCCGCCCCGCTTTCACGGGATTCAATCAGTTATGACCGCATGTGACTCTTTTGTGGCACTATCCCCAACCGCACGGTGGTTGCCGGGCTTTCTGCGGCGGGCCTATACTCTGTGAGTTTGGCCGGGGGTGTCGGCCCTCGGTTAGAAAAACCCTGCCGTTTCTGGAATTTTCCCGTCAAACGGTAGGACGTTGTATTGAGGACTTTGAACACGAATCTTTCCCTGCCGCCCATCTCCCGCGCGAAACTCAAACCCGAGGGAAGTTGTGCGGTTCACGTGTGAACCGGAAGACTGGAGAACCTGTATATGGCAACCATGACCCTCGAGCAGGAAATCAATCCCTGGGAAGCGCAAGCTGCCCGCTTTGATTTCGCCGCTCGCAAACTCAACCTCGACGAAAACCTTTGGAAGGTCCTCCGCTATCCCTCGCGTGAAATCATCGTGCACTTCCCCGTGCAAATGGATGATGGCCGCGTGGAAATGTTCACCGGCTTTCGTGTGCAGCACTCCATCGCACGCGGCCCGGCCAAGGGCGGCATCCGCTACACCCCTGAAGTTACCCTCGACGAAGTCCGCGCCCTCGCCAGCTGGATGACCTGGAAATGCGCCGTCGTCAACATTCCCTTTGGCGGAGCCAAGGGCGGAGTCATCTGCGACCCCAAGAAAATGTCGCAGGGCGAACTCGAACGCATGACTCGCCGTTATACCTCGGAACTCATCGAATTTCTCGGGCCTGAAAAAGATGTTCCCGCACCCGACATGAATACCAATGAGCAAACCATGGCGTGGATCATGGACACCTACTCCATGCACATGCGCCAGACCGTCACCAGCGTCGTTACCGGCAAGCCCCTCAGCATCGGAGGCTCCCGCGGTCGCCGTCAGGCCACCGGACGCGGCATCGGCGTCGTCTGCGACGAGGCTCTCAAATATCTCCACCTTCCCCGCGAAGGCTGCCGCGTCATCATTCAGGGATACGGCAACGTCGGATCCAACGCCGCCGAGCTCATGGCTGCCAAGGGATACAAGATCATCGGCATTGCCGAGTACGATGGCGGCATCTACAACCCCAACGGCCTCGACATCAACATGCTGTCGGACTACCGCCGCCGCAACGGAAGCATTCTGGGATTCAAAGGCGGCGAGCCATTCGATTCGCAGGAACTGCGTCGTTACGGACTGCGATATCCTCATCCCCGCCGCGACTGAGAATGTCATCACCTCGCGCAATGCGGATCGCATCCAGGCCCGCATCGTCTGCGAAGGCGCCAACGGCCCCACCACTGCGGTCGCTGACGAGATCCTTTCCGACAAGAAAATCTTCGTCATCCCCGACATCCTCGCCAACGCCGGAGGAGTCACCGCCTCCTACTTCGAATGGGTGCAGGATCGTCAGGGTTATTTCTGGAAGGAAGCTGTCATCAACGAGCAGTTGGACACCATCCTGTCCGAGAGCTTCGACGACGTCGTTCGATACTCTGAAGCCCACGACGTCAACAACCGCATCGCGGCCTACATGCTGGCCATCGATCGCGTCGCCTCCACCACCAAGCAGCGGGGAATTTACGCGTAAGCCCTGCTTCCTCAGCACGCGAAAAGGGCGGTCTCGGCCGCCCTTTTTCCATTCCGTCATCCAGTCGCGTTCTCCTCAGCACTCTACGTTTCCCTGTGCTTTGTTTTCTTCGCTTCCGCTGCATCCCGGCAATGGGCCAACGCATCCTGAACATTTCACCGGAGCCGTCCTGAAAGCTCTATGCCCGGTGGTGCATAATGCTTAGGGGAGCACACGATGGCTACCCTCAATCTCCCCAAAGGGTTGGCCTGTGAATCTGCCGAACTCCATCACGATGAGCCGCATCTTTTCGGTGCCGGTCTTTATCTGGATGATGTCCCCGCTCTTCCCGTTCCGCGGGCACGGCGAGCAGGAGTTGGCAGCCTCCATCCTCTTCATCCTGGCCTCCATTACCGATGGTGTAGACGGCTACCTTGCGCGGCGTCGCAAACAAATCACCACCATGGGCATGCTCCTCGACCCCGTGGCCGACAAGCTTCTCATCTCGTCCGCTTTCATCACCTTGGTCGCCTACAATCCGCACATCGTCAAACCGTGGATCGCCGTCCTCGTCATCGGACGCGAATTCCTCGTCAGCGGACTGCGCTCCATCGCCACCATTGAAGGATTCACCATCGAGGCCAGCGACCTCGGCAAACTCAAGACCATCATCCAGATCGTCTCCGTCGTCGCCGCCATCCTCGCCCACGGCTGGTACGAGTGGCACTTCGGATACTTCATCCTCCCCGTAGAGTGGACCGCCCTAGTCTCCATCTACTTCATGGTCATCGTCTCCATCATCTCCGCCGTAGACTACTTCGTAGCCTTCTGGAAGAAGATCGACCACGCGTCCGTAAACACCCGCAAGAAATCCGACTTCGTCCTAAGCCGCAAAAAAATCTCCGACCCCACCAAAAAACCCCTAACCCCCCGCGCCTAGTAGCCGAACGCTGTCCACCAGGAAAGTAGATGCGATGAAGGCTGTCAGGTACAAAGCACCGGGAGGAATCGGGAATCTTGGCGTCGTCGAAACCGGAGACCCCGGACTGCCGGGTCCGAATGAGATTTTAGTGAGAATCCACGGCAGTTCTTTGAATGGACACGACCTCAACGTCGCGAAAGGCATTCTACCCGTCGAAGAGGGCAGGATACTCATGTCGGATGGCGCTGGCGTCGTAGAAGCTGTCGGCTCTGGTGTGAGCGAGTTTGCAGTCGGCGACCACGTAGTCTCCACCTTCTTTCCAGATTGGCAACGAGGAGATGCGCCGCGTGCAGGCTTCGCTCGAACGCCGGGTGACGGTCTCGACGGCTATGCGGTTGAAGCGGTCGTTCGGTCGACCAATTTCTTCACTCAAGTGCCACGCGATTGGAATTTCACCGACGCAGCAACGCTCCCAACCGCTGGCTTGACCGCATGGCGCGCGGTTAAGGTTATCGCCGGACTTCAAGCATCAAGCGATGTATTGGTCCTCGGCACTGGCGGAGTATCTATTTTTGCGATGCAGTTTGCAAAGTGGCTAGGCGCGAGGGTCATCGTCACTTCCTCCTCCGACGAAAAGCTGGAACGCGCACGGGCACTCGGGGCGGACTTCGGCGTGAACTATCGACAGCACGAGAACTGGTCAGCCAAAGTTATGGAGTATACCGATGGCCGCGGCGTCGATCTTGTGGTGGAAACAGGCGGGCCCGGAACTTTGCCGGAATCCATGAAGGCCACGCGTATTGGAGGGGATATCGTCCTGGTTGGCGTTCTGACTGGAATCCAAGGTCAAGTTCCAACAGCTGCCCTTATGGGGAAACAGCAGACTCTTCATGGAATAACTGTGGGCAGCAGAGAAAATCAGATGGAAATGATCCGCGCCTTGGACGAAATGAACATACGTCCTATAACGGATGCATGTTTTCCGCTCACAGAGATCCGGGAAGCGTTTCAATTACAGGAGAGTCGTCAACATTTCGGAAAGATCGGTCTTTCCTACTGATCATTGCGACAGAGTGGCCCATTCAAGCCCTCCGTTGGCTTGAGTGGGGATGTTCCAAATGCCAGCCCACATCTCGCATTCTGAGATGTGGGCTCTCCTCCGTCGCAGTTGCTCTTGGTCCGCCCGTGCGGTCAGCACCTTCCACTCACTGCATCCGACTAGCGGTGGTCGTGCCGCAGCCGGTCACAATCACGTGTCCAGTGGTGTCGAGAATTTGAAGCGCAACGATATCCGTGAAAGTGTTCCCGCCAAGTCCGACATCGATCAGGCGTGTCAGCCTCTGTATCTGCGTCCAGGCCCCCGCGGTGTTAAAGACGAAGGCCTCGGACACCGCACTGTAGCTGTGGCCGGTCGTATGCCGCCAGACACCAAGACCGGCGGTGTTGAGCGCAGGCGGCTGGCCTGCGGTTGTTACGGTGAGCGTACCGCCTTGGGCGAAGGCAAACCGGGCCGGGAAGGTCCTCAGCACCGCTCCGGTCTGACAGTCCTGAATAGTAAGTTGCGCCCGCCATGTCCCTTGGAGGCCGTTACTGGATGCGGCATCCGTCGCCTGTGCTCTGGCTGTAAATCCGAATCCCAGAACCAGCAGGCCGCCGAGAACCAGGCCTGCTGTTCCACGTGAGGCTGCAATGTGCCGCAACATTCTTGATGCCATATGGTTTCTCCTTTTTGTTTTGAATAACGCTGCGATAGCTTTTCCACCGCGGCAACTATTGGAGGAACTGTGACATTCGCTCGCGTTCACGACCATGGAGAGGACCTGAAGATAATCTGGCGCTTTTCTGGATAGGCGGGTAGCATGGTCGCGCGCGGAGGGAATCCACCCTATGTCGCAGCCCGATTCACGATCGACGTTTCAATTTGGTGAGTTCGAGCTCGACATATCGGCATACGAGCTGCGCCGGAGCGGGCAGCCGGTTCACCTTGAACGCCAACCGATGGATCTGCTCATCCTTTTAGTCGAGAGGCATCGCGAGCTCGTCTGGCGGGCTGACATCGTAAAGCGGTTGTGGGCGCCGGGTGTCTTCGTTGACGTAGAAATGGGCGTCAACACAGCTATTCGTAAGCTGCGGCAAGCTCTCCGGGATTCGAAAGAGTCTCCTCTATTCATCGAAACAGTTTCGGGCAAGGGCTACCGTTTCATTTCACCTGTCACAACCTACGTGACTGGTGCGCCGCCCCAACATTCAGCCCAATCAGAACGCCGAATTATGTTGGCCGTTTTGCCCTTTGCAAATTACACGAATAATCCCGACCAGGAATACTTCAGCGACGGGCTGACCGAGGAGACGATCAGTCACCTGGGAGGCATGAATCCTGAGCGGATGGGCGTGATCGCTCGCACTTCGAGCATGGCCTACAAGCGCACCACCAAGAGCGTCCGCGAGATTGGTGCCGAACTCGGAGTCGATTACATCCTGGAAAGCAGTGTCCGCCGCGAAGGCGACCAGGTCCGGATCACCTCGCAGCTGATTCGAGTCGAAGACCAGACGCATCTCTGGACTACTAATTACGACCGGGATGTCACCAGCGTGTTTGCCATACAGCGAGAGCTGGGCACCGCCATTGCACGGCACGTCGGGTTGCAACTATTACCGGAACGTCTAAGCGTGCTCGAACGACGACAGACGTCGAACGCAGAAGCCCACGACCTCTATTTACGAGGCCGTTACTTCTGGAACTGGCTCTCGGCAGCGACAACGAAGCGTGCAATGGAGTACTACGGACGCGCGGTCGAACTGGATCCCGAGTACGCCCTCGCATGGTCCGGAATGGCCGACGCTTACGCTGCGAGCCCAGTCAATGCGGACAGGCCCCCGCTACAGGTTTGGCCACGCGCTCGCGATGCGGTTGCTCATGCCACCGTCTCCGGGTCCAGCTTGCCTGAGGTTTACACTTCCCTGGGCTTACTCAAATTCTGGCTTGACTGGGACTGGGTGGCGGCTGAGACGGCCTTCCGCAAATCCATAGCGCTTGATCCGAGCTATTCCCTGGCACACCGTTTTCTGGGCATCGTCCTCTCGCACATGGCCCGGCACGAGGAGGCGTCGTTAGCTCTTCGTCATGCACGCCAGCTCGATCCGCTGAACGCAACGAATCATGCACTCTCGGCGCAGGTTGCATTTGCAGCGCGCAACTATCCCGTTGCTGTGCAATTCGCGCAGCAGGCGATCACTATCGATCCTGAATTTTGGGTTAGCTACATCCAACTCGCCCAGGCATCCGAACGGATGGGCGACTCAGACCAGGCCCTCACCGCACTCAACAGCGCGGGGCGGTTCAATGGCGGAAGCAGCAAGGAGATTTCAATTCGGGGCTATATCTGCGCAACACTGGGAAAAACAACAGAAGCCCACGAGGCGCTCAAGACACTAGATGCGGTGTCGCGCGAACGATACGTTCCACCGTACGCGCCCGCTCTGGTATACCTCGGGCTGGGGCAACACGATGCCGCCATCGCATGGCTGGAGCGAGCCTACGACGCCCACGATGTGCATTTAGTCTTTCCTCCAGTAGATCCGAAATGGGATCCCCTTCGAGCCGATCCTCGTTTCGCGGATCTCCTTGAGCGTTGCGGCTTTATCCCCCATCTCCCTGAGAAGGACGATGCCGGGGCGGAGCCACGTGCGTAAATTCAGATAGGAGTAGACATGGTGGCCCACTCAAGCCGTACGTTGGCTTGAGTGGGGATTGTTCCGATTCCAGCCCACATCTTGCTTTTGCGATGTGGGTTCTCTTCCCTTGCATTTGCTCTTAGCCTGCCGTGCAGCCAGCACCGCCCCTGCGGCCGGGATCGGAAAATTATAAGGAGTCATCGGCGTGCCGAGCGACCATGGCTGAAGATCTCCCATCTGCTGAAGCAAAAACGTCGGAGTGTTCCCGCCGAGGCTCTGAAAATCTCGAATCATGTGCATTTGATCGAAGTAACCAAGCTCGTAAGCAACGCTCATCCAGGATCGTTGCGGAGCCATGCGCTTTGCGTCTAACGCCAGCTGAAATCTTCTCACTCGGGCAAAAAGCTTTGGACTCATTCCGGTTTGTTCAACGAATAACCGGTCGTATTGCCGAACACTGAGTCCACAATCATTCGCAATGTCTTCAACCCGGGACATCCCATTCGAATTGAAAAGGTATCGGGCGCTTTTCATGATTGGAGTGGAAGCAAGAGCGTTTACTGCAAGGGGCAGCAGATACGCTTCCGCCAGGCACACGCGCTCCGCAAAGGATCGACACTCTGCCAATGCCGACCATAACATTTCCATCTCTCTTCCAAACACATCCACACTATTGATGTATTTGTTAGCCAGACTCCCCGGCGGGATCCGGAACAATTGCCACGGAGCAAGCGGCTTTAGAAAGATGACGAATCCAAGATGTTGCCCCTCCAGGTGAGAGCAGCCGGATGGTGAAGTCTGGAGTCCTTCGACGCGAATTCGAGGGAGCCGGAGACTTTCCCCATCGTGCACCGATATCAAGGGGTCCAGGAAGTCGAACACCAGGATGTGTTCCAGCAATGCCATGTTGGGCTGGATAACGGTTGCACTTTCCGAATGCAACTCCCTCTGGGCGTAGATTCGGACGAATTCCCTGAGTTCAGGCCGCGGCGATGCGGAGAAATTTCTACGCATAGTGTGCATCCCCTTTCGTTTCGGGATGGTCACTCGTGCGCCCAACTCCTCGCGTCTCTCCCGACGAGTTAGGAGAGTCGCATGAGGTTAGCCCGCCACTACTACATGCTTCGCAACGGCAAACTATATTTTCACGATGTCTCGTTTGTACTAGGTAGGCATCTTCACACCGGCTTAGGTTCACACAGTCCCAGCCAACGCTGTGGCGATCTGACCTATATGGAGGAACATCGATGACAACCAGGAACCAGCTGTCAACTTCGAGATGTACAAAGCTCAACATCCATCACACTTTGCTCGTGATGGCTGCCTTGCTGCTCCTCGCGATGCCCGGGTCCGTTCTCGCGCAAAATCCCCAGAAAAATAACAATAGCTGCCTGAAAGACATGCAGGGGACCTGGATTTTCACCATCGACCGCTTTACTCAGGGTGTCACTTTTTCGGCACTCATGGGATTTGCCGACGGCGGTGTCATCTCGGCAACGGGTTCGATCGGTCCTCCCATTACCCCGATCCTTGGAAGCTGGAAATGCACTGGCCCCAAGAATTTGGTTGCAACCTTCTTCTTCTATCCTTTGGACGCTGAAGGCAATTCGAACGCAACCATCAAAAACAGCGTGAGCCTTCATATCGATGATCAGAATCAGATGGTTGGGACTGGCTCCGGCTCCGTTTGCGATGTGCATGGTGAGAACTGCGTCGGTATCCCTCCCATTCATCTCACAGGAAAATTCGTAGTACCAGAGGGTTCTGGGGACGTATAGAGCAACCAGCATGGCCAGAAAATGGAAAGGTGCCCACTCTCGCATTTGAGATGTGGGCACCCTTTCGTTGTTTGCTGCTTTTAGTCTGTCCTTGCGGCCATCACTGTCCGCGACCGTCGGAGGTTATGTGTTCGAACCCTTCCTCCTGCTCACAACCCACCAGATCACGCCTACCAAAGCCAGAAGAACCAGCAATCCGATGAGCCATGTCATCGAAGAAGTTCCAGCCTCTGGCGCTGCTGCTGGCGGTGTTGCCTCTGGTGTTGTTGCTGCTTCTGCCGGAACCGGGGTTTCTTCGCCGTCTGCGACCAGGATAGGTTGATCCGCGGGCGGCAATGGTTGCCGTTCTGCCGCCGGTGTTGGCGCAGGTGCCGGCGCCGGTGTTGGCGCAGCCTCGCCCGTCACAGTCTGCGATTTCGTGACTGAAACGGAGGGAACCTGTACGACCTTGGTGGCGGAGACAATCATCCCTTTGCGCACCTCAAAGGCGTCCACCATCTTTCCTTCCACACTGAATTTCTGGCCCTCGGGAATCTTGAACTGCTGGTTCTTATTGTCCTCCATCGTCAAAATTATGGTCGACGGCGGATTGATGAACCATACCTTTCCTTTGACGGTCTGTACCGTTGTGGCGGTCATGGGAGTTGAGGTCGTGGTGATCGTCCGCTGCAGTTTCATGCCTGGCTTCAGATCGCGGAGACCGAGTTTCTTGCCATCTACCGTCACCCTTGCGCTATCGGGCACGTTTTCATAGTTGCGCATGGAGCCGTCCGCCATCCTGACGATCAGGTCATTGCCCGAGACAGCCATGACCTCACCACGCTCGACACTTGAAACCACGGTAGGATGCCCTGCCGTCGTTGTAGTTTTTGTATCCACCTGCGCGCTCATTGTCAAAGTAAAGGCCAAGCACACCATGGTCGTCGCAAGTACGAACCCCATACGCTTCCCACCAGATATGTTCATCGCCATTTTCTCCTTGCAGCGGATTATGAAGATTTTCTGACGCGCAAAGCATACTACTTCTTGTCGATGCTTGGAGAGAATTTCGTTTCAAATCATTCTCTTGGGAGTCGGGTGTTGGCACCAGGTTCCCCGAGCCTAACCAGCCACAAATGTTAAAACCCCACATCTCCTTTCGGGAAACAAGGTGCAGGACAGGTCTTCAGTTCGCCCCGCAGCGGGCATCCCGCGCACACAGCGCTATCGGAGTATATTCAATCACCCCCCAGTCAAAACCAGGCGAGGTTCAAATGCTACGAAGTCCCTCACTCGTATTAGCTCTGTTAGTCACTCTTGGTATTGGCACGGGCGGTGCCCAGATCCACAAACCAGTGGTCGGCACGCCCCCGGCGGCGGATGGCAATACCTTGGTAATGCTCACGTAGACGGGAACACGGACCACGACAAGATCAAGGTTCACGGAGACGATACTTATCACGTATTGCAGATACGCGTAGTTGGCAGCCCCGTCGAGTTCGATCACGTGGTTGTGACCTATGGAAACCACCACAGCCAAAAGGTTCCGACTCGGTTCCGGGTTCCGGCCGGCGGCTCGAGTGGGAACATTCCCCTCGCATGGGAGCGCGACATCGCATGGGTCGAAGTCTGGTATCGAAAAGCGAACTGGGGTAACAAGCCTGAGGTCAGGCTCTATGGAAGGCCCTAAAACGCCAAGGCAAAGGCCCCCGGCAACGGAACTATCCCACAAAATCGAGTGCCCACATCTCCTCACAAGATGCGGGCACTTGCTTTTAGTCCGCCCGTGCGGCCAGCACCCAGTCCGGCAAGGACCTTACCACCACGTCTCGGCTTGCAATCCAAAGGTTATTCCGCTGGTCTTGTCCTTGTAAGGCACGCCGCCGACATATCCTTTCAAACCATCCGACCAATTCGCATAGGTGAAGAATGCGCGCAACACAGGACGGCTGAAGAACTCGCGGCCCGCGCCAATTTGCGGAGCAATCGTAAACTTCCGCAACCATCCGTCGTAGAGCCCAACGCCACTCTGCGTTTTATCGAAGCCTCCCTCGAAGGCGAGGGACACATGTTCATTGAAGAAAATAACCGGACGTGCGCCGAACGACAGCCAGGTGTTCGTCCCATCCTGCGAATTACCTGAGAACTGTCTCTGATAAACGATGAGTGGCTGAATCCCGAAATACTGGTTTGGCTGTATCACCGCGTTATCGGTAACCCGGAAGGTATGCGAGTCCTTCATGTATTGAGTCGGAGTATCGATTCCCGTCGTGAAGTTCGACGCCGCTCCTTCACCGTATTGGAAAGATACGCGGTTATATCCGCCAAGAAATTCGGTTCGCACATGTCCAACCCCAAGCGCCCAACCGCCCACGGAAGGAACTTGAACGTTATCGACAGTTTTGCCGCCTTTTGAATACGCATAGTCGTACCACGCGCCAAGTCTGCCCCACGGCGTCTTGATGTTGTACAGTCGCAGATCCAGGTTGCTTTTCGCGTAGTTGCCGTTGTCGGTCACAATGTCTTCCCGTGCACCGCCAAGATAAGCCGCGGAGAATTGGGCGAACTTCAAATTCACATCCTCGACTCCGCCTCCATAGCCGCTCGTGTCGAGAATGTAGAAATCGTTGATATCAATGTTGAGTCGTCGGTAGTAGCGTTCACCGGCCCAGAACTTCGCATTCGGCTGGCTCTCAAACAGGTTGCCGGTCTGGACAAACGCTTCCCGCAAACGAAAATGATCCGTGCTTGCGTAGTTGGTGGATTGAGTTGTGTCAGCCTGGATCGTCACATTGGTCTTCATCCAGGCCTTTTCCGGGTCACGCTTCGAATTCACCCAGTTGTTGACAAAAATCAGTTCGCCATAGGTATCGGCTTCGTTTCCCAACCTGTACTTTGCATAAGCTCCCGGAGCCTGGAAGGCCACCATCTGTCCGCCCTCACCGTTCAGGCCAGTGCCGGATCGAATATAACCGTGGAACTCGAATACCTTGAGCTGTTCGGTCAACGCTGCAATGCGTTCTTCGGCATCGCGTATCAGGTCGTAGCGCGGCGTATTCGCTGTCTCCTCCTGCAGGATCTTTGTGCGCTCATCCCTCGTAAGCTTGTCAGCGGGTGCCTGCGGATTTTGTGCCTCGGCCTCGGTCTTCAGATCCGTTACTGAAGTGGTGTTCTTCTCCGTCGCAGCGGCAATTGCGGCATTTTGCTTTTCAAGCAACGCAATGCGGCCTTCAAGATCGACAATCCTCTGCTCGTATTCCTGCTTGAGTTGCTGCAGTTCAGTCTGCAAGTCCTTCGCAGTTTGCGCGCTTAAAGCGCGAGCACCCACAACGAAGAGTAAGGCGAACACAACCACAAGCTTCCAACGTTGAACGGACAGGTTTGGCCAAGCGCGTAAATTCTCTCTCAGAGTGTTCGCTGTTGCTGCAATCTGCCTGCAACTCATGTCTTCGACCTCCCGTGATGTGCTGCCTGCCCCTCACGTTGGGCACACTGAAAACCAGCATTTGTTCGGTGAACAAATATAGCGGAAGGGAATGCCAGCGGCCCATCGTTGGCTATTGATTACGGGAGTTCCATTTCCTTCGAAAGCGCAAGATCAAAAAAGCGCCCCACGTCTCGCATTTGGGAAGCGAGATGCGGAGCGCCTGCTTTTCGTCCGACGTGCAGCTGGCCTCAAGCGGACTGCGGACACCCGGTAATCAGGAGCCCTCGACTGCCCGAGAAGAGCAGCGTGGTCATCACAAACGTCCGCTGCAGCGGATCGTTGTTTTGGAACGTTGTGAGGAATGTTTTCACCACGTCTTCGAGTTGCTGCTCCACTGCCGGTCGTATTTCGTTGTCCACAATACGTTCCAGGAAGGCATAAGAGATCTTCGTCATCCCCGTGCCAATCGCACTCGTGCACCCTAGGGTCGCAAGGTTTGACAGCAGTGACCAACTCACTTGCGGATCGACAACGGGAGCCGCAACGAAGATATGACCGTTAGCCCCTGTAATAGTCAACTGAAGGTGGATATCCATGTCTGCATCGAACCAGTCGGGAACTTCGATCGTGATCGGTACGTGAATATCGATCAGCCCATCCGCGCCCGCGGTCACCGTTGACCCGCCATCCTTCAGCGTGAAGTTACCTCCGCCGCTAAAGGCCCCGTCCATTGCTTCCTTCAAAGGCACCGTCACTGCCGAAGTCGCCAGTCCCGCTTCCTGGCAATCGGTTGTCACCACAATCACTGGTATGCCTTTCAATATCCGGGCCGCCTTTGGATCATCAATCGTCGCCGTCAGCGAGACGTTTATCCGCTGGGTTGCGACGCTGATTGTCATGCTGCCGGTGTTCGCAACCGCTTGCCCGTTCAGCTTAATCACGATGTCGAATCCGGTATTGCTCGGCACCGTCACATCCCACGTGGCGGTTACCGTGCTATAGGGAGCGACCTTCAATGGAGTCACTCCAAACGAGTTCACTTTTACTTTGTCTAACGCTTCTTTTTCTGCGGGCGTTGGCCCACCGGGGCCTCCAGGTCCACCAGGACCTCCGGGAAGATTAGAAACACCAGGGCTGGTAGTTCTTGCCATAACGAACCTCCTTTTTTAGTCCGTTCCCGATGGTGCTACCAGCCAGTTTTCTGTTTCAGTTCCGCTCCATTAATTTTGTCGAGATCGCGCGAAGTCGCGCCAACACCTTGGATCTAAACGCGACGGCAAATTGCCCTGCGAACCCAAAGGTCGCGCTACATAACCAGTTTGTTTATTTGTCAGTCCGATCGGACAAGCCGCGACACGAAGACGCTTCACAGCAACGAGTCAAGAAAATGCGGGTGCCCCACATCTCGCATTTGAGATGTGGGTTTTCTTCTGCGGATGCTCTTAGCCCGCCCGTGCGGCCAGCACTTGTTTCTAGCCCGCCCGTGCGGCCAGCACCCGGTACAACCGAAGCATGCGTTCCTCATAATGCGACAGCGTGAATTCCTGCTCGATCCGGCGTCGCCCCGCCTTGCCCATCGCGGCGGACTCCTCGCGATGTTGAAAGTGCCAAAGAATTGACTCGGCCAAGGCATTCGCATCTCTCGCCGGGATAATGGTTCCTTCCTGCCCTTGCGTGATACAGTCCTCTGCCCCGGACTTGTCGGTCGCAATCACAGGAAGCTCCGTGGCCATCGCCTCCAGTAAGACGCGGGCCAGGCCTTCATTCACGGAAGGAAATACAAACAGGTCGGAATCCCGATAACTTTGCGCCACATCATCCCGCGTCGAAAATCCTTTGAAGCGAACGGTCGAGAGCGCATAGCTCTTGATCACGGATTGCATTTCCGGCGCAACATCTCCCACCAGCAAAAGTTCAGCGTTCGTTAAAGCCAGCCGCTTCCATGCCTCAAGCAAATACGTCAGTCCTTTCGCAAGTTCAACTCGCCCCACGTAACAAACGCGAAATAGGTCTCTCTTTTTTGGCACAGCGGAAGGTCTGAAAAAATCATGGTCAACGCCCGCATGCACGACGACCGCCTTCCCTGAAATACCCAGTCTCTCAAAGCTACGTTGAGCAATCGCAGAGGGGACTACGATCCTGTCGCACAATTCGAATTCCCGCTCCATCCTTTCAATCAGCAGAGAAGGCAACGTCGCACGGCAGTCCCGCGGATTCACCCCAAACGCATCGCACTCCTGCAGTACCGCTTCCTGCCAGTGCCCTGGATGCATCGACGGATTCTCGACCAGCGTGACGGAACCATGCCCTTTCGCTATTCGCAGGCCTGCAAGGGAAAGGCCTGTCCAGCCGTGGTAGATCCTGCTCCGCGGGATCCATCGCGACGCAATGCGATCCGCAATCGAAGCGGAGAGGATGACGGGAAACTGCTGCGAATACTTGGAGAATGGCAATCGCCGCCACACACCCCACAGAATGCGATTCCCGATCCTGTAGCTTGGATATTTTCTTACCAACCGCAAGGTCTCCGAATCTTGCGGATCAAAGATTTCCAAATCGGGCCCGAAAGACACAACACGTCGCAACATGCCATTCCGCAGTAACGTCTTCGCGAGCCCCTTTTGAAACGACTGCGAGCCCAGGCATAGCGTGACCGTCACCGGATTGGTTGGTTCCATGTCGTGTGTCATTCCCAATCGTGTCGCCGCCCTAAACTACCACGTCCCAGACGACTCTCGAGTGCAACTTGAAAGCTCAATCATAAGTAGGGATCAATGGAGCAACCGACCCACCGAAGGCGGTGATGCATCCTGGCGTCACGAAACCAATGCTTTTATTCCACCCGTGTGGCCAGCACCCATAAAGCCAGCTCCCGCCCGCGCAGCCAGCTTTTGTCATTCCGACCAAAGCGAAGCGCAGTGGAGGAATCTGCGTTTTCGTCCCAACGCCGCCAGCCTACAATCATTGCGGTCTAAGCTGACTTCTATTTGCTCTTGCTTTTAGTACGCCCGTGCGGCCAGCACTTTTAGTACGCCCGTGCGGCCAGCACCACTAGTAAAATGGAAACAATGCATATCCGCGATATTTTTGCATCCGATCAGACGACCGTGTCCTTCGAATTCTTCCCGCCAAAAACCGCGGCAGATGCCGAAGCCCTCTACGAGAACATCGCGCACCTTGAGGCGCTCCATCCCTCATTCGTCTCCGTCACCTACGGTGCCGGCGGATCCACGCGGCAGTTGACGCACGACCTTGTTCTCCGCCTCAAGCAGACCACCACGCTTGATCCCATCCCGCACCTCACCTGCGTTTGCCAGAACGAGCAGGAGATCGACGAGATCCTCACCAAGTACGCCGAGGCTGGAGTCAGCAACACCCTCGCCCTCGGCGGCGATCCGCCCCGCGATGTTCAAAACTACGATCGCAAGGCAGACGCCTTTCAATACGCCGCGGAGCTGGTCCGCTTCATCCGCCGCTGGAACGAGCGCAACGATCATCCCAATCACCCCGGCTTCGGCATAGGAGTCGCAGGTTTTCCCGAAGGTCATCCCGCCACCCCCAATCGCCTCGAGGAACTCGACTACCTAAAGGCCAAGGTGGATGAAGGCGCAGACTACATCTGCACGCAGCTCTTCTTCGATAATCACCACTTCTACGATTTCCGCGAACGCTGCGAGCTCGCAGGTATTCGCGTGCCCATCATCGCCGGAGTCATGCCCATCACCTCACTCGCCGGCATGCGCCGCATGGCCCAGCTCGCACTCGGCGCCGTCATTCCTGCCAAGCTGCTGCGCGCATTGGATCGTGCCGCGAAAGATCCCGAGGCAGTCAAGCACGTCGGCATCCACTGGGCAACGGAGCAGTGCCGCGACCTGCTCGACAACCAGGTGCGCGGCATCCACTTCTACACGTTGAACAAGTCCGACGCTACGCGGAAGATATATCAAAGCCTCGGCCTGCAGGACAGCCTCATGCTCCGCCGCACGGCCGCACGCCAGGTCACTAGCTAAGCGCGCTCGGCAACCAGCCTCTGCACGAAAGAGGGAACGTGATTCATCGCCGCAAGCT
The DNA here is from genome assembly GCA_963725995.1 of uncultured Acidobacteriaceae bacterium. GTDB lineage: Bacteria > Acidobacteriota > Terriglobia > Terriglobales > Acidobacteriaceae > JANXZS01. The sequence goes on along the minus strand of CAVSAX010000011.1, from coordinate 50,865 downwards.
TCTCGCGCAAATTGCAGCAGCCGCAGTGTCCATATTTACTTCCAGTCGCGGAATCGCTGCGGCCGTAGACGCTGCCGCGCCCTCAGAGAGTGCCGGAGGATGGATCAAGTATCCCGGCAACCCCGTCCTTGGCGGCCAATACGGTACCTGCTTCGATATCTGCGTACTTCGCGAGCACAACAAGTTCCGCATGTGGCTTTCGTGGAGACCGACAAAGTCCATCGCCATCTCCGATAGCTCAGACGGAATTCACTGGTCCGCGCCCGAGATCGTGCTCCCTCCCAACCCCGAGTCCGCGTGGGAAGGCGAAGTCAACCGCCCCGTCGTCGTGCATCGCGACGATGGTTATCATATGTGGTATACCGGCCAGACGTGGGACAAGCAGCGCTCCAGCGATGGACACGAAAACGGTCACTCCGTCATCGGCTACGCTTTCAGCAACGACGGCGTGCACTGGCAGAAACGAACTCGTGTCCTCGCGCCGCAGTCCGCATGGGAGGGCGTCGCTCTCATGTCGCCGCATGTTCTGTGGGACACAAAACAAAAGCTCTGGCGCATGTACTACTCAGGAGGCGAACAGTACGAGCCCAATGCCATTGGACACGCCACCAGCAGCGACGGCGTGCATTGGACGAAAGACACAAGCAACCCCGTCTTCCGGGCGGACCCACGGTATACGTGGGAAAAAGAACGCGTCGCCGGATGTCAGGTCATTCAGGAAAGTGGATGGTTCTACATTTTCTACATCGGGTATCGCGACATCGACCACGCGCAGATCGGCCTGGCCCGCTCTCGCGACGGCCTCACTGACTGGGAACGATGCCCAGCGAATCCCATTCTCCGCGCCACAGGAAACGGCTTCGACGCCGACGCCTGCTACAAGCCTTACGCGCTGTTCGCCGATGGCAAATGGATGCTCTGGTACAACGGCCGGAATGTCCACCTCGAACAAATAGGCCTGGCCACAAAACCCGGCCGCGACCTGAGCTTCCACGGATAGACCTGATCCGCCGGGTGGCCCATTCAAGCCCTCTGTTGGCTTGAGTGGGATGATTCCTCTGACCCGCTGACCGCTCCTTAGCTGACCGCTCTTTTGATAACCGGTCCTTAGCTGACCGCTTTTTAGCTGCCTTTTTGTAATTGCCAAAATGGTTAATTAACTTTATAGTGAAGTAATGAGTAGCCTCGATCGCACCTTCTCCGCGCTCTCGCACCCCATCCGCCGAAAGGTCCTGGCGCGGCTTCAACATGGCGAGTTGCCCGTCAAGGACCTGACCGTGTCTTTGAAGATCAGTGGGCCTGCACTCACAAAGCATCTGCACATCCTGGAGCAGGCGGGACTCATCACGCGCAGCCGCGAGGCTCAGCGGAGACCGTGCAGGCTTTCTGTTCGGCCCATCCGCGAGATGGATGAATGGATGGAGAGCTATCGACGTTTCTGGGACGAAACTTTTGATCGGCTCGACGAGCACCTGAAAGGAATGCAAAGCAAAAAACGGGAGGAAAAGAGATGACGGTGACAAGCGAATACGAAGCAATCGTAAGCAGGGAAATCGTAACCACTCGCGTCTTTCGGGCGACGCGCATGGCGGTTTTTGCGGCATGGACCGACCCCGAGCAACTCAAGCTGTGGTGGGGCCCGCGAGGCTTTTCCAATACGTTCCATGTCTGCGAGATGGAACCCGGCGGCCTGTGGAGCTATACCATGCACGGCCCCGATGGGAAGAACTATCCCAACGAAGCAAAGTTCGTAGAGATCGTAAGCCCAGAACGCATTGTCATCGATCACACCTCGCCCCCGCGCTTTCAACTCACGGCGATCTTCGAAGAACTCGGAGCAAACACCAAGCTCACCTTCCGCCAACTCTTCGAAACCGCGTCCGTCCGCAACGGCGTAGAGAGATTCGCCGTACAAGGCAACGAAGACAATCTCGACAGATTGGCAAAATTCCTGGCAGAGAAATAGGGAAGTGGGCGAGGGCGCCCACATTGTCAAACAAAAAAATGTGGGTGCCCCATCCTTCGCGCTTTTCGCGAAGGGTGGGATAGCGAAGCTTGGATCCTTCCTAAGCACGATATCCTGTTTCTCATGATCCGCACCGTCGCTGTGCAAGGCTATCGATCGCTGCGCGACCTACTGGTTCCGTTGGGACAACTCAGCGTCATCACCGGAGCAAACGGAAGCGGGAAGTCCAGCGTCTATCGCTCACTCCGCTTGCTCGCCGATGCTGCGATGAATTCCGTCGTCGCCTCCCTCGCTCGCGAAGGTGGATTGCCATCCACCTTCTGGGCGGGCCCCGAGACGATCGCACGCGGCGTTCGCCAGGGAACCTACGCCGTGGAACCTCTCGCTCGCCGCAATGTCGCAAGCCTCAAACTCGGCTTCGGCGGAGACACTTACGGCTACAGCATCGATCTCGGTTATCCTCCGCCTCCTCCGCCCGCGACCATGTTCCTGCTCGACCCTCACGTGAAGCGCGAATGCATCTGGCATGGCCCGGTCTACCGAAAAGCCTCCGCACTCGTCGATCGCAGAAACAATTTCGTCTGGCTCGCCACCACGCAAGATGAGGAGCCGGTTCTGCTCACGCAGCATCTTTCTGACACCGACAGCATGTTGGCCAGCATTGCCGATCCGCAGCGCGCTCCCGAAATGCTGGCCGTTCGCGAAGCCGTTCGCGGATGGCGCTTCTACGACCATTTCCGCACTGACGCAGACTCCCCCGCGCGGGCCGCGCAAATTGGCACCTACACGCCTGTCCTCCACCACGATGGCAGCAACCTCGCCGCCGCCCTCCAAACAATTCTCGAGATCCGGTCAGACGAAGCTCTTTCCACAACGCTTGATGATGCGTTTCCCGGCAGCCGCCTTTCCGTCGAAGTACAGAATGGTCGCTTCGAGTTGCAGTTGCAGCAGCACGGATTGTTGCGCCCACTTTCCGCATCCGAGTTGTCCGATGGTACGTTGCGTTATCTTCTTCTGACGGCCGCTCTACTCACGCCGCGTCCGCCAGAACTCATGGTGCTCAACGAGCCGGAAACCAGCCTGCATCCAGATCTGCTGCCGCCGCTCGCACGCCTCATCCTCGCTGCCGCAAAAAATACACAGATCATCGTGGTTTCGCACGCGCCACTGCTCATCGACGAACTCGCGTCGTCTCCTCTTTGCACTCGCCTTCATCTGCAAAAAGATTTTGGAGAAACCAGGCTCGAAGGCTCCACTCACTTCAACACCCCAAAGTGGAACTGGGCCGCCCGCTAGCGTGCCGCAATTTGTGATTCCGACCGCAGCGCAGCGCCGTGGAGGAATCCGACCTGGCCCGTTCAAGCCCTCTGTTGGCTTGAGTGGGTATGCTATTCACCATGCGCGCCGCATACCCAGCAATTTGTCATTCCGACCGAAGCGAAGCGCAGTAGAGGAATCCGCGTTCCCAGCCACAATCGTGCCTGACATGGCAAATTTGAATGTTGTCAGAGGTCTAATAAGCGTATAGTTCGTGAGCCAGCGGTACAGATCGAAATTCACGGCTCATCCTGAATGTCGGTTAGGATCGCTTCGCATTTTCCGGCAAAGCTGGTTGCATCCTCGCCGCCAATCCATCGCAAGAACAAGGAGAGCTTATGTCGCGAATTTTGCTGCTCGGCATCGATCCCGAGAAAGTAGATTTTTCTGACCCTGCGCTGCCGCCCGGTATGACCGCTGAAAAGGTCCACGGTGGCATCGCGGTCGCGCTGAAGGGGTTCACGGATTCCGGGTGGCAGTCTGACGTTTGTTTCATCCGCCCGGACGAAACCGCCGGACCAACAGTGGAACATCAATTGCATTCGACCAACTACGATTGTGTGGTCATCGGAGGCGGCGTGCGCCTGCCGCCCCGCAACCTTGCTTTATTAGAAGTCGTCATCAATGCGGTCCGAAAAGCCGCTCCAGGCGCGGCTATTGCCTTCAATACTCGACCCGATGACAGTGCCGATGCTGCCGCCCGATGGGTGGCGGCTGAAAGCCGAACTCAATAGTCAACTCCCAACGTGCTGTGGGTACCCCATCCTTCGCGCTCTATGCGACGGGTGGGATAGCAACGGCGCCGCGCGCCCCAACTCGCCCAGCAGGTATGCTTACTTTTCTGAATCATGGCCTGCGTTCCACAACACTTGGAACGTTGGCTACTCAGTGCGGATAGCTTCCACGATGGAAGTTCGTGCGGCGCGGTGAGAAGGCACTAAACAAGCGACGATCGACACAATACCCATAACGGATGTAACTCCGCTCAGAATCGCAAGGTTGAATCCGGGTACATGGAAGAGCAAACTCTGCATCGCTCGCCCTGTCAGCCACGCGCCCACTCCTCCAAGCACCACCCCATACGCAAGCAGGCGAAACGCCAGCATTAAAAATTGATTGCGAATCTGTGCAGGCCGCGCTCCCAGTGCCATGCGCACTCCAATCTCGCGGCGCCTCTGTTCCACAGCGTAGCTCAACACTCCATAGCTGCCGACGGCAACCAGCAGCAGCGCGATGGCGGAGAAGGAGCCAGCGAGCAGCGCCGGTGTACGTTGAGCCGCAAGGCTATCGGTAACGCGGGCTTCCATGGTTCGGACATCATTCACCGGCAGGTCAGGATCAACTTGCCGAACGGCTGCTTGCAGCGTCAGTCCAAGAGATTCCGGCGGCAGACTGGTGCGGACAACCACGAAGATGTCGCCGCTGTGAAATGCGTAGGGATAATAGACGGCGCCCTGGGCTGCTTCCTCAGTCAATCCCGCCTGTTTCACGCTTCCAACAACGCCAACAATCGTAAAGGCATCGGCATCTTTGCCCTGCTCGCCGCCTTCGAACAAACGATGGCCGAGAGCACCCCCATTCGGCCAGTAGTAACGAGCGAAGTCCTGGTCCACGACGCACACTCGTTGCGTGCTCCGTGAATCGGCGGCGGTGAGGAATCGTCCTTCGAGCAAAGAGAATCCCATCGCCTTGAAATAGTCCCCTCCAACCCCGTAAGAGTAATTCCCGCGCGGTGACTCACCAGGCTGCAGCGAGCGCCCCTGAATCGTCGCGGCACTTTTACCACTCTTGCCGCTGAGAGGCACATTTGTCACCACCCCGGCGGAGATCACATTCGGCAAATGCCCGATCTTATCGAGCAGATTCTCATTGAAGGCTACCCTGGCGGTATCGTCGGCGTAGCCTTTCAACGGAAGTGCGATCTTTCCGCTGAGAATATGGTCTGGACGAAATCCAGGAGAAACCTCCATCGAACGCTGCAGGCTTATGCCCAGCAACGCCGCACCCGCCAGCAGCATAAAGGCCAATGCAATCTGCGATACAACGAAACTTTGGCGCAACGATTGAGTAGCGCGAGCACTCGTTCCCGATCTGCCTTCGGATTGGAGCGCGTCCCCAAGTGGACGTCGCAGATTGAGCCATGCGATCGGCACCGCTAACAGAACGCCCAGCGTAATCGCCGTCGCCAATGCAACCACTGCCAGATGGCCGTCAAAGACAATCTGGCTCCCCAGCGGCAGACTTTCTGCGCCAAGCACGTTGATCAATCGAATTCCGGCGGCAGCAACCGCGAGCCCGAGAAGACCTCCGCCCACAGTTAGCAATGTCGTTTCAACCAGCACTTCGCTGGCAATGTGTTTCCGGCTCGCGCCCAATGCCTGCCGCACTGCGCGTTCCTTGGCTCGACTCCCCGCACGCACCAGAAACAAATTCCCTAAATTCACCGCACCGATCAGCAAAAGAGCCAGGGCACCGGCTTGCAGCAGGAGAAGTGTGGGCCGGATGCTCGCAACATGATCGGCATGCAACTGCACCACCAGCGATCGAAAGCCTGCATCCGCCATCATTTTTCCTTGCGGAGTCGTCTACCTCCAATCTGGAATTCTGCGCGTCAATCTGCTCCTGCGCCTGCGCTAGAGAGATGCCCGGTTTCAGCCGAGCAATCATCTGGATGGAATTGCCCCCGGAATGCCGCTGCTTTGGCATGCGATCTTCCAGCCGAGATGCCAGCGGGAAATAAAGTCGCGCCTCAGAAGAAAGGAACCGAAAGTCCGGAGGCAGCACGCCAATCACTGTCGTGGGATTACCGTCCACACGAATCTTTTTCCCAACGATGTCAGGATCTGCATTGGACCGATTCCGCCAAAAGGCGTCGGTCATCATCACAACGTGATTGGTGCCCCACAAAGTCTCTTCTTCGTTGAAAGTGCGCCCCGCAACCGGGCCCAGCCCAAGAGTAGAGAAAAATTCAGGAGATACCTCGATAGTCTGCTCGCGTTCCGTCGATCCGCTCTCACCAATGATTGCAGTGCTATAGCGATAGATTGAAGTGGAGGCGAATGTAGGAATCTGTCCTCGACGCTCGTAGTAGTTCGTGATCGACGAACCGTCGCGATCAACGCCCGCTTTCGGATAAGTATTGAAGATGGTCACGATCCGGTCGGACTCTGGAAACGGCAGCGGGCGTAGAAGAACCGAGTTGATCACGGCAAAGATGGTCAGATTCGCGCCCAGGCAAACGGCCAGCGTTAGCAGCGCCGTTATCGTGAATCCTGGAGTCTTGCGCAACATCCGGCCGGCGTACCGCAACTGCCGGCGAAGTTCATCCAACAAGTGCAGCCCACGTGCCTCACGGCATTCGCCTTCAACAGAATTCATGCCGCCAAACTCAACGCGCGCGCGTCGGGCCGCTTCCGACGGCGATACTCCGGACTGAATGAGTTCTTCCGTGTATTGCTCAACGTGGAACCTCAGTTCTTCAGTCATGCCAGCTTCAAAATCACGTCGATGTGCAAATGCGCGAAACAAGGAACGAAAGCGTTTGAACATCTCACACCTCCTCCGCTCGAGTGTTCAAGGCTGACGCGATACCCGTCGCAAGTCGATTCCAACCCGCGGTCTCTTCGCGCAGTCGCCGCCGTCCAGCGGTCGTTAACGTGTAGTACTTGGCCCTGCGGTTGTTCTCACTCTGGCCCCATTCAGCCTCGATAAGAGCCTGGTGCTCCAGTCGGTATAGCGCCGGATAGAGCGATCCCTGCGGAATGTCGAAAACCTGCCCTGAGATCTGCCGAATGCGCTGCAATACAGCGTATCCATGCAATGGTCTGAGCGAGACAGCCTTGAGAATCAGCATGTCAAGTGTGCCCGGTAACAGGTCGATTGGTTTTGCCATTTCGCGCGTTCTCCTAGCCTTGCTAGGAGACTAACGCCAGCTCTCCTAGTTTGGCAAGGGGAGGCAAGATTTTTTTGGGAATTTGTTGAGCCTGCCTCAATGAAGCGTGTAAGTCCCAACCTTGCGCACCTCGACACGATTTGCATCCAGAGCAAAGAGATTCCCACTAAACGTCTCATCGCCATTCATCCGGCGGCCCGGAACCTGTTGGCCCTTTTCAAATACAACTTCGTCGATCGTCCCCAGGCGAGCCTTGGCATTCAATATGACGACGCCCGATCCCACCACCACAAGCTCATTGGGTGCGGTGCGAATTACCAGTGCGAACCCACGAGTATCTTTTGGACGTTGACCGAAAGCAGCTGCCGGCTGAGGCGGAGCTTCTTTCTTCTCATCAGTTTTTACAGCGCTGGGCGGAGCCATGGCCGCACGCACGTCCCCAAACTTAATCGTAAGTCCCGTCGCTTCTTCAAACTCTTTGACGGATCCATCGTTCCCCTGCATCACCGCCATGACCTTACCCTGGGCTTGGTACTTCAATATCTCCGGCGCAAGTGCACCCGCAATCTGGTATGCCGCACCAAGCGCTTCCTCGGAGCTGCCATCAATCCCGAACGGTGAGTAGCCCAGCACGGCGTAACGCCCAATCGCCCAGAAGAGATTCGGCACCGACGGATACGTCTCCGGAATGAAGAGAGGATTGTCTGGACGCGCGTACTGTGCGCATACACCGTCGAAGTCCGGGGAGTAGACGTTCGGTGCAAAAAAATCAACCTTGGGAGCACCCGCGCGCCACACATCCAGCATGCCCGCCACCGGGCCGCCGCTGGGATATTGTCCCGGTTCTACCATGTTCGCTACCGGGCCTAACCATCCGTTTGTAAACATCGGAAGCGGCAATTCTGCTTTACCGGCTACCGCTATCGCTTCAATCGCACGCGCATAATGCCAAGCCATAAAAACTTCACCGGCGCCCGGATCTGTGCCGAAGACCTCGGCCCACGTTCCCTGCGTGCGCGAGCCCTGACTTCCCCAGACCTTCGAAAGAGCCGGGGTCAGCGTAGCTTTATGCGTCGACATATATTCAAGCAGTTCGCGCGGAACCGGCTTGGACCACGCCGCCTCCGCCAGCGGAGAGCGGTCGCGATTGTCGCCGAACATCCCCGGTTCGTTATCCACCTGCATCATCACAACTGTGTGGTCGGTGTCCGTAGTGCGAATGTGGTGCATCAATGCGCGAAATGCCTTCGCATCCGCAGCGACAATGTCCTTACCGAATACACTGATGCCCTCGAACGAAACGCCAAAGGGCATCTTTTGATGGCCGGATTTTGTCTGCACCATCGGGAACCGCTCGGGATTTGTTTTCACCCACATCGGCGCATAGCTGCCTGAAGTGCTCTTCCACGTACCGAACCAGATCAGGATCAATTTCAGCCCATGCTTGCGCGCTTCGGTGATCTGCATGTCCGCAGTCGAAAAATCAAACTGACCTTCAACGGGTTCCATCAATTCCCACGAAACAGCACCAATCACCGTATTCAGATTCATATCGGTCAGGTTCTTCCAGATGGGACGCATGTACTCGGCATTGGACGGGCTTGAGTTGTGTAACTCCCCGGCGAGCATCAGCATGGGTTTCCCATCGACAATCAGCTGTGTTACCTGCCCTCTTTTTTCCAGCGCTGGTATGGAGCCGTTGGCCGCCAGCTGTGCGCTGCCGATCTGCGGGCAAAGAACCAGGCCGATGCCAACTGCGATGGACAACACCACGGACACAAACGTCTTGCGAGTGGACATGCGATCTCCCGATTCAGTTCTTCACTTTTATAAGCTGGACGAGTGGGCCTGCGTCCAAGACCCATGGAATTACGCGTCTGCAATACAGATACCGTACATTACGGAATTCCTTTTCTTAAGCAAAGAAACTGCAGCCGAGAAATCGCTCTTGCTCTTGGTCCGCTCGTGCGGCCAGCACCCCGGCACCTACACCCGCGCAACCGGAAGCAATACGATCCCAACATCCACAGCCCATGCATGGATAGCGTCCCAATCCCTTACATCCATCGCCTTCATCTTCCGCAGCGGCGGAATCAGCGTGAACGGAAATCCCAGCTTTGCCGGATCGAACTTGCCGCCGAAGATCCGCAGAGCCACCGGCGCCAGCCAGGCATATTTCTTCAACTCCTTCTCCAGTTGTTTTTGCGCTCCCGACCAATCCTTCGCTTCCTTCTGCACCGGGCCCAGCACAAACAGCGCCACCGGCAATTTCATCAGCGCATCACGATGGACGTCCAAGAAGCGCCGCGCATCCTTGTGCAGTCTGGACATATACAGCGGCACTCCCAGCACAACCGCCGCGTATCGATCCAGCGATTGCACGCTCCCCACAGGCGCGCATTCCACCGCGAGTCCATTCTCGCGCAGCGTTTCTGCTACCAGTTCGGCAACCTCTTTGGTCGATCCATTGCGAGTGGCGTATGTAATCAGCACCATCGGTTCCATGGTTGGCTCCTTTCCGTGCCGCGGTCGCCACGTCTCACGCAATGCACTCAGCATGGCGCCTGGGACACGCTCGAATTTCCTGCGGAGAAAGACTACATCCAGTCACGAATTTGCGCTGTGACAAGCGCCACCCCCCCTCGCCCCACCGAATCGCCGATTTCTCATCATCAGCTCTTCATAGGCGTAGACTGAGTCAACACCTGTGGGGACTCGAGGTTCATGAGAGCTATTTCTCTTAGGAAGAAACTCCACTTCTACCAGCGCCGGATGCGCCAGGCGCGCATGGTCGCGAGTGCCATCCAGTCCAGACATATTCCAGTGCTTGCCCACATCATCCCCATGCGGCGCTGCAATCTCTCCTGCGCGTATTGCAATGAATATGACAATGTCTCCGCGCCCGTATCCACAGAGACGATGCTGCGTCGCATCGACCTCCTCGCTAGGCTGGGAACAAAAATCATCACCATCAGCGGTGGAGAACCGCTGCTGCATCCTGACCTGGATGACATCATCCGCGCCATCCGTTCCCACGACGCCATCGCGACTATGATTACGAACGGCTTGCTGCTCACTCCTGAGCGCATCGAGCGGTTGAATCGCGCCGGGCTCGAGCATTTACAGATCTCAATCGACAACGTCAATCCCGACGAAGTCTCAAAGAAAAGCCTCAGGGTTCTGGATCGCAAACTCGAATGGCTCAAGGAGTTTGCGGAATTCGACATCAACATTAACTCGGTGCTGGGTGGAGGCATCCCCCATTCTGAAGATGCCCTCACCATAACGCGACGTGCCGTTGCTCTCGCGTTTGATACCTCGGTCGGCGTAATCCACGACCATGGCGGACAGGTTCAGCCCCTGAAAGATCAGGAGCGCGCGGTCTACGATCAGATCCTCGCGGAACGAAAGCCCGGGCTATTCGCGTTTGCCTACGACAATCTTTATCAGAAGAATTTGATTGGCGGTCAACCCAACGACTGGCAGTGCGGTGCCGGAAGCCGCTATCTCTACATCTGCGAAGACGGCCTCGTCCACTATTGCTCGCAGCAACGTGGATACCCGGCCATTCCTCTCGAAAAATATACCCGCGAAGATATCGACCGCGAGTACTCCACCAAAAAACCGTGCGCACCATTCTGCACGGTCTCGTGCGTGCATCGCGTCGCGATGCTCGACCTCATCCGCAATCAGCCGCGCGAGTCATTGCATCGTTTCTTCCCCCCAGCGAGCCCTGGAGGGCCGCTGTCCCTTCCGCCCGGCTTGCGCGTCCTTGCTTCCATCTTTTTGCCGGAGCCCAGCGGAAAGCCGCCGAGTGCAGCCCGCAAATTCCTGGGAGGCACAGTCCTGCGGATCCTCGGCGTCAAGCCCACCGCGAAGAACGGGCGCGCGAATTTATAAGTATCGGTAGCCAGCCAGATAAACCGCCCACGCAGTCGCCGCACCCAGCAGCACATCGAGAGCATAGTGGTATCGCCCCACCACGGCCCCCAGCGAGATGAGAACCGCTACAACCAGATAAATCACTCCGAGTAATAGTGAGTAGTGAAGAAAAAACAGCGCGATGGCGAAAGCAGACGCCACATGCGCGCTAGGGAACGAAATGGCGTGGATGCTTCCGCGCTTCAGTATCCAGCGATTGAAGATGCGGCCCTTGTTCGCATCTTTCGCAGGCGCCGCGCTCTCGGCCTCATCGCCGATAGGACTACGCGGCGGAAACGCAGGCACAAATGGCGTAACCGCATAGCAGATGTAGGTCGACACCAGCACTACGAGCCAGAAGCCGCTCACCCTTCCGCGCAGCCCCGCCATGTATACCGTCAGAAGTCCGAGTGGCAATAGCGGATAGCAGAGCAGATACGCACCCTCGAGAATCAGGCCGACGAACGTGCGTTCCGTCCCCGACTTTGCGGAGATGCCAGGCAACAGCCATCGATCAAATGCCAGCAGCCGATCCTGAATTTTAAGATTTGGCCCGAGGAAAAACTGCCCTGTCTGCCAGTAGGGCACGAGAAACAGCGCAACCGTCAGGAAGTCCCGAAGAATCGGTCGGTGGTCAGGCGCAAGGAGACGCGAACTGTAACACCCAACGGTCGCAACCACGATGGCTGCGGCCGCAAGAATATTAACGTTCCATCGCCGGCGCACAGGAAGCGCATGCGCAGTGATCCCCGTGACCCATGCGGCAACCGCGAACACCAGCACAAACACAACTTGAATCCACTCCGACATCTGCATCTGTGGGATTCTCCCCGTTCAGTCTCCCACGTTACGGCAAAGGATGTTGCCCTCAATTCCAAAGATCGGCGCCATCAGGTCGTGATCCGATTTTAGTAGTGACCGGTTGCCGGTAACTCGCTCGGAACCCTGAAAGGCAAGGTTCTGCTCGCGGAAGGACTCGGGAATTATTCACTCACCGAAGTTCTTCAAACGGTTCATTCATGCGAACGACGTTGTATTGCGCGAGAAAATCTGTGACCTCTCTCAGGATTCGCGTCGGATGCTCTCGATGTGGAACATGCCCGCATCCCTCGAGGACGACGACGCGCGATGGCCCCAAGGTGAGTCGAGCAATCCGTCCAGCATGTTCGACCGAACCGTATTCGTCGTTCTCGCCGTGGAGGGCAAGCGTTGGGCAGCTCACTCCACTTAGATCATCGTCCAGGCACCAGTCACTGAAGCTTGGTGCGAGCCAGGTCTTGACCCATGCATCCAAAACCCAACGAGCCTTCGACCCGTGATAGCGCACCAGTCGCTCAAACCGATCCGGCCGCTCGAATTCAATCTCGCCGGCACGGACCCCCGTGAGTGTGCGGTCTTCAACAAAACTCTGGGCGGATTCGGTGATGAGCGCGGCACACCTGTCAGCAAGACGGGCCGCAGTTGCAACCGCCATCGCACCTCCGACGCTATGTCCGAAAGGAATAATTCGGGCAAGGGCCAAGGCTTCTATAAGACGGGGAACTACGTTTACCGCCTCATCGCGAATGAAATTCCGCGCAAGCGGTTCGTTGCAAGCGTCGGATTTCCCGAATCCAAATCGATCATAGGCCACGACGGCACGACCCGTTGCGATCGCAAGTTTCGCGGGGAAGTCCCGCCAGAGCTCCACACACCCGAGCGAATCGTGAAACAAGAGAATCGTTTCATTTCGATCGCTGGACTGAGCCAGCGGCTTCCATCCTCTGGCAAACAGTGCTCCCTTGTCGGTTGCGATCCTGAAATCGTCTATAGCAAGATCCATTCCTGCTCCCGGTCCGCAGCTGGATTTCCGCAGCACGTTGAAATCACCGCGTCGGTCACTTAGGATACGCTGCGTGCATAGATACATATTCCAACAAGTTCCGTGTGGAATCGGAAGCTGACATTCGAGCGTCAGCCCATATTTACCAGACCCACCAGGAAACGCCTAGTGCCGGAGGATCTTTTATGAAATCTAAGCAACAGCTCCCTCGATTTCTCTCTCGGACGACGATGACCTCTCTTTGCATCGCCCTCCTATCGGCGTTACCTGCGTCGGCCCAGCCTCCCACAACGCCGCCCAACACGATCGTTGTCGACTTCAATAAAACAGTCATCATTTCCAAGTCCACCCCAACACTCCAGGTGGTCGTTAATCCAATGATCGCGAAGGGATCGCCCATCCACGACGGAACCTTCGCGGCACTGAAAGATCTCGGCGCCGACTACGTCCGCTATGTTCCGTGGAACCCTTATCCCAAACTCTCGGTCGCCGAACTGGACCCTCCAACCGCCGACAAGACCTCATGGGATTTTTCTTTGATCGATCCCTACACCAAAGAATTTCTCGCAGCAACGGCGGAACAGGGTCACAGCACGGTGATGAATTTCTCCACCATCCCTGCATGGATGTTCAAGACGGATAAGCCGGTAACGTATCCGTCGGATCCTAATCAGGTGGTGTGGGACTATACGCAGGGTAAGGACTTGGTCGATCCCTCGGGCAAGCAGGTCGGAGATTATTTAGCCCGGCTGGTGAGTTGGTATACACAGGGCGGATTTACAGACGAATTAGGCAAGGAGCACAAGTCGGGATATCACTATAAGTTTCCCTACTGGGAGGTGCTCAACGAGCCCGACATCGAACATGAAACTACACCGGAATCCTACACAGTTCGCTACGACGCCATAGTAGAAGCCATTCGCAAAGTGAGTCCAGATACAAAGTTCATGGGTCTGGCCTTGGCGTACACCACAAAGGATCCCATGTGGTACGAGTATTTCCTTGATCCCTCACATCACAAGCCCGGTATTCCGATCGATTACATTACCTACCATTTCTATTCGCTACCTGACATCAAGGAGAACATCGACAACTGGCAATACACATTCTTCAACCAGGCCGACACGTTTCTTGCTGGCATTCGTTTCATTCGAGAGACACGCGATAGGCTCTCACCTTCGACGAAGATGGATACCGATGAACTCGGCATTATTCTTCCCACCGACCATGAAGAAATAGCGGCTTCCAAGGCCTTGCCCGACCATATCCCTGCAGCGTACTGGAACGCGGCAGGAGCACTCTACGGTTATCTCTTTATCGAAGAAGCCAAGCTCGGCGTCGATGTTATTGGAGAATCTCAACTCGTCGGCTATCCCTCGCAGTACCCCAGTGTCTCCATGATGAATTACAACAACGGAAAACCCAACGCCCGCTATTGGGTGCTTAAACTCATCAAGGACAACTTCCATCCCGGCGACAAACTCGTAGAGACATCGATCGGCGGCATGGGCACCCCCACCGATGCACAGGCCTTCGTAACGCCCACCGGCAAAAAACTCCTCGTGATCAACAAGCGAACCAGTGCAGTGGAATTGACGCTCCCCTCCGACGTGAAATCGGCGACCATATCTGCGATAGACCAGGCCACAGGCGACGGCCCACCTCGAGTCTCCCAGCAGTCAGGAGACAAACTAAAACTCGATGCGTTTGGAGTAGCCGTAGTCACCTGGCAGTAACAAGAGTATTGCGTAGCGAAGTTCACGGCATCTCCCGCTCCGGACTCTTTTGCCGGAGCGGGTATCTATTTTTGAGCCAACGGCGTCATCTGCGATGCCGTGGACCTGACTGTGAAAGCGGAACGTTTCAGCCCAAAACTTCCCCCGTGCTCAATTCACTCTGGAGCCTACGAATGTGATCGCATTCCCATCCACCTCTCCGCGAAAATCTTTGCCGTTGTTTACCACGACAAAGTGCGCGGGTATCACACCATTGAAGATCCCAGATGCGGTGCAATCCGGATTGATCGTGTAAGTTCCAGGGTCGTCCTGTCTCCAATCGGGAGTCAGCGGGGTCCCATTCAGTACGACGTAAGATTTTGAAGTCGAGTTCCCTCTGCCGTCAAAGTGAACCATGACGATCGTACGCAGAGGCACATTCTGGGCAAGGAAGGTGCCATTAACCTGCATTCCGTAATCGCCGAAGAGCGACCGGTTGGAACAGGGGCCGGTTCCGGGACCCTCTGCGATGGCCGAAGCTCCCTGTGCCAGTACGGCAGAAACAATCACCATTGGAAGCGAGACCGTGAACAGATTCGACATCCGAGTGTTTTTCATTGAGACCTCTCATGATTGGGGATCGGAGTTTGAAGTCCACCAGTTGGCGGCTCACACCCCGTATGGTCCCGAACCATCGCATTGCCTCCGCGGATGCACAATGCACGGAAGGTGAACCGCGAGGTGTGAAAAAGGTGAACTGCGGAACTATCAGGTATTGCGAGAGTTAGAGGCTGCCGGCGAACGCCTCCCTTCGATCCTTTTGAGCGTGAGCTGAAATCTGACGACGCTTTTTAAGATAGAATTCACGATCACGTAGCGAGGACTTCCCTGTGGAAAGCTCCAGTGCTCTCACCGTCATTGCTCGCTTTGACCGGTTTCAGATCGATTTGAGCAGCGGTGAACTGCGCAAGGCAGATGGCACACAGGTCCGAATTCAGCAGCAGCCATTGCAGGTTCTTCGCCTGCTTCTGGAGGCCCAGGGGAAAGTTGTCAGTCGCGAGCAACTGAAAGAGGCGCTCTGGAGCGACGACACGTTCGTGGATTTCGAGCATGGGGTCAATACAGCCGTCAAGAAACTGCGTCAGGCGTTAGGAGATTCCGTCGAGAGCCCAAAATTCGTGGGAACCGTGCCCAAGGTTGGTTACCGTTTCCTGATTCCGGTGGAATGGGTTCCTGGTGCGGATGAGATACAGACGCCCCCGGATGAGCTAGGCGTCGCTTCAGTCAACGCGATCGTTGCCGAACCCTTGCATTGGAAGCGATGGCTAACAACGAAGACAGCGGTTGTGACTGGCATGATCGTAATGTTGTTCTTGTCCTCCGCCTTTCTTTATCGCAGTCCATTGCTCAGACCCAAAGTTCCGGAACCTTCGCTCAGCCTCGCGGTTACCGCCGTGGGCGAGAAATACAGTCCCAGTCTTTCTCCGGATGGCAGAGAGTTAGCCTTCTCTTGGAATGGTGCAAGCGGGCCCTTCTTCAGTATCTATATGAAGCTAATCGGCACAGAAGAGCCAATCCGTCTTACAAAGCAGGAGTCAATTGACTTCAATCCGGTCTGGTCACCCGATGGCCGATACATCGCCTTCTGTCGCATTCAAAAGGGAGCGACCGGCATCTACATCGTCCCCGCACTTGGGGGAGCCGAGCGTAAAGTGCGGGATACTCATTGGGAAGAACGTGAATTCTACGAGGTCTTCTGGTACTACGGTCGGCTTTCGTGGTCGGCTAATGGAAAGTCGCTCGCGTTTTCCGATCGCGCGAACAGAGGCGAACCTACGTCAATCTACATGTTGTCGCTCGACTCACTCGCCGTTCGGCGCCTCACCTTTGCATCGGGATCTCCGGGTGACTACAACCCTGCATTTTCACCGGATGGCGAAACCCTGGCTTTCAATCGAGGCTCGCAAGGAATCACCGCCATTTATACGAAGCCGGTTGCAGGCGGCGAAGAACACCGAGTCACTGCGGGTTCGCAATTCGGGTGGGGTCTGGCGTGGACCGCGAATGGACGCGATATTGTCTTTGGTCGGGCTGCCTGGCTCGGAAGATCGGGTTGGCTTTGGAAGGTTTCTTCCCAGGGAGGCGAGCCTGAGCGGCTACAGTTCGGTCAGGAAGGGAGTGAGCCCTCGATTCGAGGCAATCGATTAGCCTATGCCCGCCAGATCATGAACCTGAATATCTGGAAGAGGCAACTCGATTCTTCGCACCCGACTACTTCCGAAAAATTTCTAACTTCCACGACAACCCAAAGCGGTCCTCAGTTCTCGCCTGACGGCAGCATGATTGCCTTTGAGTCCACTCGCAGTGGTGCAGCTGAGATCTGGATTTGCCGAAGTGACGGAACGAACCTCCTCCAACTCACGCACTTCAACACCGTCACGGGAACCCCACGCTGGTCGCCCGACGGACATCATATTGCTTTCGATTCTCGCGCTACAGGCAATGCCGAGATCTTCGTCATGGATTCCGGCGGCGGCCTGGCGCGCAAGCTCACAAATGAGCCATCGACCGACGTGATTCCCAGCTGGTCGCGAGATGGCCGTTGGATCTACTTCGCTTCTGATCGCAGCGGCAACTGGCAGGTGTGGAAGATGCCCTCAGCAGGTGGGGCTGCGATTCAAGTCACGCATCAGGGTGGCTATGGAGGATTCGAATCGCTCGACGGGAAATTCCTCTACTACGCAAAAGGTGCGACCGTTCCCGGATTGTGGCGCCTTCCGACCTCGGGCGGGGATGAGACCGAAGTCATCGGTTCCCTGGAACCGGGCTATTGGGGCCACTGGGCGATCGTGGAAAAAGGCATCTACTATCTCGACACCACAGCGAAACCCGGAATTGTATTCTTCGACTTTGCTACTCGTCGAACCACGAGACTCTTCGATCTGGAGAGTCGCCCTGCTCGTGAAGCAGCTGGCTTAGGGGTGTCCCCGGACGGCAAGACGATTCTGTACACACAGCTCGATGCTTTGAGCAGGGACATCGTACTAGTGGAGAACTATCGCTGATTTGTGGACCCACCTTCAAGAGAGTGAGCCACGCAAGCCGTCCGTTGTCTTTGAGCGGGTGGCCCATCCTAACCATCACAACAATCTGGGGTGCCCATCCTTTCACACTGGTGCGAAGGATGGGATAGCAAAGACCCAGACTTAATTCCCTACTCGGCGGGTGGCCGAATCGGTAGGCACCTGCTCAAAATTCCCCCTCTAACTATTTGTTAGAAACTGGAATTCAGGCGGAGACCAAAGCTGCGTCCTGGCGCGATCGCATTCCCGGAAAAGAGTCCGCCAAAATCAATAACGTTCAACCGGCCATTGAGGTTATCCCCATCAGCCTGAAATCTCACGTTCAATCGTTCGCTCTTGTAAACATCGACACCAATTGAAACGTTTAAGGCGAGGGATGGCTTGACCCTTCCCCGATCAAAATTGACTCGATCTACGACTTCCGGTCCGTACTGCGCCAGCGCCTCGTCATAAGTGCCACCATATTCAAAGGGCAAGCCTGACCCGTAGGAGAGTCCGCCCGCCATCCACATCCGGCGGAGGCATTGATATTGAAAGCGCGTCCGCACCGTGTTGCGCTGGTCTTGAGAGTTGGGGAAATAGCCGCTGGTTTGCTCCAATGCGTTCGTAACGTCATCTCCCAGGAAAAGTCCTCCTGTAACGGGATACCAGACATTTCCCACCATGTAGGAATAGCTCACGTAGCCTGTGAGCTTACCCATGTGCACAACCTCAAGCTTGCCTTCAGCGCCATAGATAATCGCTTTGTCGAAGGCAATTGGATAGCTGACGCCGGTGTTTAAAAGTTGGTCGTCGTCCGCAAAATTGGTAATGTCGCGGCGATAAGCATTCACATCCAGGCGAACCTTATCCGCAAATGCCTTCGAAAGCCCACCCTCGTAGTAATTACCTTTCGATGGCGCAACCGGTAGTCGCAGCACTTGGGGATTTAGCGACGTGACCTCAGGCGAACTCGAAATAAGAATGTTCTCGAATGACGGCGTCTGGAAAATACGATCATAGGAAGCATGTACGACCATCTTGGCCGAAGGGAAGTACCGGCCGACAGACAGGCGAGGACTGAAGGCGTTCTCATTTAGTAGAAGTTGATAGTGGTCCCAGCGCAGGCCTGCGCGTACCGTCCATTTACCAAGGCGAATCAAATCTTCAACGAATGCAGATTGCTCTAGGTCGGGGCGGCTTTGCTGGAATGTCAGGGATGGAGGAGTGCCCTCGTCAAAGTCATCGGGATTCGTAATGAGATAACTGAAATCTTCGTTCAGAAAAGTATTGTCTGACTCAACTCCCATCTTCCATTCCTGGTTCTTGTGGTGAATTGAGAGTGTGGCCTTGAAATAACCCTCCATAAAGTCGTTGTTCTGGGTAGCTATGACCGGCGTCGAAAGCAGGTTCGAATAGAGATTGTTTGAATTCGCCCGAACCATCCCATTCATAGCCCCCAGCATATCGGGCGAAAAGATGTGGCTATAGGCTGCCGTGCCCATGGTTTCGAAATTGTCGCCATTCTGCAATTGGCCGGCCTCTTGCTGGATCAATTCGTTCGGAATTTCAAACCGGGAAAGCTCGTGGCGAACTCCCAGGATCAGCCGGTCCCGTTCCGTGAAGTCTCTTTCATATTTCAACGAGAAATCCCCAGTGGTCCCATCATTGGTGTAGTTCTCGGGCACCACCGGATTCAGGTAATGCGAAGTCATGCTGCCGGAGGCGTCGCCCCGATCGTGTTCTTGCCCCAGGTATCCTGCACACGGGCGTATCCCTGCGCGGTGTCGTAGCTACCCCCGAAAGAACGAGTTGACCGTGGAACCCAGGGTTCGGGTTGCGCTTGGTATTCAGTTCTATGACTCCGCCCATTTTCCTTCCGAACTCTGCGGGAAAACCTGCGGTGTACATACTCATCGATTCCAGGTCGTCGGCTTCAATCTCTGGACCAAAGCTGGGGGAGCGGTTGTCCGTGAGCGGCATTCCATCAACTACGAACTGCGTCTGGTATTCCGATCCTCTGGGATGCAATACCGCGTTTCCTTCGTAGAGCCAGCCGGGCTGGGTAGTCACAAGATCTTGTACCGATCTCCCGGGGAGCGATTGAACTCTATCCTCTATCTGCTTGGATCCTATCTGCATCACAGACGAGGGTCGGTCTGGGTCAATCAACGTTGACGCAGCATCTACCGTGACAGTCTGGCTGACACCGGCTAATTGAAGTTTGATTTTGGATTCGGTGGGCATCGCAGATCTTACTTCGACCAAAATCGAAGTTTCTGCGAATCCCTCTTTTCGTGCCGTCAATCGATAAAGACCATAAGGAAGAGTCTGAATCCGCGCTTTGCCACCTTCGTCCGTGACGAAATCTCTCTTGTATTGATTGCCTTGGCTGAGAAGTTCGATCGAGGCTTTGACCGCCAAGCCGTCCGGACCCGTAACGCTCAGGCGCAACTCGCCAGTGTTGACCTGTCCAACGGCAGGAAAAAAACATAGCAGGGCAAACGCAATGAGACCCAGAAATCGACGCATATTCTCATATTCTCTTTCGCTGATTTCTGTTCAACTTATTTCTGACGAAATCTGCAGGACGGATACTATGAATCAGGAGATCGAGTAGGAAGACTCGAAAAAGAACTATGGACACTCCTCAAGAGATTGCCCTTCGTCTTCCGGACTCCGACGCCATTCAGCGGTCGGTCTTTTCTCGCCAGTTTGCAGATTCCAGCGTTGAAGACCTGGTTGTTTTTCTCTTTGACCAATATAGTCGTCGACTATGCCGGTATGTCCTTGCCTTCGGACTGTCGATTCATGACGCAGAAGATGTTGTTCAGGAAACTTTCCTGTGCCTCGTCGGACACTTAAATGCGCAAAAGGACTCCTCAAAAATCAAGAGTTGGTTGTTCCGAGTCGCCCACAACCTTGCGCTCAAAAGACGGGCTGCAATCAAGGTCAGCTTGAAAAGACACGACCACGAGGTTCCCGTAACCCGGATGCAGGATCGCTTGCACAGTGCGGAGCAACAAATGATGTTTCGCCAATCTCAATTCCAACTACGCGCAATCTTTGCTGTTCTTCCTGAACAAGATCAGCGTTGCCTTCATCTCCGGGCCGAGGGATTGAAGTATCGGGAAATTGCACAGATCCTGGGAATCTCCCTTGGAGCAGTATCCATATCATTAACACGATCCATCGCGCGAATGACGCGCGCGAATGGAGGTGAATGACTGTGCGTTATAAAACCGAACATCTGACGGATGAATTGCTTCTGCAACATGCCGACCGCGAGATAACTTCGCGCCGTGCAGTCGAAGTGGATACGCATCTTAATGAATGTGAAACATGTCGTAAGAGAAAGAATCAGCTTGAGGCGACTCTCACGGAATTCGTCAGCCTTCAAAACGAGAGTCTCGATACTGAATCTCCCGCGTCTATTGATTTTCGATCAACCTTCAAGTCTCGACTGTCTCAACAAGCCATGAGTAAAGGTAAACGAGCCTGGGTCATTCCCAGAGTTCTTGATAGGTTTGCTTTCGCGACGATGGCAATAGCAGTTGTAGCCGTCGGAGTCTGGGTTGTGGACAAGCAGGATATTCATCAGACCATTGGCCATTTCATTCCTCAACACGATGTCGCTCTGCCCATACCCAGGCTCACACCTGGCGCTACCCAATCCGTCTCCCTCTCTTCGCTCTGTGAATTGAAAGAGGATCCCACTCCCGCCGTTGACGATGCGATCGCTCGGAAAGTCTTCCAGGAATATCGGCTTCCGATTTCGTCGCGCAGCGCCTATGAACTGGACTTTCTTGTTACCCCCGAGCTCGGTGGTTCACAGGATGTCCGCAATCTCTGGCCTGAGCCCTACTATTCAACGTGGAATGCCCGGGTTAAGGATCAGTTGGAAGACTATCTCCACGAAGCGGTTTGTACGGGAGCACTTCCGCTCTCCACAGCGCAAAAGGAAATCTCAGGAGACTGGATTGCCGCTTATAAAAAATACTTTCAAACTGACCGACCGCTCGCCAATGCCGGCGAACTCTCGTCACCTTCCAATTTTCGCGAAGTCAGTCAGTTGAGATATTTCCCGAAGCCCTTCGAATAGCCACCTTCCAGAATGGCAGTACGCTGACTCGGCGCGTGGCCCAGATCTTAATCTTGAGCAAATGTGAGTGCCCTCGCGTTTGAGACGTGGGAGCCGATGATCGCTTCCAAAAAAACTCGCTGAGCGGGGTAGTTCTTCGTCTGCCCGTCCGGGTGCCCCATTCAAGCCTTCTGTTGTGAGATGTGGGACTCGGCGAGATTGCGCTCCCTGCGTGTGGCAGTCCACCGCGACTCAATTTTCAATGACTCCGGGATAGCCGGTGAAGATGTGTCGGAAGCTGGACCATGCCCCACTCTTCCGGCTCCGCAACCAAACCGTGTGTCACAGAATTGTGAGCATGTCCTTCAGCTTCACCGCGCCGCTTTCGCTCAGTGTGGAAATCGTATTAGCGGGCTTGCCAGAATGGTCTCTCTGCTCGCTGAACTGCGACGGACAGCTACATGGTTCGGAGAGCTTTCGACAGAGCTACTTTCGCTGGCTCGCTAATGAGGAGATGGACGTGCTCCGACATAATTACGTCCTTCGCCAAACGTTTGGCTGACAACTACCCCATCGCGGGAGTATCACCCGCCTATTCGGAAGCAGGAGTGAGCCTGATCACGGTAAAGATATGGACAAGCGCGTGTAATACCCATAGTGCCTCGAGGATTCATAAAGCTGAGAGGAAATAGGAGATATACATGAAACGCTTCTTCGGATATGCCCTTATTCTTGCTTCGTTGTCGATTCCCGCATTTGCTGCCAAGAATTCAAAAGATGTGAACCTCACGTCGCCTGCGACGGTGGGTAGCACCAAATTGCCTGCGGGCCAATACAAAGTCTCATGGACAGGGACCGGTTCGACTGTACAGGTGACGATCGCTGCGAAGGGAAAGGCCACGGTGACGGTGCCGGCCAAGGCCGTTGAAACAAAGAACGGCCAAACATCAATGCGATTCACCACAGTGAACGGCGCCAACGAACTCAAAGACATCATGTTCGACAACCTCACGCTTGAGCTTTTGAGTGCAACTCCCGTCTCCGGCGAGTAATCGACGAAGTAGAACTGCAGAAGCCTCTTCTCTTGAAAGAGGCAAAGCCGGCTGGCGGGCTGCCCACCCTTTACGGTCACAAACAGTCAGGAAGCCCCATCCTTCGCGCTGTTTGCGAAGGGTGGGTGCGCGATCAATCCCGTCAAGAAAAGGTTTTTCGCCGACCGCGGGTGGCCCATTCAAGCCTTCCGTTGGCTTGAGTGGGATTGTTGATGTTCCACCGATGCAGCAGGCGGGTGCCCCTCGATAAGGACGAAGGTGTTGTCAAGGCGTACTTCATCGAAGCGGTCCGTGAGCACCGGGCGGGGGGCCCGGATCTTAATCTTGAACAAATGCGGGTGGCGGGTGGCCCGGATCTTAATCTTGAACAAATGCGGGTGCCCCACATCTCGCGTTTGAGATGTGGGAGCCGATGATCGCTTCCAAAAAAAACCTCGCTGAGCGGGGTAGTTCTTCGTCCGCCCGTCCGGGCGGGTGGCTCATTCAAGCCTTCCGTTGGCTCGAGTGGGGTTGTTCACGCGAAGAATCACAATCTAAATTTCTCTGACTCGCTGACTTTGTCAGGCCGCAACATTCAGCGCCACGGCGCCCTTCGAGTCAAACCACACCAGCCCATCTCCCAGCATCGCCTGACCATTTCGCGTGAACATGTCGTGAGGCACGGCTGAACGCAGCGCCGTCAAGTATGCGCGGGTGAAGATCTCACTCCATTGCGCTGTCAACGCCTGCGCCGAAGAAATCATTCGGCTCTTCCCGCCCTGGTTCACGCGAAGAGGAAAGCTGATGTACAGCGCTGCCGCCGACTTCTTTCCTGACAGCACGGAGTGCCAGAAGCCCTGCACCTTGGCTTCGAACGCCGCATCGCTCTCGCGGGTAACGGACTCGTACCTCCGCCCCGCAGCCACACTCTGTGATCGGTCGGTGAGGTTGAGCACAACCGGCAGCTTCTGCGATCCCTTCGACCACGTCCCCTCCAACCCAACACTGTTGGAGAAGTTCAAAGATTTGCCGCCCTCGCTGCCATTTCCCTTGAAGCGCAACTGAAACTTTCCGCCGTCCACCGCGTTCAACGTCACCTCGCCGCCCTGGATCGAGCCGGTCAACGGAATGTCCTTCAGGTAGTGGACATAGAAGTAATGTCCCCCGGTGATAGCGCTGTCGCCCTTCAGACCCAGCGACATGCCCACCTTGTTGTGGCCAACCGTCCCCGCAAGCCCCGCCAGCGACTCTCCGGTCGCCGCCCACCCTGGCATCGGTACAGAAAGAATCATTGCCAGGGCCGCCATCACAAACCACCGCATCGGGCCACGAATTAGCCCACCGTTCCAGCTCATTCTCGTACTCCCCACGCGATTCTGAATTATCTGGGATGCAATCTAGAATCCCCCGAAAGGGCAGAGTAGGTACGTGATCTGGGGCACACGTAGTTTCTGCCAAAGTGGCACGTCCAGAAGTTCCAGTCCGCGCATTCCGCGAAACTCCCATA
The DNA here is from genome assembly GCA_963725995.1 of uncultured Acidobacteriaceae bacterium. Lineage (GTDB taxonomy): Bacteria > Acidobacteriota > Terriglobia > Terriglobales > Acidobacteriaceae > JANXZS01. The sequence continues at coordinate 26,551 of CAVSAX010000011.1, read as the reverse complement.
CCCGTGAGTTGGAAGTATCTACGTGATTTGCCACACATGCGTTTTCTGCCAAAGTGGCACTTCCAGACGCGCTAAACGCGCATTTCCGCGCGGAAATGCGCGCACGCAAAAGCCCCGGATTTCTCCAGGGCTTTTGCACGTCATCTGACTTATTCCAAAGACTATACGGCTGCCACAGCCTCGTGCGTTGTGCTCGTTGCCGCCACCGGTGTCTGGTGGCAAGGCCGGATCAGTTTGTGCACAAAATGGTACGGCGGCCACGGTCCAGAGAGCTGCATTTTGCAGTCGTGCAGCATCTGTGTGGCGGTTGCATACTTGTTCTGATACCGTTCAACGCATTTAGACTCAATTAAATGCGCTATGTCGAGAAGCATCTTGCCCGTCTCCGTGCGACGGCACGAAATCTCCTCATCGAGCGGTACGAACATGCGGTGCAACTGCACCGAAAGTGCCCGCGCCTTGGTCTGCCGCTCCCGCTGACGGGTAGCATTCTCCCGCAGGCTGCTAAGGTATTCCTTTCCTACACAATCACTTAGGACTGGTTTAGTGGCTTCGCGGCAACAATCATCCACCACAATTTTCAAATGCATTTCCGCTTTTCCGCGCAAGCGCTCCATATTCGCCAGAAACTGACGCTGATTCGATCGGATTGATCGCCTAAGTGCTTCATCATCATTGAAAACCGTGCCAAAACGGAAGGGAAGAACCGTCGACAATTTAAAGCAATCCGCGATCACGCGAGCATGATCCACGCCTGCTTTCTGGTCATATTGTTCTTCGGGATTGTGTTCACTGACGATGAGGGCGAGATCGCTTGCGGGATAGAGAAAAACTTGATTTCCTGAAACACCCATTACCGATTCGAGGGGAACTGGCTTGCGGTGGCGGGCTAATTCAGGAAACGCCTGCTTTTCACCAATACAGTAGGCATACCATGCCATAAAGAGTCACTCCACGCCCGGGAGATTAGATTGACCCGGGTCACTTGCGATTGCATTTCGATGGGGAACGACTGCGTTTTGAAGAGTCCTGACACGTCCGCTCATGCAGGCTGTACCGGACTATCGCAAATAGTAGTCCTGCAAATGGACAACTGGCAATCGCAAAAATTGTGCAATCGTGAATGCAGGGAAACTCTGCTATATCGCTTTACGAAATGGTAACCAGAAATTGATAGCGTCAAAATATTGTGAATCCAGATTCACAGCTAGCTGACGCAGATGGGGAGCCCAGCTTTGGGCTCCCCGCCACTTGCGAAGCCCTAGTGCCGTAGACGGACCAGCAGGAAAATGATCAACCCGCTGTTTGCCAAAAGAAGCACCATGCCGATCACCGCCAGCACTTTGATGGTCCCGCCAAACGATTTCAGATCTTCGATTAACTCCTGCTGTTCCAGAGTGTTGCGTTCGGTGGCCTCGCGAAGTCTCTCCAATTGCTCTTCGACCCGTTTCAATTCCAGCACCTGGTCCGCAAACTGGCCTCGGATCTCGCGATGACCGGATTGCAGGTCCGTCAGGCTTTTGTGCAATTCCTGCGAGACGGCGGCGGACTGGTGAGCCGTTCCGTCCAGCAGAGGAACCAGCTTGGAAAGGTATGGAAGCAGGACACGAAGTTGTAACAAAACTCTCCACATAGGCGGGCTCTTGTCTTCTCTGTGAGTCAAATCGCGGATCGGTTCTTCCGCAACGGGTTCTAAAGGGTGGTCAAGGGCTTTGACCCGTGCACGCAATTCTTCGACGGAAGGTTCTTCTGCAGTATTCATGGAAACTCCAATTCCTTGATTAGCGATCAAGGCAGTCGGGGGAAAAGGGAGAGTGTGGCTGGCCTTTGCGTGCGCGTACAGCCTGGCCAAGAACGGCTCTCAGGACTTGCTTCGGGTCTCCATTGCCGCCTCAGCGCGCTGGCGCAACGCGTGAAGTACGACCCGAAGCATTTCTTCTTCAGGAGCCGGTTTCCCGGTCCAGATCTCAAACTGACGGGCACCCTGATGAACGAACATCTCGACCCCTGTAACTACAGGAATCCCTTTTTCGCGCGCCATGCGGATCAGTGGTGTCTCTATTGGATTGTAGACGAGATCGAAAACCAGGCGGGCATTGATTTCCTTCGGCTCGAGAATATGCCCGGGTTTTACTCCCTGCATGCCAATGGGCGTGGCATTCACGATCACGTCGAACTGCGTCTTTGCCATCTGGTCGCGACGGAATGTCTTGGATTTAGACTCGCGAGCCAGCTTCTGGGCCGTTTGTGGAGTGCGGTTCAAAATAAAAACCTCGGCACCCTTATCCCGCAGCCCGAAGATAGCAGCCCTGGCTGCGCCGCCAGCTCCCATCACCAGCACTTTGGCATCTTTCAGCTTAAGGCGCTTTTCCAACGGACGCACCACCGCCGCCACATCGGTGTTGAATCCATAAAGCTTGCCATCCTGGGCCCTGACGATCGTGTTGCAGGCGCCAATCTTCTCCGACAGCGGATCGGTTTTCTCGAGATGCTTAAGAATGTCCTGCTTGAAGGGCATGGTGACCGCAAGTCCGCTGATAGGCACTTCCTTGATCAACGTAATCAGGTCAGTGAGTTTGGCAGTTTGCAGCGCCAGGAACACGGCATTCACCGTCTCTCTGCGGAAGGCGGTATTCAGCATCAGCGGAGAGAGGGAGTGCTTCACCGGATTTCCGGCCACGCCGAAAACACGGGTCGCCGCGTCAAGCTGGTCGATGCGATAGGTATCGACAAGCGTCCGAGCCGCAATCTGACCGGGAGCTGTTTCCGCGCCCTGGCTGGCCGCCGCAAATGTAAACACGCTGCCTGCGCGCAATCCCAGAACCCTGCTGATGATCCCTTGTTCGCCCATGCAGATGCCGACCATGTTCGCAAGATCGCGCGTCCGCTCAAGGAAATGGATCATGGTGACGTTATCCGAGAGCGACTTGGCCGTAGTCACGATCTTAAGAAACTCGGTATCGAACGGTTTCATTCGTCCAAAAACGCTTTCAAGATCTTTGGTGGTTTCGAAGTCGTGGTGTGACAGGATGACGCCTGCACCCTTGCCGCGCAACTGATCCAGGCCGGCCTGCTTCAGGCTCTCGGCCGTCTCCAATTCCACATCGATCAGGTGAAAACCCGCCGCGATGGCTTTGTGCAGGACTTCAACTTCATCCGCCACCTTGCCCTTGAACTTGCCGCCGTTAGCCAGTCGCCGGCAGGTCGCGATGGCGGTGACCTCGGCATGCTCGTGCAAAAACTGCTTCAGCTTGGGCAGCGCGGAGAGGGGTTTCTCGAGATAATCCAATCGAAACTCAAGAAATGTAGCATCATGCAGAGCAGCGTGGGCATTCTCCAGCACTTCTGCCGGCGTCGATCCAACGATGGCCACACACACTTTTCCCACGCGGGAGCGAAGGTGATGAGGCGAGAACCCTTGTGCGGAAACATTCATGTCTGCAATTGCGGCATCTTACGCATCATCGAGCCAGGATGCAACATAAGTCTCATGAGTGATTTGAATCACTAAAACTATAAGCCCTGTAAGCAGGGTCGCGGGCGGCAAATACTTTCAATCCAACCGGGATGATTTAAGCTGAAATCCCCTGAGAGGTTCGTGGAATGTCGACATTGGAAATGATTCATCCATGGGAAACGGCGATGAGTTCCCAGGGACTCGAAACGTGGGTGGACGAACGGCTGGCAGCTCATCACCAGCAAATTGCGGCGCTTCTGGCGGTGCCCGGTCCGCGCACCGCAGAGAACACCTTGCGTCACTTTGATAATGCGATCTCGGAGCTGAGTTCAACCTCTTCGCAGACCGGCGTGCTAAACAGCGTTCACCCAGACAAGTCGATCCGCGACACCGCCGAGGCAATGACGCAGAGGATCGCGGAAATCGGTACCGCCCTTTCGCTCAATCGCGACGTGTACCAGGCGTTGAGCGAGATGGATATCAGCGATGAGGACGAACCTACGCGGCATTACGTCAAGCGAACGCTTCTCGAATACCGCCTGGCGGGTGTTGATAAGGACGACGCAACGCGCGCCCAGATTCGGGAGCTGCAGGACAAAGCAACGGCTCTCTCTCTCACTTTCAGCCGCAACGTGCAGGACGGAACAAATCGGGTAGTCGTCGAAAATGTCGCCGAACTGGAGGGTTTGCCACCCGACTTCATCGAGAGTCATCCCGTCGGTGTAGATGGGACAATCACGCTGACGACGGATTATCCCGACTACATGCCCGTGATGACGTTTGCGACCAGCGATGCACTGCGGCAGCGCATGTTTCTGGCGTACAACACGCGAGCCTATCCGCAGAACCGGCAAATACTCCTGGATTTGATGAGTACCCGGCAGCAGATCGCGACAATTCTAGGTTTTGAAAGCTGGGCCGACTTGGCCACTGCCAACCAGATGATGAAATCGGCCGTCAACATGCGCGGGTTGATCGACAATCTGGAGAAGGTGTCGCGTTCGGGTGCGGAGCGCGAGTACAAAATGGTGCTCGATTTTGCCCATGCCCGACACCCCCAGACAACGGAACTGGACGCGGCCAGCCGAGGTTACTGGTTGGAGCAATATCGCCGGTCAGCCTTCGATTTTGACTCGCAGGTAGTCAGGCCTTACTTCGCATACAAACGCGTGCAGAAGGGCATTCTGGAGACCGCGGCGCGCCTGTTCCAGGTGACATTCGAACCTGCGCACGTCAAGGTTTGGGATCCCTCTGTCTCTGCGTGGGAAGTCTTCGATGGTGAGAAGCATATTGGGCGCTTCTTTCTCGACATGCACCCGCGCGAAGGTAAGGACAAATGGTTCAGCGCAGCGCCCATGGTGCCGGGCGTGGCCGGGGAGCAAATCCCGGTTGCCGCGCTGATTTGTAACTTTCCCGGCGGCAAGCCCGATGATCCTGGATTGATGCAGTTCAGCGACGTGGTCACGTTCTTTCACGAATTTGGACACCTGATGCATGCCATTCTCGGAGGCCATCAGAAATGGGCTGGCCTCAGCGGGATTGCGACGGAAGGGGATTTCGTCGAAGTTCCCTCGCAAATGCTGGAAGAGTTTTTCCGCGACGCCCGCCTGCTCGCGGGGTTTGCGTTGCACTACCAGACCAATCAGCCGCTTCCTGCGGAACTGGTGTCGAGAATGAACCGGGCAAGCGCTTTCGGGCGCGCAGACTGGGTGCGCACGCAGCTGTTCTACACCAGCTATGCGCTGGACATGCACAGCCACCATCCCGACGGACTCGATCCTGATGCACTTCTAAAGGGCGACTATCAACGCTTTTTGCCCTACCGATGGATCGAGGGCAATTGCATGTATAGCGCCTTCACACACCTTGTGGGTTACTCCTCGAACTACTACACCTATCTTTTCGACAAGGTGATTGCGCTCGATTTTTTCAAAGAATTCGATTCTGAAAATCCGCTGGATGGTCCAGCGGCAATGCGCTACCGGCGCAGTGTATTGGAGCCCGGCGGATCCCGTCCGGGGAACCTGCTGGTTCTCGATTTTCTTGGCAGGGAACACAGTTTTGCGGCATTCGAGAAGTGGGTGGGCGAGGAATTCGTCACGGCGTAAGGTCGCCTTGCAAATCCGGCGCTCGGCCATTTCAGGACGGTGCGGTTCCTCCATTCGATTGCCGCCATGAAACGGCTTTTGGGTATTAGTAACCGCCTCAGTCAGAACTTAGTAAATTCCGGCAGGGAATCGCGCGAATTCCGATCTACAATGCCATTAACATGCCCGAACACAAGCAGCTTCGGGCACTGATGGCGTCCTCACGTGCGGAGGCCAGCAGTGCTCTCCGCGCATATTTCCGCGCGCGAGGCGACGCCGTCGACGAGATATCGTCGCTCTCGATGGAGAGTGTTCTTGCGCGCGTCTCGGCTGTGCGTCCTGACGTGGTGCTGTTAGAGCTGGACACAAGCGCAGAGTGCCTGGAAGAGCTGCATCGCTGTTTCCGCACACTTCCCGTGATTGTTTTTGCGCCAGCATCACCACAAGTTGCCTTTGATGCCGCGAAAATGGGAGCAACGGAGTTCCTGAGTCTTCCATTGATTAAAGAGGTAATGGGCCCGAAGCTCGATCGCGTGATGGCCCGGATTGCGGATGCCCCTTCAGCGGATGGCGTGGTGGAGCGGGGCGCAGCGAGCCGGTACCAGGAAACACTCCAGGATTTTCCACGGCTGTTCAGCTCTTCGCCGCGCATGCTTCGGATTCGCGAAACCATCAACAAAGTCGCGAATACCAACGCCACCGTCCTGATTCGGGGAGAAAGTGGTGTGGGAAAAGAGATTGTGGCACGCATGATCTTTGCGCTCTCTGAGCGTAGCCATAAGCCATTCATTAAGGTGAATTGCGCCGCCATCCCCGGTGAACTGCTGGAAAGCGAGTTGTTCGGATTTGAGAGCGGCGCCTTCACGGGGGCGGTTCGCAGTAAACCCGGCAAGTTCGAAATGGCGGATGGCGGCACGCTTTTTCTGGATGAGATTGGAGAAATGGAGCCAAGACTGCAGGCCAAGCTTCTGCATGTGCTGCAGGATGGTGAATTCTCCCGACTGGGCGCGAAGAAGGATGTAGCGGTAGACGTTCGCGTGGTGTGCGCCACCAACCAGATACTGGAAGAACGCGTGGCCGCTGGGCTGTTCCGCGAGGATCTCTTCTATCGCATTAATGTTGTCACCGTGAGCGTTCCCCCACTGCGCGAACGGCGGGAGGAGATCCCGGCTTTGATCCGCTACTTCACGGAAAAATATGCGGTGGTCTATCGGCGGAGCCTGGTCCCCCTGGAACCGGACGTGCTCGATTTTCTATGCGGTTACTCGTGGCCGGGCAACATTCGGGAGTTGGAGAATCTGTGCAAGCGGTACGTAATCGTCAGTGACGCCAACCAGATTGTGCGCGAGCTTTCCGCTCACACTGCGGAAGAAGCGGCGAAGTCTTCGCCGGAAGCGGCACCGGCCGAAGATGCCATTGCGCCGGCGGCTCCATCACTTTTGGAGATCGGGCAGCGGGCGGCGTGGCTTGCGGAACGCGAAGCTATTCGTGCAATGTTGGAAGATACACGGTGGAATCGGCGTGAGGCGGCGAGACGCCTGAGAGTGAGCTATAAAGCGTTGCTGAATAAGATCCAACATATGGAGCTGGACGCCAAGAATGGCATTTGAATACTTAAATGTGGTATTTGTATACCACATTGGCCAACTGGGTAGATGTGTGCAAGTCTTCGATGTGCAGAGTTTGTAGCATTCTATGTGTGTTCTCAGTCACTTGGATGATTTGGCTAAAGAATTTTCATTGGTGGCAACTATGGCAAGGAAAGTGCATCTATACCAGTAACACTAGAGGCAACTTCCATAGCTAGCCCACCTCAGAAGTCTAATTCTCGGTAGTTCCGTCTGCTTTTGCAGACTCTCGCCTCAACACCAATCCTTGGCTTCCCACCTCAAACGCCTCTGAGCGGGCCCGCTGGAAAGCGGGCCCATGTGCTTTCCGGGACATTCTGCCCGAATTCCAACCGATAGACCCTTCCTGGTCGGTGCGTGCCTATCTCACGGCTCTAGAATCGCTGTATGCGGAAGCCGGGAGAGAAATTGAGATACTTGGAACAGGAACAGGACGAAGTCACCCCCATCGAGATCGTTCGTGTTGCGGCATGGAACAAGTTTCCGTGGCTCCGACACGGCTTCAGCACGCGGATGGGCGGGGTCACAGAAGCATATCGGCAGGGTGAAGATGACAAGCGTCTCGACCTGAACCTTGGATTTACCTCACATGACAGCGAAACAAACGTGCTGGAAAATCGCCGCCGTTTTCTCTCGGCGCTCAGTGTCGTCAGTCGCGAAAGCACGTCCCCAAAGCTGGTAACCATTCGGCAGATCCATTCCACGCAGATTCTGCGCGTGGATGGAAAACAGGCTGCGGACCACGCGGTGTTGTCCGGAGATGGCTTGATGACGGACGAGCCAGGTGTCGTTTTGGGAATCCAGACGGCCGACTGCATCCCGGTATTGATCGCGGACAAGAAAAGCCACGCAGTAGCGGCCTTCCACGCAGGCTGGCGCGGCACGGTGAACCGCATCGTTGAGGCCGGAGTGGGGAAAATGCGCCTGGAATTTGGCAGCAATCCGCGAGATCTGATTGCGGCCATTGGACCGGGTATTGGTCAATGTTGTTACGCGATCGGAGAGGAAGTGCTGCATGAGTTCCAATCGCAGTTTTCCTACGCGGATGGGCTGTTCCGGGAAATTTACGACAGCGACCCGATCCGGAACAAATATCCGATGTTGTTCTTGTCAGCAAGGGCGCCAGGACACAGCGATATTGGCCCTCAGCTTCATCTTGACCTGGCAGAAGCCAACCGGCGTCAGCTTTTGGACGCAGAGCTTCCAGAGGAGTCGATTTCGGTAGTAGGAGAATGCACCAGTTGCCTTCGAAACCGATATTTTTCTCATCGGGGGGAGCGCGGATTCGCAGGGCGAATGCTTTCGGCGATAGGTGCGGTCTAAATAGCCAAGGCGCGGCTTGAGGCCGCGCCTGGCTACAGTTCCAAATGGATCCGTTTATGCTTCTGCTTCTTCGTCGTCGACTTCGTCCGCTTCGCCTGCGCCCTTAGGATTGACCAAATCGCGCAGTTCCTTGCTTGGCTTGAAGTAGGGGACTCTCTTGGCTGGAACGTCTACTTTGGCTCCGGTCTTTGGATTGCGACCGATCCTGGGTTTGCGCTGGCGAATCCGAAAACTACCAAATCCGCGAATCTCGATCTTATCGCCCGATTGTAGCGCCTGGATTACGGACTCAAAGATCGTGTCCACGATTACTTCTCCATCGCGCCGCGTCAGGTCGCCCAACTGGGTGACTTCCTCAACCAGATCTGCTTTAGTCATGGTCGGCTCTGCTCCAAAAGTATAGGATACCAAGTTTTATCTACTAGTTACCTAGAGTAGATGCTCCGGGGACGCCGTTATTTCCAAAGAAAATAGAAACCCGCATTTTTTTCCAGTAGCTTTCCCGGATTTGGGAATAAATCGTCAATATTGCCGTCGATTAAATCCAGAACTCCACGGCGTTTTACCGCTGGTTTTACCACATGTGGCTCCCCATTGATGCCGACTTTCTTTGCCGTTTCGAGCAATGCGACCCGAAAAGTGCCGGTCTGATCGATGAGATGAAGGGGAAGTGCTTGTTCTCCGGTCCAAACCTGTCCCGTGGCCAGAGGTTTAATTATTTCAGTGGAAAGGCCGCGACCCGCCGCGACATCGCTGATGAACTGGGCATGCATATTGTCGATCAGCCCCTGCATGTAAGCTCGCTCCGCGGGAGTCAGGTCGCGCATGGGCGAACCCGCGTCCTTCAAGATTCCAGCCTTCAGTACTTCGGGCTTGAGTTTCGCCCACTTGAGCAAGTCTCCATAATTAACCCACTCGGCGATGACGCCGATGCTGCCGACGATGCTGGCGCGATTGGCATAAATCTTCTCTGTGCCAGACGCGATGTAGTAAGCGCCACTTGCGCCCTCGCTCTCAATGGAAGTAATAATCGGCTTTTTCTTTTCGCTGCGTAGCCGGCGCACCTCCTCATAGACTTCCTGAGATGCTGCCGCGCCCCCACCCGGAGAGTTGATGTGCAGGATGATCGCCTTGATAGAGCTGTCATCCTGAAATTTTCGAAGCTGGTCAACCAGGGTATCGGCGCTCAGGATGACGCCGTCTATATCAATGACTCCGATGTTCCCGCCGCCCATTGCCGCAAATTTCGTATTTCCGGTGACATTACGGAGCGTAACAAAGATGATGAGCGAAACGAGCATGAGGAAAATCGCGAAGAGTCCACCCCCAATCAGGAGCCAGAATCCGAGCGATCGTTTGCGTTCTTCCATAGCCGGGAGTGTAGCACTCCATGGGGCTTCTAGGGGGAAGATGAGGGTTGGTAAATTCTGAAAAAGCGTATGATACTCAAGATTTCCAAAGAGAGAGTAAGAAGAAAATCATGCCAAACCCGCAGTTCAGCATCGTGATTCCCGCGTATAACGAGTCCGCGCGCATCGGGAAGACACTGACGGCTGTTCTGGAATGCGTTCACTCGCGAAACTGGTCTGCGGAGGTCATCGTGGTGAACGACGGTTCCACAGACTCGACCGCAAAAATCGTAAAAGAGTTTGTCCAACTCGATCCCGTGGTGCACTTGCTGGAAAATTCCTCCAATCGTGGTAAAGGATTCAGCGTTCGCAATGGAATCCTCGCGGGTCGAGGCGACATTCTGATGTTCACTGACGCGACGCAGAGAGGCCGATACCGCGACCGCAATAGGCTCCAATTGCCCGCGGACATGAGTTCCCGACGCTTTCAACTTCCGAACGGCAAGCATAGACTTGGCTAGCGCTATGCTTACCGCGGCGCAGCAAAGGAAACGAACGATACAAAATAATATAAAGGGAGAGAACGATGCAGCCATCTGGCACGACGACCCTGCTTGCGGGCGCAGCAGCGATATTTCTTGGCTCGGCGGCCCATGCGCAATCGGCAGACCCGATCAAGATCGGCGTCATCGCCGAGGTGCAATCGATAGCTGGCGCGGCGACGCCGGGCGGCGCACAGATTGCCGCCGACGAGATCAACGCGAAGGGTGGCGTGCTCGGGCGCAAAATCGAGATCGTCACCTATGACAACAAGAGCTCGTCTGCGGATTCGGTCCGCGCCTTTCAGCGCGCAGTCAGCGAGGACAAGGTCTCCGCCGTCATCGCAAGCTATATCAGTGAAGTCGTGCTGGCGCTCGAGCCCTGGGCGGCCCGGCTGAAGATGCCGATGATCACGCCCGGCGCCGCCTCGAATGAGATCACGAAAGCGATCCATAACGACTACGACAAGAACAAGTACACTTTCCACGGCTTTCTGACCTCGGCGGCACAAGCGCAGATCGTCTGCGATGCCGCCAAGGAGCTTTTGGTCGACCAGCTCAAGTTCAAGACGGCCGCGATCATGAGCGAGGACGCCGCCTGGACCAAGCCACTCGATGTCGGCTACGAGGCCTGCTTGCCGAAAGCCGGCATGACGGTCGTCGATCACATCCGCTTCTCGCCCGACACCACCGACTTCACGCCGATCTTCAACAACATTGAGGGCAAGAAGCCGGACGCGATCGTGACCGGCATCTCCCATGTCGGCGTGCAGCCGACCGTGCAGTGGAAGAACCAGCAGGTGCCGATTGCGATGTTCGGCATTTCGGCGCAGGCACTGAGCCCGACCTTCTGGAACGACACCAACGGCGCCGCCGACGGCGTGCCGTCGCTCGCGGTCGCCACCCCCGACGTCGCGGTGACGGCGAAGACAAAACCTTTCGCCCAGGCCTTCAAGGCCAAATACGGCATGCCACCGGCCTATACCGGCTACACCGCCTATGACGACGTCTACATCATTACGGAAGCGATCAAGCGCGCAGGCTCGACCGATCCCGACAAGATGGTCGCGGAGATGGAAAAGACCAAGTTCGAAGGCACGATCGGCAATATCGAGTTCTACGGCAAGGACGACGAGTTCACCCACGGCATCAAGGCCGGCCCGGGCTACGTCACGGGCCTTGTGTTCCAGTGGCAGAACGCCAAGCAAGTCACGGTCTGGCCGGCCAAGATCGCGGAAGGAAAGCTCCAGTTTCCGAAGTTCGTCAAACTTTCGCAGTAGCCGATGGGGGTAAGAGCTCCTGCCATTCTACCTGGTGTAGAGCTCCTTTCAATTGCGCTTCCGCTGCAAAGCAGACGGCTGCAAACATGCCGGCGTCAGCTTGAGGTCCTGGGTACTTCAAACGTGACATACCAAGTCTGATTCATTCCTGATCCGTCCGGCGCGGATGCTGGCCCTTGTCACGATGACCTTGTGTTGAAATACCGCCGGCGCACAATAATGCAGAACAAGGTTCGCTATTTGCCGGCTCTTGGTGCGCCTCGCGGGACGAATTTCCTGTTGTCCCATAGGACAATAACAGCTTGAAAACTGTTGAGCCTAAACCGTCGGTTGGCTACCGGATGCGTCGCCCAAGAGGCCAACTCGTTCAGCAAGGGAAACCAGTTCAGCCACCGACCGGACCTGCATTTTCTCCATCACCTTCTGTCGGTGGGCCTTGATCGTCCGTTCGGTTCTGCCCAACGCGCGGGCGATCTGCTTGTTCATGTTACCGCGAACGACAAGTTCGAAGACCTGCCGCTCTCGCGGCGTCAATGTTGCGATACGAGAGCGAACAGCGTCCAGCTTGCTCTTCAGACTACGCGCCACTTCATGACGCCCAATCGCCCGTTCAACGGCGCGAAGAAGCTGGTCCGATGATAGGGGCTTGGTCAGAAAATCTTCCGCACCTGCCCTGATGGTCTTCACCGTGGTACGAATGTCAGGATAGCCGGTGAGGAAGATGATAGGCAGCGTCGAGCCAAGTTCGCTGAGGCGCTCTTGCAACTCCGGACCGCTCAGTCCCGGTATCCGCACATCGAGTAGAATGCAGCTCGGGATACTCTCGCGAGGCAAGCTATCCAGCAAATGCTGGGCCGAACCATAGGTCGCGACCTCGTAACCGGCTTGCTTCAAGCGACGCTCCATCGCCGTCGCGAATGGCGCATCGTCGTCTACAATATGCACGAAACCCGGCACTGATCCCCTTTTCTCCAGAAGAGGATGGTCTGATGGCGTCGAGCAATGCAACCTAATTGCGTGACCATTACCGGGTTCCTCAGGCATGGCTGATCTGATCCATGGGAGGGCGGTGGTCGCCAAAACGAGGCCCTTCATGCATCGAAAAATATTATTCCAACGACTGTCGATCCAGTGGTGGATGCGCGCCGCCTATGCCGTCCGATGCGCCTGACTATGCTGCTGCGGCGCGCCGCCCGACGACGGATGCCGACATCGTCGTGGTCGTGCTGACGCTTCACGCTGAAGCCGACCGTCGAGCGATGGCGGCCCCCTCCGCAATCGGTCGCAAGGTCCATCAGCGGGACGCGCAACGCGGAGACGCGCCCCAGAGACTGTCTCAAGAGATGTCGGGCTGGGGTCCTTTGAGGGCGAAAAAAAGTGGGGGGACCGCGCAACCGCGCTTATCGAGGATATCTGGTTCAAGAAAATCCGTGGTTGCAGTTACAGGGAGGCGGCGCGTCCTACTCAACGTCCGCTATGCTCCCATAGCGACCAAATTCGGCAGCGCACCGAAATGACGCGATGTGCCAAAAGGAGACGAATGTACTGCAACGTGGTGGCTTGAGCGGAAGGGCGGGCCTATAGTCGCTAGAGCCGCCGCACCGGCGATGTCGCGGCGACGGCGCAATGCTTTGCACGTCAGGGATTTTGGCCGAGACGAGCGGAGGGGACACTGGGCACTGCCGCAAAACAGACGGTCATTTTGGCTCACCAGCCGCTCGTAAGCGGGGCAAACGTTATTTTGACCGTCGGAGTGGCAGTGGCCTATTTTGTCACCGCGCGGCTGAGCCTTGCCTTGCTGGAGCCGGCTGATGGTGTTGCCGTATTCTGGCCCGCCGCGGGAGTGGCTTCAGGGATTTTGATCGCCCTTGGTCCTGCGGCACAGTGGCCTGTCGTCGTCGGGGTGGTAGCTGCAACGATCGCGGCCAATTTGCTGGGCGATCGCAACATCTGGAGCTCGGTGTTCTTTGCTGTCGCGAACGCCGGTGACGCCGTCATCGTCGCGGGCCTGATCCATCGCTTTTGCGGTTCCCCATTCAACTTGAATGAACTGCGAAGAGTGCTGGCGCTATTTGCCGCGACCGCTGTTGCAACGAGCCTCTCCGGCATTATGGGTACGGTAGGCTTTGTACTGTTTCACGGGTCGGCCGCGTCCCCGCCGGTGATCTGGTTTCACTGGTTCTCTTCTGACGCGATCGGGATCATTGCGGTGGCACCGCTCGCGATCGGGCTGGCGTCGTTCGCGCGCAACCTCCCGCCGCGGCGCGAGATCGCGGAAGGCGTTTTGGCGCTTGCTGTGGTGTCCCTCGTATGCGCGTTGCTGGTTTTCTTGCCCAATGAGCCCTGGACCGCGGAGCTCGCGATTGGCGCGCTCTGCCCACTTCTGCTCTGGATCGCATCTCGCCTTCGTCCAGCGTTCACCGCGGTTGCCACGTTCATCATTGCGATCACGATTGTCTGGACGACAACCTTTGCAATCGGCATTTTCGGGGACTTGCACCTGTCGATCGAAGAGCGTGTGCTAGGGGCCCAGGCTACCATCCTCGCGATCTCACTAGGCGCCCTGGTTCTTGCGGCTCTGTTTAGCGAGCGGAGGCTTCACGAAAGCGCGATTCTCGAGAGGGAAGCCCGCTTACAGGACGCTTGGAAATCAGCAGAATTGGCCAATCGCGCCAAATCGAGCTTTCTTGCCGCCGCAAGCCATGACTTGCGACAGCCATTGCAAACCCTGAAATTTCTGCAGGCGGCGCTTGAGTCGCACCATCCGAGCGGTGAGGCGCGCAATCTTGTCGTTGGAATCGGGCAATCACTGGACACCATGACCAGCATCCTGTCGAGCCTGCTCGACGTGAACAGGCTGGAATCCGGAAACCTGCGTCCATCCGTGAGCGAGTTTTCGCTCGACGAAATCTTCGAGTCGCTCGCTGGAGACTTCGTCGCGCCTGTGCAGGAAACAGGGCTCCGACTGTGCATCGTCCGTTCCGAGCTCATCATCCGCAGCGACAGGCGCATGCTCGCGGAGATGATCCGTAACCTGTTGTCGAATGCGGTCCGGTACACGGACAGGGGACGAATTCTGCTTGGATGCCGGCGAGCCGGCGACAATGTTCGCATTGAAGTCTGGGACAGTGGCGTCGGTATCACCGAAGACCAACTTCCGCACATATTCGATGAGTACTATCAGGGGTCCGACGGAGCGGAACGGGGCGGGTTTGGTTTGGGCCTTGCGATCGTGAAGCGGCTCGGAGAAGTCCTGGATCACAGTATCGACGTGCGCTCGATTCCGGGGAAGGGCACGCGGTTTTTCATTGAGGTTCCGCGCGGTCGATCCGAGTGTCAAGGTGCCGGAAGCGGCGCCGCCGGTGCGTCCTCACAATGAAGCCTTCCTGGGCAGCGTTCTCGCGATCGAGGACGAGGCGTCCGTGCGCTCGGCGCTCGGGAGACTGTTGAAGAAGAGAGGGGTTGACGCCACCATTGTTGCAACGGCGACGGAAGCTTTGACTCTGGTCAGAGCGCAGGGCCTGCGCCCGGATGTGCTGCTGTGTGACTACAACCTGCGTGGCTCAGGAAATGGTATCGAGACCATTAGGCACCTGCGTGCCGCCCTTGGCCGGAACGTACCGGCCATCGTGATGACCGGCGACATCAGATCGCAAACGGTGGTCTCGATTTCTGCGCAAGGCGTCTCGGTCCTGATCAAGCCCTTCTCGGCCGATGAACTTCTCGAAGCCTTGAGAGGCCAGGAGAAGCCAGTAACCGCTGTGAACGTCTCATCCCATTGAATTGCCAGGCCACCGCAGCGCCATCACTGTACTCGATCGAGCGGGATGCCTTGACGGATATCAAGCCATCTTTCAAAGATTACGCCGATATCGTCCCGATATCTCCATGCAAGTCGGCATTTTCCAACTGTGAGAAAGTCGTCGAACGTGATGTAGAAGTGTATCGGCAGGAGGCCCAGTCCATCTGAGTGCACTAGGGCGCTGGTTCGACTAATCTCGCAAGCCAAAATGCGCAATTCGCGGCCGCCTTCAAAGAACAGCAGACCATCTGTGGAATGCTTGATCATGTGCAGTCCAATCGGTACGTGGGCGCGCTGGCTTTGGTACTTCAGGAACAGCAAGTTCAATTGGCACTGAGAATATCGCTCTGCAATCGTCGTGAAAATCGAGAACCCGATTTACGGTTAAATGGCCAACTTTAATGAAACGATAGGTAAGCGCCGCGCGGTTGCCGCAGGCGGCCATTCGCGGAATTGGCTCGGCTTCGATGGCATGTCCGTTCTGCCTTCAAGTGCGCGCATCGTCAGCTTAATCGAGCATGTCCGTTTGGTGCCGATTTTGTTGAAGAAGTCGGCGGCGAAGCTGTTCGAGATCGTGCGAGTAGCCAAGCGCGCGTGAGTTCTTTTGTGCTCAGGCAGGCATTGGGGCGGGTAGTGGGATCAGCTTTGCCAGCTTTCGGAGGTTCTGGGCGGTGGCAGCCAGGAGGAACTCGTCTCGAGCGCCACAAGGACCTCTCAGCCTCAGCCGGTCGAGGCGCAGGATTCGCTTCAGGTGCGCAAACAGCATTTCGATCTTCTTCCGTTCACGGCGCGAGCTGACATAGGCGTCGGTCGTCGCGATATCGCGCGCAACGTCTCGGGCCTTTTCGTGGATTGAACGTGGGACCTTGCGGGCCGGCAATTTCGGGCAGCACCGCGGCTTCAGTTCGCCAGCATCGCAGTCACCTTACGCCATCATGCGGAGGGTTCACCCCTACCGCGGAGAGAACAGTGGGCCCGGCAAGGACGATTGTTGGAGAGCTTGACACCCATACCCGGAATTAGAGAACACAATCTGCCAAAAGCGGCCACGACACGTGCGAGTCCACTTCTCTTCATCACAAAAAAAGCCCCGGACGATACCGGGGCTTTGAGTTTGCTGGAGATCGGAGAGAAATCAGTAACGAGCGGCAATCGGCGCGGCATACCCGAAGCGGTAGTTGATACGCACAGTGAGCATATCCACGTCTTGACTGATCCGGTCGTTGAGAAAACCGACCAGACGTCGATCGGTAGCCGTGAACGAATTATTCGCGCTGCCCATAAACAGGTGATCGTATTCAATACCGGCGGACCAATTCGGTGCGAAGGCATACTCCCATCCAACACCTACCGCGCCACCCCAGCGTGTCGCGCTTGCGGCAGCCAGTTCAACGCCACTGGCGGTATCGAGGACGCTAAAGCGGGTGTCCGTCATCGCCGCGCCGCCCTTGAAGTAAAACAGCGAGGCGTTCCAAGCATAACCGATCTGGCCGGTGAAAAGGCCGATGCCGTCGGTTTTGGTGCGGGTAGAGAAAGAGGGATCGGCGAGGCTGAGGCGTTGGTTGCTGAGATCCGCCCAATCGCCCTGCGCTTCCAGACCAAATACCCATTGGCTGCTTTGCCAGCGATAACCGATCTGGCCACCGGCGATGCCACCGGATCGATTAGCGCAGCCCTCGCTGACGTCCAAGCCAGCCGCGGCAAAGAAATCCACACAACTATGGCTCTCAGCCCACCCGCCGTTCGCGCCAATGTAGAACCCGCTCCAATCGTAGATCGGAGCCACCATTGGGGGCGGTGCCTTGGTATAACGAGGAGCCATATCAGCAGCCGAAGCGGGAGCGGTCATGCCGAGAGCACCCAACGCAACTGTCGCTAACAAAAACTTCTTCATCGTAGTCCCCTCCGTCTCGTCGCGTGATTGCGATTTCGAGCCACCCTACATTTGAAGCTTTAATTTACCTGATTCACCCCCCGGAAGATGTGCCTAGCGGGCAACAACCCCTTTTTCAAATGTGACTGATCTGTGACAAAGTCAGGAGTCTCGCGAGCAGCCGATGTCCGCTTCGGGTCCAGCCTGTGTGAAACCGCGTTTTCACACCGGCTGGGTCCTGAGTGGACGCCGACAAACTTGCCTGATGTCCGCTTTACGCCAGGAACTTCTGCATGCCTTCATCATTTTACCACTGAGGGTCGGAGGCGCTTAATTGGCGCTAACGCCGCCAAGAAGCGATGCATGACGCATTTTGTGGGAGAAGGATTATGGGAGGTGGACCGTCATGTCTGCGATAGCAGCGGGCCCCTACTACTCCAGCCGCTGGGGCCGGCTGATACCGATCGCGTTCATCACCTACAGCCTGGCTTATGTCGATCGCGCCAACTACAGTTTGGGTGCCGCGGGCGGCATGGCGCACGATCTCAATATCGACGCCGCCGCGTCCTCGCTGCTCGGTGCGCTCTTCTTCCTCGGCTATTTCTTCTTCCAGGTGCCGGCCGCCTACTACGCGGAGAAGCGAAGTGCGAAGGAGCTGATTTTCTGGAGTCTCATCCTGTGGGGCATTTTCGCCGCCGCAACCGGACTACTGACCGACATTCGACTGCTCTACGTGGACCGCTTTCTGCTCGGCGTGACGGAGAGCGTGGTGCTGCCGGGGATGCTGATCTTTCTCGGCCACTGGTTCGTGAAGGCGGAACGCTCGCGTGCGAATACCTTCCTCATTCTCGGCAATCCGATCACCGTGCTCTGGATGTCGATCGTCTCCGGCTATCTGGTCCAGTCATTCGGCTGGCGCGGTATGTTCATCATCGAAGGCGCCCCGCCGATTATCTGGGCCTTTGTCTGGCGTGCCATGGTGAACGATTGGCCGGCCCAGGCAGAATGGCTCGATCCCAATGAGCGCGTCGAACTCGAGCGCAAGCTCGAAGACGAACAGCGCCAGTTCAAGCCGGTCCGGGATTACGCGGCGGCATTCCGCACGCCCATGGTCATCACGCTTGCTATCCAGTATTTCTGCTGGAGCGTCGGCGTCTATGGCTTCGTCATCTGGCTGCCTTCCATGTTGAAAGCGGCGGGCGAAACTTCGATCGTGCTGGTTGGTTGGCTGTCGGCCGGGCCGTATCTTGCCGCTGCAGCATTGATGATCATCGGTTCGTATTTTTCGGACGCCAGCGGCAACCGGAAGAATTTCGTGTGGCCGTTTCTGCTGATCGGGGCAATAGCGTTCTACGGGTCCTACCTGTTGGGAACGTCGAGCTTCTGGCTCGGCTACGCTCTGCTCGTGGTTGCCGGTGCCACGATGTACGCACCGTATGGCCCGTTCTTCGCCTGGATAGCCGAGAGGATGCCCCGCAACGTGGCGGGCGGCGCAATCGCGTTGATAAACTGCTGCGGCGCGCTTGGATCGTTCGTGGGATCGTATTTTGTCGGGTGGCTCAACGGAGTGACGGGGAGTTCGGACGCGTCATACCTCTTCATGGCTGTTGCCCTGCTGGCATCGGCGCTCCTCACTCTGACGCTGCGGGGCCACGCCGACACTCCCGCTCCAGCCCGGTAAACGGACGTTCTCAGTGCCCGGCGGCGTGTCTCAAAGTGCCATGAAGGGACTCATGCGCCGCAGAAACAGCAGAGCAGTTGATCAACTCAGTCGAGCGGCGTTCGCGGAAAGGCCGCCCGCCGTACCAGGTTTCTTACCGTCAAGCACGTGCCAGACCTCAATCTGGCCCGCGCCTTTGACCTCCATTATTCCCATCGCTTCGCAGTGGAACGCATCCTTGACCAATTCGTAGGTGTTGCCGGTGATCTGGATACATCGCGTGCGTCCATGCGATTCCATGCGACTCGCAAGGTTGACTGACTCTCCCCAGAGGTCGTAGATGAATTTCTTGCGGCCAATGATGCCAGCCACTACCGGGCCGGAGTTTATACCAATGCGGAAGGCAAGCTGGCGGCCGCCAAACCGCGTTCCCGCGACGGCGGCCTGCATATCCAGCGCGAGGTTGACAAGTGCGGTCGCGTGGTCTGGCCGGCTACGCGGTACGCCGGAAGCGACCATGTAGCAGTCGCCAATCGTCTTGATCTTCTCCAGATCGTATTTCTCGACCAGCCCGTCGAAGCAAAGAAACACCTGGTTGAGTAGATCAACCAGCTCCATCGGCGTCATCTTGGCGGCCATTGGCGTGAATCCGACCACGTCGGCGAACAGGATGCTGACGGCAGGATACTCCTCGGCGATCGTGCGCTGCCCAACTTTGAGAGCGTCCGATATCCCCTTGGGCAGGATGTTGAGCAGCAGCATTTCGGCTTGTTGCTGGAAAAAATTCCGCCGACCGACAAAATAGTAGAGAAGGCCGAAGGTGATCGTAATAACCGCACCGACGTTAAGAACGAAAAACCAGGTCACGAAAGATTCAGGCAATGCGGCCGGCGTAAGAGCCGGCTGCATCGCAGCGCTCAAGATCAACAGAACGACAAATCCGACAATCCAAAACGATGTGCTGCGCAGGTCCTCAAGCAAGAGAGAGCCAAGCGGACACAGCGCTGCCCAGATAATCACGACGCTCGACTGCTTGAGCCCGCCAAGGCTCAGCGTCACGAGCCACGGCAGGAGGAGAATGAGGAGTAGCTGCGTGAAGCGATAGAATCTGAAATTGCGGGTGTGAGCGAAGATTGCCGTGTTGATCGGTGTGAAGGCAGTGTAGAATCCGGGGATCGCAGCAGCGATCGGCGCGCCGATGGCGAGATAGATTGCGCTCCATAGCAGCGTCAGGGGCAGCGTTCCGGCGCAGAGGACAACTGCAAGTCGCTTGCGCAGCGCCGTTTCATCGCTGTCGCTCGGATCGACACCTATCCGTCCGACCAGCGCGATCAATGCCTTCATCAAACCGGACCCAGAAAGTCGATTTCAGCATACGGTCACGGCCCAGATGTATCAAGCGAGCGATCTGCTTCGGCAAGCCTGTCGGGCCGCCCGGCATTGGAACTCGCACGATCCGCATTTCCCCGCGGCTGTGTGAACCTGCTTACATTCGCCGCTCGCGATCCGAGCTATCGTTGGGGTGCGTTCCCGTGGCACATGGACGTGGTCGAATGACTCAGTACTCTAGCCTTCGCACGTCGTCCAAACGTGGTATCGTCATAAGCCTGAACCACGGGTTCGCCATGACGGCTATTGCGGAATGGCTAGCATCGATCGGCTTGAGTGAGTACGCGGCGCGATTCGTCGAGAACGCTATTGATCTCTCGGTGGTTGGCGATCTTACGGAGCAAGACCTGAAGGATCTTGGTCTCCCGCTGGGACACCGGCGTAAGATGCTGCGCGCAATCGGTGAACTTACAGGGACAGTCTTTCCCCCTGCCCAAGCGGTGGCCAAGCCCGCACCGCGCGAAGAGCCTCAGCGGCGTCAAATCACTGTCATGTTTTGCGATTTGGTGGGCTCCTCGGCGCTTTCGGCTCGTCTCGATCCCGAAGACTTGCGGGCGGTAATCGGCAGCTATCTCGCCTGCATCGCCGAGATTATCACCCAGGATGGAGGAGTCATCGCCCGCTATATGGGGGATGGCGTACTCGCCTATTTTGGGTTCCCGCAGGCGCACGAAGATGATGCGGAGCAAGCGATCCTCGCCGGGCTAGCGTTGGTGAACACCGTGGCTAACCTCAAGACAGATATCGGCACCGCGCTAACAGTTCGTGTTGGTATCGCTACCGGTACGGTGGTGGTCGGCGATTTGACTGGCGAAGGCGCTGCAAAGGAAGAGGCGGTCATTGGTGAGACGCCGAACCTGGCCGCACGTCTGCAGGCGCTTGCGATGCCCGGCACTGTTCTGATCTGCGAGAGTACGCGTCGGCTCACTGAAGGCAATTTCGAATACCGCGACGTCGGTCCAGCCATGCTCAAAGGATGGCCCGAACCGTTACCCGCTTGGGAAGTACTCAGAACAAGCGGGGTGGAAAGCCGCTTCGAAGCCCAGCACAAGACCAAATTGACGCCTCCTATCGGACGCGACGAGGAGATCGATCTCCTGCTACGTCGCTGGCGCAACGCCATGGGTGGCGAGGGCAGCGCCGTGGTGCTGACCGGAGAGCCGGGCATTGGAAAATCGCATATTGCGTTAGCGCTCGAAGATCGGCTCAAGGAAACCGGGCAGCACATCGCGCTACACTTTTTCTGTTCAGCGCATCACACCAGCAGTGCGCTCTATCCATTCATCCGCCAACTCGAACGGGCTGCGGGGTTCGAGCGAGCCGAACTCGCCAGATACGAAATTCGCCAAGCTCGAAGCTTTGCTCGTTCAATCCGGCGGTACTGCAGAGAAGATCGTGCCACCTCTGGCGAACCTGCTGTTGCTGCCTGCCGGCAGCCGCCACCAACTGCCGGAGCTTAGTCCGCAAAGACGCAAGGAGATCACGCTTACGGCGCTCTTGATGCAGCTAAATGCCCTCGCTGCGCATCAGCCCGTGTTCGTCGCCTTCGAGGATGCTCACTGGGCAGACCCAACGTCACTTGAGCTACTCACGCTGACACTGGAAAGAGTACCGCAGCTTCGTGTACTGTTGCTAATCACCGCACGGCCGGAATTCATGCCGCCCTGGCCGGGTCAGGCGCATGTGACGACGGTTTCGCTTACGCGCCTGAACCGACGCAACGGTGCGGCGCTGGTCGAGCGTGTGACGGCCGGCAAGACCCTCCCTCCGGAGGTCATGGACCAGATTCTCGTCCGTACCGATGGCGTGCCCCTGTTCGTCGAGGAACTGACAAAGACGGTGCTCGAAACCGGCTTATTGGAGGAGCGAAACGGTCAATACATCCTCAACCGCCCTCTGCCCCCGATGGCGATTCCGACGACGCTGCATGCATCTCTCGTGGCGAGGCTGGATCGGCTGGCTCCGGTGAGGGAGGTGGCTCAGATCGGTGCCGTAGTGGGTCGCGAGTTTTCTTATGAATTGTTGAGCATTATCGCCGGATTGCCTGGAGAGCGACTTCAGGAGGCCCTTGCGCAGCTGGTTCAATCGGAGCTGATATTTTGCCGGGGCGAGATACCACGGACGGTCTACACGTTCAAACATGCGCTCGTGCGGGATGCGGCCTACTCGGGACTTCTGAGAAGCCGGCGCACAGGGCTGCATGCGATGATCGGGGAAGCCCTGGAGCAGCGTTTCCCCGAGATCGTGGAAGCGCAGCCCGAAACCGTCGCGCATCATTTCACCGAGGCGGCACTGTTCGAAAAGGCGGCAGGATACTGGCTGCAGGCCGGCAAGAAAGCCGCCATGCGCTCGGCCAACCTCGAAGCCATCGTGCATCTGGAACGAGGTGTCGAGGCCTCAGCCCGCCTGGCCGATGGTACGCGAAAGGACAGGTTGGAGCTTGATTTCCAGGTCGCGCTGGGACCCTGCCTGATCGCCGCCCAGGGGCCCGCCTCCAACAAGGCGGTAGCGACCTTTGCGCGTGCGCGGGAGTTGTGCGACCGCCTCGGAGATCCCCCCGAGCAATTGCAAATCATGTTCTGGTTGACCACCGCGAGCGTCATTCGGGGTGAGTTGCCGGTGGCCCAAGAAACGATTGCAGTCCTGCTTCAGCTCGCAGAGACGAGCGGCGATCGGCCGGCGTTGATAAACGCAACCCGCGGTCAGGCCATGATCCGGCTTTTCATGGGACGTCTCACCGATGCCCGTGAAGCCATCGAGCGTGCGGTTGCGGAGTTCGAAGCGAGCTCCGAGGATGAAAGATTGGCGGCCCGAGCGGCTGGCCAGGACGCCTATGTAGCCGATCTCGCCCTGATGTCGTGGGTTCTCTGGCTGCTCGGTTACTTCGATTCGGCAGTCTCAAGTATCGATGCCTCCATCCAGCGTGCTGATGCGATCGGTCATCCTCATTCGCAAGCATATGCCTGCTACTATGCCTCCGTTCTCCACGCTCTTCGCGGCGAGATGTCGCGTGCGCAAGGTTATGCAGAACGCTGTCAAAGCCTATCGGAGGAGCACGGATTCCGGCAGTGGCGTGGATTGGCGCAAGCCGTCCGGGGGATATGCGCGACATTGCTTGACTCGTCGTCCAGTGGCGTCGAGGCGATCCAGGCCGCGATGGATGAGTATCGTGGCGCGGGTTACCAGCTCGGGATTACAGCGCTGTACGTGCTGTTGTGTCCGGCCTTGCTGTTTTGCCAGGAATACGAAACTGCGCTCGCCTTGATCGAGCAGGGGTTCACAACGATGAGCCGCAACAGCGAACGGATATTCGAGGCCGAGTTGTACCGACTAAAGGCGCGGGCGTTGGTCCTCCGCGGTTCGCCGGATGCCGCAGCCGAGCTGCTCCAAAAGGGCCTGGCGGCCGCGAGAAGCCAACGCGCCAAGGCTCTTGAACTTCGGGCGGCGACGGATCTTTCCGCGCTATGGATGAAGCAGGGCAAGCGCGACGAAGCGCTGAAACTGCTTGCGCCCGTTTACGGTTGGTTCTCCGAAGGACTTGAGACGCAGGACCTCAAGCAGGCAAAGGCCGTGCTCGATCAGTTGGGATGATCCGCTGCAGCAAACTCCGCCAGAACTTTCCGCCGATTGCGATAATCGTCGCGTATGCGTCGCCACTCGGCATCCTCCTCGGGTTTTTCGTTGATGAAGAGCGGTGCATCTGGATGGGGCGTGTCCTTGTGCTTGCGATATTGCTTGATCGCCTGCTCCGCCGCCTCTCGCCCCAGCCTTCGTCCGTTGTCGAGGTTACTGTGATTCCATTTGAAATTGATGTGCCCGGGGACGTAAATCTCGACTACCGTGCCGTTCCAGTCGGCGTTCGCTTCGTTTGAGTTCTGGTCGTTTGTGTCGTTGCCTTTCGAAACCGTACGGCTCTGTCGATCGTACCGGACGTGGTATTTGAACAGTTTGACGTCATCTTCGCCGACGCTGGCGGCAAACAGTTGGCAGAGATTTGCCAGCGCATCGTGAAGATTTTCCGGCTTTCGCACCTGCTTGGAATCGACAATCCGGCTGATCCATATTTCGTCGAGCTTCCGTTCTCCCACTCGAAGATCGACCAGGCCTTCGAAATTGACCGTGTCGACGAGTGCTCCTTCGCAGTAGGTCGTCCCGTCGATCTCCACGGTTTCTTCGATGAAGGGAAGAGCCGAGCACGCGCACAAGGACTGTGCGGTGATCGCGCCTCCGTAGCTCTTTTTTATGCTTTCGCGGTCGGCCACATTCGGCACCGTCATCTGGCGATTTGCGAAGAATGTGAGTTCGTGATGATCCAGATCCCAGGCGTTGTGGAAAATAAGGGGCTTTACCCCGGGCAGCCGGTCGAACCTGATCTTCTGCATGAACTCGCTGTCGGGGTAGTTGATCCTCGATAGCCCGTTGAACTTGGAAAGGTACATCAGCGACGTCATGTAACGGATGAACGGATTGGGAGCCATCACCTGATTAAGTATCCATCGATTGAGATCCCCTTCGTCCAATTTCCTGAAAGGTTTCTTCTCCCCGGTCGGCAGTTGGTTCATTACGATTGACAGTAAGTCCTGGATGTACTCGAACATCCTGTAGGGCTGGAATTGAAAGTCTCTGTAGTTGTTTGGGTCGCCAACGAATTTGTTGAATGCGTCGATGTTGCTGCGCCAATCCGGCCCGAACACGGTATTGATGGGAAAGCGCTTGTAGTCTTCGTCATCTCGAAACACGCCGTTCTTGAAGAACTCGTATGTTTCGTCGACCTTTTCCTTGGCAGTCGTTTTGTCGGCCTGATTGTAGACGATGCCGACCCAGGCTCCGATGCAGGAGAGCGACCACACATCGAAGTTTATTGGTGGCTTGGCGTTGGCAAAGGCTTCCAGAACTCCAATATGCAGACCCGCTGCCGGTCCGCCACCGCCCATTGTAATTGCTCTCGTCGGCTTTCCGTTTGGCATCTGGAATCTCCTTACGCAGG
This sequence comes from uncultured Acidobacteriaceae bacterium, assembly GCA_963725995.1. Lineage (GTDB taxonomy): Bacteria > Acidobacteriota > Terriglobia > Terriglobales > Acidobacteriaceae > JANXZS01. The sequence continues at coordinate 1,177 of CAVSAX010000011.1, read as the reverse complement.
ATCGATTAAGCTCCAATCAAGTTTTAAAATTCCGAGAGCGATAGACTAGTTTTTTTTGAAATAATTGTGAAGCGCTCGCCTGAGAGTTCAGGTTGCATACGCGATCGAATATGGCAGCAGCGCTGACGCAAGCCGGTGGCTTGTCGAGAAGTTGACATGTAGCGGACGCGTTATCGACACGCCCGAACGATATGGGGACCCGGTCCAATCCTGATGTCCCGCTTCAGCTCACCGTAAAAGCGTTCGACTATTTCAAGAAGACCTAAATCTTCCACTGTTCTAAAGCCATCGCTGCGCAGCAGTTCGAACAAGTCCGCAGGATCGAAAAGACTTAGCCAAGGCTCACCTCGCGCGGCGGCTCTTTCTGCAGTGGCTATGACGTCACCGCGGCGTTCAGCAGGATAATTTTGGAAAGGCTCGGCATAATCGAAAACGACGACAGATCGCGGCACCTCAGCAATGAACTTCAGGGTGGACGAGACTGCTTCCTTTGTCAGATACGGCACGACGCCAAGCCATTGGAAGAATGCCGGCTGGTTCATTCGAAACCCTACTCTCCTCAACCCTTCCGAGAGACTTTCGTGCTCGAAGTCAATGGGCGCAAAGATAAGTGACTGCGGCACGATGAGACCTGCCGCCTTTATCCGCTCCCGCTTCCACTCTTGTGTTGCTGCGTAATCGACTTCGAATACGTAGACGCCGAGATTGTTAAAGGGGTTTCGCAGCGAGAACGTATCGAGACCCGCGCCCAGCACCACAACCTGCCGCACGCCACACGCGACGCAATCTGCTATCGTATCCTCGGAAAACCGGCTGCGTGCGGCGATGAACAAACGCCAAGGCCGAAGCGATTCGTCGGCCGCCGTTTTATTCAGCGAGGCGACTGTCTGCTCCTCGAGAATTCTGGACGCGAACGGATCCTTGAAGATTGCTCCGCCCTCCAATGTCTGATGAATAGCGCGATAAGCAGCCGCGCCCAGAGCGGTCTGACTGGGCTGTCCATGACGCATGCTAACTACCCTTGTCTGCATTGGTCGTTCCGGCGCGGTCAATGTCTCAGTTGGGTCAAACGCGGAAGTAACCGGGCCTTCGCGCGATATCCGCTTTGGTTCAAAGCAGACATCGGTTGGCGGACCGGCCGGCCACAGCCGATCAAGTGCTATGGAATGGGTGAATC